>JBCDJW010000019.1:0-78769 GCA_038747275.1 Planctomycetota bacterium | reverse complement strand
GTATCGGTAGCGGCATCACCCTTATGGGGAATGGGACGGGTTATCGCTCTGGAACAGCCGCAAATGTGGGGTGGAATGGTAGATTTAGACCCCCTAACTTCAGGGCGGCGGCAAGGCCGAGAAGGCCCTCGAAGAAGTCGAGAAGCTCTGTGCCGAAGTCAAAGAAGGCGCCCTCTACACCGGCACCGTCACCAGCGTCAAAGACTTCGGCGCCTTCATCGAAGTCATCCCCGGCCAGGACGGCCTCTGCCACATCTCCGAGCTCAAAGACGGCTTTGTCGACAAGGTCTCGGACGTGGTCAAGGTCGGCGACAAGGTCCGCGTCAAGGTCATCCTCATCGACGAGCAGGGCCGGGTGAAGCTCAGCCGCCGCGCCGCGATGAAGGAAGAAGGTATCGAAGAAACCGAAGAAGTCGAGTCCTAAACGGCCCGGCGATCAACCTCAGAAAACCTCATTTTAAATAATGCAAATAGCCCGCCGAAAGGCGGGTTGTTTGTTTAACTACGCCATAAACAAACCTAGGTTAAAACTAGTCGTCGTTGATGACACATCTGTTGTTTCATAGGTCTGTCCATTACTTTGCGTTCTTAAACAAGGGGAATCCCCCATGCCTAAATAAAATTTCTTCTAACCAAACACGATTTTCTTTTCCCAAGCGATTCTCGGTGTTAGGATTAAACCGTGGGATTCAAGAGCCACGGCCGCGGTGCCCATCTTTACCGCGGCACGGCCAAGGCGTCCGGCCGTTTATGGACGCGGTTGTGTTTAGGACAGACGGTATTCATCTCTAAGCAGTAGCCGTTTGTTTTTATTTATTTCTGTGTTGAGTTGGTTTGATCAAGGAATTTGTTCCAACGTTGTTTTCGATTCACGCTTCAGTTTCATCAAATGGCCGGCCATAGCCAAGCTATATCGACTTGTATTTGTAGGTTTCAATTTGATGAACGTACCGCGTGATATCTGATTCACGACAAAATCTTCTCCGCAGCGAACCTTCATTTCCCGTCAGGAGTTGTTCATGTCTACGCAAGGTCCCGTCAAATGGTTTGATCCGAAAAAGGGCTACGGCTTCATCGTCGGCCCTGAAAACCAGGATGTGTTTGTGCACTATTCGCAGATCCAGGGCGACGGCTTCCGCTCGCTCAAAGACGGGGAGATGGTCGAATACGAGCTGATCGAAAGCGACAAAGGCTTCCAAGCCAAAGACGTGAACCTTGTGACCCAGGACGCGTTGGCCCAAGACCGCGCCGGCTAAATCTTCAGGCGCAACCATAAAGACACGTGAATAAGCTGGGCGTTATGCTTAGTCGATGGGATGGTCTACGCTTTTTTTCGGCTCTGCCTTGGGCTTGCTGCTCGCGATACCCGCGGCCTGGGCGTGGTCGAGGCGGACCGAGCGGCGGGTCCGTCAACTCGAGGCCCGCGCCCGTACGGCCGAGCGTCTCGCCGAGCTCGGCACGATGACCAGCGGGCTCGCCCACGAGATCAAGAACCCGCTGTCGACCGTCGGGCTTAATATCCAGCTCATCGAAGAAGATCTCGCGGATCTGGCGGAGGCACTCCCCCCGCCGCCCGAGCCGGCCGAGGGCCAGACCCTGCCCCAACGCCTGGGCGACCCGCCCCGCGAGCGCCTAGCCCGTATCCAGAAACGCACCGCTGGCCTCCACCGTGAGACCGCTCGCCTCCGCGATATCCTCGAGGACTTTCTCCGCTTCGCCGGCCGGGTCGAGCTCGACCGCCAACCCGTCGACCTCAACGCCCTGTGCGACGAGTTGATCGACTTCTTTCAGCCCCAGTCCGACGAAGCCCGAGTCAACCTCCGCTGCGACCTACACGCCGATCCCGCCCAGATCCACGCCGATCCCGCCTTGCTCAAACAGGCCCTGCTAAATCTGCTGATCAACGCCTGCCAAGCTATGACCGAGGCCCGCGACAGAGGCCTGCCTTCCGGCGGCAACAGCGAACTGATCCTACGGACCGCCAACAGCAAGTCGGCCGGCCAGGACCAACTCGAGATCCACGTCACCGACACCGGCCCCGGCATGCCCCCAGAAATCATCGAGAAAATCTTCCAGCCCTACTTCTCGTCGAAACGCGGCGGCTCGGGCTTAGGCCTTCCAACCACCCGTCGCCTGATCGAAGAACACGGCGGCCTGCTATCAGTCCACTCCGAACCCGGCCGCGGCTCGGACTTCGTCATCACATTGCCTGCCGGTAGTTCCGCCCCCGACGCCTAGACGTCCAATCGACCCCGTCGGTGCCCGCAGCATACTCGTCGGCCAACGATTCGAAACGCAGGTCTTCGATACTCTTCTCGTCGTTGATATTACGCTCGACCTCGTGCGTCATGAGATAGATCGCCGCGTTGTTGAACAACGCCTGTGCGGTAGGCAACACGAATTGCTTGCCGCACGAAGGGCACCGCGCCGGCCGCAATGCTGCTGCGATCGGCGCTTCAAGTTCATCCCCGCAGTGCGGGCAGTCCGCCAAGCCCTTCATCAAACGCTGTTCTTCGGTCATACCCACCGCCTCGTCCACTGGTCACGTAATACCCCGACACAATAAAACCGCCCGAAACGCGTATCACAGTTGGTGCCTGCGGCACGATCAACGGCGAACCCCACGCGAGGGCTAATTGATCAACCAATGAAATTTCTTCGCACGCAAAAAATTACGCGAAAAACACGGAATCGTGTCCGCGGCGATTTCGGGCTGTGACGTTTGGGAACGAGCGGAAAGAATCTAGGCCAAACGCTTACCGGGTCGAGATGTCCCGAAAACTAAAACTGTAATGTTCCGGGCACAGAGGTTCCTGGATATCGCTTCGCTATACCTTGGCCACCCCGTATTTACATATCGATCTCACTCAACCGCGTGCTTTCGCCACCGCGTCGACAAATTGCTTCGCGAGGTCGGTCAGGCCAGCCCAGTCTTGCTTTTCGATCAGGTCTTTCTTCACCAGCGCCGAGCCGACGCCGACGCAGCGGGCACCAGCGGCGAACCAGTCGGGGACGGTGTTGAGGTCGACGCCGCCGGTGGGCGTGAGCTTGAGGTGGGGCATCGGGGCGAGGATGTCCTTGAAGAACTTCGGGCCGTTGTGGTTAGCGGGGAAGACCTTGACCACGTCGCTGCCGGCCTCGAAGGCCTGAAGGATCTCGGTCGGGGTGAAGGCCCCGCAGAAGCAGGGCTTGCCGTGGGCGTGGGACGCTTCGATGATCTCGGGCTTGAAGATCGGGGAGATCACAAACTCGGCCCCGGCCTCGATCGCCTGGTTGGCGATATCACGGTTGAGCACCGAGCCGACGCCGATGAGCATGCGGTCGCCGAGTTCCTTGGCCGCCGCGGCGATCGCGTCGAGGGCGCCGGGGGTGGTCATCGTGATCTCGGCGACGGTGACGCCGCCGTCCGCCAAGGCCCGGCAGGTCTCAAGGAGGCCCGACGAGGCGTTGGCCCGGATGATGGCGACCAGGCCGACTTTTTCGATCTCACTGACGATGGATTCACGGGTTTGGGGTTGATTCATGCCGGAGAGGATACACGCCGAGGCGGCCTGCGGGGCGGCGTTTTGTAGACAAGATGATCCGGGAGTCGGCTAGATATGAAAAAACCCGCCGCCGAAGCGTACGGGTCAATATTTTTCGTGGATTTGTAAAAATTTCGCCCGCTCTGCGGGGATCGATTTACTTCTTGATCTCGAAGATCGACTGAGTACGCAGCACGGTACCGTTGTGGGGGACGAGGTGGTACGACTGGACGTGGTACTCGTTGCGGTACTTCTGAGCGTCGAGTACCGAGAGGTGCATGCCGTGCTCGGTCTCCCAGCTGTGGCTCAGCGAGCCGGTTTCGCGGGCAAAAACTTCCATTTCACGGAAAGTCGCTTGGTAGAGGTTGTCGGTGAGCGACTCGGTCTGAAGCGTGGTGAAGTAGCCCAGACGGCCCTCAGGCTCCATTTCGAAATCTTTTTCGCCGAGACAGGGAAGGGCGTGGACCAGGCCAGTTTCGGGGAGGTGGTTGCCGGAATCAACCACGGTCTCGGTCATCTGCTGGTTTTCGACCGCGAAACGGACAACATGCCCGCCCGGGGTCAGCCAAGACTCGATTTCATACTCGCCGTGCCGATCGGTGCGGCGTGTCTGGAGGTCGAACAGCTCGGGGTGGAGCGGTCGGCGGTACAGCATCATACGGAAAGCTGGGGTATTTAATGATTTATGGCTAACGCTCATATATTCCTCGTCGCCCGTGAAGGCGGTTTCTTGGGTGTCGAACGGGTTGTCGTACAAATCCCCACACCGGCATCCTGCCCGTGTGGTCCAAATTATATCGCTGGATTTTTCAATGTGAACCCCGGGCTGTCCATTTTTTGTCCCTTTTACGCAAGAAAAATACAGATTGAACGGTTTTTTAGGGTACTCGGCATGTTGTAGCGGATTTTAACATTCGGCCGATAATTCTTCGTCGCCGCTTTTAGTACGCGAACTTCGCCGCAAGGTTCTCTCGTTATGGCCTGGAATTACCCCCTTCTCGACCGAATCGCCGCCGGTGGAGATGCTTGGCTAGCCGAACACCCCTCAGTCGAAATGGCCCTGGGAATGGCCTGGGAGTCTTCCGACCCCCGCGGACGCCGCCGGATTGTCTCCACCCTGTTGTCCCGCCGTCAGCCCGAGGGGCTGACCGTAATGATCGAGCATCTGCACGAGCTGGATTCCGGGTCGCGGGCTGAGTTGGCCCGACAGGTCAGCAGGCTCCAGAAGCCGCTCCGCCTAGTCCTCAGCGGTGCTTCCGAAAGCACCAAAAATCAGACCCGAGCCCAAATCAACGCCCTGCTTCTGGTCGAGGCCGCCGCCGCGGGCGGGCTGGCGTACCTCGTCGTCGAGAAACTGCGTTCCACAGACGAGCCGATCCGGAACCAGGCCGAGCGTTGCCTGCTGGGCATGGTCAAGCGGGTTTCAGAAATGGAGGCCGCCGACGGCGAACGCCTGACCCAGACGATCAACGAGGCCATCGCCGGCTACGCCCGACATCGGTCGCTTGCCGTGATCAGAGCGTGGCTGGGGCTGGCTCCCCGCGGGCTCGCGGCGGGAGGCAAGGCGATCGAAGCCCTGCAAGACACTGAGCACGCGGCCGTGGCACCGATGCGTGACCGGCTGAAATCGGCCGACGGTCAATCCGAACGCGGTGCCTTGGTCGCGGCTCTGGCCTTGCCCACTCTCGATTTAGCGGCGGTCCACGGCTTACGCCGCTGCTTTGAAAACGGAACCTGGGGCGAAGCGATCGCGGGGCATGAGCACCTGCTCAACCTGCCGGCCGTCCGTCGAGGATTGGCTCGAGCAGGCGAGCCCGGCGGGCTTTTTCCAGCCTCTCTCAACGGGCAGAGCGATTCCGCGATCGCGGCCTTACCCGCTTGGATCTGCGCCCTGCCGATCTCGCCGTTGGAGAAGGCGCGGCGGCTGGGACTCGCTTCTAAAAACGCAGACGAGCGCAGCGCACCGTTAGCACGGCTTAACGCCACTCGCGAGCTGATTGCGTTAACGAAGGATAAACAAAATTTGCCGGATTACGCCGCAGACCCACGCCTGGACCACGAAGTACGCAGGCAGCTACTTCCCCGTTTGGAGGATTCTTCGATCGCGATCGCCCGGCTCGCGGCGACGCACCTCGTTCCATCCAGCAAAAACGACGCTGAACGAAACGAAATCCTGACAGCGATGAGTCGCTCGAAACATGCGTCAATCCGCACGATGGCGGGTCGCCGCCTGCGTGCCTCCGCGTTCGATCGATTATGGAACGTCTGGCCGCAGCTCAACGACAAGAACCGGCTGCGGGCCGCGAGGGCCACCCTCAACGTCGATCCGCTGGCTGCCCGACGCCTCGAGAGCCACCTCAAACGCGGTGGCTCGCACCGCACCCGGGCGCTGGAGATCGTGACCTCGGCCCCCGATATGCCCACCCTGAAAAAATACGCCGGCCTGATGGGAGGTGCCGCGTGATGGATTTGATCGATAAGTTGCAGCTGCTATTGCCCAGCCTCGCCGAAGGGATCGCCGCCGATGGCCGGCTGTTCAAAGGCGACCCCGGCCAGGTCGGGCTCGAAGCCATCAAAAACGGCAGCAACCTGCATATCGAAGATATCATGGTCGTTCTGGGGGTGATCCTCGTCTTGATCAGCCTGGTTTCGTTGTTCGATTGGCTCCGCCGACAGCGGCTGAGGCCGCACACGCTGGTGGTTTTCAACCGCGTCGCCCGCGAGGCGGGGCTGAACCGTGCCGATCGGCTCCTGCTCTGGCGGATCGGCCGCCGCCAGGCTTTACCCACCCCGCTGACCCTCATGCTCTGCCCCGGAACACTGGGACACCACGCCCGAGCCGACGCCCGAAACCGCAGCCACCGCCGGGGTACACTCGACTTGGCCCGGGCCGCGTCGATCCGTCGCCACCTGTTCGGCCAAAGCTGACCGCGGTTCATGCCGGCCCTATCATTCAACCATGATGATTGAAGTCGAAGCCAAACTCCGCCTTACCGACCCCGCCGCTCTGCACGCCAAGCTCGACGAACTCGACGCGGTGCGGGAACGCGAAGTGTCAGAAACCAACACGTATTTCGATCAGCCCGACGGCGGACTCAAGAGTTCGGACCAGGGGCTACGGGTCCGTATAGAACTCGACCCGGCCACCGGCGAAACCGAAACCGTCATGACCCACAAAGGCCCGCGGGCCCACGGCCGACTCAAGAGCCGATCGGAAACCGAGGTCGGCGTTTCCGATATCCGCGGGGCCACCGAGATGCTCGCGGCGCTCGGCTACCAGCCCGTGCTCACCTTCGAGAAGCACCGCATCCGCTACCTCCTCGACGGCTGCCGGGTCGAGATCGACACGCTGCCGTACCTCGGCACGTTCGTCGAGATCGAGGGCAACACCGACGAAGACGTGCTGGCCGTTCAAGATAAGCTCGGCTTCGGCGACCAGCCACTGATCCGGGCCAGCTACATTGCCATGCTGGTGACCTACCTCCGTGAGAACAACCTCACGATGACCACGATAAAGCTCGCCGACGCCGTACCCACCGGGGTTTGAAGCCTTCCGCCGCGGTTCAAAGCGCTCGATCAAAGATCGCTTCGTGATAGGCGGCGTAAGTCTTTTTCGTAATCCCACCGACGCGGCCGTCGGCGATGACCACCTCGGCTTGATCTCCGACGATCGAGGTAATCGCGGTGAGCTGGGTCGTGCTGCAGACAAACACCTCGTCCGCCGCCGCGAGGTCCGCCTCGGTGAAAGGCCGATCGTCCCGGACCGGGATACCCAAGCCCCCGGCGATGCGTATCAGCGTATCGCGGGTGATGCCGCCCAAGACCCAGCCGTCATCCGGGTGGGTCAGCAGCTCGCCGTCGCGGACGATGAAGACGTTGGTCGAAGCGCCTTCGGTGATATGCCGCTCGGCCCCCGGGTCCCCCAAGCCGCCCGGAGCCCCCGCCGTCGGCTTCTGCCGTGCAAAAATCGCCTCCACCGCCCCCGCCCGGACCGCAGCGCTTTTCGCCAACGACGCGGGCAGCAGCATCAACGACTTGATCCAACACCGCGTCCACCGGCAGTCTTCCGCGATATAGCCCGCCCCGTGCGGCGGCTCGGCGGGCGACGCGATCGGCGGCGTCGGGTAGGCGATCAACGTCATCGTCGGCTCCGCGCCATCCGGAACCAAAAAGTCACGCGTCGCCGGGCCGCGGGTGACCTGCCAGTAGACCTTCGCGTCGGTCAGATCGTTGCGTTCGAGCAACTCGGCCGACAACGCCGCGAAAGGCTCGGCGGGTACGCCAACGAGTTCGATCCCCTCCATACTCCGGGCCAAACGATCGACGTGGGCCTGCATCGCGAACGGTCGACCGCGGTCAAACCGAACCACTTCGTAGACGCCGTCGGCAAACAGTACCCCGCGGTCTTCAACCGCGTACCGCGCGCGGTCCCGGGCAACGAACTCGCCCCGGTGATAAACGATCTGGGCCGCTTCCGCCATCATCGAATATTACGGAATACCGGCCGTCGCGTCACAGGTCGAGGATCCGCGCCCCGTCGGCGGGCTTGGTGACAAACGCGGTCGGCTCGATACCGGTGGATTCCTGGTAGTCGGCGACAATCTTGGATTGCACCGATTCAGCGGCGTCGGCGTTACACAGCGTGACGGTGCAGCCGCCGAAGCCGCCGCCGGTCATGCGGGCCCCGATGACGCCGGCCTCGGGGCCGAGCGCCGCGGCCAGCTCGACCAACTTGTCCAACTCGGGCGTGCTCACCTCGAAGTCGTCGCGGAGCGAGTCGTGGCTGGCGTACATCAACGAGCCGACCTGCGGCCAGTCGCCGGCCTCCATCGCGTCGGCACAGTCGAGCGTCCGCCGAATCTCGCCCACGACGTGTCGCCCCCGGGCGTAGTCGGTTTCGCCTAGCGTCGGCTTGACCGCGTCGAGGTCGGCGAGCTTGATGTCCCGCCAGCTCGCCTTGCCGACCAACGACTTGGCCCGCTCGCACGACGCCCGGCGTTGGTTGTATTCGTCGCCGAGTTGGTGGGGGTTATTGGTGTTGATGATCAGGACCGCGAGCTTCTCGGCGTCGAGCGGGACCGGGCGGGTTGAATAATCAACACAATCGATAAGCAACGCCCGCCCCGCCTGGCCCATAGCGGAGATGAACTGATCCATGATCCCGCACTTGGTCCCGCCGTAGCGGTGCTCGGCCATCTGGCACAACAGCGCTTTGTTGACCCCGCCCAGCTGCACGCCGCCCATTGCTTCGAGCAGGGTCGCGGTCGAGACCTCGATCGCCGCCGAGGACGACAGCCCCCCGCCGGCCGGGACGTTCGAGTCGAGCATCAGCTCGAATCCCGTGGGCGTGTAGCTGAACGCGGCAACACCGCGGAGGTATCGCGACCATGAAGGGTCGCCAAGGCCAATTGGCGCATCGTCGATATCGAAGACCGCTTCACCGGACAGGGCCGTCGACCGCAGCTTGGCCGTGGTGTCGTTGCGGGAGCGGCCGACGACCACGGCCTGTCGCTCGATGGCCATGGGCAGGACGTAACCGTCGCAGTAATCGATGTGCTCGCCGATGAGGTTGACCCGCCCCGGGGCCACGGCGGCGTGGGTTGGCGGATGGCCATAGGCGGCCTGGAACAATTCGACGGTCTGGGCGAGTTGGTCGTTCACGTGCGAAAGGATACCGACATTGTGTTGCTTCGTGGCGAGGCCAACGATACACTCCCGCTCGCCAATCGGGGACGATCTATGCGTTTCACGTTAATCGACAAAGTTTTAGAACAGGACGACGAGCGTATCGTGGCGGTCAAAAACGTCTCGAGCGCCGAGGAATACCTGGACGACCACTTCCCGAGCTTCCCCGTGCTGCCCGGCGTGATGATGCTCGAGACGATGGTCCAAGCCGCCCGGACGTTGATCCGCAGCGTCGACGGCCCGCCGAAGACCGGCAATCTAGTGATCGCCGAGGTGAAAAACCTCCGCTACGCCGCGATGGTTCGCCCGGGGCAGGCACTCCAAGTCGAGGTCACGCTGCGAAAACGGGGTGAGAACGGCGACCTCGAATTCCAGGGCACCGGCACCGTCGAGGGCGAAGTCGCCGTGCAGGGACGGTTCCGCTTGAGCCCCCTCGTGCCGCTGAACCCGAGCGTTGGGCCGTGAAAAAACGTAAATTTGTCGTTAAACTCCCGTTCTACGGGGCACGGAACGCCCCCTAATACCAATCAAAGGCCGCCAACGGCCGACCACGGAGAGCTACGGCGATGACCTACGACGAAGTCTACGAAAAAGTCCAATCCGTCCTCGAAGACGCCCTCGGCGTCGATGAAGACGAAGTGAGCAAAGAAGCCACCCTCGTCGGCGACCTCGGGGCCGAGTCGATCGACTTCCTCGACATCGTCTTCCGCCTCGAAAAAGAATTCGACCTGAAGATCGACCAGTCCGAGCTGTTCCCCGAAAACGTGCTCACCGACCCGACCTACGTCGTCGACGGCAAGGTCACCGACGAAGGCATGGCGACCCTCCGCGAACGCCTGCCTCACGCCAACCTCGACGAGTTCGACGGCAACCGCGACGTCGAAGAATTTTCAAACGTCTTCACCGTCGACGCCGTGGTCAAGTTCGTTCAGGGCAAACTCGACGCGTAAACAACTCGCTAATGCTAATACCGACCGACCACTGACGCGATTGACTTCTAAATCGCTAGCGGGCCGATCGGTGCCGTCTCATGTTTCTGCTTGGAATCGTTGATGCGTTGGACCTGGCTTGACCTCATCCTCGAACTGGAACGCGAGACCCGCTGCGTCGCGATCCGCAACATCGCCTGGGCCGAGGACGTCCTGCACGATCATTTCGATCATGACCCCGAGGCCGGCCTCACGGCCGACCCGGTGATGCCGAACTCGCTGGTCATCGAAGGTATGGCGCAGTGCGCCGGGATCCTCGTCGGCCACGCCCGCGACTACGAAGAAAAAGTGCTGCTGGCCAAGATCGGCAAAGCCAAGTTCACCGGGCTCGCTGCCCGCCCCGGCTTCACCCTCCGCCACACCGCCACGCTCGACCGCATCGACGCCACCGGCGCCTCGGCCACCGGCGTCGTCGAACTCATCAACGCCAACACCGGCGAAGCCCAGCACTACGCCGACATCAATCTGATGTTCAGCCACATCGACCAGAACCGCAAAGGCCTCGCCTTCCCCGAACACAACTTTGTGTTCACTCAGGACTTCGCCGACCTGCTCAACCGCTCGGGGTTCCCGATGAAGAATCAGCCCGCGGTCAAATAATCGTCACTACCTTCTGCCTGCGAAGTCGATAAGTACCCCAACGCAAAGCCGAAGTGATCCTTAACCAACCGTACTTATTAACGACTGCCGCTTGTTAACAAGGCATCGATATCGCTATGGGTACACGTCAAGTTCACCGTTTAATCCGCCTGATTACGCTGCTGCAGAGCGGGCGAATAAAGTCGGCCGAGGAGCTTACCTCCCAACTATCAATCAGCCGCCGCACGCTTTTCCGCGACCTGAAGCTGCTCGAAGCATCCGGGGTGCCTTACTACTTCGAGCGGGGTAAGGGCTACCGTATCCAGGCAAGCTTCTTCCTTCCACCGATCAATCTGACCGTGGCCGAGACGATCGGCTTGATGGTGCTGGGCAAAACAGCCGAGGCCAACGCAGATCGCCCACTCGCTTCTTCCGCGATCTCGGCGTTGCATAAGCTGACCGCTACGATCCCCGACTCCATGCGGACGGCCTGCGACCAACTGCTGGACAGCACCTCCATCAACTCCGAACGCCCGACCGACGGCCGTGACGAATCACGTGTCTTTTACGACCTGCAACGCGGGATCGATCAAGGCCGTGTTTGTGATATCGTCTACCGGTCACCCGCCGACAACGAAGACCTGCGGTGCCGCCACTATCCGTTCGCGATGCATCTGGCCAACAACGCGTGGTACGTCCTGGGTAAGACGTCAGCCCATGGCCAAGAAGTCCGCATCTTCAAGCTCGTCCGC
Organism: Planctomycetota bacterium; assembly: GCA_038747275.1. Taxonomy (GTDB): domain Bacteria; phylum Planctomycetota; class Phycisphaerae; order Phycisphaerales; family Phycisphaeraceae; genus Algisphaera. The sequence continues at coordinate 67,240 of JBCDJW010000019.1, read as the reverse complement.
TTCCGATCGGTCACCCTAACCGAAGAGACCTTCCGTCGGCCAAAAAACTTCAAAGTCTCCGACAAACTCGGCAACGCGTGGCGTCTGATCCCCGAGGGCAAGGAATACGACATCACGATCGAGTTCCGCCCGATGGTGGCGACCAACGTCTCCGAAGTCCGTTGGCACCCCACGCAAACCACCCAGATGCTCGACGACGGGAGCTGTCGGTTGAATTTTCGCATCGACGGGATCAAGGAAATCGCGTGGTGGATCTGCGGCTACGCCGACCAGGCCCGCGTTATCAAACCCGCCGCCTTGCGTCGCCGAGTTTACGAGTTGCAAATGCGTTCGGCGGAAGTGAACCGTTCTTAGCGGGTAAAAAATCTATGTCGCTAACGCGCAGCATGGTCGCGGAGGGTTGCGGGCAGAGCATTGGCCAGTTCCACCGCGAGTAAACCCCGTGAACCGTTTTGCTGCGACCAACGATCGGCCGTTTCGCCGTGGATGGCCGTGCCTAAGACGGCGGCGTTAAACGGATCGGTTCCCTGAGCGATCAGCCCGGCGATCAGGCCGGTGAGCACGTCGCCCGTGCCCGCGGTGGCGAGTACTGGGTTGCTGCCGGTGGCGTTGCGGAAGACTCGTCGGCCGTCGGTGACGATTGTACCTGCCCCCTTCAGCACAACGACCGCTCCCGTCGCTTCGGCCAGCGCCGCGGCCGCGGCCGGCCGGGACTGGGGGTCGGTCGGATCGCCATCGATCTCCAGCGTCTTGGCTAGCCGCCGAAACTCGCCGGGGTGCGGCGTCAAGACCCACGGGCTGTCCGGTGAGCGCGACCACCCGCCCTCCTCAGCCAAGGCGTTCAATCCGTCGGCGTCCACCACCAGCGGGTTGGGCCAATCGAGAAAGCCCCGCACCATCGTCCCGACCCCCGCCTCGCGCCCCAGCCCCGGGCCGATAGCCAGCACGGACTTACCGTCGCCCTTCGCCGCGCCGAGGTCCTTTAGCCCCACGCCCGTTGCGCTTGGTTGAATGGTCAGCACCGACGCCAACACCTGCAGCGGCCCGGCCACCTTCACCAACCCCGCCCCGCTCCGCAGGGCCGCGGTCGCGCACAACGCCGGGGCTCCGGGCATCCGCAGGCTGCCGCCGACCACGACCACCGTGCCGAACGTGCCTTTGTGTCCATCGACGGGCCGGGCCGACAGAGCCGGCATTTCATCCACCTCCACAAGCTCAGCCATTGCCCGCTGTCTCCCGCTCTGTCGCCACCGCCCGCATCACCATCCGCTCGATCTGGCACGCCGCGTACGCCCCGCCGAAGCCGTTGTCGATGTTCACGACGGTCACGCCCGAGGCACACGAGTTCAGCATCCCGAGCAATGCCGACAACCCGCCGAAGCTCGCCCCGTAGCCCACGCTCGTCGGCACCGCGATCACCGGCACATCGACCATCCCCCCCACCACGCTCGGCAACGCCCCCTCCATCCCCGCCACCACGATCACGCAGTTCCCGCTCCGCACCTCTTCCGATCGGTTCAATATCCGGTGCAGCCCCGCGACACCCACGTCGTTGATCTCCTTGACCGCAAACCCCAACGCCCGGCAGGTCATCACCGCTTCTTCCGCCACCCGCAGGTCGCTCGTCCCCGCCGTCACGATCGGGATCCCCCCGGAAGTGGCGTCCAGGTATTTGGGCGGCGTCCCCACGATCACCGCCCCGCTCCGCTCGCCGACGTCCACCGGCCGATCGTCCGCGAACGCCTCCCGCAACGCCGCAACCTGATCCACGTCGCACCGCGTCGCCAGCACGCAGGGCGAACCTTTATCGAGAAGTTCCTCAGCGATCGCCACGACTTCCCTTGGCAGCTTGCCCGCCGCGTAGATCACCTCGCCGTGCCCGCAACGCTCGGCCCGGTCGTGGTCGACGGTCGCAAACCCCGCGGTCGAGCGGACGCCGGGATGGTCATCATGGTTGGTCTGGTCTGGTTCAGTGGTCAAGGCGGAATCTCACGGAAGGCGGGGTGGATCAAATCGAACCGTATTACTCACGGCGTGTCATCGTACGTCGTCTCGACCACCTCGATCTCGAGGTTGCCCAAGAGGGGCAGCAGCGCCGCCATGTCGTTGCCGATCAGGCCATCGTTCATGTCGGAGACGGACAACGCGATGTGTGTCGCATCGGAGCGGACGCCCCCCGGGAGCGTCGCGTCGAAATCGACCCAGCGGCCTTTGGTCGGGTCGTCTGCGTCGGCGATCCAGGCCTGCGTCCACATGTGATAGCCGAAGATGCCTTCGTGACCTGCAAATTGGTCGGCGTAGATCAGGCCGCTTACGCACCGCGACGGGATGCCCGCTCCCCGCAGCAACGCCGCGAGCAGTACCGCGTGTTCGCTGCAGTCGCCTTGTTTGGTCCGGGCCACGTCACTCGCGGTAGCAAAGCCAACAGACAGGTCTTTACTGTCGATCTTTTCGTACACCGTTTGACGCAACCACTCCGCGATCGGCTCCGCCGCGGGCGTTACGAAAGACATCGACGCCAAGGGCTCGAGCCATTTTTTTACCGCTGGATCTTCATGGTTGAGTACTGCCGACGCCGTCAGGTAACGCTCGGTATCGATCACGACTAGAGGCTCTTCGATCATCCCGACTGCGGCGACCGCACTCCGCCCGTCACTCAGGACCTGCTGCTGACCGACCAGCGGCAGGTCCGTTAGCGGTCGGCCGTCTTTCGTCTTCAGTCGATACACCGCGCCGGTCAGCTCCCGCGGGTTTTCAATCGGGCGGCTCGGCACGACGAACGTCTGGGCCATCATCTCGGCGGGGGTTAGTTCGGACAACGCCAAAACCTTGTCGGCCTTCAGCACCGTCAGCTCCATCCCCGGCATCAGGGCGATCGTCGACTTGATCGAGTTGCCTTCTTCATCCACGTACTCCCGCAGCGTGATGCCCGGCATGGCGGAGACGGTCGCGTCCCAGGCGATGGCCGGCACGACCTTGCCGTAAACCTCGACATCTTCTCGGCCCTGCACCCGCATCGTCATCTCGATCGGCTTGAGCCCCGAGGTCACGTCGAGTGTCCGCGTCGTGATCTGCTCGGCCCCGGCGGCGAGTTGTTCTTCGACGTACCGCGCCATCGCGGCGGGCGGCAGCCAGTCGCCTTCGATCGGGCGTTGCATCTTGGTGGTGGTCCGGCCGGCTTGGCCGGAGGTGACCTTCATGGCTTTTTCGCCGAACTCGACTTCGGTGACGATCGGCACGCCGCCCATGTTCAGCGACGACGACGCCCGGATCGGCTCGCCGTCGGCGGTCTCGACAAACTCCGAGCCGACCGCGATCTCGATCCGCGTGCCCGCCCGGGCCATGACGATCTTGACGGTCTCGGTGCTGGTGATGTCGCCGTTGGGCGCGGTGGCCTCGGTGCTGTGCAGGTAGCCGATGCGGTCCTCGCCGTTGAGCATGACGAACCACTCTTCCTCGACGGCGGGGCTCGCCGCTTCAACCGTCGGGGGCATGAAGCCGACCGCTAACAACGTGGCGACCGAGAGAAAGGCCGAGATCAATGAACGCTTGCGTTTCATGGTTTCATCCTAAGACGGGGTCGACGGGAGTGGTCTGGAACTGGTCCGTTTTTGGTGGTCTGGTCTGTCTATTAGACCAGTTGGCTCCAGACCAGTTCCGGTGCGAAGCGGCCCGACAGAGCATCCAGACCGTGGTCGGATAGAAAAACTACGAGCGGTTTGACCAGCGGGATCGAGCAAAAAAGAGACTCCGACAGAACCTTGTTTTAACCTAACAAATCGACTGGGCAAGCAATTTTCAGGCAGAAGACGCGGGCTCGCCCGAGGCTTCTCTGAGGGGATACGCGATCTGTTGCCGGAGCGTTTCGAGTTGGCTCGGCGGGTAGAGCAGAAACGGCCAGTCGCGCTTCCGGGCCAGCCGGGCGTTAGCCACGCCTAAGCGGGCGGTTTCGACGGCCTGCTGCGCCTCGGCGAGGGCTTGGCCGTGTTCGTCGGCCAACTCACGGTTGATCCGGTGGATTCGATCGAACGCGGCCCGTCGGCGGCGTTTGTCGCGGTCGTCGTGCATGTGTTGTAGGAGCTCGCGCTTTTCGCGGATTGAGGGATGGTCGAGGCCGAGCTCGCGGTCGAGGTTGTGGGGCAAGTGGTGGGCTCGCCACACCGCCCGCTCGACGTCAGCGGGCGTGTTCACCGGCACGTCGCCGAAGTCGAGGGTCACGTCGGCCGTGACTAAAGCCATCGGGGCCAGCGTCCCGCCCCGCCACTGCTGCCACCATTGCTCGGTGATGCGGTCGTAGGACCAGCCACCGGTGCCGTGGATGAACAGGCCGCAGCGGTCCGGCCGGCGGAGCAACGCGGTCATGAGTAGCGCCCGCGGGGCGAGCGTCACGCCATCGCCTTCAGGGGGGGGCGGGGCTTCCGGGGGCAGGGGCTCTCCGTCCTCGGTGATGAAGATCGGCGTCGAGTCGGCCAGGTCAACGAAGACCCGCTGCCGCGGCTTCATCCAACGCAGCGCCCACAGCGGCACCTCGACGCGGTCGGGCTCGACGCTCATCGGCTTCATCCCCGCCCCCCGGAATTCCCGCACCGCGGCGTTGTAGAGCTTCGCGCAACGCGGGGCGTCGCGAAGCAGTTGATCAATCAATTCACTTTCATCGGTCAGCATCGCCGAGGCGAACGTCGCGGGCTCGGCGGCAGCGAAGCTCGGCAGCAACCTGCGGACGACGGTATCCATCTGCGCCGCGAGGCTTGGAGCTTGCTCGGTTCCCGAGAAGGCTTGGCGGACCGCTTGGGCAGCAGCACCGGCATCGGAGGGGAAGTTCCTCAGGTTCGTTTCGACCACCGCAGGCGTAACCGGGGGCTGCATACCGATCGGCACGTCGGCCGCGATCGGCCCGAGCGTGAATACTTTTGTGAAGAGTCCCCTGGGCCTTCGCGGGTCGCGGTGCGGGAGGGTAAGGCTTAGCGGGTTGTAGACGTCCTGATCAACGACGACGTTGTGGTAGCCGACACAGGCCCATTTGCTCTTGGCCTCGGCGGCGAGGTACTTGGCGACGATGCCGGGGTGGAAGAGCGAGAGCTGGTGGCCGGTCCAGACCGGGCGGTCGGCCGTGGGCGTAGGCCACTGGTCGATCGGGGGCTCGAGGCGGGTATTCATCGGGAGTTTCGCACAGTGAAGACGACGTTACGTTCCGAGGCAACCGCGGCGAATTTGGACGAACCTACGGGATTACTCAGTATCACAGAGCGTTCATCATCCAAAGTGGTTAGTTACGAATCACGATTTGCGGAAGGTTTGACGGCAAGCCAGCCACCCAACCCGAGTAAAGCTAACGCTACCGCAATCGAACCACAAAAAAATAAGAACGCAATTACCATCGCGCCTTGATTAGGAACCGGGTCTGCTGCAGCCAACCGCTTCATCCATTGCTGACCTGCGAACCATGCAATAAACGGCAGGCACATTGCGAAGATACAAAGCAAGATGCCAAAATTGCGACACATCGAGCTCGTATCTTACAAGTGGTATCAATTTTTAACGCATCTGACAGGCAATGTAGCCGCGGCTTCGATCTGTACCGCGGCACCGGGGGTTGTTAACCCCCGGTTAAATTTTGAATCCACTTAACCCGCTACCGCCGGGGCCTGGGCTTCCTCGTCGGTCTCGGCTTTGGCTGAAGCGAAGTGGTCGGCGTGTTTGGCGAGTTCGTCTTCGAAGACGGCGCGGTAGTGGGCCAGGCGTTGCTCGGCGTCGTCGAGCGGGCCGCCGAAGGTGCGGTTGGGGTCGTTGTAGATCAGGCGGATGGGCAGTTCTTTGACGCAGTGGTTAGCCGCGGCGTGCTGGACCCAGAACTGCAGCGGGATCGCGTAGCCGTCGACAGTCAGGTCGAGGTCGGCCAGGGCGGAGACGCGGTAGGCCTTGTAGCCGCAGAAGGCGTCGGTGATGTCGATGTCGAAGCCGAGGCGGTCGTTGACCCAGCCGGTGATGGTGCGGTTGATCTGCCGGCGTTCTTCGGGGGGCGGGTCGCCGCACTGGTCGGGGCAGACGTAGCGGCTGCCGGAGATAAGGTCGGCGTCGTCGGCGAGGATGGCCTGCTCGAAGTGGGGCAGGCTCTCGGGCTCGTGCTGCTCGTCGCAGTCCATGGTGATGAGCCAGTCGTAGTTGTACGTCTGGGCCCAGCGGAAGGCGTCGCGGATGGCCCGGCCGTAGCCGAGGTTGGTCTTGTGGCGGATGACGTCGACCGGCTGCATGGCCAGTAGCATCGGCGTGTAGTCGGACGAGCCGTCGTCGATAACCAACACGTCGTCGCTGGCGAACTCGGCGATCTTGGCGATGACGTTCTGGATGTACTTCTGTTCGTTGTACACCGGCACCGCGACGAGGATGCGGGGCTTGTCGCCGTTGGTTTGGTTGCGGCTTTTCGGCGGTAAAGGAGGTGGTAGAGACATTTATAAAGCTCCAGCGGTCGAACCACCATAGACGGGAGTCGGGAGCGATTCAATGTTTCTTTACCAAGCGCCCAGCCAGAGATATTGCGAACGTACGGGCTATGATGGGCCGGAACGTTTTCCTTTTCTCCTTAGCTAGGAATGTAATTATGCGGTTGGTTTCTGCGATAGCCGTTTGCGTTTTACTCTGCTGGGCCCCGGCCGTTCTAGGACAAACACCTAAGCCGTTCGAGGTGTTGGCCGAGCTCGATCAGCGGCCGGGCAACCCGACGGTCGGGCCGGACGGGACGGTGTATTTCTCGATGCACCCGATGGACGGGCCGGAGTTCAAGGTGATGCGACTGGGCGAAAACGGTACGGCGGAGCCCTACCCCACGGCGAAGTTCTCGCGTTCGCTGTCGGCGGTGATCGGGATCGCGGCGACGCGGGACGGGGTGCTCTGGGTCCTCGACATGGGCGGCCCCGAGTCCACTGCGAAACTCGTCGGCTGGGATACGACGACCGAGACGCTGCACGCGGTGCACTACCTGCCGAAAAAAGAAGTAAGCGTCGCGAACTCGTTCTTTCAAGATTTTGCGATCGACGAAGTCCGGGGCAAGGCGTTTATCGCCGACATGAGCCGGGGCGACATGGTGGGCGAGAGCCGGCCGGGCATCGTCGTCGTCGACCTCGATACCGGCCACGCCCGCCGAGTGCTCGAAGCGCACCCGGCCCTGCAGCCCAAAGAAGACCGCCCCGCCACCGCCGAGGGTAACCCGATGACTTTCACCGGGCCGGATGGCCAGACCCAGCCGCTGCGGCTCGGCCTCAACCCCATCGGCATCGACCAGGCCAACCGCTACGTCTACTTCTCCACCATCACGCCCGGCCCGATGTACCGCATCGACGCCGCCCTTCTCGGCGACCCTGCCGCAACCGAAGAACAACTCGCCGCCGCGATCGAAGACGTCGGCCCCAAGCCGACGAGCGACGGCATCGCGGTCGACGGCGAGACCGTCTACATCACCAACCTCGAAGACAACGCGATCACCGCGCTGCGTGATGGGAAGTTGCACGACGTCGCCCGGCACGCCGAGCTGTCCTGGCCCGACGGCGTCGCGGTCGCTGCCGACGGCTCGCTGGTCGTGACGGTGAATCAACTGCACCGGGTCCCGGCCTTCAACGGCGGGGAAGACGGCGGGGAGCCGCCATTCATGGTCGTACGGATTCCGGTCGTTAAGTAGCACCCTGTTGCTTCTTGCCCGGATAAAACTGCCCGGGTGTGCTGGCCGCCCAAACCGGTTTCCGGGGCAACGCTTGACGATCTTGAACAAAATGTAGACCGACGGATTTTACCTGGCGAAGCAGAAACCAATTTTTGATAAATAATCAGCGACCCAAAATCGAAGATTTAGCCTTGACTGTATCAATATCAACAAGTTAGTTTGTGATGACGAGAGGATTGTGTTTTTTGACAATACCGTTCAATGACAGTGGGGTTTATTTTCTTGACTGGGGAAATTATCAGAGAGCGCAGGTATCTAACGGTTTATTTTTTGGTGTAGTTCGAGCGTTTTGCTTACGCAAGAAGCTTCCGGCCAATCCACTTTCAATATCCTGATCTGTAGGCGATCTGTTCACCTTGCGCCGGCTCATCGCCAAGCGTTAGGCGACGGATTAAAACAGCATTTCAGACTATGAGAAGTGACCGGCCCCGAACCCGACAAACAATCTGAATAAAATACAAGCCAACGTAACAAAGCTCGCTCATCAAAATTAAATTGATGCCGAATTACACAGAGAGAAAGACACCGAGGGTGAAGTGATATGCGAACCAGTAGTAAACGACAGCCGCATCGCAGGACGAAAAATAAACGGGACCAAAACATGTGGGGCACGCTTCCCGATGACGCGCAGCAGGGAATCGTTACCAATCAAGGGATAGATAAGAATCGCTTGTTAATGGGTTCTCTAGCCGCTTGCCTCGTTTTTGCGGCCAACCCTTACCAGGCACAAAATTCAGCGGATCTATTGCCACCGGGCGCCGGAGTGGCAGACCCGAGAATCGTCATCAACGAGGACGACGGCCTGGATGCGGCGCGGCAGTTTGCCCAGCCGTTCGATGCGGTTGTATCCCTGAGCTTTGGCGGAGGAAGCTTCTGCAGCGGCGCGCTGATTTCACCGGGTGCGGTGCTGACCGCCCGGCACTGCCTGCCGTTTGTGGGTGACGACGTCATCTTCGGCGAAGATATCACCAACAGCCCCACCTTCACCACCACGGTGGCTTCAATCGAGGTCCCCGCTCCAGCACCGAACGACGTGAGCACCGACCTGCTCGACGGCGGCGACGTAGCGATCCTACGCCTTACACAAGAAGTCCCCGATTTCATCGCGACCCCGCTGGGCCTGACGACCGAGACCACGTCGCTGATCGGGCAGACGGCCGTGACCGTCGGCTACGGCCAAAGCGGCGTCGGCAGCATCAATCAGGGCGGTACCACCGACACGGTGCGGCTAGCGGGGACCAACGTGATCGACGCCTTCGGCGCTCCGGTGGGCAGCTCGTCGTCGTTTGATGGAGACACGATTTTCTCGACCGACTTCGACGACGGCACCCCGACGGGCAACACCATCCCCGGCAGCGACCCGACGCCCTCGGAGTTCGAAGCGACCACGGCAAGAGGCGACAGCGGCGGGCCCCTGCTGGTCAACCTGCACGGCGCCTGGTTGATCGCCGGCGTGCTCAGCGGCGGGTCGAACTTCGACAGCAGCGTGGGCGATATCTCCTGGTGGACGGGGATCCAAGAATTCCAGACAGAGATCGAAGCCGCCGGCGGGGTCTTTGTCATCCCCGAGCCGAGCGCGGCGGCGCTCCTGGTCATCACGCTCATGGGCGCGGCGGTTCGCCGGCGTTGAAGGACGCGATGGCTTTACGCACAAGCTTCCTTGCCGGGGTGTCCGGTTAGGGCTTTTCGGCCAAGGCTCGACTCAAGACGACCAACTGCTCGACCGTGAGCGACTCGGGCCGGGCGTTGGGATCGATGCCGTCGGGTAGAGCGGTGTCGCGACCGAGGATTGAGCCGAGTTGCTTACGGCGTTTAGTGAAGAGGGTTTGGAGCAGATTCGATAACGCCGGCGGGTCGTCGGTGATCGGGGTTTCGCGGCGGCGGAGGTGGACGACGGCGGAGGCGACTTTCGGCGGCGGCCAGAAACAGGCCGGGGGCAGCGTGCCGACGGTGCGGACCTCACACAACGCCTGGATGAGGATGCCCAGCGGGCCGTAGTCCTTGCCGCCCGGGTCGGCGGCCAGGCGGTCGGCGACCTCTTTCTGGATCATCACCACCGCGTCGCTCATGTCCGGGTGATCAACCACCAGATTCGCCAGCAGCGGCGAGGCGATGTTGTACGGCAGGTTGGCGATCAGCTTGAAGGGTCGGCCGTTGATCTGCGCGACCAGCGCAGGATTGATCTCGCGTTTGTTCGCCAACACGTCGCCCATCACTAAGTTGAATCGGTCGCCGGCCGAGGCGAGTTGGCCGCGTAGCACCGGTTCTAGATCGGTATCGATCTCGCTGGCGATGACGGTGGCTCCTTCGTCGAGCAGGCGCTCGGTGAGGGCTCCGGTGCCGGGGCCGACTTCGAGGACGACGTCGCCGGGCGACAGGTCGGCCGCGGCCATGATGCGGGCCATGTGGTTGCCGTCGTGCAGGAAGTTCTGGCCAAACTTGTGCTTCGGCCGCAGGCCGTGGGCGGCGAGGAGCTGCTTAATCTCGGTGAGGGTTTGGGCCACGTGTATGTCTGGTTTCACAAAGCCGCGACCGTTGGTCGCGCGTTCGCCCATCGGGCGAAATTCATCTGTCAAGGGTAACGGTTTACGAAGTGTATTGGCCTGTCGGCCAAACGCGCGACCAGCGGTCGCGGCTTTATGAGCAAACCGCCTCGATCCACGCGTCGGCCATCAATTGGTGGCCCGCCTCTGTGGGGTGTACGCCGTCTTCGGCCCAGTACGCCGGGGGTTCTTTTTTAACCGCGTCGTCGAACGCCGACTGGAACGGAACGAAAACGTCGGCCAAGTCTGCCGCGATCGCGTGGACGAGTTTGATCCGCTCGTCGATGTCGGGGTGGAAGTTCAGCTCGGTCACCACGCCGCACTCCAAGACAAACGGCTCGCAGACCACGACCGTCGCGTCGGGCAGTTTTTCGCGTGTGTTCTGTAGCAGCTCGCGGTAGATGCGGTCGTATTCGCCGAGGCTGGTACCGCCGTCGGGGACATCGTTGGGTTGGCCCTTGGCGGTGCCGTGCCAGGTATCGTTCACCCCGATGAGGATCGAGACGACGGTGGGTTGGAGGTCGAAGCAGTCTTCCTGCCAGCGGTCGCGGAGCTGCCAGACGCGGTTGCCGGAGATGCCGCGGTTGTGGACCGTGACCCCCGCCCCCGGAATTTTTTCGATCAAGTGACGGGCGACGATCGCTGCGTATCCTTCGCCGAGCGACGCGGGGTCGTTGGGCAACTGCCGATCGCGGTCGCGGCCGCAGTCGGTGATCGAGTCGCCTTGGAACAGCACAACGTCTTGCGGGGTCAGGGGCATTGGTAATCCTCTTTCTTCATAAAGCCGCGACCGCTGGTCGCGCGTCCGCCCGACGGGCGGTTGCTGCCCGCAAAGGGTAGCGATTTACGGAGCGTTTTGGCCGATTGGCCAAACGCGCGACCGGCGGTCGCGGCTTTATGGAAAAACGCCGGGGTGTGGGGGTCGGGTAAGATATTCCGTTATGCCGATCCGCAAGCTGTCTCCGCTGCTCGTTAACCAGATCGCCGCCGGCGAGGTGATCGAGCGCCCCGCGTCGGTGGTCAAAGAGCTGGTCGAGAACTGCCTCGACGCGGGTGCCACGCGCATCGACATCGCGATCGAAGAAGGCGGCCAGAAGCTGATCCGCATCGCCGACGACGGCCACGGTATCCCCCCGGAAGAGCTACCGCTCGCACTGACGCAGCACGCCACGTCCAAACTCGAAACCGCGGAACAGCTCGCGGCGATCGAGACGCTGGGTTTCCGCGGCGAGGCGTTGGCATCGATCGCGTCAGTCAGCCGGCTGCGGCTCAGCAGCCGCACGAAAAACGACGACTCGGGCCACGTTATCGAGCAGGCCGGCGACGAGCTGACGCCGCCCCGCCCCGCCGGGATGGCCCCCGGCACGGTGATCGAGGTCCGTGACCTGTTCTTCAACACCCCGGCCCGTCGCAAGTTCATGCGCACCGCCGCGACCGAGTTCGGCCACATCGCCGACACCGTCAACCGCACCGCGATGGTCCACCCCGAAGTCGGTTTCACGCTGACACACAACGGCCGGAAGTCCATCGACCTACCAGCCAACGACGACCAGCGGCAGCGCTGCGTCAATATCCTCGGCAAAGAACTCGAACCCGCCTTGCTGGAATTCGAACACAAAGACCCGAGGAATCAAGAAGGTGGGCTCACACCGGCTCGGGTCTGGGGCCTCGCCGGCGAGCCTTCGATCGCCCGCAGCTCGACCAAGTTCCAGTACCTCTGCGTCAATGGCCGACCGGTGAAGGACCGCAACCTCGCCCACGCGGTGAAGGAGGCCTACCGCGGGCTGATCGCCCCGGACAAGCAGCCGGTCGCTGTGGTCTTCGTCGAACTCGACCCGACGCAGGTCGACGTCAACGTCCATCCCACCAAGGCCGAGGTCCGCTTCAGCCGGCCAAGTCAGGTGCACGGCCTCGTGTTATCCCAGGTCCGCCAACGCCTGCTGGCGACCGACCTCGTGCCCAACGCGTCGCTCGATAAAGCCTCATCCTGGAACAAGTCGTTCAACACCGGCGGCGAACCCGACGCGGAATCAAATAAGCCAACGCCGAACGCTTTCGTCGATTACTTCAAGCAGATGGACCCGAAGCAGAAGGGCTTCGTCTACGAAGAGGTCCGCCGGGAGATGGTCGAAAACGATATTTTTGCCGATGCACCAGCCCAACCCGTGGCCGAGAGCTTCGTCCCGAAATCCGAGGTCACGCCCGTCCTCCAGTTCCACAACAGCTACGTCGTCACTCACGACGACACCCCCGGCCAGGAGCCGGGCCTGCTGATCGTCGACCAGCACGCGTTGCACGAACGCATCATGTTCGAAGAACTCCGGCAGCGCATCCTCGTCGCCGGCGGCAGCTTGGAGTCGCAGCGGCTGCTGATGCCGGCGGTAATCGACGCCGACACGAAACGCCAGGCGCTGCTCGACGACATCGGCCCGCTGCTTGGGCGATTGGGTATCGAAGCCGAGCCGATCGGCCCGGGGGCGGTGGGCATACAAGCTTTCCCCTCGTTATTGTTTGAACGCGGCGTCGATCCCGTGGCGTTCATGAACGAGGTACTGGACAAGGCCGAGGCCGGCGACTTCTCTTCGACGGATTTACGCCCCGAAGCCGACGTCGACACCGCCGAGGCGGCGCTGCACGAGATGCTCGACATGATGAGCTGCAAGGCCGCGGTCAAGGCCGGCGACAAGCTCAGCGACGCCGAGCTGACCGCCCTCTTGGCCAAACGCGACGAGATCGAACGCTCCAGCTCCTGCCCCCACGGCCGGCCCACCACCGTCCGCCTCTCGCTCAAAGACCTCGAAAAGCAGTTCCACCGGACGTGAGTCGGCGAACCTATCGCAAGGCCCGATAATGTCCGTGCGTGTTGCGGTTGCGGTCGCGAGTTATCGGCGGTTCCGTTATGCTTAGGGTTCTTCCGAGTGACACATTCTCGGGATTTTTAATTCACGGAGGTCGGTTATGCGGCGAGGGATGCTGGGACGTGGTTTGGTTTTGGGAGCGGTGCTTTTCGGGACGGTCAATACGGTGGGTGTCTCCGGGGCGGAGCCGCTGAATCTGCTGTTCTTCGGCAACAGCTTTACGCAGGGCTTCACCGTCGCCAACAACGACGACGAGACGCCCGTGCCCGACATCGTCCGCGACCTGGCGACGGCCGACGGCTACGCGACGCCTTTTATCGTGGCGGATCTCCTCGGCGGGCAAGACCTCGACTATCACCTCGGGCAGGTCAACAACCAATCTCAAAACAACGTCGCTAATTCGGGCCTCGGTGCGGGCGACACCTGGGACTTCGTGGTGATGCAGGGCCTGAGCACCGAGTCCACTTCGGTGTTCGGCGACGGGACCTTCGAGCAGGACGCACTTGCGCTCTACCAAGCGGTCGAGGGCCACCGCTCGGGCAACGGGGCCGGCGTGACCGGCGTGCTCTACCAGACCTGGGCCCGCGGGCCGGGGAACAGTTTTTATACCGGCAGCAACCCGGACTACCCCGGCGGGCCCGCGGAGATGCAGGCCGACGTCCGCGCCGGCTACGAGTCCGCCCGGAGCGTGATCGCCTCGATCGAAGGCGACGACGCCGCGTTGATCGCCCCGGTGGGCGACGCGTTCGAATCGCTCGGCTTCGCCCTGGATTTCAGCCAAGACGCAGCACTCAATCTCTACGACACCGACATCTTCCACGCCTCCAACCAAGGCACTCTGCTCGCGGCTTTGGTGATCTACCGGACGATCTACGGCGAAGACGTGTCCGACCTGGTCTACGGCGACCTCGGCAGCTCGCTCACCTCACTGGCCTCGGCGTCGCAGTGGGAAATCCTGACCACCGCGGCGGATCTGGTCGTTATCCCCGAGCCGGCCGTGGCGACTGTCTTGTTGCTAGCCAGCGTGTCCCTTTTCGGTCGGTTCCGCCGCTAGAGCGTTCAAAGCCGCGTCCAGCAGAAAGCCGGGGACATCCTGCAACGACGCAAAATCTCATGCCGAATGCCTCTCGCCGACGCGGCAGGTTGTCAATCCGCTTCAAAGTAGAAGCGACATGGCTTGTTTTATCTGCCTGCGCACCATCTTCTTAGCCTCCCGGCCCACTTATTTTTACTCTCACCGAGGCGAACCGGACAATCCGCTGCTAAAGCGTCCTGGCACAACAGCCAATAAAACAGTTATCTGCTAAGCGCTACGTTTGTCGCGTTTTTTTAGAAGGGGCCCACCGCATGAGTTCATATCACTCTGATGAATTCGGACAGCAGCGTCGCGTCAAGGTTCCGCAGAATCAGTCGCAGGGTTGGCGGAGCGGCACTGTACTCGCTCTTGTTGCGATTGCCGCGGTAGCCGCGGTAGGCGGGCTGTTTTTCGTGAACCAGCCGCAGTCGTTACAAGCTGCGCCCCACGTTTCGGAACCACAAACCGATCGGGTCGGGCCGGCTACGGAGGCGACTCACCAAGCCGTTACGTCGACCGAAGAAGAACCGGCTCCGTAATCCAACCTCCTTCCGGCCATTTGTTAAAGAGGTAAACGCCCGTGTCAAAAGTAATCGGCATCGATCTGGGGACCACCAACTCCGTCGTCTCGGTGTACCACGAGGGACGCGTCCAAGTCATCGCGCCCGACGGCGGGCCCCGCCTCGTGCCCTCGATGGTCTCGTTTGCGCCCAACGGCCAACGCCTCGTCGGTGAAGCGGCGCGCAGCCACCAGGTCACCAACCCCGACCGGACGGTTTATTCCGTTAAGCGGTTTATGGGGCGACGGCGGTGCGAAGTCGATCACGAAGAGCAGTTTGTGCCGTATGAAATCACGGGCAAGCCGAACGACTACTGCAAGATCGCTGTGGGCGGTAAGAGCTTCACCCCGCAGCAGGTCTCGGCGATGATCCTGGGCGAGCTTAAGCGGCGGGCCGAGGCGTTCCTCGGCGAGCCGGTGACCAAGGCCGTGATCACAGTGCCGGCCCAGTTCAACGACGCCCAGCGGCAGGCCACCCGCGACGCGGGGCAGATCGCCGGGCTCGAAGTCGAACGCATCATCAACGAACCCACCGCCGCGGCCCTGGCGCACGGCGTCGAGAAGCGCGGCGACCGCAATATCGTCGTCTTCGACTTCGGCGGCGGCACGTTCGACCTGTCGGTGCTGCAGATCAAGTCCGGCCGATTCGAGGTCCTCGCGTCCAGCGGCAACACGCACCTCGGCGGAGACGACTTCGACCAGCGCATCATCGACATCGTGGCGGACGACTTCCTCCGGCGGGAGGCCATCGATCTCCGCAAGAACCCGATGACCCTCCAGCGTCTCAAGCAGGCGGCCAGCCAGGCGAAGGCCGAGCTCTCGGACCGGACCAGCACC
The DNA here is from genome assembly GCA_038747275.1 of Planctomycetota bacterium. Classification (GTDB taxonomy): domain Bacteria; phylum Planctomycetota; class Phycisphaerae; order Phycisphaerales; family Phycisphaeraceae; genus Algisphaera. The sequence goes on along the minus strand of JBCDJW010000019.1, from coordinate 51,654 downwards.
GAGATCATGCTGCCCTACGTCCACCTCGACCCCAGCCGCGGGCCGAGGCACCTGCAGTACACCCTGACGCGCGAGCGGTTCGACGCCGTGTGCGAAGACCTGTTCGACGAGCTGCGTCAGGCTTGTAAGTCGGTGCTCTACCAATCGGGGTTGAACGCGGGCTCGGTCAGCGACGTCGTGCTGGTCGGCGGCTCCACCCGTATCCCCAAGGCCCAGCAGATCGCCAGGGACGTGTTCAAAATCAAAGACCTCGACCGCTCGGCCAACCCCGACGAGATCGTCGCCCAGGGCGCCGCAACCCTCGGCGGGGTGCTGCAGGGCGACCTGCACAACGTCCACCTCATGGACGTGACCGCCCAGAGCTTCGGCGTCGCCGACGCCCACGGCCGGATGCAGGCCATCGTCCCGCGTAACACGCCGATCCCCACAACGGTCAAAAAAGTGTTCTCCACCCCCAGCGACAACCAGCGCAGCGTGCCGGTGCTCGTGCTCGAGGGCGAGAAGACCCTGGCCGACGACAACCGCCCGATCGGCACGTTTCAGCTGACCGGCATCCGCAAGGCCCCCCGCGGCGTGCCGCGGATCGAGGTCGCCTTCGCCATCGACGCCAACGGCATCCTCGACGTCTCCGCCACGGACCTCGACTCGGGCAAGACCCAGAACATCGTCGTCACCGGCAGCTACGGCATGGACGACGGCGAGATCGAAGCCATGCAACGCGAAGCCGAGGTCTTCCAGGAAAAAGACGACGAGCAGCAGCGGACCGTCGAGCTGCGCAACCACGCCCAGCAGGTCTACCGCGACGTCAATAACTGGCTCGAACACAACGCCACCGTCATGCCGCCGAAGACCCACGCCAAGCTGACGAACATCGTGGCCAAGCTCAAGAAAGCCCTGGACAGTCGCGACACCCGCGGCCAGCGCAAATACCTCAAGCAGCTGGACGAGCAGTGGGACAGCCAACGCCACGCGGGCTGAATCCAACTCGGCCATAAATCTTACCCGGACCGGTCGCCCGAAACCCGGCAACGTTTCGCATCGTGGTCAGCCGGGCCTTATCATGCCGGGTCATGATCCGTCGCGGCTTGTCATCGATTCTTTGTCTTGTAGCGTTGTCCGGTTTTGCCGGCGTCACGCTCGGCCAGACGTCCTACGAGCTCACCGATGACGGCTTCGAAGCAATCGCGGTGCCCGAGCCCGGGTCGCCGGAGGCGGAGTTGGCCGAGGCCCGTCGGCTGATCGCCCAAGGCACGCCCCACAAAGTCTTCAAACTCCTGGACCAGTGGTTCACCGACCACCCCGGCCACCCGTTGACCGTCGAGGCCCGGTTGCTGCGAGGAGACGCCAACGCGGCTCAGGGCGAGTATTACCTGGCGCTGTTCGACTACGAAGAAGTCATCACCTTCTACCCCGCGTCCGAGCAGTTCTGGACCGCGCTGGAGCGCGAATACGAGATCGGGGTGCTCTACACCACCGGCTTCAAACGCAAGCTCTTCGGCATCCGCTGGCTGCCGGCCGAGGGCGAGGGGGCTGAGCTGCTGATCCGGGTGCAGGAGCGGGCCCCGGGCTCGGACATCGGCGAGCGGGCGAGCATCGCCCTGGCCGACCACTATTTCCGCAGCCGGCAGATGCCCCTCGCGACCGATGCCTACGACTTGTTCCTGATCAACTATCCGCAGAGCGAGCTGCGGCAGTGGGCGCTGCTGAGGCTGATCCAGGCGAGCCTGGCGCGTTTCAAGGGGCCGGAGTTCGACGCGACGGGGCTGATCGACGCGGCCGAGCGTCTGGGGCAGTACCGCGACGAGTTCCCCGCCGCCGCCGAGTCGGTCGGCGTCGAGGCGCTGCTGATCCGCATCCGCGAATCGTTGGCCCGCCGGGACTTCGCCAGCGCCAATTGGTACGACCGCACCGGGCAGACCGTCTCGGCCGTGCTGCTCTACCGCCGGTTGATCGAGGAGTACTCCGACACCGCCGCCGCCCGCGACGCGGTGGCCCGTCTGGAAAAGCTGGGCGAGCCGCCGGTATTCCCTACGGAAGTCGAGGGTGATCTTTGAACGTTTTTTATGCCAAGACGCCGAGACGCCAAGACGCCAAGGAAGGCACCCCGACGCCAATCCCACGCTTTGTCGTTGCCAGCTCCTCAGGAAGCCGATCGGCGACACGCACTTTCGCTTTCTTCTTGGCGTCTTGGCGTCTCGGCGTCTTGGCGTGCTGTCTTTATGCGATCATGTTTTCCGGGGCCGGGGGCTGCGGCTATACGACCGCCGAACTTTTTCCCGACGAGTACCGGAGCGTGGCGGTCCCGACGTTCGCCAACCGCACGTTTTTCCGCGGGGTCGAGTTTGACCTGACCGAAGCGGTGGTGAAAGAAGTAGAACAGCGGACGCCCTACAAGGTGATCGACACGAACATCGCCGACACCCTGCTGAACGCGACGATCACCGGCGTCTCGACCCGGCAGCTCAGCCGGACCCGCGAGGCCGGCCTGCCGCAGGAGGTTCAGGTCACCGTGACCGTCGACTTCGAGTGGATCGACCAACGCAGCGGAGCCAAGCTCGCGACCCGGCGGGGCTTCTCGTCGGTCGGGCGGTACGTGCCCACGCAGCCCGTCGGCGAGTCGTTCGAGGTCGGCCAACACGCCGCCGTCGAGCGGCTGGCCCGCGACATGGTGTCCGCCCTGCGGGGCGGGTGGTAAACCCGCCCGCTTTCCCGGTCGTATAGAGGTATAGGCCCGCGTTTACCGAAAACGCTATCTGTCCGTGGTACCCCCTGAACAAGCCGAGGGGCTACAATAGATACCGCAGAATTTCTGCTTTCCGTACCGCCGTTGCTTCGCCTTGCCCCACCCCAGAAACCCGATGCCCGAAGAAAAAGACCCAAAAATCGACCGCGGCAACGCGAAACGCCCCGCCAACCGCGACGACGGCAAGCGCCCCGGCAAAGACGAAAAGTCCGGCGGCAAGGGCCCGGGCAAGCCAGGCGGCCCGATGTCGCGGGGAGCGTTCGCGTGGATCCTGGTCGGGGTCCTCGCCCTGGCGATGCTGCTGCTGGTCAACTCGGCCCAGAACTCGGCCAAGGAAGTCTCTTGGCAGGAGTTCTACACCCACGCCCAGGACGGCGACTTCAACAGCGACGAATCACTGATCGTTAAAAACGACCGCATCATCGGTCAACTCAAGGAAGGCCTCAGCGGCGAAACCGCCGCTCAAGCCCCCAACGGCCGTATCTACACCCCCATCAGCATCGAGTCCAAGAGCTACCGCCTGCTGCTGCTCGACGAGATCGGCTACAGCAACGTTAAGGAAGACGCGGGCAGTAACCTGCTGGTGCAGTTCTTGTTCTCGTTCGGGCCGATCATCCTGATCCTGCTGCTGATCTACTTCTTCGTCTTCCGCAGCATCCGCAACGCGGGCGGCGGGCCGGGCGGCATGCTCGGCAGCTTCGGCCGATCGAAGCACAAGGTCCTCAACAAAGAACACAGCAACATCACGCTCGACGACGTCGCCGGCATCGACGAGGCCAAGGACGAAGTCGGCGAGATCATCGAGTTCCTCAAGAACCCCAAGAAATTCCAACGCCTCGGCGGACGGGTGCCGCGCGGCGTGCTGCTGATCGGTCGGCCGGGCTGCGGCAAGACGCTGCTGGCCAAGGCCGTCGCCGGCGAAGCCGACGTGCCGTTCTTCTCGATCTCCGGCTCGGACTTCGTCGAGATGTTCGTCGGCGTCGGCGCGTCGCGGGTCCGCGATCTGTTCAAGCAGGCCAAAGACAGCTCGCCGTGCATCATCTTCTTGGACGAGATCGACGCCGTCGGCCGTCGCCGTGGTAGTGGTTTCTCTTCAGGCGGCCACGACGAGCGCGAGCAAACGCTCAACGCGATCCTCGTCGAGATGGACGGCTTCGACAGCTCGGACCAGGTCATCGTCATGGCCTCGACCAACCGGGCCGATGTGCTCGACCCCGCCCTGACCCGGCCGGGCCGGTTCGACCGCCAGGTCCAGGTCACGCTGCCCGACATCAAGGGCCGGCTGGAAATCCTCAAGGTCCACGCCCGCAAGATCAAGCTCAACCCGCAGGCCGACCTCGAAAAGCTTGCCCGCGGCACGCCGATGTTCTCGGGTGCTGAGCTCGCGGCGATCATCAACGAGGCCGCCATCGGCGCGACCCTGCAGAACAAAGACTTCGTCGAGCAGGAAGACCTCGAAGAGGCCCGCGACAAGGTCAAGTACGGTCGATCGCGTAAATCGCACCGCATCGAAGAAGACGAAAAGAAGGTCATCGCCTACCACGAGGCCGGCCACGCCGTGGTCATGTACTACGACGAGCACTCCGAGCCGCTGCACAAGGTGACGATCATCCCCCGCGGACAGGCGCTCGGTGCCACGTTCATGCTGCCCGACAAGGACCGCCACATCCAGAGCAAGAAGCAGCTGCTGTCCATGATGCGGGTCAGCTACGGCGGCCGGATCGCCGAGCAGATGTTCACCGGCGACCAGTACAACGGCACCGCCGGCGACATCCGCCAGGTCATGGGCGTCGCCCGGGCGATGGTGACCGAGTACGGCATGTCCGAAAAGCTTGGCTTCCAGATGCTCGGGGTCGACGATCAGGCTCAGCCCTGGGAGCAGCCCGACAAGCTCTACTCCGACGAAACAGCTGAGCTCATCGACTCCGAGATCAAGAACCTGATCGACACGACCTATCAGGAAACCCTCGACCTTATCACCGAGCACCGCCAGCAGACCGAAGACCTCGCCCAGGCGCTCCTGAAATACGAGACGCTGACCTACGAAGAGGTCGACAAGATCATGAAGGGCGAGCCGCTGAACAAGGCCACCGTCAGCGACCTCCTCGCCGCCGAGAAGGAAAAGCTCGCTGCGGCCGACGACAACCGGCCCGACCCCGCCCAGGCCGAACGGGCCGAGGACGACGGCCCGGCCCCGGGCATCATGCCCACCCCCGCCTGAGCCATTTTCAAACAATAATCAGCAACTAAAACTCCCTACGGGGCGTTTTTTCGTAGATAAAGTCTGAATAAAAATGCTCCGTAAGCCGCGTTACGAACGCCGCAACGGGGCTTTTAACGATTACACCAAACCGGAAAGCACCGCCATGGTTTTCGTCTCCGGCTGACCTAATTAAGCCTTCGGGCTTGGTCGAAATATCTACAGATTCAGGCTTAACGCCCGTAACCACGCAAAGATTCCGCACCCCGAGAGGCTTCCATGTCCATCAAGTTCAAGCTCACGCTGCTCGCCACGATCCCGCTGCTCATCATCGCCGTCATGGGCTTCAGCGGCTACCGCGAGCACGCCCACATCGCCTACGAGATGGACGACGTCCAGCAGCTCACCGGGCTCGCGGTCCACGTCAGCACGATGGTGCACGAAACCCAGAAAGAACGCGGCCTGACCGCGGGTTTCCTCGGCAGCAAGGGCGCCAAGTTCTCGGACAAGCTCAAAGAACAGCGTCAGGCCACCGACGCCAAGATCAAAATTGTCGAAGACTACCTCGCCGACCTGGATACCACCGGTTTCAACGACGTCTTCCAAAAGTACCTCGACCGGGCCGTCGCAAGCCTCGGCGAGATCTCGAACCGCCGCTCGGCCATTTCTTCGCAGTCGCTCCCGATCGGCGATGCCCTGAAGTATTACACCGCGATGAACGGCGACTTTCTCAATGCGATCGAAGCGATCGCCGACGAGAGCGGATCGAACGGCGAGGTCGCCCGTGAGCTGACCGCCTACGCCTTCTTCCTCAAGGCGAAAGAGCGCGTCGGCATCGAACGCGCCGTGCTCGCCAACACCTTCAGCGCCGACCAGTTCGCCCCGGGTATGCTCAAGAAGTTCATCGGCCTCGTGACCGAGCAGAAGCTTTACTTGTATGAGTTCCACACGTTGGGCACCGAAGAAGCCGTTGCCCTGCTGGACGAAGCCGCGACCGACCCGGCTTTCGCCGAGGTCCAGAACTACCGCGACATCGCCTTCGCCAAGGCCGATACCGGCGGCTTCGGCGTCGACCCGGCCGTCTGGTTCAGCACCATCACCGCCAAGATCGAAAAACTCAAAGCCGTCGAAGACGAGCTTTCGGTTTTCCTCGAAGACCACACGGCCAAGGCCCTGGCCAAGGCCGTATGGATCGAATACCTCTACGCCGGCGTCACCGTGCTGGTCATGATCTTCGGCTGCCTCGGCGCCTGGTGGACGCTCCGCTCGGTTAACGGGCCGCTCGGCCGGCTGGTCGCGACGATCGAGGAGATCCAGAAAACCAACAACCTCACACTCACGGCCGAAAATAAATCGAAGGACGAGATCGGTCAGCTCGCCGGGGCATTCAACGAACTCGTCGCGACCCTCCGCGACATCATCGGGCAGGTCCGCCAGTCCAGCGAAGAAGTCGCCGCCGCGGCCACCGAGGTCGCCGCGTGCAGCGACGAGCTGTCGTCGGGTATGGGCGAGCAGTCGTCGCGGGTCTTGTCGATGAGCGCCGCGATCGAAGAGATGTCTTCGAGCGTTGTGGAGGTCGCCCGCCAAGCCGCGGACGCCGCCAGCGACGCGGACCGGGCCGGCAGCGTCGCCCGTGAAGGCGAAGACGTCGTCCGCCAGACCGTCGACGGCATGCGGAGCATCAGCGACGCCGTGACCAACTCGGCCGACGCCGTCTCCGAACTCGGTAAACGCGGCGAGCAGATCGGCGAGATCATCGCGACGATCAACGACATCGCCGACCAAACGAACCTGCTCGCTCTCAACGCCGCGATCGAGGCGGCCCGGGCCGGGGAGCACGGCCGCGGCTTCGCCGTCGTCGCCGACGAGGTCCGTAAGCTCGCCGACCGCACCACGCAGGCGACCGACGAGATCAGCCAGTCGATCAGCGCGATCCAGCAGGAAACCACCTCGGCCGTGGAACGCATGAACACGGGAACCGAACAGGTCCAGGTCGGCGTCGATTCGGCGACCCAGGCCGGCACCAGTCTGCAGCAGATCGTCGGCACGTCCGAAGGCCTGGCCATGAAGGTCCAGTCCATCGCCGCCGCCGCCGAGGAACAGTCGGCCGCCGCTCAGGAAGTCGCCGAAGGCATCGAGCAGATCAACGCCGTCAGCTCCCACTCGCTCGAAGGCACCCGGCAGGCCGCCGAGGCCTCAGAACACCTGTCCCGCAAGGCGGAAGACCTCCGCGAGCTCGTCAGCCGTTTCGATACCTAAGATCAAAAAACCAACGCAAGAAAAAACCCCAGGCCGTAAAGCCTGGGGTTTTTATTTGGATCGCATTTTGGGGGTTAACGTTGGCTCAGCCTTCCTGGCTTTCCAGGATCGTCTTGGCGACGTTGGCGGGGACGGCGGCGTACTTGAGCGGTTCCATGGCGTAGGACGCGCGGCCCTGGGACATGCCGCGGAGGCTGTTGGAGTAGCCGAACATCTCCGAGAGCGGGGCCTCGGCGGTGATGATACGGACCACGCCGCGTTCTTCGTCGCCGACGATGATGGCCCGGCGGCGGTTGAGGTCGCCGGTGACGTTGCCGAAGAACTCGTCGGGAGTGGTGACGACGACCTTCATCAGCGGCTCCATGAGCTGGAGGCCGGCCTTCTTGGTGGCTTCCTTGAAGGCCAGGGTGCCGGCCATCTCGAAGGCGATCTGCGAGGAGTCGACGTCGTGGTACTTGCCGTCGGTGAGCTCGACCTTAACACCCAGCAGCGGGTAGCCCGCCAACACGCCGGACATTGCCGTGTTGCGGCAGCCGACGCCGACCGAGGGGATGAACTCGCGGGGGATGGCCCCGCCGGCGATCTTGTCGACGAAGACCACGCCGTTGTCCCACTTGAGTTCTTGTTCAGCCGCTTCTTCTTCGGTGATAGGGCTGACGGTGATGGTACAGTCGCCGAACTGGCCGCGGCCGCCGGACTGCTTCTTGTGGATGCCGCGGGCCTCGGCGGAGCCGGTGATGCATTCCTTGTAGGCGACGCGGGGCGTGCCGACGTTGACGCCGATCTTCATGTCACGCGTCAGCTTGGTGGTGATGATGTCGAGGTGCAGCTCGCCCATGCCGGCGATGATGGTCTGGCCGGTCTCTTCGTCGTAGTTGGCTTGGAACGAAGGGTCTTCGCGACGGATGGTGCCGAGGGCGTTGGAGAGCTTTTCCTTGTCGCCGGCGGTGGCGGGCTCGATGGACATCGAGATGACGGGGTCGGGGAAGTCCATGCGGTCGAGGACGATCGAGTCGTCGGCGTCGCAGAGGGTTTCGCCGGTCATCGAGTTCTTGAGGCCGACCACGGCGACGATCTCGCCGGCGAGCGCCTCGTCGCGGGCCAGGCGGTCCTTCGAGTGCATCTCGAAGATGCGGCTGACGATCTCCTTCTTGCCGTTGTTGGAGTTGAGCACGCGGGTGCCCTTCTCCAGCTTACCGGAGTAGATACGGACGTAGGTCAGGTCGCCGTGGGCGTCGTTGACGATTTTGAAGACGAGGGCCGAGAGCGGGGCGTTCTCGTCGTGCGGGCGGGTGAGACGCTTCTCGGCGTCGTCGGGGTCGGTACCCTGGGTCTCGGGGACTTCGGTGGGGTTAGGCAGGTAGTCGATGATGCCGTCGAGCAGCTTCTGCACGCCGATGTTTTGGAGGGCCGAGCCGCAGAAAGTCGGGTGGATTTCTTTGGACAGCGTGCCTTTACGCAGCGCGGCGACAATCTGCTCGTTGGTGACTTCTTCGCCGCCGAGGTAGAGCTCGGCCAGGTCGTCGTCGACATCGGCAGCACCCTCGATCATCTCTTCACGCTTCTGCTCGGCGAGCTCTTGCAGCTCGGCGGGGATGTCTTTTTCTTCGACGACCGAGCCCATCTCGCCGGTGAAGTAGAACGCCTTCATCGCGAGCAGGTCGATAAGGCCTTCGAATTCGTGGCCGCTGCCGATGGGGATCTGCACGGGCACGGCCTTGGCCCCGAGGCGTTCGCCGATGGAGTCGAAGCTGAACTGGAAGTCGGCCCCGATCTTGTCCATCTTGTTGATGAAGCAGACGCGCGGGACGCCGTAACGCTCGGCCTGACGCCAGACGGTTTCGGACTGGGCTTCGACGCCTTCCTTGCCGTCGAAGACGACGACGGCACCGTCGAGGACCCGCATTGAGCGTTCGACTTCCATGGTGAAGTCGACGTGGCCGGGGGTGTCGATGAGGTTGCAGGTGTATTCGATGCCGTGGCGGGTCCAGGGGCAGGTGGTCGCGGCCGACTGGATGGTGATGCCGCGGTCTTGCTCGTCCTGGAGGTGGTCCATGGTGGCGGTGCCGTCGTGGACTTCGCCGATCTTGTAGGACTTGCCGGTGTAGTAGAGCACGCGTTCGGTGGTGGTGGTCTTGCCCGCGTCGATGTGGGCGCAGATGCCGAAGTTACGGGTCTTCTGCAGGCGGGTGAGTTTGCCGGGTTGAGTGGTGGTGGTGCTCATAATGGTCTGGGGGTAAGGCGTGATGGCCGGGCCGAAAAAAGTTGGGGGCGAACGGCCGAGAAACTGGAAAACCCGCGGGTTCGTGTCATGTTATGCGTGTACGGATCGCTCGGCCCCGCGTGCGGGGGGCAAACGAGCCGAGTAATTTAACAGGTAGGCCCTTGGGGTCAAGCCAACGGAGCCGGGCGTCCGGCCCGGGGAGACCGGATTTTGGTCGAAAAATCGCCATCCCGAGTGCTCGGCCTCGGCCGGGCGGCCCTGCTCGTCTGGATGCTGGGGGCGGTGCTACCCTACGCCCTGTCGAACCCGGTCAATGTTGATTTCGGCCAGCTCTACATGGCCGGGGCGCTCGCCGCCGAGGGCTCCTGGGACGCGCTGTACGCCACCCCCCTGCCCGACGCGATACTGAACCCCGCCTACCCCGAGGCATCGACCCCCCATCCCGAATACCTCCGCCTCGCCGAGGCCCGCGGCGTGCCGGCCGAGGCCTGCCGGTTTATCTATCCGCCGCCCGTGGCGTTGGCCGTGATGCCGCTGGGTTGGCTCAGCTACGACACTGCCCGGTTCGTCTTCGCAGCCGTCTGCTGCCTCGCTCTGTGGTTCACCGGAATTCAGGCCGGCTACGTCTACCGCCACTTCCGCGGCCGGGCCGAACCTTGGGTTGAGCTGCTGCTCGCCGCGCTGGTCTGCCTCAGCCCGGCGATGATCAACGGCATGCGTTCGCTGAACGTGTCGATGTTTACCTGCGCCGTCGTCGGCGTGGCGGTGCTGACGCTGCTGCGCCGTCAGGAACTCTCGGCGGCCGGGGCGTTTGCCCTGGGTGGAGTGGTCAAAGCGACGTCGGGGCCGCTGGTTGTCGTCGCGGCGTTCCTAGGCCGGTGGAAGGCCGTCGCGACGACAGCGGCGATCACCGTCGCCGTGGTGACCGCCAGCCTGGTGGTCATGGGTAACGGGCCGTTCGAGCGTTTCTTCGGCGACATTGCGCCCCGCCTGACCGTGTCCGACCCCGCCGCCTCCAATCAGTCATTGGCAGCGTTGCTGCTGCGTTTGCGATTGACCGAGGCCGACGGGCCGCTGTTGTCGGGCGTCCGCTACGCCGGGGTTGTTCTTTTGCTGGGTCTGGCGTGGATCGCCCGTCGGCAGACGCGACGCGACCACGCCCGCTACGACCAACACCTGATCGCCGGGCTCTACGCCGCGATGCTGGCGTGGATGGTCTTCAACCCGCTGTTCTGGAGCCACTACCAGATCGTGCTCACGCCGTTCTGGGGCTGGCTCGCGTGGGAGTGGCGGCGGCAGTTGGCTTGCGGGCGGTGGCTGCTGGCCGTGGGGCTAGCGGTATGCTTCGTCAGCGTTTGGTTCCCAGCCACCATCCCGCTCAGCCAACGCTTCGACACGCCGGAACTCGTCACGTCGCACGGGCTCTGGGGCACGCTTGGGCTATTGGCATATGCGGTTGGCCGACTGCTTGGGTTAGGCTGGCTAGGATTCGCGTCGGATGACAACGAAGCCTTGCCCGATAAACCCAGCGAAGCCGCTGCATGCCCCTGATTGTCGATTGCTACAACGTGCTGCGGGCAACCATGCCGCCGATGCTCGCCGGGCTGAGCGAAGCGGGGTTGTGTCAGGCGTTAGCCCGGACGACATGGGCCGCTGATCCCATCACCGTCGTCGCCGACGGCCGGCCCAAGCCGTTAGGCGTCACCGAATCACCCGTCGCCGCGGTCGACCTAATTTATGCGGGCAGCCACCGCAGCGCTGATGACCTCATCATCGAACTGATCCGCCAACACTCCGCCCCCCGCCGACTCACCGTCGTCAGCAGCGACCGCGAGATCCGCAAAGCGGCCCGCGCCCGCCGCGCCCGCGACCTGCCCAGCGACGCGTTCATCGACAAGCTCTGCCACCAACTTCGTAAACACGCACAAGGTCCGCCGCCAAGCGGCCGCCCCGCCGTCGGCCCCCTACCGCCCGAACTTGTTCAACGCTGGAAACACGCCTTCGGTTTCGACGAACACGATTAACCTACCGCCACCGCTTGCCATCCTTCCGGGGCGACTTGACGAAACCCCTTCGCCGCACTCCAATTAAACGTCATGAGCGAACCCGTCATCCAACTGGCGACCCCCAACTACCGACGGGTACTCCTGAAAATCAGCGGTGAAGCCCTCAGCGGCGAAGGCGAATTCGGGGTCGATGCCGAAGAGCTCCGCCTCATCGCCCACGAGATCGCCGAGGCCGCCAAGGTCAACGCCGAACAAGACCCCAATCGGCTCCGCCGTGCGGGCGACAAACCAAAGGCCGGTACGCAGATCGCCGTCGTTGTGGGCGGGGGAAACATTATCCGCGGCGCGTCGCTCGCCGAGCAAGGCGTCATCCCCCAGGCCGTGGCCGACCAGATGGGGATGCTCGGCACGGTCATCAACGCCCTGGCCCTCAAAGAAGCCCTCGAAAACATCGGCCAACCCGCCCGGGTCATGTCCGCCCTGATGGTGTCGTCCGTCGCCGAGAACTTCATCCGCGGCCGGGCGCTGCGCCACCTCGAAAGAGGCCGGGTCGTTATCTTCGCCGCCGGCACCGGCAACCCGTTCAGCACGACCGACTCGGGCGCCAGCCTCCGCGCCAGCGAGATCTCCGCCGACGTCGTCCTCAAGGCCACCAAGGTCGACGGCATCTACGACAAAGACCCCAACCAGTTCGACGACGCCGTGCGTTTCGAATCGCTGAGCTTCGACGAAGCGATCAACCGCGACCTAAAGGTCATGGACATCGGCAGCTTCGCCCAGTGCCGGGCCCAGAACATCCCGATCGTCGTCTTCGACATGAAAAAGCCCGGCAACATCGCCCGCGTCGTCGCCGGCGAAGCGATCGGCACCCGTGTCGGCTAAAGCCGATGACTTTTGATTTTTGAATGAGGATTTTTGATTACGGAACAATGAATTCGATTCGACGTCTACCCCTGCGTCAGTCAAATCAAAACTCCTCAATCAAAAATCAAAAATGGAGCGTAGCGACATGGACCTCGACGAAACCCTGATGGAAGCCGAAGAAGCGATGGACAAAGCCATCGACTACTGCAAGTCCGAGCTCAAGGGCGTCCGCACCGGCCGGGCCCAGCCTTCGATGCTCGAGATGGTCAAGGTCGAGTGCTACGGCGCCGAGACCGAGCTCCGCAGCGTCGCCCTCATCACCGCCCCCGAGCCGACGCAGCTGCTGGTCAAACCCTTCGACCCCGCGACCGTCAACGAGATCAACAAAAGCCTCGAAAAATCCGGCCTCGGCCTCAACCCCATGGTCGACGGCAAGCAGATCCGCATGAACCTGCCCGCCCTCTCCGGCGACCGCCGCAAGCAGCTCGCCGCCAGCGTCAAGCAGATGGGCGAGCAGGCCAAGGTCACCATCCGCAACGCCCGCCGCGACGCCAACAAGCACATCGACGCCGCCGGCAAAGACAAGTCCCTCGGCCTCTCCGAAGATGATGTCGCCGGCACCAAAGACGAGGTCCAGGAACTGCTCAAGAAATACGAAGGCACCGTCGAAAAACTCGTCGACGAGAAGACCAAAGAGATCGAAGAAGTTTAAGCCAAGGGGAGTTTAAATCGATGGCCAAACCCACAATACACAGCCTGTACAAAGCGCAGAAAAACGGTACCGCTCACGCCCAGGTCTACGCGGGCAGCCTTGACGAGGCCCGGGCCGCCGGCGAAGCCGAGGTCGGCCTCATGGTCTGTAGCAAGCACGACGTCCAGGCGTTCCGTGCCGTCGCCCCGAACACGTTCATCATCGCCGCGCTCGGCATCAATGACCCCGCAATCGTCTCGGCCGAGCAGGCGATTGCCGCCGGCTTCGAATCGATGCGATGCGGAGCCGACGCGGTCTACACGGGCATGGGGCTGGGCTGTGTCGAGGCCATGGCCGACGAATCGATCCCCGTCTTCGGCCACGTCGGGCTGGTGCCCTACCGCGCCTCGTGGGTCGGCGGCATGCGGGCCATCGGCCGGACCGCAGACGAAGCCGCCGACGTCTATCGAAGCGCCAAAGCGTACGAAGACGCCGGCGCCGTCGGCGTCGAGATGGAAGTCGTACCCAGCCGCGTCGCCGAGACGATCGCCGAGCGCACCAACCTCCTGATCGTCTCGATGGGCTCGGGCACCGCCGGCGTTTCCCAGTACCTCTTCTCGACCGATGTGCTGGGCACCAACACCGGCCACGTCCCCCGCCACGCCAAGGTCTACGCCGACCTGCACGCCGCGGAACAACGCGTCCACGAACTCCGCGTGGAAGCGATGAAGACGTTCAAAGCCGAAGTCAGCGACGGCACCTACCCCGAAGAAAAACACACGCTGACCATCAAAGACGAAGAGTTCGACAAATTCCTCGGGCTAATCGATTAATCGGCCAGAGAAATACCGATCTCGCAGCTAACTCGAATCTCGCTAAAGATTCGAAAAGCGGCCGATGCCTTACCGCGGTCACCCCCGCAGAGGCATCAGTACTCCCGACAGATGCAACCGCATCTGCAGGATCAACTTCCTCGTCTTTGCTCCGCCCTGCTGTACGAGGTTGACCTTTTCGTCGGGGTCTTCGACAAGGTCGTATAACCCCAGACAAGTCCGGTCAGTGGTGCGGAAGACCGCTTTGTGCCGTTCGGTCTCGATCAGCAGCCGGTCGTGGAATTCCGACAGGTTCGCCGGCGGCACGGGCAGCACCGGCTCGCCGTTGAAGATCGGTAGAACGCTACGGCCCGACACCCGCTCGCCATGATCCGCCCCGCCCAGGTGCGCGACTGTCGGCGCGACGTCCGCCACGCTGAACAGCCCGTCCTGAAATTTTTCGCGCGGCGGCGAAACGCCCGGCGTCTCCGGCGGCGTCACGATCAACGGCACCTCGATCGCCTGGGAGAGAAACGAGCGGTGGCCAATGAGGCCGTGCTCACCGAGCAGCTGCCCGCGGTCGGAGGTCAGCACCGTCCACGTCCGCTCGCCGTCGCCTCGGCGTTCCAAAGCTTCGTTGAGCTGGCCGACGCCGTGATCGATCAGGCTCACCCGGCCGAGGTAGTCCGCGCGGATGCGGGCGATCTGGTGCGGCTCGAGCCGCTGCAAGACCGACCGCGGCAGCTCCGGCTCGGCCATCGCGTCGACCCGGTCCAACTCGGCGGGCGAAAACCCGCGGGCCAAGTCGGCCGTCTCCACCAAGCCGTCGTAATACATCGGCGGCGGCAAGTCGTTGCCCGGCCCGCTGAAGACCACGAACATCGCCCAGGGCTTGTCCTCGGGCAACCGCCCCATCGCCTCGACCGCCTGCGCGCCGATGAACCCGTCGATGTCTTCATCGGGCTCCAGCAAGAGCCGGTCCGGCGCGATCGGCCCGCGACGCAGCCGCTGGCGGCGCTGCTGCGCGAGGGCCGGGGCGTGGCCCCGTGCACGCGCAGCCGCGGTATACCAACAGCGGTTCGGCTTGGGCTCGAGCACCCCCACCCCCTCGGTGACCAACGCCTCGTCGAGCAGCGACGCGAACGCCCCGACCTCGCCGACGCCAACGGTGTGGTACCCCGCGTCGCCCAGCCATAGGGGCAGGCCGTCCCGCATCGGCTGCGGCTGCTCGTCGTCGCGGAGCTGGCCGTGCTGCCGGGCGTGGAGGCCGGTGAGCACGCTGGTCATCCCGCCGGGGTCGGCGGGGGTCGCGCTACTCAATACCAAACGCACACCGCGCTCCGCCAAGCCCACCAAGTGCGGTGTCGGCAGCGGCCACTCGCGTTCGTCGGACAGAGCATCGCTCCGCAGGCCGTGGGCCAGAACGATCAGAAGGTTCCGTTTGTGACTCATGGGGTTGATTCGCTTCTCTGATTCCATCCCGCAGCGCGGAGACTCGCCTCGGCTTTTCACCCCGCGGATCGCCCCCCATCGGACACCCGCAGCGTTTTTCAACCGGCCCCGGATTTCGCTCTACAACTATGCCCGCGCATCGCCGCGGGGCCACGCCAATCCCAGTATTTTTCTGCCCCAACCCGCTACACTGCCCCCGGAAAATCTCCCCCCTCACCCACGGACCCCAGAACCCCATATGGCCCTGCTCAGCGTCGCCAACCTCGTCTTCTCCTACGGCGACCGATCGATCCTCGACGGCGTCAACCTTACCGTCGATGCCGGCCAACACGTCGGCCTTGTGGGCCGCAACGGCTGCGGCAAGTCCACCCTCCTCAAGATGATCGCCGCCCAGAGCGGGACCACGGGCCTGCCCTCCGGTCTTAAGCCCGAGTCCGGCCAGATCCAGCTCGCCCGCGGCAGCTCCGCCGGCTACCTCCACCAGGACCACGACCTGGACATGTCCCGCACCCTCCGCGAAGAGGCCGGCCACGCCTTCGCTGAGCTCGAGTCCCTCCACCAACAGCTCGAAGAAACCGCCGAGGCCATGGGCACCGCCGAGCCGGACCAGCTCGAAGCGCTCATGAAGAAATACGAGCAGCTCGAGGAACGCATGGAAGCCTCCGGCGGATACGCCGTCGACCACCGCATCGACGAGACCCTTCACGGCCTGGGCCTGTCTGAGGCGATGTTCAACATCAAGTGCGGCGACCTCTCCGGCGGCCAAAAAGGCCGACTCGCCCTCGCCAAGCTGCTCCTGAGTGAGCCCGACCTGCTGCTGCTCGACGAGCCGACCAACCACCTCGACATCGCTGGCCGAGAGTGGCTCGAAGAGTTCCTCTCGACCTACTCCGGCGGCGTCGTGCTGATCTCCCACGACCGCTGGCTGCTCGACCGCGTCGTCACCAAGATCTACGAGCTCGAAGCCGGCCAAATGGTCGAATACCCCGGCCACTACGCCAAGTTCCGCGAGCTGCGCGACGAGCGGATGAAAGACCAACGCCGGGCCTACGAGAAGCAACAAACGCTGATCAAGTCCGAGCAGAAGTTCATCGACCAGTACCGCGCCGGCCAACGCGCTAAGCAGGCCCAGGGCCGCGAGAAACGCCTCGAACGCTTCAAGCGCGACCACGGCCTCGAGCCGCCGATGGAACTCGACGTCATGAAGCTCAGCTTCAGCCCCAAAGCCAAGGGCAACGACGTCGTCGCCGAGGCCGAGGGTTTAAGCCTGACCCACAAAAACGACGAAGCTGAAAAAACCCTCTTCCGAGATGTCGATCTAACCATCAAACGCGGCGACCGCCTCGGCGTCATCGGCCCCAACGGTGCCGGCAAATCCACCATCATCCGCTGCCTTCTGGGCGAACAAACCCCCACTTCCGGGGGCGCCAAGATCGGCAGCCAGATCGACGTCGGCTTCTTCACCCAGACCCACGAACACCTCGACCTCTCCCGCACCATCGTCGAGTACCTCCGCGATTTCACCCCCAACGAGTTGGAGCAGGAGGCCCGAGACCTCGCCGGGGCCTTCCTCTTCTCCGGCGACTCCCAAGACAAACCGCTCTCGGTCCTCTCCGGCGGCGAACGCGCCCGCGCGGTGCTGGCAGGCTTGGTCAACGGCGGCCACAACCTCCTCGTCCTCGACGAACCCACCAACCACCTCGACATCCCCAGCGCCGAACGCCTCGAAGAAACCCTGCGCACCTACACCACCCAGCAGCAGGCCTATTCAACGGCAGGCAACCAATCCCACGCCGGCACCCTGATCCTCATCACCCACGACCGCATGCTCCTCGACAACCTCGTCGACCAACTCCTCGTCTTCGACGGCGAAGGCAACTGCACCCTCTTCCTCGGCACCTATTCCGAGTGGTTAGACCAACAGCAACAAGAACAACAAGCAGCCACACAACAGGAAGAACGAAAAACCCAGAATCCAGATAAGACCAAGCCCACCGCTAAAGAGCCGAAGCCGAAAAAACAAGCCCCCAAAAAATCAAATAATTCTTCGCGGAACAGCAACGCTGCGTCCAAGATGAGTCAAGCAAAACTCGAATCCGAAATCGAGCGTATCGAAACCCGCCTCAACGAAATCGACTTCGCCTTGATGGACCCCGACGTTTACGCAGACGGAAGCAAAATCAAAATCTTCCAAGAAGAACGCGATGGGTTAAAAGAACAGTTAGCACCCCTCGAAACCGAGTGGGCCGAGCGTGCGGGTTAAGTCTCATCAGCTTTTATTCAAGCGTTCCACGCTTTAAGTCTTACTCGCTACAACTCTTTGACCACTTCTACATCTCGTAAGATCACGAAGTCACGGAACGCAGACCACTTTGGGCTGACCGTCTTCGCAGTTTCCGTTTAGGTTCATCACCAAACCACTGGTACCCGCAGGTAGCCATTGACCGTCACGGGCGCCCTCCGGCGAAGCAACCAACTGATAGTCGGGGCGCATCAGCGGTCCGATCTCTCCCTGCGGAACCGATTGTGTATCGGGGTATTTTTCGAGCAACGCTTTGGCGTCGTCGGAACGCTTTTCCAGATAAGCGACCTGCATGGCTGATTCATCGCCGCAGCTACCACACCCGTACATGTGAGCCAAGACGGCCTGCTCGTTGCTCCCCATATCCACGGGTGGGACCGAGGCACTCGATAGAACAACAATCTCCTCGTTGGCGAGGTTGTAGTAGTAGGCTTTAGACGGCCCCGCGTACGGATCAGCGAGGATACGGGTGATCAGAAAATAGCCCGCAAGTACAGCAACGACGAGAGAAATACCGTATCCGACGGCTTGGTTTTCATGGAGGTAATTACGCAGCCCAGTCATGTTAAAAGCTCGCTTGTTAATGACGATGATGAAAAAGAGATGAACGAAATGCCGTCCACGGCAGGTGATACCGTGGACGGGAAATATTTCTTAGAGAAAGTAAAGCGGGTTAGCGTTTCTCGCAGTTCATCAGAGCACGGCCATCGCTGAAAATGGTCGTCGGCGGCTCGTCGGGGTTAAGAATATCCCCGGCCCTGATGTTTGAGGCGTGGCCGTCGGCGAACGCAAAGTTTGCGTTCATATCTCTGGGGTCTTGCCCAGGCTCCGCACCGGGGCCCGCGTAGCCGTAGAAACGGTTGGGACTAGACGCCCATGGTGCATGGATCGTATGGCTGCGGCTATTGGCAAACAGCTCAAAACTGTTGATTTCCGAGCCGGCGTTCCAGCCGACAAAGTGAAGTTCCGCAAAGTTTGGTAGATAGTCGATCGAATCGGACGCTGAAAGAACTTCCTCAATTCGTTTGGAGAAACCGGCAGTAGTCGCGGTGGGCGTCAAGTCAGGTCCGGTTACATCGATTTGTAATGACACGCCGTTACGGGTTCTTTGTTGGAAACCGTTCGATCCTGCACCTTCTGCCTGATTAATTGCGTAGCTTCGCTTGGTGATTTCGGGTAGAAAACGGGTTTCCAACGTATCAACCGGAGACTCCCAGATCGAACCAACATCCGATGCTTGGTCACTAAATTCATAGTACTGAGTGTTATAGGCTTCGTTTTGAGTGTAGGTATATGTGCTCGACAGATAGGGAATCAATTGCTCAGCGATACCAATGTTGAATTGATTGCCTGTAGGACCTGTTAGACGGAAGGCGACGGGATAGTAGCCATCGTAATCCGCCGTATAAGCAGCGTTAGCAACCTTAATTTGTTGCAACTGCGTAAGGTCTGCGGTTACGCGGGCTTGGTGTCGAGTTGTCGCCAAGGTGGGGAGAAGAATGCCGATCAACAACGCGATGATGCTGATGACGACCAGTAACTCGATAAGCGTAAAACCTCGTAAACGATAATTCGGCAAACCAGATATGTCATTCATAGAACAGTGCTTTCTTGAATAAGATGAAAAGAAATGAAGAACTGAAAGCGAAACCTTAACTAGTTAAGCATAGTCGGTAGGCTTACCTATGTCAACGTAATTCGCTGATCGCATGAAAATCGCGAAAGTTAATCGATTACACCCAAGTAGAGGCTTCTAGGTCGTCTTGGGTCGTTCAATACCGAGAAATGATGAGGTCGAGATACTGCTTCTGGTCCATCGCCCAGTACTGCTCGCTAAAGACCTCGACTTCGTTGAAACCGGTAAAGCCCGCGGCGGCAACCTTGGCTTGGATGCCTGCGATATCGATGCAGCCGTCGCCCATCAGGCCGCGGTCCGTCAAGAGGTGGCGGGTTTCCAGCCGCCAGTCGCAGATGTGGAAGCCGAAGAGCGTGCCCTGCTGGCCGGCAAGTTCGATCTCGCGGTCCAGGTCGGGGTCCCACCAGACGTGGTAGACGTCGACCGCCATGCCGAGCCACGGCGAACTCAGCTGCTCGCAGATCTCCCGGCCCTCGGCCATCCGGTTGACGCAGCTCTTGTCCCCGGCGTACATCGGGTGCAGCGGCTCGATGCTCAGCTTGACGCCGACCTCCTCGGCGTGGGCGAGGCAAGCCGCGATCCCATCGGCGGTCTGCTTCCGCGCCTCGCTCAGCGGCATCCCCGGCACCGCCCCCACGACCAGGACCACTTGATCCGCCCCGAGGGCCGCCGCTTCGTCGAGCATCACCTTGTTGTGATCGATCGCCTCTTGACGCTTGCTGCCGTCGAAAGCGGGGAAAAACCCACCCCGCACATACGCCGGCACGGTCAAGCCCGAACCCTTGACGATTTTGACCGACTCATCCAGACCGGCCCCGCCTTCATCGGGCGCGACAGTATTTCGCCAGATACTGACACCACCCACCCCTGCGCTGGCAAAGTAATGACAGCACTCTGCCAAAGTCCACGGTTTGTGAGTCATCGTATGGATAGCACAGCGGGCGAGGTTTTTCATTTACAAAGGATAGCTCTAGGCCGTACCCGATCTAGCCATAACTTTTTTTTAGATAAATGAAATACACACGCGAGCAAAAAAACTTAGGTTGGCTTTTCAGTCATTCGCCATCGACATTCGGCGAGTCAAATTAAGTAAGAAAACATGTAGTTATTTACGCACGCCCTTGGAGATTATATTTGTTATCTGGGCACACAACGCCAGGGGCGATCCCCGCTCTCGCACCGAGCGATAGCCAGTGATTGCAGTTCTACCCCTTGCCTGCTCTGCGCAGGAACCCAGTTATTACCCTCTATCGTGCTGACTAAGGTGGCGTTAACCCCAGCGCCTTCTAGTTCGTCTGCATTTGGGGCGGTGCGCCCAACCACTGTCAGCCTCGCACCGATAGTATCGAGGTCCTCGAGCGTCATACCTACCTCGACGTCCTTGGGATCGCCGCAGGAATAAACATAGGCATCCACCCCCGCCCCTGCTTCACCAAGCCCAGAGTAGTCGAAAAGACCCGAATCGGTTTCAATGGGACTAACCTGATCAGCAGCAGCGATGAATAGCTTCCCGGTATTGAGATCAAAGGCCCATCGCGGCTCTCCAAAAGGCGCGGGAGCGGGCCGCGTATTAACAAATAAGATAGCTAGGGTTGACACGACGAGAACGGCAAGCAAGCTGTACGCGATGGCGGGATTATCTCTCAATTTTTTTCGAATTGCCATATCAAAATGATCCAACCATGTAAAACAAAAAATTAAAATGGCTATACGATCTATAGCCACAACAAAAATTCGATAAATCAATCGATTGAGATTACTGACGGACGTGATTTTTTATCAATCCGTTGCAGACCACATTGAGCCGCGGACGTTGAAAGGCGCGGACGCACCATCGAACGTATCTTCGTTGTTTAGGTTCTCAACATGGCTGTCGACGAACAAATAGTTCGGCGAAAATCCCGTTGGCGACGCCCCCGCGGGTGCGTTGGAGACGATGGCATGATGAGGTATTGATATCGAGGCGGGGCTTGGCGTCGCGAGGGCGTTTGGATTATGCCCAAAGGACCCAATTTCGCCAAAATTTCCCGCTCCTAATACGTTCCGCCCTTGACCAGTCGCCGTGTTCACCGACACGTTTTCCGCAAGCATGATCGCACTCGAAGACCTCGTCACGTCATCAACCCTTAAGGAAAGAGCCAAGCCGGCGACACCCCGGTTTTGGTTGTTAGGGCTGCTGATATTCCCCACATCAAAAGCGGGGAGCCCCGCAGATCGGAAGCTCAGCGAATAAGATCGAGGTATTGTCGCCAGTGTATTACCAAATAATGGGTCACGTTGAAAATCGTCTAGCGGGCAAACGTACAGCTCAGCCTCACGGACATTGATAAAGTCTGGGTTTCCGACAAAGTCCCCGCGAGATCTGCCGTCGTAACCTCCAACACCAAGCTTATCTTCCCAGCTGTTCTGCCCCACGCCCGTTCCATTTGTTAACAGCCTAGTTGGGGTTATGAAACCGTCGAAATCATTGGTATATGCCGCCATCGCTCGGCTGATCTGCTGCTGTTGAGTTGCGCAAGCAATAATGTTGGCTTGACGCCGAGCATTGCCCAGTGCGGGCAGCAAGATACCGATCAGCAACGCAATGATACTGATTACGACAAGCAACTCGATAAGCGTAAATCCATAAGCTCGAGGACACGTTCGGGAAAAATGATTCGGCATACTAAAATCCTTAAGGAATCATAGAGTAAAATATTTAAGCGTTTATTTAGCGATTATAACATAATCTTGCGGGACACTACAAAGGATAAGATCGTAAATTTCGCTTACTGACGTGAAGCGAAGTTAAACTTTATCGAAGTCGACACCCGACTAAACCGTTGCGAGGAGGGAAATTATTTCCTTAATAAAACTCTCGGCATAAAAGAGGTATGCCAAATCGACTCACGATAAAAAAAGCAAGAATAGAATTTTGTTTATGGCCTACAGGACAAAACTAGGTCATATTTCAACCGAGCCCGTCAAAGTATTTTTATTTTATAAATATATGTTTTTAATAACTATAAATAATCTCACCAGCCAGTTTCCGCGTACAGATTTAGTTTTGGACAAGAATATTTCACGCTAAAAAAGAACCCCGTGTTAACCAGGATTCTTCTTAACAGAAATCAATGGTAACCCGCGAAGACAGGCACGATGTCGAGCGGAACTGGCATTACCTAACCAAATATAGGGGCGTGGCAAGGCGGTAAATGCCCCCATCTCCTTTAATTTACTAAGCCCGGCACGTCGACCCACCGCTTCTCCCGCCAGGACTGCATGCCGAGCTCGGCGAGTTGGACGCCGCGGGCCCCCGCCCGCAGGTCGTAGCGGAACGGCTCGTCGAGGGCGACGTGGCGGAGGAAGAGTTCCCACTGGATTTTGAAGGCGTTGTCGTATTCGATGTTGTTCGGCACCTTTTCCCAGCCGGCGTAGAAATCGATCGGCTGCTCGATATCGGGGTTCCAGACGGGCTTGGGCGTGTTGGCGGCGGCCTGAGTGTAGACCTCGCGCAGGCCGGCGACGGCGGAGCCTTTAGTGCCGTCGACGTGGACCGTCAGCAGGTCGTCGCGGCGGACGCGGGTGACCCAGGAGCTGTTGAACTGGCACATCGTGCCGTCTTCGAGCAGGAACATGGCGTAGGCCGAGTCGTCGGCGGTGCATTTGAAGGGCTTGCCGTCCTCGGCCCGGCGTTCGTCGATGTCGACGCTGCCGTGGGCGACGAGGGACTTGATCGGGCCGAAGAGGTTGGAGATCACGTATTCCCAGTGGCAGAACATGTCGATCATCATGCCGCCGCCGTCCTCGGCGCGGTAGTTCCACGAGGGGCGTTGCATCGGCTGGTCGGTGTCCATGCCGGAGAAGACCCAGTAGCCGAAGTCACCTTTGACGCTGAGGATGTCGCCGAAGAAACCGAGTTCTTTGAGCATCGCGATCTTGCGGAAGCTCGACAGCCAGAGCTTGTCCTGGACGACGCCGTTCTTCTTACCGGCCTTCTCGACCATCTCGGCGATCTCGACGGCTTTGGCGGTCTCGGTCGCGGTGGGCTTTTCGCAGTAGACGCCCTTGATCATCTCTGAGGCGCAGGCTTTTTCGAGGAAGCCGGCCCGCTGGAGCGTGCCCGAGGCGTCGAAGAAGATTTCGTAGTCGCCTTCTTTGCCGGCGATGACGCCGTCGACGTCGGTCGAGTATTTGTAGGGCTTGCCGATCGCGCCGGGGCCGTGGGCCTCGGCGAGGGCTTGGAGCTTGTTGGCGTTGCGGCCCGTGAGGATCGGGTCGGGCATCAGCGTCAGGTCGGGGCTGATCTTGACACCACCCTGCTCGATGATGGCGGTGATCGAGCGGATGAGGTGCTGGTTGGTGCCCATACGGCCGGTCACGCCGTTCATGATGATGCCGATGCGTCGCTGTTCCATGGTTCAATATCTCCTTGATTTGGTGCGTGTATTGTGCGGCGGAGACATGGCTGCGGCTTCGACCGATCCAGACATAAAAATGACAAAAAAAGACACCGCATGGCTTCTGCTGATATCTATACGACACGGTTTTTCGGGGCGCGTAAGCCCTGGGCTCAGTAGTTTTGGGGGTCGTCACGGAACGCCCGCGGGGTCTGTCCGACCAACCGGGTGAACCATCGTGAAAACGCGGCGGGGGAACTAAAACCCAACTCGTCGGCAACGTTCGAGACGCGGCGGTCGGCGTTACGGAGCAGGCCACGGGCGGCATCGAGACGCCTCGCCTGGAGATAGTCGTGCGGCGTACAGTCGAAGTCTTGCCGGAAACGGCGGGAAAAATGCCGGGGCGACAGATTGGCAACGGCTGCGAGTTCGGCGAGGCCCGGGGGGTCATCCAAGCGGCGTCCAACGGTCTCAATCGCTCGGCGGACGCGTGACGAAGGCCCATCGCCGCTAAGTAATATTTCGGACGATCCCCCAGAATCGTCTTCGCTTTCGTCATGTGTGTTCAGCGAATGCGGCCACTGAACAATCGTGTTGGTCAAAGAGACTAATGCGGGCAAACTGACACCCTGAGGCGTCCAATCGCCGACGATCCCGGCGGCCGCTGCGCGTAGAGATTCCCACCCGCCGACCCGGCCGGTGAGCAGCGGCGG
Organism: Planctomycetota bacterium; assembly: GCA_038747275.1. GTDB lineage: Bacteria > Planctomycetota > Phycisphaerae > Phycisphaerales > Phycisphaeraceae > Algisphaera. The sequence goes on along the minus strand of JBCDJW010000019.1, from coordinate 27,373 downwards.
CAAGGCCGACTCGCCATCACGGCCGACGCGGATCTTGACTAACCACACCGTGGCGTCGGCGCCAACGGGACGCAAGGTGTAGCCGTGCATCACGCCGGGAGGGGTGGCCATCACGGCTAGCCTCTCGATCGGCCAGGGGCGGCCATCGATTTCCGCTTCGCCCTCGCACTGCTGAATCACGTCGAGCTGAAGCAGGTCGGTGTGATGGTGCGATTCGATAACGAAATGGCCGGTGACGGGGTGCGATAACGCGTCGACGATCCGGCCGGGGTCGTCAAAGACCGCGGCACACAACGCACGTCGCCACGCCTCACCGTTACGGCTATCGTTGAGCGATGCGCCAAACCGGCGTCGGGCGGTTGAAGAATTCGATGCATTGCGTTCTGCCATGCATTTATCATATCCAGACACGCTCTGGCGACCAGCGCCTATTGGAAAATTCCCAGCGGCGTGTAGCATTCTCTCTCCGACGAAGGTATTCAATCTGTCGTCATACACTGTCCCCGCAAAAGAGCAATCCGCTATGCAGATCGACCCACAACTCACCCCCGCCTCGCTTACCGCGCAGACCCAAAAAGTCCTCCAACTCGGAGCCGACAAGGCCCGGCTGATCGACCAGACCTGGGACACCAACCAAGGCACCCCCGTCTTCACCGTTGAAGGCAAGTACGCCACCCGCGGCTGGACCGAGTGGACCCAAGGCTTCCAGTACGGCTGCATGATCCTCGCCGGCGACGGGTTAGGCGACGACGCCCTGATCGACCTCGGCCGAACCCGCACGGTCGAAAACATGCTGCCCCACGTCACGCACACCGGCGTGCACGACCACGGCTTCAACAACTTATCGACCTACGGCAACCTGCTACGCCTCCACCGGGAGGGCCGACTCGGCGATAACGCTTGGGAAGCGACCTACTACGAACAACTGATCGCTGCGTCCGGCGCGGTCCAAGCCGCCCGCTGGTCGGGTACGGCAGGCGACTCAGACGACCCGCACTGCGCCAACAGCGAATGGCTCGGCTACGTCTACTCTTTCAATGGTCCGCACTCGCTGTTCATCGACACCATGCGCACCGTGCGCATCCTCGGCGTCGCCCACCAGCTCGGCCACAGCCTCATGCACGAAGGCGACCGCCAAGCCAACCTGCTCAAACGCTCGGTGCTCCACGGCCTGACCACGAGCAAATACATCGTCTTCCACGGCGACAGCGAACACACCTACGACGTCGCCGGCCGCACGGCCCACGAGGGCACCTTCAACCGCAACGACGGCGCCTTCCGCGCCCGCGCGACCCAGCAGGGCTATGCACCGTTCAGCACCTGGACCCGCGGCCTCGCCTGGGCCATGTGCGGCTACGCCGAGGAACTCGAGTTCTTCGCCACGATCGCCCCGGAAGAATTCAAAGCGGCGACCGGGCTAGACAAAGACGCAGTCGTCAAGGTCTACGAACGCAACGCGATCGAGACCTGCGACCATTACATCAACGACGTCACCGCCTCCGACGGCATCACGTACTGGGACGACGGCGCCCCAACGCTGCACAAGCTCGGCGACTGGCAGAGTAAGCCCGCTGACCCGTACAACGATTACGAACCCGTCGACGCCTCGGCATCGGCCATCGCCGCTCAAGGCCTGATCCGCCTCGGCAACTACCTCAACGCGACCGACCGCGACGGCAGCAAGTACCTCGCCGCCGGCCTGACCGTCGCCCGGACGCTCTTCGACGAGCCTTACCTCTCGACCAAAGCCGACCACCAAGGCCTGCTGCTGCACTCGATCTACCACTGGCCCAACCACTGGGACCACGTTCCCGCCGGCAGCAAGGTCTCGCACAGCGAGTCGAGCCTTTGGGGCGATTACCACCTGCTCGAGCTGACGCTGCTCATCCAATGCATGGCGGAAGACAAGCCCTACCTCAAGTTCTTTCTCTAAACATTTAGCCCTGGGTCAAAGACCCGGGACCGTCGCGGTCAACACGCCCTTAAAACCGAACCGGAACAAACCCATGTCCGAAACACCCAACAAACGCGTCGCCCTCGTCACCGGCGGTAGCCGCGGCATCGGCCTCGGCATCGCCGAACACCTCGCCGACGCCAGCTACAACCTCGTCATAAATGGCCGCCGACCGCAAGCCGACGTGCAGGCCACCATCGACGCCCTCGAAGCCCGCGGGGCCGAAGTGCTCTACCGCCCGATGGACGTGTCCAACGTCGACGAACACGCCGGCATGATGGACGCGATCCAAGAGAAGTTCGGCCGGCTCGACGTGCTGGTAAACAACGCCGGCGTCGCCCCCAACGTCCGCGCCGACATCCTCGAAGCCGAGGCCAGCCCCGAGAGCTTCGACCGGCTGATCAGCATCAACCTCCGCGGGCCGTACTTCCTGACCCAGGCCGCCGCGAAGTGGATGGTCCAGCAAAAAGAAGCCGACGCCGAGTTCAAGGGCGTCATCGTCAACGTCTCGTCGATCAGCGCCACCGTCGTCTCGGTCAACCGCGGCGATTATTGCATCAGCAAGGCCGGCGTCGCCATGGCCACCCAGCTCTGGGCTGCCCGCCTCGGCGAGTTCGGCCTCGGCGTCTTCGAGGTCCGCCCCGGCGTCATCCGCACCGACATGACCGCCGGCGTCACCGAGAAATACGACAAGCTGTTCGAGCAGGGCCTCGCCGTCGAGCCCCGCTGGGGCGAGCCCGCCGACATCGGCAAGGCCGTCACCCACCTCGCCTCCGGCGACCTCACCTACGCCACCGGCAACGTCTTCATGGTCGACGGCGGCTTGACTATACAGCGGCTGTAAAGCCAATACGCCAAAGCAAAAAACCTTCGTGGCGAAGACGTGTCGGGATAATATTAGGGCATGTATCTCCTCGCCAAGACGATCGGCATTGCGGCTTTAGGTGTATTTTTACTTGCCCCCGCCCCGTCCTCCGGCCAATCACTACAAGACCGCATCGAAGACCGCGAGCGTCGACTCGCCAAAGCCGCGGAGCGTGACCGGGCAAACCAGCCCGATCTACGCATCAACGAAAAACTAGCCCGGCGGATCGATTTCACCGTGGAAGACGTCGGCGTCCGCGACGCCTTGGCCAATTGGGCTCGTCAGACCCAGGTGCCGTTGGTGATCGATTGGCAAGCGATGGAGTTCGACGGCGTCGATCCGGACCGAGAGGTCGAGGTCATCCTGAAAAACGTCCGGGCGGACACCGCGCTGCTCTTTCTAATGGATGCAATGTCCGACGACCTCTCATTCGTCGCCGAGACTTACGACTGGGGCGTGCAGATGCGCAGCCGTGAACGGGCCAACGTCGACGTGGTCACGCGGGTTTACGACATACGCGACCTCATTGTGGAGGTGCCGAACTTTACGGATGCTCCGCGATTAAGCCTGACCGACGCTTTGAGTAACACCTCAAGCGGAGGCGCGGGCACGCCTTCCGGGAGCGGGATTTTCGATGTGGAGGATTTTTCGGACGAAGATCGGCCGCTGACCCGTCGAGAGCGCGGCGAGCTGCTGGTCGACCTCGTGCGGGACACCATCGAGCCGGATGTCTGGCGAGAGAACGGCGGCGAGTTCAGCCGGGCCCGCTACCGCGACGGACGCATGATCATCCGGGCCCCACGCTACGTCCACGCCCAGATCGGCCGCCCCGCCATCGCGCTTGATTAGCTCTCCGTTCGATCTTCCGGGGGGGGCAGGACCGCATCTGCCGCACCGCGGCCGACACGTCTTTGCCCTGCACCTCGGCCCCGCTCGACTTAAGGTGCTTCATCGCCACGCCCGTCGCCTGGCCGTCGTTGCCCGCCGCGCCGACCGCGTCGGCCACCGGCCCGAGCGCTGCCACGATCTCGTCCACCGAAAGCGACTTCGGCAGCAGCGACTCGAGGATCGCGTTCTCCTGGTTGATGCGTTCGGTGACTTCGGGGTCGTCGGTCGCCGCAAGCATCTCGCCGTTGCCCTTGATCACCTTGCGGACGATCTGCTGGGACTCCGCATCGGTCAGGTCTTCGCCCTTGCGGGTCTCCTGGATCTGCAGGTCGCCGAGCACCACCTTGAGAATGTCACGTTCCTGGGTGTTCTTGGCCTTCATCGCCGCGACGACACGTTTTTTGATCTCATCGATAAGCATGGCGTCATCATACCGCTGTCACCCCGACTCGTTTGCCAACCGCTACCCCAGGCGGACCGCTAGCTGATAACATATTGAAACAGGGCGATTAGCTCAGCTGGCTAGAGCAATTCGTTTACACCGAATAGGTCGCGGGTTCGAGTCCCTCATCGCCCACTTTTCGATCATCTCAACGCAACAGTTTGCCGTAGAAACTGGCAATTATTTCGTTTCCAAACGACATAAAGCAATCTGCAGTAAGAAAAAACTGCATCTCACCCTGTACGGGATTCACCGGTTTATGCGTCCATGCTTTGCCCCGTCATCGCTCTTTTAACCCACACCCGCGCTAACTACTGTCGCCCCCGTCTGGTTGCACTTGACCTGAACCAAAGGTGGGAACATTCGCAGGGGGATTTCGTTTCGTTTTTTAATCCGGTCAGATGAATTCTTAAACGACGCATCCAAGGTGTTGAGTTATGGAATCTTCCTTCTACACTGGCATCGATGATGGCGGGATTTTTTATGTGCAACTTCGGTGACATGCCTGTAGCAATCAGAGATCTTGCCATCAATTCTTATCCGGTCTTCGACTCGGCAAGACGAAACGGTAAGTGGGCTTCTAAAAGTTTTGGTGCGTTGTAGAAAGCACAGCTTGGTTGAGTACCAACTGCGTCGCATCTTCAGATAGATCTGGCGGATACCCATACAAAGCCAGTAGCCTCGCTACTTTCCGTCGAAGGTCGGCCCTGACCGATTCTCGCTGAGTCCAGTCGAGCTTCGGCAAGTCCCGGACCATCTCGGTCAGCTTTCGCGCCATCTCCCGCAACGCATCAGACTTCATAACTTCTTTGGCTGTTCCGTTCTCGGCCAAGGCGTCGTAGAAAGCGACCTCCTCCTGGCTCATACCCTCAGCCCGGCCGCGGGCCCGCTCTTCGCGGATCACGTGAGCGAGTTCGATCAGATGCGCGATCATCTCGGCCGTGGTGATCTGCTTATTGGTGTACTTGCGCATCGCATCTTCTAGCGCCTCGCGGAACTTGCGGGCCTGCACCAGGTTCCGCCGCTCGCTGGACTTGATCTGGTCTTTGAGAAGCTTGCGTAACGCTTCGAGCGCAACATTTTTCTGCGCCATCGCTGAGACACGGCCCAAGAACTCTTCGGAGAGGATATCGAGCCGGGCTTCTTCAAGCCCAGCAACCGCGAACAGGTCGATGACCTCGCCCGCGTCCACGGCACCGCCTAAGACTTGCCGGACCGCGAGGTTCACGTCTCGGCTCACGTTTTCGTTTGACGCGCTGTGGTCCTGCCGATCGTCGAGACCCTTCCGGATCGAAGCGAGCAGGTGCTGGAAAAAGGCGAGGTGCGGCGCGATCTTCCGCGTCTCGTCGCGCGGTACGGCCAGCGCAAACGCGGTGGCCAGCCGCTTCACCAAGACCGCGAAGTGTTGATACCCCGTGGACGAGCAACTTGTACAGGAGATGGTCTGGAAACGGTGGGCGCGGTGGAACCGGGGGCAGTGGCGGGCATGGTGGAGCAGGAGGCAATATTTTGCTCGGAGTCCTAAGTAATTCTCCTACGCCTGGTAAGCTTCAATTCAATGCATCAGGTGGAGCTCCTGGACGTGGAAGAGATGGAGGACCGGGCGGACATGGGAAAGATTGTGGCCTCTACAAACGAGGCCCGGGCAAAAAAGGTCCACGCGGAAGAAGCGGGAAACCCGGTAAAACGGTGAGAATGGAATAATCGATTACCGTGACCGACTATCGTCAATAGACGAATTTACGCAGCTCGTGTGATCTTCCAAAGTTGATTTTGCTGATCGGACGAAGCCAAGGGTTAAAGGTTCACAGAACAGACTGTAAGCCCCTCTTCTCGATTTGAAGCAACTCTCCCAAAACACTAAGAAATGGCTACATCACCTGATACCGCCATGTTTACGTAAAAGCTTAGCCGTTTCGTTATTCTTATTACGGGTATCACCAAGGGGGGTGTCGTTGTATTCGCATCGAGCATTAACGTCCGCGCCTGCCTTAATAAGAATGGCCGCAATTTCGACATCGTTTCTATCCGCCGCGATATGGAGTAGCGTTCTATCATATACGTCACGCACTGTAATCTCAGCACCTCGTTCAATTAACAGCTTCGCAACATCCAATTGCCCTTCTTGAACACTGAGTTGTAGTGGTGTTCGAAGATTTTCACGGCGGTTTTTTCCAATCCCCCACATAGAAATATGTATTGCTTTTATTTCCGCATTATTATCGAGTAATACCTTCGCAGCGTTCGCACTACCCGACACTGCAGCTTGGTGCAAAGGGGTTGACTTTGTACGGTGTGTTTTGCTATCAACCCTAGCACCAAGTTCAATCAGTTTCGCCACGACTAACGGCAAATCCGATTTTGTCGCATAATGAAGGCCGGTCATGCCATCTTTATTAGATCGATTTACATCAGTTCCATCTTTGACCAGTGCCTCAATAATGACACACTTCATAGCCTCTTCTTGATCGGATAAATACAGCCAATAACCGACCACTTCCTCTTTAAAGTCATCAGTAATGTCAGGTGCATTACTCAGCAGCCAATCTACTTCCTCTTTATTAGAAGCGAGAAATAAGGCTTGCTTGCCATTCAATTGGCCTGACTGCACCTTTAGTAACAAAGCTGACTGCGGCACAATTCGAGTGTCTGCCCCTTCATCTTTTAGCGCTTTTACTACATTCTCTTGGTTCGCCGAATTTGCCAACCAGAATGCTGTCTCCCCCCGCTTATTCACAACATTAATGGGGTGGTCGTACTTAATGAGAAGTTCGACACCCTCCACAAAACCAACACTAGCCGCCTCGTGTAAAGGCGTCACATCATTTACATCCCGCAGAAGAATCGGAGCATCGAGTTCGATTAATGCCTTAGCAAATTCAAGATTGCGGTACTTCATCGCCTGATGCATGAGATGCCTACGACCAGTGTCTTTCACGTTAAAGTCAAGCCCCTTCTTCAGACCAGCAAGAGCCTCCTCTGTTTTCCCATCCTTAATCAAATCGAATAACGCGAGTGCTTCGGCATAGCCGCCAGCAACCTCCGGTATTTGATTAATGCGCTGCACCTCAGTACCGACCATGTGTGCATCGGCGGTCTTATTTCGACGTACCTCAAGCATGTCTTTGATCGGGTCTACCCGCCAACTCTTCTTTTGACCGAATATGCCGCTTTCACCAGCCACTATGGCACCACCACGCACAAGGATACCCTCGACCATGCCCGTGTCCGCATTTAGCACCGGTGATCCAGAGTTGCCAGGAAAGGAATCGATATCACCCCGGAAATACTCATCGTGGTCATTACTCCGAACACGTGCATTGATTGACACCTTCGAAGGCAAGCCGAAAGGATGCCCAATCGTAATAAGTCGTTCATTATCTTGGATCTTCCCTTCCTGTCGGACTTTCAGTGGATCACGGCCTTGAGCAGAACGATCTATGCGGATGATGGCGTAATCGGTTCCCGCTTTAGGGTCGAACTTGATCGCCACACCACGTTCGCAACGGAAAACATTCTCTGCGGGCACAACCGCATCCACTTGCTGGGTCTGGGGGTTAATGTGGTATTCGAAAACTACAGCCATGTCCCGGAGGATGCTCTGCCCATTTTCATCGACAACGCAGTGTCCGGCGGTCACAATAACATCAGGAGCAATTAAGAAGGCTGTACCCACACCGCAGAGTGGTTGATGGATAAATCGTTCGTCTGGGCTTACCCGCTTACCATAAATGTTAATGTCACCAAGCTTCGGAATTTGTTTAAATTTCCAACGATATTGATCGCCCTGTTTTTCAAGATGACTTAATGGAACGATTGCTGCAATAGAACGAGCATATTCACGGTAAGTCTTCTTCACCTCGAAGTGTTCAAGACGATCGTCCTCATCGAAAATGACCGCAAAGCTGGGTAAGGCCAGGAATAGTATTAAAAAAGAGGTGGAAATCGCAACTCTTAAGCGTAATGGTGAGAAGGTCATGACAAACTTTCGTTTTAGTGGAGAGTGGCGGCTACTGCGTGGTCGAGCTATGCATGAGATGGGTTAAATGGTACATGCTTTTTTCGTTGAAGCCCTCATTTCGCATGGCATTTTCTTTTCCTACTGCCACAGGGTAAGAAAGATTAAATAAAGGTAAGGCTAAGGCGCTTGAAAACGGCGCAAAGCGTTGCGGGAAAATCGTTTGGACAGATCAAGTTGTCCTGTCCGCCTACCAATGTTGTCTTGTCCACCTACTACATTTCTCAGGCAGTTGCTCCAGTAGGCCTCCGGCCTCCTTCCGCCCCAGCCTGGCATTACTCTATGATCTAGAACAACTCATTCACCCCGCCAGACTAACATAAGGACTGGGCCAGTTCGGGTAAACTCGACCACGGTGTATATGAACTATGAAGGAACTGACCTTTGTCAATATCAGACGCGTTGAGAAAAATTAGGTCACGCTTATTGAAGGAATGCGTCACCGAAACAGTCTTAGCGACATCGCCAACTGTAAGTGTTTTGTCGCTAATTTTTCGCATTGAGACCTCAAAGTCGGGTAAGAAGCGAATTCTCAATTACACGACCTTTTGCGAAACTGTCTTCTAACTCTTTCAGGAGACGGGGGTATTTCTCTTCGAAGGGTTCGCCGTCGTCTTCGAGGGCTTCGGCGCCGACGTAGCGGCCGGGGGTGAGGACGTGGCCGTGTTGGGCGATGTCGTCGAGGGTGGCGGCTTTGCAGAAGCCGGGGACGTCTTCGTACTGCCACTCGCCGCCCCCGGAAGTGGCCCACCAGTCCGGGGCGACCTCGCCGCGCCACTGGCGGTAGGCGGTGACGATGCGGCCGATGTCCGTCGCAGGCGTCGGGTCTCCGGTGCCCTCAACGATCTGCGTGTTGCCGTTTTTGTCTAGGATCAACGTTCCGTCGGGCCTTTTGTGTAGGGCATGCGTTCCTTCGACCTGCTCGTTTGTTTCGGTCCCGGAGAGGGCGCGGAGAGTGCGGGTCTCCATGACGCCGAGCTTGCGGGCGTCGATGAAGAGGACTTCGCCGGCGCGGTTGCGCCAGGGGTTGGTGTCGCGGTCGCGGAGGCGGGGGTTGCGGGTTTTGTCGCGGGTGAGGAACCAGAGGCAGACGGGGATGCCGGTGGTGAAGAAGAGCTGGGCGGGTAAGGCGACGATGCAGTCGACGAGGTCGGCCTCGACGATCTTGCGGCGGATGTCGCCCTCGCCCCCGGACGTGGAAGACAGGCTGCCGTTCGCCATTACGAACCCCGCCATGCCGCCGCCGGTGCCGTTGGGCGGGGTAAGGTGGTGGATGAAGTGTTGGATCCAGGCGTAGTTGGCGTTGCCGGCGGGCGGGGTGCCGAACTTCCAGCGGGGGTCGCTGTCGAGGAGCTTGCCGCCCCAGTCTGAGACGTTGAACGGCGGGTTGGCGAGGATGAAGTCGGCCTTGAGGTCGGGGTGCTGGGGCTGGAGGAAAGTGTCGGCGGGTTTGGGGGCGAGGTTGGCCTCGATGGTGTGGATGGCCAGGTTCATGTGGGCCAATCGCCAGGTGGTGGGGTTGGACTCCTGGCCGAAGATGGAGATGTTTTTGGTGTTGCCGCCGTGGGCGTCGACGAAGCGTTCGGCCTGGGTGAACATGCCGCCGGAGCCGCAGGCGGGGTCGTAGATACGGCCCTCGTAGGGCTCGAGCATCTCGACGAGGAGGCGGACGACGCAGCGGGGGGTGTAGAACTCGCCGCCGAGCTTGCCCTCGGCGGCGGCGAACTTGCCGAGGAAGTATTCGTAGACGCGGCCGAGCGTGTCGCGGGCGGTCTGGGCGGAGCCCTTGAAGCCGATCTGGGCGATGACCTCGGTGATGAGTTCGCCGAGCTTGGTGGGGTTGATGCCGCGGCGGGCGTAGTCGCGGGGGAGCTTGTTGACGAGCGACTTGTTGACGGGGTCGCCCATCTCGTTCTTCGCGCCCTCGACGGCGAGGATGGCGTCGTCGATGTGCTGGGCGATCTTGGGGTCGACGGCCTTGGCTTGCAGCTCGGACCAGCGGGCTTTGGGCGGGACCCAGAAGACGCGCTCGGCGGTGTACTCGTCGGGGTTTTCGAGGAGCGAGTCGAGGCGGTCTTCGGGGATGCCTTCGGCGAGAAGTTCTTCGCGTAGGTGGTCGCGGCGGGCCTCGAAGGCGTCGGAGATGTATTTGAGGAAGAGCAGGCCGAGGACGACGTGCTTGTACTCGGCGGCGTCGACCTGGCCACGGAGCTTGTCGGCGGCCTGCCAGAGCTTGTCGGCGAGGTGTTGGATGTCGGATCCGGAAGCGGGTTGATCTGAAGCCATGAAAGCTAATGTAGCGTTTTACGGACCTTTAGTTAGCAAGAAGTATCTGAACCGCTTTACAGCCAGCCGGGACCAAATTGGGCAGACGCTTACCGCCCACCATCCGGCAGCAGCAAAGCCTTTTTCCTCCATCTAGGGCTTTCGAGCCTGCCTCGCGGGTCCTGCTTTAGGAGGATGGAGGGCCTGTAAAGGTGCAAAACTTGGCTTTTGGGCCCCGGAGAGTGTGTCCGTCCGGGAGAGAGAATTTCTGAATACCGATCGATATAAGTTTGGCCGGGGCCGGCCCGCCCATGGGAATATTGAGCAAGAAATCGACCGGCTGCGGTCTCACGTCGCCAAGGTAAAGGCGTGGCGAGCTACCGACGACGCTTTACGGCCGACGCCTGTCGGCATTTCAACGGAACAGGATGAGAAGCGATACATCGCCTGGCTCGGTAAACACCCACGGCCTGAGCCAGACCTGTTCCCCTCCGACCCGGTGTTCGATCTGACTCGTTATCGAGAACTGCTTGGGCATGGCACACAGGGACAGGCTGTGCCGAACGCCAACGACGAAGGGGAATGGGTCGCACGGTATCGGTATGTGCTGGGCGAAGTAAGATGCTTAACCGAACTCGTTCCGAGTATCACCCGTGATCCGCTGCTGCAACGCTGCGAAGACGCACTGGCAGGGTTGGCGGACGCAGAACAGTGGTTTCGGACGGCCACCTTAGCGAATGCGGAATAAACAAAAAACGGCACGGACAAGCACCTGACCGCCGCGACCGCCCTGAGGCCCGCGAGTACCACCGGCGGTAAACCGGAAAAAATCGCGGCTCACAGCACGGGAAACATGCAGAGTCATCGTCGGCCACCCGAAACGAAAACCGCTCTGACGGGGTCAGAGCGGGGTGTCGATAGTCAGTTTGTTCTAAACAATGACCCCTACGGGATTCGAACCCGTGTTACTAGGATGAAAACCTAGTGTCCTAGACCAGACTAGACGAAGGGGCCTCGCTTTTGCGTTGCGTATTCTAGCGATCTGTCGAAGATCGGCAACTTGTTACTAGATCAAGATATTAGTCTGATCCTTTGCCGTTAACGCTGCAAGAAGATTTCTCGTAAATCCATATTTCAGAACGACTAGCCGCGAGATATCGATTATCGGGCCTAGCCATTTTCAAGCGTGAACTATTGTTGTCGTTAGAACGTTAAATCTATACTCCGAGAGGCTTTTTGGAGATGAAGCGGTCGGTTAATCGCATCTTTTTACGTTTTGCCGCTTTGGCTCGGTCACTGATAAGGTCAAATTTATTTAGCTGTGGTAAAATTTCGAGTCGCTTTGTGAACTAAGTTCCTTGCAAACCGCTTATCGCTATGCCCAAGTAAACAAATTCTTGGACTTGGTCTACGGCTTAAATATCGGCTAGCTAATTTAGACCCGTACGCGCAACAGGATCACCGAATTGCTCACGCTGATTCAGCTCAAACCAGATGAACTGGGTAAGCCCCAGACATACCGTTTGGCCGCAGACCAGCCGCACGTATTGGGTCGCCGTGATGTGGCGATTTCGTTGCACGACACGCGTGTCTCACGACGACACGCCGAGGTGTCGGTACAGAACGGCACTTGGGTGATCCGAGACCTCGGCTCATCGAACGGGACCTGGGTAAACGGCAGTCGGATTCAAGGCCTCTGCGAACTCGAAGAGGGCGACCGCCTGGCAATCGGCCGGGTGACGTTGATCGTTGGCCACGTCGCGGTCGAAAGCGAAAACGAAACCATAGACATCGGAGATGCTACGGCCGTCATTGCGGAAGAAGCACTCGCGGAATCCCCCGACGAATCGGCCGGCCTCAGCAGTATCGATCTGGATGCTGAACTCGACCTTGATTCGGACCTCGAACCGATCGACGCCGAATTACTCTCAGACATTCAAGCTTCGGAAAATACGCACGAACCAGTTGCTGATCACTCTGGCGGTGATGAATCAAGCGATGAGCAAGCCGATCCAATTGATACGGACCATCCCGCTTCTTCCAGAACCGAAACAGAGCCACCATCGCCGACGCCGCCAACCGACTTCCTCCAAAATACGGCCGAGGAAGAAGTCGACGAGTATAGCGCCTCGGTCGACTTCGTTACGCCCACCTCCCGCCCCGATTCTCCCCTCAGCCCGACGGATATCGCCGCCGATGTCGAAGACTCGAGTGCGGCGGATGTTGAACTCGATGCCCCACCCCCGGTCGTCGGCCTATCGCTCGATATGCCCGGGCCGGAGGCCGCTCCCGCCGAAGCCGCAGCTGACTCGGGACCACCTGAAGAAGTAACCGTTGCGTCAACGGCTGAAGACCCTCAATCGCCCGTCGACTCCTCAACACTCGAGGAGCCAAAACAAACCGGGCCAAGCCTTACCGCTTCCGAGTCAACTCAACCGGTCTCTGCAGACGTAGAAACAGCCGAGCCCGACTGGGTCGATTCGGAAGAACAGCAGGAGATTGACGAAGGCCATTCCTCGTCTCGGCCGAACCCACGAAAACTGCTCGCTGCCCTAGTTGTGATCGCAATCGCCGCCGGCGGCGGCTTCTGGTACGTGAATCAAAACAAAAACGACACAAAGCCCGACACCGGCACGGATGCCTTCGCGTTTGACGAAGGACAAGACGTCGATGCCAACGTACCTTCCCCCCTACCGCCGGCGACCTCACCCCCCACTCCGCCAACTCGCCAACCGTCCGAGTTGCCCCCCGGCCCCGCCTCTACGACGACCAGCACAACGAGCCCTGAACGCTTAGAAATTGCAGAGCAACCGCTCAGCCCCACCCCATCCATCACATCCACTCAACCCGCTGAACCCGTAGACCCGCTACCAGAGCAGCCAAAATCCGACCCCTTCGGCCAGGGCCCAACGCTAGCGGCGATCACCCCTTCAGCACCGCCAACCGCCGCTCCGCCAACAACGGAGGTTACACCGCCCTCTCAGGAGCCATTACTCGAGGTCCAACCAACCGCACCGGCGCGGGCGGATAGTCCGCCGAGCGTTCCGGAAACGACCGCAACACCCCCCACCCTGCAAGCGACCGAGCCGCTACCCGGCCCCTTGGCAACGCCTGCCGATCTACCCGCCCTACTCGATGTCCCCGAATTCGTAGAAGAAACCGAATCTTCGCCGGCCTCGCCGACCGCATCTCCGACGGGACGAGAGATCGTCTACGTCGTTGATGCTTCGGGCTCGATGGTCGACTCGATGAATCAGGGCGCGTTGACTTGGCTTGAGTCACAGCTGGCGGGCTTGACGAATCAAGACCGCTTCACCGTCCTGTTTTTTCGCAGCGGCGAGGTGATCGAAACCCCACCGAACGGGCTCAAGCCGTCCATCCCCTCAGCCCGCGAAGAGACCTTGCAATGGGTCGACCCCGCCGCGGGTAACTTCCAGCTGCGTGGCCAGTCCGAGCCGATGGCCGCGTTGCAGCGGGCGATCTCCTATACCCCTACCGATATCTACATCCTCTCCGACGATAAGTTCGGCCAACGACGCGCAATGGCCGACTTCGATATCGGCGACCTCGAGCCGCTCCTCGACGAATCTCCTCCCCTCGTTCACACCGTACAGTTCTTCTACAAGAACGAAGAAGACAACCGCCTGCAGGCAATTGCTCAGCGTTTCGGTGGAGAGTACGAATTCGTTGCGGAGCCGCCCTTCGAAATCGATCCCGGAGACGACCTCGGCTTAGATTTCCTGGGCATCTCCCGCTGATCTCGTTGGAATGAATGAGTGTCGGTTTTATCGCAGCAAGTCAAGACAGAAGACTGCTGGCTTTAACCCGACTATGTTCAGCCCGCCCCATCTTCGTGGGGCTCATACAAAGCAAGACGCTGTTCAAGCGTCTCTACGCTACGCTGCAGACTATCGATCAGTTGCATCCGCCCGAGTTCGGCGGCGGCCCTGACCGCGCAGTAACGCACCACCGGTTCGACGATCGGGGCGAACGGCTCGTCGCCATCCATTAACACCGTCAGCGTACCTAATGGCTCACCAGTCACAGCGTCTTCCAACCGAACTCCCAAATAGCTGCGGGCATCGGGGAAGAACTCTCGTGAAAATTCAGGGCATACGTCGTTCAACTGGCCCTTACAGAGAAAAAATCCTTTGCGGATGGTTTCGGCACAAGGCGTGATCTCCAGCGGCAGCGTCTTTTCGGCCAACCATTCTCCGCGGTAATACAACACCACAGAGCGCAGATTGGCCAGACTTTCTTCCGACGAGAACAGGCCGACGCCACTAACCCCCAATACTTCGACCAAGACTTCGCAAAGCTTGCGGACGTAGGCGACGTCCACGGCTGTGGCACATGCCGAGTCGATCCTCTGGACCGCTTTCAACTCCGGCGCGTTATCGACATAGTGGCCACGGGGATCAATTGCCTGGGCCCCTGGCAGATAGCCCGCGAGGTTCGAGGCATCGACTTCAAGCGGAGCCAACCCGACCTGAATCGCGATCCGGGCGAGTTCGACGCGGTTGCTTGCGCCCAGCTTGCGCCCCAGCGACTGCCGGTGGGTCTCGATGGTCTTCTGGCTGCGGTACAGCTTCTCGGCGATCTTAGGTATCGAATACCCACGACCAATAAGGGCCAATACTTCCTGCTCCCTCTGGGTCAGTTCACTGATATTGAAGTTGATAGCAACGATCTCCGTACAAGTAATCTCCACCCAAGAACCTTAACGGCTCGACTCGTCACCCCGAACAATACGCCTGCCCCCCTGAGCAAACATTTGATACATGTAAGATCGTAGAAAGTTCTCTACCGATCGCTTCAGGTGAACACCTGAGTTTGCCAACAAATCGTCAGAATTGGCTTTATGTTTATTCACGAAGTGGTAAAAGTATTTGTAAGAGTTCGGGTTAATGTATGGGGCTTGCCCCCATTTCTTGGCCCGCCTCGATAAACCCCGTCGGCGTGTACCACCCCCCGACCCCGACGGGGCTTTTTAATGTCAATTTCAACCGCAAAATAACAAACCACAAATGCGATGCGTGGTGCTAAATAGTGCGCGCACACCGGAGATTTCCGACAGCCGACACATAAGACATGTCTAGCTCATCTAACCAAAACGCTACAGACGCTACGGCCAGTGAATACCTATCGCTTGGAAAGAATACTTCGTAATTACCGACTTTAATTTGCCAAGAAACGCAAAAGACTCAGTCGTAACGGAACACACCCTTACGCCAAGCGTACGCGAAAGCAATCACGCTGGTGAGCGTAAAGAAAGCCATCCGCCCGAAGAACATCGGCGATAGCTCGTCGCCGACCGATCCGCCCAGCTTAGGGAATGTCGTGGCCCACGGATACAGAAACACGATCTCGACATCGAAAAGCAGAAACGTCATCGCCACGACGTAGAAGCGAACGTTAAACCGTCGCCGGGCGTCGCCGATCGGGTTCATCCCCGACTCATAGACCGTCCCTTTGACCTCGCCCTTGCGGCTGGGCCCGAGTACATGCGTCAAGAAAACGTTGCCCACCCCGAAGCCGACCGCCATTAGCAGTAACACGCCGACCGCCGCCCACATCGAAAATGAACTCGAAGCCAATAACATTGCTCGCAATAGTACTCCGTCCGGTTGGCCGTGTCACGGACAATCATCCCCCACGCCCGCCACGGAGCGTCAGTTACAATTAACGCCGTATGCAGCAATACCACGACCTGCTCCAACACGTCCTCGACCACGGCGTCGACAAAAGCGACCGCACCGGCACCGGCACCCGCTCCGTGTTCGGCTACCAGATGCGCTTCGATCTTTCGGACTCTTTCCCCTGCCTCACCACCAAAAAGCTGCACCTCCGCTCGATCATCCACGAGCTGCTCTGGTTCTTGAGCGGCGACACCAACATCCGCTACCTCCAAGAGAACGGCGTGACGATCTGGGACGAATGGGCCGACCCCGACACCGGCGAACTCGGCCCCGTCTACGGCCACCAGTGGCGCAGCTTCCCCACCCCCACCCCCGCCCCCGGAAACAACCCCGGCATCGACCAGATCCAAAACGTCCTCGACTCGATCCAGCACAACCCCGACTCCCGCCGGCACGTCGTCTGCGCCTGGAACCCCGGCCAACTCGACCAGATGGCCTTGCCGCCCTGCCACTGCCTGTTCCAGTTCTATGTCACCCCCGGAAGCAACAACACCACCGGCAAACTTTCCTGCCAGCTCTACCAACGCTCGGCCGACATCTTCCTCGGCGTCCCCTTCAACATCGCCAGCTACGCCCTACTCACGATGATGATCGCTCAGGTCTGCGACCTCCAGCCCGGCGAATTCATCCATACCCTCGGCGACGCCCACCTCTACCAAAACCACTTCGACCAGGCCAAAGAGCAAATTAGCCGTGATTTTCGACCGCTACCCACGATGAAGCTCAACCCGGACGTCACTAACCTCTTCGCGTTCACCTACGACGACTTCACCCTCGAAAACTACGACCCCCATCCCGCCATCAAAGCCCCCATCGCGGTGTGACCCTACCCACATAAAGCCGCGACCGCTGGTCGCGCAATTTGCCCGCCGCGGGCGAACCCCTTCCGACAACCTACCCAATCCCCGTAAACCGTAAACCGCGCGACCACCGGTCGCGGCTTTATAGATTCCCTATCATCCGGCCATGACCACGCCCCCCCCACAACGCCTCACCCTCATCGCCGCCATGTCCGAAAACCGCGTCATCGGCGTCGACGGCGGCCTGCCCTGGCACCTGCCCGACGAGATGGCCCAGTTCCGCGCCTACACCCTCGGCCACCCCGTCATCATGGGCCGGGTCAACTTCGAAGCCCACCCCAAACCACTCCCCCACCGCCGCAACATCGTCCTCACCCGCAACCCCGACTGGCACCCCCCCGCCGAGCACGCCGACCAAATCGAAATCTGCCCCGACCTCGACACCGCCCTCGCATTGGTCGGCGATGCAAATTCCGGAGGTGACCCCGAGCCCTACATCATCGGCGGCGCAAAGATCTACGAACTCGCCCTCCCCCGCATCGACCGCATGGTCCTCACCACCGTCCACGCTTCCCTCGACGGCGACACTTTTTTCCCCGATTACGACCCCAACGACTGGTCCCTCACCGACACCCGCCACCACCTCGCCGACGCCCGCCACGAATACGCGTTCACAGTTGAGACCTACGACCGGCTTAAAAACTAAGTCTTAATCAATCACCGCAGAACCCCGGGCAAACACGCTTACCGCTTCCGGGGGCCACGGGAACAGAGCATCGTCCCCACGCACAACCCCACCAAACCAAGCGAGGTCGGCTCGGGAATCAGGATCAGCCTCACAACGTTTGAAACGTCTCTGTCACCAAACGTACGGTCGAGTGTAAACGTCGTAGCGTCTTGCCCTAAGAAACCTGCCGTGATCTCTTGCGGACGCGTATCGACGGTGATTGAACGATCTCCGCCAAAGGCGATCGGTTCACCATCGAGTTCGAAGAACTCGGCGTAAAAATTGACAACGATATTTGAACCAAAAAGATCAACGCTACGGAAATCGCCGCCAAAGATATCAGCCGATGTGCCGCCGCCGAAAAAAATATCCGCGGGTTGTAAGGCTTCACGTGTCGACGTGGGCGGTATCGTCCCGACGAACTCGCTGCCGCGGAAGGTCCCCCCACGAATGACCACGTCGGCAAGACCCGCTTCCAGCCCCGCGTGTGTAAAACTGAGAATCGTGTCAGCATCCCGTGCCCCGGCTTGAAAATAACCATCTTCAATCGTCAATTTAGCTCGGTTATTTTCGTTTCCGCGAACTAAAAGTCCGCGGCCGGGTTCAGGATTGAAAGAAAGATCGGAATTTGAATTCGGGTCAATGGAAACCGATCCACCAAGGTATGTCCCGCCCTCAATTTTTAAATCGATGGGTACATTAGGATCTAAGAAACTAAAACTATTTGCGTATATCGCATTCCCCGCACGCACGCGTGAAAATGTTGATGGGTCGATATTATCGAGATCTAAACCGCGAACCGTGGCCTCGGAAAACACCGCTTTTCCGCCCGTAATCACAAAGGCTGCTGTACTGGGTAAAGATGCGGAAGGCCTGGTCCCGTCGTTGCCGCCGACATATTGCCCCCCGGTCACTATCAGTTCGCCGCCAGATTGCTGAACAATGCCACCAAAACCCGGCAGCGGGACACCAGGTGGATCTGTCGCGAATGGATTGATTGTGCCAAGCCCC
The DNA here is from genome assembly GCA_038747275.1 of Planctomycetota bacterium. Lineage (GTDB taxonomy): Bacteria > Planctomycetota > Phycisphaerae > Phycisphaerales > Phycisphaeraceae > Algisphaera. Next base: position 8,704 of record JBCDJW010000019.1, on the reverse strand, counting down.
CCTCGTTCAAACGGAGCGTGGAAAGACGGCCTGACGGCTCGAGGTCGAACGTGCCGCCGTCACCAACGACAACCCCGACGTCCAACACCGAATCAACCAACACGTGGCTGCCTTGGTCCACGCCATCAACGATGACCTGGCCGAACACGGTAGAAGCCGCAGGCAGGATCAAGCAACAAAAGAAAAAATGACGAAAAAATTCTGCCCGAAATCTCAATGTGAAAGACCTCCGTTACTAATCTGATCCACGGGTGCTTAAATTAACCCGTTTAATAGACTAAATCTACCCTAAATCGTTATTCAGCCATACATAGTCTTCTTTCTCTGAACAGGTCGCCAATCAAATTTACCTATCTTGAACATCGGGGCGGTCGATTTAGTCTGTTGCCGTGGTTCCTATAAATACGTCAACCATGCCTCCCAGAAGACCGCTGGGAACCGCATTTTCAATCCGCCGTGAAATCTCCCCGATATTTATCCAGATTCACCCAGAACAGTGCGTCACGCAACGCACCCACCGGTACCGATATGGCCAAGCCCGAAACCCACCAATTCAGCGAGCTCGCCGAGCACCAGCGTCAGAAACGCAACGTCGCCAACACGATACTGGCCCTGGTGATCGTTATCGCCATCGGCACCGCCGGCTTCACCTACCTCGAAGAGCACTGGACCGCCTGGGACGCCCTCTTCTTCACCCTCATCACCATCACCACCGTCGGCTACGGCGACTACGGCCTGGACATGCGCGGCGAAGTCTTCGCCCTCTTCCTCCTGCTCACCGGGATCGCCGTCACCACCTACGCCTTCGGCCAGGTCGTTCAACTCGCGGTCACCCGCCGCGCCGCATGGAGACGCAAGATGCTCAGGACCATCGAACAGATGTCGGACCACTACATCGTCTGCGGCCTCGGCCGCGTCGGCCGGGCCGTGTGCGAACGCTTCGAAGAGTCCGGCGTCCCGCTGGTCATCATCGAACAAGACCCCGAGCTCTGCGAACGCGCCCGCGAGATGGGCCACCTCGCCCTCGAAGGCAACGCCACCGACGACCACACCATGCAGCTCGCCGGCGTCACCCGCTGCAAGGGCCTCGTCGCCGCCGCCCCCTCCGACAACGAAAACCTCGTCATCACCCTCACCGCCCGCGAGCAGAACCCCGACTGTTTCATCGTCTGCCGCTCCGGCGACCCCGAAACCGAAGCCAAGTTCCGCCGCGCCGGCGCCGACCGCGTCGTCGCCCCCGAGACCAACGGCGGCCACACCATCGCCAACATCCTCGTCCGCCCCTACATGACCGACTTCCTCGCCCACACCGGCGAAGACGACTACCAGCTCTCCGAACTCCACATCCAGCCCGGCTCCCCCCTCGATGGTTTAACCATCCGCGAGATCGGCCAACGCGAGCCCCAGCTCGTCTTCGTCGCCCACAAACGCGACGGCCAACCCACCCGCGTCCGCCCCGAAGTCGACGAAACCCTCAACCCCAACGATGTCCTCATCGTCGTCGGCCAACTCGAAGCCCTCGCCCGCGTCAGCGAACACGCCCTCGCCGCTTAACGCATACCTCCACCCACATCGTTTAGCGGACGCGGCGAAGCCGCCCGCGTTCAGACTCGCGCCCGCCGCGGCCGATCTATCATGTCCGCGTGCTCGACCTCACCTTCCTCATCCTCGCCATCATCACGCTGCTGACCCTCAACGCCCTCGGCATCCTCCTCGTCGCCCTCCAACTCCCCGGCACCTGGCTGATGATCGCCGCCACCGCCGTCTTCGCCTGGTGGCGGTGGGACGCCGACAGCTTCGCCTACGGCTGGTGGACGCTCGTCATCCTCCTCGCCCTCGCCGCCCTCGGCGAACTCGTCGAATTCGCCGCCAGCGCCCTGGGCTCACACGCCGCCGGCGGCTCCAAACGCGGCGCCGCGATTTCCATCGTCAGCGCCATCGCCGGCGCGATCCTCGGCTCGTTCCTCATCCCGATCCCCATCGTCGGCACTCTCCTCGGCGCCGCCCTCGGCGCGGGCGCCGGCGCATCGCTCGGCGACAAGTGGGCCGGCCGATCCTGGTCCGAAACCACCCAAGTCTTCAAGGGCGCCGCCATCGGTAAACTCGGCGGCGCCGTCGGCAAACTCGCCATCGCCGCCGCCATGTGGCTCGTCACCGCCGCCGCCCTTTTCATATAAAGCCGCGACCGGTGGTCGCGCGTTTCGGCCGCCCCGGCCGAATCCCGTCGCAATTCACTTCATCCCGTTTTCGCCCTGCGGGCAAACCGCGCGACCACCGGTCGCGGCTTTATGAATCAATGATCCCGCGCGGCCGTTCCACCTCCCGGCCGTACAACAACCCCCCGCTGATCGCCGTCACCAACTGGTTCCACGCCGTATTCAAATCGCTAGGCATGTGCTGCACGTTCCAACACCGCGCACACGCAAACCGCACCCGCTCCGGCTCGTAGTCCGCGATCGGCACCTCCGGTAAATCACTCGATATCGCCCGCCCGATCGTCCACACCGGTAGCGGCGCGACCAACTTCTTACACACCCGCCCGCACCCCGCCTCCGTCCCGTCCGCCAACACCCGCCCGGGGCAAACCCAATCCCACCCGTAAAAATCCCGCCACCCTTCCTCGCCCGAATCAACCCCGCCGCAAGCCCCCGGCCGCAGACGCGGCACGCGTTCCACCGTCTGCTCAAACCCCGTCGGCACCCGATCCCACAGCCCCCGCCACAACGTCCCCCACCGCGCATCCCGCCCCTGCGGGAAACACACGTCGATCCCCCCACGCCGCGTAAACACAAACCGCGTCGGCAGCCCCCGCCGCCCCGGCACCTTCTCCCGCCGACTCTCCACCCACCCCTTATCCATCCAGTCCACTATCGTCCGCAGGTCGATCCCCAGCCTACCCGCCGCCACGTCGTACCGCAGCCCCGGCAAATCGATCTCCACCGGCCGAACCAGGTGCCGAACCAACTCCCCAAACAACACCACCCGGTGCCGCTCCCGCTCCCGGCAAGCCTCCGCCGCCTCGCCGTCTTCCATCGCCCCGTGCTCGATCCGCGTGTCCGACGCCTTCACCGACACACACCACGCCCGCACCGGCCGCCGCAGCGCACTCCGTAGCCCCCGCTCGTACCGCCGCGCCCGCGCCGCCGGATCCGCCGCCAACTTCGCCCGCACCTCTTCCCACGCCAACAACAGATTCGTATCGAGTTCGTCCATACCAGGGGACGGAACGACACGTTTGTGCGCGAAAAAACCGCTATTTTCGTATGGTGAATACTGTAACTATTGAATTGACCGCTGAATAAATTTTTTGCCGCAACGCCGATTTTTTCAAATTCACGCTTCAAACCGTGCGCACAAAGCCGCGACCGCTGGTCGCGCCATTCGGCCGCCCCGGCCGAAATCCCGTCGCGATTCACCAACCCACGTTTTTGCCCTACACACAAAACCGCGCGACCAACGGTCGCGGCTTTATGATGAACACATGCCGAATACTCTGGGGTACCACATCGTCATCTCCGGCCACGGCCTCTGGCTGCCCGGCGACGCCCGCGGCCACTGGTCCGACGCCTGGGACGCCCAACTCGGCTACCACACCCCGCACCACCTCCACCCCGGTGACCCCGTCCGCCAGCGCATGGCCGCCGAACGCATGCAACACCAACCCGTCCGCCTCACCCCCGCCATGCAGACCGCCGTCGCCTACACCCTCGGCCGATGCGCCGCCGACTCCGACTGGTCCATCACCGCCGCGTCCATCGAACCAACCCACACCCATCTGCTGCTGACCTACCCGCCGCGATATCGATAGCGCTGTCAGCTGGCTGAAAGATAAAAACATCCTCCCCACTACTGCCACGTCTGCACCGAGAATAGCTAGTACGCTTACATCCTAACTATCATGTTTGGTTAAAACCCCGTACTCAGGCATCACACCCAATGTATATGAATAAAAAAAGTCACAACTACAGGCTACAAAGGCACAAAACCACCTAATCTTGATAGCCCTAGACACTGAATTAACGCCTTAACGAATCGATATTGGTTTTAAATTTTAAAACACTTATATTTGATCGAAATAGATTTTCGATATGAACATATCGAACAATAATCAATTGTCGATATCACTATTTTCTAAGTGTTTTTCTTCATTTTTCTGGCCATTCTTTCCGGCTATATCATCAGAACTTCCACCAGATAAAGCCAGTGTCAATCCAACACCAGCAAAAAACAGCACTACAGCAAGTACAATTTGATAGATACCAATTTTAGCACCAGCTTTCCCGACCCGACTCACAGACCTATCTACACGCCGTATATCATCTTTGATTTGCCCTTGTGACCTTCTGCCACTTTTTGTGTTTTCTAATTCGTCCAATAGGGCTTTAGCATTAGGCCAAAATTGCTTTAACTTAGCTTCGACACTCTGCGGGTGTGATTCTTTAGCTTCTCGCGCCAATACCGATAGCTCTTGCCCAGTTGCAAACGTTATACGCAAAACACGCTCGTAAGATAAAATTTGTCCCCCATCAGGTGCATCTTCTAGTTCATCTATAAATACTTGCAAACGCTCCAAAGTCCACAGAATTAGAAAATAGTGAGCCTCTGCAGACGCGATAGCAAACTGACGGGAAGCCTGATCAATCAAATCATCGCATTGAGTTACCCGAGTGGACTTTCTAATTGATGCTAATTGGTCCCATCCGTAACGCAGCCTTAACCTAGCATCAAGCAAGACTTTTCCCGTACCACTCTCGATCCGCGCCACCTCTTTATTAGCTTCTTGATAAAGCCCGAAAGGTTGCGTCATTTTCTCCCAGTGTTCAATCCTTAGCGCCATTTAGGTACTCTCTCGTGCAAAAAAAATGCCAAGCAAACAATCGCCTGGCACTTCAATTCAAGATTATATTTTTTCTTACATGGTAGCGACTATTTTTTGAAACATCTCTTCAATTGCAACAGCATCAATTATTTCACGTCCGTGTCTTAGCTTAATTTCCCGCTCGTACGCAAGCTTTGGATTTTTTAGTGAATCATCGTCGTGAACTTCAGATTCGATATTACGAATCCAGCATCTCATGGATTTGTTAAATGCTTTCGTAGGATTATTTTTTATCTCAGATTGATTCAATCCAACGCGAGACAGGATATCTGCGATACTAACTTGCATCGTTGGTGCTGATGTGTGTCGAGTCATTATTTCACCATCAGTATCTGTAAGATTTTCGTTAGTTTCCATTGGCACACCTTATCAAATATCGGACAGATTGGCTTTTAAAACCCCATTAGAAAGCCAAGTCCGATATACATTAAGTTAATTCTTACCAGATGGGTCTTCACCGAGGAGTTCGGCGACGAGGCGGCTTTCGCCGACCGTTGACGTGATCTGGTCGGGGGCTTCGGCACCGGCGGCTTCGGCGATCAGGGCGGCCTGTTCGATCTCTTCTTCGACCGACAGGGCTTCCTGGGCCGGGGGCTCGGCGAGCTTGGTGACGCCCATGTTCTGGTACTCGCGGAAGCCGGTGCCGACGGGGATGAGGTGGCCCAGCAGGACGTTTTCCTTGAGGCCGACCAGGTCGTCGGACTTGCCGGCGAGGGCCGCTTCGGTTAGCACCTTGGTGGTTTCCTGGAACGACGCACCGGAGAGGAACGACTCGGACTGCAGCGCGGCCTTGGTGATGCCCAGCAGCAGGACCGTGCCCGTGGCGGGTCGGCACTTGCTGGCGGACGCGGTGGCCTTGCCGTCAGCTTCGAGCTTGGCGTTGATCTCCTTGAGCTCGGCCTTGGTGACGATGCTGCCGACGACCAGCGACGAGTCGCCGGGGTCTTTGACCTTGCCGCAGCCGGCGACCTTTTCGTTCGCTTCGCGGAAGCGGAACTTGTCGACGACTTCGTTGGGCAAGAGCTCGGTGTCGCCGGGGTTGTCGACGCGGGTCTTGCGGAGCATCTGGGCGACGATGACCTCGATGTGCTTGTCGTTGATCGGCACGCCCTGGGCACGGTAGACGTTTTGGACCTCTTCCAACAGGTAGTTGTAGAGGGCCTCTTCGCCCTTGATGCGGAGGATGTCCTGCGGGACGAGCGGGCCGTCGATGATCGGGTCGCCGGCTTCGACGTGGTCGCCGGAGTGGACCAGGAGGTGGCGGTCCTGCGGGACGTGGTGATCGACCTCGAGGCCGGAGTCGGAGCGGACGATGACAGTCATCTTGCCCTTGCGCTTGTCGGAGCGGAGCTCGACCTGGCCGGTGATCTCGGCCATGACGGCGGCGTCCTTGGGCTTACGGGCTTCGAAGATCTCCGTGACGCGGGGCAGACCGCCGACGATGTCGGCCGAGCTGGTCGCGGCGCGGGGCTGGCGGGCGAGCATATGGCCGGCCTCGATCTGGTCGCCTTCCTTGACGTCGATGCGGGCCTTGGCGGGCAGGTAGTGGAAGTCGAGGATGTTGCCCGACGCGTCGTCGATGACGATGCGGGGGTGCATCTCGCCCGTGTGCTCGATGACTTCGAGCTGTTCGCCGGCGTTGCCTTGGCCCTGTTCGACGCGGACCGTCTGGCCGACGACGATGTCTTCGAAGCGGATGGTACCGGCCTTCTCGGCGAGGATGGCCGAGCGGTGCGGATCCCAGGTGACGAGGACGGAGCCCTTCTTGACCTTCTGGCCAGCGTCGGCCTGGATGTAGGCACCGTAGGGGACTTTGTACTTCTCGAGCTCGCGGCCCTTGTCGTCGACGATGGCGACTTCGCCGTTGCGCTTGAGGGCGACGAGGACATCGTTGCCCTCTTCGTCCTGGACGGGGACTTCGTTACAGTCGCGGATCTCGACGACCCCGCCGTTGGCGGCGCGGTGGGAGGTATCGACCAGCGAAGTGGTGGCAACGCCGCCGGTGTGGAACGTCCGCATGGTGAGCTGGGTGCCGGGCTCGCCGATGGACTGGGCGCCGATGATGCCGACGGCCAGGCCGGGCTCGACGAGCTTGCCGGTGGACAGGTCCATGCCGTAGTCGAGCACGGAGATGCCGGTGCGGGACTCGGTGGTGAGCGGGGAGCGGACGACGACGGTGTCGATGCCCAGGTCCTCGATCTTGCGGGCGGCCTCCATCGTGATCATCTCGTTTTCTTTGACGATGATCTCGTCGGTGATCGGGTTCGCGATCGTCTCGCGGGCGACACGGCCGAAGATGCGGTCGCGTAGCGGCACGTCGACTTCTTCGCCCTTGTAGATCGCGCGTTTGGTGATACCACGTTTACTTCCGCAATCGTGCTCAGCTATGAACTGGTTCTGGGCTACGTCACAGAGCTTACGCGTCAGGTAACCCGAGTCGGCGGTCTTGAGCGCGGTGTCGGCTAGACCCTTACGGGCACCGTGGGTCGAGGAGAAGTACTCAAGAACCCGCATGCCTTCTCGGGCGTTGGCCTTGATGGGCGTCTCGATGATTTCGCCGGACGGCTTCTGCATCAGGCCACGCATGCCGGCGAGTTGCTGGATCTGCGACTGGTTACCACGGGCACCGGACGCCTCGGCCGACATGATGTGGACCGGGTTGATGTAGAGCTCGCCTTCGGTCGCGTCGGCGGGCAGCTCGTTGCCGTCTTCGTCGCGGCGGTCGCTGCGCAGTTCCTTGAGCAGTTCCTTGGTGACTTCTTCGCGGCAGTGCGTCCAGAGGTCGAGGAGCTGGTTGTAGCGTTCGCGGTCGGTGATGGCACCGGCGTCGAAGGCCTTCTCGACGCGGTCGACCTTCTTCTGCGTCGCGGCGATGAGGTCGTGCTTCTTGGCGGGGATGCGGAGGTCGGTGATGCCGAAGGACAGGCCCGATGTGGTCGAGCGTTTGAAGCCGATCTGCTTCATGTTGTCGAGCAGCGTGATCGTCGCCGGCCGGCCGAGGAAGGCGTAGGTGTCGTCGATGACGCGGGAGCAGCCCTTCTTGCCCAGGGCGCAGTTGTAGAACGGCATGCCGGGCTCGAGGATGTCGTTGAACAGCAGCCGACCGACGGACGTGATGATCCGGCCGGTCTCGGGCAGCGGGCCGACGTCGCCGCGTTCTTTGGTCACCAGGCCGTTGAACTTCGCCGGGTTGGGCTTGACGACGATCGGTTCGTGGATGCTGATCTTCTTGAGGTCGTAGGCCAGGAGCGCTTCGGCCGAGTCTTTGAACTCCCGGTACTTGCGCATCTCGGCGACCATGTCATCGGAGAGTTCGCCGGAGCGGGTGACCAGTTCCTTGGCGACCTCGGGCGACGGCTCGTTGCGGAGCATGGTCGTGTAGTACACGCCGAGGAGGATGTCCTGCGACGGTGAGATGATCGGATCGCCGTTGGCCGGCGAGAAGATGTTGTGCGGCGAGAGCATCAGCACGCTGGTCTCGGCTTGGGCCTCGACGGACAGCGGCAAGTGGACAGCCATTTGGTCGCCGTCGAAGTCGGCGTTGAAGCCGCCGCAGACCAGCGGATGGATCTTAATCGCGTTGCCTTCGACCAGGACGGGCTCGAAAGCCTGGATGCCCATGCGGTGGAGCGTGGGGGCGCGGTTGAGCATGACCGGGTGCTGGTAGATCACCTCTTCGAGGATGTCCCAGACCTCGGGGTCGCGACGCTCGAGCATCTTCTTGGCCGACTTGATCGTATCGACCAGGCCGTGCTCTTTGAGCTTGCGGATGATGAACGGCTGGAAGAGTTCGAGGGCGATCTTCTTGGGCAGGCCGCACTGGTG
>JBCDJW010000018.1:0-82392 GCA_038747275.1 Planctomycetota bacterium | reverse complement strand
TCCAGCCTGCATCGGGATCAGATGCCCTTAGTTACCAACGGTCACGACTAGTCAACCGCCAGACCTTCAAAATCCGTCACTTCATCACGGTTCAGGAATATTAACCTGATGTCCATCGACTACGCTTTTCAGCCTCGCCTTCGGTTCCGACTAACCCTGGGCGGATTTACCTTGCCCAGGAAACCTTACTCTTTCGGCGAACAGGATTTTCACCTGTTTTATCGTTACTCAAGCCGGCATAATCACTTCTTGCCGCTCCACAGAACGTTGTCCGTTCTGCTTCGACGCTGACAAGAACGCTCCTCTACCAATTCTTACGAATTCCGCAGCTTCGGTTTGCGTCTTATTCCCGATCATTATCGGCGCTAAAATCCATCGACCAGTGAGCTATTACGCACTCTTTAAATGGTGGCTGCTTCTAAGCCAACATCCTGGCTGTCACGGGACTCTAACTTCCTTAAGAACTGAGACACAATTAGGGACCTTAGCTGGCGGTCTGGGTTGTTTCCCTCTCGACCACGAAGATTATCCCCCGCGGTCTGACTCCCACGACAAAGACGTTAAGTATTCGGAGTTTGGTTGGAGTGGGTAGGCGGGTAGCCCCCCAGCCCCAATCAGTAGCTCTACCCCTTAACGCTGTAACGTGAGGCTAGCCCAAAAACTATTTCGAGGAGAACGAGATATATCCAGGTATGATTAGACTTTGACTCCTCCCCACAGCTCATCCCAATTCTTTTCAACGAATACGGGTTCGGTCCTCCAGGACATGTTACTGTCCCTTCAACCTGGCCATGGGTAGATCACCTGGTTTCGCGTCTGCTCCCTGCAACTTGACGGGCAGTTAACCCTCGCTTTCACTACGCCTACGTCGGGGTACGACTTAAGCTTGCTACAGAGAACAACTCGCCGGCTCATTATGCAAAAGGCACGCCGTCACGGTTCCGAAGAACCGCTCCGACCGCTTGTAAGTACATGGTTTCAGATACTATTTCACTTCCCTTATCGGGGAACTTTTCATCTTTCAGTCGCCCTACTGGTAGACTATCGGTCGTTAAGGAGTATTTCGCCTTGGAGGGTGGTCCCCCCATGTTCACGCAGAGTTTCACGAGCTCTACGCTACTCTAGGACACTCCTACACACGACACTACAGGGCTATCACCTTCTGTGGCCGACCTTTCCAGGCCGCTCGTGTCGATACGTAGAATGATCCGCTTTCGCTCGCCGCTACTTACGGAATCTCGGTTGATTCTTTTTCCTCTGGTTACTTAGATGTTTCAGTTCGCCAGGTTCGCTCCCGTACCGTATGCATTCGGGCACGGGTGACGGCATTTGCCGCCGGGTTTCCCCATTCAGAGATCCTCGGATCGAAGCTTGTTTGCCAGCTCCCCGAGGCATATCGCAGGCTACAACGTCTTTCATCGCCTCTTAACGCCAAGACATCCGCCATGTACTCTTAGTAGCTTCATCACTCCGACCTGGTACCGAACCCGATTTGCCGCCTAAAACTAGCACAGCAAACCAACGTTTGGACCGAGTCGAAATCACTTGCCGTGGACGATTGACCACAGCAACCCGCTGAATCCGCCGCTCTCTTAGGCAAGAACGGCTTATCCAGCCCCCTTTGCGAAGGGACTACGCGGGCAAGCACCTCAATCAGCACTTTCGATTGTTACTCGGTGTCACACCGATATCCGCGACGCTTCGCTGGGAAGAGAAACGCCGCATCGATATGCAACACCTAACCTATCCACTTTTCAAAGAACTCGATCCGTTGGCCTTTAAGCCGATTCGAATCCCCACGGCTGCGGGCGGTAAAGTCGGTGGTACCGGCTTCGCCGCTCGTAGCGGGCGGAACAATGTAGCGATCAGTTTTGGCTTGTCAAGCAGCCCCTGATCCGACCCTTAGCTGCAGGTCGGTATCGGCCTGCGGGGTCTAGTTTTGGATGACCATGGTTAACGTCATTTAGACCTTTCGATGCGTCTCTCCGACGCGGCCGCACATTATGGGCAAAGTATTAAGCCTTGTCAACCGCTTCGGCTCCAGTTCCACAACATTTCCACTCACCCGGAATATCGGGCCTACCCCTTTACCCCGAATAGACTTATCCTGTCCGTTCAACCTCGCCGGCCTCATCGCCGGGGAGCCCCCGGTGGGGTGCCAGAGCGGTTGAATGGACCGGTTTTGAAAACCGGCGTGGCTTTCGGGTCACCATGGGTTCGAATCCCATCCCCACCGCTTCATCCATGACCGGAAGCGGACTTCTTCTGGGTTTGTTTTATCCACAAACACATCAAACTCTGCGGTCAGTGCGCCGTAAACTTTTGCTGAAACAATCGCTCTGCGATCGTTTCGCGGGCCTCTACCTTCTAACCGCTTTTGCGAAAGGCTTAGCCGTGCCATATCTCCGATCTTGGATCGCGGTTTCGGGTTACCCGGTGTTGGCGGTTTGGTTATTAGCGGCAACCGGTTGCGCCGCTACCCCTGGGCCGGATCAAGCGGCCGAGCGGTATCTAGATTTCGGGATCCCAATCCCGTCGACCGCCCCGCCGCCCGTTTCGATCGACGAGGTGATGGCCGAGCCCGAAGGCTACGCCGGCAGCGAGGTGGTATTGCGGGGCACGGTGCGGGACGTTTGCCAGAAACGCGGCTGCTGGATGACCATGGGAGCGGACCGGATCGGCGATTCGGTCATCGTAAAGTTCACCTGCCCGATCGAGGGACACCTCATCCCCGCCGAGGCGAAGGGGCAGGTCGCACTCGCCGCGGGCAAGCTCGAGTACCGCGAGGTCAACGAGGCGTACGCCCGACACCTAGCAGAAGACAACGGGGCAAGCCCCGAAGAGATCGATAAAATCGTCGGACCTCAGCGGATGTTATGGCTGGGGGCTCCCTCGGCCCGCGTTTACGGGCTCACCGAATAATCAAGATAGATATAACGTAAGGCACGCGATATTGCCCCGGCAGTTTGTGACAAGCCACCGGCTATTCGTGCCGATGTAGTTTGTTATTTTTTGAGGCGTAGGAACTGCCGCTGCAAGAAAAAGGCCGGAATGGGATTCGAACCCATGACTGCTTACGCAAGCGGATTTGCAATCCGCCCCCTTGGTCCACTCGGGCACCCGGCCGGTGCTGAGGCAAGTAGACCATTTTAGGCTCAGCCCCCAGTGACGCAACTCATCCGCGTCTCTGCTTGTCTGCGTCTAGGTACCCGCCATCTGGGTCTGGACCAGGGTGCGGTAGATGTGACAGCGCTCTAGCAGTTGCTCGTGCGTTCCCTGGTCGGCGATACGGCCCTGATCCATCACGACAATGTTGTCGCAGTCGACGACGGTCGAGAGGCGGTGGGCGATGATCAGCGTGGTTCGGCCGGCCCGGGCCCCGTTGATCGCTGAGGTGATACGGGCCTCGCTCTCGGCGTCGATTTGGCTGGTTGCCTCGTCGAGGATAAGGATGGCCGGGTCGCGGAGGATGGCTCGGGCGATACACAGGCGTTGGCGTTGGCCGCCCGACAGGCCCGCCCCGCCTTCGCCGAGTACGGTGTCGTAGCCGTCGGGGAGTTCGGAAACAAAGTCGTCCGCAAACGCAGCTTTCGCGGCGGCCACGATCTGTTCGCGCGGCGTTTCGCGTCTGCCGTAGGCGATGTTCTCGGCGATGGTGCCAGCGAACGTCACGCTCTGCTGCGTGACCACCGACAGCTGCTCACGCAGCGACCGTAGCGAAACTGTGGCGATGTCGACGCCGTCGATCAACACCCGGCCCTGCGTCGGGGAAGCGAGGCGGGGCAGGAGGTTGAGCAGCGTGGTCTTGCCCGAGCCGTTGGTGCCGACGATGGCGACGGACTGGCCGTGCTCTACCCGCAGGTCGAGATGCCGGACCGCGAGGTCCTCGGCGTCGGGATAACGAAACGTCACCCCTTCGAAGACGACGTCGCGGCGGTGGCGAGGCAAGTCGACCGCGGTTTCGGATTTCCGCTGCTCGCGGGTATTAGGCTCCGTTTCGGCGTCGAGTACTTCTTTAATCCGCGTCGCGGCGGCTCCGGCTTCCTGAAGGTTATTGTTGAGGTTCGCCAGCGGCTTGAGGCTTCCCCCCGCGGCGCCGAGCAGGACCAAGACTTTGACCATGTCTGCGGGCGTACCTGATCCGTTAAAGACGTACCAAGCGGCGAGCACCGAAACCCCCATGACGCCGACCAAAGCAATCAACTCGATCACCGGCGAACTTAACGCCCGCGCATTACGGGCCCTCAGCACTTGTTTTTGCAGCGCCCGATTGATCGTGTTGAACCGCCGACGCTCGTAGCCCTCGGCGTTGTGCACCCGGACCACCGCGGGGTTCTGCACGGTTTCTTGCACCGCCGCAATCATGTTGGCGTACTCGCGGAGGGAGTATTTGGTCGCCCGCCGAATCTTTTTGCCGAATATTTTGATCGCGATCACGACGAGGGGGAGCCCGGTCAGAAAGATGCCGGCAAGCTTCCAGTCGACCGCAAACGCCATCAGCAGAAACGCGCCCCCCATCAAGACGTCCCGGACCGCCTTGGCCATCAGGGTGTTGAACCCCTTGCCGAGTTGGGCGGTGTCGTTGACGACCCGGCTGAGGCGGTCGGCCCCGCGGAGGTTGTCGACGGAATGAATCGGTTGGTGCAGGATCCGGAAGTATGCCTGCTGGCGAATGCGGGTGACGACGCGGACGACCACCGTGATTGCCAGGGACTGGTGCGCGTACCGTACTACAGAACCAAATAAGGCCAGCGGCAGGATGAACAGCACGGCGTACAGGAAACTCTTGAAGCCGTCGGCTGGCAGGTATCTCGCAAGGTGGCTGTAATCGCCGCCTAACAAATCGATCGTGCCGGGATCGCTTAATTTCTCCTCGGCCACCTGCCGCAACCCCTGCTGGCCGCCGATCAACACGTCGATGATCTGGAGCAGCATGGTCAGGCCCGCGGCAGCGCTCAACGCATCGAGCAGCGCCGCGATCGCCGCAAGTATCAGCAGGCGGCGGTAACGCAGCATCTGCCGGCCAAACTGCCAAAAATCTCTCACGGGAGGCCTCGCACGGGGCACCGGCTTCGGCCGGGCGTATCGGGGCGGATAGTGTAGAGCCTACCGATCAACACGGCACAACCGTATTAAACTCAACCGCTATGCCTGCTATTCAAACAACGCTTACCGTCTACGGCTACATGAAGTGTGACTCCTGCCGCAAAGCTCTTAAATGGCTAGACGCAGCAGGGCGCGACCACACGTTTATCGACATCACCGAGCAGCCGCCCGACGCCTCGACACTAGCGTCGGCTCTCGAAGACGGCCGGTACGATTTAAAGCACCTGTTCAACACTTCCGGCCAGCTCTACCGGTCGATGAACATCAAAGATAAGCTCCCGGGGATGAGTCGGGACGAGGCGCTCGCCCTGCTAGCCGACCACGGCATGCTCATCAAGCGGCCGATCATCACCGACGGCAAGCGGTTCACGGTCGGATTCAAGCCCGCGGTGTTCGATGAGGTTTGGGTGAGCGGTTAGACCGGTGTTAACACCAGGCCAGACGCTTGCGGATTGCGCGAAGGGTTATACTCCGCTTGCATGAATAGCGTTGCCGCCCCGCTGAATCCGAACCGAGCCTTGCTTCGGCCCCGCGTCTCGTCGGGTTGGTTAGGAGGGGTGCTGTTGGCGGCGATCGCTTTGCCTTGTTTCGTGACCTTACCTTGGTCGCTATCGCGGTACGACGAGCAGCGCAGCGCGATGCCGGAAAAAGTTCTAGCGGCACCGAGCTGGGCCGAGCCAATGGGAACAGATGACCTGGGCCGGAGCCTTTTGTGGCGGAGTCTCTTGGGTGGAGCGATCAGCCTGGGGATCGGGATCAGCGCCGCGTGCATCGCGGTATGCATCGGCGTAGCCTGGGGTGCTTTGTCGGGTTACCTCGGTGGCAAGACCGACGCGGCGATGATGCGGACGGTCGACGTGCTCTACGGCCTGCCGTACATCCTGCTGGTGGTGATGGTAACGATCGCGCTGCAGCCAGCGGTCGAATCACTGGCGGGCAGCACGTTTGGCTTCTCCGAACTCGTAGCGGGCAACGTGTCGGGCATCTTCACGCTGCTAGTCGCCATCGGCGGGGTGAGCTGGCTGACAATGTCGCGGGTGATCCGCGGGCAGGTGCTGAGCCTGCGGAATCAGCCGTTCATCGAAGCAACACGGGCGGTGGGCATGGGGCCAATGCGGGTGTTTCGGCTGCACCTTCTGCCGAACCTGATCGGGGTAATCGTGGTGTACGCCACGCTGGCCGTACCATTAGCGATTCTGCAAGAATCTTTCCTCAGCTTCCTGGGCATCGGCGTACGCCCGCCGCTGCCGAGTTGGGGCAACCTCGCCGCCGGGGGAATCGACGAGCTCAAGAAGCTGACCAGCCCCGGCCTGTCGGTTTATTGGTGGCTATTAGTGTTCCCCTGCACGCTGCTTGGCCTGACGCTGATGGCGCTAAACTTTCTGGGCGACGCCCTACGGGACCGGTTCGACCCCAAACGCAACCAACAGTAAACCAAGGCCGTTTCGTTTACCGAGAACTAACCCATGGATAATCGCTTCGGCTTTAAAGATCTCGTTCTCACCGTCTTGCTAGTCGGGATTCTCGCCAGCATCTTGCTGGCGATGAAACAGTACGACCGGCAATGGGAAGTCATGCAACGCATCGACGAACGCCTTGCCGAGCAGGGCGAGGTATTACGTGAATTGAACACGACCCTGAGCCAGGGTGTTCGTTTAAGCGAAACCGGTGAAGGCTCGGCCGCGGCCTTTGGCCAGCGTGCCCCACTACCGCAGACACGCTGGCTCACCGCCCGGGACCAACCCGAGTATGCCGAGGGCGACTGGTTCGTCGACGCCTTCGCCCAGAGCGTCGGTAAGCTGACGCCGTTGATCTCGACCGATATCTACCAGAGCACGATCGAGAGCTTCGTCCTCGAGTCGCTGATCGTCCGCGACTCCGAGACGCTGGAATGGCAGCCGTGGATCGCCGAGTCGTGGGAGGTCTCCGACGACGGGCTGACGATCGCCTTCGACCTCCGAAAAGACGTCGTCTTTTCCGACGGGACGCCGCTAACCTCGGCCGACGTGCTGTTCACGCTGGACATGATCCGCAACCCCGAGATCAACGCCCCGCGACTATCGTCGTACTACGAACCGATCGAGTCGCTGGTCGCAGAAGGGCCGCACCGCGTGGTCTTTACGTTAAACGAGCCGTACTTCCTCTCGCTGACGATTACCGGCGGGATGGACATCCTCGCTAAGCACTACTACGAAAAGTTCACGCCCGAAGAGTTCAACGCATCCACCGGCCTGCTCTTCGGCTCGGGGGCGTACAAGCTGCCGATGGACCCCGAAGACTGGCGGCCCGGCAGCGGCCAAATCGAACTGGTCCGCAACGACGAATACTGGGGCCCCCGCCCCACGTTCGAGCGGCTGCGCTGGCAGGAGATCACCGACGAGCAGGCCCAGCTCGTCTCGATGCGCAACGGCGACATCGACCGCTATAGCGTCAGGCCCGAGCAGTACGAAAGACTTAAGACCGACGAAAACCTTAACGCCTCAGCCGACCTCTACGAGTACAGCACCGCGACCTCGGGCTACCGCTACATCGCTTGGAACCAAGTTGATAAAGACGGCAACCCCTCGCTCTTCGCCGATGTCCGGGTACGCCGGGCGATGACGATGCTGCTCAACCGCCAAGAGCTATGCGAGCAGCTGATGGTCGGGCTGGCGACCGTGGTGAGCGGACCGTTCAACCCGCTTAGCCCGCAGTCGAACCCCGACCTCGAGCCGATCGGCTACGACCCCGACGCAGCCATCGCCTTGCTCGCCGAGGCCGGCTTCGCGGACCGCGACGGCGACGGCGTGCTCGAAGACGAAAACGGCCGGCCGTTCCGTTTCAAGCTCATCTACCCCACCGGCAGCACGAACTACCAGCAGATGGCGACTTACTGCAAAGACGCCTACGCCCGGGCGGGCATCACCATGGAGCTCGACCCCACCGAATTCAACACCATGATCAACCGCATCCAGTCCCGCGACTTCGAAGCGATCAGCCTCGGCTGGGGCGGTGTCATCGAGTCCGACCCCAAGCAGATATTCCACTCCGACTCGATCGCCGAGGGCGGCGACAACTACGTCGGCTACCGCAACGAAGAACTCGACGGGTTTATCGACCAAGCCCGTGTTACCGTCGACCGCGACGAACGGCTGGCCCTCTGGCACGAAGTCCACCGTATCCTGCAGGAAGACCAGCCGTACACGTTCCTGTTCATCCGCAAGAGCGTCAACTTCCTCGACGACCGCTTCCGCAACGTCAAGGTGACCAAGACCGGGCTTAATGACCGCACCGAGATGTTCGTTCCGCGTAGCGAGCAGCGCTGGACTCAATAAACAAACGCGAACCGCCGTGACCCAGCCCCGTTGGATTGATCGCTCCGACTTTTTTTCATGCTCAGCTACATCCTCCGCCGACTGCTGCTGCTGTTCCCGACGCTGCTGGGCGTGTTGGCGGTGGTGTTTTTTGTGATGGCGTTTTCGCCCGGCGGCTTCGGCGGCACGTCGCTTAACGCCGAAGGCGCCCAGACCGAGGGCGAAGATGCCCGGCGGGCCCAGAAAGCGCTCGAGCGCCGCTACGGGCTGGACCTACCCAAGGCGGCGCAGTTCGGGCGGTGGCTAAACCAGGTCTCGCCGATCGGCTTCCGTATGTCGGGAGACCTCAAGCTTTCGGAAGAAGAGCGGGCCGAGGTCGAAGCGGTATTTGCGGGCCAGCCCTACGCGGCCCGCGACGCGGAGCTGTCCCGGCTACGGCTGATCGTCGAGACGATTGCGGGCTACACAGACCAAGAGCCGCTAGAACTCGCTGAACGCCTGCGGGCCGACCTCGAACAGCCCGCGGCAGTTCTGGACTATTTCTCGGAGATCGATGCATCACTAAGCGAATCCGAGACAGCCGAATTGATCGCGTCCGTCGACGGACTCAAAGAAGCCGATGGATCGGAAGGCGATCTGCTGAGGGTGCAGAAGAAGCTGCTGCAGGTTCTTGCCTTCGAAGCCTCGGGCCGATCACGCATCCGTTACGACCGGCCGGCCTTCAAAGCCCCGGACCTCGGGCAGACACTGCGGGGGCGGGACGTCGGCGAGCTGCTGCTCGAACGGGTGCCGGTGACGCTGCTGCTGAACCTGCTGGCGATCCCGCTGATCTACGTCGTGGCAATCACCAGCGGGCTGTACGCGGCCCGACACAAGGGCGGTTGGTTCGACGTGGGGAGCGGCGCGGCGTTCCTCGGCTTGTGGTCGGTGCCGACGATCTGGGCGGGCGTGCTGCTGATTACCTACTTCGCCAACGAGCAGTACCTGCGGTGGTTCCCCGCGGCGGGGCTGCATGACCTGCAAGCGTCGGGCATGGCGTTCCTTCCATCATGGAATGAAGGCGGGTTCGAAAGAGGTTGGCTGCTCGACACGCTGTGGCACCTGGTGCTGCCGGTGCTGTGCATGGTCTACGGCGGGTTCGCGGTGATGAGCAAAGTCATGCGGGGCGCGATGCTCGATAACCTCTCGGCCGACTTCGTCCGGACCGCGCGGGCTAAGGGTGTCGCCGAGGGCGGGGTGCTGTGGCGGCACGCCTTCCGTAACAGTGTGCTGCCGTTGATCACGATGGTCTCGGGCATACTGCCCGCCCTCTTCGTCGGCTCGTTCGTCGTCGAAACCATCTTCTCGATCAACGGCCTGGGTAAACTCGGCGTCGAGGCCGCCTTCCAAAAAGACCGCGAACTCGTCATGGCCACGACGCTCATCGGCGGGCTGCTCGGCCTGACGAGCGAGTTGATCCGCGACCTCTGCTACGCCATCGCCGACCCGAGGGTGAGCTATGACTAAAAGCACCCCCGCCCCCGCCCCCGGAAATAGCCCGCAAAACGGCGGCGGCGCAACCAAGCCGCTGCCTCGCAGCTTCATCGGACAGGTCGGCATGCGCTTCGCCGGCCAGTGGGGCGCCCGCGTCGGCTTGGCCTGGGTGGTCACGCTCGTGTTGCTGGCGGTCTTCGCCCCTCTACTCGCCAGCAGCCACCCGTTCGTATGGAAAGCCGACGGCGAAGTCTCCAGCCCCTGGCTCGAACACCTCACCGCTGTCGACGCGGTACTGCTGCTCAGCTTCGCCACGGCGATGGTGTTGCTGATATTCCGCCGCGTTTCGGTGGGCGCCCGGCTGGCGGCGTGGGCGTGGCTGACGTCGCTATTAGCCGCGGTTGCGGCGACACGGTCGGCTCAACAACTACTCGAAAGCCAGGCCGACGACGGACCGGGGCTTGTGTTCGTGTTGGTGGTGCTCATGCTCATCGGGCTAGGCGCAATCTTGGTGGTCTTGCCGATTGCCTCGGCGGCTGGCGGGCGGGCGAAGCTGACCGTGGGCTTGGTCGGGCTGCTCATCGGCGGCGGTTTCTGGTTCGCCGACGTCAGCCCGCCCGCCAACGTGGTGTACTCGCAATACCGAGAGGCGGCCGCCGCAGAGCGGGTCGACTGGATGGTCCTGCCGCCCTTGGCGTATTCACCGAACGACTACCAACGCGACGCGATGTCGGCCACGGGGGTCGATCCTCGTTTACTGCCGCCAACGCTCACCCACCCGATGGGGACCGACGAGGGCGGGGCCGACGTGCTGTCCCGCATGATCCACGCGACGCGGATCGCTCTGGCCATCGGCCTGATCGCTACGGGCATCGCCGTCGCCCTGGGCATCCTCATCGGCGGGTTGATGGGCTACTTCGCGGGTTGGGTCGACCTCATCGGGATGCGGCTGGTCGAGATCTTCTCGGCGATCCCGGTGATCTTCCTGCTGATCATGATCGTGGCGTTCTACGGCCGAAACCTGTACCTCATGATGGTCATCATCGGCGTCACCGGCTGGGTAGGGTACGCGATCTTCATCCGGGCCGAGTTCCTGAAGCTACGGCGGATGGACTACGTGCAGGCGGCGCACGCCTGCGGCACGCCGCTGTGGTCGATCTTGTTCAAGCACATGCTGCCCAACGGCGTCACGCCCGTGCTGGTACTCGCCAGCTTCGGCATCGCCTCGGCGATCCTGACCGAGTCGACGCTAAGCTTTTTGGGCTTGGGCCTCGTCGAAGAGCCGAGCTGGGGGCAGCTGCTAAATCAAGCCCGGCGGGCCGGCGACCAGTGGGGGCTGACGTGGTTCCCGGGGCTGGCGATTTTCTTGACGGTATTTGCGTACAACCTTGTGGGCGAAGCGATGCGGGATGCGCTGGACCCGCGCTCGGCCGACTAACGACCGCGAAAGACTAAGACATCATGCCCACGGAAGACTTGAGAGCCGAAACCCCGCTGATCGAGATCCACGACCTGTCGGTTAGCTTCCCGGGTTCCGGTAAATGTGCTCCACGAACACAGGCGGCGGACGGCGTAGACCTATCGATCTACCCGCGGCAGACACTGGCGGTAGTGGGCGAGTCGGGGTCGGGGAAGTCGGTCTCGGCGATGTCGATCCTTCAACTCATCCCCACCCCCCCCGGCAACTACGACCGCGGCGAAATTATCTGGCGAGGCAGAGCTAACGGCGGCAACGCCGACGGCGACAACCTGCTGGCCTATTCCGACAAACAGATGCGCAACATCCGGGGCAATCAGGTAGCAATGATCTTTCAGGAGCCGATGACGAGCCTCAACCCGGTGTACACCATCGGCCAGCAGATCATGGAAGCAGTACTCCTGCACCAGACCGTCAGCCGAACAGAAGCGACAGCGGTGGCGGAGCAGGCGCTTCGGGACGTCGGGATCGCCGACCCTGCCTCTCGGCTGAAGGAGTATCCGCACCAGCTCTCGGGCGGGATGCGGCAGCGGGTGATGATCGCGATGGCTTTGGCGTGCCAGCCCGAGTTACTTCTGGCTGACGAGCCGACGACGGCGCTCGACGTAACTATCCAGGCGCAGATCCTCGAGCTATTGCGGAAGCTGCAACGCGAGAAGAACATGTCGATCTTATTAATCACGCACGACCTGGGTGTGGTCGCGGAGAACGCAGACGTGGTCGCGGTGATGTACGCCGGGCGGATCGTCGAGTTCGGGCGGGTCGAGACGATCTTTAAAACCCCGATGCACCCCTATACCCGCGGACTATTGCGATCGATGCCGGTGCTGGGGCGGAAGGTCGATCGGCTGGATACGGTGATGGACGGAGCGACGATCCCCGACGACTTCCCAGATGGTTTCGCGGTCCAGCCGCACGACCCGGCGTTCAAGCCGATCGCCGGCCGCGGGCGCTACGGCGGCGACGACGCCCGGCTACACGAAGTGCTTCCCGAGCACTGGGTGTTATGCGCCGCCCAAAAGGAAGACGCCGCCAAAAAAGCAACCCGCCCGCAGCTCGACTACCGCCGGGCGTCGGAAGTCATCGCGGCGACGAGTTGATCGATCGGAAGCGTCGCGTCGAGGATCAACGCCTGATCAGGCGGCGGCGGCTCGAGCGTGTCGAACTGACTCCGTAGAAGTTTGACGGGCATGAAGTGCTCGCGTGATTCCATCCGCTTGCTTATCGCGTCGTAGTCAGCCGCGAGGTGAACAAAGCGTAGACCCGGGCGGTGCTGGGTGAGTGTCTTGCGGTAGTCGGCTTTCAATGCCGAGCAGGCCAGCACACCTAACCGGTGGTCCGCCAACCATCGGCCGAGTTCATCGAGCCACGGCCTACGATCGGCATCGGTTAACGGCTCGCCACGGCGCATCTTCGCCACGTTGGCCGGCGGATGGAAATCGTCGGCATCAGCGAAAATTAATCCTTCAGATTCGGCGAAGCTACGCCCGACCGTGGATTTACCGCAGCCGCTGACCCCCATGACGACCCAGGCGGTGTAGCAAAATATGGCGGGCAGCTCTTCGTTCATGACTCGAGTCTAGATCTGATGCTCTGATACCCCACGACACAGCAACTTCCCAACACATTTTGCCAAATCGAACAAGAAACAATGATGCCTAAATTTTAGTCATTTATTTTCCATTGTGCCGCTTATGCAAATCGCTCCAACCCAACTCCGCCTATATTTTCTACTAAAAATCTCCGTCGGGCCTTGAAGGTTGCCATAAAATGCTCTATAAGATCCCAGTTCCCCTTACCGGCCGAACATTATTCATCCCGCTCAAGTCAAAGTAGGCGTGGAATTGAGTCTGTAATAAGTCGCCGGTAATGCTGTTTTTGGTTTAAACGGCGGGCAACATCCGCTAGCCCCGCATCACTTTTCACCGCTTAGAGGACTTTGATACATGAGCACCCCGACCAAACTCGAATACATCTGGCTCGACGGCTACAAGCCCACCCAGAGCCTCCGCAGCAAGACCAAGGTCCTGTTCAAGGACTTCGGCGGCACCCTCGAAGAGTGCCCGATGTGGTCCTTCGACGGCTCGTCAACCCAGCAGGCTGAAGGCGGCAGCTCCGACTGCCTGCTCAAGCCGGTCTTCATTTGCAAAGACCCCGAGCGTAAGAACGCCTACCTGGTCATGACCGAAGTGCTCAACGCCGACGGCACCCCGCACGAGTCCAACGGCCGGGCCACCATCGACGACGACGATAACGACTTCTGGTTCGGCTTCGAGCAAGAATACGCCGTCATCAACCCCGAGACCAACAAGCCCATCGGCTTCCCCGCCGGCGGCTACCCCGACCCGCAGGGCCAGTACTACTGCTCGGTCGGTGCCAAGAACGCCATCGGCCGCGACTTCATCGAAGAGCATCTGGACGCCTGCCTTGAAGCCGGCCTCAAGGTCGAAGGCATCAACGCCGAAGTGATGTGCGGCCAGTGGGAATTCCAAGGTTTCGCCGAGTCGGCCACCCAGGCCGGCGACGAAATGTGGGTCGCCCGCTACCTCCTCGAGCGCATCGGTGAGAAGTACGGCTACGCCATCGAGTACCACTGCAAGCCCGTCCCCGGCGACTGGAACGGCAGCGGCATGCACGCCAACTTCTCCAACACGACGCTCCGCACCTCCGGCGACAAGGCCGTCTACGACAAGATCTGCGAAGCCTTCGGCACCCCCGAAGCCATCAAGCGCCACATCGACGCCTACGGCGCCGACAACCACCTGCGTCTGACCGGCCTCCACGAAACACAGTCGATCGACAAGTTCTCCTACGGCATCTCCGACCGCGGCGCTTCGATCCGCATCCCGGTCGCCACCGTCGAGTCGGGCTACAAGGGCTGGCTCGAAGACCGCCGCCCGAACTCCTCGGCCGACCCCTACAAGGTTGCCGCCGAGATCGTCAAGACCGTTAAGGGTGCCGTCGCCGCACTCTAAAAAACGGTAAGACAAACAAGACCCAACGAAGCCCACGGATTTAATCCGTGGGCTTTTTCTTTGGGTTTTCCGGCGAGATGAGTAGTACGGTTCGTAACGCTTCACGCGTTTGGCATCAGATAGTTGCGCCCTTAGCGATGACTTAAAAACCTTGTTTTCTTTAGGTTTTCAACTCTAATTCTTATATTATTACGTATAAGATCATACTTCTACCTTCCGGGAATTCCATGCCTGCTCGCATCGATCCGTACTTCCGGGGCCGATCGCTTCTCCATCACTGCCGGCCCGTGACGGCTTGTTTTCACTGGTCTAAGCTAGACCAGTCCACCAAAAATAGACCAGTTCCAGACCAGCACGCCCCACCCCCCGGAAGCGTGGCGGGAGGATGGGTTCCGATGAACCTTTTGGTGAATTTATGGTTCGGTCGCACGGCAACAAACGTAACCGCTCGTACTTGTTTTTTGAGCCCCGGATATGTCGCCGCCGTCACCGGTTCGAGCGGCCCGGCGAGAATCTTGATGTTTCTATTTTTAGGTCTGCTCAAGATGACGAGGATGCGGTTGTCGTGGCCGCAGCAGCAGAAACGCCGCGGGCACGAAGACCAACGCCGTCAGGGTCGCGCCGATGATCCCGCCGACGAGGACGATCGCCAGCTGCGGCCAGAACGCGCCGCCGACGAGCACCAGTAACGGCAGGAAGCCGCCCACGGTCGTGGCGGTGGTGGAGACGATGTGCCGGGTGCAGCCGACGACCGTTTCGACGGCGGCGTCGAGATCGCCCGCCGCGACCTTTGGGTTTGCCTTGAGCGCCGCAAGCACGACGATGCTGTCGTTGAGGGCAACGCCGATCAGGCCCAACGTGCCGAGGATCATGTTGAAGCTGATCGGGAAGGCGTAAAGCCAAGTCGACAGCAGCCCCAGGCCGACCGCGGAGAACGCCACCCCGCCGAGGATCATCGCCATCCGTACGCTGCGGAACGTCAGGATCAGCGTGGCGATCATCATGACCACGAGGATCGGGGCGTAGCGGGCGAGGTTGGCGTTGGCTTCGGAGCTCTGTTCCGAAGCCCCGCCGAGCGTCAGGCCGTATCCGGCGGGCAGAACGAAGCCCTGCTGCTCCAGCTTGCCGAGGACCTCGTTGCTGATGTCGATGGGCAGCGACCCGCTGCGGGTGTAGGCCGAGACGGTGTTCGTGCGTCGGCCGTCGAAGCGGGCGATCCCGCCGAGCTCGGGGCGGAGCTCGAACCGGCCCAAAGCCGACGCGTTGACCCATTCGCCGGTGCCGGGTACCACCAGGGGCGAACTGGCGACGTCTTCCAGGCTCACCCGCCGGTCTTCGGCGAACCGGACCCGCACGGGCATCTCCTCGAGGTCTTCGAGGATGCTGCCGGAGACGCCGCCCTCAAGCCCGGCCTCGAATTGGTTGCTGATGTCGGTCAAGGTAAGCCCCGCGATGCGGGCGGCGTCTTCGTCGGCGTCGAAGAACAGCTTCGGCTCGCCCCGTGGCATCGCGGCCTGAGTATGCAAGACCTGCGGGTGCCGCTGGAGCATGACGCGCAGCTCGTCGCCGAGCTGTTGCAGGCGAGAGATGTCGGGGCCGTAAATCCGGTATTCGAGGTCGGCCACCACGGGCGGGCCCTGGCCAAAGTTGCGGGTGAGGATCTGCGCCCCGGGGTGCTTCTCGTCGAGCAGGAGTTGGGCTTCTTCAACCAGCCGACGGGTGTCGGCGGCGGAGGTTGTGGTCACCGCCGCCTGGGCGTAATTCGAGGCGCGGTCCTGGTTCATGACGAGGTTGTAGTAGACCGTCGGGTGGCTGCCGCCGATCAGCCAGGAGACTTCTTCGATCCCTTCCAGGGTGCGCAGGGTCTGCTCGACCTCCCGCACCTCGGCGAGGGTCGCGTTAATGCCGGTATCGCCGGGCATCCACAGCCGCAGCTCGAACATGTTGCGGTCGACCGGCGGGAAGAACTGGCTGCCCAGCGTCGGCGCAACCGCGAAGCCGGAGAAAGGCAAGGCCGCCGCGATAAACACGGCCGCAATCGGCATCGCGTACAGCGAGCGCAGCAGCTTCGGGTAGGCCCGGCCCAGCGGGCCCAGCGTCACGCCGTCGCGGAACCAGCGACGCTTTTGCCCCGGCGGCGTCGGCCGGGTGAACAGGCCCGCGAGCGAGGCGGTGATCGTCACCGCTACCAGGAACGAAGCACAGATCGCCAAGATCACGCTCAGGCCGATCGTGCCGACGAAGTCCCCCGCCCCGCCGGGCAGGAGCAAGATCGGGGCGAAGGCGAGCACCGTGGTGATTGTCGAAGCGAGCAACGGGAGGAAGAGGTGGCTCACCGCTTGGCCGACCGCCGTGAGCGGGCTTTCACCCCGGGCCTTGCGCGAAAACACCTCGTCGGTCATCACGATGGCGTTATCGATGAGCAATCCCAAAGCGATAATCAGCCCGAAGACCGACATCTGGTGGATCGGCACGCCCAGCAGCTGCCAGCCGAACATCACCAACGCCACGGTCAGGGGCAAAGCGACGCACACGATCACCGCCGAACGCAGGCCCATAATCACCATGACCGCCAGGATGATGACCGTCGCCCCTGCCAGGAGGTTGAAGATCAATTCGCCCAGCCGGGCGGTGGTGTAGGGCTCCTGTTCAAACACGCGGTCGATGCGGATGCCCGCACCGCGTTCCGCGGCGAAGCGGTCGGCGACTTCGCTAGCGGCGGCGGCCCAGTCGGTCACCTGGGTCGTGGACCCCACGCGGGCGGCGACGAAGACGGTGCGTTGCCCGTTGTACAGGCCGATCTCGGCGACGGGGGAACGCCAGCCGCGCTCCACGGCGGACAGGTCGCCCACGGTCAGCAAGGAGTCGCCGGCCCCGCTGGCAATCGGGATCGACGTCACGCGCTGCAGCGTGTCGAGTTCGCCGTCGATCTCGATGAGCAGATCGGACGTCTCGCCGCGCAGCGTCCCGCCCGGCAACTTGGTGTCGGCCTCGCCGATCAGCCGGGCCAAACCCGGCACGTCCAGGCCGGCTTCGGCCAATTCTTCGCGGTCTACCTCCACGACGATTTCTTCCTGCGGCTCGCCGTAGACCCGGACGAGTTCGGTCCCCGGCAGGTTGCGCAGCTGGTCGCCGAGTTCGTCGGCCAGCCGCGTCATGACCCCCAGCTGCGGCTCGCCGGGGCCGTCCCACGTCACCCCGAGCAGCAGCGTGAAGGCCACGGCCTCGCGTTTGTCGTCCACGACCGGCGTGCGGGCCTCGGGCGGCAGCAGCGGCGTCGCGCTGCGCACCTTGTCGCGGACCTCGGCGAAGACCTGCTTGTTATTTGCGGTATTCACGTCATCGATGAGCTCGATCGAGATCAACGATATCCCCGCCCGGGAGGTCGAGTCGACGTGCTTGATGGTTTCGATCTCGTCGAGCGCTTCTTCGATCACCTCGGTGACCAACGCCTCGATCCGCTCGGCGTTCGCTCCGGGTACTTCGGTAATAATCAGGGGCCCGCGGTTGACGATGCGGGGGTCTTCGAGCCGGGGTAGCGTCAGGATCGCCGAAAGCCCCGCCACGATGATCACGGTGATGCTTAGCCAGAGTAGATGACGGTTGCGGAAGAAAAGCGTGGCTAGGCCATGTGGCCTTTGGTCGAAATCGTCCTGAACAGAATTTCTCACTGCGAACCATCCTCCCCTTCGACGGGACGGACGGCCATGCCGGGCGCTAAACGGTGGAGCCCCCCCACCACGACCTTCGTGCCTTCATCGAAACTTCCCCGGGCGTAGACCCGGTCGGTTGCGGGGTACAGGACTTCGACATCGGCTCGGCGGATGACGGACGCGGCGCCCGGGACGCCTTCGCCGTCCTCGATCGTGTAGACCGACCACAGCCCGCGGACGCCCTCGGTCAGAGACTGAACCGGAAGCCAGACGCCGGGCTCGGCGATGGTGTGCTCGATTTCGAGGCGGGCCAGATCGCCGCGGCGGATACCGTTGAGCTGGGCGTCGAGTTCGAGAATGACATCGACGTCCCGCCCGGTGCGTTCGCGGGCGGGGAGGACTTGGCGGACGGTACCGATGAGGGCTTGGCCGTTGACCGTCACTTCGTGGGTCTGTCCGACGGCGAGCGTGTCAAGCAGCCCCCCGCTGACGCCGACCCGGACTTCGGGACGGTCGATGTCGTACAGTTCAGCGACGGCAGCGCCCGCCGTGATCACGCGGCCGGCGTCAACGTGCTTAGCCGCCACGACCGCGTCGTAGGGGGCGACGAGCCGGCTCTTGTCCAACTCGACCTCGAGGATATCGATCCCCGCTTGGGTACGCGAGAGGTTGGCGGCCGCGGCCAAACGAGACTGCTGGGCCTCGTCGAGTTCGTCGTCCGTGGCCGCGTTTCGGCGGTGGGCACGGGTGATGCGTTGGAGGCGGATATCGGCCAAGTCGAGCTCGGCCTTGGCCTGGTCGCGCGAAGCTTTTAACTCCTCACGCCGGGCTTCGAGCAGCCGCGTGTCGAGCTCAGCCAAGACCTGGCCGGCGGAGACCAGGTCGCCCTCTTCGAACCGCACGGCTTTGACCTTCCCGGAGATTTCGAACCCGATTTCGCTCTCCTGCCCGGCCTCGACGCGTCCGACAAAGGCTCGGTTTACGGCGTAGCCCGTCTCGGCTCGCACCGTCTGCCACGCGACGGTAAGCGGCTCGGAGCCGGGGCCCTTCACGATCTTGGACTCGTCTTTCTGGGCGAAAATCGCGAAAGCGGTGACAGCAAGCACAACCGCCGCGATCGTCGCAAGGGAAGCAACACGCTTCTTCATCGGAGAGAAGTCCTTTTTCATAATGGATCGGCCCCCGCCGTTTGGTGGGTCTGGATTTGGATGGTTGTGGGGCAGAGTGTCTCGAGTGCCCTGGCCTCCACCGCCTCAAGGATTTCGCCAGCTAGGGCGGGCTCGACCGCACGCGCGAGCATGAGGCCGCCCACCATCTGCGAAAAGGCCGCGAGGACCCGCCGACGGGCCTCGTTGGGCTCGCCGTCCACCATGCTCGCGGTGTGTTCCAGACGCTCGTAGAACAAGGCGGTGAACGCGGCGACGGCCTGTTCGCCGATGCGGGCGATCTCGGAAGACATCGTGGGGAGCGGGCAGCCCTGGTCGGCGTGCGAGAGGTGGGCGTCGCCGAGGTAGCCGCGGACCCAGGCCCGCAGCCATTTTTCGCCCGAAAGATCGGCGAACTGTGCTTCAAAACGCTCGCTGACGTGGTCGAAGCCCGAACGGATGACTTCCGCTACCAGAGCGTCTTTGCTGTCGAAATGTGCGTAAAACCCTCCGTGGGTGAGCCCGGCCTCCTTCATAATTGCCGAGAGGGAAGCCGCGGCAAACCCCTTCTCCCGGAACTGCCGGGCGGCAGCCCGCAGAATGCGGTCGCGGGTTTCGCTTTTATGCTGTTCGCTGTAAGGCATGAGCAAAATATGATATGCATCATATTTTACCGGGCCACTTTCTTACCAAATTAATTACTTCTTTTTTAAATAAGCCTTCGCGTCGTGTCGTGAAGAAACGATGCGAAAAAAAACGCCCCGTATGTCGCCGGGGCGTGGTGATGATGAGATTCTGCTAACTCCCAGGCATCAGCTAAGAGGCTTGGGAAAGCAGCGGGTGGCCATCGCCTTGGCCTCCCTCGTCGACGATTTCTAGCGGAGACTCTTCTTGGGACTCGAGGTTTTTAGCCGATCCCTCGGCAAAAACGGCACGCAGAAGCGGGTCGTATCCCGCGGCTTCGCGGAGCGCGTTCACCTTGGCAGACTGGATTACGGCAAGGTCTTCACGGGCCTGGGCTGATTCGACCTGAATGCGTTGGGCCTCGGCCTCAAGTTGTTCCAGATGTTTCTGCAGCTCGGCCTCGTCTTGTACGAACGGAGCCAGCAACGCGTCGATCTTCTCGCCGAGGGTCGTGGGGGGCTGGTTACTCACAGCAAACATCTCCATGAAATGAGGTTTATTACATGGAAAACATCGTCCGATACTCTGCCAAGCTTGAGGGCCATAGCCGCTGGCGGCAGATATATCGCGAGATTTATCGGATTGGTGAGGGTTGTACGGAATGGGCAAGAAAAAACGCGACGGTGTACGCGTCGCGTTCATAGTCAACAGATTGTGTCTAGAGTCCGGGCGGTATCAGGCAGCGCACTTTTGTTCGAGCAGTACCGCCATGCGAACGAGTTCGGCCAGCGAACGGGCGGCCATCTTTTCCATGACGTGGGCCCGGTGGACCTCGATGGTCTTGTGAGACAAGCCGAGGTCGGCAGCGATCTGCTTGTTGAGCCGGCCATCCACGACGGCAGCCATAACCTGACGCTCCCGCGGCGTGAGCATGTCGTGGCGTTTTTCAACCTTGGCAACTTCTTCGGCTGCGGTCCGGTTGACGGAGTTGATCTCGAGGGCGGTATTGATCCGGTCGAGCAACGCTTGGTCGGTGAAAGGTTTTTCGATGAAGTCAACAGCCCCCGCCTTCATGGCCCGTACGGCGGCCGTGACGTCGCCGTGGCCGGTGATCACCACGGTGGGGAGCTGGGCGTCCATCTCCTGTAGTCTGTCGAACATATCGAGTCCGGACATCCCCGGGAGCCGTACATCGGCGACCAGACAACCCGAGACCGGCCGGCCGGCAGGGACGCGCACACGATCGATCATCGAACGCGCATTCTCAAACGCTTCGACACGGTGCCCGGCGGACTCGATCAAGTATTTGAGAGAATCGCGGACCGCGGGGTCATCGTCGACAACAAATACGGTATTGGCGGTAAACATTTTCGAAAACCTTTTGGGCTGCTGACACTCGCTATTCTCAGCTCCCGTGAGCAGCATGCGGGACCGTTCCGCAGGCTAATAAACGACTACCTATCTACATGTTAGTTTAGGGATTACATAATTGGGACTAAAAAATGTGAGGGTTTACACGCAGATTTAGCAAAAACTTACGGATTTCTTGGGGAATATTTGTAAATTTTTGCTTTTTTAAGGATTCGCAGCAGGCAGTGTGAGATGAAATGAAGTCCCCGGTCCTTCGGGGTTGGGGGCAGCCCGGAGGCGACCCCCGTGGTCTTGTACGATCGATTGGCTGATGGTCAGCCCCATGCCCATGCCCTCATCCTTCGTCGTAAAGAAGGGGTCAAAGAGGTAGTCCCGTTGCGACGGGGTGAGGCCGGGGCCTTGATCGCTCACGGTAATCTCGATGTTGTTGGCGGTTCCGGGTCGGGCGCTGAGCTTTAGCTTGCGTTCGTGCGGCGGGTTGTCGTCCATCGCCTCGAAAGCGTTGCGCGCGAGGTTAACGAGAACCTGCTCGATCTGGATGCCGTCTACATGCACAGGAGAGAGTTGGTCGTTGGGGGCGAGGTCCAGTTCAACTTGGGTCCGATGTTTAAAAATATCAGTTTCAAGCAGAGCAATGGTTTCGTGGATGAGTTCGTTAATGTGATGAGTCGCGCGTCGGGTGCCGCGCTTGGTTACAAACGCACGCAAGCGACGGATGATCTGTCCTGCCCGATCAGACTGATCAGCAACCTGCCGGATAGCCTCGGCGAGATCGTCGACGGTCGCTTGGTCGCGGTCGATATGCCGCAGGGCTCCGCTTGCATAGTTATTGATCGCGGCCAGCGGCTGGTTGATCTCGTGGGCGATCCCGGAAGCCATTTCTCCCATCGCCGAGAGCCGGGTGACATGAGCGAGTTCTTCGCGGTGTACCCGGGCCAAGTCGTCGGCGAGCTTACGTTTCGTGATGTCTCGTTGGATGGCCACCCAGTGGGTGATCTTTCCGTTCGCATCGCGGACAGGGTTTACGTGCCACTCGACAAAGTACTCGCTGCCATCCTTGCGGTAGTTGATGGCTTGACCGAAGAAGTGCCTCCCCTGGGTTAGACAACGACGAAGGCGAGCGATGACCGCTCGATCGGTACGGGGGCCTTGAAGGACTCGGGGGGTCAAAGCCAAGGCTTCTTCGGAGCTATAACCGGTCATTGCGGTGAACGCGGGATTGACGTAAACGATATGAGGACCCGGGGCCTCGATCTGGTTATCCGTGATCGTTACCGATTCGTCGATCTGATCGACCGCCGATTGGATAAGACGAAGACGCTCGGCGGTCTCGTCGCTATCTTCGGTCACCGCTTCGAGCTCTGCCGTCCGCTGTACAACCCGTTCTTCAAGGTGGGCGTTACGTTGCTCGAGTTCGCCCCGGCTGGAAGTCAGCGATTCCTGGTAACGCTGAATCTGGGTGACGTCCTGAACGAACGAGAGGATCGAAACAACTTTTCCCTCACGGTCGCGGAGCACCGAATTGAACCACTCGCAGGTGATCACGTCTCCGGATTTCGTGTAATTACGATTGGTCAGGACATTCGAGAGATCGTCCCCCGCCACCAACCGGTCGGTGATATCGGCGACCGCTTCGGCATCATCCTCGTGGACCAACTGCCAATCGGACCAGTTGCGTCCGATGACTTCAGCAGCGGTCCAGCCAAAGATTACTTCAGCTTTGGGTGACCACCGCGTGATGCGTAGGTTCCCGTCCCATTCCAAGACACCTAGGGGGGCGTTACTGACGTGGAAGCCCAAGCGACCATAAGTCTGCTGGCGCTCGAGGGCCAGAGCGAATAAATCAGAAGAAGCAGTTAGAGCCGAATACTCACGATCACCCCAAACTCGCCCGCTGCTGAATTGGTTAAAGCCGAGGTATCCGTAGATCTGCCCCCCGACGAGAACCGGTTGGTACAACAACGCCCCGATCGACAATGAATCCAAGAACGCTTGGTCCAGTGTCGCGTCGCTTCCCAGGGCGGCGATTTCGCTCAACGCTAATTCTTCGCCCGCGGCTGCTTTTGCCAACAACCGAGGCGTTGATTCAGCAGTGAAACCATCAAAAGTAATTTTTGTGGCGGGCGGCGGCTCTTTAAACCAAGAATACCGCTTACTCAACGTAGTCAGATCCGAATCAAACTCCAGGAGAAAACACGATTCGGCATCGGCAAAGCGTCCGAGTGCTTCCAAGGCTGAGCCGATCGCTAAACCCAAATCAGCCGTTTCAGAACGGATAAAAATCTGAGAAAGGCTAAGCAACAGTTCGCCAGGCTCCGCTGAACCCGTTGAGGTCGTTTCGGGTTTCACGGCTCGTTTATTCATGAGTGGACTTTGATCTGTATACGACCGTCTCTCACACCGTTATAGCCTAATTATCAGTTCAGCTCCGACTACGCG
The DNA here is from genome assembly GCA_038747275.1 of Planctomycetota bacterium. Lineage (GTDB taxonomy): Bacteria > Planctomycetota > Phycisphaerae > Phycisphaerales > Phycisphaeraceae > Algisphaera. The sequence goes on along the minus strand of JBCDJW010000018.1, from coordinate 58,836 downwards.
GCCAATAAAACGCGGATTGGACCTCCGCCCGGGTTGTTAAAAGCCACAGCAGGTCAATTACTACTGGTAACAATCAGCACCGGACCGTCGACGAACCGATTGCCGTAATTAGCTTCCTTATGGACAACTTCGTTCTTTGTTACGTCGTACTGGAGCAACATATGCTGTCCGTCGGCCCGGCGGTAGGCAACATAGAGTTACCTGCCGCCAAGGGAAGTCTGGGGATCTGAAACCGCGTTGCTGGCGATTTCTTTCAAACGGCTCCAAGAGCCGATCTTGAGACTGCCCCGGGAACGGTCGGTCGGCCGCATGGCGTACATGAGTTTGTTGCCTTTCGTTCGGACCAGGGCGTAGAGGTCGTAGCCGCTCCAGTGCACCGCCGCGGGACGTCCGACAAAATCGCCCGGAACGACTTCCTAGCTGGTGAATACGCCGTCGTCATCTCCGAGGGCTAAGAGAATTTGTTCTTTACCGGCCGCGTCGGCATACAAAGACCGGCGCCCGTGATGTATCCAGCGGTTGTCAGACCAGTTGGAAACCGCGATACTACGTTTCTGCAGTAATTTTCTGCGGCACCGTCGGCTGACCGGGTCATCGCCCCGTCGAGCTGTTTCTTCAACTCCCGGGAGCTAGGCGTCTTCGGCCCACCGATACTGCCCCGGCCAGCGTCCCGCGATCAGTTTTAGTGCTGGCCAAGCCCCCGGAAAGTCGGTGTTATGCTCCCCAAAGAACCGCCACGCCGCCCACAGCTTGGGTTTTTGTACGTCCCCCCTTTCCGCATCGAAGGGCTGTCGATCGCCGGTGAAGAATCGTGCGTTCACCTGCCCGAGTTCGATGTGGCTTTCGATATCGGGCTGTGCCCCCGCGCCGCGCTGCCTTCAAACTACGTCGCTTTGACCCACGGCCACATGGACCACGCTGCGGCGTTGTCTTACTACTTCTCTCAGCGTAGCTTCCAAGGCATGGGCACCGGCACGGTGTTGTGCCCCAAAGAACTGGCGATGCCGATCCACCGGCTCATGGAGGCTTGGGTCGATATCGAGCAGCAGCGGACGCCCTACAACGTCATCGCGATGGAGCCCGATCAGGAGCAAGAGGTCAAGAACAACCACTACCTGCGGGCCTTCGAGACCGTACACACCGTCCCGTCATTGGGCTACACGCTCATCGAGCAACGCAGCAAGCTCAAGGAAGAGTTTGCCGGCCTCCCGCAAGAACGGCTGGTCGAGTTGAAAAAGAAGGGTGAAGAAATTACCCAGACCCTCAAGATCCCGCTGATCTGCTACACCGGAGATACCGCCTGGGGCAAGCACTTCGACCGAGACGACGTACTCAACGCAAAAGTGCTGATCACCGAATGCACCTTCATGGAACAGGGGCACCGTAAGCGTGCAGGCATCGGCAAACACCTGCACCTAGACCACATCATCGATCTGCTGGAACGTAGCACCGCGGAGAAGGTCGTACTGACACATCTTTCACGCCGGACGCATATCGGGATGGTCCGCAAGGCCCTAGACCAACACGTCCCCGAAGAACACCGCGGCCGGGTCCTGGTGCTGATGGACAACCGCACCAACCGTGAGCGGTACGAACGTCAGGTCGCTGAGGCAGAAAGTTAAATCCCGAGTAAGACTTGTTGTTTGCTGGCAGTCACGCGCTTTCGGCGGTGACTTCCAGCAAAGCGTCGTCTATCGGAACCAGTTCTACATCGGAGTCGAAGTAGTGCTTCAGGAGTTCCTCAACCGCCTCGTTGACCACTTCGGGCCGGTCGTAAAACCCCGATTCGATCTTGGTTTTGATCTGAAGAACCCGCGCCGTGTCGAGGGCAGATTCTTGAGGGGTGACGTGGATGGCGTCGGCGTCGTAGACATCGGCGACTAGGCTCACATCTCTGTTTTGGTCGATCATGGCATCCTTTCCGAGTCGAGCGTAGAGATAACAACTGAGGAACAACCAAGAATAGCCAGGATTATTTCGCCTATCAGATTACCGATAAGGATTTCTCTGATTTTTCGTTTTCGGTCTTTCTGCGAACGGTGAATCAGCAGGCCGAAAGCAGATCAGGTGCAAGTGAATGTTTAGCGGATAGGCAGCCATGGTTCTCGAAACGCTTGAACTAAATTCATTGCTCGCGGTGGCGTTTGACCGGCCCGGTTTCAGCGTGCTCGCGGAGTCTTTGGCTTCTGATTTGGCTTTACGCGTGGCCAAAAAATTTCATGACCCCCACCCGATGCATCTGGCCGTGGCCGAGGACGCAGGGGAGCGGGGCTTCCGGTTGGAGCTGCGGGTGGTCGAGCGGGGGCATCCGCTTTCGGGGGGACACGGCGTGTTTGCGGACCTGACGAAACTGGACACCACCAGCCCGGCGGGCCGCTCGCTTAAGACGCCACTGCTCAAGGCGGTCGGGCTCGGCCGAGCGGGTAAGGGCGGCCGGCCACGGGTCCTCGACGCCACGGCCGGTCTCGGCGAAGACGCCTGGCTGCTCGCCGCGGCGGGGTGCAGCGTCACCGCGGTCGAACGCCACCCGGTGGTTCACGCGTTGCTGGTCGATGCCCTCCAGCGGGCCGGTACGGTTTCACCGGATGTGGCGGCACAGATCAGTGTTCAACCATGTATCGATGCGGCAGAGTTTATGCGGGAGAAAGCCGAGGCGGAGTCATACGATGTGGTCTTGATCGACCCCATGTTCCCGGGTGCCGACCGGCGTAAAACCACCGAACGGAAACCGATGCGGGTGCTGCGATGGTTGGTCGGCGACGACGACGATGCCGACGACCTTCTGGATTTGGCCCGGGCAACAGCGACCCGAAGGGTCGTGGTCAAACGGCCGCGCCACGCTCCCCATCTGGCGGGAGTGAACCCCGTAGCGACTCACGAGGGACGGGGTATGCGGTTTGAACTGGTTATGCCGACCCCTTCTTCACCCAAAGCCCCCCCTTCGGCTGGCCGATAAAGACTCTTGAGGTACGTTTTTGGGGTAGGCGTCATGTTTAAAACGCCTTTAACCCCTGTTTCCTAGAAGGTAAGACTGTGGTCCAGCCCCCCGATATGCAACCCGTCTACGGCCGATGCGGCACCGTGATCGCGTGGATCCACGACGAGGTGTTATTCGACCTTTGTGGCCGATGGGTAGCCTTCTTCGACGATGCGGGCGTGTATAGCTTTCGGGGTAAGCTGCTGGGTTTCTACGAAGACGGCTGGTTCCGCGACCAGCGTGGCGACGCGCTGGGCTTCACCGAAGACGCCAACGACGAGGGGCCCGTGCAGCCGGTTTGTGACCCGCCACCGCTCCCTCCCGCCATGGACTTCCCGCCGATCCCGGCGACACCTTACGTGTTCCCCGTTTCGCCGATGCCGGGCGTCGACTGGAGCCTGTCGACGTGGAACGAATTCGTCGCGGGAACGGGTAACGCCTGCTCGATGTATTGACCGGCCGCTGTGCCTGGTTGGTCCACGCAAATAAAAACCCACGGATTTAATCCGTGGGCTTCTTGATGGCATGACTTGTGTGATTTAGTAGCGGTATTGAGCGGGCTTGTATGGGCCTTCGACCGGGACGCCGATGTAGTCGGCCTGTTCCTTGGAAAGCTCGGTCAGCTTCACGCCCAGCTTGTCGAGGTGCAGACGGGCGACCTTCTCGTCGAGCAGCTTCGGCAGGACGTAGACCTTGCCGGGCTCGTAGACTTCGCCGGACAGCGTGGGCTTGCCGTCCATGTTCAACGCCAGATCGATCTGGGCGATCGTCTGGTTGGTGAACGAGGCGGACATCACAAACGACGGGTGGCCGGTCGCGCAACCCAGGTTGAGCAGACGGCCCTCGGCGAGGATCAGCACGCTGTGGCCGTCTTCGAAGGTGAACTCGTCGTACTGCGGCTTGATGTTGGTGCGGGTGGTGACGGCTTCGAGCTTGGCCATCTCGATCTCGTTGTCGAAGTGGCCGATGTTGCCGACGATCGCCTTGTCCTTCATCTTCTGCATGTGGTCGACGGTAATAATGTTGTAGTTGCCCGTCGTGGTGATGAAGATGTCGGCCTCTTCCAAAGCGTCTTCGAGGGTCGTGACTTCGTAGCCCTCCATCGCGGCCTGCAGAGCGCATATCGGATCGCATTCGGTGACGATGACGCGGGCGCCTTGGCCCTTGAGCGATTGGCAGCAGCCCTTACCGACGTCGCCGTAGCCGCAAACGACCGCGACCTTGCCGGAGATCATGACGTCCGAGGCGCGGAAGATGCCGTCGATCAGCGAGTGGCGGCAGCCATAGAGGTTGTCGAATTTGCTCTTGGTGCAGGAGTCGTTGACGTTGATCGCGGGGAACAGCAGCTTGCCGTCACGCTGCATCTCGTAGAGTCGGTGGACGCCGGTGGTGGTTTCTTCGCTGACGCCCTTGCAGGCGGCGGCGACGGTCTGCCAGCGGGTCGGGTTTTCGTCGAGGCAGGCGGCGAGGCTACGGAGAACTTCCTTGAACTCGGCGTTGTCGGTGGTCTCGGGGCCGGGCACGCTGCCGGCCTTTTCGAACTCGACGCCCTTATGGATCAGCATGGTCGCGTCGCCGCCGTCGTCGACGATGAGTTGCGGGCCGAGGTTGCCGTTGTCGCCGAAGTTCAGGGCCTTTTCGGTGCACCACCAATATTCAGCGAGCGTTTCGCCCTTCCAGGCGAAGACGGGCACGCCCTTGGGCTTGTCGGGGGTGCCGGACGGGCCTACGACGACGGCCGCGGCGGCGTGATCCTGGGTCGAGAAGATGTTGCACGAAACCCAGCGAAGCTCCGCGCCGAGCTCGGCGAGGGTTTCGATCAAGACTGCGGTCTGGATCGTCATGTGCAGTGAGCCCATGATCCGCTTGCCCTTGAGCGGGTACTGGCCCTTATATTCTTCCCGCAGAGCCATGAGGCCGGGCATCTCTTCCTCGGCGAGGCGGATTTCGGTGCGGCCGAACTCGACGGTCTCGGGCGAGAGGTCGGCGACCTTGAAGTCGAGGCCGTTAAGCGTCGTGGTCGAAAGGTTGAGGCTGGTATCCAAGGCGGTCATAAAATTCTCCGAGGGAAAAAGGGGTTGTTTTTGTAGTTATAGAATCAGGTATTCAAGATTCTGCGAGCTGTTTAGCGATGAGCACGGCCCATCAACAGAGCGGGGCCTTTAGCGTCGGGAGCGGGTTTTAGCGATCGACAAACCACTTTGCTCAAACCTGCTTCGGTTAATAACGATCCAAGGGTGTCCGGCGTGAAACCCATCGAGCGCTGTCCCAGCGATCGTCGGAAATCGTCGCGGTCGTGAAGCATCAGGTCAACAACAACAGCCACGCCACACGGCCGTAAAACACGCTGGATCTCCTTAAGAACTTCAGCAGGTTTATCGAGGTAAGTCAGCACAAGCACACACAACACCGCGTCGCAGCTCGCGTCCGCGAGCGGTACCTCGGTGAGCTGCCCCTGCTTTAGTTCAACGTTGTTGAAGCTCTCGTTTTGCCGAGCCGCAGCGGCGAGCATGGCAGAGCTGTTGTCGATACCGATTACACGGCGCACATTCGGGGCCAAGTCGGCCGCAAGGCGACCGGTGCCACAGCCAAAGTCAGCCACGGTCCAATCAGCGGGCAGCAATGAAAGGAGGGCCTCGTGACCAAACGTTTCGCCGTAGAGTTCGGATCGGGTCTTATCCCAGCCCGAGGCCGCGTCATCGAAAAAAACAGCCGAATTACCCGCCCGCTCGGCGAGCCGGGCGGCGAGGCGGACTTCGTCTTGAGCCAGCGTCGGCCATTCCGCCATTCGATCTCGGGTCAAAACCCATAAATCGCGTTGGGCCGGATCGAGTTCATCAAGGACCATTCGGTAAAGGTTTGTTGTCCCTTGTCTACGGCTAATAATCCAGGTTTCGTCAGCCAAGACCTTGAGATGGCGGCTAACCGTCGATTGCGGCAGTTGCAAAACACTGCATAGGTCGGAGACCCCGAGTTCTTGACGATCCAGCAGACGTAAAAGCCGAACCCGCGTCGCGTCCGCCAAGGTGGCGAGCCACTTCAGAACAGAATCAGGTTGGGTTTGAGTCGGACTCATAGCTCATATTTCGGCATAGCGGCACCGAACTTATATCAGTTTATCCGGATTAATGAATATTTCCACTGGTAAAACCGGTTGGATCGCATTTTTATCCTCAAATTTTGCCAAGATTAACTTTGAGGTGGCTCGATATGACAATCTCAATCCAACCTACTCATTACGATTCGAGTTATGAATCAAGCTAAAAATACTTCAATCCAGCTCGGTATCGCGGGGATAGGGGGTTACGGCCAAGAGATTGCTGAACTCGTATTGAACTCAGGCAAAAAAATTGATCCTTCGGTCGAACTTGCTGCGGTCTGCGATCCGAAAGTATCGAGCCAGCCCGATCGTGCTAAGTTACTAGATTCAAAGGGTGTTGCGCTTTACGACAGCTACGAAGCGATGCTCAGGCATCCAGGCCTTGAAGCCGTCTGGCTTCCGGTGCCTATCGATCTGCACTTGTCTTTCGCGAAGCAGGCGCTCGGAGAAGGATTGGCGGTCATGCTCGAGAAGCCGGTGGCGGGTACGATCGACGAAGTCGACGAACTGATCGCCGCCAGGGATGCTGCCGACCGACCACTTCTCGTCGGTTTTCAAAACATCTACGCCGCCGACACCCTCCCGCTGAAGCGGCGTCTGCTGTCGGGACAACTCGGGGCTGTCCGTCGAGCGACCGTTCATGGCTGCTGGCCCCGTGACTGTGCTTACTTCAGCCGCGCAGCGTGGGCCGGGGCTATGCGTCGCGGAAATACCTGGGTCCTCGACAGCCCCGTGAACAACGCGATGGCCCATTTCATCAACCTCGCTGCCTATCTCCTCGGAGAAGACGAAAACACAAGCGCCACCCCCACCCATCTAGAAGCTGAGTTGTATCGGGCCGCCGAGATCGAGAACTACGACACCGCTTCGATCCGCGTCAGGTTCGATCGGGCCGAGCCGATCGATCTCCTGATTCTGCTGACTCACGCCACCGCAACCCAAGTCGATGCGGTTGTCGAGATCGAAACCGACCGCGGCGGCATCCGTTGGAACGGACGCGAGACAAAAATCAGCCGCGACGGCGAGGTCTCCGTCGTTCCCAACGACACAGAAATACGGCAAAGGATGCTGAAAACCTTTGCTCGTCAGGCCAGAGGCCAATTCGACTCGGATTTTCCCGCTTCAACCCTCGAAAGCGCCAGAGTACATACCACAATCGTCAACGCCGCATCCCAGGCCGCCCTGATTACCCCTATACCAAGAGATTACATAACCCGCGTACCTACCGATGCGGGTATTGTCCACAGCATTCCCAATATCGAAACCGTCTTCGCCCACTGCGCTAGCAACGGGCGGATGCTTCATGAATCGGGGAAGTTCGCCTTCACGACCCCAGCCGTCACGATCGATCTCAGGGGGTACAGCCATTTCGCGGGGCCAGCTTAAGTGAGTCCCGGATAAACGAACGGCCCAAACAAACATCTACATTTCAGTTGACGGGCAGCGTATGATTTAAATCGATGAATTACGCCTCAAACCGTTACCTGCCGCGGTACGATTCTCTCCGCTTTTTTGCTTTTTTGGTCGGTACGATTTTTCTGTCGAGTATTTCTTCAGGCTGTGTCGAAACCCGCGTGGTCAGCAGTCGCTGGGATAGTCTCCGCAAAATTGCGGACCCCAAACCCGATCCGGATAATCCGGTCCGCCGAGCAAGTCGCCAAACGTACGCGGTCGAGTTGGGGACTTTCACCGGCGCCAACCGGACCGGTGAAGCCTTGGAATTCGCCAGCACCGCCCGCACCCAGGGCCAAATCGCGGATGTCTGGTCGCTCGACCGCAACAACCTGACGACCGTCTACGCCGGTCGATACCCCCGACAAGACCATCCCGAAGCCCAAGCCCAGTTGCGTAACGTCCGCAAAGCAAAGATCGATGGGCGACGCGCCTTCTCGAAGGCTCAGCTCGTCCCCATCCTCGGCGGACAGAGCACCCGCGACCCCAACGATCTCCGTCAACATTCTGGCTTCCGTACTTTGGTCGTCGCTGTTTTCGAGCCCGACTACGGCGACGACTTCCGCCGTGTAGCTGAAGCCACCGCCGACAAACTCCGCACCGAACACGAAGTCGGCGTTTACTTCTACCACGGCCCCAATCAATCCTTGGTCACCGCCGGGCTGTTCACCCTCCGCGACTTCGTCCCGGTTAACGGCGTCGATACCTACGGCCCCGCCATCCGCCAGATGCAGCAACGCTTCCCCCATACCCGACGCAACGGCGAATTAATCCCCGCAAAACAACCCACGGCCGAGGCCCCCTACGAACCCACCGTGGTCGTGCGGGTGCCGTAGCCTCGGATCACCCCGCCGATACGCTCGGATTCAAAACCAACTTCAACCCCGCCCACCTGGGATTCTGCTCGTATCGCCACGCCGATCCGCCGCTTCCCGTCGCAGCGTGGTCCACACACCCCAGCCCAACGCCGCGTAAACCGGCAGCCAAACCACCAACGTCAACCCGACGCCGATCGCGTACCGCCCGTCGAACGCATCCGCCCCCCCGGGGCCGCCGTCGATGTAGTTGATCCACGCCCAGTACGACCAGGGCAGCGTCAGGCTCGCCACCCACACCGCTGGCCCCACAAACGTCCGCCCCGACGACCACGCCACCGGCAACAACGCCATCGCCCACAACAGATACCACGGGTGCACCGTGCTCGACAGGCACACCATCGCGAAGAAGTACGTCGTCGCTGCCCGCCAAGGCACGCGGTGGAAAGCCATCGCCGCCACCAAGATCGACATGAGCAACACCCCCGCCACCGCGTCGGCGATCCACTTCGCCCGCGCCGCGACCTCCCAGGCTTCGCCCCCGGTTAGCACATTCGCAACCCCGATCTCCATCAAGTGATGCAGCGTCCCGTTAAACCGCCAACGCTCGACGAACTGCCGCGAGGTCTCGAACATGCCGTTCAGCCCGCCGTCCATGAACATGAACGGTAGGTACAAGGCCAGCAGTGTGGTCACGCACGCCCCGGCCGCCGCCAACACCCGGCCCCAGCCTCTTCCCCGGATTAAGCTGCTCCAGAGCCCCCGCCCCGCCCCACCGCCAAATTCGCTCTTGACCTTCCACGCCATCAACAATGCCAGCGGCAGAACGATCGGCTTCACCGCCGCCGCCAAAGCCAGCATCGCCCCCGCCCCCATCAGCTTGGCCGTCGACCGCCATCCCTCATCGACCCGCGTCCCTGCCTGCGCTAGCAACAATGCTCCCAGCATTGCCGCAACCCCGGTGCCGTCTTGGTGCGCGTTCCACGATGTCTCGGCAATCACCAGCGGGCTCCACGCGTACATCACCGCCCACCACGCCGACCGTCCCAAGTGCTTGAGCTGCCGCATCAGCAGTAACACGATCAGCAGATCAACCAACGAAAACGCCAGCCTATACGCCCGTAGCATGCCCCATACGCCGCCGTCGCCCATCGTCACCGCGTAGTAAACCGTCGTAACCCCAGCAAAAAACCACTGGCTGGTCGGCTGATAGATCGTCACCAACTCGGGGTTGTTGATCATCTTGAGCCAGACCGCGTCTTCGATCGTGCCTTCGGCCTCGCGTCGCTGGATCTCCTCGGACGGGGCCACGGCATACGGATTGCCGCCCGCGGCGAGGGTTTGGCCGTCGTGCAGATAACGCCAGACATCGTCACTCAGGGAGACCGGAACGAACAAAGCAAAGCCGATCCGCACCGCCGCGGCGACCCCGAGGATCACCCACGGTGCCGGCTTCTGCGGCAGCTTCCACCGCCGGTAGACCAGAACGGACAGCCCCAGCCAAACCACGGCCGAGACGATCCACATCGCCCACAAAAGAGTCGGATCGGGGAACCTCATGCGGCGGGCGTCTCCGGCGGGGATGCCGATCCGTCTTCGACGTTTGCCCTATCGATCGCTTCCGCGAGTTGCTGGGTCAGCATCCGCTTCACTTCGTCCATCGACGGGCAGGCCTCGCCTAGTAATTCAAACAGGCTGGTCACAGGCCGGCCGCCGAGGCCGCAGGGGTCGATCGTTTGGAAGTGGGCGAGGTCGGTGGTGACGTTGAGCGCCAGGCCATGCATCGACGTATTCTTGCGGATACGCACACCCATCGCGCAGAGCTTAGCGGTGTGCCCCTCGGGCATGTTTACCCAGACACCGGTCGCCCCGGCCTCGGGATGCCCTTCGACGTTGAACGCCGCGGCAGTCGAGATAACCGCTTGCTCGAGGCGACGCATGTATCGCCCGAGGTTCAGCCCGTGGTCGTGGAGACGGACGATCGGGTAGGCAACGAGTTGGCCGGGGCCGTGGTAGGTCACGTCGCCGCCGCGGTCGGTCTCCTGGACCTCGATGCCCAGCTCGGCCAGATACTCCGGGGAAGCTAGGACGTTTTCCTTCACGCCCCGGCGATGGCTCAACGTGATCACGGGCGGGTGTTCGACCAACAACAACGCTTCATCCGCCTCGCCGAGGCTGACCGCTAGGTTGCGCTCGCGCTGGACCGCTAACGCTTCCGCGTAAGCCGACACACCAAGATCGATCACATCCCATCGCAATAAAAACACCCCAAAGCCTTTTACTTACCGCCAAAATTATAAGTCTCGGACAGCACACAAAAGAGAACCCTACGGCCGCCGAGATTCTTCCCGCCTTTGAACAGATCGTTCAAACCTTCAACGATGGATCGTACGCCAACGCTTCGGCGTAACGCTGACGGATCGGCTCGACAACCTCGGCGACAAACGCGTCGACCTGCTCGGGGGCTCGGCCAACGAACGACGCAGGGTCAAGAGCGGCGTCGAGGTCGACATTGGCGAACGCAGGCTCGCTGCGCAGACGATCGAGCAGGTTGTTCGGCTTGCCTTCGGCCTTGACCTCGTGGGCGGCGGCCTGGCTGTGGGTTCGAATAATCTCGTGCAGCTCCTGGCGGTCACCGCCCTGCTGCACCGCCGCCATCATCAGGTTTTCGCTGGCCATGAAAGGCAGCTCGGCGGCGAGGTTCGCTGCGACCGTCTTCTCGTACACCACCAGCCCTCCGGACACGTTAACCAGCAAGTCGAGGATGCCGTCAAGCGCGAGGAACGGCTCGGGCAGCGACAGTCGGCGGACCGACGAGTCGTCGAGCGTACGTTCGAACCACTGCTCGCCGGCGGTCACAAACGGAATCTGCGTCGTACCGATGACGAACTTGGCGAGGCCGCAGATCCGCTCGCAGCGCATCGGGTTGCGTTTGTAAGCCATGGCCGAGCTGCCGATCTGGTTCTTCTCAAACGGCTCCTCCATCTCCTTGCGGTTCGCAAGCAGGCGGATATCGGTCGCGCAGCGCTGCGCCGCGGCAGCGACCGCAGCGAGGCTGGAGACGACCAGCCCGTCGACCACACGGGGGTAGGTCTGCCCGGTGATCGCGAAACGCTTTTCAGCGGGCCAACCCATTTTTTGTGTAACCAATCGGTCGAGCTCGTCGACCTTAGGGTGGTTGTTATCGAATAGCGACAGGAACGAGGCCTGAGTGCCGGTAGTGCCCTTAACGCCGCGGAAGCGGAGCGTGGCCAGGCGGTGTTCGACGTCTTCGAGGCCGAGCATGAGGTCGTGGGCCCAGAGGGCGGCACGCTTGCCGACGGTGGTGGGTTGAGCGGGCTGGTAGTGGGTGAAGGCCAGCGTCGGCGTAGCCCGGTATTCGACCGCGAACTTGGCCAGCCGATCGATCGCGGTCGCCAGTTTATTGGCGACCAGTTGCAGGGCGTCTCTTAGCAGGATCAGTTCGGTGTTGCAGTTAACAAATTGGCTGGTCGCGCCGAGGTGAATAATCGGCCGAGCCCCGGGCACCTGGTCGCCCCAGGCGTGGACGTGAGCCATCACGTCGTGGCGGAGTTTTTTCTCGTATGCCGCCGCGGCGTCGAAATCGACGTCGTCGAGGTGAGCCCTCAGCTCGGCGAGCTGGGCTTCGGTCACCGGCAGGCCCAGCTCGTGCTCAGCCTCGGCCAGAGCGAGCCAGAGCCGACGCCACGTCGTGAACTTCTTCCGCGGCGACCAGATCGCCTGCATCTCGGGCGAGGCGTTGCGGCTGGCGAGCGGGGAAACGTAGGTATTCAAGTCGTCCAACAATTGACTCCGAGGGGCCGTGGGTTCGCGGCGGGTTAAACGTAAAAACCTGTGGGCGGCGTCGATGTGGTCGACACGCCACGGTTGCGTCATGGTAACTTTTGCTCGCCGACCCGTTTGAACGCCTCTCCGCCCGCCGCCGAGCCGCCTTATGGAACCCGCTGAGGAACAAGCCCTGATAGAGCGGGCCCAGTCGGGAGACCGGGCTGCGCTGGGAGACCTACTGCGGGGGCACCAACAACGGCTGTACAACGTCTGCTACCGGATGGTCAGCCACCCCGACGACGCGGCCGAGCTGACTCAGGACGTGCTGCTCAAGGTCGTCGAAAAAATCAGTGAATTCCGGGGAGACGCCAAGCTGACGACGTGGATGACGCGAGTAGCGATGAACGCCTCGATTTCGCACTTACGCAAACGCAAGCTACGGCAGACGGTCTCGATCAACCAGCCCCCCGGCCCTGGGAACGAAAACGCGGATTCCGCCCTCGCCGGCCGGCTCCCCGATCCGCGGGAACCCGGGCCCGAGGCGTGCGTCCAACAACACGACATGCTCGACGAACTCCAATCCGCGATCGCCCGGCTCGACGACGACCAACGGGCGGTGCTCGTGCTCCGCGACGTCGAGGAACTGGATTACCACCAGATCGCCCAGACGCTCGATCTGCCCGTCGGCACCGTGAAGAGCAGGCTTTTCCGGGCCCGACTGGCCCTGCGTCAGCAACTCAACCCTACCGCCTCCGCCTAAGATTTTGTAAGAACTGCCTCGAAACCGCTCCCCGCCATGGACGACCGCTACGACCCCAACTTGCTGCTCGGCTACGTCGAAGATGAACTCATCGCCGCCGACCGCGCGCGGGTCGAAGCGATGCTGGCCGAGGACGCAGACTTAGCAATACTGGTTGCCGACATGAAGCGGGACCGTGATGCGTTACGGAATGCGCCTCCAGCGCGGCTTCCCGCGGACTTGGCCGAGGGCGCAGTGGCGACGCTCGAACGGCAGATGCTTTTTGACGACGAACCGGGGGAACTCGCGCTGCCTCCGACGCCAAACCGGCGGTTCCGCCTCGCCCCGCTGCTGACCTACGGCGGGATCGCTGCGGTGCTCACTATCACCGTCGGCGTCGTTATCCAGTCGTTATTCGGTACAGGTAAAGAGCTAGCCACCAGCTACGCTTACGAAGAAACCGCCCGCGAACTGGGACAAAGCCTTGCCGAGGCCACGATCGAAGCCCAACGCAAGGCAGTAAGGAGTCGAACGGCTGGCGTTGACAACCTCGGCGACCTCGCCGCAGCGGCCGATATCGGTCAAGAAGAAGAAACCGAACCGCTGGAGTCTTTCCTCGCCACGGTCGACGAAACCCTCCGCCAGCGGCCTGGATCGGCGTTGGCTCAGGCCGAGAAGGCTGACGCAACCGAATCCCAAGCTCCCTCATTGTCGTTACAAGAAGCCGATCGATTTAGCTTCGGTGCAAACGCTATCTCCTTAAGCGACGTTTCCGAAAAGGCTGAGCAGCGCAATGCCATAGCCTCGGTAAGCCTAGGCCGCAGCGTCGCGGAACCGATGCCAGTACCTGATCTCGCCGTACCTGCAACCGCTCCGGTCGCCCCAATCCAGGCGAGCGAAGCAGGTGCTTTAAGTGGACCCGAAATCGATCTCGGTTTGATGGAAAACGATCTTGCGAACACCTTGGCCGGATACAGCTTGACCGATCTCGTTCCCGACCAGAACGTTTTGATCTACACGCTGAGGGTCGTAGACGCATCTCCCAATAGCACCCGGCAACTCATTAAGGGGTGGGCCGAACGCGAAGGTGCCTGGATGAGCGGCGTATTTCTGCGTGACAGACACTTTGGGTTTACACCGCCTGCTGATGATTTAGCAACTAGCAGGACCGGAGATGAATCGCTTATCCGGTTGCGTTTGATCGTTGACCGCGAGCAGGCCGACGAACTCGTGGCGTTCCTATCAACCTGCGGTGTCGTAAACTCGGGCCTCGTCGCGCAGCGGCCCTGGGAAAACTGGCGGGCCCCGTTCCGCCGGGCCGACGTTGAGGTGGTTATCACAATGCCGGATTCGTCAGACGCGCATCCATAAAACGTGTGAAACCTTTGTAACTCACGGCACATCGTGAGGATCAAGAAAAGTTGCCCAAGACAACCCGCCGCCGCGGTCGATAAGAACGGTCGCCGCGCCAAAGCGGTCGCTGACCAGCCGAGTCAGTCCTCGTTCTTCGATCAGTTCTGCCCATCGATCGCGACGCAGCCTAGCCCGACCAGACGACTGTAAAACGATGGCGGGGTCAACGGCGGTGAGCCAGGCAGGGCTAGCATCGACGTAGCTGCCGTGGTGAGGTAGGTCAGTTACGTCAGCGGCCAAATCGTTTTCGAGTTCGAGCAACGCTGCGATCGCGTCCTGCTGGATATCGCCGTTCAAGAGCAGCCGACGCCCTGCGTGACGCACCGACATGACCACCGACCGGTCGTTGCCCTTCGCCTTCTCCCATCCCTCGGCGGGTGGCCAGAGGACGTCGAATTCCGCCCCGCCGAAGACCCTGCGGTCGCCGCGTCGGACAACCCGCGGGCGGATACCTCGCTTTTGTAGCTGATCCCAAAGAAACGCGGTGGCCCGATCGGGATGGGCGCGGGCCTCGTCGGGGACGTCGGCCGACATCCATACTTCACCAACTTCGACTGCGTCGAGCACGTCCGGTATACCGTTGTAGTGATCGATATCAGCGTGCGAGATGACCAACACGTCTAACCGATCAACCCCCATCTTCCGCAGCGTCGGCACCACGCTCCGCCGGCCGATCAGCGGGTACTGCTGCGACCCGCAGTCGAACATCAGCGTTCGCTCGCCTACCCGCAACACGAAGCACGAGCCGTCCCCGACCGCGATCATCGTGAGCGACAACTCCTTCGCCTCAGGCGCTGCGGTCATACGCCTTGTCCTGTCGTCGCCGCCTTCTAGACCAGAACTCGGAAATTCGACCCATAACACGACGCCGATGATGATGGCCAGTGCCAGGGCCCCCGAAATCTTCCGATGCCTAAACCAACCCGCAAACCACGCCCACACCACCGCCAGCGACGCGAACACCCACCAGCCCGGCAGCCCGTGCACCAGCCGTACCGTCGCCCCCGGCCACTCCGCCGCCTGTTCCACCAAAAGCGACAATGCCCCGCCCGCCCACCGCAGCGGCCCGCTCACCAACAGCGCCCCACTCGGCCAAGCGAAACCGATCAAAACTTTTAAGTATCCCAACGCCAGCACCGCCGTGAGTACGGGAAGCGCCAAAACCGACAAGATCACCGACAGCGGGTTCACCATCTGGAAGTGGTAAGCCACCATCGGCATCGCGGTCGCCGTCGCGACCAGACTCACTGCGCTGACGTCCGCCAATCGCCGCGCTGCCCACCCCCGTAAATCGATCACTCCCGGCACCGCCGAATCCACCAGCGGCTCGGGCCACAACCGCAACGACACTGACCGGGTAAACCGTAATAGCGCCCACACCGTCACGAAGCTCAGCTGAAAGCCCGGCGAAAACAGATCGCTCGGCCGTATCGTCAGCACGATCAACGCCGCCAGCGACAGCAGCGTGTTCGCCCCCAGCCGCCGGCCCGCCGCGATGCCCGCGAAGTACAGCCCCGCCATCACCGACGCCCGTACAATCGGCACCCGCAGCGGCACCGCCAGCAGATACAACCCCAGCACCGCCAACACCAACACCGCCGCCCGCGAAGGGTGTGGCAACACCAAGCGGGCGATCAGCCAAACCAGCCCCATGAGGATTCCCAGGTGCGCCCCGGAGATGCTGAGTAAGTGGGCCAAGCCGACGTCGCGGAAGCGGTCACGCAGCGTATCGATGTCCTGCGTCGTCTCTCCGAGCAGCAGCGTCTGGAGCAAGCCGAGCGTCTGCGTATCGTCGCCCATGCCCAGACCTAGCGACCACGCCGCCCGATTGGCTACGGCTTCCCGCAAGCGCTGGAGCCAAGACGCCGGCCCCCATAGCTTCGTACCGAACGCCGGCGGATCGACCAAGTCCCAGTTTCCCCGGTTAGCCATGCTGATCCTGCCGACCACCCCGCGCTCGGCTACAAACGCCCGGTAGTCGAAGTCTCCGGGGTTCAACGGCGGACCGATGGGAGCTAGCCAACCCCGGACGCGGATACGTTGGCCAAGACGCAACCGATGATCGGCTAGGTTGATCTTGGCCAACAAGATGCCTTCAGCTGATTCCGCACCAGCGGGCGTGAGCACCGTATCCACGCGTAGTTCGAAGTGTGTTGTCGGCGACTCGAAACCGAAGGCTGCGAACGGCCCCGAAGTCCCCTCTTTCAGCCAGGGCTCCCCCACAATCAAGCCCTCCAACTCGGCGAGGGCGCCTTCGTCTTGTATATAAGCCACAAGACTCGGCCCGTTGGGGTAGGGGCTACGGGCGATCGCCCAAGCCGCTCCGAGGCCGGCAACTACAAACACGGCAACAAACCGTTTGAGAAAAATCCGATCTGTTCGACGTATGCGCCATATCGCCAGCCAAGCGACCGCCGCAAAAAGCCACCAAATCCAGAATTTCGTAATCACTTCCGCCGTAATGATTCCCGCGATCAGTCCGATCGCAGCAGCGCTGGGCCACCAAGACTCATTCCCCGGGGTGCTTGCGGTGTCCGACGCGTCGGCGAGCGGTGTCTTCACGGACGGGGTTCTGCCGACCAGAGGAGGATGTTGTGCAGCAAGCCGCGGGCCGAAGCGGGGGCGTAGCCGTTGATGCGGTAGTGCCTCAGCCCGAGGATGCCAAGCGAAAGATCGCGTGGCGAGATAACCACGGCCGGGCGACCTTCCACAAATACCGCGGCGAGTTGAGGCGTCTCGCCGGCACTGCCCTGCTGTTTTGTAAATGCGCGGTAAGCGACACGGCTGTGATCAGCGCCACCTGGCAGGCCTTCGCCGGTAATCAGCGGGTGGCTGACATCGAGCCAACGCCGCTCACCTCCGAGGGCATCGACAAATTGATCGGCGACCTTTTCAGCGAAATCCCCGAGGCCGCCGACAGTCTCGATCAGTAGCGTTCCGCCCGCACCAATGTAGGCATCGACTACGGACAACTCGTCGTCGGTCAGCGACACCGCCTCGACGCCGGCGAGGTGGATCAAGTTAGGTTTTTCATCGCCGACTCCGATATCCGCAAGTGGTTTTGGCGAGATCTCAAGCGCCCGTCCGGTCTGATTGAAGAACGTCGTCTCACCCACTTCGAATGCCAACGGCTCCGGCGACCAGTTGCCGGCATACGACGCGCGGACAACAAGGATTGGCTCAGCGTCAGACGGCTCTCGCTCAGCGTCAAGCACCGGCAACGGCGGATCGAGTCGATTACGAAGCCGACCGCGATCGGTCAGCGCGGCGTAGACGTTGGTCATCGCGTCCCACGCCCTGTCTTTGCCCGCCTCCTCGGCCTGAAACGTCAGCCCCCAATCGCGCCGCGGCATCACCACCAGATCACGGACGCCGTTACTTAACGTGCGGAACGACGCGCTGCCACTCAGCGGGGAGATCAGAGACTGAAACGAGTGGTCGGCCTTCACCGGCTTGAATTCGTAATCCGGATATAGCTCTTTCATAACCGCCTCGACCGATCGCCGAAACTTGCTGCCACGGCCCTCGGAATTGACCATCAGTGTTCCACCAAGGCCGATGTACCGCTTGAGGCGATCTTGCTGCTCGGGCGTTAGCTGCACCCGATCATTACTCGACCAGTAAAGCAGGGGCGCACGGAGCCAAGACTCGGGGTCTTCTTCGATCGAGACCAGCTTCCAACTCAGCTCTGCTTCACGTTGATCCGAGAGGTAGCGAGTCAGGAAATACAGATCGTTCGGGCGGTTGTTAGAGGCTTGCCCGGGGACGTCGAGCTTGCCGGCCCAGAGCGGCACCCGGCCCCGGGACAGAAAAGACAATGCGAAGGCGGTATCGATCCGGCTGGACATCTCGGCCCGCGACAGGCGGGGGCGGACGGTGCCACGGCCGTTCTCTTGGTCGAGAATAAACCTGGCCCCGGCGGCGAACCAGTCGCGGCCGTTCAGCGACGATAGGCCGTTGGCCAAGGCAAGGCGTTCGATGCCGTACAAGTAATAGAAGCGGTACTTGGTCTTGAGCCCGGGGTTGACCGCGGGGTCGAAACGCTGGTCGAGCCACTCGACCCCCCGCCGCAACGCGTCGGCCAGCCGCGGGTCGGGTTCGTCCTCATCTCGGGCCAGACGTTGCTGAGCGATCTGGAGGATGGCGATCCCCGCCGCCGTCATCGAGCCGGTGGAAGCGCCGCCGCCCCGGCCCGACCGGTTGTTGTAGCCCCAGCCGCCGTCGTCGTTCTGGTCGGCAAAGATGTGTTCACCTACGGACCGCCAGAAATCGTCATCGACCTCGCCGCCTCGTTTGGCGTACTCCCACATCCCCAGCATGCCGTACTGGGTGAGAGAATTCGACCAGATGGGGTTGTCCGGTTGGTAATGGAACCGGCCGTCGATCTCGGCGGTTGCGAGATACTCGGCTTCGCGATCCAGATCCGGCAGGTAATCGTCGGGCAAGCGCGCCCATATATGTGCCCGCATCGCGGCAAGGTAGGTCGATTCGGTACGGTTGTTACGGAGGTACTCGATCGCTTTGGCGAGGCGAGGGTCTTGGTGGCTCTCGCCAGAAAGCAACAGGGCAAAAGTGATGAGGGCGGTTTCCCCGGTGGCGTGGTAGGGCTGAGCGCGGAGCTCACTCCAGCGTGGATCGTCAAAACTCCCGGTGACCGGGTCTTGCTGATCGTACAGCCAAGCCTTCATCCGGGCGATCGCTTGGTCAACCTCAGCATCCGTCTGCCCAACGGCGGAAAACGAACAAAAAAACGAGAGTAACGCCAACACCAAGACCGCTTTGATAAGCGCAATCCGCGGTTTTGGCATGACGGATGCTCCGGGAACCCGAGAGGCTAATTCTTAAATCAGCCCGCCGAGCGCTTCGCCCCGACGGGCGGGGCCGAGACGGCACGCTGACGTTGGATCTGCGCGGCCGCGATTTCCAGGCGGTCGATCACCTGATTCATCGTTTGCGGGCGGTCATCGGGCTTACGCTCGATACAATCCATGACCAGGCTCGACAACGCCGGGGGTATCTCGGGATTGACCTCGACGGGCGGTTCGCCACGTTTGTAATCGTCGGTTTTGGTGCTGATGCCCTTCGACTTTTTGTGCATCATCGTGGGGATATGCTTACCGGTAAGCAGCCAGTAGAAAGTCGCCCCCAGGTTAAAAATATCGGTCCGCTCGGTAATCGCTTCCCGCATCACCTGTTCGGGGGCGATGTAATCGGGCGTGCCCTGGATACGCCGTTTGATGGTTCCGGATTTACAGCTCTGGCCGAAGTCGATCAGCTTTACGCCATCTTTTTCGGTGAGCATGATGTTGTTGGGTTTGATGTCGGCGTGGACAAAGCCGGCTTGGTGCATCGCCCGTAGCCCCTCCGCCGATTGGTAGTAAATATGACAGAGTTTCAGCAGGTCAGACCGCAGATGCTTATCTAACTTCTCAAGCGTCTCCCCGTCGACCAACTCCATCAGCACCAATACTTCGCTGACGCGGACCACGTTGCGCTGCTTGATGACCTTGATGCTTTTACGGACACGGGGGTGATCGATCTTGCTGGCCACGTTGTGCTCAGCCAATGCCTGATCAATAAACCGTTGTTGGCTAGGCCCCTCTTTGACCACACGTTTAAGGACCATTAGCTGGGCGTGCTTGTCACGTACTGCGTAAATTGTGCTGTGCGCACCTTCGCCAAGCGTTGAAACGACGTCGTAACCCGCGATTTGGTGGAAGTCGGCCATGCCGTTATCTCATTCCCTTAGCCCAAAACACAAGGCGATACCATCGGGCGATCGACGGACGCGGCAGGAGGACTCAGGATGTCTCGATCAAATAATCGGATAACTTATACCGCTAAAATAGCGAGTCATGACGCGATATACAAGACCGTGTGTAACCCGTATGTATTTGTAAAAAATCCCCGAACTCCCCAAAAATCGCATCTAGATTACAATTTTCGGCTTAAAAAGTTACTTTTTTAACAAAAAATCGGCGGTTTAATTGAGGATTTCGCGCATCAATTAATTAGTTGGACTCAGCACATAATCGTCTAAGTAGCGATTATCGAGAAACCAAGCTACCACCCAATAATTGGGAGCGGAACCGTGGACCTGAGAAGAACTGTGCTGGAGACTGAGCGTCCTGCCCCATATCAACGAAGACGTATTCGGCCGGGATATCGTGTTTCTGTTGGAGTTGGCGAACCAACCAAGTCAATTCGCGGGTCTGGGCATCCGTAAAAGGTTGCTCGTCAGCGTCGCCGACTACACAGATCCCGATCGCGTTCTGATGGTACCAAGGGGCATTGGCCCCGACGAGATAGTCACCTGATTCCTGAAATTTCCAACGATAACCCAGTTCGATCCGGCCGTCGTCGTCCCCCGTACCGTTATTTACGACTAAGTGGTATCCGCAACCGTCTTTACCCGCCTTACGGTGGGCCTTGTCGATGGCGTCGTAGCTGCCCATCAACGTCCGGCTGTCGTGGATCACGATCGCCCGCCATTCGTGGGCAGGAGTCGAGGTATTGAAAAGCTTGTCTTCTGGCCGCTCAGCGGCGTTCCGCTCGATCGACATCAGGGTCACGCCCGCGATCGGCGGCACCGCTCCGGGCTCCAAGACCCGCAGCAGCCCTGCGGTCAGCGTCATGCCGACGACCAGCGAGCCGAGTACCAAGATGGTGCGTCTTTCGGGCAATGGTGGAACCTGTAACAGGATTCAGTCAAGTTCAGGGGCGATCTTTGGGGAAATCCTCAGCCGCAGAAAAGAGATCGGACGCTTTGCCTTTCTTTGTCCAACAATCGGCCGCAAGGGGCGATAATACTCGCCGCGCCATCGGTGATGACCGCCGCACCGCGTTCATCGGGCGGCAGCGACAGCTTGGGGCATCAAGGCTGATCCAACGGCGCGAGCCTCGCCCGCAAAGCGGGCTGTTCTCGTCCGAAAGAATCGGTCGTCGTTCTGGGGCGGTTCTCCCCCCTCAAAACCTGGTAACGCTCGTAAGGCGTGCGGACCTGAGCACCCTCCCGAAACGGGGTGCCGGTGCACGCCGAGGCGAACATCACAATGGCGATGAGGCAGGCCGCCGTGCCTGATACCCTTCCAACATCCATGCCGCGAATTATAAAGCGATAAATACGGGTTGCGAACACACGTTTCCACTTTGGGGACAAATCGCTGATTTTTACTGAAAAACCCTGCCATCGGCCCTTCCGCTCTCCGCTCAGCTCAACACCATCTGCTATCTTCCCCGGGATCATGGCCAAGCCCGCAAACCAATCGAAAAAGACCGCCATCTCCCCCACCCGCGCCGAGGACTACCCCCAGTGGTACCAACAGGTCGTCCGCGCTGCCGACCTGGCCGAGACGTCCGACGTCCGCGGCTGCATGGTCATCAAGCCGTGGGGCTACGCCCTGTGGGAGAACATGCAGGCCGTCCTCGACCGGATGTTCAAGGACACCGGCCACAAAAACGCCTACTTCCCCTTGTTCATCCCCAAGAGCTACCTCGAGAAAGAAGCCGAGCACGTCGAAGGCTTCGCTAAAGAGTGTGCCGTGGTCACCCACCACCGCCTCGAGGCCGACGGCGAGGGCGGCCTCAAACCCGCCGGCGAGCTCGAAGAACCCCTAGTCGTCCGCCCCACCAGCGAGATGATCATCGGGGCGAGCTTCGCCCGCTGGGTCGAGAGCTACCGCGACCTGCCGCTACTAATTAACCAATGGGCCAACGTCGTCCGCTGGGAGCTGCGGACCCGACTATTCCTCCGCACCGCCGAGTTCCTCTGGCAGGAGGGCCACACCGCCCACGCCACCGAAGCCGAGGCCCTCGAAGAGACCGCGAATATGCACGAGGTCTACGCCCGCTTCGCGGAGGACTACATGGCTATGCCCGTTATCAAGGGCGCCAAACCCGAACACGAACGCTTCCCCGGGGCGGTCGATACGCTGTCGATCGAGGCCATGATGCAGGATAAGAAAGCCCTGCAAGCCGGCACGTCACACTTCCTCGGCCAAAACTTCGCCAAGGCGATGGGCATCCAGTTCCAAGGCGAAGACAAGCAGAAGCACCACGCCTGGACCACCAGCTGGGGCGTCTCCACCCGCCTCGTCGGCGGCCTCATCATGACCCACTCCGACGACGACGGCCTAATCCTCCCCCCCCGCCTCGCGCCCGCCCACGTTGTCATCATGCCCATCACCTTCAAGGCCAACGACCCCGACGCGGTACTGGCCTACTGCCAACAGCTCGCCGACGACCTCAAGGCCACCACCTACGACGGCCAACCGATCCGCGTCGAGCTCGACACGCGCGACATCCGCGGCGGCGAGAAGACCTGGGGCTGGGTCAAGCAGGGCGTGCCCATCCGCCTCGAAGTCGGCCAGCGCGACATGGCCGACGACAGCGTCTTCATGGCCCGCCGCGACCGCTCGCCCAAAGACAAAGCCGGTGTCCCCCGGAAGCAGTTCCTCGAAACCGTCAGCAATACCCTCGCCGACATCCAGAACACCCTCTTCGAGCGGGCCAAGACCTTCCGCGCCGAAAACAGCCGAGTCATCAACGCCCGGGACAAATTCGAGAACTATTTCAAGGGCGATAAGGGTGGTTTCGCCCTAGCCCACTGGAACGGCGACATCGAAGTCGCCAAGAAAATACAGGAAGACCTGGCCGTCACCATCCGCTGCATCCCCGACGACGGCGCAGTCGACGACCTGCTCGGCGGCCCCAACGAACCCGGCAAGTGCATCTTCACCGGCAAAACCAGCGAAAAACGCGTCGTCTGGTCCAAGGCGTACTGAAACCAATCTCGTTTAGCCAGCGATCGATGATCGTCGTCATCCATCATCGCCTGCTTGCGAAGCAAACGGCGATGACGCCCAAGTCGCTTTCGCCTGCGCCGCCTCTTTATGCAGTGCTTTCCAGTAGACGAAAAATAACGGTACGATCCCCAACACACTAAATCCCAAACCCACCCAAGCGACTGATTGCAACAACCTCAATAACGCCGAAAACCCTTCATGGAAATACCACGGGTCGCCCGGCGACCACCCCCCGGGGTAAAACGAGTAACTCGACGGGTTTTGCAACGCCGTACTCGGCCAAACCGCGTCGTATAGCGGCACCGCAAGGTCGTACCAACCAAACCAATTCCCCGATAACGCCAAGACCACTAAACCGCTTGCCGTAATCGCGGCCATGACCGCCAACGTCCAACGCCCCAGCCACGGCCGGGGGATCATCATCGCCAGCTTGCGGGCATGCAGCAGTAGAAAACTCAGCACCCCCAACCACGCCAAGGCGACAAGTATGGTCGCCGTGCTCGTGCCCCAGCCCGGTCCGCCATAGGGAAACAACAAAGCCTCCAACGCCGCAACCGCGCCGGCAACAAACGGGAGTACGCAGCCCAAAGCGAACGAAATCCGCATCAGCCTACGCGCACTCAGCAACGGCTCCCGCGTCACGGGCGATGGGTCCGGCCATGTTGCCCGGATAGTTCCTAACAAAGCAAAACCCACCGCTGCACCCAAAAAGATGAATGCAACCAAAAGAATTACCCAATAACCCGGAGCCGCGTTCGCTCCGTATGCCGCCTCGTCACTTAGAGTAAGCAGCAAAAACGCCCAAACCACCAGTGCTCCTAGGGCCACGGCAAACCGGTTCATACCCCACGCCAGACACTGCACCCACTTCGGCTCGTGGTAACGCAAGTACCGCCCCACCGCCGACCTCCCAACAGCCAATCCACACTCGGGGCATCGCCCCTCAGCATCACACATCCGCAGGTTGTATTGGCAGCCGATGCACTCCAGATCGACCGCGATCCGGCCTTCGTCGTCAGTCCGCGCCGAACTTACACCCGTCGGGTGAAGCCGGTCATCCGCGGCCACTACTACATCACTACCCTGTCCCGAAACCGTCGCCGAATGACTCATGTTTCCAGTCTAACCCGGCCCGGGACTACCACCTAATATTTCAGTCCGTCGGCTTCTTCAATAGCAACCGCCGAAAGTCTGCCGTCAGCTTAACCGTCGCCCACCAGATCCACACGACCACCGCCAACACAACCCCCAGCAGGATCAACGCCGTCCATTCGTACAGCCACGGCGGCAGCCGCCAATCGAAGTAGTCCACCACGTTGGTGACCGTCGCCAACCCTACGATCGCCCCCACGCCCACGAGGTAACGCTTCCACGTTGCCCGGCAGCGCTGCGCCACCGCCGGCCCGTCCGCCCGCGCTGCCAGGGCAAACAGATGTCGCCACGCCTCGAGCATCGCGACCGCCATCGCCGCCGCCGCCGTACACGCCAACAGGTCGAACGTCCCCCAGTCCCCCGAAAACGACGGCACGACCGCCCGCTGGATCCGCAACAACGGGCTGACCCCCGTGGGTCCAGTGCCGAGGTTCAGCGAAATCCCCGACAGCCTCGGCAGCACCCGAGCGACCAGCAACACCAACGTCGCCAGAGCAGCCACCGCCGCCAGTACGGACGCCCACCGCGCCGACAGCCGCGTCCCGCGGTGGTACCACGTCTCCGGCCGGTTCGGCTCCTTCGTCGTCAGCAACCACAACGCCGCCGCCCCCCACACGATGCCCGGCACCGCAAAAAAAATCGTCGCCAACGCCCCGCCATGCAGCCAACGCGTGCCGCGTTCGATCCGCTTCAACCAACCCGCATCGGCCAACTCCAACCGATCCGTATCGTCCCGCTCGACCACATCCACCGCCGCGCCACATTCCGGGCAAGTGTTCGCCACTTTCTGCATCCGTAGGTTGTACCCACACGCCGGGCAGTGCACGTCGATATCAATGAAGCCTTCTTCGTTGAGGCGGACCGGGATGGTGGCGGGGAAGGCGGAAGACATGGCTGATAAATAATACGCACGGTTTTCTGGGTGCGTTACGGCGTGTCGAATAATTAAAGCCCCGCCCTCGATGTATCGGACGTCGTTAAACTCAGTCGCATGTCACGCGACGCCGCCGTCAGCATCATCCGCAAGCTCCGCGAGGCTGGGCACGTCGCCTACCTCGCCGGCGGCTGCGTGCGCGACCGCCTGCTCGGTCTAATCCCCAAAGACCACGACGTCGCCACCGACGCCCCCCCGGAAACGGTTCAAAAACTCTTCCGCCGATCGCAACCCGTCGGCGAAGCCTTCGGCGTTGTTCTCGTCTACCCCGAATGCCGCGAGAAAAATTCCGGGGGCGGGGGTATCGAAGTCGCCACCTTCCGCACCGAGGGCGTCTACTCCGACGGTCGACACCCCGACGCCATCGAGTTCAGCGACGCCAAACACGACGCCCAGCGCCGCGACTTCACCGTCAACGGCCTGTTCGAAGATCCGCTCCACCCCGAACAGCCCAATCTCGATGCCGACGACGACGGCGTGATCGACTACGTCGCCGGCCGAGCCGACCTCGACGCTCGCGTCCTACGCGCCATCGGCGACCCCGACCGCCGCTTCGGCGAAGACTACCTCCGCATGCTCCGTGCGGTCCGCTTCACCACCCGCCTCGGCTTCACGCTCGACCCCGCCACCGCCGAGGCGATCCGCAGCCTCTCAGAGTCCCTAAGCCAGATCAGCCGAGAACGTATCGGCGGCGAGCTCCGGCTGATGCTGACCCACCCCGCCTTCGCCGACGCCGCCGACCTGCTGCAACAACTCTGCCTCGACGGACCGACGCTCAACGAAGACCCCGCCGACGCTCCACTCACCACGCTGCGGCGGCTGTCACCGGGTGCGGACTACGCCGCGAAACTCGCCGCCTGGATGATCGACCGCCACAGCCTCGCCGAAGCGTTACCCGCCGTCGTTAAGCGTTGGCGCAAGGCGCTTTGTCTGAGTAACGACGACACCGACACACTCGGCCGAATCCTGAGACAGGCGATCACCGCCCAAGATTGGCCGACCATGAACGTCGCGCAAAGTAAACGCTTGCTCACCCAAGCCGATTGGGATCAGACGATTTGCGTATTGCGAGCAATGGGCAAATCAAACAACATCGACGCCGACACCCCCGCTCTCATCGAAGACGGTATCGGCCTCGCCCCACCCGCCTTTGTCGACGGAGCCGACCTCATCGGCCTCGGGCTCAAGCCCGGCCCCGCCTTTAAAACCCTGCTCGACGACGTCTACAACGCCCAACTCCAAGGCGATATCCGCCAACGGACCGACGCCCTCGCCTGGGTCCGCGACCGCACTGCGACCCCCTGATTCATCACGTTTCCCCCCTTCTCGCTCCGCCGCAAATCCGTTGCGTCGCTTCTCCAATCCGCCTAACCTAACGCTATGACTGCGAAAGCCGCCGACCCGATCAAAGACGCCTTCCTCTCGGTCAACGACCGCATCGCCGACGCCGCCGCCAAGTCCGGCCGACGGCGGGAAGACATACTCATGGTCGCCGTGACCAAGTACGCCAGCCCCGACCAGATCCGCCACATCGTAGAGTTAGGCCAGGCCGACCTCGGCGAGAACCGCGTCCAACAACTCACCCAGCGTGTCCCCCAGCTCACCGAGTTCCTCAGCCGGAAGAAGACTCTTGCCGGCGCCGCCGCCCGCGCCGACGACGCTACCCCCGACAAAGTCCGCTGGCACATGCTCGGCCAGCTCCAGCGCAATAAGGTCAAGCAAGTCGCCCCCCACGTCGACCTCATCCACTCGGTCGACTCCCTCCGCCTCGCCGAGGAGTTGCACAACTACGCCTCCCGCCTCGACATCGTTATCGACATCCTCGTCCAGGTGAACACCTCCGGCGAAAACCAGAAGTCCGGTATCGCCCCCCCCGCCGTCACCCACCTCGTCGATTCGATCGACACCATGCTCCACCTCCGCCCCCGCGGCCTGATGACCATGGCCCCGCTGGTCGACGACCCCGAAGAAGCCCGCCCTGTCTTCGCCCGCACCGCCGAGCTGTTCAACGACGTCAAGTCCGCCGGCGTCGGCGGCGACCACTTCAACGTCCTGTCCATGGGCATGACCAACGACTTCGAGGTCGCCATCGAAGAAGGCGCCAACCTCGTCCGCATCGGCCGGGCCCTCTTCGGCGAAACCGAGAGCTAAACTCTCCTCGCCATGCCGAAGACGACTAAAAAAAAGACCACGCCCAAGCTAGTCAAAGCCCCCGAGCCGGAGCGTCGCCGCGCCGCCCGCATCTACAAAAAACTCCTCGAAAAATACCCGGATGCCCACTGCGCCCTCATCCACTCCAACCCCTTCGAGCTCCTAGTCGCCACGATCCTCTCGGCCCAGTGCACCGACGTCCTCGTCAACCAGGTCACCCCCGGAATCTTCAAAAAACTGCCCACACCACAGAAGATGGCCGACGCCGAGCTCGCCACGATCGAATCTCTTATCAACCGCGTCAACTTCTGGCGTAACAAAGCCAAGAGCCTGAAGGGCATGGCACAACGCCTCGTCGAAGTCCACGACGGCGAAGTCCCCCAAACCATGGAAGAGCTCATCAAGCTCCCCGGGGCCGCCCGCAAAACCGCCAACGTCGTCCTCGGCAACGCCTTCAACATCAACCACGGCGTCGTCGTCGACACCCACGTCGGCCGCATCGCTAAACGCTTCGGCCTCACCGAACACACCGACCCCAAAAAAATCGAACCCGACCTCATGGCCCTGTTCCCCCGAAAGAACTGGTGCATGCTCTCCCACCTACTCATCTACCACGGCCGAGCCGTCTGCAAAGCCCGCCACGGGCTGTGCGCTTACGACACATTGTGCAAGACGTATTGCTGCGAAGCAAAGGCTTGAAGATTAAACAACAATTCACATTTTTCCCGAAAGACTTGACCCAATTTTTATCACCTAAGGTCATACTCTTTGTAACTGCCAATCCCAAGGATCATATCTACGTGATCATTCGATCATGACTTGGGAATGAGGCCAGGTAAGATAGATACAAGCTATTCCAAATATCATTGTTAATTCATAGGACTAAGCTACCGAGAATTCTACTTCCAGCCTAGATAGTCAGTACGATTTAATGCAGTTGAGTGATCTGTCAACAAGATATTACCTTGATTGTTGGATGAACCATAAATATTTACAAGCTCTCCTCCTTCGGGGGTAAATATCAATATCTGTCCGCTCTCAGTTCTTACCCGCCCACCCGCCTTACTCTTTTTATTACTTAACTTGATTAGCGTGTTACCTTGATCATCAGACAAAACAATATCCCTACAGGTTAATTTACTTACAGCTAACTCCCCTGCTTCAGAAAGCGATTGCTCAATCGCAGCTAAACGATTTCCAAAATCAGATAAATTTGGAGCCGAAGACAAGAAATCAGCAACTTCAACAACATCTTCGTCATCTAGGCGATTTCGAATTTCGTTTATCGAGGCGATAAACCTTTTCGCGGATTCAAGGTCTTGATTAACCTCCATAAGTTCAACCCTAGCTAATGTTGATTGCTCTAAGACAGACATCTTCGCCTCGGTCGCAATTACTTTATTAAAGAAGAAACCTGCGGTGAAAGATAATACGACTGCGACAGAACTCGGGATAACAATGAGGTGCAGCATATACCTACGAATTGCCTCTTTTGCTTCGTGCGTAAGACCTTCTTGGTTCATTCAATATCTCCAAATTTTTCTTCAGGCAATCTAAAAATATCGATTGCCAGTGAATTCTCTAAAAGCAACAAAATCAAGCCACATCAAAAACCAGTTATTTCATCCAGTTCAAACACCGCATTCATATTCTGAACCGCCTGACCGGACGCGCCTTTGACCATATTGTCTTCAGCGACGAAGACGACAACCTGACCATCGTCGGTCAGCCGTACAGACACATCGACATAGTTAGTATCCACGACGTGCTTCACGTTGGGCAGGACGTCGTCTTCGGTGCGGACGCGGATGAACGGCTCATTCGCGTAGGCATCCTCGTAAGCCTCGAAAAGGTCGGCCTGGGTGACGTCGCTGTCGGCCGGTTGCAGCACGATGGTTTCGAGGATGCCCGCGTCGATCGGCAGGAGGTGCGGGATGAAGAGCGAGGTGACGGGTTTGCCGGCGACGCGGGTTAGGGTTTGGGAGATCTCGGGTTGGTGGCGGTGGCCGCCGATCTGGCCGTAGGGGCCGAAGGCCTCGTTGACGCTGAGGAAGCTGGTCGCGGGCTTGGCGGCCCGGCCGGCACCGGTGGTGCCGCTGGCGGCGTAGACGGTAATACCCTCGGGCTTGACGAGGGTGTGCGAGAGCAGCGGCGCGACGCCGATGGCCGCGGCCGTGGGATAGCAGCCGGGGTTGGCGACAAGCGACGCCCCCGGGAGGTCCTTGCGGAAGAGTTCCGGCAGGCCGTAGACCGCGTTGGGCAAGTTGCCCGGGTCGGTGTGCGGAGTGTCGTAGACCGATTCGTAGAGGGCCTGGTCGCTCAGCCGGTAGTCGGCCGACAGGTCGATCACCCGCAGCCCGGCGTCAAGCAGCTGGGGCGCGTACGCCATCGCGGCCTTGTGCGGCAGGCCGAGGAAGACCACGTCGGCGACCTTGGCGATGGCGTCGGGATCGATGGGTCGGCACTGCGCCACGTCTTCATCAAGCAGGCCGAGCAGCGACGGGAACTCGTCACGTAGGTCCGGCAATTCGTCGCGGTGCGACGCCAAATAGGTCAGCTCCGCCTGGGGGTGGCGGTGCAAAAGTTTGACGAGGTACATCCCGGTGAGGCCGGTGGGTCCAACGATCGCGGCACGGATTTTCATGGCTGCAACTTTCTCGATACGGCTTCGCAAACCCGCAAAGCCAAATTTACGCAAGATTCTAACCCGGCTGTCAGATCGGCATCCGCCGGAGCCGGATATTACTAAAAAACCACGTTTTTGAACCGTTTTCGACAAAAACAGCGGTGGCATCGCGGTTGCGATTACACACATGTCGGCGTGGAAAAGGAACCACACGCCGCTGCCTACGGGCCGTAAATTTTTCACGGCGGGCGAAACCTCGAACCGGTTCCGAACGTACTAAACACAGCAAGGAGTTTGAACCATGCAAGCCGCTCTCCGCCGAACGTTTGATAACCCGTTTCAAGCTTTCCGTGACTTGGACCGCGTCGTAAACCGGATGTGGGACACGATCGAAGAAGGCGTCGGCACGACGAGCTTCCCGGTCGATATCCGCGAAGCGAACGACCGCCTCATCGTCGAGGCCGAGCTACCCGGCTTCGCCAAAGACCAGATCGACGTCAGTGTCGAGCAAGGCGTCCTAAGTATCGAAGCGCAGCGTCCAGCCCGCGAAGTCGACGCGGAAACCAAGGTGCATCTGCACGAACGGAAGGCCACCCACTACGCCCGCCGGTTCACGTTGCCTACGGCCTACGACACCAACCACGTCGAGGCTACGCTAACCGACGGCGTCTTGACCCTCTCGTTGAATAAGCGAGAAGAAAGCAAGCCGAAAAAAATCGAAGTCAAGTAAAGCAAACGAAAACAAGTTAGTCCTCAGCAGCAGACACAAGCTGCTGCACTCAACCCGACCCATCCCTCCTCCGGCCGTTAACGCGTGAATACGTGTTAACGGCTTTTTTATACCGTAGCCAAGCTGTCAGAATCAGAGACGACTCAAGCGATGTACTTCCAAAGCACGTGTGCGACTCCTTCATCATCGTTACTCGGAGCGACAAGGTCGGCGGCTTCTTTGGCCTCCGGGAACGCGTTCCCCATCGCGATTCCCAAACCGGCGAACTTAAGCATGCCCACGTCGTTCGGGCCGTCGCCGATAGCAAGCGTATGCTGCGGGTCGATCTTGTATTTCTCGCAAAGGTAGTGAAGTGCCCGGCCCTTATCCGCTTGGTAGGACGCAATCTGCGTCAGATGCTCTTCATTCACCACCATCGTCGTCGCTTTGTTGTAACGATCAAGCAGTACTTTACGGATGATGGCCATCCGCTCCGGGGGGGCCATGACCATGAGTTTGGTGATGGGCTGCTTGAGCGGTTCGAGCAGCGGGCCGACGTAGTCGGGCTTGAACTTCTTGCTGGTCTCGGTGACGAGTGTGGGGTCGTGCTTGTCGGTGTACCACTTGTCGAGGATCTCGAGGGCGATGATGCACCTGTTGTCGGTCTTGCGGGCGACGGTGCAGATCGCGTAAGCGAGATCGGGGGTGATCGGTTCGTGGCGTAACGGCGTCGCGTGGTCGGGATGCTGGATCAATGCGCCGTTGTAATTGATCTGGTGGGTGTTGAGCTTGAGGTGGTCGTAGATCTCGCGGACGGTGCGGGGCGGGCGGGCCGTGGCGATGACGACCTTGATGCCACGCTTGCGGATCTCGGTCACGGCCTCGATGGCCTTGACGCTGAGGCGTTTGTCGCTGGTGAGTAGGGTGCCGTCGAGATCGATCGCGACGAGGTCGACGCGGCGGGCGCGGATACGCTGGTCGGCGGTTCGATTGGCCTCGCCGGGGGCGGGCTTGCGTTGGCCGGGTTTAGGCTTGATTTGGTCGAGACCAGAGCGTTTGGACTTTTTCTTTTTGTTGAGTCCCAGTTCTTCGTCGAGATTAAATTTTTCGGGCGAGATGACGTAACTCCCTGATTGAACTTCTACAGGCGAATGCCTGTGGCCATGATAGCTGGAAAATACGCGGCTACGATATTTAGACATGAATACACCACCCGCCGTCACCAAAACCGATCCGTCGTTGGCCGCCGCTGCGAATCCGCCGGCGCATGAGTCCGCCGCAGCGGGGACGTACTACGTTGCGGAAGACGGCGTTGACCCCGCGAATACGCTCGGCCTCGACTACCGGGCCCTCGCCGCCGAGTTGCCCTATCGCGGCCCGATTATCGACGTCCACACCCACGTCGGGACGCCCGAAGCGGCCGAGGTCTTCCTCGAAGTCGCAGACCTATTCAACGTCGAACGCACCTACACCATGACCGGCCTCGACAACGCCCGCCGGCTCCACCCCGACTACGGCGACCGCATCAAGTTCATCTGCGTCCCCGACTACCTCAAGAAAGACACCCCCGGAACATTTACGACCCAGTGGCTTAAGGACATCGAGTCCTTCCGCGAAGAATTCGACAGCAAAGTGATCAAGTTCTGGTGCGCCCCGCGTGGCCGAGACTTCGCGGAGATGTCATCCGACCCGGAGGCGGTCGACGCGATGCTGCTCGACTCGCCGATCCGCAAGCGGGGGATGAAGCTGGCCTACGACCTGGGCTACCGGGTCTTTATGACTCACGTCGGCGACCCCGATACCTGGTTCGCCACCGACTACGCCGATGCGTCCCGCTACGGTACGAAGCTCCAGCAGTTCGAGCCGCTGGAAGAAGCCCTCGACGAATACGCCGACGTGACCTGGATCGGTGCCCATATGGGCGGCTACCCCGAAGACCTCGACTGGCTCCAGGGCATGCTCGACCGCCACCCCAACTACGTCGTCGACACCTCGGCCTGCAAGTGGCAGATCCGCGAGCTCTCGAAACACCCCCAGAAGCTGAGGGAGTTCTGTCAGCGCAACCCGGGCAGGGTGCTTTTCGGCACCGACATCGTCGCCAACCAGCACATGAACAACTCTATCGGTTTCGACCTGTTCGCCTCACGGTTCTGGACGCTGCGGACCATCATGGAGACCGACTACGTCGGCCCATCGCCGATCGTCGATCCCGATCTAAATAAGGTCGATCCCAACGTACCGAAGCTGAGTACGACGCACCTAGCGGGGGCCGAGCTCCCAAGCGAGTTGCTGCCCGATCTGTACTACCACAATGTGAAACGCATCATCGAGGAAAGTTTGTAAAGGTGCGGATACGGGTTGGAGAAGCGCCTGCGCGGCGGGCGGGCAGGGCGTCGCCCCCACACCCCAGCAGCCAAGCAGCCTTAGGAACCGATCCGTTCTCTTTTTACCTTCGGGGTGCAGGGGCAGAGCCCCTGCCGCTCGCCGCGCAAGCGCTTCCGCAATTCTAATCTACTTCTACTACAGACTAGCGCCACTCTCGCTTTCGACGAACCAGCCCCCCGGGGCCGCGACGCAGCGGAATACCCGCGGCGGGACGTCCACCGCGTTGCCCCAATCGTCGGCGCTGAGCACCAGCTCGAAGTTCTCCGGCTCGGATTTCACGACCCGTAGGTCCACGACGCAGGTGTAGTTCAGCCGAACCAGGAAGTAAGGTCCGCGGTGGTCGGTCGCCACGGCCACGGTGATCCCCGGCTGGTCGGCCGGCTGGACGCGCAGGTCCATCCCCATCGGGGACACCCGGGCGCGGGCCCCGACCTGTTCGAATGCGTTGGCGAGTTCGGTTGTGCTGATCATCTGACACCTGTTCTTTCTCGAATCGTTCGAAGCTCGATACTTCCGGGGCAATACGTCGGGAGAGGCATCCTTCCCGGTAAAAATCTGAAAGTGTTTTGCTAATTATGTATTTCGTTAAAAAAACCCCGGAGGCGTGGAGCCTTCGGGGTTGAGGAATGCGTTTTTGGAACTGCCATTCGCTTTAGCCCAGAGGCTCCATTTTTTTGCCGTTAATCGACGACATCCAGCAGCGGAGCTGCGGGAGGGCCGAGACGACGAGGTGGAGGGTGACAGAGCGTTTCATGGCACGGTTTGGGTTAAACGGAATCAGTGGATTCCTAAGCTGGTTTACGGCAGGATAGCCCGGTAGGTTACAAAAACAACTGCGGGCATACCCTAATTTCAAAAAATTAGCGTTTTCCCACTTTACCCCTTATAGGGCCGCCTTGGCCGCGGCCAGGGCGGCGTCGTAGTCGGGCTCCTCGGCGACTTCGGTCACGAGTTGGGTGTAGGTGATCTTATCGTCGGCGTCGACAACAAAGATCTGACGGGCGAGCAGGCCGACTTCCTTGATGCGGACGCCGTATGCGGGCCCAAATGCGTGGTCTTTGAAGTCCGAGAGGGTCTCGACGTTCTCGACGCCGGCCGCTCCGCACCACCGCTTTTGCGCCATCGGCGTGTCAACGCTGACCGTGAGGACCACGACGCCGTCACCCAAGCCGCTAGCAGCTTCATTGAACTTCCGGGTCTCGGTATCGCAGACCGGGGTATCGAGCGAGGGTACAACACTGATCAGCTTGACCTTACCGGCGTAGTCGGCGAGCGACTTGTCGGACATGTCGTTGGCTTTGAGTGAGAAATCGGGGGCGGCGTCGCCGACCTTGAGCTCGTCGCCGAGCAGGGTCATCGGGTTGCCTTTGAGGGTGACGGTTTCGGGGCGTTCGGTCATGAAAGTATGCTCCAGGTTGATAGCGTCAGCGGCGGGGAACTACCCGAACGTTTTTCGGGTCCGGATTGGGCGGCATTGTAGAACCCGGCTGAGGCGGGGCAAACGACGGGCGACAGATTCTCTTATCGACTTGGTAACTCCGCTTTATTCCCCGGACGGGGTGAGCACTCCGTGATCGGTAAGAAAACCCAGGATGTCGTCTTCGCGGCCGAGGTTCTGCGGCAGGTTGTCGTGGCCGGTATCCGGGTAGACGATCAGGTGGGAAGTCGCTGCAGCCTCGGCGTTGGCCTTGGCGTGGTGGACGCCAAGCAGGGGGTCGTCTTCGCCGTGTAAAACCAGAACCGGCCCGGGGTAGTCACGGAGGACGCTGCTGACCTCGAGACGGTCGCGGACCATCCACCGCGGCAGCCTGGTGACCTCCCCGGCCGCGTCGGCAAAGCTGCTAAAGGTCGCGCTCAGCACGAGTGCGGCGGGCGGGCGGCGGGCGGCGAGTTGGGCCGCGAACCCCCCGCCGAGCGAGCGGCCGATATAGACCACCCGTTCAGGGTCGACGGTTTCTAGGTCGACCAACCGCTGGCGGAACGCGACAAGGTCCTCGAGGATCACCGGCTGCGACGGACGGCCCGCCGACGGGGCGTAGCCGCGGTATTCCGGCAGCAGCACGGTGAATCCGGCCGAGGTGTAGCCGCTCATGATGTGGGCCCACTGGTCGATGACCTCACTGTTGCCGTGCATCAGGATGAGTGCCGGGCCGGGCGACTCGACCGTCGCCCCCTCACCGGGCAACATGATCGCCTCGACCACACCCCCGCCGACGGGCCGCTCCCAGCGTTCTGCCCCCTCGGGCAGGGCCGTAGCTGTACCGTTGGCCATCCACGCACCGGGGTAGATCAGCTTGCGTTGACAACCCCACATCAGCAAGCCGCAAACCAAAAACACCAACGCAACAAGTAATGTCAGCCGCAAAAAACTTCTCCTCAGCGTCGTTCGGGGCTTAAGAGGCATGGTCTTACCCGCATATTTTCCTAGAAACTGTACGGCCCAACACGTCTCGGCGTTACGGGATGACCCGGTCGCGGATGGACAGGATCACTCTATACTGTAATTACAGCTCAATACCCAAACCCCCCGGAGATTCATGCCATGTCCGCTTCGACCGACAACCTGCTGCACGGCCAAACCTACGCGAACGTCGTCGACACCGTCGGCAACACCCCGCTGATCAAACTCAACCGCCTCGCCCCGGACAACGGCTCGTCGGTTTACGTCAAGTGCGAGTTCTTTAATCCGCTGGCGTCGGTTAAGGACCGTATCGGCCGGGCGATGATCGAGGCCGGCGAAGCCGCCGGGCACATCAACCAAGACACCCACATCATCGAGCCAACCTCCGGCAACACCGGTATCGCCCTCGCCTTCGTCTGCGCCGCCAAGGGCTACAAGCTGACGCTGACCATGCCCGAGTCGATGAGTATCGAACGCCGAGCGCTGCTCAAGGGCCTCGGTGCCGACCTCGTGTTGACCGAAGCGGCCAAGGGCATGAAGGGCGCGATCGCCGCGGCCGCCGAGCTCGTCGCCAAGTCGGACAACGCCTACATGCCCCAGCAGTTCGAAAACCCCGCCAACCCCGACGTGCACTACCGCACCACCGGCCCGGAGATCTGGAACGACACCGACGGCAAGGTCGACATCTTCGTCGCCGGCGTCGGCACGGGCGGCACCATCAGCGGCGCCGGCAAATACCTGAAGGAACAAAACAGCGCCGTTAAGGCCATCGCGGTCGAGCCCGTCCACTCGCCCGTCATCTCCGGCGGCGATCCGGGCCCGCACAAGATCCAAGGCATCGGTGCCGGCTTCGTGCCCAAAAACCTCGACGTGCCGATGCTCGACGGCGTCGAAACGATCAGCAACGACGAAGCCTTCGCCTGGGGCAAACGCCTCGCCAAGGAAGAAGGCATCCTCGGCGGCATCTCCTCGGGCGGCAACGCCGCGGTCGCCTGCCGGCTCGCCGAGCAGAACCCCGGCGCGACCATCGTCACCATCGGCTGCTCCTTCGGCGAGCGCTACCTCAGCACGCCGCTGTTTGAGGACTGAGCCGGCCGAGCTTATTTGTGAACTACCGCCCACCGATCGAGAGGTAGCTATGTCGCTGACGACACGTCTAATCTCGGCGGTGGCCTGCGTGGTGTGGGGCCTAGGCTTGACCGGCTGCGTGCAGTCCTACGCCCAGCGTTCCGCGTCGCAGTGGGTCGCGGTGCGGGCGCTGGTCGAGGCCGATCTGGAGCGAGATTTTGCCCGGGCGAAGCCCACCGGCCGCGAAGACTTCTATACGCTAACCCGCGAAGTCAGCGGTATCCCGGAATCGGAAGCAACCGAAATCGCCACGTTCTACCTACTCCCGGGTGATCCGCTCGGCTTCACCGCTACCGCGCAAGGCGAGATCCTCGCCGTCGCGGGTAACGAACGGCAAGCCCTCGACCCCGAAATAGGCGTCACCTTTGTCTGGTACCGAGAGAAAGACCCGTTCAGCTTCTTACCTAACGCAGCGGAGCAGTCCCTGTGGCTCGCACTCGGCATCATCGGGCTGGTTGCTTTGGTGATCGTGATCGGTAGTGACGGCGATGGAACCGTAAACATCAGTTTTTAATAGTGCGCGGCTCCGCAAACGTTGTGTTTGAGACTTGGTCAATACCTATAGTCAAGACATGTCCGATCCCGCACACGAGCCGATCCGCTGCCCAGAATGCCGTCAACGTATGACGCCGGGCCACGTCGCGGTTTCCCAAGGGCTTCACTGGATGCGGAGAGCCGAAGGTCCGTACGGCGACTTCGCCGAGAACATCCCAGGCACACATGCGGTGATGCGTGCTAATCGGTTGCCCGCTTGGCGTTGCAGTAGCTGCATGCTCATTACCTTCCGCTTCGGCCGCGACGTCCAACGTCAGGAAGCGATCAAGCGCGGGCAAACCCCGATCGCGGATGTACCGAAATCCTCGGGGTAAACCCATGGTTTTTCCTTGTTTTTTAGTTAATTTTTCGCACAACTAAGAATTGAGCAACTATCGGCAATTTTCTCGGGCGATGCCGTCTATGGTGCGATTAGCCTTTTGACTCTTGTGGTGCGGATGTCCGTCGAGATTTTAGACAACGGCTCGTCCTCAGATAAACATCACGTCACGACTCACACCCGGCCGTATCTATGTACCACCTGATCTACATCAGCAACGCCCACCCCTTGCTCAACGAGTACGAGTTGCGGTCCATGGTTGAGCCCTGCCGGCAAAAGAACGTCGGCCTCGATATCACAGGCATCCTTTTCTACAGCGCCGGCCACTTCGTTCAGCTCCTCGAAGGCGAGCAGGATATTATCGAATCGCTCTATTCCCGCATCTGCCTAGACAACCGCCACCACAACGTCCGCCGGCTGTTGTCGCTACCAGTCGAGGGAAGATGGTTCGGGGCGTGGTCGATGGCCCTGCTCAACGTCGATCAGCGGACAACGCTGGAAGAAACCTGCCTTGTGCAGCTCGTGCGTGAGGCCGAAGCCGCCCAGCGCAGCCACAGCCACTCGGCCCTTTCACGTCGACTACTGCAACAGTTCCGCGATCTGATCCCGTCGCCGCAAGACGCCCAGCGTAACATCAAGAGTTAACACAAAATTGCTTCGAGTATGTGCGGAGACGTAAACATAAGTTTACGTAATCCGTATGGCTTAATGTATAATTTCGTAGTTAAATACAGTATCTAGTCGCTTGTTAACTGCTAATTTTCGATACCCCTCTCTCTACCCACTACTCACCACATCTATGATCGATCGACGTAGCTTTATTGCCGCAGGTCTTGCTTCAAGTGCCGGCCTTGGGGTTTCCGCATTTAGCCAGACTGTAAAAGAGGATCCGCCACTTATGACCGAGCCGTTCAATCTGTTGTACGCGCCGCACTTCGGCATGTTCAAACACCACGCAGGTACAGACTTAACCGAACAGCTCAGGTTCGCCCACAGCATCGGTTTCCGGGCTTGGGAAGACAACGGGATGATGAAACGCGACCTCGCTACCCAGAAAAAAATAGCCGCCACGATGGGCGAACTGGATATGACCATGGGCGTCTTTGTGGCCCACGGCGGATTTGGCGAAAGCCTCTACACCGAGGGCGGGCGAGACGCCCGGGCGTTCCTGAAGCAGAAGATGCGAGACGCTGTAGAAGTAGCCCAGCGAGTCAATGCGAAGTGGTGCACGATCGTGCCGGGCAATTACGTTCAGAACCTCGAATGGGACTATCAAACCGCCAACGTAATCGATTGCTTACGTGCGATGGCTGAGGTCTGCGAGCCCGCGGGCTTGGTCATGGTGCTCGAGCCGCTTAACCCATGGGCCAACCACCCCGGGCTATTCCTGACCAAGATCCCCCAGGCCTACGCGATCTGCGAGGCGGTCAACTCGCCTAGCTGCAAAGTCCTGAACGACCTTTACCACCAACAAATCACCGAAGGTAATCTCATCCCCAATATTGAGCGTGCTTGGAAACACATCGCTTACTTCCAAGTGGCTGACAACCCCGGGCGTAAAGAACCGGGGACCGGGGAGATCAACTACCAAAACATATTCTCCCACCTGCACAAGCGCGGCTACAGCGGGGTGATTGGTATGGAGCACGGAAACCGCTTAGACGGGAAAGCCGGTGAGATCGAAGTGATCAATGCCTACCGACACTGCGATGCGTTTAGCCACTAACCATCACGATCATTGATCTTTGGCACTTAAGCCGCGCATGCGTGAGTAAAACCACCAGCATCATTCCCATCCCCTAAAACAAGCTTCACGCAATGAATCAATCTGCCCCTTATTCATTAGGAAGACGAGATCTGCTTCGAGCGGGGCTGGCCACCGGAGCCGGCCTTGCGATGTTGCCGACACTGGGTGTCGGGAAATCGGCTGCAGGCACAGCGGGAGCGAACAATCGACTGAATATCGCCCTGATCGGCGCCCACGGCCGTGCGGCGGCGTTTTACTCCGTACTCAAAAGCGAAAACGTGGTTGCCGTTTGCGACGTTAACGACAAATCGATCCCTTTTGCCCTTGAGCATTTCCCCCAGGCAAAAGTTTATAAAGACTGGCGTCGAACACTCGATCACCCCGGGCTCGATGCGGTGGTTTGCTGTACGCCCGATCACCACCACGCCTTCATCGCCAACTGGGCGCTCAACCGAGACCTGCACGTTTACATGGAAAAACCCCTGGCGATAACGGTGAATGAAGCCCGTGTCGTCCGCGAAACATACCGCAGAAAGCAACGCAAACTCGCCACGCAGGTCGGAATGCAACGCCACGCTTTGCCCAATTTCAACCGCCTCCGCGAACTGATTCGGGACGGCGGCATCGGTAAGCTTGAAGAGGTCTACGCCTGGGGAAACCGTAAGCTGCCCCGGCCCGGATACCTGCCCGGCGGACACGAGGTTCCCTCAACCCTGGACTGGGACCTCTGGCTGGGGCCATCCCCCTACCACCCCTATCACCCCGAGTATTTCAAGGGTCGGCCGGGCGCAAACTGCCTGCAGTGGAATATGTATTGGGACTTCGGCATCGGACAGATGGGAGACATGGGCAGCCACACCATGGACCTCATCTGGAACGTGATCGACGCCGACCTGCCCAACCAAATCGAATCCAGATCGGACGAGACCTTCAACCCCGAAGTCACCCCCGTCCACCTACGCACCTCCCTGATGTTCCCCGCAAACGACTGGCGCGGCCCAATCAGGTGTACGTGGTTTCAGGGGGGGGCCATGCCCAGTTCACCCGTGCCTTGGATCGACTTGAACAAGATCGGCCACGGAGGGATGTTCAAGGGCGATAAGGGATTCGTTATCGCCGACTTCTCGAGACGCATCATCATCCCCAACGGCAAGGTCACGGACATGACCCACTTTGACCCACGGCCGGAAGAAGAATTAATCGCCCCGCTAGGCAACTTTCAGCAGCAGTGGCTTGATGCTTGCAAAGGAGGCGATCCTCAGAATACTGCATGCAACTTCGAATACAGCGCTAATATGATCGAAAGCATGTGCCTCGGCCTCGCCGCATTTCGTGCTGGCGAATCGATAATTTACGACGGGAAAGAAGGCAGAGTCATCAACTCCGCAAACGCGAACGCTTTGCTTAGCAAGCCGTATCGCAAGGGATGGACAATCGACGGATAAAATCGAAGCTCGCTTACCTTCCCGTATAGCACCTGCGGTAAGTATCGATAAAATCGATCTTATGTTTACCCCCTACCAGCCCGCCGCCTCCCGATACGAAACAAACTCCGAAGGCTGGTTCCGCCGATGCGGCCGGACCGGCCTGATGCTCCCGGCGATCAGCCTGGGCTGCTGGCACAACTTCGGCGACGCAGGCACCGATCCCCGTCAGCTCCCCGAATCCGAATTCCACGCCAACGTCCAGTCCATGCTGTTCGCCGCGTTCGACCACGGCATCACCCACTTCGATCTAGCCAACAACTACGGCCCCGCCCCCGGCAGTGCCGAGGCCCGCGTCGGCCGGGTCCTCCGCGAAGACTTCGCCGGTTACCGGGACGAACTCGTTATTTCGTCCAAGGCCGGCCACCTCATGTGGCCGGGCCCCTACGGCGAATGGGGCAGCCGTAAGTCGCTGCTCGCGTCGCTCGACCAGTCGCTCCAGCGCCTCGGCCTCGACTACGTCGACATCTTCTACTCCCACCGCCCGGACCCCGATGGCACAGTGCCGCTCGAAGAAACCCTCGGCGCCCTCGACACCGCGGTCCGTCAAGGCAAAGCCCTCTACGCGGGCATCAGCAAATACTCCGGCGAACGAACGCTCGAATCGATCCGTATCTGCGAACGCAACGGGCTGACCAAGCCCATCATCCACCAACCGCAGTACTCGATGCTGGACCGCGGCATCGAATCGGATCTGCTACCGGTCACCGGAGAATTGGGGATGGGAGTAATCGCCTTCTGCCCGCTGGCCCAAGGCCTGCTGACTAATAAGTACCTCGGCGGCGTCCCGGACGACTCTCGCGTAAAACAGGTTTCGGGCTTCCTCACCGAAGACCGCGTCACCCACGAGCTCGTCACGAAGCTGCAAAAGCTTAACGCGATAGCCGAGGCCCGCGGTCAATCGCTGGCCCAGTTGGCGTTGTCTTGGGCTCTGCGTGATTCGCGGATGACCTCACTGATCATCGGAGCAAGCCGGCCATCACAAATCACCGAGAACGTCACCGCCGCAGAGAAGACTTCTTTTACCGACGAAGAATTAGCTGCGATCGAAGAAACACTGCAGGGTTAAGCCTGGTCGTCTCGCCGGTAGAAATCCAGCGTGTGACGTAGGTCTTGCTGTTCACACACAAAACGCGGGGTATCGAGCGGCGGAAATACCCATGGATCAAACTGCGTGAGCGAGTTAAGCGATTCGATCGGGAACGGCCGATGCTCGGCCACATCGTCCCACCCGATCACGAACGCCCCGCCCGGCCGCAGGCATCGGCCGATACCGGCCACCGCCCGATCCGCCACCTCTGGATCGTCAAGCCCCCAGCCGATTACCCCGAGCAGCAGTACCGCATCAAGCGAGCCTTCGCCAAAGTAATCCGCGACGTTTTCGACCGAGTCGACGATGTGCTGCCTAGCCCCGTAACGCTTACGCGCGGGATCGATCTCCAGCGTCCAGTAGTCTTTCGCTTCAAATACCTTGTTGTAGTGCCAGGTGTACCAGTGGCAGCCGACGAACAACACCCGGCGAAACTCTTCTTGTCCGACCAAGTACGGAAAAACGTCTTGCTCAAGAACGATGCGGTCTTGTTCTTTTAGCTTTGGCCCCACCCCGCAAAGCAGCATCGCGTCGCGGATGTTCCTGCCGACTGGTTTTACTACGGAACGGATCAGCGACACCGGTATCTCCCGATTTTGGACGACCACAAACTACCCGAAAACATCGGTTATCTAAAATTAATGCTTACGCCGGGTCGTGACCGCAACCGCCCCACGGGTGGCAGCGGGCGATGCGTTTAAGCCCCCGCCAGCCGCCACGCCAAGGGCCGTATTTCGCGACCGCGTCGAGCATATACTGGCTGCACGTCGGCTCAAACCGGCAGTACCCGCCCAACCAAATCCCGAGCGTCCCGCGATAGACCGCGACCCCCACGTTGATCACCCCCGCCGCAATCGCGTTGATCCATTTCATTACCACGTACTCGTAAAACGCTGCGTCTAGGGTTTACCGCTAGCCCTCAGCCAACCACGCCGCGACCTGCGGCGCAAAATACGTCAGGATCACGTCTGCCCCCGCCCGGTGGATGCCCAGCAAGCTTTCCATCACGACGTTTTTCTCTTCGACCCACCCGCTGGCCGCCGCCGACTTGATCATCAGGTATTCGCCGCTGACTTGGTACGCCGCGACCGGAAGTTGAGTGTGTTCTCGCACCGCTCGAACTACGTCGAGGTAAGGCCCCGCTGGTTTAACCATCACGAAGTCCGCCCCCTCGGCCTCGTCCAACGCGACCTCACGAAGTGCCTCCCGCACGTTAGCCGGGTCCATCTGGTACGTCTTTTTATCCCCCGGGATTGGCTTACCGTCAGCTGAAGCTTTGGGCGCCGAGTCCAGCGCGCCTCGAAACGGGCCGTAGTACGCCGAGGCGTATTTCGCGGAATAAGCCATGATCGAGACGTCGGTATAGCCCTTAGCATCAAGCGCTCGGCGGATCGCGATGACCCGCCCGTCCATCATGTCACTGGGCGCGACGATATCAACGCCCGCCTCGGCATGGCACAACGCCTGCTTCACCAACACCTCG
Source organism: Planctomycetota bacterium (assembly GCA_038747275.1). Lineage (GTDB taxonomy): Bacteria > Planctomycetota > Phycisphaerae > Phycisphaerales > Phycisphaeraceae > Algisphaera. The sequence continues at coordinate 15,583 of JBCDJW010000018.1, read as the reverse complement.
ACCGTCACGTCGTTTTCGATCACGCCGTGTTCGTTGACCAATCCGTCGTGCCCGTCGGCCGAATAGGGATCGAGCGCAACGTCGGTCAGCACACAGACCTCGGGATAAGTCTGCTTGATCGCTTGGACCGCCTGCGGGACCAAGCCGGCGGGGTTGTACGCCTCCTCGGCCGTCTCGCTCTTCAGTCCGTCGTCGATTTTTGGAAACAGCACCACCTTATCAACGCCCAACGCCGCGGCCCGCCCGACCTCGTCGACCAGTCCGCCGAGAGACCAGCGGGCCTGGCCCGGCAACGACTCGAGGGGGACATCGCGGCCTTCGTTGTGCATAAACAGCGGGTAGATCAACTGCCCCGCGTCGAGCCGGGTCTCGGCCGTCATCGCACGGATCGCGGCGCTGCGTCGGTTCCTTCGGGGGCGTTGGGGTTGGTCGATTGCCATGTGTTCATCATACGAAATGCGATGTAGCCCCGGCCGATCCGTACCCAAACTTAAATCGGCGAACACACGGTTTGCCAAAGCCTCGACCACGTTCTATTTTCTAAGCCCGATGAATCCACGCACCGCCGCTAATACCTGGCTCCTTACCCTCCTCGTCTAACGCGGCCGGATTTCACGTTGATTTAAAACAACCCTCCCCCGGCCGCGGCTCCCCGCGGCCGGTTGTCGTTCGGGGAAGCTCCGGCCGCATTGATCGGCACCCCATGACTCACCCCACGCCCCAAACAATGAGCCACCACCAACAGCGCATCGGCCTGATCCTGGCGCTCTCCAGCGCTGCCCTGTTCTCGCTCAAGGGCGTTGTGGTGAAACTCGCGTTAACCCAGGGTGTCAACGTCGAGACGCTGATGCTCTGGCGGATGGCGATGTCGCTGCCGGTCTACGTTGTGGTCGGTGGGCTGGTGTTACGCCGGGCCTACGCAACCGCGTCGGCCTCGCCGTCCCGCGCAACGTTCGCGGCCGCGGCGGGCCTGGGGGTGTTGAGCTACTACGTCTGCACCTGGCTGGACTTCACCGGGATGCGTTTTATCTCGGCTCAGCTCGAACGCATGGTTTTGTTCACCTACCCGATCCTTACCGCCGGGCTCTCCTGGCTGCTGCTGGGCGAGCGGTTCACCCGCCGCCACGCATTAGCGTTGATACTCTCGTATGCGGGCATCATCCTGGTCTTCCGCGCCGAAGCGCAATCGGTCGGCCCCGACGCGGCCTGGGGTATCGGGCTGGTGTTCTCCGCGGCGCTACTCTTTGCGTTCTACGTCATCTTCGCCAAGGTGACGATCCGGCGGATGGGGCCGAAGCTGTTCACCTGCGTGGCGATGATCGCAGCCACACTAGCAATCGTGACGCACAACGTCGTCCGACTAAAACTCAGCGAGGCATCGTGGCTGACCGTGTTTTCGCTGCCGGCCGTCACCGCGGGGATTTTCCTGGCCGCGGTCTGCACAGTGCTGCCGAGCTTTATGCTCTCAGAAGCGATCGACCGCATCGGGGCCGGGAGGACCAGCGCAGCCGGCAACGTCGGCCCGGTGGTCACCACGATCGCAGCCGTCACGATACTCGGCGAGCCATTTGGTCTTTCGCAAGCGGGCGGGCTGGCGTTGATCCTCCTGGGCGTCGGCATGCTTGGCAAGGTTTCGAACGCTTGAGTATTAGAGCCATCAGCAAGAGCTCAGCAACGATTAATCAATCCCCAAATATCGAGCTGCTAGCCGGAACGTCTCCCACTTCAGCTTCCTCTGAAGTGGAGGCCGCTGATATCTCATCATCTTGCCCAGCGGTATCTGTCTCGACAGCAGAAAGTTGCGATTCGAGTTTGACCTGCAGGGGATAAAGCCCGGGCGTACCCGCTTTAATTTTCTTCATCTTTGCAAGGTGGGTTTGGTCTGCAAAACCACTTTCAACTGCTTGCTCAAGCATTGCCACTTGCAGTTCAGGTACCCGACGATAGCTCAATACATGATTCCAGACCTGCTCCGCAAGCTCTGGTCGGCCGCTGGCGACAACCACTGCGTACTGACGCGGAATATGCCAATCGAAAGTCAAGGCCGCCATCTCTTTTCGCTGCTCAACCATTCTTTCAATAATGTCTCTTGATGGGCCGGACATCCCACGGGGTAAATTTTGACGTTTCGGGTTCAGGCGTTCGCCGAATTGCGTAATTTCTCCCAAGGGATCGGGGTACATCGGCCACAAGTCCGACCAACGATCCGCCGCGATTAACTGTCGCGAAAGAACAGTACGCACGTTACGCAGTTCGGCGAGTAAATCTGGATCATCCAGCTGCTGGTCGTACCAAGACAACGTACGCTCAGAATCGCCCAAGATCTGATTAACGACGATCCAATCATTCAGAGGATCGATCCGAGTCGGCGGACCGCCCTTGCGCTCCAGCAGCTCCCGCTGAGAAACAAAAAAATCCCTTGACTTGTCGTGGTTTTCAACCAGAGCAGACAGATCGCTGACCATGTTAGCCGAGTGCATATCGACCATCAGTTCTCTGTTATTGTAGCGGTTCCGCCATAAACCGAGATAGATTTTGCTTGCCCGGGTATACGATGCATTTTCTAAGTGAGATTTGGCGTCGGCGACTTTCTCTTCAAGACGATCCATCTTATCGAAGATGTCTGAATAAGCCGTTGCGGGAACAAAAAATAGCACGGCGATCAATCCGAGCTTGATCACATCAATAAAAATATTTTTTTCGTGCCGTGCGGAAGTCATATCCATCAATTTTGCTGCACAAATCAAACTTTTTTTAACGCTCTCCGCAAATTCAAACCACCGCCCCAAATTTCCGGGTGCGGTCGGTGTAGGCGGCGAAGGCTTTATCCAATTCGGCGACGTCAAAGTCAGGCCAGCAGACGTCGGAGACGTACAACTCGGCATAACTCAACTGCCAAAGCAGGTAGTTGGACAAGCGCATCTCGCCAGCGGTACGGATGAGCAAGTCGGGGTCGGGGAGGCCGGCGGTATAGAGGTGGGCGTTGATCGTGTCGGGGGTGATGTGCTCGGGGTCGAGGGTACCGGCCTGGACCTGGCGGGCGATGTCGCGAACGGCGTCGGTGATCTCGGTCCGGCTGCCGTAGTTGAGGGCGAGGGCCATGGTCAGCCCGGTGTTGGCCTCCGTCATCGCCGCGGTCGCGTCCAGCTCGTCCAAGACTTGCGGGGGCAGGCCGTCGCGGCGGCCGACCTGGATGAAGCGGACGTTGTTTTCGAGGAACATCGGCCGTTCGGAGACGAGGTACTGGACGTAGAGGTCCATGAGGAAGCTGACCTCGTCGTGGGACCGGGTCCAGTTTTCGGTGCTGAACGAATAGAGCGTGATCGCTTCGAGGCCGAGGTCGGAGCAGTGGGTGACGATCGGACGGACGGCCTCGGCCCCGGCGAGGTGGCCCTTGCTGCGGTTCATCCCGCGGGCGGTCGCCCATCGGCCGTTGCCGTCCATGATGACGGCGAGGTGGCGGGGCAGCGTTTTCCCTTGATCGTCGGACATGGCGATAAATCGTACCGGTGGTTTCGAAGATTCCGGTATTCCGGGGGTTAGCGGAAGATACTCTGCGACCGTTTCGGGCCGACACTCACCATTACGATCGGCACGCCGAGGAAGTCCTCAATAAACTTCAGGTACCCGCGGGCCGCTTCGGGCAGCGAGTCGAAGTCGCGGCAGTCGGTGACGTCCTCGGGGAAGCCCGGCAGGGTTTCGTAGACGGGAGTTACTTTCGAGAGTACGTCGATGTCGGCGGGGAAGTTCGTTGTCGTTTGGCCGTCGATCTCGTAGGCGGTGCAGACCTTGAGTTCAGGCAAGCCAGCGAGGACGTCGAGCAGCATGATCGCCAAGCCGGTCGCGCCGCTGACGGTGGCGGTGTATTTAAGGGCGACAAGGTCCAGCCAGCCGCAGCGTCGGGGTCGGCCGGTGGTCGTGCCGTACTCCCGGCCGACCTCGCGGATGCGGTCGCCGGTCTCGTCGTCGAGTTGCGTAGGCATCGGTCCACCGCCGACGCGGGTCTGGTAGGCCTTGACGATGCCGATGACGTTGGTGACGTGGTGGCCGGCGACGCCGGTGCCGGTGTGCACGCCCAGCGACGAGCAGTTGCTGCTGGTGACATAAGGATATGTGCCGTGGTCGATGTCGAGCAGCGTGGCGTTGGCACCTTCGAAAAGAATGCGCTCGTCCTGGGCGATCCGTTCGTGTAGTACCGCCGCGCCGTCGGTCAGGTGCGGCACCAACTGCTTCGCCAAGGGCTCGAGCCAACGCAAGAGCGCCTCGACCACGATCGGTGTGTGCTCTAGCCCGGCATACTGAGCCAACGCCGCGAGTGTGGCATTCTTGATCGGGACGATGCGGTGCAGCTTATGCTTGAGCGCCTCGAAATCGCGGAGGTCGCTCATCCGGATCGCCGTCGAACGCAGCGCTTTATCGGCGTAGCAAGGACCGATGCCGCGGCCGGTGGTGCCGATGCCCTCGATGGTTTGATCGAGTTCGTTGGGCATGACGTAGGCCGCTTCCTGCAGCGCGTCCTGAGTCTTGTGGTACGGCAGGACGACGTGGGCCCGGTCGCTGATGACGAAGTTGTCGTCGAGCTTCAGGCCTTGTTCCCGTAAGCCGGTGATTTCTTTGACGACCTGCTCGGGGTCGATGACGACGCCGTTGCCCAGCACGTTGAGCTTGTCGGGGTAGAGGATGCCCGAGGGGATGAGGTGCAAGGCGTATTTCTTGTCGCCGACGCAGACGGTGTGCCCGGCGTTGGCCCCGCCGTTGTAGCGGGCGACGACATCGAAGCCTGCGGTCAGCAGGTCGACGACCTTGCCCTTGCCCTCGTCGCCCCACTGCAGGCCGACGACCGCGGCGTGGCCGGGCTTGAGGTTGAGGCGGTCGATCATGGCTTGCACCTCGTCTTCGGAAACCGCAGACGGTGCATCGGGAGTCGTGGTGGTAGACATCAGCAGAGATTCTCGGGCAGAGCGGGTCAGCAAGCTCTCGGGCGGGGTGGGTGACGGATCCGACGAACCGCCAAACCGTTCCACCGAGGGGCATCTTAACATCTGGGTTAACCCTACCCAAACCGCGGCCGGTAGCCGCGCGGTATCCTTCCCGGCGATGGATCACGCCCGCGCAACCCGAGTCCTACGACAGCATGTCGAGACCGACCGGCTGCTCGGCATCGACGCCGTGCCGCGACGAGCCGTTTCGGTCGAAGCCACACCACAAACCGCCGACTCGGCGAACGAACCGCGATCTGCCGCACCCTCTAACGCACCTGCCGCCCCGCTGCTGCCCCGCGAGCCGGTCCCGGCCGACCCGGCAGGCAAGGCCGAGGCGTTGGCCGCGCTCGCCGACGAACACGCCCAGTACTGCAAGTTCTGCCACGAGAACACCGGCTACACCCAGATCGCCTTCGGCGAAGGCGACCCCGCCGCCCAGCTCATGGTCGTCGGCGAAGGCCCCGGCGCCGAGGAAGACCGCCAAGGCCGGCCGTTCGTCGGGCCGTCGGGCCAACTGCTCGACAAGCAGCTCGGCGCGATGGGCCTGAGCCGGGAGCAGGTCTACATCGCCAACGTGGTCAAGTCCCGCCCGCCGAACAACCGCACGCCCACCCCCGCCGAGGCGGCCGACTGCGGCATCTACCTCAAACGCCAGATCGAGATCATCGCCCCCAAGGTCATCCTCACCCTCGGCGGCCCCGCCGCCAAGCTCCTGCTCGACACCAAAGAAGGCGTCACCCGCCTCCGTGGAAACTGGCACCAATACAACCTCGTCGATCCGCCGGTCGCCGTGATGCCGACGTTCCACCCTGCCTTCTTGTTGCGTTCCTACACGCCCGAAAATCGGCGAAAGGTTTGGGATGATTTGCAGCAGGTGATGGAGCAGTTGGGGTTGCCCACGAAATGATTTACTTGGACCGCCCTACTTCTTCCTAGGAATCAAAAATCCCCAGAAATTTCCCTGATTCGTCAAATTCGATTGACACCCCACCCGGTGAATACCAGCGACATTCAAGTGTAGTCTTCACGGTCAGACCAGCTAAGACTCCATCGAATGAAAAAACGCCATAGCTTTCGATGCTATTTTCCATGTCTGCTATCCCCTTTATTCCTTCAAAGTCTTCAGCCCAGATATTGCCTGTCTCCAGGCTATTCTCACGATAGATCTGAAAAAAGTCCCAAATTTTCGAATAGTAGATGTCAAGCCCTTGATCTAACAAACGTTCAATAATCAAGCCTACGGCATGCAGCTGTTGCTCTCGAGGTGAGGGATATTCGCTATCGAGTTCCACAGCAATAGGGATTTCACCGTGATTAAAGCTTCCGACCCAGAAGCCATATTCGGGCTCCTGATTCAGGGTCAGCTCATTGCTTTGATATTGAATCTGCAGCGACATTCGGACCTCCGGAACTATCTGCGATCCAACCTAAAGTTAAATTGGAATCACGCCTCGGCCAGATGCACCGACGCGATCTTCAGAATGCCGTCGCGCTCGGCAAGGGCGTCGTTGAGTTCGTAGCTTGCGGCCTCGTCGAGTTTCAGGAGCATCAGCGCGGTCGCGCCGCTGCCGTCGGGGTTTTCGCGGCGGCTGATGGTCATGTCGGCGATGTTGACGCTGGCCTTGCCAAACTCGCTGCCTACCAGGCCGATCATGCCGGGGCGGTCGTCGTTCTGGATGATCGCCATGTGGCCGGCGGGGACCATGTCCATCGCGTAGCCGTTGATCTCGACGACGCGGGGCTGGAGGTCGTCGTAGACCCGGCCGACGATCCGGCGGACCTTGTCGGCCTCGTGGTCGGGTTGGCTGTCGACCTGGCTGCGGGGGCCGTGGATGGTGAAGGCGAGCTGAGTGGGAGACGACTTGGAGTGGTCGAGCTGGGTAATGCGGGTCTCGATGCCGCGTTGGTCGGCGACGCTGCCGACGTTGATGACGTTGAGCGGGGTGTCGAAGTGGCGTTGGAGCAGGCCGACGAGAGCGGTGCGTTCGATGGTGCCGGCGGCGGGGCCGAGGTCGGCGCCGCAGATCTCGATGTCGAGTTGGCTGATGCCGCGGGTGACCATCGGGCTGATGAGGCGGGCCATGCGGTCGGCGAGGTCGACGTAGGCGGTTTGCTGATCGGTGAGGTCGACGCGGACGCCGCCGGCGTTGACCGCCCCGGAAATACCTTCACCGCGGAGATAGGCCAGGCAGGCCTTGGCGGCATCGACCGACACCGCGGTCTGCGCTTCCTCGGTACTCGCGCCAAGGTGCGGCGTGACCAGGATCTTCGGGTGGCTGCGCAGCGGCGAGTCTTCCGCGGGCGGCTCGCTGGTGTAGACGTCGAGCGCCGCCCCGCCGCACTGGCCGGAGTCGCAGGCCTTAACGACCGCATCTTCGTCTACGATGCCGCCGCGGGCCGCGTTGACAACGTAGACGCCCTTGCGACAGAGCGCAAAGGTTTCGTCGTTGAGCATGCCGGTGGTCTCGGGGGTCTTAGGCACGTGGAACGACATCACGTCGACGTGCGGGACCATGTCGGCGAAGCTGCGGAAGGTCTTGACGGTGTGGTTGCCGAGCTGGAGGTCGTCGTTGACGAACGGGTCGTAGCCGACAACCGTCATGCCGAAGGCCAGAGCCCGCTCGGCGAAGGTGCGACCGATACGCCCGAGGCCGACGACGCCGACGGTCATGCCGTGGAGCTGCCGGCCCTTAAATTTATTGCGGTCCCAGCCGCCGGAAGCCATGGTTTTGTAAGCGGGCCCGATGTTACGCAAGAGCGCCATCATGAGTGTGAAGGCGTGTTCGGCGGTGGTGATGGTCGAGGCCTCGGCGGTATTAACAACGAGGATGCCCTTCGCGGTCGCGGCGTTGAGGTCGATGTTGTCGACGCCGACGCCGGCCCGGGCGATGACCTTGAGCTCGCCGGGGTTTTCGAGCATGGCGGGCGTGACCTTGATCCCCGAGCGGACGGCCATGGCGTGGACCCCGCCGGCGGCGAGGAGCTTGCCGACCTCTTCGTCGACCGCTTCCTGCCCCTTGTCTTTTTTCAGGTCGACCAAATCAGGGCGGTCGAGCAGCTTCGCGTCGGGCTGGCTGGTGATGAAGTCGAGGCCTTCTTGGGCGAGTTTGTCGGCGGCGAGGAGGGTGAACATGGCGGGCCTATTGGAGGGTGATAGTGTGTCGAGTCGAGCATTTTATCAGGTGAAACAAACCACGCGGGGGAACAAAAACCCCGCCGGCATTGGGCCGACGGGGCTGGAAAAAACCGGAGATTGGGGCCGAACCCGGCCCGTTTAATTTGCGGATCGGTTCAATACCGGGGTCGATCGCTTGCCGCTCTCGCGCCAGGCCATGTACTCGTCGTACATGTCTTTCGCCCGCTGGGCGTGGTCGGGGTGGTTCAGCAGGTTCTGCTCCTCGACTTCGAGCGGGTTGTCGTAGAGGTTGAAGAGAGCGATCTTTTTGAACTCGGTCTGGGGGTGGTTACTGTCGATGATGAGCTTCCACGGGCCCTCGCGGTGGATGAGCTCGTGGTTGCTTCCGCCTTGCAACGGCAGGAAGCGGTCGAGGTCGTCTTCGGCCTCCCCCAAGAGCACCGGCAGCAGGCTAAGCGAGTCCATCGCCTGCTTCCGGCTGAGCTTTACGTCCAAGACGTCGGCGATGGTCGCCACGATGTCGCGACCCGCCACGGGCTGTGCGGATTCGGTGTTTCGCTTGATCTTGTCGGGCCAGACGGCGAAGAACGGCACGCGGTGGCCGCCCTCGTGGGGCTGATTCTTCGATCCCCGCAGCCCGTTGAACGAGATGTGGCCGAGCTTCTCGGCCTTGCCGTCGCGAAGCCCGCCATTGTCCGAGAAAAGAAAGATCAGCGTGTTGTCGTAAACGCCTTGTTCCTTGAGGGTGTCGACGATCGCGCCGACCTGTTGATCGAAGTCGGCGATGATGTCGACGTGGGGCGTCGGGCCTTGGCCGGCGATGCGGCGGCCGTTGAATTCTTTGGGGGGCAGGTGCGGGATGTGGACCATCGGGCTCCAGAACACCAGCAGGAAAGGTTTATCCGCGCCCGCCTGCTCGCGGATGAAGCTTGAGGCTTTGTCGGCCAGCATCGGCCCAACGGCCCGGGTGTCCCAATGCGAGTCGCCCACGCCCGGGCCCTTGTCGGAAACAAACGCGGGGTCGAGCGCCGAGTTTTTATCCAGATAGACCAGCTGCGATTCTTCCGAGAACTTGTACCACTCGCCGTTTTCGTAAGCGGTGTAGAGCGGGCCCTGGATGCCGGCGGGCATGGTGAAGCTGTAGTCGAAGCCGATCTGTTGCGGCCCGCTGCCGACGATCCGGGAGACGTCGACCTGTTCGGGGCGGGCTTTGTGATTCGCGCCGCGGTAGACCTCGGTACCGGCGGCGTTCATGAAGTCGCCGCCGAGGTGATACTTACCGATGAATCCCGTGGTCAAACCGCCACGTTTCGCCACCCGGCCCAGCGTCGCGTCGGCCTTCGTGATCGGTGTTTTGCGGAACGAGCTCCACACGCCCCACGGTGCGACGCTGCGGTGGTTGAGGTTGCCGGTCATCGCGCAGTAGCGGGTGGGCGAACATAGGGCCGTGGATGAATGCCCGTCGCTGAACCGCATCCCGCCACGGGCCAACGCATCCATATAAGGGGTCGCGACAAAGGGCTTCTTACCCGTGCGCAGCCGGTGGTAGTAGCCGACGTCGCCGGGGCCCAGATCGTCGGCCATGATCACCACGATGTTTGGCTTGGTTTCAGCGCGTGAGCTTGATGGGAAACAGATGAGAGCGGCAAAGAAAGCCGCCGTGACTGCAAGCAGGAAATTTTTCATGCTTAAATAATATCACCCGCCAGGTCGGGGCGTAAAGCCTATTTCATTCCAGCTCAGGCAGGGCCTTCAAACGAAACGGAATTAATCGATCGCCGCAGCGACGACGAAGGCTTTCTCGGCCGCCGACAGCGTTTTGGCGATGCACGCCTCGTCGTGTGTAATCGAAACGAACCACGCCTCGAACGCGGCGGGGGCGAGCATCACGCCTTCGTCCAACATCGTGCCGAAGAACGCTGCATAGCGGTCGGTGCGTGTCGCGGTCGCGTCGATGTAGTTGTGGACCTCTTCGCCGTGGGCGTCGACGAAAAACGGGCAGAGCATCGAGCCAACACGGGTGAGGTAGATCGGGCAGTTGGCCGCCGCCGCGGCCTCACGCAGACCCGATTCGAGTCCCGCGGAGATCGATTCCAGCGTGGCGTAGGCGGCGAAATCGTCTGCCGCTAGCGCATCGAGGGTCGCCGTACCTGCCGCCATCGCTAAGGGGTTACCGCTCAAAGTGCCGGCCTGGTACATCGGCCCGTCGGGTGCGACCTGCCGCATGACCTCTTCCTTACCCCCGTAGGCCGCACAGGGCAACCCCCCGCCGACGACCTTGCCCAGGCAGACCAGATCGGGCTTGACGCCGTAGAGCTTCTGGGCCCCGCCGTAGTCGACCCGGAACCCGGTCATCACCTCGTCAAACAGCAGATAGATCCCGAACTCGTCACAGAGTTCACGCAGACCCTGCAGGTAACCGTCCTGCGGCGGGACGCAGCCCATATTCCCGGCGATCGGCTCCACGGCCATCGCCGCGATGTCATCACCGTGAGCCTCCATCACGTCCCGCACCGCATCCAAATCGTTAAACGGAACCAGCAGCGTGTGCTCGGTCACCGACCGGGGAACACCCGGGCTAGACGGAACGCCCAGCGTCGTCGCGGCGCTGCCTGCACTAACTAAGAGGGAATCGGTGTGGCCGTGGTAGCAGCCGGTGCACTTGATGATCTTGTTTTTGCCCGAAGCCGCCCGGGCCAGCCGGATCGCCGACATCGCGGCCTCGGTCCCCGAGTTCACGAACCGCACCACCTCGACCCCCGGGACCGCCTCGACCACCTTTTCCGCCAGCACCGTCTCCGCCTCGGTCGGCATCCCGAAGCTGGTGCCCTTCTGGGCCGCTTTCGCCAGAGCGGAGGTCACTTCCGAGGGGGCGTGGCCCAGGATCAGTGGGCCGTACGAGCACACGTAGTCGACGTATTCGTTGCCGTCGACATCCGTCACGACCGCACCGCTGCCCGATACAATGGTGACAGGATCGCGGCCCACCGCTTGGTAGGCCCGGACCGGCGAGTTGACCCCGCCCGGCATCACCCGCCGGGCCCGGACGTGAGCAGCATGCGAAGCGGTGTAGCTCCTAGGCGAAGAAGACTGAGTTGTGTTTTCGGTCATGCACGGAGTCTATCAAGCCAAGCCCCCCCAAACCCGCTCGGCCCGGGGCTTGGTTCAAGCTTCAACAGCACGGTCGCCGAAATGAAAGTATCCGCGCTTCTCTAAGCAGGTTCCCAAACATGTTGAGTCTCCGTTCCCTCTGCGTTTTGGTCTGTCTCTCTGCCGCCACCCTCACGGGCTGTGCCGTGGTCGGCCCCCAAGCCATCCGTGGCGGCCGGCTTGATTACAACAAGTCCGTACAGTTCACCAGCGACCAGGAGTTGCTGCTCAACATCATCCGCCTCCGCTACCGCGATACCCCGACGATCCTTCAGATCGCCAGCATCAACACCCAGTTCAACTTCGAGACCCGCCTCAACGGCAGCACCTCCATCGTGCCGTCCAACGCCGAGAACTTCAACGTCAGCGGCAACCTGAACTACTTCGAACGGCCCACGATCAGCTACCGCCCCGTCGTCGGCCAAGCGTTTATCCAGCAGATGCTCGAGCCGGTCAACGAAGACAAGCTAACCCTGCTCTACAACGCCGGCTGGCCGGTGGATACCTTGTTCGGCCTGACCTTGCAGTCGATCAACGGCATCCAGAACGCTCCCGGCGCCTCAGGCCCTACCCCCGAACTCGACCCGGATTTCCGCCGGTTCCAAAGGATCATTCAGAGCTTCCGCGACCTACAACGTGCAGGGCTGCTTACGTTTGGACGCCAAAAAGACAAATCCCAGCTGCGTATCGCCCCCGACGTAGGCCTGCAGAAACCGACCTCCTACATCCAAGAAACGCTCGATATCGACCCCGAAATCCTCGAATACGACATCGCCCAGGCCGCCAACACCGACCGCGACGACACCGTGGCGATCGTGCCCCGGTCTCTGATGTCAGCGATGTTCTATCTGTCTCAAGGTGTCGACGTCCCCGAAAACGATATCGAGGAAGGCCGGGTATTTACCGCCCAGTACGCCAACGGCAAACCGGTCGACTGGCAGAAAGAAACCGCCGGCCTCTTCCGCGTCCGCACCGGCTGGCTCGCGCCCTCCAACGCCTACGTCAGCGTCAAGTACCGTAACCGCTGGTTTTATGTCAGCGACAGCGACCTCAGCAGCAAGACGACGTTCGCCCTCATCAGCCAACTCTTCGCGATGCAGGCCGGCAACATCCGAAACTCCGGGCCGGTGCTGACCCTACCCGTTGGTAGTGGTTAACAAAATTGATCCCGTCAAAATTATGCGCAGTACTTTCGAAGCGATCTCGTATCGCGACTCTGGATGTATTTCGGCTTCCGCACGCTAAAGTACATAAGTAAAGCTTCGCCGAATCAATTTTAGGAGTGACTATGATCTGCAGATTCATACACCGAGCCGCTTTTGCGGTTGCGTTGATTTCAATCCATCTCGTGATAGGGGCCGCCTCCGTGTCCGCCGAAAAACCCAACATCATCTACATCATGTCCGACGACCACGCCAGCCAGGCCATCGGGGCCTACGGCAGCCGGCTGGCCGAGCTGAACCCCACCCCCACCCTCGACCAGATCGCCGCCGAAGGCATGCGGCTCGACGCGACGCTGTGTACCAACAGCATCTGCACGCCGAGCCGGGGCTCGGTCATGACCGGCCAGTACGGCCACATCAACGGCGTCCCGACCCTCGACGACGCCCTGCCGCCCGAGCGTCAATACCTCGCCCACGAAATGAAAGCCGCCGGCTACACGACCGCGGTCATCGGCAAGTGGCACCTGAAAAAACGCCCCGAAGCCTTCGACCACTACCAGGTCCTGCCCGGCCAGGGCCTGTATTTCGATCCCGAGTTCTACATCCGCGGCCAAGAGAAGCCCGTCAAACTCGAAGGCCACAGCACCGACGTCATCACCGACCTCGCCCTCGATTGGTTGGCCGAGCAGAACCAAGACGGCGACGCCCCGTTCTTCCTGAAGCTCCAGTACAAAGCCCCGCACGACTACTTCGAATACGCCCCGCGCTACGCCGACTACCTCGAAGAAGTCCACATCCCCGAGCCCGCCAGCCTCTACAGCGACCCGGACCACGGCTCGGTCGCGACCCGCGGCGTCGACGGCGAACTCCACGGCGTCATCGGCACCTCAGTCGGCCGACGCCACTACCGCCGCAGCTACGCCAACGACTTCGTCGCCCCCCAACGCCCCCACAACGCCAGAGACTGGGACCCGAGCAACGGCCCCACAGACCTGGAAGCCAAACGCATGGCCTACCAGCTCTACCTCAAACGCTACCTCCGCTGCGTCAAAGGCGTCGACGACAACATCGGCCGCGTTGTCGCCTACCTCAAAGAGAACAACCTCTACGACAACACCATCATCATCTACACCAGCGACCAAGGCATGTGGCTCGGCGAACACGACTACCAGGACAAACGCTGGGCCTACGAAGAGTCGCTCAAGATGCCCTTCATCATCCGCTACCCCAAGTCGATCCCCGCCGGCACCACGTCCGACGCCTTGATCGAAAACATCGACTTCGCCCCGACCCTCCTCGACTTCGCCGGCGCCGAAACCCCCGAATACATGCAAGGCCGCAGCTTCCGCTCGATCCTCGAAACCGGCGAAAAACCCGACGGCTGGCGTGACGCCGCGTTCTACCAGTACTGGATGCACATGGTCCACCACGAAGTGCCCGGCCACCTAGCCATGCGGACCGAACGCTTCAAGCTCGTCTTCTTCCACGGCCTGCCCCTCAAACGCCCCGACATCACCGGCATCGAGATCACCGGCTTCCGCACCCCGCCCGGCTGGGAGCTTTACGACCTCGAAAAAGACCCCGGCGAAAACCACAACGTCTACGACGACCCCGCCTACGCCGACGACGTTAAACGCCTCAAAGCCCGATTCGCCGAGCTGATCACCGAAGTCAAGGCCGACGACCCGTCCGCCGCCGGCTCGGAGTTCGTGCGGTCGGAGATGGAGGCCTTGGTGCCCAATATCAAGAAATACTGGGACGACACCCCCGAAAATCGGGCCGAAGCCGCCGAAATCTCCCACGATTTGTACGAGAAAATCTACGGCCAGCCATCGCCGGCAAGGCCCTGAATTCTCTATAAGCCTACCGCTGACCCAGATTTTGCCTCACAAGCCCGATTTTGCTATTTTGTTGGGCTAAATTTACGGCAGGCAAGGTGTCTGTCTAGACCTTCGATCCGGCTTAATTTCTAACCTAAACAGGCATTAAGCTGGCCGACAGGTGACCCGCCCCACTTTTTGAAAGCCCCAAACCCATGAGCATCACCGCCGAACGCAAAGCCGAAGTTATCAAGGAATTCCAACGCGACGAGAAAGACTCGGGCAGCCCCGAGGTTCAAGTCGCCGTGCTCACCACCCGCATCCGCGAGTTGACCGAGCACCTCAAGTCGCACAAGCACGACTACGCCTCGCAGCGTGGCCTGCTGCAGATGGTCTCGAAGCGGTCGCGGCTGCTCAAGTACCTAGCCCGCATCGACCGCCAGCGCTACCTCGACCTGATCCAGAAGCTCGGCCTGCGTAAGTAAAACCAAAAAACCACCCCGCACGCCTCGGCCTACCGCCGCGGCGTGTTTTTTCATCCGGGCCGACCAACGGACGGTCGCCCGACATCCTTCCCTCCCGCTCCGCCTCCCCGCAAACGGACACGCCGAGCAAGAGAGCCGATAATCTCGCCCGCCGCGATTCTCCGCTCTCCTGCTCCTTCAAAGTCCCGTGCTGCTACCGGCGAAGCGACACCGCGCGATCCGCGCAAGGACTTTCTCTCATGGCTTTATCCGGTCAGACCCGCGTCGAACTCGAAATCGGCGGCCGCACCCTCTCCATCGAAACCGGCGTCATCGCCAAGCAGGCCGGCGGCGCCGTTATGGTGCAGTACGGCGAAACCGTCGTGCTCGGCACCGCGGTCCGCTCGAACCCCCGGCCCGGCCTCGACTTCTTCCCGCTCACCGTCGACTACCGCGAAAAACTCTCCGCGGCCGGCAAGTTCCCCGGCGGCTTCCGCAAGCGTGAAGGCGCCCCGAACCAAAAAGAAATCCTGACCATGCGGAACATCGACCGGCCTATCCGGCCGCTGTTCCCGCCCAACTACTTCGACGAAGTCCAGATCCAGTGTTGGGTCATGGCCGCCGACGGCCAGAACGAGCCCGACGTCCTCGCCGGCATCGCCGCCTCGGCTGCGCTGCACCTCAGCGACGCCCCGTTCCTCGGCCCCGTCGGCAACGTCCGCGTCGGCCGCGTTGATGGCGAGTTCGTTGTCATGCCCACCGCCGCCCAGGACGCCTACTCCGACCTCGACATGCTGCTCTGCGGCCACGAAGACGGCCTGAACATGATCGAAGTCGGCGCCTACGAGATGCCCGAAGACGAGATGCT
>JBCDJW010000017.1:0-84417 GCA_038747275.1 Planctomycetota bacterium | reverse complement strand
GGGGCGGCGGCCGAGGACCGAAGCAGCGGTAAGGAAGCCAGCGTGGCGGCCCATGACGATGTTGATCTTGATGCCGGCTTTGGCAGCGCCGCCAAGTTCGTCGCCCAGGCCTTCATGGGCGACAACCTCGACAACGCCGCCCTCCCCGGCATCAAGATCAACATCGTCATGGGCCGCCACGCTGGCTTCCTTACCGCTGCTTCGGTCCTCGGCCGCCGCCCCGGCAAAGAAGACGGCCCGCACCTCGTTTACGTCCCCGAGGCCGACTTCAGCGAAGAAAAATTCCTCGCCGACGTCGAACGCGTATACACCAAGCTCGGCCGCTGCCTCATCGCCGTCTCTGAAGGCATCCACGACGCCGACGGCAACCCGATGATGACCAAGCTCCAAGACGAAGTCGAGAAAGACGCACACGGCAACGTCCAGCTCTCCGGCACCGGGGCCCTCGGCGACCTCCTCGCCGACCTCGTCAAGACCAAGCTCGGCGAAAAACTCGGCCAGAAGCTCCGCGTGCGTGCCGACACCTTCGGCTACCTACAACGCTCGTTCGTAGGCTGCGCCAGCGCCGTCGACCAGGCCGAAGCCCGACAGTGCGGCCGCGAAGCCGTCAAGCACGCCCTCGCCGGCGAACACAAGTCCGGATCCATCGCCATGATCCGCACCCCCGGCGGCGCTTACAACATCGAATACAAGCGTATCGAGATCAAGGAGGTCGCCGCCCTCACCCAGCACCTCGACCCGAAGTACATCCTCGACGGCTGCGACATCGCCGAGTCCTTCCGCGACTACGCCGCTCCCATCGTCGGCGACCTCCCCGTCGTCGAGTCTTTCTAGCTAGACGAAGAACAGATAAATCAACGCCCTATCAGATACTTAAATAGCTAAAAAACCCGGCGACTTGCCGGGTTTTTTGGATACCAAGAATCGCGGTGGTTTACACCTTACGGCGACGAGTAAGGCACAGGGCGCCGGCGGCGAGTAGCGTCAACGAGGCCGGCTCGGGGATCGGGACAAAAGCACCCGAAGTTGTTCCAGGGTCAAAAGTTGAGCTCCCTCTAAAAACAATATTTCCAGAAGAGCTGTTGAACGTAAAAGCCACACCCCGGAAGAAGCTATCCGAGGCACCAATCGTTGTAACCCCCAAAGACTCATAAAACTCACCGGTGTAGGTGAGGCCAGCGTTTTCACCGTTAAGAATATCGATGATCGCACCTGCATTTGAGGTCACCGAAGCGAGGATGCTCGTCTGGTCAAAAGTATCCCCCGGCTCAAAATTATCACCGTCTCTGTTGTCTCGGATACGGAAAAAACCGATCCGGTCAGCCGTTGGGCTTCCTAAATCTGCGGCCTGCTGGGGGGTCAGTGTAAATACCCCATCGTTAGTTGTTCGTTCGAAGCTGCTCACAAATGCGGCTTGCGTGGAGTTACCCGCCAATATGATCGATCCCACGAAAAATAGACACACAACAAACTTCATTTTCTGTCTCCTATTCCCGGATTAAGCTGTATAACTAAAAAGCTCTCTTTGATTAATTTTCCTCGGAACTCTTCAAAAAATTAGACAGCTACTTGTCTTTAGTCAATTCTGAATAAAAGTTTTTTACAAATAATTAATGATTTTGTGACCTTAAGCCACTCTACCCAGATTAACCAAACTGCCGACTAAAGCGGCTGGATAATGGGCAGATTGGTATTTGTCGTCACCGTGTAAAAGACTTAAACCCAGCAGGGCTAACTGTTTTCGAGGATGGGAAACATTTTGGAGTAATACAGCCACCACTACCCCGCGTGATGAGCAGGGCCGTTCTAAAGTCACCACTTCGCTTGCGAAAGCGATGAGTATTTTATGTTTTGATTTATTACGAGCCGACTACTGCCGCTCGACCGTGTCGCCGCCCTGCTGTTTGTCTGCGCCTTCGACCGAATCAACAACGTTCGGGGGCGGAGGGATCGCCACGGCCGGGTCGATGCCGAGGTTGCTTAGTTCCGTGGCCATCGACTGTTCCCAGTCGCGGTACGTCTCGGCGGCGAAGGGCAGGTTGTTCCTGAAGCGGAAGGCCGTTTGGTAAGCGTTTAGCCGAACAAATACATCGTGTTTGCGGTCGAGCATGAACTGGGTAAACGCGTCGTTGGCCATCTTGGGGAACGGGGGCAGGCGTAGTCGGCCGCCGCCAACCTCAAGCCCCGTTTCGTAGCCGAACTTCTCGTTATAGAGTTTATGGACGTTCTGCACGAGTACCAGGTTCTGGTTGAATACTTCCAATCCACGGGAGTTGCCGACAGCCAAGCCTTTACGGAAAGCTTCGGTAAAACGTGCATTGATCAACGCAAGCATGCCCGGACGTCCCAGGTCATCTTGGAAAACCAGCATGGCTACGAAATCACCCAGCGGCAGTCCGTACCAGCTTTTCTGCTGGTTCACGGCGGAATCGCCGTATTCTTTGATCAAGCGGCCGTAGAAGCGGTTCGCCTGGGCCGGGTTTCCGTAGAGATAAGAAAAAAGAACAGCTTTTTGAAGAAAGTTTTCCTCCCCGTTTTCAAAGGCCTCGGCCCGGATGCGGACGCCCATCTCTTCGTTGTCGGCCATCGCTTGGGTCTCCTCGACGATCTTGAAATACGCGTCGAGGAAATCGGGGTCGGGCAGGAGGTCGATCTGTTGCCCGGGCGGGTTGAACGGATTGAAGGCGACGGTGCCGGCGTCGCTCAAGGCCTGTAGAGAGTGTAAAGCTTGGCGTTGGGTGTTGAGGATGTCGACCTTGGCTTCGTCTCGGAGATCGAAGTACTGCTCAACACCGAGGCGGGCCCAGTAGAGGCTATGGGTATGGGGGTGTCGCCAATCCAGCGGCCCGTAACCGCCCGGATAGGCCGGGTCTTTTTCGAGAACTTCTTCGGGGACCGGAGCCATGTACTGGTACATCTTGACCGGCTGCATCCGGTAGTCTTCGATTAGTACTTTCGCGCGGAGAAACGGCAGCAGTTCTTTGAAAAAGCCCTCGGCCATGTCGCTGTTCGGTTCTGCGTTGAGCGCTAGAACAACCAGGGGCAAAACCTGTCTGGCTTCATCCGGAAGCAAGGCAGGCGACAGGTTGGCGACGATCTCGGCGTCGCGGAACCGGAGGTACATCATGCATTTGCCCAGGGCACGCAGCGTGGTCTGATCTAGCCCCAGCCCGCGTTCACGGAGTTGCTCGACCAATTGTCCTGCACGCGGGAAACGCTCAGCAAAAACCGCCGACGCGTTACGCTCTGCCCGAGAAAGCTGATCCTCGATCAAGGCGATCAACGCGTCCAGGGCTTCGATCCCGTCCTCATTGGTCGGACTTAGGCTGCGGCGTATCTCACGGATGCGCTCGTCGAGCGCGATGACTCCTAACGATTCGAGCTTTTCAAGCTGGTCGGTGAGGCCCGGGACGGTTTCTGCTGCGGCGGTTTCCGCGAGGGCGTTTTTCACCCTCACGTTTGGCAGGTCGACCGCGAAGAAGTAGTCGGCCATGTTGGCGATCCGCCCCATTTCGGCGATCACCAGTTCCGGCGGCAGCTGCTCGGGTGCTGCACCCAAGATCTCTTCCCATTCACGGGCAAACTCGCCCTTGTAATACCAGTTCACGTCGTCGGTGGTTTGGCCGATCTTGTGAAACAGGATCCAGCTGAGTTCGCGGTAGAGGCGAACGGCGTTGGGGTTGTGGGGGATCCCTTGCTCTCGGATCAACTGGACGCCCTTGTTGACCCAGTCGTAACGCTCCTGAGGCGTGAATGTTTCGACGGAGATGTTGTACGCCATGTTCCAGGCGAGAAAGCCCCAGACGTGGGGGAAGCGGGGCTGCAGGTAGGTGATCCATGTCGCGAGGGTGTTGGCCTCGGCGAACTGCCCGTCGCGTTTCATCATTTCCGCCCGGTGCCACAACGCGTTGACCGCCACCCCGCGGAAGCTGCCCAGCCCGGCGGCAAGCAGCGCGTACTGCGGCGGGTCGGCCTGGTTGTTTTCGACCGCAAAGGTCAGCTGGAGGTCACGTCGTTGTGAATTGATCGGGCCGATCAAAAGCACGCTGCCGGTCAGGGCGGCGACGATGACGAGCAGGGCAGCGAGTTGGACGAGGCGGTCTTTAGACATAACGCAATTTTGTGAGTCGACTTAACCTAGTTTTTAGACGATTCATGTTATTCCTGGATTTATTGGTTTTCGCTAAGCCCGTTATCGAAAGAAGACCTCAAACCGTGACCTGAGCAACTTCTCGTCGGCCGAAAACGAAGGCCGCAAATAGACCGACGATACCGGTACTTACCACGCCAAGCCGCACGAACGCTCCGAGCAGCATCGAGCCCTCGACCGCCCTGCCGTAGGCGATGAGCGAAGTCGGGCTGTACTGCGACATCGGCGGCACCACGAAGGTAAACGCTCCGCCGACTAAACGGATGACGAGTTTAAAGGCGTCGTAAAATTCACCTTCGCCGACAGAGGTCCCGAACTTTCCGACCGTGAGCCAAATCTTATCCCACCACGGGACTTGATCACGCGGGATCGATGCGTAGTTAAGCAGAGAATTTCCCACGTAATCGCTGCCCACGGCCGTGATAAAGACGAGGAAGCAGGCGAGGCAGGCGGTCGGGAAACCCAAGAAAGTCGCGGCGGCGAGGCCGAGCATCGCGAGGAAACCCAGCCGGACCCACATCACGATCAGCCCGCTCGCCAGGTTCGTCTCGAACCCCCTCACCTTATAGAAGATCTCGAGCCCTTCGTTGGGTTTGAACGAAACCGCGGATTGTCCCAGCTCGGCTCCGGTGTTGATGATCGTCAGGTCGAGCGTGCCGTTGTCCCGGATATCCTCGCTCAGGAAATACGCGGTATGGAACGTGTCGTTGCGGATCGGCGGCAGGGGCGATCCGTTGCGGGGGTCGGCGTAGGGCCGATCGTTGACGCGGAAAGCCAGCCGCACCATGTTGTCTCCGGCAGCGGTCCTGGCGGCGGGTTTAAAGCGGAGCTGTACACTCGCGCCTAAATCCTTCGCCCGCTCTAACCCGGCAAAGCGGTAGGTCGCTTGGTTGCGGGGGGCGATGGTAAGCCATTCTTTCAGGGCGTTGAGCCGGATGGCCTGCTTGGTCTCGTCGCTAATAACCGTAATCGGATCGCCGACGTTCCCGTAGATCAACGGGTCGGCTCCGCGGAGCCTGAGGTCTCGGAGTCTTTCTTCGTAATCCAGCGCCAAAGCGGAGGCGTTGACGGGGACCGGGGAGGCGGAACTCCGGGCGGTGAGCACTTGTTCCTGGACCGCCACCGCGTCGGCGAGGTCCATGGCCGGCGTCCTTTCGAGCACCTTAATGAAAGCGATGACTCCCACGGCCGAGACGACCAAGAGCACGAGGTTGAGGCCCATAATCCCCAGCCACTTACCCAACAGATATCCCGCCCGGCTCACCGGCTTGGTCAGCGTCAGGAAGACTTGGCGTTCGGTCAGCTCGCTGCTCACCGTGCGCACCGCGAGCAGAATTGTCATGAGGCTCAGCAGCGTGGTGATCAACGTCAGGGAGTAGGTGAGAAACGACTCCATCCGGTACTGCAGCCGGGTCTCGCCGCCGAGCATAAACGGCAGCACCGGCACCAGCAGCACCAGCATGACCACGAAGATCAACGCCAGCTTCATACGCACCGCTTCGTCGAGCAGCGTCCGGGCGACCCCCAACACGCCGTAACCCGGCGAAAACGCCAGCCGCAGCAGCTCGAACCCCAGCATGAACGTCACCGCCATCCCCCAGGCCCCGGCAAACACGATCGCGGCGTTGTCGTAACCCAGCGGCAGGCAGAAGCCGACGAGCACCCCGGCCCCCGCGGTCAACAACAAAAAACGTGTGAGCTTCGCCACCCAGTTGTTGTCCTGCCACCACACCAACCCCGTGACCATCCAACCGAAACCCGCGGCGGACCCGATCAGGTAAACCACCGTGCTCAGCACCGCAGCCCCTTGAGCGCTCAGCAGATACCACAGCCCCGCGGTGGCAAAGGTCAGAGCCGCGAACACGATCCACCATGTCAGGAGTTGGGGGCGTTTCATGATTAACAGAAGCGGGACGTGCCGCAGGTCGTTGTGCCCGGATCAGCCGAGTAAATCGTCGAGGACGGACTTGTCGGCCGAAGCGGGCGGCGAGGGTTTGGCGGGTGATTCGGTTTTCTCGGCCGGAGGTGGTGCAGCTTCGGTCTCGGTGTTTGTATTCTCTGGGTCACCGCCGGTGAGGCCGGCCAAGACGTCGTTCGACTCTGGTTGTTCGGTGACATCGGCCGCGGTTTTTGCTTCTGCCTCGGGTGCCGATTCGGCAGCAGGGGCCGTGGCCGCGGTGAGTTGTTCGATTACCTCGGCAGCTTCAGGTTCGGCTTCCTTACCCGCGGCGGGTTCGGTGAGGAACGCGGCCACTTGGCCGGCGTTGCCCGCGCCGGCGGTCGCAACGCCTTCGGACTGGGCCTGGTTGACGATGTCTAGGAACAATGACTCCAGCTTTTGTCGAGACTGCTTGACCTTGACGTCGGTCACGCCCATCGCTTCGAGGGCCGCGACGAGTTTTTCGGTGTCGAGGTTCGACAGTGTGGGCATCGTGACGGTGGTCTGCTCTTCGCTGGCGAGCAGTTCTTCGATCGTGCCGGAACGGCGGACCTTGCCGCCGAACATGATCGCGGCGCGGTCGGTTACGTCTTCGACGTCGGAGAGCAGGTGCGAGCAGAGCAGCACGGTCTTGCCGGTGTCGCGGAGTTTGAGGATAAGGTCTTTGATCTGGCGGGTGCCGATCGGGTCGAGGCCGGTGGTCGGCTCGTCGAGGATTAATAACTGCGGGTCGTTGATGAGGGCTTGAGCGAGGCCGATGCGGCGCTGCATGCCCTTGGAGTATTCGCCGATGGGGCGACGCTGGACCTTGTCGAGGCCGACCATCTCCAGCAGCATGTCGATACGCTGTTGGCGTTTCCGACGGTCCTGGTGGAATAGCTTGCCGTAGTACTCGAGGGTTTCGCGGGCGTTGAGGAAGCGGTAGAGGTAGGACTCTTCGGGGAGGTAGCCGATGTTTTTCTTGACCGTGACGTCGCGGGCGGGCCGGCCGAAGACCGAGACCACACCGGAGGTCGGGTGCAGCAGGCCGAGGATCATCTTGATCGTGGTCGACTTACCCGAGCCGTTGGGGCCTAGCAGCCCGAAGACCTCACCTCGGCGGACGTCGAGGTCGATGTTGTTCACCGCGGTCACGCGGTCACGCAGCCAGAAGTCTTTGAAGACCTTGGTGAGCCTCGCGCAGCGGATCAGGTGCTCATGATCACTAGACGAAACGTTTTGGCTGGGGTTGGCGGCGAGTTGAGACATCGTGAGTAGTTACTTGGATAGTGGCTGTCGTAGGGCAGATGTATCCGCTACGGAATACTATTCGTCCTGCTGGGCGTCGAGGTCATCCTGGAGACGCTGACGTTCTTTAGTACGCGTGATCTGGGGGTCGCGGTTCATCTCGATCAGCATCCGCTGGCCGGCGGGGGCGTAGAAGAGCTCGATCCCGGAGTCTTCGTTGAAGATTTCGCGGAGCACGTACTGCCAGCGGCGTTGCTTGAATAGTTCAGGGTCCTGCCCGAAGACTTCCCGCAGTTCGGTAACGGTCTGGGCCTCGGTCTTGAGGCGTTGGACGATCTGGGATTTTTCGATCTGGGCGTTGTTGATGATGGTCGCGGTTTCGCCGCCGATCGGAGACGGTTCGTCTTCACCCGCCACGGTGAGGCTGCGGAGGGCCTCGCCGAGCTGGGCGTCGAGATCGGCGAGTCGGTCGGTGTCGTCGAGGGTGGTCGCGAGTTCGTATTCTTTGAGCAGCCGCACCAGCGGGCCGTCCTGCCCGCGGACAGGCAGCGCCGCCTTGCCGCCGGCTTCGCCCAGGAGTCGGGTACGTTCGGATTCGGCTTCGTTGATGCGGGTGGCGCGGGTGGCCTCGGCCTGGGAAACCAGTTGGTAAGCGTCGGCGACCGACGGCGGCACCTCGGGCATCCGCATCGTGATGTTGGTGATCGTGATCCCTACGTCTAGCTCGTCGAGCCTCGCCTGAGCGACTTGGCGAGCCCGGCCCTCCGGGAAGCTGCCGGCGATGATGTCGTCGGTGGTGCTGTTGCCGACCTGATGCACGACCCCTTGCTCGACCATGTTGGTGACCAGGGCGTCGGCGATCTGCAGGCCCGTGAGGTCCGCGTCGAAGCTGATTTCTTCTCCGCCGCTTTCGAGGCTGAAGCGCTCGCGGGTGACGGCTTTGGGGTCGCCGAAGTTGGCCAAGAACGCTACCGGGTCGGAGATCACGTAGCCAGCCGCGAAGCGGGCGTGGACGATGTTGGCGTCGCCGGTGATCAGCGAGCCGTCTTTTTCGGGGTTGAGCGGGCGCACGCCCGCCACGGCTTCGCCTTCGTAGTAGAAGGCGTTGGGAACATCGATCGTGCGTTCGTTGGTCGGCACCTTGATGACGTTGTCGATGGGGTAGGGCAGGCCGAAGTGGAAGCCCCGCTCTTTGGTCTGCACGCCGTCGGCGTCGGTGATGATCTTGCCGAACCGGGTGACAACCGCTTCTTCTTGCTCGCCGACCTGATAGTTGCCGCTGAAGAACACGTAGACGATAACCAGCGCGATCATCAACACACGCAGGATCAGGAAGCTGACGCGTAGAGCATCCGAAAGCGACTGCTGCGCGGGGTCATCGACCCGGACCGATGCTTCTGTTGGCCGGCGCGGCGGGTCGTCTTGTTGTTGGGGCGTGGTTTCGTCGGCCATGGTTACTCTGCACCGCCTTCTTCGCCGGATTCCGGAGCGGTGAGCAGGTCCAGGAACTGCATGGCGTTCGCGTCGAGGATGAGCGTCGAGCCGGGCAGCGTCTTGCGGAGGGTTTCGACCTTCGACAGGAAGATCGCCAGCTCGGAATTCTCGGCGAATAGGCTGTAGTTTTTCGTGCCTTCGCGGACGCCCTCGGCCTTGATCCGCTCGGCCTCGGCGTTGGCGAAGCTGAGGATCTGCCCCTTGACCCGCTCGGCTTCGGAGCGGATCGCGGTGGCGGTGTTCTCGCCCTCTTGCTCGGCGCTGGCGGCGAGGCGTTCGCGGGTCGAGCGCATCCGCTCGAAGACCTTCGAGCTGGTGGCTTCGGGGAAGAGGATCCGGCGGACGCCGACCTGTTCGATCTCGACGCCGTAGTCCAAGCCCTTTATCCGTTCCCGGAGCTGCTCGGTCACAGACTGTTCGATCTCATCGAGGGCCAGCTCGTCGGGGTTCGTGTTGACCATCTGGTCGAGGCGGTATTTAGAAAACTCGCCCTGAAGGTTCTGGATCTGGGTGCCGATGCGGTCCTTAGCTTGTTCGACGTTAACCAGCGACACGAAGAACCGGTACGGGTCGGCGATCCGCCAGGTGACGTAGGTTTTCAAGACGATCGAGTTCTTGTCCGACGTCTGGAGTTGCGAGAGCTCTTGCTCTAATAGCTGGACCTTGGTGGGGTAGCGGTAGACTTTTTGGATCGGCCAGGGCAGCTTGGGGCGGATACCCGGCTCGGTAACGAGGCTGTTGTTCTCGACGATATTGCCGGCCTCGTCGTAGACGGGGGGGGTCGCTTTGGCGAACGTGGTCACGACCGCGCGCTCGTCGAAGCTGACCTGATAGAGGAACATGTAAGCCGCGAGCACAACGAAGATAACGGCGGCGATGGCGATGGTGGTGTAGTTTCGCATGGCGGTAAGGCGGAACGAATGACGGGACAAGGAATACATTTATGGAATTAGTAGATACGGTCTGCCAGCCGGGTGGCGAGCATTTTTTTAGTCGGGGGTGAATAGGTCTGACGCCGTGCCGGCGTCTTCGAGGTTGAGGCGGATGGTCGAGTCGTCGGTGATCGGCACGGTCGAGATCACGCGGCGGTTGCTCTCGCCGAACGCCTCGGCGATCGCGTCGAGGTAGTAGCGGGTCTTGAAATACTCGGGCGCGAGGTTGAAGGCGCTGAGTTCGAAGGCGAACCGGCCGGACTCCGCCTTCTCGGCCAGGGCGACCTCCCAGCGTTGCTGGCGGGCGTTAGCGAGCACGCGGGCCGCCTCGCCGCCGGCCCGGTCGATCAGGCGGTTGATTTGCGCCTCCTGCTCGACGATCTGCGCTTCGATGTCGGCCGGCGCACCGGCGGCGTCGCGCTGCTCCCGCAGGGCGGTCAGCTGGGCGATGGCTTTTTCGATCCGCAGGGCCTCGGCCCGGGAGCCGGCGGCGTTGCTGAGCGTGCCGATGGCGTCGCGCTCGGCGTTCTCCACGGCGGTCTTCTGCGACTGCAACGCGTTGACCTGTTTGAGGAAGGCGTCGGCAACCTCATCGTCTTTGGGCGGGTGGACGTCGTAGAGCGAGACGTCCTGGACGTTGAGGCCGTACTGAGCGACGTCCCGTCGAACCAAAGCGAGGAGCTCTTTACCCGCTTCGGTTTTGCCTTCGCCGAGCAGGGCGTCGACCTGTCGGGTGGCGACGATGGCGTTGAGGTGGCGTTGGGCGATCGCCGCCAACACTTGCTCGGGTCGGCTGACCGAGTCGGCGGCGACGTACGCCGCAAGGTCGCCGATATTGTAAGTCACGATCGCTTGCATCGAGATCAGGCTGCCCGACGAGGAGCCGGTGGCCTCAGCCGACGGATCGCCCTCTTGAAGGGAGTCAAAACCTTGCAGTTCCTGCTCGACGCGGATGCGGATGGCCGGGTCGTCGATCTGGGTCGGAGCGGTCACGAAGTATTTGTCGTCGCCACTGAGGACGTGTTCGTTGGTCCAGAGGGTGGCTTTGCCCGGGATGCGCTTGGACACGTCGTAGCCGCCGATGACCACCTGCTGGGAACGGGCCACGTCCACCTTCCGGGCCCGGCCGACGGGCCAAGGCATCTTGAAGCTGACGCCGGGCTCGGCGATCCGGGCGAAGGCTCCCTGGTTCGTGATCACGGCCTGTTGGTTCGGGGCGACGATGACGACACTGGTCATACCGATCAGCAGCAGCCCGCCGAACAGAATCAGCGGCGTCAACGCCCGGCCGAGCAGGACGTAGAACCAGCTCTTGGTGATCTCGAAGCCGAATTGGTAGTTAATTGTTTCCGAGACGATCCGCCCGAGCGACTCGGGGCTGGTCAGCCAGCCCAGCAGGCGGGAGTCGAACGCGGGGCGGACGACCTCGTTAGCCTTCCGCGGACGGTAGATCCCGAATACAAAAGCCAGCAACGTTTCGAGGCCCAGTAGGGCCATCAGGGCGGGGATTACCAGCGACAACGCCGCCAAGACCCCGGCGTTCTGCATGAGTACAAAGGCAAGCGTGGCTGCGCCCAGCAGGATGACGACGAGCACGTTGCCGATGAGGTAGGCCGCCCCACCACGAAGGAGCTGCCACTGTTCGACCCGGGTCATCCCTGCGATGTAGCGGGCTACAAGGAAACCCAAGAAGCCGATCAATGTCGTGAACCCGACCAACATCCAAGGGTTGGTCAGCGGGTTGCTCAAGGCGCTGGCGAGGAAGCGTTGATAGTCGCTTTCGCCGTCGACGCTGTCGATCTGGTTGTAGTTGCCGAAGAACAGGGCCAGGCCGGCCGCCAACAAGTAAATCGCAACGGTGATCGAGACCGCGTTCAGGCCCCATTTATAGAAGCTGTCGAGGCGCTTACGGGCGGTGGCGAGGTTGTGGCCGGCCTCGTCGAACAGCGCCGCGGCCCGGGCGTCTTCTTGGGCGAGCTGCTCGGCCTCGAGGGCTTCGACCCGTTCGAGGCGGTGCTGGTTGTACAGCATCCACAGCGTGATCCAGATCGGCAGCCCGCCGAAGAGGTACCACGTCGCGGCGTAAAACGCTGAGGACTGGGAATATAGCCCCAGGCCGGCCACGATGACCGCGAAGACCAGCTGCGTGCCCAGCCCGAGCAACGCCGCGGAGCCGGCCCGGCCGTAGGTCTGCTGGTCGTCGGTCACGTCGGAAGCGGATGAGCTGGCGGGATTGCGTCCGGAGTCGGGGGCGGGAGGCATACGCGGAGCGTCCTGGCGGGGTAACGGGTCGGGGCGAAGGCTAACAGGTTATCGTTTTGGCGTAAGAGCGGCGGAGTCGCGGCATAAGCAAGAATAGGCTAGATCATACGTTCGCGGGGCTTGAGGGTTCGCAGGCATTACCGCTTTTTATATTCTCGGAACATCGGGCCCATCCCATCGGCTAAGAAACTGCTGCCGACGCCCCCGCGACCCCGTTTGCCAAGGGTTGCGTATGATACGTAACTCCATGATCCGTCAACTCCTCACGATCTCCCGTAATACCTTCACCGAGTCGATACGTCAGCCCATTTTCACCGTGCTCACGCTCGTCGCCGCATTGTGTCTGGTGATTAACCCGTCGTTGTCGGCCTACTCGATGGAGACCGGGGACGGCGACCGCAAGCTGCTGATCGACATGGGGCTGTCGGTCGTCTTCCTCACCGGCATGCTCCTCGCGGCGTTCAGCGCGACCGGCGTGCTGTCGGAAGAGATCGAGAAAAAAACCGTGCTGACTGTTGTGAGTAAGCCGGTAAACCGCCCACTGTTCGTCCTGGGCAAGTTTTTCGGGGTCGCGGCGGCGATCCTGATCGCTTTCTGGATCCTCAGCCTGCTGTTTATGGGGACCTACCGCCACGGCGTGATGTCGACCGCCCGCGACGACTTCGACACCCCGGTGATCTTCCTGAACTTGTTCGCCGCCTTGGCTGCGCTAATCTTCGCGACCGCGGGCAACTACCTCTACAACTGGGTTTTTACTTCGACCTTTATCAAAAGCCTAGCTGTGACGATGACCGCCGCTTTTATTGGGGTGCTGGTGATCGGCAAAGAATGGGTATTGCAGAGCCCGATCCAAGAGTTCGTGGCCAACAACGGCGAACTGCTCCAGATCGCGATCGGCCTGGTCTTTATCTTCGAGGCGGTCGTCATCCTGACCGCGGTCGCGATCGCCGTCTCGACCCGGCTCGGCCAAGTCATGACGCTCATTATCTGTATCGCCACGTTTATCGTCGGCGCCGCGACCAGTTCGCTCAGCGGAAAAGTCAATCAGCGTCTCTCACTGCCCGCTGATCTGGACGTCTTCCAAAGCATGATCGCGGTGATCAACGCCAACACGACGGCGGCACAAAAGACCGCCGACGTCGCTCAGAAGTTGCTCTACCTGCTCGCCCCGAACCTGCAGTTCCTCTGGCCGGCCGACGCGATCACGCAGGGCCACTCGTTCGTCCACGACATCGACGGCAACTTTACGCTTGCCGTATTCGCCTCGATCACGCTTTACTCGGCTTTATACACCGTCGTGGTTTTAGCCCTCGCCGTGCTGCTCTTCCAGCGTCGAGAGGTAGGCTAAACACTCACCTATAAATTCTTTGATCTTCTCAGGTGTTATTTCTCATTGAGAAAAACCTGTTGGCGTATAGCGATCCCTCTTAATCCATGGCTAGCCGATTTTGGCTGTTCTGGGCCGACATAGCTTGCGTTTCAACTGCTTGCTTCCTCAGGTCGCGGAGAGTCGGCAGGCTTTTTGCGATTATCCCACCCGCAAGCAGGCCGAGCATACCCACCAACAAACCAGCTATGGCCGAAGCCCACAACAAAAGAGTCATTGGCGCGGGGCCTACTGCGGCATGTATGACAGGGACAAAAACAGCCGAGGCCAAAACGGAACCGGCTAACGCGAAATAGATCGGCCAATCGCTCGGGTAGTCAATGGCGAGCTTATTGATAGCGGTGTGATCGACTTTGGCTTGTTCTTCTGTAGGCGTTTTCGGCTCTTTGGTGTTTGGCATCACGTTGTCTCCTTGGGTTGGTGTGTGATGAAGTGAAAGTTTGAGTTTGCGGAAGATTGTTAATGGGTATTTGCGGCAGATAACGCAAGCGGTATTCATGTGATACCGGTAACGATCTCGCAATCTTTTAGATTTATTAAGTAGACTTTGAAACTGTTACAGACGAGTAGACCAACCTTCAAGCGACTGGTTATCTGCAAGGTTTAGCAGAGTCTTTTCAGGATTTTTACCTGCCGATTGATTGAAAAATATTATTTATTCAGGCAAGCTTGTGTGTTGCTCAAATACCTGCAACATAGAGCTAACGCTCGGGCGCTCGGCCTATTGCTGGAATCAAAAAAAACTTCCGTTCCGAACCACAACAGATTTTTCCAATCAATTACTTCGTTGTATTACTGGTCAAAGGATCACGGCAGATTTTGTATGACATAGTTAAGCGAATCATTTCCCTTGAACCGCAGCGCGACGGAGGCGATCGTTAATCGCTCGGCCTAAGCCGACATCGGCAACGAGCTCGGCCACGATTAGATCTAAACCCGTGTCGTCTAGCCGATGCATCGCTTCAAACAAACGGGCCGCCGCGGCGGTGAGGTCACCCTGGGGATCGAGTACTTCGTGGGCCGTAAATTCAAGGGCGCCGTCGATTGCTTCGCCGCGGAGACTCAGCCGTCCTATTTTTTGGCCTTTGATATCGATTGCTTGATAGTTAGATCGTTCTACGATCCGCAGCGGTGTACGCGGCGCATAATGACGTTCGAGCATTCCCGGAGACGCGATTTTTTCGCCGGGTTTCGCCACCGCGACCGCCCCGCCAACGACTTGCTCGATTGCTTCTGTGGAGGTTCCGCCCAGACGCAGGACCACAACCCCGCTCTCGGAAGCTCCGGGGTCGAAGCCAACAACGGTTGATTCCATGCCAGTTGAGCAGGGGCCACCGTCGAGTACAGCGTCGCAAGGGACCGTGACGTGCTCAGCCCGCGTCGGGCTGATCCCGCCGAACACGTTGGCTGACGGCGCCGCGATCGGGCGGTCCGCCGCTTCGATCAACGCCAGCGCCACCGGGTGGGCTGGCACCCGCAACCCCACTGTTTTCAGGCCCGAAGTCACCACGCCGGGGATCACTCCGCGTTTGGGCAAAACCATCGTTAACGGGCCGGGCCAAAACACGTCGGCTAGAACCCGAACTAGCGGTCTCGACGCAGCCGGCACGGCGTCGAGGTCCGCCAACGCCCACGCCGACTCCATATCCGCGACGTGCACGATCAGCGGATCGAAGCTCGGCCGGGCCTTGGCCGCAAAGACCCGGGCCACCGCCTCGGCATCCAGCGCGTTCGCCCCCAACCCGTAAACGGTCTCGGTCGGCATCGCCACCAGTCCACCCTCGCGGATCAACCGCCCCGCCGCTTCAATCGCCGCTTCGCTCACCATTCCGCAAGTCTAACCCATCGCCTCGCGTTGCTCACCGCCGCTTCAAGACCGCCAAATGTTCGAGGTTCTTGCCCTTGCCTCCGCGGATCGGAGAACGGATCCATCCCACCACTTGAACCGCCACGCCCGGCAGATCGGGCAAGACCTCTTCGATCACCCGCCGGGTCTCCGCGTCCGCTTCTTCATCCGTCAGCTTGTGTCGGCCCGATTCGTAGTGCGGCTTGATCAGCGACACGATGCGTGCGTCCGGCGAGTCTTTTAACCAACGCAACGCGACCGGGACCGCCCTTTCCTGCTTGGTCCACCCCAGATCGATCGTGACGATGTCACATCCCGACGTCGCCTCCGGCGCGACTTCTTTCGGCGGAGCGTGCAGCGCGTTGGTCCGCTCTAACACCTCGACCCGTTCGTTTTGACGCAGCTTCCAAGCGAGTTCGCCGTAGGCGGTGTCGACGGCATACACCTTCGCCGCCCCACGCTGGATTAGGCAGTCAACGAATCCTCCGGTCGAACAGCCCAGATCAGCGCATACCGCACCCGCCACATCGATCCCAAAGTGCTCCAAGGCCGCGTCGAGTTTTAGTCCGCCGCGTGAGGCGAAGGATTTTTCCGTATTTTCTGACATGGTGAAATCATCGCTGGCCCGGAGTAAATCAACAAACCCGAATTTCTTTTGGTTAACCGGCTCGGGTGGTTAATGTATTTGGATGAATTCACGACGCCAATTCTTAAAGACAGTCGTCGCCGGTACCGCGGGTTTGGGGGCTGCCGCGACATCTTCTTCGACGTCCGCACAAGCTAATAAAAACCACGCTAATCCCGGCGCGGCGCAAGTCGACCGCCGTCGGCTTGGCCGTACCGAAGCCCAGGTCTCGATCCTCGGCCTCGGCTTGGGTTCAGCCTTCATCGGGCCCTACGACCAGGACCGCGAGGCTGGGCGGGCTCTGCTGCAACGCGCCCTCGATCTGGGGATCAACTACTGGGACACCGCGCGCGGCTACAAGACCAGCGAAGAAATCATCGGCCCCGTGGTCAAAGCGAACCGAGACAAGATTTTTCTGGTCAGCAAGAGCGCGGCCCGCGACTACGACGGCTTCATGCGTCAGGTCGAAACCAGCCTGAACAATCTGCAGACCGATCGCCTCGACCTGCTCCACCTCCACAACCTCAAGCCCGACCGGGACGACCTCGCCCAGATGGAAAAAGGCTGCGTCCGAGCGGTGCATGAGCTGATCGACCAGAAGGTCGTCCCCCACTTCGGCATCTCAGGCCACAGCGGCGCACGATTCTTAATGAACGCGATCGAACGATTCGACCCCGATGCGCTTCTGAGTGTCTACCCCTGCACCCGTGACGACGAGGGCCGTTACGAAGACGAGCTTTTGCCCTTGGCGAAGAAGCGGGACATGGGCGTGATCGCGATGAAGACCGTCCGCCGGGCCCGCAACGCCGACCTTAAGGGCACGGACCTCATCCGCTACGCCATGAGCCTCGACGGCATCGCCAGCACGATCGTCGGCCTCGACACGCTCGACCACCTTACCGCCAACGCCCAGATGGCGACCCACTTCGAGCCGCTCGACCTAGCGCAGCGCGAGACGATGTACCGCGAGGTGTCGCTTGCCGTGGCAGACATCCCCACGCCTTGGGAGCAGCCTGGCTATCGCGACGGCGTGGTCGCCTGATCCAATAAATCTGAAAATCGCATGACACAGCGCGTTTGAGAACGGCTGAGTATTGTTTTACTTGATATACATTGCAACGCAATGTATAAAGCCTCTATGGCTACCAAGGAACTCGTCGCCGCCTCCAGCCGACCGCTCGTGCTCTCGATCCTCGAGCGGGGCGAGTCGTACGGCTACGCGATTATTCAGGAAGTAAAAGCGCTTTCCGGGGGCGAACTCGAATGGACCGACGGCATGCTCTACCCCGTCCTCCACCGCCTCGAACGCGAAGGCCTCATCAAATCCCGCTGGGGCAAAGCGCCAGACACGGGAAGAAAACGCAAGTACTACACCCTCAGCCGCGACGGCGGCCAAGCCCTGCAGGCCGAGAAGGCCCAGTGGCTCAACGTCCACAACACCCTTGCCCAACTCTGGGGAGTCCCATCATGCAAGATTTGAATAAATCTTCTTACGACCACAAGCAGAGCGAATTACTTGAAAAAGAAATTTCAGAATGGCGTAGAAACCTTCGGGGATGTGATCGCGCCCAAATGGATGAATTGGAGGATCACTTACGAGAGGAATTACGTTGTATAAACGAAACTGCGCCTTCAATGCGAGAGCAAGTAGTGGTCGCAGCAGATCGCGTTGGTCGGCCGATACCTGCAAAACCGATCGAGTTTGAAGCTTCAGGCCTGCAGATAGGCCTTCCGCTTGGCCTTTGGTTTTGCTCGTTGATCGTGTTAACCACGGTCGGGGTGCTACTCGCGCTTAACGGAGTACGGGAATTATTTAACGAAATTGATGAGGGTTTGGAATCGATGATTGGAGACAATCTCGCCGATCTGGCGGAACCTATTACACAGGTACTTGTGGTGATTTTGGTCGTTTTAATCGGTGTCGGCGCTGGTTGGTATGGTTTCCGACGAAAAGGCCTGACTTTGACTTTAAATTGATCAACAAAACAAGAATTCAAAATTAAAAACCCGCGGATTTAATCCGCGGGTCTTAATGATTTCGGAATACTTATCCAAACGTAAGAAAAGATCGTTTTAGTAGCTTACGCACTGAAGCTGCTGCCACAACCGCAGGAACTGGTCGCGTTGGGGTTGTTGAACACAAACCCGCGGCCCATGACTTCGTCTTTGAAGTCGACGTTGGTGCCGTTGAGGTAGAGGTAGCTCTTGGGGTCGCAGACGATGCGGACGCCGTGCTGCTCGAACTCTTCGTCGGTGTCGCGGAACTGCTCGGTCAGGTCGAGGAGGTAGCTGAAGCCGGAGCAGCCGCCGCCCTTGACGCCGACGCGCAGGCGGACACTTTCGGCGTCGAGCTCTTGCTGCTCGATGATGGTCTTGATTTCGCGGGCGGCGGTTTCGGAAAGTTCGATGCCCATGGGGCGGCTCCTGATTACTAAAGGTTGATTTTGTTTGGGTTATCTAAAAATAGCTTACGGGTACAAAATTGCAACGGTTCGTGCGAATAGCGTCCTGGTTTCGGGGGCTTACCTAATCAGTCGAAACACCTTGGACGCCTTATTTTTAAGGTCACATTCTTCTTGAGGTCGGCCTAGCTCTCAGGTGAAACAATAGGCCTAGACCCGTCAATATTCCAATCCATCTAGCCGTGCGGTTTACCCAAGTCTTTGTCTGGGCTCGGCCTAAAGCATTGGGCTGTCGCCGTCGATCTCATATGATAATCCCTCGAATCCAGCCCGAATCGATCGCGAGCCCGCTATGACCGACCACGCCAAATACAAAACCATCCTCTTGTTCGGTGCGCCCGGGGCGGGCAAGGGCACGCAGGGGGCGATCCTCGGTCGGATCCCTGGTTTTTATCACTGCGCCTGCGGCGACGTATTCCGCAATATCGACGTGACTAGCGAGCTCGGCCGAAAGTTCTACGAATATTCTTCCCGTGGCGAACTGGTCCCCGACGAGATCACCGTGGGCATGTGGGCTCAGGCGATCCACGCTCG
This sequence comes from Planctomycetota bacterium, assembly GCA_038747275.1. Classification (GTDB taxonomy): domain Bacteria; phylum Planctomycetota; class Phycisphaerae; order Phycisphaerales; family Phycisphaeraceae; genus Algisphaera. The sequence goes on along the minus strand of JBCDJW010000017.1, from coordinate 65,559 downwards.
GACGATCCTCGGCGACTACAAGCCTGCGGCCGACCTGCTCATCCTCGACGGCATCCCGCGCACGCTCGAGCAGGCCATCATCATGGACGAGCACATCGAGGTATTACGAGTCGTCCACCTCACCTGCTCGGACGAAAACGAGATGTTCAATCGGCTGCGGAAACGGGCCCTGAAGAGCAACCGCCACGACGACGCCGACGAAAAAGTCATCCGCCACCGCTGGGAGGTCTACGAACGCGAGACCGCCCCGGTGCTGAAGCATTACCCCAAAGACAACATCGTCGACATCGACTCGATCGGCTCGCCCGCCCGGATCCTCCACGACATCCTCGACCACGCGGTCCCGCAGCAAGACAGCCACTTCAAAACCTTCGACGGATGACCCCCGCCCCCGGAAACTAAGGCCAACCTTTCGCGGTTCGTTTACTGGATCGTGTTGTTGCGTTGGTATTGAGCTGAATTTCTTCCAAGGTAAGTCCGTTGCCAGTATGGCTGGGCGGACCGCGTACCCGCCTGCTAATCTACCGCGATGCGTATTTTGGTCACCGGGGCATCAGGCAGAATCGGTTCGTTCGTCGCGACTCACCTTACTGAGGCTGGGCATGAGGTTGTGGCAACCGATGTGGTTTACAAGTCCGGCTTGGCCGTACCCGTCCAGGTTGCCGACTTGTGCGACTACACCTCTATTTATCCTTTGGTCGAAGGTTGTGACGCGGTCATCCAGTTGGGCAACCATGCGGGGCCTCATTCGGTCCGGCCATCGCAGCGGATGATGAACGAAAACGTCGCGATGAACGCCAACGTTTTTTACGCGGCCCTAGACGTCGGAGTACGACGGATCGTAGGGATCAGCACGATCCAGGTGATGCTCGGCCGACACGCTAGCCTCGGCTTTTGGCCGCCGCCGCAGCCCTGCCGACTGCCTTACCTGCCGATCGATGGCCAGACGCCCCGCAACCCGGGGAACAACGAATACGCTTTGAGCAAGATCTTCGCCGAGCAGACGCTCGAGGCGATGACGGCTCAGCACGAGGACCTGGCGGCGATCGCGTTACGCCTTCCGCTGGTTTTAACGCCGCAGATGCGTGAAATGCGGTGGCGCAGCGAACCGTTGAAGCGGGACGACCGGCGTTTGAACGAAGCATTGTGCTACATCATGGTTGAGGACGTCGCCACCGCGCTGTTGGCTATGGTCGAGCGGGCAAACCCTGGCTATCGGCAGTATTTCCTGAGTCAATCGCTCGCGGTGCAGGGCTTATCCCTCGATGAGTTGGCGGCGCAGTATTTCCCCGACCAGGAAATACGGGGTGTATTATCTGAAGACGGCGGGCTTGTCGATCTTTCCGAGTTGAAGGAGGACTTCGACTGGTCGCCGGCAAAACCCCGAATCGAGATCGAACGAGACCTTGGCTAATAGCTGCTATCGAAGGTGGCATCGGTATAGCCGCGGTTCAGAAACCCCTACGATGCGTTGGATGAATGCGGCGAGCCAAATTCCTCCCTTATCCGATACCGGCACGGACGGTTTAGTCTTGCGGCTGCAAAATAGGCCCTGGCTGCGTGGTGTCGCGTGGTTTTGTTTCGCCGCCCTCTGTGTGTTTCCGCTGTTTTTCAGCCTCGGCGACCACCCGATCCACGGCGACTCCGAAGCCCGCTACGGCCTAGCCGCCCGGGCCATGGCCGGCGGCGACGCCCCCCTGCTCGTACCGACCCTTTTCGGCGAGCCGCACCTCACCAAGCCGCCGTTGACGTATTGGCTGATGGCGGGCTCGATACGCGTGTTCGGGGACAACGAGTTCGCTTTACGCCTGCCCTCGGCCTTGTCGGGGGTTTTCACATTGGCGATCGTGTTTGGGCTGGCGTACCACCTGTGCGGGGCCCGGCGGGCAGTGATCGCGGCGGCGATCTTGTCGGTCACCCCGATCTTTGTTGTGGTCAGCCGGCTGGGCATTACCGACGGTTTGTTGAGTTTATTCAGCACAGCGGTCCTAGCATCGGGTTTGCTTGCCGTAAAAAAACGCAAACTTATTTATTTATTGATTTTATGGATATCGTTTGCCCTGGCTTTACTCACCAAAGGCCCCCCGGCTCTGCTGGCGCCGATCAGCCTACTCGTTTGGCTGGGGGTGACCCGCCAATGGTCGGAATTGCGGTACATACGGCCGATCTTGGGGTTCCTGGTCGCTCTGATGCCCCTCGCGTTATGGGGCATACTGATCGCTATCCGCTACCCCGAAGCCTGGGAGATCTGGCGTTTCCAGACGTTTGACCGGGCGATCGGTACCGGCGACCACCCCGAGCCCTGGTGGTTTTTCCTCCCCGTATTCGTCGTCGGGCTACTCCCCGCCACCGCCCTGCTCTGGCACAGTAAATCCCGACATATCCGCGCTGCCTGGACTCAAGCGATCGATCGCAAAGACGAGTCGCTGCTTTGGATAGTCATGATGGTGCTCACGCTGGTCAGCTTCACGCTGATCACGGGTAAATTAATGAGCTACCTGCTCCCCCTTGCGGCACCCGCTGCATGGCTTGCGTCCGGCCTATTAAAAAATATAAAATATGACAAAAAAATAAATTATAAAAAAAATGCGTTTACTTTTTCTGTACTTGTCATGGCTCTCGCCGCCGCGACTTATTGGGTCCGGATTAGCTACGGCGTAAACGAAGCAGTTGGGCTTTGGCCGCTGTTGCTCGCCGTGGTCGTGATCGGTCTTCTTGGTGTTACCGGCCGATTACGATTAGACGCACCTCATTTCTTCGCTCCGTCGTTAGCTTGGCTGTTAGTAATCAATCTGGTTGCCTGGGCGTGCTTAGCTGAGGACCGAATCTTTGGGCAGAAGAGTTCCCCGGTGGTTGTGGAGGCAATAAGCCAATTGTCCGGAATCGACGAGCCGCAAATATTCACGGTTGGCTTCAGCCAGCGAAACCTGGCCTATTACACCGATCATCCAACAGAGCGGATCGACCCACGTATCCTGCCCGATAAGTGGGCGAAGCTGCGTAAAGACCGCCTCGTTTTCCTGGCTGAGCCCGACGAATGGGATGGATTCGCTAGTGACCCGAACTGGGACTTAGAGAAACGCTACGAACTTATCGCGGCTGAATTATCTCTTGGATACGAAAACAAAAAAGTCCGCGTATACCGAGTGCGGCCCGAACATCATTAGGGCAACTGTTTTGGCCAACACTGTTATTGCGCCTCGACGCCGAGCTTTGACAACAGCTCGTCAAACTGATCGATGCTGTAGAAGTCGATGCTCAGTGTGCCGGCCCCCTTCTTGCGGGCGGTTTTGATCTTGACCTTGGTGCTCAGCTGCTGACCGATCTGCCGCTCAAGATCGTCAAGATATGCCGCGCGAACCGCTTTTTTAGCGGTCTCGGCCGGCTTAGCTCCCTGCTTGGCCAGACGCTTGGCCTCCGCTTCGACCTGGCGGACAGAAAGACCTTCACGCACCGCTTTTTCCGCTAACGCAAGTTGTTGCGCTTCGTCTTCAATGCCGGCTATAGACCGCGATTGGCCCATCGACAGCGATCCGCCTACTACCATATCGCGGACAGGGGGGCTCAATTTCAGCAGACGCAGTAAGTTCGTCACTGTCGAACGCTCCAGGCCGACCCGCTCAGCGATCGCCTCATGGCTCAGACCAAACGATTCTCCCAGCCGTTGAAATGCTTCCGCCCTTTCAATCGGGTTCAGGTCTTCACGCTGCAGGTTTTCGATCAACGCCCATTCGGCGACCTGTCTGCTATCAAGCTCTTTTACATAGGCGGGAATTTTGCTTAAACCCGCTTTACCCGCAGCCCGCCACCGCCTTTCCCCAGCGACTAACTCGTAGCCCCCTCCCGCTGAAGGCCGCACCACCACGGGCTGCATCAAGCCATCCCGCTCAATGGATTCGGCCAACGATTCGAGCGACTTCTCCTCAAATCGCTTACGCGGTTGAGACGCATTCGGACGCACTGAATCGATATCCAGATTCAAGTAATCAGCAAGCCCGCCCGAATCAGACACGCTCCCAGCAGACATGAACCGCTCTTGGCTGCCACCAGAACCCACTTCCACAACGGACTTCGAAGCATCAATCGGTACGGCCGGAGATGCCATTAAGCTCGAGAGCCCGCGACCAAGGCGAGAGGGGCGTTTTTTAGACTTCACTTCTTCAGGCTTTTCGATATCTACCACAATGGCCTCCTTGCCAGCTAGGGAAAAGTGACGTTTAAAGTACAAAAAACGCACCAATAATCAATGTTTCACGTGAAACAACGTTAAAGTGTAGCAGTAAACATGCTGTAAAAAATAAAACAAAGTATTGATATTAAATAATTAATAAATTTATATCTATTTTTCTTTTGGCGAGAACATATTTGATTCAGTCACCGTATTACAAAGTAATTCAAATACATAAATCAGACTTCTCCTCCACCCCGCCCGCTGGCTTCAAAACCAGCGGGCGGGGTTTATTGAATGCCTGCTGAATTTCACCGCTGGATTCGCTTCGGTCAAAGTACACACCCTCGCATATTTTTGGTTTTTGTTTGCACCTTAAGCTGCGAGTTCCAGTCGTAAGCAATTTTCCTAGCCCCCATGATGAACGTCGTTTCGAACGGCATCCGCTCACATTTTCTTCACGGCGTCACGCTTCGTTGTCCGATGTCCCGGTGGCCGGAAGGATACGGCGTAGATATTCCACGGTGAGGATCACCGTCCACGCCCCTGTAGCGGGGCTACCCGAGCGTCATTCCAATGTGACGCAAACTGTATCGGTCTGTCCCCCGTGCGGGAGTCCTGCGGCCTTGAATCCACCTGCCACTACGCCCGAATCCCAGCCCCGAGCGCGTGCGAAAGCCCGCAAGCGGGGCGGTACCGGACAAGGCCAACCGACTACCGGAGCCGCGGCGCAGCATCCTCTAACTGCGGTCAAGAGTTCAGCGAAGCCCATCCAGATCGCCGCCTCGGCGACACCGACGCTACGCCGCGCTCCCAGCCCCGCTGAGGCTGCTGCCACAAAAAAGACGTCGCGTTTCGAACCCCCCGTCACCGCGTTCCTCGCCTACATCCGTATCGAGTGCGGCTTCTCCCCCGCGACGATCGCGGCCTACGGCGGCGACCTCCGCGACCTCTGGGTCTGGATGGTCAAGCAACAACAAAACTCTTGGAACGACCTTACGCCCGACCTGATCGCGGAGTACCTCAAGTCGCTCGAAGCCAAGGGCCACGCCGTCAGCACCATCGCCCGACACGTCGCGACCATCCGCGTCTTCTGCCGGTTCCTCAAAGCCAACGACCACACCGACACCGACCCGGCCGAGCAGCTCACCCAGCCGCAGACCTGGTCCCGCCTGCCCACCGTGCTCGGCGACGAACAGATCGACAAGTTGCTCTCCGCGCCCGACCCCGACGCATTGCTCTATCTCCGCGACGTCGCGCTCATGGAGATGCTCTACGCCGGCGGCCTCCGCGCCAGCGAGATCGCCGACCTGCTGACCACCGGCATCCACTACGACCTCGGCGTCATCCGCGTGATGGGCAAGGGCTCGAAAGAACGCGTCGTCCCCCTCGGCAAGCCTGCGCTCAAAGCGCTGCAGCGCTACACCGATGAACTACGCGAAGACTTGGTACGCGAAAACTCGCCGACCGACCACGTCTTCCTCTCGCGCACCGGCCAGCCGATCACCCGCATCGTCGTCTGGCAGATCGTCAAGCGCCACGCCGAGAAGGCTGGGCTGTCTCACGTCCACCCGCACACGCTGCGCCACTCATTCGCCACGCACCTATTGGCGGGCGGCGCGGACCTCCGTGTCGTGCAGGAACTGCTCGGCCACTCCAACATCAAGACGACGCAGATCTATACCCACGTCGATCGTTCGCGTTTGAAAGAAGTATTAACCAAGTTCCACCCGCGGCCTTAGAGCAATAGGGCGGTGGGGTGGTAATGCCGACCGTTGGCTTATCGATTGGCTAACGCACGCTGCCGATCGATAAGTTGCTGCATGGTCATGCCGGTCTGTTCGAGAAGCTGTACCTCGAATAGCGGGTAATCGACTTCGAATGAAGTTGAGTTGTCGTTGCGGGCGATGCTTCCACGTCCGGGCGTGCCCGGATCGTTGTAGATACCCGGCACCATAAACAGCGCGATTTTGTCGGCAGCGAGATCAAACTCCAAGCCGGGCACGATAATGTAGTCTGAATTCTGACGGACCCAATCCGCTTGTTGCTCTAACGGCCAGGTGTTTATCCCGTTGGGGATTATTGTTTGCGAAGCCTCGGAGATGGTGTAGTCGGGGCTGAAGAAACCCGCCTCGATCAGCAGGCCGATGTCGTCGGGCATGCGTTCATCGTTCTGTATCGCATAGTTCACCATTGCTTGATGGATCCCGCGGGCTTGGGTGTTGTCCGTCATTTGTCGGGCGGTGCGCCGGGCCGCGCCTAAAGCGGGTAACAAGATCCCGGCGGCGGTCGGCGCGACGAATACGCCGCCGGTCGCACCGGGCGCGAGCAGCGTCGAACCCGGGAACGGCATCTGGCTGTCGTAGTGCCAGCCCGCGTCGTCGACCCAGGCGATGGCGTGGGCCGGCTCGAGCATCGGCTTCAATCGGTTCAGCGGCGGCAAAACCATCGGCATCGGCAGGCCGGTGGCCATCGACCCGCCGCCGGTCAGCAGCGACTCGATCATCAAAAAGTTCTGGTAGCTCGTGGGGGCGGTTCGGCGGAGGTCGACCCAGGTCAGCGCGGTGAGCCGGCGGGTGCCGATGGCTTCGCGTAGCGCGGCGAAGTCGTCTTGCTGCGCGAGAGAGTCGCCTTCATCGACACGATCAACGGCGGCGAGCACGGTCTGCGGCGTAAGGCCAACAACAAGTTTGCCGTCGACGATCGCCCAGGTCGGCGAGAGCAGGGGGGTGCCGAGCGTGTGCAGGTCGACGCCATCGTAGGTCTGCGTATGAATCTGGACCCTGAAGTCTTCCTCTGACATCTGTTGAGCGAATGCCAGGTTTCCGAACATCTGCACCGAGCGGAGCCCGCGTTCGACGCCTTCAGCATCGAGGAGCGGGTTGACCAGCGTCAGTCCGAGCATGGACGCCCCGGCCGCGTCGGGGTTGAGGTACAACGACCACGTCGAGCCGAAGCCGCGGATGAGCTGGTTCTCGACGTCGATGCCGACGATGCCCGAGGCGGCGGCGAGGCCCTGTTCGAACTGATCGGCGGCATCGGCCCCGGCGGCGTTAAACCCGTCGCGGACGAGGTCCATCAACAGCCCCGCATCGAACGACAACGCCGCGGTCCAGGGTGAATCGATCGGTGCTTTCGCCAGGTCGTCGGCGGACAACGCGGGGGCGTCGAGCAGGGCGGCGATGCCGACCCGCGGCGCGGGCACGGCGAGGTGTAGCTGGGTTCGCCAACGCTTGCCGTCGAACCCGGCCGTGGCCGCGAGAGGGCCGAGGTTATCGAGCCCTAGCGGCTCAAAGAACGCGAGGGCGGGGTGGTCGGACGAGGCTTCGAGCGCGGGGCCGTCGTGTTCCTGGACGGTCGCGGTTCCCCGTAGGCCGTTTTTGACTTGATCGATCACCGAGGCGAGGTCCGCGTAAAACACCAGCGGGCCCGGTGATTCGAGCTGACTGATGGTTTCGGTGAAGCGGGGCGTATCGACGAGCTTGGCCGTGTCGCCGGGGTCGATTTCCGCGGCGGCGGGGCGGTCGTTCGGCGGGCGGTTGATGTAGAGCGAGACCACCGGGCCGTCGACCACGAGCTGGGTTTCGCGGGGAGATTTCGATTGGTAGTACTTGATGCCGTCGAGCAGGTCCTTACGGTCGTCGCCGGTGACCGGCTGCCAGAGCAGGACGAGGCCGGGCTGCGTAGCAACGGGGGCATCACCGCCTGCCAAATCATCACCCTCGAACGGCCCGATGGCGGTGATGTCGCCGAGCAGGCCGTCAGGCTGCTCTACACCGCCGGGCTGCGGTAGTGTCACGTACGCCGCCATCGCGCCCCGCATGCTCACGGCCCAGAGCTCGCTTAGGTGTTTCGAAAACTGCGGGAACTCGGGGTCATCGAGCTGCTGACGGATCGTGGGCATCGCGCTGCGCCACGCGGCGTAGAGCTTCTCGGTATCGATCAGTTCGACGGCTTCGCGCAGCGTCGACTGGGCGTACGCGCCTTCGAGGCTGTCGGTGCCCGCCCAGCCGAAGTAGGCTACCGCGTCGGCAGGGACGTGGTCGATCAGCGGTTGGCCGTGGGTGGCGTGGGGTGTCGCCGCGGCCAGCAATGTCACAGTAAAGACAACACGCACTAAATCTACGAGTGGGCGGCGGAACATACGGGTCTCCGGTTTTAACCAAGGGCTGATCGAGGCGATGGCACCTCAAGCATAACCGCTAAAAATTAGATTCGGCCTTTCTTGAACGCGATTTTATTGAGCCCCATAGCAGCAACACTTTTTTTGTGCGTAGCCGAACGTATCGGTTGGTGAGTTAAGTGGGGTAAAGCTAGGTTCGTTTTCGCTGGCGGACTTCAGTCGACTCAAGCAGCGGCGACACGGTTTCGCCCTTCGTGTTTGGCTTGGTAGAGCATGCGGTCGGCGGCGAGTACGACGGCGGAGCTACTCGTGTTGTCGCCGCTCGTCTCGCCGGCCGAGGCGAGGCCGAGGCTGATGGTGACCACGGGCGCAACGGCGCTGTCGGGGTGTTCGATGTTGAGTCGGCTGACCGTGTCGCGGAGCCGCTCGGCCAAGTTCCTAGCCGAGTCTTTACCGAGGCCGGGGCATAGCACGATGAGCTCTTCGCCGCCGTATCGGCCGACGAAGTCGGTTTGACGCACCGCGGCTTGGATCGCCCGGGCGACTTCGACCAGGCAGCGGTCGCCCTCGGGGTGGCCCAGGTTGTCGTTGAAGGATTTGAAGTGATCAACGTCGATCATGATGACGCTGTAGGGTCTTTCGCGGCCGGCCTCGAGGGCGGAGGTGGCCAACGCGTGTTCCTGAGCGAGGCAGGCCTCGAACGCGGCGCGGTTGAGCAGCCCCGTCATCGGGTCTAGCCGGCTGACCTGCGACAGGTCGAGGTTGAACCGCATCAGCGCGGCCGAGAGGCGTTCGACCGCGTCGTTGCGTTCGGCGAGAGCGCGGTTTTCTCGGCGGAGCTGGGCGACTTGTTTACTTAGGCGATTAACCTGCCGGCGTAAGACCTGCTTGCGGCGTCGAGCCGAGACTAGCCGCAAGAAAAACCTGCGCGGCTGTATCAATCTACGCATCCGGCGTTGTCGCTGAATAGGTAACCCCTTTGGCATAGTCATTCGCACATCCCCCCATTTGGGACCGAAAATAAAGGCCTCTTTGAGTTATCGGCGTAAGAAATGGCCGACCTTAGCCGAATCGATAGCCGTTACTTATTCGTCTGTCGGGTTGTTTCGTAAGTCCGGGTCGATTGCTCATATACCTGCTGACGTCAATAATGCGGGTATGAAGATTTCACGCTGGATGGTGATGGCGGCGGGGCTGATGGGCTTTGCGGCGATCGTGGGCGGGACGATGGCGGCGCACTACCTGCCTTGGGATTCTTTGGACGCGAAGGCGCCGGAGTGGTGGGAGACGGCCCTGAAACTGCACCTGGGACACACGCCGGTTCTGCTGGGACTGGGTGTGTTGGCCGCGTTTCGGCCGGGGCGGCTGTTGACTTCGTCGGCGGTGTGTTTTGTGGTGGGTGTCGTGATCTTCTCGGGATCGTTGTACGTGATGTCGCTGACGGGGCTGCGGATACTGGGGGCGATCACGCCGATCGGCGGATTAGGCTTGCTGGCGGGCTGGGCGCTACTGTTCTTTGTGGGGCTGAAGTCGAATGCAGTCGTAAAGTCGACCTAATGATTCGGGGTTTAGAGCAGCCCCAACTCGAGTTGCGCTTCGTCGCACATCATCGCTTTGGACCAGCGGGGTTCCCAGACAAGTTCGACGTTGGTAGAGTCGATCGCTTCGACGGTTTCGGCTGCGCCTTGAACGAGGCGGGGCAGGGTGCCGGCCTCGGGGCAGGCGGGGCTGGTGAGGGTCATCTTGATTTCGGCGTGGCGGTCGGTCACCTCGATCGAGTAGATCAGCCCGAGGTCGTAGAGGTTGACGGGGATCTCGGGGTCGTAGACCTGCTTGATCGCTTCGATGATCTGGCCGTTGACGGTGTCGGCGTTGGGCGTCTCGGTAGCGGCGACGCGGGGGCGGCCGCCCCCGCTGGAGTCGAATACGCGGATGGATTCCATATCGATCTACCTTGTTTGGCGTTTTAGCCCCGGGCTCTGCCCGGGGGCACATCACATTTGATTCGTCGCCCGCCCCCCGGCAAAGCCGGGGGCTAATGGATAGTTGTTTTTGTTACGCGTTGGCGGTCAAGGCGTTGATGCGTTCGATCATGGCCCACAGGCCGTTGCGGCGCGTCGGGCTGAGGTGTTGGTCGAGACCCAGTTTTTTGACAACCGCTCCGGCGTCGGTCACGCGGGCTTGCTCGGGCGTGGTGCCGTCGAAGAGGCTGAGCATGATGGCGATCAGGCCGTTGACGATGTGGGCGTCGCTGGTGGCGCGGACGGAGAGGCGTTGATCCTCGGCGAGGTCTAGCTTTAGCCAGACCGAGGCCTGGCAGCCGTGCACACGGTTGGCTTCAACGCGGTCGGCCTCGGGCATCTCGGGGAGTTTTTTGCCGAGGTCGATGAGGTAGCCGAAGCGTTCCTCCCAGTCGTCGAGGAACTCGAAGGTTTCTTCGATCTCAGCGATAGGGGGAATGGCCGAAGAAGTGGTCATGCGAGCAGTTCCTTCGCTCGGCCGAGCGCTTCGACCAAGGTATCGATCTCTTTGTGGGTGGTGTACGCGGCGCACGATGCCCGTACCGTGGCGGGGACGCCGTAGCGGTCCATCAGAGGCTCGGTGCAGTGGTGGCCGGTGCGGACGGCGACACCCCGGCGGTCGAGCACCGGCCCGACGTCGTAGGCGTGGGCCCAGTCGACGACGAAGCTGAAGATCGGGATCTTGCTCGGCGACGTGCCGATCGGACGCAGGCCGTCGATCTCGGCGAGCTTGGCTTGGCCGTACTCGGCGAGCGAGTGTTCGTGGGCCCACATCGCTTCGCGGTCTTGGCTCATGAACCACTCGATGGCGACGCCGAGGCCGATCGCCCCGGCGATGTTCGGCGTGCCGGCCTCGAAGCGCATCGGCGGCGCGGCGTAGGTGCTGCCGGTGAACTTCACCGAGTCGATCATGTCACCGCCGCCGCGGTAGGGGGGCATGGTTTCGAGCAGCTCCTTTCGGCCCCACAGCACGCCAATACCCGTGGGCCCGAAGAGCTTATGCCCGGTGAACGCCAGGAAGTCGCAGCCGAGTCCGTTGGCGTCGACCGCGTGGGCGGTGACGGCCTGCGTCGCGTCGACGACGGTTGCGGCGCCGACTTCCTTCGCGAGCCTCACCATCTCGGCGACCGGGTTGACCGTGCCGAGCGTGTTCGAGACGGCGACCATCGCGACGATCTTCACCCGCTCGTCGAGCAATGACTTGTAAGCGTCGAGGTCGACCTCGCCATCATCGGTCACCGGGGCGGGGATCACTTCGGCCCCGCAGCGCTCGGTGACGATCTGCCACGGCACGATGTTGGAGTGGTGCTCCATCTCGGTGACGACGACGCGGTCGCCGGGGCCGAGGTTGGCGGTGCCGTAGCTGTGGGCGACGAGGTTCAGGGCGTCGGTCGCGCCGCCGGTGAAGACGATCTCGCGGGTATCGACGCCGCCGAGGAATTTCGCACAAGACGCGCGGGCTGCTTCGTACTGCTGGGTTGCTTCTTCGCTGAGCAGGTGTAAGCCGCGGTGGACGTTTGAATTGGCGTTACGGTAGTACGTCTCGATCGCGTCGATCACGACCTGCGGCTTCTGTTTGGTCGCGGCGTTGTCGAGATAGACGAGCGGCTTGCCGTGGACCTGCCGACCGAGGATCGGGAATTCAGCGCGCAGCGATTGCACGTCAAAGTTGCCCATCGACGGGGCGGGGTTGCTGGGGGTAGCCAGATTGCTCATGCCGAAATTCTAGGCGGAAATTTAGACTTCGATGCTCAGGCCTTGCGCCTTGGGCAGCTTGCTGATCATCTCCGAGGCCAGCAGCCGGCGAACGGGCACGAGCTCCATGCGGTCAAATCCTTCGGCGGCGAAGGCGTAGATCAGCATCGCGCGGGCGACGTTTTCGGGCAGGCCGCGGGACATGAAGTAGAAAACGCTTTCGGGGTCGACGGCGCCGGTGGTGCAGCCGTGGGTGCACTGTACGTCGTCGGCGTAGATCTCGAGCTGCGGCCGGGCGTTCACGCGGGCGTCGTCGCTGAGCAGCATGTTGCGGTTGGACTGGACCGCATCGGTCAGCTGGGCGACCTGGTCGACGATGATCCGGCCGGTGAAAACGCCGCGGGACTTGCCGTTGAGGATGCCCTTGTAGAATTGGCGGGACTCGCAGTCGGGCGCGGCGTGGTGGACGCGCATCGCGTTGTCGAGGTGCTGCTGGTTGTGGCCGACGTACAGGCCGTTAATCAGGCAGTGGGCGTTCTTGCCGGCGAGGGTGGGCAGCACGTTGTTACGCACCAGCTTGCCGCCGAGCAGCACGGTGTGCGAGCGGACGTCCGCTTCTTCTTCGAGGTGGGCGTAGAGCGACGAGACGTTGAACGCCGACTCGGATTCCTTCTCGAGCAGGTAGTGGTGGACTTGTGCCCGGGCCGCGGCGAAGACTTCGGTGATCGCGTTGTTGAGGTAGACCGCTTCGTCGGAAAGCGTGACGTAGTGTTCGATCACGGTGAACTCGGCGTCTTCCTCTACGATAACTACGTTCCGCGGGTGGGCGGCGACGGGCTCTCCGCCCCCGGAACCATTCGTCGCGATGCTCAGGACGTGCAGCGGCTTGTTGCCCTTTTGGCCTTTGGGAACGTGGACGAAGACGCCGTCTTCGACGCTGGCGTTGGACATCGCGGTGAACGGGTCGTCCGTCTCACGGGTGAGCCGGCCGATGTAAGGCTCGAGCATCGCGCGGTGTTCACAAGCGGCTTTGCGTAGCGTGCAGCAGGTGATGCCTTCGCCCAAACCTTCTGTGGTTTCATCCGAGAGGTCGGCGCGGAACAGGCCGTTGACGAAGACCAGGGTTACGTCGTCGAGCTCGGGGATCGCGAACTGCGCGGCCTGCTCGGCCGAGACCGACTCGTCGTCGACGGCCGAGACGAAGTTGTGGGCCTTGAGCTCGGTCAGGTCGGTGAACCGCCAGGACTCGTTTTTCTTACCCGGCCAGCCGATCTTGCCGAAGGCGATCCGGCCGGCTTCGCGGAGCGGGTTGAGCCAGGACTGGCACTCGGGCAGCGGTCGGGAGGCGTTGGTATCGATCACGTCGTCGATTGTACGCGGAGTTTCGAGGGTGCTCATGGGTCCACCTGAAAGGGGGCAAAAGGTAAGGGTTGCGACGGCAGACAGATCAGCTGGCGCCGACGGCTTCGTTGACGCCGTAGGGCGCGTAGCCGGTTTCTTCGAGTTCGGTGGCGAGTTCTTTGCCGCCGGACTTGATGATCTGGCCCTTGATCAGGATGTGGACGTGGTCGGGGACGATGTAGTCCAGCAGCCGCTGGTAGTGGGTGATCAGCAGGAAGCTGCGATTGCCGTCACGCATCGAGTTGACGCCTTCGCTGACGATCCGCAGGGCGTCGATGTCGAGGCCCGAGTCGGACTCGTCGAGGATGCCCAGGACCGAGTCGAGCACGGCCATCTGGAAGATCTCGAAGCGTTTCTTCTCGCCGCCGGAGAAGCCTTCGTTGACGTTGCGCTTGAGCATCTCGAAGGGGACGTTGATCTGCTCGGCCTTGGCCCGGAAGTGCTTGAGTAGGGAGCCGGCGTCGAGTTCTTCTTTGCCTTCGAATTCACGCTTGGCGTTCACCGCGGCCTTGAGGAACTGCATCGAGCTCACGCCCGGGATCTCGACCGGGTATTGGAAGGCGAGGAAGATGCCAGCGTTGGCGCGTTCGTCGGCGCCCATCTCGTCGATGTCTTCGCCGTTGAAGAGGATCTCGCCCTCGGTGATCTCGTAGTCTTCCTTGCCGGCGAGGACCTGGGAGAGGGTGGACTTGCCCGAGCCGTTGGGGCCCATGATGGAGTGGACCTCGCCGGGCATGATGGTGAGGTTGACGCCGTGGAGGATCTCGACGTCGGGGTCGTCTTCGAGGCGGACGTGGAGGTTTTTGATTTCGAGGAGGGGGGTGGTCATGGCGGTGGTTTCGCTGGTTTGGTTTCGGGTAACTGGTCTGGTTTCGGTGGTCTGGTCTGGTCGTAGACCAGTTGAAAAATCAACCGACGCTGCCTTCGAGGCTGACGGCGAGGAGCTTGTTGGCTTCGACGGCGAACTCCATGGGCAGCTCGCTGAAGACTTCTTTACAGAAGCCGTTGACGAGGAGGCTGAGGGCGTCTTCTTCGCTGATGCCGCGGGCGGTGCAGTAGAACATCTGGTCCTCAGCGACCTTGGTCGTGCTCGCTTCGTGTTCCGCGGTGGCGGTGGGGTTGCGGATGTCGACGTAGGGGAAGGTGTGGGCGCCGCACTGGTCGCCGATGAGGATGGAGTCGCACTGCGTGAAGTTGTGGGCGTTCTTAGCTTTCGGTCCCATCTGGACGAGGCCGCGGTAGGTGTTGTGGCCTTCGCCGGCGCTGATCCCTTTGGAGATGATCGTACTCTTGGTGTCCTTGCCGATGTGGATCATCTTCGTGCCGGTGTCGGCCTGCTGTTTCAGGTTGGTCAGCGCGACCGAATAAAACTCGCCCTTGGACCGGTCGCCGCGGAGGACGACGGAGGGGTATTTCCAGGTGATGGCTGAGCCGGTCTCGACCTGGGTCCAGGAGATGTGGCTGTCGTCGCCCTTGCAGATGCCGCGTTTGGTGACGAAGTTGTAGATGCCGCCCTTGCCGTTCTCGTCGCCGGGGTACCAGTTCTGGATGGTCGAGTACTTGATCTTGGCGTTCTTGTGGGCGACGAGCTCGACGCAGGCGGCGTGGAGCTGATTCTCGTCGCGCATCGGGGCGGTGCAGCCCTCGAGGTAGCTGACCTCGGCGTCTTCTTCGACGACGATGAGGGTGCGTTCGAACTGGCCGGTGTTGCGGGCGTTGATGCGGAAGTAGGAGCTGAGCTCCATCGGGCATTTCACGCCCTTGGGCACGTAGACGAAGCTGCCATCACTAAACACCGCGCTGTTGAGCCCGGCGAAGAAATTATCGTTGTACGGGATCACCGTGCCGAGGTACTTTTTGACCAGCTCGGGGTGCTCGCGGACCGCTTCGGAAAACGAGCAGAAGATCACGCCGACGGCGGCGAGTTCTTCCTGATAAGTCGTCTTAACCGAGACCGAGTCGAAGACCGCGTCGACCGCGACTTTGCGGCGCTCACCATCTCCATCGTTATCGTGACCGGCGGCGAGGGCGTCGGCGGGGGAGATGTCTTCGATGCCTAAGAGGGCTTTCTGCTCGCTCAGCGGGATGCCGAGCTTGTTGTAGGTTTCGAGGATCGCCGGGTCGATTTCGTCGAGGCTTTCGGGGCCTTTCTTCGGCGCGGCGTAGTAACTCAGCGATTGGTAGTCGACGGGGGGGTAGCCGTAGGGCAGGAAGACCCACTCGGGCTCTTCCATCTTCTGCCAGGTGCGCAGGGCCTTGAGCCGCCAGTCGAGCAGCCACTGGGGCTCGTCCTTCTTAGCGGAGATGAATCGGACGATGTCTTCGTCCAGCCCGGGAGGAGCGAATTCCTGCTCGATATCGGTCACGAAGCCGGCGGTATACTCCCGCCGTTCTTCGGCCAACTCGGCAACTTCAGCGTTGGTAGTCATTTGCGTAAATCTCCGGCGGCAGAAAAACCTGTCGCAACGAGGAAGTTTAGCTACGGCCCAACCACTCTGCTACCCGACAAGCTAAATGAGACAAAGTCTTAGCTTTACCGCGAAAACAAAGTGTTTTACCGCTCGCAGACGTGACCTTAACGATGTATATACGGTTTTTGTTATTATATCAGAGGGTTAATAAAAGCACGTGTTTTTAGGCATTTACACCCAAAACGGTGCACGAAATCGGGCAGAATATTTTCTGCTTGCTTGGGGTGGGTAACGACCTTCGGAACCGTCTGGGCGATCGTTTCGAGACGTTTTACGTACATCATCATGATAGTTTTTAACTATCACTTATCGCTGGAGCAGCCAAGTTTTATTGAGCACATTCGGGCCGATCTGGGTATTCCGCCGAATCTCGGCGTGTCTGTCGCTTAACGGCCGTCGACGCGGTAAAAATTCCGGGGGTTGTACATCATGTAGGCGTCCATCGGGGCGAGGGGCGGGAGGTTGACGTAGGTCTGGCCGTGCTCGTCCTGGGCGAATAGCGACCAGTACCAGGGCTTGGGGGCCTCGCCGGCGGGCTTGGTGCGGACGCCCTCTTCGCGGACCTCGTTCACGATGGCGTTGACCCATTTCAGCTCGACGGCGCGGTCGGCGAACTCGTCCCAGTCGCCGCTGGCGCGGTCTTCGTACATCATCTCGCGGAACCGCTCGGGGCTGACGCCCATCTTCTCTGCGACGGGCACGGCCAGTCGAGCCTCCCACTCGCGGAGGTTCTCGAACTGGTCTTCGATGTCGGTCATATTGCCGAAGGCGCCGGCGGACATCTGGTGGTGGAGCATGATCGCGTTGGGGTAGGCGTAGCTGTGGTCGGCCAGCGTGGTGATGATCGCGGCCATCGACGCGGCGAACGACTTGACGACGACGTGGATCGGGGCGTCGCTGGCCTCGATGGCCTTGACGATGCGATAGCCCTCCATGACCGAGCCGCCGGGGCAGTTGTCGATGACCAGGAAGATGGGGGCGTCGGCGTTTTCGTTGTTGAAGAAATGGATACGGTCGGTGACGTAGTCGGCGGTGCCGGTGATGATCGGGCCGTTGAGCGGGATCCGGCGGTCGGAGATGTAGAGCACGCCGTCGTCGAACGGCTCGTCGCGGTAGACGAGTTCTTCCTCGACCGTGTTGTCGAGCTTTTCGTCGGCTTGGCGTTGCTGGACCGAGGCGTTGGCGAGCTTGAGCTTGGCCATGGCCCGGGCCTGGTCGGCTTCAGCTTGCAGACGCTCGGCGGCGAGCTCCTGCTTGATCTTTTCGTTGCGGACGGTGAGCAGCTGATGCTCGTGCTGGATGGCGGCGAGCTCGGCTCGGCGCTCGGCGTCGGCCAGGGCCTGAGTGGCTTGGAGTTTCTGGGTCTTGCTCTGCAGCTCGGCCAGTTCTGACGCCAGCTTGGCTTCACGCAGCTGCTTCTGCTTCGTGAGCTCGGCCAACTCGGCGTCGAGCGGGGCGGACTCAGCGGTGCGACGAGATTTTTCGAGGCCGAGCTCGAGATCGATCCGAGCTTTTTCTTGCTGCAGCGGTTGGAGCTCGCTTTTCTGTTGTTGCTGCGCGAGGTCGTACGTTTGCTTCAGCCGTTGGTTCTCGGCCTTGGCCTCGGCGAGCTCGGCTTCGAGCTGCTGGGTGCGGAGCTGGGCCTCGAGTTGCAGCTGAGCGAGTAGCTTCTTCAGCTCGTCTATCTCGGAATCTGCTTCGGATGTTTCGGACTCTGTGGTATCGGAATTGGTCGGCTCGGTTTCCACGATGATCTGAACCGGGGCCTCGGGCTGTGGCGGGGCCTGGATGACGATCTTCTCCGCGGTCAGAGCCGTGTCCTGGGCGTCTGCGGCGGCGGTCAGGCCAATCGCGAGACTCAGCCCGGTACAGGAAAGAAACAGCGGCCGTAAAAACGCGGAAACGGTCATAGCGATCTCCAGAGAGGCAGACAAAAACGAAAAGGACGCGAAGCATCGACGTCGCGGATTGCGGGACAAAGAAAATACTATCCCCGCGCCGAGGGCTTCGGTAGGAAATTTTGTGGCGAAAACGCGGAAATGGGAGGCTCGGGGCGGGGCGGGCTTACGCGTCGGGGACGGTGGTGGGGTCGGGCTTGAAGAGCTTGGTGTCGAGGGCCCAGATCTTTTCGGTGAAGTGGCCGGCGACGCCGGGCTTGGGGTGGGTGGGCCGGGTCTCGCCGAGGCACATGTTCATCTTGGCGTCGAGGTTGTCGAGGTTGCTGATGAAGATGGCTTCGGGGGTGGCGGGGACCTTGAGGGCGCCGTATTCGGGGACGCCGTGGTGGCTGAAGATGATGTGGGTGAGGACCTGCAGGATCGCGGTCGGGACTTTGAGCGCCGCTTCACCGAGGTCTTCGTCTTCGCAGGCCTTGGCTTTGGTTTCGAGCAGGATCGCGCCCCGGCCGATGTGGCCGACGAGTTGGCCGTCCTGCGAGTAGCCAAAGCCCTCGAGCCAGGTGAGTTCGTGGCACTTGCCGATGTCGTGGAGGAACAGGCCCATGAGGACGATATCGCGGTTGAGCTTGGGGTACAGCGGCAGCAGGGCGTCGGCCCCCTTCATCAGGCTGAGCGTGTGTTCGAGCAGGCCGCCGAGGTAGGCGTGGTGCATGGTCATCGCGGCGGGGGCTTGGCAGAACTTGCCCATGAGCTCGCCGTCTTCGAGGTAGCGGTCGGCGAGCGACTTGATCGCGGGGTGTTCGAGGCTTTGCAGCAGCGACAGCAACTCGCCGAACATCTGGTCGATGTCGTTTTCGGTCGACGGCAGGAGGTCGGTCAGCTCGCGGTCGGTGGGTTCGTGGGCGCGGATGTCTTGGACGATGATCTGCATCTCGCCCTGGTACGGCTGGGTCTGGCCGGCGGCCCAGACGAAGCCGTCGGTGGGCAGGGTGGCGAAGTGTTCTTCGGTGATGGACCACATCCGGGCGGGCGTTCGGCCGGTTTTGTCGGCGAGCAAGCATTTAAGGAACGGCTTGCCGTTCTTGGTCATCCCGAGCTGGGCGTTCTGGACGGCGAAGACGCCTTCGAGACGCTGGTTGGCTTGCAGGTCGCGGATGTAGGTGCGGTTGGACACGGTCGGGTTCCTTGTTCGTGAGTCGAACACGCCATCGTAGCTAGCGGCTACGCGGTCTGCGAGTGCCGCGATACGACGTGTATACTTTTAATGATTCTCTGAGTCGTATTTTTCGGCGTCGCACGCCGCTGCCCATCCCGAGTCGTTTGTTAGTGATCACACGTCCCGTTTACCGCGAGCAATAGACCCCGTTGCCTTCCACGCCGCGGTGCCAGCGTGCCTACGCCGTTCAACCAAAGATAACCCGCCAAGGCCCATACCCCATGAAAAACTTACTGACCGGTCTTACGTTCTCCGCTTGCTTGGCGTCTATGGTTTCACCCGCGGCCTCCGAGCCCGTCACGCTGACGGTCGACCCGTCTTCGGTGCGTTCGATCGGCGGGATCACGACGCTGGAGCGTGAGAAGTACATCGTGATCCACGCCTCGCCCGACGACGGCGACACCGACGACGAGAAGTTCCGCTACATCGAAGAAGAGCTTGAGGCCCACTTCGGCCGCGACGGCGGTGTCCAGTCGGGCCAGCTGCAGGCGACCCCCGCCGACCCGGACAACCCGGGGATGCCCGACGTGGAACACATGCGCCGCGCCGGGGCTGAGTTCCAGGCCGAGCGGGCCAAGCGGCCGTACCGCTTCCGGCCCGAGGTGCTCCGCGAGGTCGTGCTGTGCACCCACCCCGAGTGGATGATGGGTTTGGAAGCGAACGACTACGCCCCTTTCGGCCCCAGGACCCCGGAAGCCGCCGCCGAGTTCGCCGCTCAATTTCTGAAGCATTACTACACCGACGAATCTCGTCCGCAGTACTACGAAGTCTTCAACGAGCCGTTCATCAAAGCCGACAAGCTGGGCACGACCGCCCGGGCGATGGCCGAGCAACACGTCACGACCGCCCGGCGGATCCGCGAGCTACTTCCGGACGACGACATCATGATCGGCGGCTACTCCGCGGCGTGGGCTGAGGTCGAGGCCCGCAACTTTTCGCACTGGAACGGCTGGCAGAAGATGTTCATGGACGTCGCCGGCGAGGAGATGGACTTCTTCTCGATCCACCTCTACGACGGGGTCAACGTCAAGGGGACCCACGCCGAGCGCACCGGCAGCAACGTCGTGGCGAACATGGACCTGATCGACGCCTACAGCTACATCAAGTTCGGCGTCGCCAAGCCGCAGGCCATCACCGAGTACGGCCGGATCATCTTCCACGACATCGATAAGCAATGGCCCAACCGCCTCCGCCGCGAGACGCCGATGATCGGCTCGTTCAACGGCATGCTCATGATGTACCTCGAGCACCCCGACCGGTTGATCAAAACCGTCCCCTACATCCTCGGCGTCGCCGACTGGACCTACAGCTTTGACGGCGGCATGTTCAGCAGCGAAGAGGTGCCGAACGGCTTCCTGCTCTACCGGCGGTCGGGCGAGAACTACGTGCTCACCGGCTTGGAACTCTTCTACCGCTTCTGGAAGGGCATCCACGGCGAACGTCGGATTTCCTCGGCCGACGACCCCGATGTCCGCTCGCACTACTTCGCCGACGGCCTGCGGCACACCGTGGTGATGCACAACATGGACACCGAGCCCCGCACCGTGAAACTCACCGGCTTCGATGACCTCGACATCGCCCGCGTCAGCCTGCGGACGCTCGGCTCGCGCGACGGCGCGCCGCTGCTGGGCGAACAGGTTCTCTACGGCCTGCCGGAAGAAGTCACGATCGGCGTCGCCGAGGCGGCCGCGGTGATAATCGACCTCAGGAAACCCTTCGAGGGCGAGCAGACCGTGACCGAGACCCGCGTCTACGCCGAGAACTATCTCGAAGCGATCGAAGCGGATCAGCCGATCGAGTTCACCTACAAAAACGTCCCGACCGGTGAGGGCAGCGCGACGCTGCGGCTGAGCATCGGCCGCGTGCCCGGGCTTTCGCTGCAGCCGCAGGTCTTTGTCAACGGCACCGAGGTCCAAGTCCCCACCGACTGGGCCGGCGGCACCCAGGAAGGTCGCCCGACGTTTTTCGGCATGATCCCCGTGGACGTGCCCGGCGAAGCCCTCTCCGAAGAAACCACCGTCAAGCTCGTCTTCCCCGACACCGGCGGCAAGGTTGCCGCCGCGGTGCTGCAGACGAATCTTGTATCAAAGAACTAACGTTAGATAGTCAACGATTTTTAAACTCCATCAATCCCTCACATTTCTCTACGCGGGTAGCCGGCTGCGGCCCCGCCTACTGCCCAAGGCGGCTTCAGGAACTACGAGCATGACAAACAAAACGCCACAGCTAACGGACCGGATACACGTAAAACTCGCTGTAGTTACGATCGCTTTGGTGGCTGCTTTCGTGTCGGGCTGCACCACAAACGACGCGGACCCAGCCCCCCAAGCCCAGGCTCAGCCACATAATTCGGCCCCGGCTGAAGAAGCGGAGGCAACACCCCAACGCCCCAACATCGTCTTCATCATCACCGACGATCAGCAGAACCGGGAGTTGGGTTACATTGAAGGCGAGGCGTTGACGCCGAACTTTGACCGCATGGCCCGCGAGGGCGTGGTGTTCGAGAAGAACTACGTCGCTTCGAGCGTCTGCTCGCCCAGCCGTTACACGTGCATGACCGGGCAGTTCGCCAGCCGGTGCAGCATCGATTTCTTCAACAAAGAAACAACCACTGAGGGCGTCCGCCGGGTGCTGTGGAACATCGGCTTCGCCGACGACCAGCCGACGCTGCCCCGCGTGTTGCAGGCCAACGGCTACCGCACCGGCTTCGTGGGCAAGTGGCACATCAACGGCGTGGGCAAGTGGGAGAACCCGCCGGCCCCCGGCAGCGACCCGTCCGATCCCGCGATCGCTGCCATCCTCAAAGAGAACCACGACAGCATCGCCCACGATATCAAGGCGTTCGGCTTCGACTACGCCGACGGCGTCTACCGCGGCAACCTGGTCGACGACAAGAAGCTGGTCAACACCGGCATGGACGAGCACAACATGGAATGGCTGACCAAAGCCGCGCTCGACTTTATCGAGGAAAGCCGCGACGAGCCGTTCTACCTCTACTTCGCCACGACGCTGAACCATGTGCCGGACCCGAAGGTCTCGCTCAAGGCCGACCCCCGCATCAGTGGCGAGGGGCTGCTCGACGAGCCGATCACCGGCATCATGCCGCCGCGCGAATCGATCTACACCCGCCTGAAAGAACACGGCGTGCCCGAAGACCTCGCCGACGCGACCTGGCTGGACGACGGCGTCGGGGCGGTGCTGAGTAAACTTGAAGAACTCGGGATCGCCGAGAACACCCTGGTCATCTACTTCAACGACCACGGCATGGCCGACCGCAGCAAAGGTACGACGTATGAGGGCGGGCTGATCTCGCCGACGCTGGCGTATTGGCCGGGCCGGATCACGCCGCAGCGGGTCAGCAACATTACGCAGAACACCGACTTCGCCCCGACGATCCTCGACGCCACGGGCGTCACGCCGCCGAGCGACATGGTCATCGACGGCAAGAGCTGGCTGCCGCTGGTCGACGGCGAGGTCGAAGCGACCCACGAATCCGCCTACTCCGAGATCGGGCTGGTGCGTTCGGTCAGCACGCCGGAGTGGAAGTACATCGCCTTCCGCGTCCCGCCGAGCCTGCAGCGGACTCAGGCCGAGCGCTTGGGCGAGCATAAGGAACAATACGCCGAGCTGTACGAAGCGCAGCCGGAGTTACGCACCAACCCGGGCTTCCAGATCGACCCCGAAGCCCGTTACCACCAAATGGGCATGGCCCCCGGCGGCCACCGGTTCGAACGCGGTCAGCTCAACCCCGACGCCGCGTGGATCGACAACTACTTCGACGCCGACCAGCTCTACCACCTCGCGATCGACCCCAAGGAAAGCAACAACCTCGCCGCCGACCCGGCCTACGCCGAGAAGCTCGCCGAGATGAAGCAGATGCTCCGGGGCTACCTCGAGAACATGCCCGACGAGTTCGAGACGCTTTTGGACTAATCCGCGCGGTACGGCCGAACTTTGTGCATCGCCACCGACCCGGCCATGCTCAGCAGGATCGACACCGCGAACGCCCAGATCGCCCAGTTCAGGTGCAGCACGGTGTCGCCCGGCAGGCCTTTGACCGCTAGCACTAGCAGCCCCAGCACCATCACGTCGAGCATCGAAAATTTACCGAGGTGCGACGTGAGTTTGACCGCGGCGTGCGGCCGGACGCCGAGGCGCAGGGCGGCGGCGCCCCACGCCATGACTGCCAGCTTCAACGTCGGGAAGATCACGGAGAAGCCGAAGAGCAGCGCGGCGACCAATGTGCTGCCGCGTTCGGACGAGTGGCGTAGCGCATCGATCCCGCCGAGGATCGAGTAGGTGCGCGGCTGCAGGTCTTCGGGATTAAACAGACGCACCCACACGTCGAGGTCTTGGCCGGCGCTCGGCACAATCGTCATGCACGGGCCGATGAGGCCGAGGCCGAGCCCGACTGCGCTGAGCGTGAGCAGGTTGACCATCACCGCGAGCCGGCCGGCGGTCATGCGTTTGCCTTTGGGCTTGTTGGCGGCGGGAGCGGGCGTCTGATTCATGGAGTGGATTGCGGCGTCGAGAGCGCCTCGATCAGGCTACGCAGCGGCTGGCCGGTGTCGGTCGTGCCGATGACGATCCGCTTGATCGCGTTGGTCTCGCTGGCTTCGAAGCGGAGGGTCTGGTCGCCCTGCAGCAGGTCGGCCACGTCGATCACGACCTGCCCGGCGGCGTCCTCGCCCAGGCCCGGTGGGTCTTCGTCCCAGACGTCGATGGTCAGCGTCTGGTCGTCGGTCGCGTTGAGGATGATGCCCTGGTTCAGGGTGGAACGCAGCTCGAGCTTGCCCTCGCCGAGGACGGGCAAGACCTCGGCGACGTCGAGGGTGATCGGATCCCACAGGCCGATGAGGGTGTTGTCGCGGGGGTCGCTGGTGAAGCCGGTGTGGCCGTTCCAGGTCAGGCTGTAGCGGATGTCGGGGGCCGAGCCGTCGAGCTTGTCCCAGGTCTTGTCGCCGGGCTGGCGTGGGTAGAGCTCGATGGTTTTTATGAAGACGTAGTAGTCCCGGCCGAGCTCGACGGTGAGCGGGACCGGGTCGGCGGTCACCGCCTCGGCGGACTCTCCCGCGGCACCCCCGCCGGCCGGGCCGCCGCCGGGCCCCCAGACGAGGTAGCCCGCTACCGTCACCGCGACGAGCAGGACCGGGAGCAACCCGAACAGCCAGGCCGCGGAACGTTTGCCGGTGTTGGCCGGGGGCGGTGAAGGGGGCGGATCGGTTTCGGTCATAACCGTGACCATATCCGCGGCGGCGAGCCGCGCCAACGAGCAAAACCGCGGAAAAACGTTCCCGAAATACCATCGATGCGATCCATCTCGTCAGACCTCGGCCCGGCAAGTAAATAGCCTTGAATCACAAGTGAAAACGGCGTAGCTTACACCCATGCCTGTTCGGAAAACCAACCAACGCGCCGCGGTCCGCGGGGCGATCGAAACCGCCGACCGCCCGCTCAGCCCGCAGGAGATCCTCGAGCTGGCCCAGGCCGAGCTACCGGGTCTGGGGATCGCCACGGTCTACCGCACCGTCAAAACCGGGGCCGAAGAGGGTTGGCTGACCCCCGTTGACCTGCCCCACGGCCCGACCCGTTACGAGCCGGCCGGCAAGAAACATCACCACCACTTCGAGTGTACCGCCTGCAACATGGTGTTCGACGTCGACGGCTGCCCCGGCCGTCTGAACTCACTGGTCCCCGAAGGCGCCGAGCTCACCGGCCACGAGATCATCCTCTACGGCGTCTGTGCCGATTGTCGTGGCTAAAAATAGCGAAAGGTTGATTGGGACTGAAACAAGAAACCCGATTAGCGGCATAGCGGCTGGCATTAAAAAACCCGGCAATCAAGCCGGGTTTTTTTTAGCTGTTTTGATGGATGTTAATGGCTCATTTGGTGCCGCGGCGACGAAGCAGCAGCAAGGACGCACCGGCCATCGCGAGTGAAGCCGTGGTCGGCTCGGGGACGATTTGGAGCGTGATATCGAAAGTCGCCGAACTGGCTAGGTCGCCGGTGGTATCGATGAATCTGAACGTACCCGTTATCGATTGGTCCAGTAGCGACGGATCGGTGGTCTCGAAAATATAAGTCGGGTGTAGGTCGAATTCTGGGCTGCCCAGCGTCAGGGTGTCGCCGGGATCATCCAGGATCGCCTGCCCGAATAAGAAAACGGAGAAATTCGACGGTAGGCTCACCGCTTCGAGCAGGATGTTGCTGGTCTCGGGGACCGCTTCAAACCCGAACTCGGCGATTTCGGCGACTTCGTCGGCACCGGGTGCTTCAAAGGCGAGGTCTTGGATCAAGTCGAAGGGGATGTTTTGAAAACCGGTTATCCCAGCGAAGGGGACCGGGTTACTGAACGTATCGATGGGGATGACCACGCTGTTGTTGTCAGGATCGCTCGCGGGGTTGGGGTCTTCGAAGCCGAAGGTGAGGCTGTTTACACCGATAGTCTTACCGATGACCACGTGAGGTCCTCTGTCCTCTTCCTCTTCGTCAGCCAGGGTGGCGACGGGGCTTAAAGCCAACGCTGCCGCAACCAACGCGGTGGATCCTCGAAAACGGGTACTAAAAATCATTTCTTTTCTCCTAGTATAGATGCAGTGCTTTGACTGGATATGATAGTACATTATCATCGCAAATCGAGTCGTCAAGCGTGCCGACTTCTGAAACCCGAATTTACACTAGAAAAATGCCCCGACCACGCCGAATTAGCTCCCCAGGATTTACTTTGATCGAGCTCTTGGTCGTGGTCTCGCTTATCGCGTTACTCATTGGCTTATTACTCCCCGTGCTGGGGGGTGCCCGCGAGGCCTCTCGCGGAGCCGTCTGCTTGAGCAACATGCGGCAGATGGGAATCGCTGTTTACGCTTATTCATTGGATTATGACGACCTTCTACCTTCGGTAGGTCTGTCTCACAGCGGCCTGCCGATCGATCAGGGGGCTTGGCTTTTCGCATTGTCTGACTACGTCGACGGCGAGCTGCTCTACCGCTGCCCCAGCGATCAAAGCGAGTTCTGGAAAGTTCCGGTCGCCAGCATCTCGCCCCCACGCCTCCGCCAAGTCAGTTACGCCACCAATTACCAAGTAACGGATAAATATCCGGGTTTTGGCATCCCGAACCCTTATCGCAAGCTCTCTAATATCCCCGTACCCTCAAGCACTATCTACACCGTGGAGTTGACCGAAGAGGACAACGCCGGCTTCGCCGTGGCGGACCATGTCCACTCCGAGAGCTGGTTCGGCAACCCCGTTTTCGCGGCTTTCCAAATCGAAAGCGAGCAGCACGCCGAACAGTCCAATTACCTGCTGCTCGACGGACACGCTGCGCGATACGCCCTGGAAGACACCGGGATCGTCGGAGCAGACTTTTTTAATCCCAAGATCAATCTTTTCGACCCCCGCACCAGCCCCTAACCCCGCTCCGCTTTTTCCTTCGAGCGAATATACTAGTTTGAAATCCGCGAGAGGCGGAAACCCGGAAGAGAGAACTAATGAAACCCCAGCCTTTTGCCGTGATCGCGCTGAGCGCCGCATCTTTAATCGGCTTCTCCGCTTCCGCCCAAACGCCCGGCGGGCCGGGCGATCTGTCGCCGCATATCGATATCGGCGTCGATGCGAGTACCGGTCAACTGGCTTTTGGCTATACCGACATCGAGGCGGATACCCCGATCGTTATCGATCTGTTCTTCGAGTTCTTCCCGGGGCCGGGGATTTCTAATTTCCCGTTCACCGCCGATCAAGACATCGCGTTACGCACCGCGACCGACGACATCGCCGCGGGCCTCGGCTTTTCGTCGTTCGGCCAGTTCGGCCAGTCCAGCCCGGCGATCGGTATGGAGGTCCTCGCCCTCGACCCCGACTTCCGGGCCTCCGACGGCACGATTCCGCTGGTTGACTCGCCCGGCGATTCGCTGATCCTCAACCAGCCCGGCCAATTCCTCGACGTCCACCCGATCTACTTCGTCGCCACCGACGACCCCGGCTACATCGGCCGGGTCGAGTCGACCTGGCGTTTCGTGCCGCTGACCAGTACGGGCACGTTTTCCGCGTCAGATACCTTCGATCTGATCTTTGTCGTCGGCGGCGACTACGACGACGACTCCCGCCTGACCGTCGTCGATATCGACACGCTCAGCGGAGCCGTGCGTGACGGGGCCACGGGCGTTGAGTTCGACCTGAGCCGTGACGGTTCGCTCGACCAAGAAGACCGTCGGGTATGGGTCGAGGAATTATTTGCGACGCGTTTCGGCGACGCCAACCTCGACGGCGATGTCGATGTCTTCCAGTTCGACGGCGGGGGCGACGCACAAATCTTGACGAGCAACTTGGGCACCGCGAGTGGAGCTGGCTGGGGAGACGGCGACTTCAGCGGTGACGGCGACGTCGACGTCTTCCAGTTCGACGGCAATGGGGACGCCCAGTTGTTGACGACGAATCTGGGTTTCAGCGGTTCGTCCGTAACCGCCGTTGCCTCGGCGGTCTCGGCAACGGCGTCTTCGGTCGCTGCGGGCGAAGCATCGGGGACTTACGATCCGACGACCGGGGAGATCGTGCTCACGATCGGTTCGGGAGTGGGAGTCGTTGGTTTTTAATAGGCAAGCGATTAGCTGCTGCCGGACAACCTGCTGAGTGGTGCGTTGGCCGCCGCCCAAGCCACCGAGTCGGTGATCGCGTTCTTTAGCGCCACAGGCTTGACCCCGGGCGAGTTTGATCTCGGCGCGATCGTAGAGATCGGTACGCCGGTCAGCGACCTGGGTTTCAGCTTCACGCCACTGGGTGGCGACTCGGTTATCGCGAGCCTTACGGTCATCCCCGAACCAACTTCTTTGGTATTGTTGGGATTGGCCTCTGTGGGTATGTTCGCTCGCCGCCGAAAGGCGTAGCTCCAGAAGTTGTTGGTTTTATTGACGAAGCTTTCTTTGTTCGGCAACAAAATAGTTCATACACAAGACATCACGTAGGGCTATTGGACAGACCTAGTCAGGAGAGATAAGGATGAAATATTTAGTTTTAGTCGCCGCTCTAGCTTTGCTATCGTTGACTCCAGGCGTTTCTGCGCAGAGCGCATCTGCATCTTATGACCCTTCGACCGGCGAAATCGAACTCACTCTGCAGCCCAACGTGGGTGTAGCGGGGTTTGAATCTGCAGAAGGTCTCCTGGTTCCGACAAGTTTGAGCGATGCGTTGGTTGCCGCCCAAGCCACCGAATCGGTGATCGCTTTTTTCAGCGCGACGGGACTGCCCAGCGGGACGTTCAGTCTAGGGCCCATCGTGACGGTGGGGACCCCGGTCGGTGACCTGGGCTTCAGCTTCACGCCGGTGGGTGGCGAGACGACGGTGGCCCCAATTGCCGTGATCCCCGAGCCGGCTACCCTGGTGTTGATCGGCTTAGGTGGGCTTGCTTTAGCAGGACGCCGCAAGCACGCCTGAACTACGGTCAAGCTCAATAGATTCTGTAAGCCTATCCCGGCCATGAATATAATGGCCGGGTTCTTTCTTGTCTGCGACTCTCGGCTTCAATCCAAAGTGAATACGCCCTTCGCTACCAACGCCGCAACCACCGCGGCGGCGGATTCTTCGAGCGGTTGTTCGTGGGTCTTGAGATGGATCTCAGGCGACTTCGGGGCTTCGAAGGGGGCGCTGATGCCGGTGAAGTCTTTGATCTCGCCGGCGCGGGCTTTTTTGTAGAGGCCCTTGGGGTCGCGGGACTCGGCGACCTCGACGGGGACGTCGACAAACGCCTCGAAGAACGGGAAACCCGCTGAATTTGGGTCGGCCGAGGCGTGCAGGTCGCGGACGGTCTGGCGGGCGGCTCGGTAGGGGCTGACGAAGCTGCAGAGCACGATCATGCCGGCGTCTGCAAAGAGCTTGGCGACCTCGCCGATGCGGCGGATGTTTTCGTCGCGGTCTTCCGGGGAGAAGCCGAGGTTGTTGCACAGGCCGTGGCGGACGTTGTCGCCGTCGAGGCGGTAGACGTGTCGGCCGCGTTCGATGAGTAGCTTCTCGACCGCGACCGCGACGGTTGACTTGCCGCTGCCCGACAGGCCGGTGAACCAGACGGTCGCGCCGCGTTGGCCCATGTTTTGTCGGCGGGCTTCGGGGGTGACCTCGCCGCCGTGCCAGGTGATATTGGTCGAGACGGGTTCGGGTGACGAGGGTGGCGGGGGGTTATCGCTCATGGGTTGGGCATCGTAACGGGTGGAGTATGGTTCATAAAAACCACCGGTTGGTCCGGGGCAAAGCTCGCATATTCCAGTAGTTGTAGAACTCGCGGTCGCGGTGGGCGGGAGTCGAATATTGAAGGGCCTGACAAAAAGTCAGGGGTAAACTAGATTTTCGGAGAGCGTTTGCAAAAACGTTTGATAAAGTACTTAATCTTTATTGTGTTTCTTCCCTCACAGGATCTATTTCATGCTTTCTCGAAGCCTCTTACTTTTTTCTACAGCAGTTGTCTTTGCGGTCAGCGGGCCGGTTAGTAACGCCGAGCCCATCGGTGTCGAGATCGATCTAACGACCCAGCTCTTCCTCGGTGACGAGAGCGCGTTCGACCGGGGCAAGTTCATCAACGTCCATTCCGACTACTGGGGCGACGAAGCGTTTACCCCCGAAGATGTAGAACTGCTCGTCGAACACTTCGGCGTCGGCTTCGGGCGGTTTTTCAATAGCCCGTTCAACTACTACAAAGGCGGACCGCCGTACCTTTCGACCGAGCAGCTTGAAGCGCTGCGGGACGACCACCGTCACAGCAAGACGAGTAACGCCAACGCCGCGTTCGAGACGCGCAAGCGCATCGTCACCGAGCACCCGCGGGTTGCTTTCCGCATGGGGGCGAGCCACGAAGAAGCGGCGCGGTTCGCGGCCGACTACTTCGAGATGATGTACACCGACGAGAACCGGCCGATGTTCTACGAGCCGATGAACGAGCCGTTCGTCCACGCCGGCGATTTCGGGGAAGACCAAGACAACATCCGCCGTGAGATGAGCAAGTACTTCGCGGCTATCGGCAAAGAGTTCGACCGCCGCGGGATCGATACGAAGATCCTGGGTTATTCGAGCGCCTGGCCTTCGATGGAGCTGTGGGACTTCCGGCACTGGCGTTCACGGATGCAGATGTTCATGGACGTCGCCGGCGAACACGTCGACGGCATCTCGCTGCACCCCTACGACGGCACGAACGTCACCGGCCAAGACAACCGCCGATCCGGTAGTAACGTCGAGGCGATCATGGATCTCGTCGAGACCTACGGCTACATCAAGTGGGGCGAGCCCAAGCCCCTGGCCATCACCGAGTTCGGCGACATCCCCAAGGGTTTCGGCCCCGAGTACAGCCCGGCCGGCGCCTCGGCCCACCTCAACAGCCTCAACCACCTGACCTTCGGCCTGATCGACCGCCAGGACCGTCTACTCATCGCGATCCCCTTCATCACCACCAAGAGCCCCTGGTATTACAAGAACCCCGAAAACAACTTCGAGCCCTACGGCGTCGACCTCTGGCGGCCCGACAAATCGACGATCGTTGACGGCCGGGTCACGTCTTTCCTACGCACCGAAAAGTTTTTCTTTTACGACTACTGGAAGGATGTCAAAGGCGACCGGGCGGTCGTCGGCACCAGTGACCCCGACCTGCTCGCCCATGTCTTCGTCGACGGCCGGCAGGTCTACGTCTGTCTCAACAATCTCGAAACCGAGGCGCGTACGGTGCAGATCAATCACGCCGCTGACCTGCCCGCGGGTACCACGACGCACGTCCGCCGACTCCACGTGCCGCAAGGTAAACCCGCTGTCTACGAAAACGAAGACCACGACAGCGTCGTCACTGAGCTGACCTTCGCGCCGCACGAGGCGGTGCTGCTGCGTTACGATCTGCCCCAAACAATCACCCGCACCACCAAGGCGGTATCCCGTCAGCACTACAGCCGGGACTTCCAGCAGCCGATCGCATCCGGTCAGACGTTGAGTTTCGGATTCACCGACGTCGCCACGGGCGAGGGCCGGGCGGCGCTGCGGATGTCGCTGGGGCGTAAGCACGACGTGACCAAGCAGCCCGAGGTCAGAGTCAACGGCGTCGCCGTCGCGGTGCCCAACGACTGGGCCGGCTACGACCAAGCCAACCGCGAAGACTTCTTCGGCGCGGTCACTATGCCGGTTCCGGTGGAGGCGTTGAAGCCGAACACGACGGTCGAGATCACGTTCCCCGATTCGGGCGGCCGGGTGAGTTCCGTGATCCTGGTGACCGAGATCGAATCGCCGATGTAGTTCCCCGGTTAATCCCACGTTTAGCGGGTGCGGCGAAACCGCCCGCGTTTGGCAAGCGGTAAAGCGCGTCAAGGCAAACCGCGGGACGCTTCGCGTCTCCCGCTAAACATGGGGCGGAGATCAGCGTCCCATCCAGCCGCCGTCGACGAGGACGGTCGAGCCGTGCATGTACGCCGCGGCGTCGGAAGCGAGGAAGACGACGGGGCCCTTGAAGTCTTCGGGCTCGCCCCAGCGGTTGGCGGGGATGCGGCCGAGGATCTGCTCGGCCCGGTTGGGGTCGTTGCGCAGGGCTTCGGTGTTGTCGGTGCTGATGTAGCCGGGGGCGATGGCGTTGACGTTGACACCCTTGGACGCCCACTCGTTGGCAAAGGCCATGACCAGTTGGCCGACGCCGCCCTTGCTCGCGGCGTAGCCGGGTACGGTGATACCGCCCTGGTAGGTGAGCAGCGACGCGGTGAAGATGACCTTGCCGCTGCCGCGTTCGACCATGTCCCGGCCGAACTCGCGGGTCAGGATGAACTGGGCCGAGAGGTTCACGTCGATGACCTCGTCCCAGTACTCGTCGGGGTGCTCGGCGGCGGGCTTGCGCAGGATCGTCCCGGCGTTGTTGACGAGGATGTCGACCTGCGGGACGTCGGCCTTGACCTGCGCGATGAACTTGGTCAACGCGTCGCGGTCGGCGAAGTTGCACTGGTAGGCGCGGAACGAACGGCCGAGCGCCGTGACCTCGGCCTCGACTTCCGAGCCCGACGCTTCGAGCGACGCGCTGACGCCGACGATGTCCGCCCCGGCCTCGGCCAATGCGACAGCCATCGCTTTACCGATGCCGCGTTTGCAGCCGGTCACCAAAGCGGTCTTGCCCGCCAGGTTAAAAGTATCGAGAACGCTCATGCTTGTTCCTTGATTAATGATTCGTTTGTTTGTGTGGTGAAAAGCGATCGCTGACCGCCGATTATTTTTGGCAGTCGATCAAAACCTTCATGTGCTCGGGCGACGAGCCGAGGGACTCGAACGCTTCGCCGATTCGGCTGAGTTCGTACTCGCCGGTGATCAGCTTGCCGGTATCGATCTGCCCGGCGGCGAGCATCGCGATCGCGCGGTCGTAGTCTTCGGGTTCGTACACCCGGGTGCCGATGATCTGCAGTTCTTTCCAGAACACCTGGAACAAGTCCACCGGCACGGGCTTAGGCACGATCGCGACGACTACGACCCGGCCGCGCACGCCGGCGAGCTTGGTCATCATCTCGATCGGCCCAGCGGCGCCCGACACCTCGAAGACGATTTCCGCGCCGTCGCCGGCGGTGAATTCCTTGACGGCCTCTTCGATGTCGGCTTCGGCCGGGTTCACCGTCGAGAAGCCCAGCGATTCGGCCAGCTTCAGCCGGGTCGGGTTGACCTCGGATAAGAGCACGGATGCGCCGCTGGCCTTCGCCACCATCGCGACCAGCATCCCGATCGGCCCGCCGCCCAGGACCACCGCCCGCTCGCCGGACTCCAGCCGCGCCATCCGCACGTCGTGGCACGCCACGGCCAGCGGCTCGACGAACGCCGCCGTCTTGAGGTCCAGGCCTTCGGGCAGCTTGTGCAGCAGCTCGGCGGGCACGTTCCAGTGGCTCTGGAAAGCGCCGGGCGAGTCGATGCCGATGAACTTCATCTTGCTACTGATGTGGCTGTAGCCACGCTTGCTGGCGGTGCATTCGCCCTGGACGTCGAGCGGGCGGACCACCACCGGGTCGCCGACGGCCACGTTTTCGACGCCTTCGCCCAGGGCCGCGACGACGGCGCTGGCTTCGTGGCCGATGACCTGCGGGAAGCTCAACCGCTGATCCATATGGCCTTTATGGATGTGTAGGTCGGTCCCACAGACGCCGCACCACGCCACGTCGAGCGTCACCTGTCCTGGTCCCGGGGCCTCGGGAGCGCTGGGCTGGAGGTCGAACGTCTTGTCTTCGTTAAGCAGGGCAGCGGGCATGGGCAGGTTTCCTTCGCAGAAAAGTCGACATTTTACAATTTTGGGCTTGCGGGCAAAAGTCAGCCCGTTTTCTTCTCGACCAGCAGCAGGTGGTCGCAGACCAGTACGGTTTCATCGCGTTGGTTCATCACCGCGAGGTGTTCGGTCACCAGGCCGAAGCCCGGCTTCTTGTGGTCCTTCTTTTCGCTGATGGTCACGACGGTGCGCAGCGTGTCGCCGATATGCACGGGCTTGATGAAGCGCATCCGCTCGTAGCCGTAGCTCATCGCAACGGGGTTGATCACGCTCGCCGTGAGCCCGACGCCCACGGAGAACGTCAGCGTGCCGTGGACCAGCCGCTGCTTGAAGGGTTGGGTCTTGCACCACTCGGCGTCCATGTGGTGGGGGAAGAAGTCGCCGGTCTGCCCGGCGTGGAGCAGGATGTCGGCCTCGGTCATGGTCCGGCCGAGGGTCTCGCGGCGGTGTTCGAGTTCGTATTCTTCGTAGTAAATGGTTTCAAACATGGGCTATAGCTCTCCGCTGGATCGGCGGACGATCTCAGAAATGCGCTCGGCGGCTCTCCGGGCGGCGGGCAGGACGATATCACGCTGCTCGTTGCGGCTCCACTTCTTGAGGCAGGGGATGATCAGCACGACGCCCGCGCCCAGCCAGTCGCCGTCGAGGTGCAGGCCAACGTCGAGCACGCCCGGGGTCAGCCGACTTGGGCGGACACAATAGCCCGCCCGGCGGAGCTTGCGGAGTTCGCGCAGCAGCTCGTCGCGGCCGAGCGGTTCGGTATCGCCGGTTTTTTCCTGGCTCTCGTACAGCGACCAGGCCTGGTCTTCGGGCATATGGGCCAGCAGCAGTCGGCCCGACGAGGCCTGGGCGACGGAGTAGACCGTCCCGGGGCGGACGTCGAGCGAGTGGGCGAAGGGGCTGTGCTGGTTGGCGATGATGCGGACCTGCCCGCCGTCGAGGACCGAGAGGTGGCAGGACTCACCGAGCTCGCGGGACAGTTCGCGCATCGGCCCGGCGGCGATCTCGCGGAACCGCCGGTGAGCGGGGTGCAGCTGGGCCAGGCCGTAGAGCTGGAGCGTCGGGCGGTAGACCCCGGTTTCGTCGTCGCGCTGGAGGTAGCCGCGGCGTTCGAGGCAGGACAGCAGCCTAAACGCAGTGCTGGCCGGCTTTTGCAGGTGGTTGGCGATCTGCCGCTGGGTCATCGCTTCGGGGTTGCGCAGGACAAACTCGAGCAGGTCCAGGCCCTGTTCGAGGGCAGGGACGGGGTAGGCGGGGCTTTGTTTTTCTTTTTGGGTAGACATTGCTTTGCAAACCTGCCGCGGTGTGGTAAATTTTCTCCTCGCAATTTTAATTTCACAAGTGAAATCTCATCGCCTGCGGATATCACCAATGTTACAGACAGAATCACGCGTTGCCCTGCGGGGCATCACCTGGAACCACGCCCGCGGGCTAGTGCCCCTGGTCGCCGGCGCCCAGCGTTTCCACGAGCTGCATCCCCACGTCCGCATCGACTGGGAGGCCCGCTCCCTGCAGGAGTTCGCCGACCAGTCGCTCGACGAGCTCTGCCAGATGTACGACCTCTTGGTGATCGACCACCCGTGGGCGGGCCACGCCGCCGACTCGGGCGTGTTGGTGGCGTTGGAAGACATCCTCCCTGCGGCGTTCCTCGCGGACCAGGCGGAGAACAGCGTGGGGTCGTCGCACGAGAGCTACCGGTACCACGATCGGCAGTGGGCGTTGGCGCTCGACGCCGCGACGCCGGTCGCGAGCTGGCGGCCCGACCTGATAGAAAAGATGGACGGAGAGTTTCCCTGGACCTGGGACGAGCTGGTGACGCTGGCCCGGGCCGGCTGGGTCACGATGCCGGGCATCCCGCAAGACACGCTGATGAATTTCTACATGCTCTGCGCCCGGCCGGGCGTGGACTTCTTCGTCGAGGAAGACCGGGTCGTGGACGAGGCGTCGGGCGTCGAGGCCCTCGAACGGCTGCGGGAGTTGGCGTCGCACCTCGACCCCGCGTTCTTCGACTGGAACCCGATCCACGTCTACGAGCAGATGACGCAGACCGACCGCTTCGCCTACTGCCCGTTCGCCTACGGCTATTCGAACTATTCGCGTCGCGGCTACGCTAGAAAGCTGCTGAAGTTCGGCGACGTCGTGAAGTACGATGATTACCCGCTGCGGACGACGCTGGGGGGTACAGGTTTGGCCGTCTCGGCGGGCTGCGAGCACCGCGAGGTGGCGGCCGAATTCGCCCAACTGGTCGCGGGCGCTGAGTACCAACGCACCCAGTACGTCGAAAACGGCGGGCAGCCCGGACACCGCGCCGCGTGGACGGACGAGACGAACAACTGGAGCACCATGAAGTATTTCGACGACACGCTGCCCTGCCTCGACCGGGCCTACCTCCGGCCGCGTTATCCCGGCGGCCTCGAGTTCCAGGGCCGAGACGGCGGCGGGGTGCCGATCCGCGAGTACATGATGAACGGCGGCGACCCGAAGCAGACCCTCGATCAATTGAACCAGATGTACCGCGATTCACGCCGACCCGGTGTAGGGAGCGCCTCGTGAGAAAGCCCCTCGAAGGAATAACGGTTCTGGAGTTCTGTCAGTACCTGGCCGGCCCGTGGGCGGGCCTGCGGCTGGCCGACTACGGGGCGCGGGTCATCAAGGTCGAACGCCCCGGCACCGGCGACGCCTGCCGGCAGCTGGCGACCAAGAACATCCGCGTCGACGGCGACAGCCTCGTGTTCCACACGGTCAACCGCGGTAAGGCGTCGTTCGCCGCGAACCTCAAAGACCCCGACGACTTGGCGGAGGTGCAAAAGCTGATCGCCGGGGCGGACGTGTTGACGCACAACTTCCGGCCGGGTGTGATGGAGAAGGTCGGGCTGGACTATCCGTCGGTGAAAGAGATCAACCCAGGGTTGGTCTACGCCTCGGTCACGGGCTACGGCCCCGAGGGGCCGTGGCGGGGCAAGCCGGGCCAGGACCTGCTCGCCCAGTCGCTCAGCGGACTGCTGTATCTGAGTGGCCGAGCCGACGCGGCACCGACGCCGATGGGCTCGGCGGTGGCGGATGGCATCTGCGGCGTCCACCTGACCCAGGGCATCCTCGCGGCGCTCGTCCGCCGCGGGCGGACTGGGCAGGGAGCGTTGGTTGAAGTAAGCCTGTTGGCCTCGCTCATCGATATGCAGTTCGAAGCGCTGACCACCTACCTCAACGACGGCGGCCGGGCCCCGCGACGCAGCGCTGTGTCGGCGAGTCACCCCTACCAAGGTGCGCCCTACGGCATCTACGCCACGCAAGACGGCTTCCTCGCCCTGGCGATGGGCCCGCTCGACCGTCTCGGCCAGCTGCTCGATCTGCCCGAGGTCAGCGCCTTCGACAACGCCCCCGACGCGTTCGCTAAGGCCGACGACATCCGCGTGATGCTTGCCGATCGGCTGAAGAGTCAGACGACAGATCACTGGCTCAGCATCCTCGAGCCCGCGGACGTCTGGTGCGGCCGGGTGATGGGCTACGACGAGCTGCGTGAACACCCCGGCTACCAGGCCCTCGAGATCGAACAGACCGTGACCCGCGACGGAGCCCCGCCCGTCCGCACGCTGCGCAGCCCGGTCCGCTTCAACGGCGAAAGGTTGTTCTGCGACTCGGCCGCGCCGCGCATCGGCCGCGACAACGACACCCTCCGCGCGGAGCTCGCCGATGCCTGAATCGACGCCCCCCGAAACCCACGGCGACCTGCCGCGCTACAACGTCGAAGACTGGCTGTACGAAGACTTCGAGCTCGGCCAAAAAGTGCGTTCCATCTCCCGCACGATCTCCGAGGGCGAGGCGATGTTGTTCAACTCGCTGGTGCTGGACATGCACCCGTACGTCGGCGACCAGG
The DNA here is from genome assembly GCA_038747275.1 of Planctomycetota bacterium. Taxonomy (GTDB): domain Bacteria; phylum Planctomycetota; class Phycisphaerae; order Phycisphaerales; family Phycisphaeraceae; genus Algisphaera. The sequence goes on along the minus strand of JBCDJW010000017.1, from coordinate 28,451 downwards.
GCTTCGCGGAAAAAGAGGGCGCGTTCGGTCGACGCCTCGTCGCCGGAGCGCAGGTGTTCAGTTACGGGCTGGGCCTGATGGCCAACAACAACGTCAACACATTCAGCTACGGCTACGACAAGCTCCGCTTCATCAAGCCGGTCTTCATCGGCGACACGATCTACACCGTCCGCACCCACCTGGCCAAGCGGCCTAAGTACCCGGAGATGGGCCTGATCACCGTGAGCTACGAAATCTTTAAGGGCGGCGGCGAGCTCGCGCTCTACGCCGAGCACCTCCAAACCGTTAAGTATCGCGACCCCTCGGCGTTCGCCGACCAGATCGAGAAGAAATAAGCCATGCCGCTACCCCTCGAAGATATCCTCGTGGTCGACCTCAGCCAGTTCCTCTCGGGGCCGTCGGCGTCGCTACGCCTGGCCGACCTGGGCGCGACGGTTATCAAGATCGAACGCCCCGGCACAGGCGACATCTGCCGACAGCTCTACGTCTCGGACGTCGATATCGACGGCGACTCGACCATCTTCCACGCGATCAACCGCAACAAGCTCGGCTACGCCGCCGACCTCAAAGACCCCGACGACGCGGCGAAGGTCATGAAGTTGATCGCCAAGGCCGACGTGGTCACCCACAACTTCCGCCCCGGCGTGATCGATCGGCTGGGCTTCGATTACGAAAGCGTCCGCAAGCACAACCCGGATATCGTTTACGGCGAGATCAGCGGCTACGGCCAGGAAGGCCCGCTCGCGGCCAAGCCGGGGCAAGACCTCTTGCTCCAGGCGATGTCGGGCATGACCGGGCTGAGCGGCAACGCCGACGACGGCGAGGTGCCGATGGGCCTGGCGATCGTCGATCTCTGGGCCGGCGGGTTGCTAGCGCAGGGCCTGCTCGCTGGCCTCGTCCAGCGCGGGATCACCGGCGAGGGCACACTAGTCAACGTCAACATGCTCGAGGCGGCGCTCGACTTCCAGTTCGAGCCGTTCACCATCCACCTCCACGACGGCTCGCTGCCCGAACGCACCGCCTCGAACAACGCCCACGCCCTGCTCGGCGCACCCTACGGCGTCTACGAAACCGCCGACGGCCACCTCGCGTTGGCGATGGGCGCGATCCCGCAGCTCGGCGAGCTGCTGGGTTGCGCGAAGCTGTTGGACTATCCCGCGCCCGCGTCGTGGTTCGACCAGCGCGACAAGATCAAAGCGGTGTTGGCCGACCACCTCAAGACCAAGCCGACGCAGGCGTGGCTGGACGTGCTCGAGCCGGCCGACATCTGGTGCGCGGGCGTCATGGACTGGGACACGCTTTTCGACCACGACGGCTTCCGCGTCCTTGACATGCTGCAGACCGTCACCCGCGGCAGCGGCACCGAATACCGCACCACGTCTTGCCCGATCCGCATCGACGGCGAGCCGCTCAAGTCGTCGGCCGGGTCCTGCGCGATCGGCGAACACAACGCCGCGATCGACCGCGACTACGGCCTCGCCGCCGCCGCCGTGGCGGGGGAGGCGTGAGCCATGCGTGACCAGACGCTGCGTTTTGCGGTACGAAAATTCGAGCCGTTCGAGATTGCTGCGCAAGAGATGTGGGACGCGTTTTGCCAACAGACGGGCTGCACGCTCAAGCTCGAAGCGGTGCCGATGGACCTGCACCCGCTGCAGGAGGCGCTGCTCGGAAGCGGCGGGATGAAGAACGGCGACTGGGATGTCGCCCACCTCAACACCGACCTGATCGCCGAGGCGCACGAAGCGGGGGCGCTGCTCGACCTGGCCCCGTTCATCGCCAAGCAGCCGCCGGACGACTTCCCGCAGGGCTGGTCGGAGTCGATGCTCGGGTTTCAGCAATTCGGCGACGCGGTGGTGGGCCTGCCGTTCCATGACGGGCCGGAGTGTCTGATCTACCGCACCGATCTGTTTGAAGATGCTGACGAACAGGCCGCGTTCAAGCAGCAGACCGGCAAAGACCTCGCCCCGCCCAAAACGTGGGGCGACTTCCTCGAGGTCGCCCGCTTCTTCCAACGACCGGACCAGAACCTTTACGGCACGATTTTCGCGGCCTACCCGGATGGTCACAACACGGTCTTCGACTTGGCGATCCAAGTCTGGACCCGCGGCGGCGAACTCGTCGACGACGCCGGCCGGGTCCGCGTCGATTCGCCCGCGGCCGCCGAGGGATTGGCGTTCTACCGCGACGTGTTGAACGACACGTCGGTCGTGCACCCCGGCTGCCGGGAGATGGACTCGGTGCAGACCGGCTTCGCGTTCGCCCGCGGCGAAGTCGCCATGATGGTCAACTGGTTCGGCTTCGCCGTGATGAGCGAGGTCACGCCCGACTCGGCCGTGCAAGGCAAGGTCAACATCACCGACATCCCCGCGCTAGCGCCCGGCCTGTCGGCGTCGCTGAACTGCTACTGGATGTATACCGTCGGCCGCGGCTCGCCCCACGCCCAGATCGCCTACGACTTCATCCGCTTCGCCACCACCGCGGCGAACGACAAACGCCTAACCCTGCTCGGCGGTACGGGCTGCCGGAAGAGCAGTTGGCACGACGGCGAGGTCAACGCGGCCGTGCCGTACTACCACTGCCTCGAACCGCTGCACGCCAACGCCCGCACCCTGCCGCGCAAGGGCAACTGGTCCGAGCTGGCTCACGTGATCGACGCGTTGGTGGTCGAGACGATCAGCACGGACCACTCGGTCCACGACATCCTGAAATCCGCCCAGGAAAAACTCGACGCGTTGCAAGCCGACTAATTCTTCATCCGCGATCTGCCGCAGAGTCCGTCTATGGAAATCTCCTACAAGCCACAGCTGCCCGAAAACCCCGCCCCGATCGTCATCTTCGGCGCTGGCGGGATCGTGAAGGATGCGCACCTCCCCGCTTACAAGTTGGCCGGCTTCCCGGTCCACGGCATCTACAACCGCACCGTCGCCAAGGCCGAGAAGCTCGCCGCCGAGTTCGGTATCCCCCACGTCTACGGCTCGGTCGAAGACGCGATCGCCGACGCCCCCGAGGGTGCCGTGTTCGACCTCGCCGTGATGCCGCCGCAGTTTGTCGGCATTTTGGATCAGTTGCCCAAGAACTCACACGTCCTCCTGCAGAAACCGATGGGCGACGACTGGGAAACCACACTCGCCATCCGCGACGCCTGCCGACGAAACGGCCACCACGCCGCGGTCAACTGTCAGCTGCGTTTCGCCCCTTTCACCATGGCGGCCCGCGACCTGATCGACCGCGGCCTCATCGGCGAGCTGCACCACATGGAGGTCCACGTCGAGGTCTACACCCCTTGGCACCTGTTCCCGCACATCCACGGCCTCGACCGCGTCGAGATCCAGCAACACTCCATCCACCACCTCGACATCGTCCGCTCATTCCTCGGCGACCCGGCGTCGATGTACGCCCGCACCGTCAAGCACCCCAAGCAGGCCGAGCTCGCCTCGACCCGTACGACGATGATCCTCGACTACGGGCTCGACATCCAGGCGACTATCCTCGTCAACCACGGCCACGAGTTTGGCTCCAAACACCAACAGTCCTACCTCAAATGGGAAGGTACGAAGGGCGCGATCAAGGCGACCATGGGATTATTGAAAAATTACCCCGACGGCGTGCCTGATGAATTCGAATACTGCTTGTTAGAAGACGGTAAGGCTCCCGAGTGGAAGAGCGTCGATCTCGAAGGCTCGTGGTTCCCCGAGGCGTTCGTCGGCAGCATGGCCCAGGTCATGCGGCACAAGGAGGGCGGCCTCGACAAGATGCCGACTGATGTCGAGGACGTGATGCGGACGATGGCCTGCGTCGAAGCGGCCTACGCCTCGGACGCCGGCGGCGGCACGCCCGTGGACTACGCGGTGTCGGCCCATGACTAACTTTTACGGCAACGCGTCAGGGCTCGACGTCCGGCAGCTTCGTCACGTAGACGTAGTACGCCCCGACCGTTTCGCCCGAGGCGAGCGTGAACTCGGCCCGCATCTCGTTGTACCCCGCGGGCAGGTCGAGCTCGAACGTGACGCTTTGTTGATCCGCTTTTTGGATCGGCTGGGACACCTCGATCTCGCCGAGGCTCACGCGGGCTGCGGTGAGTTCGAGGTCGTTGCCGCCTTCGTAGAACCAAGCGTAAGTCGGGTCGACGTTTTCGCGGTCCAATTCAAGCGGGACGTTATCCGGGGCTGTGTGTTCTTGGTCTTCGCGGGCCCAGCGGTGCAGCTCGACGCGGTATCGGCCGGGTCGGCGGACGTCGACCTCCCAGAAGCCGGTGAGGGCGAGGCCTTGGCGGACCTGGCCCTGGTTCCAGACCACGTCTGTCTGCCCCGAGGGGTAGCGCCAGTCGTGGGAGTTGAGCTGGACGGTGTCGGGGCCCTGCGGGTCGCCGAGGAAGAGCGGGATGGGTTGATCGGCGTCGGCGTAGACGCGGTCGAACCAGGCTTCGTATTCGGCGCGGAGTTCACGAACCACGTCGGGGTGGTCGTCGGCGAGGTTGTTTTGCTGGGCGCGGTCGGCGTAGATGTCGTAAAGCGCCTTGCCGTCGACCAGCCGCCACCGCTCGGTCAGCACCGCGCTGTCCCGCCACCGGACCGGGTTGAGCACCCGCTGCGAATCGACGACGAACCGCCGCGGCCAACGAGAGGCCTCGCCTTCTTCAGCGTGCAACACTTCGCGGAGGCTGACGCCGTCGAAGTCGAAATCGCGGGTCGATTCGATATCGCAGATGTCGATCAAAGTCGGCAGCAGGTCGATGCCCGAGCTGAGTGCTTCGACGTCGCGGCCGCCGTCGATGCCGCCGGCCGGCCAGCGGACGAAGAACGGCACGCGGTGGCCGCCGTCGTAGAGCGAGTTCTTCCCGCCGCGCAGCCCGGCGTTGAAGCTTTCAGTCGAGTGGCCGGTCTGGCCGTCGACCATCGGGCAGGACGAGCCGTTGTCGGTCATAAAGATGACGATGGTGTTGTCTTCGACGGCGAGGCGTTGCAGGCCTCCGCGGAGGCGGGCGAAGTTGTCGTCGAGGTTGGCGATCATGCCGTAGAACCGCGCGACGTGCGGCGGGACCTTGCCTTCGTAGGGCGCGGCGTATTTTCGGGCGACGTTGTACGGGCTGTGCGGCGCGTTGGTCGAGACGTAGCAGAAGAACGGCCGGTCGGGGCTCTCGTCGACGTGGTCTTCGATGAAGCCCAGGGCCTGGTCAAACCAGACGTCGGTGCAGTAGCCGTCGAACTTCCGCGGCTCGCCGTTGACGAGGTAGGTGTCGTCGAAGTAATCGTTGCCCCAGAAGTCGGGCTGCTGGGTGATGCCGCCGGCGGCGTGCTGGACGACGTGGTCGAAGCCGCGGTCGGTGGGGCGGTAGGGGAAGTTGTCGCCGAGGTGCCACTTGCCAAACATCGCGGTGGCGTAGCCGGCGTCGCGCAGGATTTCGGGCAGCATGTCGACGTCTTGGCGGACGATCGATCGGCCGGCGATGGTGTGCCAGACGCCGGCTCGGCCGGGGTGTCGGCCGGTCATCAGGCCCGCCCGCGTCGGCGAGCAGGTGGGCCCGACGTGGAAGTCGGTCAGCCGGACCGCTTCGTCGTGGAAGCGGTCGAGGTGCGGCGTCCGCAGGACCGGGTTGCCGGTGCACGACAGGTCGCCGTAGCCCTGGTCGTCGGTGATCACGAGGACGATGTTGGGTTTCATAGTGACTTCCGTGGAGGACGTGGATTCCAAGGGGGCCGTGTTGCCCGGTCTTACGGGGCCGACACAGGCGGGGGCGAGAGATGCCGTGGTTAGCAGAGCAATAGCCCAGAGCCGTAGCCGCGTGTGATGAAAATTAAGACCGTTCATTCGTAAAGCGTATTTGTTGTCACGCCCCCCACGCGTGGCTAGGAGTCCAAAAGAAGAAATAATTAAGCAGCATCGATCTTAGTATTTTTCATGTGCCACGTTTGATTTCGTGGTGCGTATTTGAAAGCAACTGCCCCCTCTAATTTGAAACCCAAAGTGATGAATCAAGACCCCCAATCCGCCCCCAATCTACCCACCCCCATCAAAAGCCCAATCGCCGCCGACTGGGACGCCTTGATCTCCGCGTTCACCTGTCCCGACTGGTTCCGCGACGCGAAGTTCGGGGTGTGGTCGCACTGGGGGCCGCAGGCCGTGCCCGGACAGGGCGACTGGTACGCCCGCTGGATGTATACCCAAGGCCACGAGAGCTACAACTACCACTGCAGGACCTACGGCCACCCGTCGAAGGTCGGCTACAAAGACGTTATCGCCCAATGGAAGGCCGAGAAGTTCGACGCCGAGGAGTTGCTCGACCTCTTCGCCCGCAACGGCGCGAAGTATTTCATGGGCCAGGCCGCCCACTGCGACAACTTCGACAACTTCGACTCGAAGCACCACCCGTGGAACTCGGTCAACCACGGCCCGAAGCGTGACATCCTCGGCGAGTTCGCCCGCGCCACCCGCAACGCCGGCCTGCGCTTCGGCTTCTCCGAGCACCTGACTTGGAGCTACGGCTGGTTCAACACCAACAAGGGTGCCGACGCCACCGGCCCTTTCGCCGGCGTGCCCTACGACGGCAACGACCCGGCCTACGCCTCGCTCTACTTCGAGCCACACGACGATACCGAGGCGTCGTATCCCGAGAACCCGTCCGACTTCTTCGTTGAGAACTGGCGGGCCCGGCTGATCGACGCGATCGATCAGTACGAGCCGGACATCTTCTACACCGACGGCGGCATCTTCGAGCAGGCCGGCCTGGACGTGATGGCCCATTTCTACAACCGCGTCGCCGAACGCAACGGCACCAATGACGGCGTGTACACCTACAAAGACCTGCACACCCGTCGGCCGGGCTTCGATAAATACCTCGGCCAGTACAAAGCCGGCGCGGGCATCGAAGACCTCGAGCACGGCGTCCTCGGCGGGATCATGGACGAGCCCTGGCAGACCGACACCTCGACCGGGCCTTGGTACTGGAACCCGACGCAGAAGTACAAGTCGCCCCGCCAGGTGGTCCACCTCCTGGCCGACGTGGTGAGCAAGAACGGTAATCTGCTGTTGAACTACACCCAGCGGCCCGACGGCTCGCTCGACGACGAGACCCGCTGGATCGTCGAGCGCGTCGGCGACTGGTTGAACATGAACGGCGAAGCGATCTACGGCACCCGGCCGTGGCAGGTCTACGGCGAGGGCCCGGCCAATTACGCCGAGGGCGAGATGGGTCTGTTCGACGAGATCGACTTCGGCGGCGAAGACTTCCGCTTCACCCGCAACGGCGAGACGGTCTACGCGATCGCGCTGGGTCGGCCCGCGGCGGGTCAGCCCTGGGTGATCAAAGCCCTGGCCGGGGCGGCCGTCGCCGATGTCGCGGTCTTGGGCCAAGACGGCCCCGTCTCTTGGTCGATGCAGCCCGACGGCCTGCACGTCTTACCTCCGTCACCGCTACGGGGCGATCTGGCCTGGGCGATCCGGGTACGTCCCAGCTAAGAATCCGCTTAAAACGAAACTTGGGATTTACACTGCATTAAAGTCGTTAAATGTATACAATTAGAGGTATTGTCTCGATTAGATAATTACCGTGCCTTAATATATTGAAACCGTGTCTATTACTCTGAAAGACATCGCGGAACGCGCTCAGGTCAGCCAAGCGACCGTGTCTATCGCGATGGGCAGCACGGGCCGCATCTCCGATAAGACGCGTAAGCGGGTCTTAAGCATCGCCGATGAGCTCGGCTATCGCCCAAACCTTCTGGTTCAAGGCATCCAGAAGGGCCAGACCATGACGGTCGGGGTCCTGATGGCTTTCAATGATCATGTTTTCGACGTGAGGCTTTTCAACGGTATCCACGAAACGCTTTCGTCGGCGAACTATGTGCCGATCGTGTTGCGTCCGACGCCGGTCTTGCCTGTGCTCCAACAGATCCATTCCCTGATCGACCGCCGCGTCGACGGCATTCTGATCCGCCCGGCTAAGGAAGCGATCTGGGAAAGGCACCTCAACGAAGCGTTAGATCGAAACCTCCCGGTCGTCTCGATGGATATCGAGACCCGGGCTGACACGCCACGCGTTGATTTTGTTGGAACGGACAACGTCGTCGGCGCCCGAGCGGCTGCCGACGCACTTCTTGAGGCCGGACACCGCCGCGTGGCCGTCGTCACAACAGGCGTCGAAACCGATGCCATGCACGACCGTGCAGAGGCCTTTGCTTCACGGATCGAGGAACATGGAGACGCAACGGTGTTTTGCGTTAACCAGCCTTGGGTAGACAATACTAAAGGCGAGGACGCTGCACTAGAAATACTGAATAAGAAACCGCGTCCTACCGCGGTTTTCGCAACGATGGACCACTTGGCGATGGGCGTCTACCGTGTCGCTCACGAATTAGGCTTGCGGATCCCCGAAGACCTATCGGTTGCTGGGTTCGGCGCGAATGTGATCGCCGATGAACTTACACCGCCTCTCTCCGGGGTTCGACAAAAGCCCGAACAAACCGGGGCCCGCGCCGCCGAGTTGCTCTTGCAGCGTATCCACGAAGGCGACGAACACGGCAAGCGCCAACGCATCATGATCGAACCGGAATGGGTCAATCTCAAGTCAATCAAGACGATCGGCTCCTGACCGCGTTTCGTCCTGTTTTGTCAACTAGTTAAGGGTATGCTTACCTCATCGCTTTGTGCGTTGCTGTCGCTGACGCACCGTATCGCAGATCGACTCATACCGTGGTAGCATCCGCCATGCTTAAATATATATCTCCCTTGATTTCCCCCGAATTGCTGGCACAATTACACCGGATGGGTCACGGCGAAGAGATCATCCTCGCCGATGCCCACTTCCCCGCCGAGCAGTTCAATGATCACGTCCTGCGGGCCGACGGCCTGCGGATCCCCGACCTGCTCGACGCGATCCTGCCGCTCTTTGAGCTCGACAGCTACGTCGACGCTCCGTTGGTCATGATGGCCGCCGTCGAAGGCGACACCCTCGACCCCAAAGTTGAAGAATCCTACCTCGTCCCCGTTAAAAAACACGCCCCCGACACCCCCGCCATCGAGCGCATCGACCGCTTCGCCTTCTACGACCGGGCCCGCGAAGCGTCCTGCGTCCTCGTTACCGGCGAAACCGCCAAATACGGCAACATCCTGCTCAAAAAAGGCGTCACTCCCTGCTAACCCCCCCGGAAACTAGCCCAGAACTTTCCCGGAATGCCTTCTGGCAGTCCAAAATAACCGAATCCACGAAAACCAAACCGCCATGAGTCAAGACCTCTCCACCACCGCTTTCAAACCCGCCGAAGACGCCATCGACCCCGCCGCCGTGCCGCAGCGCACCCTCGCCAGCGGCGCGACCATGCCGGCCGTCGGCCTCGGCACGTTCGGCTCGGACTCGATCACCCACGAGACCGTCGCCGCCGCCGTCCGCGACGCCATCTCGCTCGGCTACCGCCACATCGACTGCGCCGCCGTCTACAGCAACGAGCAGCACATCGGCGCGATCCTCAAGGAAGTCATCGACGCCGGCCTGCCCCGCGAAGAGCTTTGGATCACCTCCAAGCTCTGGAACGACAAGCACGACCCCGCCGACGTCGCCGGAGCGTGCGAGCAGTCGCTCCGCGACCTGGGCCTGGACTACCTCGACCTCTATCTCGTCCACTGGCCGTTCCCCAATTACCACGCCCCGGGCTGCGACGGCGACTCCCGCAGCGACGCCGCCAAGCCCTACATCCACGAAAACTACATGAAGACGTGGGCCGAGATGGAGAAGCTGGTCGACCGCGGCCTGGTCCGCCACATCGGCACGTCGAACATGACCGTCCCCAAGCTCGAAAAAGTGCTGGCCGACGCCCGCATCAAGCCGGCCGCCAACGAGATGGAGATGCACCCCCACTTCCAGCAGCCCGAGTTCTTCGACTTCGTCGTCGCCAACGGCATCGTGCCTATCGGCTTCTGCCCCATCGGCTCGCCCGCCCGGCCCGAGCGCGACCGCACCCCCGAAGACACCTCGCCGACCGAAGACCCCGTTGTCCGCAAGATCGCCGAGCGGCTGGGCGTCCACCCCGCGACGGTCTGCATCAAGTGGGCCGTGCAACGCGGCCAGGTGCCGATCCCGTTCTCGACCACCCGCCGCAACTACCGCTCGAACCTCGAGTGCGCCACCATCGACCCGCTGACCGACGCGGAGATGGCCGCCCTCGCCGAGGTCGACAAGAACTGCCGCCTGATCAAGGGCCAGGTCTTCCTCTGGAAAGACAACCAGGACTGGCAAGACCTCTGGGACGTCAACGGCGTCATCCCCCAGTGACCCCGGCAGGCATAGAATTTACCTAGTCTCAATCGATCGAACGAAAGCTTTAGCGGCTCTCTAAACAATCCGTTTTTTGCATAAGGTAACGCCATGATCGCCCCTGCTTCCATCCCCAGCACGATGAAGGGAGCGGTGCTCCCCGGCAACAGCACCGCCGAGCTCCGCGACTTTGAAGTCCATGAGCCAGGCCACGGCGAAGTTTTGCTCCGGGTGAAGGCGTCGACGATCTGCGGCTCGGATATCCGCTGCATCTACCGCGAACACCTGGGTAAGGGCCCCGAGGGCTATATCCCCGGCATGGTCGCGGGGCACGAACCCTGCGGTCAGATCGTGGCCGTTGGCCCGGGCTGCCGGATGTATGAAGTCGGCGACCGCGCGATCGTCTACCACATCTCGGGTTGCGGGGCGTGTTACGACTGCCGCCGCGGCTACCAGATCTCTTGCACGAGTGAGAAGTACCGCCGGGCCTACGGCTGGCAGCGTAACGGCGGCATGGCCGAGTACATGATCGCCGAGGAGAAAGACCTCCTGCCCCTGCCCGATGAGCTGAGCTACGCCGACGGTGCCCAGGTCGCCTGCGGCTTCGGCACGGTTTATGAAGGCCTGGAAAAGATCGGCATCAGCGGCAACGACGCGGTGCTCATCACCGGCCTGGGCCCCGTGGGCCTCGCCGCCGCCATGCTCAGCAAAAAACTCGGCGCGAACATGGTCATCGGCACCGATGTCTCCGAAGACCGCATGAAGATCGCCAAGGACCTTGGCCTTTGTGACCACGTCATGCAGGCCGGCCCCGACAACGTCGCCGACATCCGCGGCCTCACCGGCGGCAAAGGTGTTGAGCGGGCCGTCGACTGCTCCGCCCACTTCGCCGCCCGCCAGACCGCCGTCCAGGCCACCCGCCAGTGGGGCAAGATCGCCCTCGTTGGTGAAGGCGGCACGATGAACCTCAACCCTTCCCCCGACATGATCCACGACCAGAAGACCATCTACGGCTCGTGGGTCACCGCTACCTGGCGGATGGAAGAACTGGTCGAACGCCTGGTCCGCTGGGGCATCCACCCTGCCGATCTGATCAGCCACCGGTTTTCTTTGGATAATGTGGACCAGGCTTATTCACTCATGGCCACGGGCAACTGCGGCAAAGTGGCAGTCTGCTTCGACGAAGAACTTAATTGAGCCCGTTTGGAATAGCACAAAACGCGCAAAATTTTTTTGGGTTCCTGCGATCAGGTTTAGGGCTTAAAAAAATCTGTTTTTTGGGTATCTTTAGACTTGCCTAAGGCCTCGGTCTTGGGTTTAATTCGCATTCCGAATTCAAGCATATAGGCAGCATTCACGGATAGATAACGTCTGCCTCAGCCACTGATCAGATACGGATTGAAACGATCGGCTTGGTAGATAACGCCGCCCAGGAAACGCAGCATGCTGCGAGGCTTTATGCCACTGCCCTCCCAAAATAATTAAGTGTTTACGTTTTACAAAGGAAGACCATATGACCACGCTCGCCGCTCCACCGACTCCGGCCAACACTATCCCTACCACCATGAAGGGGGCCATCCTCCCCGGCAACAGCACCGCCGAGATGCGTGAGTTCGACGTGCCTACGCCCGGCCACGGCGAGGTGCTACTGCGGGTTAAGGCTTCGTCGATCTGCGGCTCGGACATCCGCTGCATCTACCGCGAACACGTCGGCCAGGGCCCCGAGGGCTACATCCCCGGCACGATCTGCGGCCACGAGCCCAGCGGCCAGATCGTCGCCACCGGCCCGGGCTGTAAAGCCCTCGGCATCGGCGACCGTGTCGTTGTCTACCACATTTCCGGCTGCGGCGTCTGCTACGACTGCCGCCGCGGCTACATGATTTCGTGCACCTCCGAGCACCGCAAAGCCTACGGCTGGCAGCGTAACGGCGGTATGGCCGAGTACATGATCGCCGAGGAGAAAGACCTCTTGCCCCTGCCCGACGAGCTGAGCTACACCGACGGCGCGATGGTCGCCTGCGGCTTCGGCACGGTTTACGAAGCCCTCGAGAAGATCGGCGTTAGCGGTAACGACGCGGTGCTCATCACCGGCCTCGGCCCCGTCGGCATGGCCGCCGCGATGCTCAGCAAGAAGCTCGGCGCCAACAAAGTCATCGGCACCGACGTCTCGGAAGAACGGATGCAACTCGCTCTGGACCTCGGCTTGTGTGACCACGTCCTCAAGGCCGGCCCCGACAACGTCGCCGAGATCCGGGCGTTGACCGGCGGCAAGGGCGTCGAGCGTGCCGTCGACTGCTCGGCTCACTTCGCCGCACGTTCGACCGCCGTCCAGGCCACCCGCCAGTGGGGCAAGATCGCCCTCGTCGGCGAAGGCGGCGAGATGCACCTCAACCCGTCGCCCGACATGATCCACGACCAGAAAACCATCTACGGCTCATGGGTCACCTCGATCTGGCGGATGGAAGAGCTGATCGAGAAGATCGTCCGCTGGGGCATCCACCCCTCGGACCTCGTCACCCACCGCTTCGAGCTCGACGACGTCGCTGAGGCCTTCGCCCTCATGGCGTCGGGCGACTGCGGCAAGGTCTCCGTCTGCTTCGACGAAGAACTCAGCCCCGCTTGAATCGGCTCCGGTCGATAAAACAACAATGTGAAAAAGCCTCAGCGTTTGGCTGAGGTTTTTTTGTGGGTGTTTGGCTCGCGGATCGAGCCCGCGAAAGTCAGTGGGGCGGGGGTTATTCGCTTTCTCGTACGTACCCGTCGTCGGCGTCGTCGACCTCTTTCGACTTCACCTCGCGGACCAGTCGGAGCGTATCCCGAGCCCCGCCCAGGGCGTACCACACGCCGGTGATGACCGCGATCACGAAGTGCACGCCCAGGAACCAGGCCCACCCCGTGACCCAGGCTTCCGAGCTCGGCCGGGGGGCGCTGGGGTTGATCACCAGGTAGTAGCCGGTAACGCTCAGGAACAACGCCGAGATCGCGGTCGTCCACCCCAGGAACGCGACGTAGATAAACGTGTCGAACCGCGAAAACTCCTGCGTGATCCCGATCTTCCGCAGGACCCAGGGTATCGCCGGGGCATCGGCCTCGGGCTCGACGACATCGCCGCCTGCCGACGCTTCGATCTCGTCGACGGTCTGCCCGGCGACAACGTCGTCTTCCTTGATGGTGTATTCGCCGCGGTTCAGCAGCTTCTGCAGGTTGTACGGCGTCCGGCAGGTCGCCAGCGATACGAGCACGTAGACGCCGAAGGAGATGATGATGTTGGCCACGGCCAGGTGTTGGCCGTTGATGATCTCGTCGCCGAACACCGGGACCCAAGCCGGGAAGCGGGTGTCGGGGTTGAACTGCTGCCAGGCGATCCCGCTGAGCGACAGCACGCTGCCGGTGATCATGCCCGACCACGCCCCGGCCGTCGTGCCCCGCGACCAGTACAGCCCGCCGATGACCGCGCACATTGCCCCGCCGATGTAGATCGCCATCGTGATCTGCCACCACATGTGGATGAAGTCACGCAGCTCGAAGAAGCTGCTGAAGATTACGCAAAACGCGGCGACGCCGACGATGGCAAACCGCAGGTAACGCAGGTGTTGTTTGCGTTCGAAGGGTTTCTTGCGGAACGGCATGATGACGTCTTGCAGGAAGATCGAGCCCCACGAGTGGTAGGCCGAGTCGTCGGTCGAGATGGACGAGCCGATCATGAAGATGACGAACAAGCCCATCACGCCGGCGGGCAGGAGCTGGGCGATGGCGACCGGCACGAACTGCTGGCTCTGCAGGTAGGGATCGGTGATCGTGCCCGCCGCGGCGAGGATGGCTTCTTGCTGTTCGCCGTAGCCGCCGTTCCACATCACGACGTAGACCAACACCGCGATCGCCTCGCCGCCCAGCCCGATCGCCAGCCAACGCCAGCCGCCCAGGATGCCGCCCATCTTCGCTTCGTGCGGGGTGCGGGCCGCGGTCATGTAGCCGGCCCCGCCCTGCCAGATCCCCGCCGCGGCGAAGATCAAAAACGCCTGCATCAGGAAGAACGGGATGCTGAACGCCCCCTCGGACCCGAGCTTCAGCGGGTTCATCATCGACGACCCCTCGGATCGGCTGAGCTTGTCGAACGCGTCGGGATAGTTTTCCCCGACGATCGATTCGGTCGCCGGCAGGTTCATCGCCAGCGGACGCAGGTCGTCGGCGTCGAGCTCCGCCAGCGTGGCCGCATCGATTGCCGTCTCGACTTTTTCGTCTTCGCCCGCCATCGCCTCTTCCGCCATCGCGGCGGAATCGTCGGTCTGATTCACCGCCGTTTCGGACAGTTCATTGCTCAGCTTCTCCGCCTCGGCAACCACCGCCGCGAGCTCGGTTTCGAGCGCTGCCGCCGCTTCGGGGTTGTCCGCCAACAGCTCGGCGGACAACGCGGTGTAGGGCTTATTCAATTCGGTCGGCCTGTTGACGACCAGCTTGTCCTGGGCTTCGTCGACCGCTTCCCGCAGCGCCGACATCAACGCCGGCTGACGCCGCAGCACTTCGAAAATCTCCGGCTGATCCGCGGTGACCGCCGCGTGGAACGCCCGGGCCTCGCCGGCCTTTTCTTCGTACCACTCGGGCAGTGGCGGGTCGTTGCCGGCTTCTGCCTGCAGCAGCCGGATCTCTTCGGACCGCTCCAGGGTGTTGATGATGGTGTTCCAGCCGAGGAAGCCGAGGACGAAGACGATCACCGCGATGATCGACGCCGTGCCGATCACGCCCTGGAAGAAGTCGGTCACCATGATGGTGATCTGCCCGCCGGCGAGCGCCAGCGTCACCCCGATGCTGACCATGATGAGCATGACCGTGAAGTGCGTCGAGATGCCCAGCGAGCCGCCCCAGGTGGTGGGCAGGTCGAGCAGGTAGATCATGAAGTGGGCCGTCACTAGCGGGAACACCGCGCAGTTCAGGATGCCCGAGACGAACGCGGTGAACCCCGCGAAGATGCGGAAGCGTCGGCTGTACCGCTTCTCCAACAGCTCGGCCATGGTCAGGCAGCGCGTCTCCCGGTAGCGATAAATCACCCACCCGCTCAACGCCAGGATCGCCCCGACTGGCCCCATCAGCAGGCCCCACCACTTACCGCTGATCCCCGAGCGGTAGATGTTCTCGTAGGTCGACACCGCCCCGATCGCCGAGACGAACGCCATCGACGTCGCGATCGTCAGCAGGTACCGCCCCGCGCACCGCTCCGACGACAAAAAGCCCGCCACCGATTTCGTGATCCGGTTGGTGTAGACCACGATCACCAACAACAAGAGCCCGAAGGCCCCAACAATCATCCAGTCGAGGGTTTTCATAAGCGTGATTTAATCGAGTTTGGAAACAGAGCCGACCTCCGAAAGGTCGGGGAAATGAACACGGAACTTACGCTGGGAGTTCAACCGCAAGGGCGGTCATATCCCAAGGATTTAATAATTAAGCATGATATCTGCAGAACGATCGCGGTGCTTCAGCGATCGGTACTGCCGTCACTGAAGTTCTTCGTT
Organism: Planctomycetota bacterium; assembly: GCA_038747275.1. Taxonomy (GTDB): domain Bacteria; phylum Planctomycetota; class Phycisphaerae; order Phycisphaerales; family Phycisphaeraceae; genus Algisphaera. The sequence goes on along the minus strand of JBCDJW010000017.1, from coordinate 12,695 downwards.
GGCCGCCCCCCGCACCTTCGGAAACAGCCGCACCGCCTCGACGATCATCCACAGCTCCAGCCCCAGCGTCGCCACCGCGATCCCAATCAACGCCCAGTTTCTCCCCCCGGAAGTCTCGTCCGCCGCCCACCACTCCGGCAGCTGCACCAGCATCGCCCACGCTGGCATGATCAACATAAACACCAACGGCAACGCCACGAACCACACCGGCTTCCCCCGCCGCCACAACCAAAACGTGATCACCAGAAACGCCAACCCGCCCAGCAGCTGGTTCGTCGCCCCGAACATCGGCCAAAGGATCAGCCCCCCCTTACCCGCGTTCGCCAACGACCACTCATTCCCGGGCGTCGGCATCGCCGCCATCAACGCCGCGATCGCGATCGCAAAGACCGTCGCCCCGTGTTTATTCGTCAACCACCCCAACGGGTTCCAAAAAGCCGCGACCGCCGGTCGCGCCTCGGCCGCAGGCCGATTCGTATCGTCGTCGGTTTCACCACCCCCGCCTTCACCATCCCCGTCTCCGCCGTCCTGGCGAACCGCGCGACCACCGGTCGCGGCTTTATGTGACGAACGCACAAACGTCCCCGCCAACTCCTGCACCACGTAACGCTGCAACCGACACGCCGTGTCCAACGTCGTCCCCGCAAACGACGCGACCAATACCCCCATCAACGCCACCGCGATGCCTGTCGGCAATCCGATCGCTTTCAGCAAGTTGGCCGAGCCATCGACAAATGCGCCTACGGTTTTGGCAAGTCCCCCAGCAGCTTTCCAAGATGAATACCGAGACCAAAAAGCATTTTCACCGGCAATCGATACCTCACTTAACTCGGCCGATGCATAGATACCTTCACGTTCAGCAAGTTGGATTGATTCTTCGTCTGGCTTCAGGGTGATGCTCACGACGCCTGCCGAAGATACTTCGGTGTAACCCACCGAGCCTTTATCGATAAGAACACTTTTGTTTAGCAGCTTGCCCGTTTGTTTATCCCGGTCAAAGAAGTTGTATCCACCTTTTTGAGCAGGTAAACCCAACCCCAATCCCGCCACACAACACAAGATCACTAGCGTCGCCAGAAACCCTTCGGTGACCATGCTGCCGTAACCCACGAACTGCGCATCCGTCTCCTTCTTCAACTGCTTCGAACTCGTCCCGCTACTGACTAAACAATGAAACCCGCTGATCGCTCCGCACGCGATCGTGATGAACAGGAACGGATAAATCGGCGGCGCACCCTCGGGGTCCGGGTTCACCATCGGGGCGACGATCTCCAACGGCTGCCGCTCCGCTCCCTCCACCGGCGGGGCTCCGCCGATGAACGCCGCGACGAACAGGCCCACCACGATCAAGCCCAACGCCGTGAGCAGCTGCAAGCTGTTGATGTAGTCCCGCGGCTGCAACAGACTCCACACCGGCAGCACGCTCGCCACGTAGCTATAGAACAACAACACCGCCACCCACACGATCGTCGGCAGCCCCGCCAGCGTGTCGTTGAACTCCCCCAGAAACCCCGCGTCCCCGAACACCACCGTCAGATACATCACCCCCAACGCGATCAACGACGGCAGCAACAGATTCTTCCCCCGCCGATGCAGGTACACGCCGATAGCCACCGCGATCGGGATCTGCACCAAGCAAGGCGTGATCGCCGCGGGATACTGCCGGAACACCGCCGCGATAACCAGCCCGAAGATCGCCAGCACGATCGTCAACGCCATGAACAGCACCAGCAGAAACAGCAGCCGGACCCGCTTGTTGATCACCCGCCCCGCGATGTCCCCGACCGTCTGCCCGTTGTTCCGCAGGCTCACGACCAACGCCCCGAAGTCGTGCACCGCCCCGATGAAGATCGACCCCAGCACCACCCACAACAACGCCGGCAGCCACCCCCACATCACCGCGATCGCCGGCCCGACGATCGGCCCCGTCCCCGCGATGCTCGTGAAGTGGTGCCCGAACACGATCCCCTTCGACGTCGGCACGTAGTCCTGGTCGTCCCGCAGCCGTTCGCTCGGACACACCGCGTCGGCGGCGAGGTTAAACACCCGCCGCCCCAGCCATCGGCCGTAGGTGTGATACGCAACCAGAAACGCAACGCCCGCCCCCAAGGCGATCAACAGAGTGGCCATACGAAAAGATCCGTCAACGAAAGAACCGCAACGCCGAGCCAACGCCCCGACGACCCCACAAAGGTAAGCGATCCCCCCGCCCCGGAAAAGACCGGTGCATCACGCCCCAACACCGCACCCGTAACGACGGATTGAACATTACCGACAAATTTCCCAGCGGCGTCGCCGGAACCGTCGGCGGGTTCGGTACCGCACACCATAAAAAAGCCGCAGACGTTAACCGCGGTCTTTCCTAATCAAAGAATTCACACACAACCGGATAAACGCCCCGCGAAGGCGTCTTTTGTTCACTTTATTTTGATCACCTCTTTGCCGTCACGCGTCAGGGTAAACAACGTTCTGCCGGACTCGGATTTGGAGAAAGTGAACTCATCGATCTGATCGTTCCACTTGACCGTCAGCTTTGTCCGGTCCTTATTCCAAAGCGTGACCGGGAGCTCTTGACCGTCGATATGCGGAAAGAGCAGGACCTTGTAGTCCGGAGAAGTCGAACGGCTCGGGATGACCAGGCGTTTGCCCGGCGCATGCCAGCGCGGGTTCTTCATGTAGGTCTCCAGCACCGCCGGCATCCCCGTAAACGTCTGGTTTTGGCGGTACCGCTCGTTGGGTATCTGTTGGTTATCCAGCACGCGTACGAGGAGCCGGCGTTTCCCGTTGTGCGTGGGATCACCTTTGCTCGCGGTCTTGATATCCGGGTCCTCGGCGAGCACGATGTCGCTCACGTAGTTTGGCTTGGGGCCGCGGTAGTTCGGGGCGACCTTGCGGCTTTCCGTATCGGTAATGATCATGCTCTGGACGTACACGTCGTCCGGCACCTGCATCAGCCATTTGTAAACGCGTACTTTTTTGTCCTTCTGGATATCGTCGAGGACCAACACATACGGGTGTTTACCACGAACCAGGCCGGCCGTACGAATTGCTTTCTTTACCGGATACCAAGGCTTCCAGAACGATTGCGGCGTCCCGACGTTGCTGTTTTTGAAGCTGTTCTGCCAATTGGGGAGTTGGCCCCATGGCAGGTCCATCCAGGGCAGGTCGCTTTTGTACAGCCTCGTATCGTTCGGCGTCCGGGGAATCGGCCGGGCGTCTTCATCGCGGCTGAGTTGGAAATCGTAAGCGTCCTTGGCGTCCCCCACCAAAAAGGCGCCGGCGTCGCTGTACTGGTAGTCCAGTACGCGGCCCGTGGGCGTGTGCAGAACACTCTGCCCGATGTCATCGATCAGGACGGTGTTGTGGAACCGTCCTTCGTAGATGGTGCCCATAAAACTGCCCCGGTCCATGACCGGATACTCGGCCCACACGCGGCCGTGTGAGGTCAGGGTGAAGTAGTTGCGGTCCGCGTAGGTGTGACCCCCCGGGACGCTCCGCGGCTGAAACACCAGCTGCGCGGCGTCCGTAGACCAGTCGCTGCGGCTGATCAAAAGCCCGCGGTCGTTGAAGAACCGATCGACAGATCGGCCCGCGCTGACTTCCGCCAACTGCTTTTCCCAGGTCCTGCCCGGTTTCCCGTAATCCAGATAGTCATCGCCGTAGACGATCATCGCCAGCGCCGCCTTGGCGTGATAGCCCCCATCGATCCGCTTGGGCAGACGCTCGTAGTCCTCTCCGGCGATCGTGCGATAAATAAAATCGATGGCTCGGTTCTCAGGAAACGCAAACTTCATCGGAGCGATGTCGTCGAACTTGGCACTGGACAAGCTGCCCGCCCATGACGCATCGCCGCTGAAATACCCCTGCCCGAACGGCTGCATCGTGTACAGGTGATACTCATCCAAGTACCTCTTCAACTGGGGCATGCAGAACATTTGGTTGCCCCGCCGAGCAAAACCGCCCAGTACCGTTCCTCCGATATAAAACTTGCCGAAGCCCCCTTCAAACGGGGCGCCGCTGTCGAGCAGGGCCCGCCCGATGTAGTTTTTCATCAACTCTTCGTACTGGGTGTAGACCTCTTGGTCGTATCCCTCTTCGCCCTCGATCGCCATGGTGGTGTACAGGATCGATTCGCCGATCAGGGCGATATGGTTCGTGGTCGAGGCCGCCCACGCCGGAAGAGAACCCATCTCCGGGAAGCGCTTGCCGTAGGTCCCTTTTGAGATCACGCTGCGGACGTAATCCCGCTGTTGCTTGGTCATCGCGTTGTAGGTCCAATCGTAGAGATGGCCCAGCTGCTGGTTGATGACCTTTTCGACCCGCGTCCAGTCCGAGTTACCTATTTCTTTATCGAGGCCCGGTTCAACAATTTTTGCCAACGTCACCGTCGCCGCCGCGGCCTTCTTCAAACCCGCGGCATCTTCTTCGATCAAGCAGCGCAAGGCTTCGAAGGCTACGTGCCAACTCCTTGCCCAGGCGTCGGGGACTTCTTTGCCGGCCGCTAAATCGTCGTAAAGACGGCCAAACTTTGCGTTCGGCCCCGTCAAATCCTTTTCGAGCACCTTGTTTACGTTGGCCCATATCACCTGCCCCGCCTTCGTACTCTTCAATCGCTGACGGATACCCGGCAGGTCTTTGGGCCCGAACAACACGCGGGGGTGTACCCCTACCGCCGGGGCGGGATTGAAGCGCTCTGCCGCAAACCCCTGCGTATCCAGCACTGGGTTAAAGGCGGGGAAGTATTTTCTTATAAACGACGGGCGATAGCCGGTTCTTTCCGCCGTCTGCTCGTACGTCTCCCAGGGTATGGGAGGCTCTGCCACCGCCGACCCACAGAAATAAACCATAAATAGCGCCAGAGCGCTGCACCTGAGATATTCCTTGGCCGGTACAACCAAACGGAGATTCTTCATCATTATTTCTCCTAGCATCGGGAACGCTTACACTAGAACAGGTACGGCATCGTGCTAGACACAAGCTGATTAGCAATCGAATCGTTAAACGTAGAACGAGAACCCTGGACCAATCCCACGAATCACACTACCGGCTGCCATATACAGATCAGGACAAAAGACCGGAATTGATTTTGCTGGCGATACGTGAAGTCGGGACGGGGTGGGAGTTAACGAACAAGTGGTCTACCGCGGTGCGATGTCGACCGCCTCGTTTCTGATCTTTCTGCCCCCGCCTCGGAGGAGCCCCTTTGAAATCCAATCTCTCTTTGGTTGCCCTTACTCTGTTGGTGTTCAATCTGCCCGGCGTTCCGTCCGCCGCGGCCGCGGATCGCCCGAACGTGATCCTGATTTTGACCGACGATATCAGTGCCCGAGAGCTGCCGGTCTACGGCTCATCGACTTGGTCTGAGCCGAACAAAGGCTGGGACAGCCAGAAGCCCGAACACCGCGGCCAGACGCCGGTGCTGGACCGGATCGCTGGCGAAGGGGTCTGGGTCACCAACGCGTGGTCGGCGACGGTCTGCTCGCCGACGCGGGCCATGATCATGACCGGCCGGCACGCTTCGTTGCACAAGTGGTGGCACAACGGCGACTACGGCAAGGCTCCCGGCGGCAACTGGATCTGGCCGCTGTACGAGTCTTCGCCCTGGCAGCTGGGCCACGTGGCGCGGGACGCCGGTTACGCCAGCATCTGGGCGGGCAAGACCCAGATGAAGCAGGTCGACCACCGCAAGTTTGCGTTCGATGAAGGCGTCTTCACCCCCGGCTCGTACCTCTATCCCGACAACCCGCACACCGACTTCCGCCTCGTCAAAAAGAAGGGCGGCGAAAAGCAAGACCAGATCAACCTCGATACCGGCGAAACCGTGAAGAGCTACACCCAGTCGAGCTGGTTCTGGAAGCCGTCGGTCGCGCTACTCAACCACCCCTCCGCCCCCGCCCCCGGAATCGGCGAGCCCGGCGGCGAGAAAGAACAGATCACCTGGTGGCCCCATACCACCGAGACGCAGGCCGCCTTCGGCGAACACACCTACGGCCCCGACGTCGAGCTCGACTTCATCCTCGACTTCATGGAACGCACGGCCGCGAATGACCAGCCGTTCTTTGTTTATCACTGCAGCCACCTCGGCCACGACGGCTTCGATTGGCTCAACCCCGACTCCGAAAGTAAGTGGCCCGGCACGCCCAAGCTCGAATGGGACGGCGAACGCTACACCCGCACCACGCCGCAAGTCTCCGGCGACAACGGCGTCTACGACACCCACCACACCATCACCGGCCCCGGCATGTGGTCCCACGTCGAATACCTCGACTACCAGATGGCACTCTACCTCGAGAAGCTCGAACAGCTCGGCGAACTCGACAACACCGTCATCATCTTTACCTCCGACAACGGCACCAGCGGCTACGGCAAGCACAGCCACGACCGGCAGAAGGGCACCCACGTCCCCTTCATCGTCTACGCCCCGGGGATGGGCTTCACCAAACAAGGCGAGCAGGACATCCTCGTCAGCCTGGCGGATGTGCTGCCGACGCTGGCCGACATCATGGGCGTCGAGCCGCCCGCCGGCTACGAGCTCCACGGCCAGAGCTTCTGGCCCTACCTCACGACCGACCAAGCCGAATTCCGAGACTACATCTACGCCTACAAAAAAGACATGCAGCTCGTCCGCGGCGACCTCGTCCTCAAGGACGGAAACGACAAGTGGTGGGACGTTTCCCGGTCCCCCGACGACCTGATCAGCTACCCGCAGATCACTGACTGGTCCCGGGTGTCGCCGGCCCACCGTGCCGAACGCGACCGCTTGGTCAACGACGTCCTGCCGAGTTACGACAACTACGCCACCGAACGCGACGCCCCGCCCGCGAATAATTGATCTAATCGCTCATGGCTGGATTTTCCTGAAGCCTGCGGGCCAATCGGCTCACATCTTGCAAAATCGATTCGTTTCACGAGAAAATTCGTGATAAACTATTTATTGTATAATCATTCTCGATTCTGAGGCCTGCCGTCATGAACCGTCTTTCCCGCCGCCAGTTGTTGAAATCGTCCGCCGCTCTAAGCGCGTTTTCGATCATCCCCGCGCCGCTTGTCCGGGGGCAGAATTCGCCCTCGGCGACCCGCGTCAGCCCGAACGACCGCGTCAACGTCGCCTGCGTCGGCATCGCCCAACGGGGCCACAACAACACCAACAACATCCGCAATTCAGGCCTTGCGAACATCGTCGCCCTCTGCGATGTCCACCTCGACCAGAAGCACGCCCAAGAGCACATCGCCAAGTCCCCCAACGCGAAGACCTTCACCGATTTCCGCGTCATGTTCGACGAGATGGCCGACGACATCGACGCGGTGATCGTCTCCACTCCCGACCACTCCCACTACGCCATCACCGCCCAGGCCATGGCCCTGGGCAAACACGTCTACGTCGAAAAACCCCTCGCCCACACCTTCGGCCAATGCCAACGCCTCATCGATCTCGCCGCCCGCACTGGCGTCGTCACCCAGATGGGCAACCAGGGCCATTCCTCGGCCAACCTCACCCAGTTCCAGGCGTGGACCGAGGCCGGCGTCATCAAAGACGTCACCCGCATCTCCGCCTTCATGAACAAGTGGCGGCGGTGGCACGGCTGGGGCACCGGCACCACCGGTTACTTCGACCGGCCCCTGCCCGACGGCCTGAACTGGGACGCCTGGATCGCCTCCGCCGAGATGCACCCGTTCTCCGACAAGCTCCACCCCGGCAACTGGCGGTCGTGGTACGAGTACGGCAGCGGCTGCTTCGGCGACTGGGGCCCCCACATCCTCGACACCGCCCACCGCTGCCTCGACCTCGGCCTGCCCACCACCATCGCCGCTCCCCACCGCGACGGGCCCAACGACTTCGTCTACCCCCAGGCCACCACCATCCGCTTCGACTTCCCCGCCCGCAAGTCCATGCCCGCCTGCGCCATCACCTGGTACGACGGCACCGCCAACTTCCCGCCCGTCGAGCCCGAGCTCGGCAACTGGCGCCGCAATCAGAAAACCAGGAAAGTCGAACGCGCTCCGCTCAAAATCACCGACCAAACCCCCGGCAAGATCATCTACGGCAAAGACCTCACCTTCTTCGGCGGATCGCACGGCTCGGTCCTCCGCGTCGTCGAAGGCAACGACGACCCCGACTTCCGCAAGACCCTGCCCAAGTTCCAGAACAAGGTCTCGAACCACTACCAAAACTTCCTGCTCGCCTGCCAAGGCAAAGAAGAATCGCTCTCCCCGTTCGCCATCAGCGGCCCGCTCTGCCAGGTCTTCAACCTCGGCATCCTCGCCCAACGCTTCGGCAGCGAACTCGCGTTCGACCCGGTTACCAAAAAGATCACCAACCACCCCGAAGCCAACGCCCTGCTCGACCCCGCCCCCCGCCGCGGCTGGGAGTCGTATTACAACGTCTAATTCGTAACAACCGCACGTTTAGCGGGCGACGCGCAGCGTCCCGCTGCCCGTCGACGCCCCGGTAAGGGCGGCTTCGCGTCACCCGCTAAACCTTGAGTTGGGTCCAACGCCGGATTCGTGCGCACGGTTTTCAACGGCAAACCGAAAAAAATCACGCGCCGATCAAAAAATTTTTACCCGCTGTTAAACCGACCCGTATAAAAATCGGGTCGGCAAAAACTCCCCAAAAGCGCGCACAAAAGCAACGCCACGCCCCCAGGTAGGGGCGGCAGGATTGTCTTGCGGCCCGTCCGATCTCCCTTTCCGGTGAACCGCCATGCCCAACCTGTCTCGAAACCCCAACCCGTCCCGTAACACCGTCTACCACGGCCCGGCCGTGACCAAGCTTTCTTCCGTCCAACCCACCTCGGTCCGCTGGCTCTGGCCGGACCGGCTGGCTTTGGGCAAGCTGACCCTGCTCGCCGGCGACCCCGGCCTGGGCAAGAGCTACCTCACCCTCGACCTCGCCGCCCGCGTTAGCAGCGGCACCCCCTTCCCCGGCACCCCCGAAAGTGCAAACGAACCCCGCGGAGGCGGCGGCTCGTACCGCAGCTTCCGCGGCGCCAACCGCAAACCCCACAAGGTCATCCTGCTCTCCGCCGAGGACGACCCCGCCGACACCATCCGCCCCCGCCTCGACGCCGCCGGGGCCGACTGCGACAACATCCTGCTGATGCGGGGCATCCAGATGGCCAACCAGGAACGCTCGGTCAACCTCCGCGAAGACATCAAACACCTCCGCCACCTCGTCGAGTCGCTCGCCGGCGAGTGCCGACTGATCGTCATCGACCCCATCTCCGCCTACCTCGGCGACGACGAAGGCCACTCCAACACCAAGGTCCGCAACATGCTCGCCCCCCTCGCCAAGCTCGCCCAAGACTTCGGCGTCGCCGTGCTGGCCGTCACGCACCTCAACAAGGGGGGCGGGGCCGGCCCGACCAACGCGATCTACCGCACGATGGGCAGCCTCGCCTTCACCGCCGCCGCCCGCACCGTCCACCTCGTCGCCCGCGACCCCGACGACGAAGCCCGCGGCGGCGACGGCCAACGCCGACTGATGCTCCCCATCAAAAACAACCTCGGCCACGACCGCACCGGCTGGGCCTTCTCCCTGACCACCCACGAATTCATCGACCCCGCCGGCGGCGACCCCGACGACTACCCGACGGGAAGACGCAAAGAAACCAAAATCACCTGGGACCCCCACCCCACCCAAGAATCCGCCGACGCCCTGCTGTCCAGACTAAGCCGCACCCCGTCCGCGGCCGGTTCCGGGGGCGGGGTTGCGTCTCCCGCGATGGACGAGGCGATCGGCTTCCTCCGCGAAGCGTTGTCCAACGGCGGTCAGCCGATCAACGACCTGATGGGTAAAGCCAACGCCCTGGGCATCAGCAAAGCGACCATCAAGCGGGCCCGCCACGAAGCCGGCGTCGCCGTCACCCGCGAAGGCGGCCGCCACGGCCGTTGGGTCTGGTCGCTCAATAGCTCGGCTACGCTCGATCAACCGAAAACAGATACTGACTCGGCAAAGGAGATCACCCCCGCGGATGGTCTTCTTTACCGAAGCGAGAACGACTGACCGGCGTTAAGTCGTATCGGGATCAGACAGTTCGGTGCCGAGTTGGAACAAGGCGAGATAATCGCGGTAGACAAACACACGCCCCCGGTGTCTCCCGGTGCTCTCTTCGAGCATCTGCATCTCGACCAGGTTATTGACCAACCGGTTGGCCGCCGAGATCGATACCTGACCGACCTCGGCGGCCTGCTTGACCGTGATCGCCGGCCGGCGGAAAAGCGATTCCATCACTGCCAAAGCGGTCGCCGCCCCGCGGCCCTGGGCATCGATCAGCCGGGACCGATCTCGTTCCCGCAACTCGATAATTTTTTTGGCCGTCTCGGTCGCTTCTCGCCCCACCTCGTAGACGCCTTTTAAAAAGAATTTGACCCAGCCTTCCCAATCGCCATCGATACGGACCCGTTGAAGGGCGTCGTAATACATCTCTTTATTCTGCTTAAAGTAGTACGATAGGTACAGCAAGGGCCGATCGAGAACGGTCTTATCGCACAGCATCAGCGTGATGAGCATGCGTCCGATGCGTCCGTTGCCATCACCAAACGGGTGGATCGTTTCAAACTGCGCGTGCCCCAATGCACAGCGGACCAAGATCGGTAGGGGTGCAGGGTCGTTGATGAAGTTCTGGAGGTCGTACAACGCATGGTTCATCTCATGCGGAGGCGGCGGAACGAACTTGGCCCGGTTTAGATCTTTCAGGTTTGGGTCCGTGTCGATCCAGTTTTGTTTCTGCCGGATTTCTCCAGGCCGTTGCTCCCGTCCACGGCCGCCTTCGAGCAGCGGCTTATGCATCTGCCGCAGCAACTCCGTGGAAATCGGCCGTTGAGCCAGCCCCTCCAAACCCAACCGCATAGCTTCGCCGTAATTGAGGACTTCAACAATATGCTTATCCGCCGGACGAAATGCCTCTTCCGCTTTGTACGCGACGACGTCCGAGACGGTGGCCTGAGTGCCTTCGATCTGGCTCGAGAGAACCGCCTCTTTCATCGCATACATGGATACAAAAAGGTCCGCGTTGGGCAGGATGCTGGACGCCCCGTCTAGGCGGGCCACCGCTCGGTCGGCTTTGGACAGCAGCGTGTGTAATTCATCGTCCCACTCCAACTCCGGATAGGGCAGGAGCTGCGCAGGCACAAAGGCCCAATAACCCGTTGGCTGACGGCGAAATCGCCCGGCCCGGTCGCTGGTTTGGCGGAACTGAGACGGCTTGTTGCTCTGGGTTGATTCGTCCACGGTTCATTAAGCTACCCGTTATTTGCGTTATACGCTAATAACGGTTTCGTTAATGAAGTAAACGTCAATAAAAGTCCACTTACCGCGTCCCGGGTCAAAGAAGGCCACCGCCCGGCATGGTCTTCTTTAAATTAGCCATCCTCACACCACGCCGGCGGTGCCGGTGAGGATGGGTGCGTCGATGAATTCGCGCGGGTCCGTCACCTTGCCGGTGAGGGCACTGGCGGCGACGGTGAGCGGGCTGGCGAGGTAGACGCCGGCTTCTTTATGGCCCATGCGACCCGGGAAGTTGCGGTTGGTGGAGCTGATGCAGGCTTTGGGTTCGTTGAGCCGGCCGAAGGTGTCGGTCGGGCCGCCGAGGCAGGCGGAACAGCCGGAGGGGCCCATGGTGCAACCGGCGTTTTTCAGGGCGTCGTAGACCGAGGTTTCGCCGTCGCGGACGGGTTCGCCGTCGAGGCCCAGCGTCAGCATGTCTTGGTGGACTTCGGTGCTGCCGGGGACGACGAACATGGGGATCTTGACCTGTTGGCCGTGGACGATGTTGGCGGCCATGATCATGTCGGTGATCTTGCCGCCGGTGCAGGAGCCGAGGTAGGCCTGGTCGAGCTCGACGTGTCGGCAGTTGTGGGCGGTGTCTTTGTTGTCGGGGCTGTGGGGCTTGGCGACCATCGGCTCCATCGTGCCGAGGTCCCACTCGTACTCGTAGCAGTACTCGGCACCGGGGTCGTCGGTGTAGACCTCCCAGCCGGAGTTGTCGGCGTAGGGGATGTCGTTCTGGCGGGCGACGGCGGTGCCGCGCTTGCCGTCTTTGACGTAGTCGCGCCAGGCTTCGGGGGGGCGGTTGGAGCGGGCGTTGACGTAGTCGAGGGTTTTTTGGTCGACGTCGCAGACGCCGTTCTTGCCGCCGGCCTCGATGGCCATGTTGGTCAGGGTCATGCGGTCTTCGAGGGTGAGGCTGCCGATGCCTTCGCCGGCGAAGTACATGGTTTTGTAGGTCGCCCCGGCGACACCGATCTCGCCGATGACGGCCAAGATCAGGTCCTTGGCGGTCAGGTAGGGGGGGATCTGGCCGTGGAAGGTGAACTTCATCGTGGGCGGCGTTTTGAGCCAGGTCTTGCCGGTGCCGACGACGAAGGCGGCGTCGGTGTTGCCGACCCCGGAAGCAAATTGTCCAAAAGCGCCTGCCGTACAGGTATGGGAGTCGGTGCCGAGGAGGATCTCGCCGGGCCGGCAGTGGCCTTCTTCGGGCAGGGCTTTGTGGCAGACGCCCTTGTAGGAGGTCTTGGTGGGGTCGCGGTAGGGGTTGGGCATGCCCGAGGCTTCGTCGGTGTCGAGGAAGTCGGGGTCGTAGTAGTACTGGATGTTCTGCTCGGCGACGAACTCGCGGAGGGTTTGGATGTTGCGGTGGCACTTGCCGTCGGCGGTGAAGATGTAGTGGTCGGGGATGATGGGGATGCGGGAG
>JBCDJW010000016.1:0-87796 GCA_038747275.1 Planctomycetota bacterium | reverse complement strand
GTCGTAGCTCACGCCGTGGAACCAGAAGTTGGCGGCGTCTCGGTAGCCGAAGACCAAGCCGATCCGCGTGAACTGGGTGACGGTCGCGGGCAGCCGGACGCTGTAGTTGGCCGAGTGCGGGCCGTAGCCGCCGCCCAGGAGCAGGAGGCTCTGGGCCTGGGGCTCGGTAAAAGTGCCGATCGTGTCGGCGGCGACGCCGGTGATCTCGAGGTCGCCCCCGGAGACGGTGTAGCTGTCGTTCGTTCCGATCGGGTCCCAGGCGGCTTGCGTCTCGCTGAGGTTGTCGAAGCCGTCGCCGAAGGCGGAGTTGGAGACGGTCGCGGCGACCTTGCGTTCGACGATCTCGTTGGCGGCGCTGAACACGCCGTCCTTGTAGAAGTCGTCGCGTTCGTCGCGGCGGATCGACAGGGGGTTGCCGAGCGCATCGAGGTCCCAGGCGCGGTCGAGGTAGCGGGTGTTGGCGTTGACGGCGAAGGTGCCGGGGCTTCCGGGGGCGGGGGGGGCTTGGAGGATGCCGGTCTCGTAGCCTTCGAGGCGGTGCAGGCCGTCGTGGCGATACGTCTGGGCCGAGGCGGTGTAGACCCGCCGCTCGGTGTGGGTGCGGTTGCCCGCCGCGTCGTAGCCGTGACGCAGGTCGAAGTGCGGCCCCGTGGTCGTCCCGTAGCTGCCGGTGAGGGCTGCCCCCGTTGAGGGGTCGGTCCGGTCCCAACGCATCCGCTCAACACGGCCGAACCGATCCAGCCCCGGAAGATAATCACCCCCGGAAGTTAAGGATCGATGGGCTACGGCTATCGCCGCCGCGTGACGCCATGGACGGTGGCCGCGACAGCCGTAGCTCAGCGCCAGAAACCTGGATGCTCGAAGCGAAGATCAGCCAACTTATTTACAGCCCCGCCCCCGTATCGCGGGTGGCTCGCCGAGACTAAAACGATGAAACACGTCTGTGCTGCTTTTTTATTGATTAGCGTAACCTTAATCGGATGCGCCGCCTCCGAAAATCCGTACCACACCGTGACAGCGCAGCGACGTGTGTCACCAGACATTGCCAAGACCAAACACCTCGCCGCACTCGAAGCCATCCAGCTATCCGACTGGGACACCGCCGAATCCCTGCTACGCGAAGCCCTGACCGCCGACGTGGGCTTCGGCCCTGCTCACAACAACCTCGGGAAGGTGTACTTCGAACAAGGCAAGTTCTACCTTGCCGCTTGGGAGTTTGAGTATGCCATCAAGCTCATGCCTCATCACCCCGAACCGCGGAATAATCTGGCCCTCGTCCTCGAGACCGTCCAACGTTTCGACGAGTCGATCGCCCAGTACGAAGCCGCATTGGAACTCCAGCCAGACCGCCCCGAATTATTAGGCAACCTCGCCCGCGTCAAAATCCGTCGCGGCGACTCGCCTCAAGAAATCAGGCAACTTCTACTAGACCTGATCCTCAAAGACACTCGGCCGGACTGGCGTAAATGGGCAGAGCAAGAACTCGCAAAAATAAGTATCCAGTGATCAATTGGCGTCGAAGAAACCATTCGACTCCAATGAGTATCGAAGCGTTTTTGGCATTATCTATGACGGTGGTTGGCCGATCTAGTAAGCAGTGTTTCGAGGGTTGGCCTCTCCGCGTTAGCTTCCCCTACACCCGAAAATTACAGTTATTGCTGTGTTTACAAGCGATTCTCGATTTTTGACTACCCCAATGCCCTCAGTATGCCCTTGGACGTGAGAGCGAAAAATGCCCCATATAACAACAAGAGGCCCGATTTTGGGCCTCCTGTTCGTTCAGCGGAGAGGGCGGGATTCGAACCCGCGGTACGGGTATAACCCGTACGACGATTTAGCAAACCGTTGCCTTCAGCCACTCGGCCACCTCTCCAAAGGTGTCTCCTTCAGGCTTTCACGACAAGTAGGCGTGAGGCTGCGGGAGATCAGCGATATCGCCTCACTGTACCCGTTTCGTGGCCGCGGCGGGCGACAACGTCGGCAGGTGAGGAAATGGCGATGACTGGATTCGAACCAGTGACCGAGGGCTTATGAATCCCTAGCTCTACCGCTGAGCTACATCGCCGGCGACGAAACATTGTATTTATCTTCACGCCACGATCAAGCAGGCCCCACGTCACGCCTTGCCAGGGCCCGACAAATGGATTCATTGCACGACGAAAGACCACATTTAATCGGCCGGATCTAGAAAGAATGAAAACCGACGAACCACTACGCAGACCGGAGCATCGCCTTAGAGCTAGACACGTAGTCAATGGCTTCGTGGATCGGCAGCGGCTTGGCGAAAAGATAGCCCTGTAATTCGTCGCATTCGAGTGCTTGTAGTACCGCTAGCTGCTCTCTGGTCTCGATACCCTCGGCCACCACGGAGAGTTCTAGAGTATGAGCAAGGGTAACGATCGCTTGAATGACCGCCGCGAACTCGACGTGCTGGTCCAGGCTTTGGATGAAAGAACGATCGATCTTGAGCACGTCGATGGGGAATTGGTGGAGGCACGACAGAGACGAATGCCCCGTCCCGAAGTCGTCCATCGCTAATTGGAAGCCCAAGCCCCGCAGCGATTCCAAAGTCGGCGTTACCGGAGCCCGGCCGTCCATGATTACGGATTCGGTAATCTCAAATTTGATCCATACCGGATCAACTTCGGCGTCATGTACTACCTGCCGGATCGTATCCACCACGTCCGGCTGAACGAGCTGCCGCTTGGACAGGTTGACGTTCATTGTGAACTCGGATTCCGGCAAAGCGCGACGCATCAATACCAGTTCTCGACACGACTCTTCCAGTATCCATTTTCCGAGCGGAACGATTAAACCCGTCTCCTCAGCGATATGAATAAATTGGTCCGGCTGGACGATACCCAACTCAGGGTGTCGCCAACGCACCAAAGCCTCGAAACCGAGGACGCGAGCGTCGTCGACCGAGACGATCGGCTGATAGGCCATAAAGATCTGATCGGTGCCGATCGCTTGACGCAGCTCTCTTTCCATGACGAGGCGCTTGAGCGATTCGTCCTGCATGTTCTGGTCAAAGATGGCGTAACGCGCCTTGCCTAGAGACTTGGCGTGATACATGGCCGAGTCGGCGTCGCGGATCGCAGAGTCGGCGTCCTCGTAACCCATGCTGCCGTCGATGATGCCGATGCTTGCGGTCGAAGTCACCTCGTTGCCATCGATCATGAACGGCTCGGCGAAGACTTCCAGTAATCGATCGGCGATCTGGATGACTTTTTCGAAGTCGCTGACTTCTTCGATGAGGACGATGAACTCGTCACCACCAATACGTGCGGCGGTATCGGTCACACGGACCTGTTCGCGGAGGCGGTCGGCGATCTGGATCAAGAGCTGATCGCCCGCATCGTGGCCGAGGCTGTCGTTGATTACCTTGAAGCGATCGAAGTCGAGGAACATCATCGCGAAGCGGCGGCGGCCACCGGTCAGTTTGTGTCGACGGATGGCTTTCGTGAGCTGCTCGTGGAGCGTGGCTCGATTCGGCAGATTCGTGAGCTTGTCGGTTTCGGCGGCGTGGCGTAGCTTTTCTTCGGCCAGCTTAAATTCGGTCGTATCGCTGATCGATCCGATAAGACGGATCGGCTCGCCGTCTTCGTCGGTGACTAATTCGGCTTGGCAAAGCGCCCACCGGGTCTCCCCGTTGCTGTCTGCCGTCGTGAGCCGGTGCTGGTTCCGCAACGATTCGGTTTGGCCCGCCAGACACATCGCGAGGTCGGCTTCGAGCTGAGCCAAGTCGCTTGACTCAACCTGATTGAACCAGTCGTCGGGCTTAGACAATTCCGCTTCAACAGGGTAGCCAACGATCTGCTTCCAGCGGTCCGAAAACTCAACCTTGTTGTTCACTAAATTCCACTCGAACAAGCCGTCGTTAGTCCCGTTGATCAAGGCGCGGTGGCGCTGCTCGGCGAGCTCTTTTTCCCGACTAACTTCGAGCCGACGCGACCACTCGCTGCCGACCCATTCGGCACAGGCCAGTACCAGATCGGCAAGAGTCTTGGCTGGAACGCTGGATCGCTTGTGATCCCAAGAAAACACCAAAACAGCTCTAGCTTTATCGCCGAACTTGATGGGAGTTAATACTTGGTTCTCAGTAACAATAACGCCGTCAATGTCACCGATATCGGGACATTTTTTCGCTATGTCATTTGCTGCCGATAGCTCGGAAGGAGATATCGAGTATTCATCCCCATTACGTATAGCGGCGGCGACTACAGAACGATCCTCGCCATTGAATTCAACAAGACAGACCCGATCCGCCGCAACGTTTTCGCCGCACAAAGCCAGTACTTTCCCTGCTGTTTCGGCGAACGAATCCTGAGGGAAAACCGATGCCGCTCGCAGCGAATGGGCGAGGATTGATTGCGCCAGATGGCCCTCGCTAAAGTTTTTTTCGGTATGTCTCCTCATGCCTCTCAATATCCAAGCAGGTGCGAAAGCCATACCCCATTGCGTAATTTCGGGGTTTTGTTCGATGGGCTTGAGACACCATCACGTAATATGTGTTTAACGGTTCTAGGATCACGACTAAATACCATTTAATACGAAACATATTTATGAGATTTCCGGCCACCAAACCAACAGAATCTGTTTTTAAGTTTGCTGCTAACGCATACGCCAAACGGATTATTATCCGGACGCTTGTTTTGGTGACGGTGTTATTCATCTGCTTTACACCATCAGAAATACAGCCTCAAACTTTCCCCGCCACACGGGGGGCGATAATCTTCGAAAACGATAGTGGTCGACCGTTACGGTTTGCGAACGCCGGGAGGAATGATGAGCTGCTGCCTTTTGAAGTAAACGGCTACTGGGGCCTGCTCAACCAGAATCGCAACGTATTGGTGCTCCCTGTGTTCGACTGGATCGACGTCGGGATCGAAGGCTTGGCCCGAGCAACCGTCGACGGTAAGACCGGCTTCTTACTCGGCAACGGTGACTGGCGTTTCGACCCGATCTATGCCTACGCCGATCGGTTTGAGGAGGGCTTTGCCGTAGTGGGTGAGAAGGGACGTTTTGGTTACATCGATCGGGCGGGAAAAAACCGAAGCGGCTTTCGATTCGACGCTGCTTTACGATTCAAGGACAACGTCGCGGGGGTCCGGATTGGCGATCGTTGCGGCTTTATAAACACAAACTTTGATGCCGTTACGGAGTTTCGTTTTACGGCGGTACGTTCGTTTCACGAGGGGTTTGCTGCGGTTAGAACTCCCGGAGCACAAAATACGATAGACGAAGAGCAAAACGAAGACGTAAGAGAATCGACGGAATCAACAAGCGGGGTTTGGGGGTTTATTAACCGTACCGGACGATTCGCTTTCCGAGACGAAACGGGCCAGATCCAAGCGCTGGGCGATTTCAACGACGGGCTAGCCAAGTTCCAGGTCGATGGACGCTGGGGCTACCTCGACCGTGCGTTCCGTGTCGCGCTTCCGCCCACATACGAGGACGCCCGAGACTTTACGCAGGGAAGCGCCGCGGTGAAACAAAACGGTCGTTGGGGCTACATCAACCGCAGCTTCAACGTCACCGTCCCTTTCCAATACGAATCGGCCGACGACTTCGACGATACGGGGGCGATGATTACTCTGAAAGGCAAAAGAGGATTTATCGACCGCACGGGACGGGTAATTATCGCGCCACAGTTCGACTGGGCCGAACCTTTTCGTCTGAACCTATCACGGGTATCGGTCGGCGACAGCTTTGCGTACCTGCGTACTTCGGGTTTCGTGTTTTACGAACCCAATGATGCGAAGGCTGGTTTTATCGATGTAACAACTGGTGAACGTATTCGGCGTCGATTTAGGTTGTCGGATCGCGGCAACCGCTTACTGCTGCCGCTGCCGCCCCGCCCGCTGATCCCCGCGCCTTACCCGCCAGAGTTTCAGTACGACGAAGGCCTATGGAGCGAGACGCCGCCGGGGCCGCCATCCGAGCAAGAGACTCCTGCTCCAGGAAACCGACCGCCGAAAAAAGAGCCGGGAAGCGTCGATCGGGTGTGAGCCGGTCCAGGACAGGACTATTTAGGACTGACTAAGGCTGCGTAAAGCCACCTAGCTGGAGCGACTAACTAAAAACGCGCTGCCAGCTCCGGCCGCCGCATGACGGTGCTGTCAGGGTCTTCAACGCGGGGCTCAGCAGATTCATCGATCCCGCAGTGATAGGTGATGTGGTCGAACAGCCAGCGGTTGACGGTGTGGGCATGACTGAGGTTGATGAGGTGCCGGCCTTTATCGATCACAACGTCGCAGTCATCTTCTCGAAGCGGGATCAGCCAGTCGCGGCGGCCGTGGATCTGGTAGATCGGGGGGAAGGGTTCGCCGTCCGGTAAGGTTTCGGGCGGCCCCGAATAAGTCCATTCTGCGGTCGCGCCGATCGCCCATTTAAGCCTGACCGGGTCGGCGGCTTTGGCCATTTTCAACAACAGCTTGTAGCCGCGGTCGTCTTGACCGTCGCGGATGCCGAAAGGGATCGCACCAAGTGTGACGGCCGCGGCGACAATTTTTGGGTTAACTTTCGCTGTTAATGCAGCGCCGACTTTTATCAAGAGCGGCAGAGCCGGGGTATCGCGGCAGGAAGAAATGACAAATACGGCTGCCGGGCGGCGGGCCAGAAACGGCATCATCTCCAACGCGATCATCCCCCCCATCGACATACCGCCAAGGAACCACGGGCGGTCTTGCGGGTACTCCGCCACCTGCGGGTTGATCGCCTCGGCCCAGCGCTCGGCGTATCTACCCAGGCTTTCGTTATCGCTTTGCGGATCGACCCAGTCGGGTGTCGAGACGGCATCGCCGAAGGCGTCGCGTTGGTCGATAAACAAGTCGGCGTCGGCCCCGAGGCCGGGTAGCAGCATGAGCGGAGCGGGCAGGGTGAGTTCTCGCATCGCTTAATCTTAGCTGTGGCGAGGCGATTTAGACAAACGAAAAACCCGCCGCAGATAGCGGCGGGTTTCCTTATTTACAAGCAGATGTTTTGCGATCCAATATCAATCGCCGATTGCGGGCAATTCCGGCTGCACCTCGGGCGATTGGGTCGCAATGACCTCGACGTCGAAGACCAGCGCGGCGCCCGGGGTGATCGGGCTGCCGGGAGGCGGGTTGACGCCGTAGGCCAACTCGCCGGGGATGTAGAGCGTGCCCTTGGAGCCGACGGGCATAAGTTGGAGGCCTTCGCCGAAGCCGGGGATCACGCCGTTGATCGGGAAGGTGGCAGGCTCGCCGCGGTCGTAGGACGAATCAAAGACGGTGCCGTCGAGGAGTTGGCCCTTGTAGTGGACGGTCACGCTGTCTTGGGGGCCGGGCTTGGCGCCGTCGCCGGCCTCGGTGACCAGGTACTGCAGGCCCGAATCGGTTACAGCAACACCTTCTTTGTCTTTGTTTTCGGCAAAGAAGGCTTCGGCCGCGGCGGCGTTAGCGGCAACGGCTTCCTGCTGCTGCGCGAGCATGGCTTCCATCTGCTTTTGTTGCATCTGTTGCTGGAATTTCTGGATCGCGGCGATAGCCTGTTCCTCGGTCATCCGCAGTTCGCCCTGCGTGTAGCTGGCGACGAGCGCTTCGGCCATGACCGCAGGGTCGATTTCAATACCCTGACTGCTGAAATTATTGCCGATATCCATGCCGATGGCGTAGCTGACGCGTTCGGCGTCGCTGGCGAAGCCGTCGTCCACGGGCTCGGCCGCGGTTTCGGCCGCAGCGGTACCTTCGGCGGCGTGGCTGTGATCAGCGTGGTCGTGGTTATGATCGCCGTGATCGTGATCGTGGCCCTTATGGCCGTGGTCTTCGGCGAACGCCGAGGTCTGCGCGGTCGCGATCACGCCGGCGGTAAGGGTCAGCAGGCAGGTCTTCCAGAATCGATTCACAGGAGATTCTCCGTTGGGGTGGTGGCAAACAAAAAACGCTAGGCGGCAGCCTAGCTCTGTTACATCATACGCCAAGCCGGCCACACTGTTCGGTTCGGTCGCCGGCCGCCGGGGCCACGACCCGGCCTCAGGCCAGCCGCAAACGGCTACACTCTGCCCAAGGAGTTCACGATGTCCAAATATTTCATGCCCCTGCTCACCATCGCCGCCGGGGTCGGATTCAACCTCGTCAGCGTCCTCTCGCGGGCCCTCCAGGGGGCCGACGCCCACATCACCGTTTGGATCCCCGCCTTCATCGGCGGCATCTTCATCATCCTGGGCGCGGTGGCGTTCAACGCCAAGCTACGGATGCACCTGATCCACGCCGGCCTCGCCCTGGCCCTGCTGGTCAGCGGCATGATGGTCTACATGACGGTCAAGGAACTGCTCGCCGAAGACGGCACCGCCCTGCGGCTCTTCGCGTTCGAAACCACCGGGGTCATCGCGATCTCCTACATCGTCATCGGCGTCCGTTCGTTCCTCCACGCCCGCAAGCTCCGTAAGCAGGCCGCCAAAGCCGTGAAAGCCGCCGAAAAGGTCGATGCCGTACCGGAGTCCTGATCTTTTGTCCGGATCGCTTTCACGAAGCGGTATGCGGTGTTAATCGCCTAAACTTTGACCATGGAACCCCGCGAAGCCAGCCCGCTGCATTGCCGCCCCGAGGCGTTTGAGGCTCTTGCCCAAGAGCTCGAGGGGATCGACACGACGCGGGGGCTCGTGCGTTGCGCGGTCGCGGTATCGATGCACCAACTCGACGGCGTTGAGCCCGACGCGGTCGAAGGCGAGATCGTCACCCTCGCCACCGGCATCGGCGACCGTGTCAACACAGACCAGCCGCGGGCGTTGCTGGCCCACGCCCACGCCGTGCTTTTCGACGAGGCACGCTTCGTCGGCAACACCGAAGACTACTACCACCCCGACAACAGCTACCTCTCGCGGGTCCTCGAAACACGCAAAGGCCTGCCGATCACGCTGGTTCTGCTCTACAAAGCCGTGCTCGAAACGCTCGGGGTCAACGTCCTCGGGGTCAACGCGCCGGGGCACTTCATGGCCGGCGTCCGCGACTTTTCGGACAACGCTTCGGCGGACCGCTCACTGCTGCTGATCGATCCGTTTCACGGCGGTAAGGTACTCAGCCGGGAGGAAGCCTTTACCCGCATCGAGGACATCGCCGGCGGCAGCGTCGCCCGCAACGATTCGCTGCTGCGTTCCGCCAGCCACACCGAGTGGCTCGTCCGCCTAATCCAGAACCTCGTCGGCTCGTTCGACCGGCTTGGCCGACAAGACGATATGAACGCCATGATGGAACTGCGGGCGTTGGTGGACTCAATCCGGTAGCCAGCATTTCCGTATGTTGCCGCAGCCATAAACAAGCAAGACTTACAACGCGTATCCGGCCCACGGCGTATTGGGCCCTAGTATCAGCCGTTATGGCTTTCGATACCGACAACCTGCCCGAAATACTCGATCATTTGTGGCGGCACCTCGAAGCCGCGACGCGGTCCGCAAAGCCGCCCTTCCACCTGCCAACGCTGTGCAGCGTCGATGCCGAGGGCCGACCCGCCGCAAGGACCGTGGTGCTCCGCCGCGTAGATCGAGACCGACGCCGGCTGATCTGCCACACCGATATCCGGGCCGAGAAGTTCGATCAGTTTTCCGAACGCCCGGACGCCGCGTGGGTCTTCTACGACGCCCCGGCCCGCATCCAGCTCCGAGCCACCGGCCCGATGACCCTGCATACCGACGACGCCCTGGCGGACGAGCAGTGGGAACGGTCGGGCCTGGGCAGCCGCCGCTGCTACCTCGCTCCCGTGGCTCCGGGCAGCCTCGCCGACGGCCCCAGCCCCAACCTGCCCGAGGCGGTTCTCGAAGAACGGATCACCGAAGCTCAGTCTCTCCCGGGGCGGGCCAATTTCGCGGTTCTGAGCTGCTCGGTCGACCGTTTCGATTGGCTTTATCTCCATCATGCGGGCCACCGGCGGGCTGAATTCCGCTGGCCGTCGGTTTCAAACGGCCAAGCTGCCGCGGCTTCTTGGCTGGAACCCTGAAATTTTAGCTAATCGATTTAGTCAACTTGCCAAATACGCCTTTTAAGCCGTAAAAAAAGCCCGCGGGGCTTGGTTAAGCGGTCCACGGGCCTGAGGGGGTGGCAATTTATTAACCGTTTTGTTGGTCTATGTGGAAACAACTAATCGCTCGCCCGTAATATTTCCCATCCCTCAAAAAAATTTACCATTTTTTAGACGACACGTAACCATGCTCGAAACCCTGCCCCCGACCCACGTCGCACTCGTCGGCCACTGCGGCTTTGACGGTGCTTCGCTCAAACGCCTGGCCCAGTCGGCCTTGCCCAATGCGGAAGTCGTCGCCGTTAACCACCAGAAAGACCTCGACCGCGTTGCCCACCGCCACAGCTTGCTGCTGATCAACCGGGTGCTCGACGGCCGATTCGATGCCCAAAGCAGCCTCGAGATGATCGAGCAGCTGGCCGCCCGGGAAGACGCTCCGAAGATGATGCTAATTTCGAACTACCCCGATGCCCAGGCCGAGGCCGAGGCGGCGGGAGCCCTGCCGGGGTTCGGCAAAAGCGATGTGGGTCGACCAGACGTCGCCGAACGGTTGAGCGTGCTCTCGGCCTGACGCCTGCGACATGCCGTAAAGAACATGCCTGCCGGGGTCGCCAGCGTTCCGCCGTACACTGTGCTCGGCATGTCCCGATCGACCCCACGCCAAACCCACCCGTCGGCAACGCCACGCAGACCCGCGACGCTCGGCCGTATGAGCGACGCCCAGCTTTTAGACCTGCGGTTCTGCGACCTAAAACTAACCATCGATGGCCGACTCGCCGAGCGGGTCGATCGGCTATACCGCGACCTCGCAGACAAAGGCCTCGACCGCTTCCGCCCGCACTGCTGGCTCAGCTCGGAGTGGTTCAGCCCCGATGGCGTACCGGGCATCGCGATCCCGTTTTATCTCGCGCACCCGCGGCTGATGAAGCTGGAGAAAACGCAGATGCTTAGCGTCGAAGGCGGTAGTGAGAAAGACTGCCTCCGCATCCTCCGTCACGAAGCCGGCCACTGCATCGACACCGCCTACCGGTTGCACCGCCGCAAGCGTTGGCGTGAGCTCTTCGGCAGCTTCGCGGCGCCCTACCCCGACGCCTACAAGCCCCGGCCAAACTCCCGCCGGTTCGTCACCCACCTCGACGGCTGGTACGCCCAGGCCCACCCCGCCGAGGACTTCGCCGAAACGTTCGCGGTCTGGCTCCAGCCGCGGTCGCGTTGGCGGTCGCAGTACCGCGGCTGGCCGGCATTAAGAAAGCTCGAGTACGTCGACGAGCTGATGGCCGAGATCGCCGACTCACCAAACCCCGCCCCCGTCCGCAGCCGAAAGCAGATCGAGCCGCTGCGGTCCGACAGGCGCACGCTCCGCGAACACTACCGCCAGAAGAAGCTGCAGTACGCCGACGCCTTCCCCGAGTTCTACGACGCCGACCTGCACAAGATTTTTTCCGAGTCGCCCCGCTTCAAGCACCGCCCCACCGCCGCCAGCTTCCTGCGTCGAATCCGGGCCGAGTTGCGTGACAACGTTGCCCGCTGGACCGGTGCCCACGCCTACACCATCGACCAGGTCCTCCGCGACATGATCGACCGCAGCAAAGAGCTGAACCTCCGCCTCGCCGTCCCCGAATCCAAAGCCCGCAGCGAGGCCACGATGATGGTCACCGTCCAGACCATGAACTACATGCTCTCGGGGCACCACCCAGTGGCACTGTAGGGTTGAACCGCGAAGGCGCGAAGAACGCGGAGCAAGGCAAATAAGACATGGGATTAGATCAAGGCAACAGAATCGAATCGTTGGCTCACGAGGTTGTGGGTGCTGCGATTGAAGTGCATCGCCACATCGGGCCGGGACAACTCGAATCGACTTACCACCGTGCATTGGAAATCGAACTCAGACTGCGTGACATCAGGTTTCAATCCGAAGTGGCCACCCCAATTACTTACAAGGGGCACCCTATCGGTGATGGGCGGGTTGACGTTTTGGCGGGCGACAACGAGGTATTACTGGAACTAAAAGCGGTCGATCAACTCGCGCCCATCCACGAAGCCCAAATCATCGCCTACCTCAAGAACACCGGTTGCCCAATCGGCTTCCTCATCAATTTCAACGTGCCTCTGCTCAAAGAAGGTTTACGCCGCTTCGCCAATACCCGAAACTCTTAAATGCCTTTCTTCGCGCTCTTCGCGCCTTCGCGATTTACCCCAACGATGAAAAAACGCCTCCGCATCCTGCTGCTCTGCCACGAGAGCCTGATCCCGCCCGACTCGGTCGAGGGGTTGAGCGATGCGCAGGTCATGCCGTTCAAGACCGAGTTTGACGTCATGGCGACGCTCCGCGACATGGGCCACACCGTCTGGCCCATCGGCATCGGCTCGGACCTGGCGGTCATCAAAAACGCGGTCGACACGCTTAAGCCCGACCTCGCGTTCAACCTCCTCGAAGAGTTCGCCGGCGTCGGGGTCTACGACGCCCACGTCGCCTCGTACCTCGAGATGATCCGCCTGCCCTACACCGGCTGCAACCCACGGGGCTTGATGCTCGCCCACAACAAAGCCGTCTCGAAGATGATCTGCCGGTACCACCGCATCCCCGTGCCCGCGTTCCACGTCTTCCCCGTCGGCCGATCGACCGCGAAGCTGCGTCGGCCCAAACGCCTAGAGTTCCCGCTGATCGTCAAGTCGCTGACCGAAGAGGGCAGCGTCGGCATCTCCCAGGCGTCCGTCGTCCACGACGACGAAAAACTCGCCGAGCGCATCCGCTTCGTCCACCGCCAGCTGCGGACCGACGCGTTGGTCGAGCGCTACGTCGACGGGCGTGAGGTCTACGTCGGCGTCCTCGGCAATGACCGGCTGCAGACCCTACCGCCCTGGGAGGTCCACTTCAAAGACCTCCGCGAAGGCGCCCCCAAGATCGCCACCAGCAAGGTGAAGTGGGACGAGGAGTACCAGAAAAAAATCGGCCTCACCACCGAACACGCCGAGGACCTGCCCGGCAACCTCACCGCCGAGCTGCCCAAGCTCGCCAAACGGGTCTACCGGGCGCTCCAGCTCTCGGGCTACGCCCGCCTCGACTTCCGCCTCACCGACACCGGCCGGGCCTACCTCCTCGAAGCAAACCCCAACCCACAGCTCATGTACGGCGAAGACTTCGCCGAGTCCGCCGAGTTTGCTGGCGTCAAATACGACGCGTTGCTGCGGAAGATCCTGAACCTGGGGATCCGGTACCGCTTGGTGGGGCAGGTCTAGTCGCCATGGGATTGCTGAGCAAACTCGGCCCGATCGGGCGTGCCCTGGCGTTCTGGAAGGTCCTGCGTGACCGATCGGTGCCGTGGTGGGGCAAGATCGCTTTTGTCGCCGCCTCGCTGGGCTACGCCGTCAACCCCGCGGACCTGATCCCCGACTTGATCCCGATCGTCACGTGGTTGGACGACCTGATCATGCTGCCCATCTTCGCCTGGCTGTTCGGGAAGAAACTCCCCGCGATCGTCCGCTCTTGGCAGCGACGGCGCGATACAAAGGATTAAGGGATGGCGGCAAAGCCCGTGTTCAGCACGATCCGCTTAAGGCTCTTCTCGGCGGTGACGTAAAGCGTCTTACCATCAGCCCCGAAAACACAGTTCGTGGTCTGCGGCCCGGTTTCGATGAAGCCGAGGCGCTCGCCCTCGGGCGAGAGGATCAGCACGCCCTCGTTGTAGATCGTGGCGTAGATACGCCCGGCGTGGTCGACCGTCATCCCGTCGGGGCCCTTATCGAAGTCGCCGAGGTCGTTGAGCAACCGCCCCTCGCCAACTTTACCCGGCTCCAGAATCGGGTAGGCCCACAGCTTCTTGTCGCCGTTATCGGCGACGTAGAGCGTCCGGTGATCGGGCGAAATGCCGATGCCGTTGGGGCGGACAAGGTCATCGATGACACGCGTCACTTTAAACTTCTCTTCTTCGCCGCTATCGGTGAGCGCAAAAACCGCTTCGCTCGGAAGCTCTAGGCCGTCACGATTTCCGTACCGCGGGTCGGTAAAGTAAATCGCGTCGGTTGCAAAAGTCAGATCGTTAGGGCTATTAAGACGGTTGTCTTTGTATTTGGTGATGCGGTGAGCGGCCGGCCGATCGTCGATACGCCACGGCGAATCCGCTTTGGGTCCGCCCGTATAGATATCGACACTGCGGTTCTTACCGGCACATGCGTAAAGGTAACTGTTGATAAACATCAGCCCGTTTGCGCCGCCCGAGTTGTCATTGAACAGGGTGGTTCCCCCCGTCTCCGGGTCGAATCGATGGATGTGGTTGTTGGGTATATCGGTGAAATAGATCGATCCGTCGGGCGCGAGGGCGGGGCCTTCGGTGAACTTGTAGTCGCCGACGCTGACCACCTCGATCACCGCGTCCGGCGGGATGATCGGTGTGTCGTCGGCAAACGTAAGAACCGGAACAACGGACAAGAGAGCGAACACGGCCAGCAGAGATGAATATTTCATGGCCACAGTTTAGCCGGGATTCGGCGATCTCCCGCTACACTCCGGCCATGGATACCCCCTTCCGCTTCGGCATCCTCGGCACGGGCAATATCGCGCGTCAGTTCGCCGAGGGCGTCGCCGACGCCCGGCAGAGCTGTGTGGCCGCCGTCGGTTCGCGCTCGGCCGACAGTGCAGCCGCCTTTGGAAAGCTTTACAGACTCGAAGCAGCAGACTGCTTCGGCTCTTATGACAAGCTGATCCACAGCGATGCCATCGACGCGGTCTACGTCTCGCTGCCGAACCACCTGCACGCCGAGTGGACGATCAAGGCGCTCGAAGCAGGCAAGCACGTGCTGTGCGAGAAGCCGTTCGCGATGAACGCCGAGGAGTCGGCGGCCATGTTCGCGACTGCCGAGCGTACCGGCCGACGGCTCATGGAAGCGTTCATGTACCGCTGCCACCCGCTGATGGACGCCGTCCGTGCCGAGGTCAATTCTTCCGGGGGCGGGGGGATCGGCGAGTTGCGGATGATCCGGGCCAGCTTCTGCTACCGCACCACCAATATCGACGGTAACGTCCGTTTCCAGCCCGACATCGGCGGCGGTGCGTTGATGGACATCGGCAGCTACTGCCTCAGCTTCGCCCGCTTCGTCGCCGGCCGTGAACCCGCCGAGGCCCACATCGTCGGCCACCGCCACGCCACCGGCGTCGACGACTACGCCACCGCGATCCTGAAGTTCGACCACGACGACACGCAACCCGAACCGCTCCGCGGCGCGATCACCGCGGCCCTGACCTTCGGCATGACCGTCCAACTCGACAACACCGCCCACCTCGGCGGAACCGACGGCCACCTACAGATCCCCGTCCCATGGAAGCCCCCCATCAACGGGGCAACCTACATCCTCGGCGGCCAGACCCCGCCGAAACAAGATTCGGCCGAAGGTAATTCCGGCCCGCCCGATCCTCGCGTCGTCACGGTCGATTCGCCCGCCCCGCTCTACGGCCAACAGGCCGACGCCTTCGCGATGGCGGTCCGCACCGGCGGGCCGATGCCCGTGACACCCAACGACACTCTGGGCAACATGCGACTAATCGATCAGCTCCGCGCCCAACTCGAGGCGTCGTGGTCATGACCGAAACGCTTCGCATCGAGCCGGCCACGATCGCGGTGATCCTGCCGCTGCGGACCGAAGTGCTGCGCGACGGCCAGCCCGCCGAGAGCGCCCAATTTCTGGGCGACGACGACCCAACGACGCTACACCTCGCCGCGATCAGCGACGCCAAGGGATGTGACGCCGTCGTCGGCTGCGTCACGCTCATGGCCATGCCAATGCCCGAAGACCCGACTTGGACTCACCAACTCCGCGGGATGGCGGTGGCCGATGGTTTTCGCAACCAGGGGATCGGCGGCCGACTGCTCACGGCGTTACGCGACCACGCCCCCGACCTCAAAATCTGGTGCAACGCCCGGGTCCCCGCCCAGCGGTTCTACGAGCGACACGGCTGGACCGCCGTCGGCAAACCATTCGAGATCAAACACCACGGCCCGCACATCCGCATGACCCGCCGCTTATCCGCATAACATCCACCACCATGTTCGACCCCGACCAACTGCCCGTGCCCGATCTCGGGCTGAGCTGCCCCAGCTGCGGCTACCCGGTACACGGGCTGACCCGGCACCGCTGCCCGGAGTGTGGCGCGGCGTTCAGGCTTGAAGACATGATCCCGCCGGGCGACCCGCCGCCGCTGATCGTAGACGGCGAACCGGTGCGGGCGACGCCGGAGGTGGTCGAGTTGTTTTCGCTTTACCAAGTGCCAGCGATGCCGGTGCAGAACGAGTTCGACGCAGCTCTCGGCGTCCACGCCGGCAGCCTGCTCGGCCCGACCCGCGTCGCCTTGGGCGTGCCGGCCCACAGCTACCTCGAAGCCCTCGACCTGCTGCGTCGCTTGTCCCACAACGAGCCGCTCCCCGACCCGCCCACGCCCTACGCCGAGGGACACGACTGGTCGTGCGCCGCCTGCGGCGAAGACAACCCCAGCAACTTCGGCGTCTGCTGGTCATGCGAAGCACCCCGAGACGAGGCAGCTTCAGCCACGCCCGAACCGCTCTAAAAATCACCCAAGTCTTGCGGCGATGGGAATCAACCCGCTCCAAATCGGGCCGGTGAAGCTAGAGCAGCGGGTATGATGGCTCGGCTCATGCCCAGTCAGCTGCCCCAGATCCAACACGCCCAGCTCACCGACGTCGGCCGCAAGCGTTTAGCCAACGAAGACGCGGTCGCGGTCGATCCGCGGATGGGGCTGTTCGTGGTGTGCGACGGCGTAGGCGGCCGACCTTCGGGCGAAGCAGCGTCACAAATCGTCTCGTATGCCTTGGGGCACGCGTTGCGGCGGCGGCTGCGCGGACTCAAAAAACTCGACGAAGAGCTGCTCAAGAAACTGCTGTACGAGTCGGCCGTCACGATGAACGAGCAGATGTACCTGCACAGCCAGGCGGTCCCCGCGTTGGTCGGCATGGGTTGCACCCTTTGCGCCGCGCTGCTCGACGCCCGCACGGTTTTTTATATGCACGCCGGCGACTCACGGATCTATCTGCTCCGCGATGGCCGGCTCCAGTCGCTCACCCGCGACCACACCCACCACCAACAAAAGTTCAAGACCCAGATCGACACCGGCGAGCTCGTCGACGTCGGCGAACGCCGACTGCTTACGGAATACATCGGCTCGCCCGAAGAACTTCACCCGACCGTCGACTCGATGCCGCTGCAGCCCGGCGACCGGCTGCTGCTGTGCAGCGACGGGCTGACCGACCCGGTCGACGACGACACGCTCAAAGAGCTGCTGACCGTCCACGCCGACCCCGCCGCGGCGACCCAAGCGCTGGTCGACACGGCCAACGAGGCCGGCGGCCCGGACAACATCACCGTCGCCGTCATCGACTACGAAGGGGCCCGGCCGGTCACGAACGCCGACCGCGTGCCGCCCGCCAAGACCCCGCCCGAGCTGCCCCACGGCATCGCCGAGAAGACCCGCGACGCGCTGGCCCTGCTCGAGGCCGACCTGAACTGGCTCAAGCAGGGCGCCCTCGAGTCGGCCCACCCGCGCAAGCTCACCGCTCTGGCCGCGGCCAAGCGCCGCCTGGGGACCGAGGCCTACCGCCAGTTCCTCACACGCGCGCCCGACCAGTCCGCCTCGCACGTCTTCCACCAGTGCTGCACCCACCCCGACTCCGACTGGCGGAAGCAGTACCAGGACCACATGGCCCAGCTCGAAAAACCCCTGACCCGCCTGACCGGCGGCGGTATCCGCCTCAGCCCCGTCCTGCAGGGCGACGAGACCGCCCGCATCTACCGCGACCTCTGGGCCGGCTGGCGGCGGGTCGAGCAGCGCTACTTCGCCACCTGCCAACGCGACGCGATCCACGAGTCGGAGCAGACGCTCAACATCCTGATCGACCACATGCTCAACAGTGTGCAGACGCTCACCGGGCTGCTGTACTTCCTGCCGCGGTTCATGCGCGAGAGCCGGTGAGGCCCCTCAGTTTCGGGCCGCCGCGGCGCATCGGGGCTATCGTTTAGCCCGCTTTGACAACGCCGGGGGTCAGCGACGATCATGCCATGTAGTTAGCTAAATAGACTCGACCGCCACGCCCGGAGCCGTTCCCCATGAATATTGCCATCGCCTGCGACCACGGCGGTTTCCCGCTCAAAGACGCGATGAAGAACGTTATCGAGTCGATGGGTCACGAAGTCCGAGACCTCGGGGCCTACGAGTACGACAAGCATGACGACTACCCCGACTTCGCCCGCTACATCGGTACCGCGATTCAACAAGGCAATGCAGATAAAGGCGTACTCCTCTGCGGCTCTGGCGTCGGCGCCTGCATCGCCGCCAACAAGATGGACGGCATCCGCGCCTCGGTCTGCCACGACGTCTACTCCGCCCACCAGGGCGTCGAGCACGACGCGATGAACGTCCTCTGCCTCGGCTCCCGGATCATCGGCCCCCAACTCGCCGAAGACCTCGTCAAAGCGTTCGTCGCCGCCGAGTTCAGCGGCGAAGAGCGCCACGAACGCCGGCTCGAAAAAGTCAACGCCCTCGAAAACGCCGGCTGACCCGCCCGGAAATGACCAAACAGCTTAGTCTGATTTCTACTGCGGGTCGCCCGCCACGGCGTCACCAGCATTCAACACATCAAGCGTCTCACGCATCTCCAGCAACGCCATCAGCGTGATCGCCGACGGCGCTAGGTCCAGTGTGTTGTCCCAAAGCGTTAGGCGGATGCCGCCGACGGCCTCCTCGGGGCTGCGGATGGCGAAGCAGTTGGGGTCGTCGATCATGAGCTGGCCGAGGAACCGCGCCGCGGCCGAGGCCGTCACCAGGAAACCGGGGCGTTCACGCAGACTAACGATCTGCTCGTCGCGGAGTGTGGTGGCCATGAAGCTGAAGATCTGAGCGGTCTGCCAACTCGGATTGGGCGGGCTGCCGTCGGGGGCCGGGGCGAGGACGATGCCGCCCTCGACGTCGGCAGGGCCGAGTTCGGGGCGTTCAACAACCTGCAACTCGGCGCTGTCGATCACCGCGTTCATCGCCGCGAGATCGTCGCTACGGCGTTGACGTGTTTCGGCGTTCAGCAACCCAGCATCTTCGAGCAGTCCGGCGGTTTCGACGTGTACCAAGGCGATCCACGGCAGCGTGTTCACGTCGAAGCGACCTTGTTGCTCAGTCCACAACGCCTCCAACGCCGCGGCGAGCGTCTCGCCGACGGCGGGCTCGCGGGTGCGTTCGTACCAGCCGCCGATCGCGGCGATCACCGCCGCGGCCGCCGCCGAGCGTTGCCGTGTCGCGGGGTCGGCCGGGTCGGCGTAAACGTGGCTGTCGTCCCCCACCATGCCGAGCAACACCGTCGCGACCCGGTCGGCCAACGCGGGATCAAACGTCCCGGCCGGCGCTTCGAGCACCGCGAGCAGGCAGAACGCCGCGGTGACCGGATCCGGAGACGTCTCCGGCCCAAGCATCCGGCCGACCACCGCGTCGACCGCACGCTGCCCCGCCCCGACCATCGCCTGGAAGAACTGGTCGTTGTTGCCGTCGCGTTGCTTGCGGTCGTAAAAACGCATCAGCGCGTATGCGGTCAACGCGGCGTCGAGGTCGCTGGCCAACTCGGGCCGATAGATGCCCCGGGCCGGGAGGTAGCTGCCGCGGAACTGCCCGCGTAGCCCGATCGAGCGGTTAAACAAGTGCAACGCGATCCGGTCGGCCATGTCGGCGAGCGTCTGCTCATCCACGAAACGCCCCGGCAAAAGCTGGCCGCCCCGCACCAGCCGCATCAACGGCAGGTCACGCGTCGGACGCACCAAATGCAACACCTCGAACCGCCCCGCCACCACGCCGTCCGCCCGCCCCAGCAGTTCCTCATCGTCGGGCTCCAGCCCGCTCCGCGTCAACAGCCGAACGATCTGCCGCCGCGGTGAAGCGTTCGAAGCCAACACCGTCGCTGGCCAAACCAGCGTCTCCGTTGCTTCCACCCCCGAGTCATCCGGCAGCGTGAACAGCCCGTGAAACCCCGGAGCGTAGCGGGCATAAATCGTCTCGACCGGCGCATCGGCATCGATCACGATCTGCTCGGGTCGGTAACCGATCTGGACATCCACGTTCAACTGCGGCCCGAGCGTCTTCGCGTCGATCTTGGTGCGCTGCGCTTCCTGACCGCCCGCGTCGACCGCCCGCTGCCGGGCCTCGAAGTTTTGCCGCTTGACCGCGTCCACCGCGTCGGCAAGCGCGACCGAAGTCGCCGGCTCGATCAACTCGATCAGATCGATCGGCGGCAACGCTTCCCAAGGCTGCCCCGGCCCCGCCGCCGTCAGCCGTTCCACCAGGTCCGCCCGCACGTTCGTGCCCTGCCCCAGCGAAACGCCGTCCAGCCGCAGCGTTACCCGCACCCCCATCACCCCCGCCACCCGCACCGCCGCCGCCCGCTCGCCGGGGACGCCACCCCGCTGGACCCACGACTCGATCAGCCGGTGGGCCGTCCGCCCGTGCGACTCGTCGACCCGCGGCACGTCATCCGGGTCCGCCGCGTTTTGCCCGCTTGCCCAAACTACGACCCCAAACCCAACCAGCACAAACAGAACCCACCTAAATACTCGGCCGCGTAAGGCGACTAACAGGCGATCGGTTTGTGTTTCTCCCTCGCCGCACGCCGCCTCCGCCATGTCGCGTCCACGCCACATCCAGCGCCAGCCGCCACCGCAAAACAGCCATCCAAAAATTTCGCAAGATGTTTTATCAAATAAACTTATCATCGAATTCTGATCCAATTTAACCCCCGGCACCGCGGTTGAAGCTACCCGATTGCACCACGATCAGGAGCTCAACCATGACCGCTTTCTTCGCCCTCAACGCCGGCCCCAAATCCCACCGCAAACGCATCCTCGTCCTCATGGCCCTGACCTTCCTGGCCTTGTGCTAGTCGACCCCGCATCATAACGGCGGCATCCCGCCAACGGTTCGACGATTGCCCGGTACCGCCCCGCTCCGCCGGCGGTCGCCAACCGATCGCTGGCCGCCCAACAGACATGAAACACCCTCTCCAAACCGCCGGCTCCGACCGGCCCTCGCCCGTTTCGTAAAAGTTCTATACTCGGCCAACGTTCCGTTTACCCCGTTCCTCTTCCGCCGAAGGACTTTTTATGAACGCCCCCATCCGCGTAGCCGTCACCGGCGCCGCCGGCCAGATTTGCTACAGCCTGCTCTTCCGCATCGCCGCCGGCGAGATGTTCGGCCCCGACCAGCCCGTCGCCCTGCAGCTCCTCGAGATCCCCGTCGAGAAAGCCATGAAGGCCCTCGAAGGCGTCGCCATGGAGCTCGACGACTGCGCGTTCCCCCTGCTCGACTCGATGACGCTCACCGACGATCCGAACGTCGGCTTCAAGGACGCCAACTGGTGCCTGCTCGTCGGCAGCAAGCCCCGCGGCCCGGGGATGGAGCGGGCCGACCTGCTCAAGGACAACGGCAAGATCTTCGTCGGCCAGGGCAAAGCCATCGACCAAAACGCCGCCGACAACGCCCGCGTCGCCGTCGTCGGCAACCCCGCCAACACCAACTGCATGATCGGCGCCTCGCACTGCCAACGCATCACCGCCGATCGCTGGACCGCCATGGTCCGCCTCGACCAGAACCGCGCCCAGACCCAGCTCGCTCAGAAAGCCGGCGTAGCCACCACCGCCGTCGAAGACATCTACATCTTCGGCAACCACAGCCCCACCATGTTCCCCGCCTTCGGCATTGCCACCATCAATGGCAAGCCCGCTGCGGAAGTGATCGGTGACGACGCTTACCTCCAAGGCGAGTTCTGCGAGACCGTCGGTAAACGCGGTGCCGCCATCATCGCCGCCCGCGGCCTCTCCAGCGCTGCCTCCGCCGGCAACGCCCTCATCGACCACGTCCGCGACCTCAGCACCCCCGGCAAAGTCCACTCGGTCGCCGTCAAGTCCGAAGGCCGCTACGGCTTCCACCCCGACGTGTGGGCCGGCCTCCCCGTCAAAACCACCGCCCCCGGCGAATACGAAGTCGTCGAAGGCCTGGAAATCGACGACTTCGCCAAATCCAAAATCGAAGCCACCAACGCCGAACTCGTCAGCGAACGCGAAACCGTGGCGGAGATGTTGGGGTAGAAACATGTCGAGAAGTCGTGGACGATTGGCCAGTGCTTTACGAATGCTCATGTATTCGTTCGTGGTCTTCGTCGGACTTCTAGGTTTACTCGCATGGTCATATGCGTATTTCTTCGATACCAAAATCTTGTCCATTGATCTCAAAGTGCCAACGCCGTGGATCGACGAAAATCCGGACGGAGGCACTTGGTATCGAGAGTATGCTTTTTCAGTTTCGAGCCAAGACAGATCGATTGAAATCGACTTAAGCCCAAACTACGGACCTCCGCTCTCGTCTATTGGCTACACGACTCAACAAGAGCTTGCATACCAGGGGTATTACCAGACGCATCCCGATTTAACCAAGTCAAGTCCCGTTCAAATTTACATTAGTGAGTTAAATACAAGCAGCCTACTCTCCGGTGAAAACAGACTGCTTAGCCTCGAATTAACCCGTGACCCTTCAATTTTCATTCAAGCCCACGTATCGTTATGGGTAGTAGCATTTCTTGGATTTGCTTTACTTTGGTTCTTGTTGGTTAGACGCTCATTTAAGCTTCGATATCTACGTAGACAAATCAACGTCTGCCTTCACTGCAATTACAACCTGACCGGGGGCACGGCGGACAAGTGCCCTGAATGCGGAGCCGAACGGCCCATGGCAACTATGTCATCGCAGGGATGACATCAGCGGTGTCGCTCGGGAATCAATCTCGCCGTCACTGGATTTCCCCCGCCGCCGGCCGATCCCTACAATCTCCCGCCATGCCCCAAGAACACACCGGACAACTCACGCCCGGCGACCACAAGATCGCCATCGCCGTCGGCCGATTCAACGAGTTCATCACCGAGCACCTGCTCACCGCCTGCCTCGACACCTGGCAACAGCTCGGCGGGCAAGACGAAAACGTAACCGTCGCCCGTGTGCCGGGGAGCTTTGAGCTGCCGGTCACCGCCCTAAAGCTCGCCGAGTCGGGCGACTACGCCGCGGTCATCTGCCTCGGCTGCGTCATCCGCGGCGACACCGACCACTACGACCACGTCGTCGAGCAGACCGCCAAGGGGATCAAAGACGTCGGCGTCAACACCGGCATCCCCACGATCTTCGGCGTCCTGACCTGCGACACCCTCGAACAAGCCATCCACCGCGCCGGGGCCAAGATGGGCAACGCCGGGCGGTCGGCTATGATGACCGCCGTCGAGATGGCCAACCTGATGCAGAAGCTGTGAACCGTCATCCCTGACTATATTCGTAACCAACGCCACCCCAGGTCATTGACCCGGGGCTAAATTTTTTTACCGCGAATCACTATGTCCAAACGACACGCCTCCCGCCGCCTGGCCATGCAGGTGCTCTACCAGATCGACGCCACCGGCGAGACCGACGCCGAGGTCATCTTCGACGGCCTCGACGAAGACCACGACCCGATCCCCGTCCGTACCGAAGCCGTCGAGCTCGCCCTCGCCGCGTGGGCCGGCCGGGAAGACGCCGACGCCCAGGTCACCGCCCTCGCCGAGGACTGGCCGACCCACCGCCAACCCCCCGTCGACCGCGCCATCCTCCGCCTCGCCTACCATGAGATGATCACCGGCCGCACCCCCGCCAAGGTCGCCATCAACGAAGCCCTCGACCTCGCCAAGCAATTCAGCAACGAAAACGCTCCCGCCTTCATCAACGGCATCCTCGACAAACTCCACAAAACCCTCGACCTCCCCGAGTCCCCGGAAGCCGCCGATACCAAGTCGGTTGATGCGGGAGACTGGCTAGAAGACGCCAAAACCGCGGAATGACGCCATAGTTCTTACCGGGTCTGTTATGGGGGTTCGTTCCGGGGGCGAAACCGCTAAACTCTCCGCGTTATGGCTCTTTTCAAATCCGCCTTCAAGAAACTCGCCGGGGCGCTCGGCAAGACCCGGGAGGGGTCGACCGGGGCGTTGCGGACAATCCTGTCGGGCAAGCAGCTCTCAAAAGAACTGCTGCGCGACCTGGAGCGGGCGATGATCCAGGCGGATATCGGGATCAAGACCGCGATCGAGATCAGAAAAGATATCGAAGCCGGCTGGGAACGCGGCGAGATCGCCGACGGCGACGCCGCGCTCGACTTCCTCAAGGCCCAGCTCACCGCGTACTACCCCGAATGGGACCGCACCCTGAACTTTGCCCCCGAGGGCGAGGGGCCGACCGTGATCCTCGTCGCGGGGATTAACGGCGCGGGCAAGACCACCAGCATCGCCAAGATCTGCAAGTCGCTCCGCGACGACGGCAAAAGCGTCCTGCTCGCGGCCTGCGACACGTTCCGGGCCGCGGCGGTCGAGCAGCTCGAAGTGTGGTCGGGCCGGCTCGGCGTCGAGGTCGTCAAGGGCCAGCAAGGCGGCGACCCGGCCGCGGTCGCGTTCGACGCCGCGGCGGCGGCCAAGTCCCGCGGCGTGGACGTGCTCATCATCGACACCGCCGGGCGTCTGCACACGCAGTCGCACCTGATGGACCAACTTTCCAAAATCCGCCGAGTGGTCGAGAAGCAGATACCGGGGGCGCCGCACGAGGTCATCCTCGTGATCGACGCCACCACAGGGCAGAACGGCGTCAACCAGGCCAAGGTCTTCGCCGAGTCGATCGACGTTACCGGCATCTTCCTGTCCAAGCTCGACGGCAGCGCCCGTGGCGGCATCGTCATCGCCATCCGCGAAGCCCTCAACATCCCCGTGAAGTTCGTCGGCGTCGGCGAGACCCCCGAAGACGTCGAGCCGTTCGACCCCGCCGCGTTCATCGAGGCGATGTTCGCCCCGCCCGCCAAAGTCAGTTAAACACCGCGCAATCCCTCGAAGCGCGGCCGAAACGCTATGTCCGAATCCGAAACCAACACCGAGCCCGCCGACACGACGTCGACCCCGGAAGCCCCGGAGGCAGAGACAACTCCCGGCAAGAAAAAGAAGAAAGAAAAGCCCGAGCCCCGCGGCCTTTGGCACGACTGGATACGACCACTACTCACGGTCATCATCATCGTCACCACGCTCCGCTCCTCGCTGCTCGATTGGAACGATGTGCCCACCGGCTCGATGATCCCCACCGTCGCCATCGGCGACCGCATCGTCGTCAACAAACTCTCCTACGGCTTCAACCTGCCGTTTAACGGCCCGGTCGTCTCTGTCCCCTTCATCAACGTCACCTTCGACAACCCCCTCGACTTCCTGCCCGGCTTCTACTACGGCGAGCCGAAGCGTAACGACATCGTGACGTTCTGGAAGCCGTCGGTTTACGACTACCACTACCAGGCCGCCGAGCAGCAAGGCTTTTCCGAAGCCGAGGCCGACGCCTACGCTCGGGCCCGGGACGACGCCGGCACCCGGATGGTCAAGCGCGTCGTCGCCGTGCCGGGTGACACCGTTGAGATGCGGCGCGCCACCGAAAAATTCGACGGCCGACTGTTTGAAATCAGCAAGCTCATCATCAACGGCGAAGAAGCCCAGTACACCGACAAGTATTTGACCACCCTGACCGAGACCATCCTCGGCGACGTCCGTCGAGTCAAATACGACCGTTACACCAGCGTAGAGGCAGGCGATGGCCGAACCGTCCGCCTCAACCCCCGGCCCCAGGCGCTCGCCTTCGGCCCGAT
This sequence comes from Planctomycetota bacterium, assembly GCA_038747275.1. GTDB lineage: Bacteria > Planctomycetota > Phycisphaerae > Phycisphaerales > Phycisphaeraceae > Algisphaera. The sequence goes on along the minus strand of JBCDJW010000016.1, from coordinate 62,099 downwards.
CACGCTGGGCGATGACGAATACCTCATGATCGGCGACAACCGCGACAACTCGGCCGACGGCCGTTTCTTCGGCCCCGTCAAACTCGACCAGATCACCGGCAAGGCCAAGTTCGTCGCAGTGTCGTTCAACGGCAGCTACTTCAAGCCCAACTGGTCCCGCTTCTTCCACGCCTTCGACAGCGATATTGAAACTGAAGCACCTTAATTGTTGACCCATACCGGGTTGATCCCAGAGCCGGTATTAAATCATGGCTTCAACTTCTCGAAAATGCTACGCCCCCAACTATCCCAACGAACCCGATTGGGGAGAGTGCGAAGATCTTCTTTTCCATAAAACCGTTTCGACCGTTGATCAATTTACTACAGAGTATTCTTCCGCAAATTGTTGCTTCCTCGGTTACTGGTGCGATCCTGAGCATGGCGTAGTAGAGCTATCGCTTGATACAGTAGAAAGTGCGAATAAAACCGCGGTAAAAGAGCAAAATAAAAAACTACAAAGCGACACACGACGCTATGTAGAGTGGGGCAGCAAAAAAAGTTGGGAAACAGCACTATTTTCCGGACAGCAATCTATTACACCGTATCCAGATCATATTGGAGACTTTAGATTTTCTGCGTACTCCACAATCGAGTTCAAGACTTGGTATGACTTCGGAGATATTTTCTTCCGTGAACTCGATGAAAGCCACGAAGATTTTTATCTTCATGAAAATGAGGCCGGTGAACGACACCTTAACTATGCCGAAAGCCACGCAGTCCTTATATTTTGGCACGTTTTTCAAAAGCTTATCGATACAAAAGCTCTAGATTTACTAGTTTCCGACCAGGAGTTTCGCCTCGGATATCAATGTAAAAATTGGCCGCTTTTGGTTGTCAATCGCATCATCAATCTCGATTTCTAAAGCTCACTGCTATCCAGCCACAGCGTGACCGGCCCGTCGTTGTGGATATCGACTCGCATGTCCGCTCCGAACCGGCCAGTAGCGACGGGTGATACTCCTAGCGTCTGGAGTTGCTCCGCAAATAAATCGCACAGCGGCGACGCCTCTTCCGGGGGGGCCGCGTCGATGAAGCTTGGGCGTCGACCCTTCCGTGCGTCGCCGTAGAGCGTGAACTGCGAGACGACCAACGACCCGCCGCCCACGTCCAGCAGCGACCGGTCGAACTTGCCCGCGTCGTTGTTGAACAGCCGGAGCTTCACGATCTTCTCCGCCATCTTGGTGACGACCGCCTCGTTGTCCCCCGCTCCGATCCCGACCAGCAGGACGTAACCCCGCCCGACCTCGCCGACCGTTTCGCCGTCGACCTCGACCCGGCCCGCGGTAACACGTTGGATCAACACTCGCATGGTGAAATTATAAAAACCCCCGCGTAATGTACGCGGAGGCGGAGAGTGAGACGCGAAACGAAATGAGACGTCAGGAAGTGGGGCGAAAGCGGGTTTCAGCGGACGCGGCGGTGCCGCAGAAAAGCCAGGCCGCCGACCAGCGAAAGCGTGAACACGCCGGGCTCGGGGATGACGGTGACCAGGCCGACCCAGTCGGTGAGGCCGGGGGTGCCGAAGCCGTCGGGCGTGGCACCGATGGCGACCCAGCCGCCGCCGATCAGGGTTTTTTCTTGTCCCTCGAATTCCCCGGTCCGCGGGTTGAACCAGCGGAGCGTGAATTCGACCGCGTCGTAGAGCGATAGGTCTAGTTCGGGCGAACCGTCGATGCTGTCGTCGTTGTCGTCGTTGCTGCCGTCCGGCAGGTAGAAGGCGTAGACCTCGCCCGCCTTGGCGAACACCTCGCCGCCGCCGAAGTCGCTGTCTTCGCCGACAAGCAGGTCGTCATTCGGCGTCATCTCCCAGAACGGCAGGTGGTCTTCCATGAACTCGCGGGCGATCGCGGTTTCTTCCCAGACCTGATCGAATTCACGCAAATCTTCCAAGGCCTGATCCTGCTGCCGCACGAACCACTCGACCCCACCTCCGGAGAGGAAGATGTCCCAGGTCATCTGCTGGCGGACGCTGTCGGCCTTCGAGTCGTTGGTGTGGCCGGTCGGCTTGGAGAAGTTGTTGTGGTCCAGCGACTCGGGCTCGTCGATCATGACGGGGATGGGCTTGCCCTTGGCCGCCGAGCGTTCACGGAAGTATTCGATGTCGTCGCCCGATCGTCCCTCGGCGTAGCTCTGGAAGCTGATGAGGTCGTGAAACGCGTTGCTGTACTTCGTACCGTCGACGGTATCGGTGAACTCGTCACCCAAGAACGGCTCCTGCTCGTTGCGTTGGCCGATCGGCGAAACGTCGTCGTGCTGCCCGGGCGTGGCCGAGGCGGTGCCGCCGGCCTGGACCCAGTCGCCGAAGTTGCCGTTGTGGACGGTCGTGGGGTGGTCGTAAACGTCGACCTCGTCGAGGTAGTTGGCGAACGCGCGGATCGTTTCGGGCGATAGCTCCAGTCCGCGGTTGTACTCCTCGCTCATGTTCCAATACAGGCCATTGTGGTGGCCGAAGCGGGCGGCCATCTCGCGGTAGAACAGCTTGCGTTCGTTGCCGAGCGTCGCGTTATCGAGAAACCGCTTGTTGTTGTTCTCGGCTTCGTTCAGGACGACGTGCAGGTTGATGCCCTGCTTCTGGGCGTGCGTGAAAACGGTCTCCCACTGCTGGAGCTTGCTCACGTCGAAGCGGGTCTGGTCGTCGCGGTCGACGTAGGGGTTGGTGTCCTGACCGTCGCCGCCCTCATTCATCGGGAGGAAGTAGATGCTGTTGACGCCCTTGCTGCCGAGGTAATTCAGGGCACCGATGATGTTTCGGCCGTCCTGCACGCCGGTTGAACCCGCGAGGCTGCCGTTGTCGGTGGTCCAGTCGGGGTCGCCGGGGTTCCAGTCCTGGCGGTGGGTGGGGTACTGGTGGAGGTTGTCGTAGCCGTTAGGCAAGCCGGGGTAGCTCGGGCCGCGGTTGTTCTGGCTGATCGTGTTGTCGAAGCCGTGGTAGCCCAGAAAATTCTCGGGGCTGTCGGCCCCGCTTTTGATCCAGTATTTGCCGTCGCCCAGCGTCTGCAGGTAATGCCCGCCGGTGTACGCCAGCCGCCCCTTGCTCAGGAACCCCGGGGCGTTCGCGTCACGCGGAGCGATGTCGACCGAGCCGGTGGTGCCGTTGAAGCTGTTCTGGACCGCGCTGCCGGCGTTCGCGTCCAGGCTGACCGCGACGTTGCTGCCCGTGCGGAAGCTGGTGGTGTAGTCCCACTGCCCCGCTTGGTCCGGGGTGAAGCGGACCTTCCAAATACTGTTCCCGTCGCCGTCCACGCCGTCGTAGAAGCCCGGCACGTCGTAGGTCTTACCGCCGCTGGTGAACTCGACCTGCAGCCGGTAGTCGAGAAACGGGTTAGTCCCGCCTTCTTCGGTCAGTCCCGACGGCCCCGTGAACGTTACCTCGATCGGCTGCCACGCCGTCCGGTTTCCGCTCACCTGAGCAGACACCACGGGGCTCACGCATAAGGCAAACACCACAAAAACAACCGCCATCGAAAGGTGGCCCTGGAGGCTCCTCGTACTCAACACTTATCGACTCCAGACTCTTCAGGCCACCCCAGCAGCACCGCCCGCGATCCACCTAACCTCTGCGTTAAGCATAAACGCTCGTCGCTTAAGCCCAAAGAAAAATCCCGGGCCAGCCGCTTCAAACCCGGACATATGGATTCAACGCGGCTGCGAAATAAAGATCAGTAAAGGGTTTCGAGCCGGTAAGTCTGCCGCAACTCCCGGATCGCCTGCAACAGATCGGAACGTTCGCCGAGGCGGATGATCTCGCTGTAGAGGTGGTGCAGCTTCCAGAACGCCCAGCCGCGGGCGACCTCGCCGTCGCCTTTGACCGCGTTTGTCAGGTCGGCGCGGAACGTCAGGTCGACCGGCTTGCCGGCGCTCTGGCCGGTGACCTGGATCGTGAACGGGCCGGGCTGATCGAAACGGCCGAAGACGTCGAAGCTCTCGCCCTGGTGCACGTTGGGCAGGGTCAGCGGGTAGATCTGGTCCATGCCTTGGCCGGCGAAGCGGACCTGCACGTCCGTGATGATCGGGTAACGTAGCCGACTCATCAGCCCGACCAGCTCCAGCGAGACGTCCGATCGGCGGGGGATGCTGATCGAAAAGCCCTTGTTGCGGTAGGCCAGGAAGTCGAGCAGGCGGTTGTCCTGGTCGCTGCCGATGCCGACGCAGTAGATGCTCGCCGCCAGGTCGTTCTCGCGGGTGATGAGGTTGATCAGTTCGCGGGTGTCGAGGACGCCGAGCGTCGGCTTGCCGTCGCTGATGAGGATCAACTCGTACACTCGACCCGGCTCGATGTCGCGCTTCAGAAGCTGCCGCAGCGCGAGGTTCACGTCGGTCTGCCCGCGGGCCCGGACGTTACGCATCCAGCGGTCGGCCATGTCGAGGTTTTGCCGCGTCGTCGGCACCGGGTCGCCGGCGAAGGTGCGGACCTGGTCGCTGAAGAAGACCAGGTTGAACCGGTCGTCGTCGTTCATCGTGCGGATCGACTGCTTGATCGCGTCGGTGATCTGCTTGATGGTCCGCTGCGGGATGCTCCGCGAGGTATCGACCATAAACACGACGTCCTTGGGCATCGTCGCGAGCTTACGCAGCGAACGCTTTCCCGTGATCTGCACGCGGAAATATCCTTCATCGCCCGGGCGGTCGTATCGCGTAATGCGGTAGTCGAAGTCGTCGTCGAGACGCTCGGGCGGCTCGAAGTCCTGCGGGTCGATCGCCCCGAAATCAAGGAAGTCCATACCCAACGTATCGGGTGCATTCGTCGGGCCGTCCGTGGCAGCCGTTGATCCGCCGCCGCCCGGCCCGGCCCCCGGACCAACCCCAGGCCCCACGCCCGCGTCACTCGCCCCCGCCGACGCCAATCCCCCCGCCGATCCGATCCCGCTGCCTACGCCCGATCCACCGAGATCCGGCAACCCGCCGTCGGCCGCGCTCAGCTGCGACAACAGATCGCCCGACAAAGCGGTGCTACCCGCCCCGACGCTGCGTTGCGCATCGAACGCCGACGAATCATCGAACGCCAGCTCTTCCGGCCGAGCCACAAAATCCGCCAACAACGTGTCGAGCCCGATGGCATCGGCAACACTCGGAGTCTCGGCCGACGCCTCGAAGCGCGGCAGCGGCTCGGGGACTTCACGCAGCTCGAGGTCGGGGTCGAACGTTTCGGACGTGGCCGTCTCCACGTCGCGCATCAGTGTTTCGGCCAACGACTCGACGGTCTCGTCCGGCTCGGCGTCGCCGAGGCCGTCGTCGGCTTGTTGGCCGGTGATCTGGTCGAACCGCGCCCGCTTGACCCGCACCGGCGTGTCGTCCTCGGCGAATACGCTCGGGTCGTACGAACCCAGCGTCCGGTCCTGCATGACGTAGCCCAGCCCGGTGTGCGCCGCCACGCTGACCACCAGCCCGACGATCAGCATCAGCCCCGGCGCACGGGCCGCCAACCCGGGGCGGAAGCTGCGGAACCTCGGCTTGCGGTAGCGGCGCGGCGGCATCAGCGCATCGCCTCCAGTTCCGAACGCTTGGCTTCGACCCAGCCCCGCAGCGTCGCGTCTAACGAATCAACATCCATCCGGTTCAGGCGGGCCAGCGCGTCGTCCGGGCGGCTGCGTTGTTTCTGGTCGAGCAGCGCCCGGCCGTAGTCGGCGTAAGGCGAGTCGGGGAAAGCGCGGGTCAGCTCGTTGACCTCTTTGGCCAACACGTCGGTCTCGCCCAACTCGTCGGCGATCTCAATAAGCTCGATCAGCCCCCGCTGCGGCAGCGGCTGCAACGCCTCGACGGTCAGATACAACACGACCATCCGCTTGATCGACGCCCGCGCCGCCAGCAGCGACTCCCGCACCCCCGACTCGTCGCCCCGGCGACGCAGTAGGTCGGCCCGCTGGCGGTGGACCTTACCCGTTTCGTAGAGCGACTCGGCGACGATCCGCCCGTCGTCGGCCCGCGTTAAATCCGACAGCTCGATCAACGCCGCGTCGAGGTTGCCCTGCTTCGCTTCGGTGCGGGCGAGGAACAGCCGGGCCTCGAGGTCGAAGCCTCTACCCAACGCGACGACGCCGAAGAACGAGCGGTGCGCGTTCTCGAGGTCGTCGAGCATGAAGTACGCCCGGCCGCGGGTGAACAACGCCTCGGACTCCGGCACGCCGGCCAACTTTCGTTCCGGCTTGTTGAAGACTTCCAGCGTGTCGATCGCCGCCTTGGCCTCGCGGCGTTCGACCTCGTAGTTGCCCAGCCAGAGCAACTCGGCGTCGGCGAGCGCTTCGAGGCCGGCGATCTGCTCGATGCGGCGGAAGGTCACCGCCGCATCGTCGGGTCGACTGTTGTCGCGGAGGTGGGCGGCGATGATGCGGAGCGCCGCGACGCGCTGCGTCGTGGGCAGCCGGGCGTCGTTGGCCGACTCCATGAGCACCGCCATCGACTCGTCCGATCGGCCGAGCTGTTGCAGCAGCAGCCCGCGACGCAGGTCAACCGCCTGGCGGTACGGGTTCACGGGGTGGTCGGCCTGCAGCAGATCGAAAGTCGCCAACGCTTCGCGGTATTGAGCGTCGCGGGTTTGAGCCTCGCCGAGGCGGTAGAGCGCTTCCTGCGTCACCGCAGGCGGCGGGGTCGGTTTTGCGTTTAGGATCGCCTCGCTGGCGGCAATCGCTTCTTCGTAACGGCCGAGGCGGTGACTGATGTCGACAAATCGAAGGGTCACGGCCGGCGACTCGGCCTGTCCCTGCTCGCCCATAAAACGCTTGAGGTCGTCGGCCGCGGCGGCAAGCTCGTCGCTCTGCTCGTAGAGCGCGGCCCGGCGGAGCAGGGCTTGGATGTAGTACGGGCTGTCGGGGCCGGCGTTGATGAACGCGTTGAGCCGGGCGATGCCCTCAGCGGCGTTGCCCTGCTTGGCCTCGGCCGAGGCGAGCAGGAACGACGCGTCGATCTGCTGCGGCGACTCGGGGAACGATTTTTCGAGGCGGGCCACCGTCACCGCCATGTCGGTGTAACGGGCCAATTCAAATTGGCTGACCGCGAGCTTGTACAACGCCAACGCCGACAGCGGCTGATCGTCCCCGCGTGCGACGTAGTCGGCGAGAAGTTGGACGGCCAATGCGTGCTGGCCGATCGTCTGGTACGCCGAGGCCACGAGGTAGCCGGCCTCGGCCGCGTTGACCGGGGGAAGCGACTCGCCAAACTGCTTGTAGGCGTTGACCACGGCGACGTTCCGCCCCGCCTTCAGGTCGGCCCACATCCGCCCCGTCACCGCCGCGGGGAACTCGGGCGAGGTCTGATGACGTTCGATCACGCGGGTGTAGAACTCAACCGCCCGGTCGAGTTCGCCCTGAGCAAACGACAGGTCCCCGGCGTAACGTGCCGCCTCGGGGTTCACCGCTGCGTCGTCGAACGCGAGGGCTTCGCTGAGCGACGTGAGCGCCGCGGGGGTGTCGCCGCCGAGCGCCCGGGCGCGGGCCAACTCGAGCATCGCCCGGGCTTTAACGGGTGAAGACAACGCCGCCGCGGACGCCGCCGAGTCGGCCGAGGCCTCGAAGTTGCCCGCCCCGCGGTACGCCAACGAACGCAGTAGCAGTACTGAAGCCAACGCGTTGTCCGGCAGCCGATCGAGATCAATCTGTTCTAACGACGCCAAGGCCTCTTCGTGCTCACCTAGGTCGGTCAGCACCTGCCCTCGCAGCAACCGCACCGCGAAGGCCGGCACCCGCTTGGGTTGGCGGTTGCCCGTCGCGCCGGCCAAAAGCTCAGCCGCCCCCCGCAACGCCCCGGCCTGCCGATAGAGCGCCGCGCGGAAATACAACGCGTCGCCCCGCTGCTCGTCCTGGGGGAACTTCTCGAGGAACGCGTCGAACGCCTCGCCCGCTTCCGCGGTATCGCCCCGTTGCATTAATTTGTAAGCAAACAAAAACTCTTGCTGCGCCGCGGAAGCTTGGGCGTGCGTCGCAGACGGAGCAACAAACGCGGAACTTACGAGGCTCATCGCCAGGAGCAAGACTAATCGGTTCATGTTGGACATACGCTGCTGGTGGTTGGTTCGTTCCGCGGTCCGCCGGCCCCGTTCCGTATTACGACTTACTCTTCCGCCGGGCGGATCGTCGCGGCCTGTACGTTCTGGAGCCCGACCTGCTGGGCGACGTCCATGATCCGCACGCCGATGCCCCAGTCGGCCTGCTGGTCGGCCCGGACGACCAGCGAATCGATCGCGGTCACACTCTTGAGCTGGGCCAGCAACGCCGGCAGCTCGTCGGCCGAGACCTGACGCTCGCCGAGGAAGATCTCGTTGGTCGGCGAGACGGTCACGATGACCTGGTCCTGCGGGCCGACCGCGGAGCTGGCCGTCTCGGAAGTCGGCAGGCTCACGTCCATGCTCAGCTCCGCGTCGCGGAAGACCGAGGCGGTCATAAAAAAGATCAGCAGCAGGAACAGCACGTCGACCATGCCGGCCAGAGGCAAGACCGGGGCGGAGCGTTCGCGGGATTGGGTGGCGAAGGACATAAATCTCTGGTCCGTTAGCCCCGGGCTCGGCCCGGGGGGCGGCGTGAGGTTCAACCCCCGGCAAAGCCGGGGGCTAACGGGCGGTCACAACAGCTTCGACGGCTCCTCGTCCGCCTCTTCGTCCTCGGCGTTGCGGATGCGGTCGGCGATGGTATGCACCGCGTTCTCCGCTTCGGCGAGGGCTTTGGTCGCCCGGCTCTTGATGATGGAGTAGAAGACCAACGCGCTGATGCCGACCATCAGGCCGAACATCGTCGTCGCCATCGCCTGGCCGACGCCCTGCGACAGCACGGACGAATCGATCGAGCCGGACTCTTTGTCGAGGCCGAAGAACGCGGTGATCATGCCGATGACCGTGCCGAGCAGGCCGAGCATCGGCGCGACGTTGCTGATGTCGGCGAGGTAGCTGATGCGGTTCCAGATGATGTCGGACAGCCGCCGGCCCTCGGTGTCGATCATGCTCATGATGATCGATTGGCTCTTGCCGTGGTTCTCGACGCAGCGGAGGATGATCGGGGCGATGAACACGCCCTTGGCCCGCCGGCAGGCCTCGGCCGCCGCGTCGTACCGCCCGACCAGGACCAGGTTCGTGATCTCGTTAACGAAGCCCTGCGGGGCCGCGGCGCGGACGTTGACCGTCAGCAGGAACCACAGGAAGAACATCAGGCTCAGCACCGACAGCCCGGCGATAATGCCGTTGATCACCGGGGCGAAGAGGAACATCTGTTTCAGTTTGTAGATCGGCTGGACCGAGAGGTCGCCGAGGTTGCCGTAGCTGCCGGGGGCGGGAGCTACGGGGGCGGCGGCAGGGGTCGCCGCGGGGGCTACTGCCGGCGCGGTTACGGGCGGAAACGCTGCGGGGGCGGGGGCGGTCGGGACCGCCGCGGGAGCCGGCGTGTTCTGCGCCCGCAGCGTCAGCGTCGAGCCGACCGCCACGAGGGCGATCACCATCACCAGAGCCCTTGGCCAGAGCCGCCGGGTGGCTTTCCGGGGGGGGGTCCGGGGGCCCTTCCGGGGGGCGGGAAGAATTTCATTCCGCATGGACACTTCTCTCGATATATTGAAAACCTGATCGGGCTACATGATACCCAAGCCCGGAAACCTACTCGAACCTTATCGGCCGTACCCGACGCCTGCTACAATCTCCGTCGGTAAAACCTTCGGGACCCCCGGAACTTCTCTGTATGGATTTTGATTTCTATCAACGCCTCGCCGAAGAATCGCTGAACCAGATCCTGCCGTCGGACGAGGTCTGCGAGCGGATCCTCACCGACGAGTCGCTGCAGCTGATGCCCCTGCTCAACGCCGCGTACACCGTGCGCCACGCCCACTTCGGCCAGCAGGTCCAGGTCCACATCCTCAACAACGCCCAGAACGGCCGCTGCCCGGAAGACTGCTCCTACTGCACCCAGGCTAAGACCAGCGACGCCGACATCGAGCCGTACCCCATCAAGAACGAGGAAGAAGTCCTCGGCGAGGCCGAGCGGGCCTACAACGCCGGGGCCCACCGCTACTGCATGGTCTTCTCCGGCCGGGGGCCGACCGAAAAGCGCACGCAACAGCTCGCCGGCTACATCCGCGCAGTCAAAGAGAAATTCCCATCTTTGGAAGTCTGCGTCTCGGCGGGCCTACTCGACGACGAGAAGGCCGAGGTCCTGAAACTCGCCGGCCTCGACCGCCTGAACCACAACCTCAACACCTCCCGCGACAGCTACGCCAAGATCTGCTCGACCCACACCTACGACGACCGGCTCAACACCCTGCTCTCCGCCAAGCGGGCCGGCCTCGAGACCTGCTCCGGCATGATCGCGGGGATGGGCGAAAAACCCTCGGAGATCATCGAGGTCGCCAAGACGCTGTCGCTGGTCAAGGCGGAGTCGATCCCGGTCAACTTCCTGCTGCCGTTCGAGGGCAACGTCCTGCCCGGCACGCCCGCCGACGCCAAGCAGCTCACCCCCGAGTACTGCCTCCGCATCCTCTGCATGTTCCGGTTTACCAACCCGCTGGCCGACGTCCGCGCCGCGGCCGGCCGGGAGTACCACCTGCGGTCGCTCGAGCCGATGTGCCTGCTGCCCGCCAACTCGCTGTTCCTCGACGGCTATCTCAACGGGCAGGGCGCCGAGCGTCGACGGACCTACCAGATGATCCGCGACGCCGGCTTCGAGATCGTCTCCGACCACGACCTGGGCGAACTCATGGACGAAATCCCCGCCGACGCCGATCACAACGCGAAGACCAGCGACCTGACCCTCGGTGGCGTCAAGATCAAGTCGATGGAACAACTCCGCCCCGCCATCGCGACCAAATAAAAAACACGACGCGGGGTGCGTCGTGTTTATTTATACGCAAGTTAGCGATTAACGAAGGCCAAATACTCAACGCGTTCAGCGACGGTTCGGCCGGTCACGATCGTTGCTGCCGCTACCGCCAGCGTCGAAAATATCCGAAAGCCGCACGCCGTCGGCCGGGGCCAACGTATTACGGGTCAGATTCAGGCGATAAACCAGCAGCGTGCCGGTGCTGTTGTCTAAAACAAATAGGCCCTCTTCTCCGTTACGGATCGGGGCGGTCAGCAGGGTGAAGTTCTCGCGGGCGATCACGAGCGAAGCTTCCGCTTCGTTAGGCTCGACGCGTTCGCTGAGTTGTACAACCAGCAGGCCGGAAAGGACCAGGGCCGAGGCGATCAGGCAGTAGCAGGCGGTCTGGATTCGGTTCATCGGGAAGCTCCACGCCAAGGCGGCGGATGTTGAGAAGTCGGGAAAAGATCAAAAACGAAACGGTCGCTCAGCGGCCACGGCCGATCTGACGCATGTCGTCGGCAACGGATCGGCCGGAGAAGAACTCGAACTCTTCGCTGTTGCCGTTGTAGAACACCGGGGCGATCCGCGAAGTGGCGAGGTCGATGATGTAAACCACGTCTTGGCTGTTCCGCCCGGTCGTTTGACCTGCGATCATGGTGTACTGACGGTTAACCCCGAACCCCTGCGCATCGGCGGGCTCCGGGTTGAAGACCGTGACCGACAACGCCGCGAGCAGCACGACGTTGAGCACAATCAAAACGGCAAGGGAACGCTGGGTCATTTCAAAACTCCGGGGAATCGCGGACGATATTTTTCTTACTTTTATTCAACCACCGCCGAGCGACGGGATATTCCTGAATTCGGGGATCAGTCTTGGTGGCCGCGGCGAGAACTCATGAAGCTGGCGATGGCGATCACGATCAACAAACCAACCATCACCATAAACGCCAACCAGCCGGGGACCGGCTTGGCCTCGGCGACGGGCTGGCCGAACGCAGCGGCCGGCACGCAAATCAACAACGCTACCCAAAGGATCGAAAGCAGATTTCGCATGCGTTAATGGTACGTCCGGGCCGGGGGCGTGTAAACGACGAGCCGGGTAGGGTTTTGCGTTAGGATGCGCGGCGGTGAATCTATGGCCGTTGAGATCTGGGCATTGTGGCTGGTCGGGGCGTTCCTCTGCGGGTCCATCCCGTTCGCGGTGATTCTGGGTAAGCTCAACGGCGTCGACATCCGCAAAATGGGCAGCGGCAACCCCGGGGCGAGTAATCTCGGGCGTCAGGTCGGCAAGAAGTGGGGGATTGTTTGCTTCTTCTTGGATGTCGGGAAAGGGTTAGTGCCGGTAGTTGGTTATTTTTTGCTGTGGCCAATTTTTGAAACATACAACACGGGCTGGCAAGGCTACGGATTTAACAAACAGGTTGAATTTTCTGAAATCAGCCATCCAATACTGGCTGTAATGTGGGTTTTCGTGGCCATCGCCGCGGTTCTCGGCCACGTCTTCAGCCCCTTTCTCAGATTCAAGGGTGGCAAAGGCGTCGCCACGGGGCTTGGCGCCGCGTTGGGTTTGTTTCCCATCGTCACCGTCCCAGCGGGCTTTGCGTTTGTCTTGTGGTACGCCGTATGCAAAGCCTCGGGTTATGTGGGTCTAGCTAGCGTGATCGCTGCGGCCAGCCTGCCGGTCATGACCGTTGCGGCAGGCGTGATCCTCGGACTATCCGGCGGCGAGATCGCGGTCTTCGCCTCGCTCACCGCCCTCCTCGCGGCCGTGGTCATCGCCCGGCACCGCGGCAACCTCGCCCGCATCCGCGCTGGCACCGAACCCAAAGCCGCCTGGACCGGCCGGGCAAACACGGAATGACCCGATCGACGCTCAATTGAAGAACGCCCGCTTCCCGTTGGTTTCGGGACGTCTGGGGTTCAGGGGTTTCCGGGGGTTCGCCCTTCGGTAAACCACGTCACGAACGCCCCGAACGCCAACACCCCCCCGAACAGCAGCCCGATCGCCAACGGCCCGAGCCACTCGTCACCCGACATCAACGCGACCAAGCCCCCCACCGCCATGCACACCGCCGCCGCCCCGGCCATCCCCCACAGCTTGAACAGATACACCACCCGCTCGCCCCGCTCGTGGGCCCGCATGTTCGCCGACCGCTCCGTCACGCCCCGCCCCAGCCCGATGTCGTAGGCCTGCCCGCACTCCGGGCAGTTCCCCGACCGGGCCAAACCCATCAGGTCGTACCCGCAGCTGCTGCAGCTGACTCTCGTGTCCAAATCAACCATCCAACCATGCTAGGCAAAATGACCTAAAATCTCCCGTTCGACCCAACCGACCCACCCCATGGGCACCGATCGGCCGCCGCCCCCGCTAGCCGCCCCACCGCCCTTCCCTCCCCCCGGAGTAACGCCTCGATGTCCGCCAAGCCCGTCGTCCTGATCGTCCGCGACGGCTGGGGCCGAAACCCCCACGCCGATCACGACGAATTCAACGCCATCAAACTCGCCGAAACCCCCCGCTGCGACGCGCTGCTGGCGAGGTACCCCCACACCCTCATCCACACCTCCGGCCGAGAGGTCGGCCTGCCCGCCGACACCATGGGCAACTCCGAGGTCGGCCACCAGAACATCGGCGCCGGCCGGATCGTGAACCAAGAATCCGTCCGCATCACCGTCGCGATCGAAGACGGCTCGTTCTACGACAACGAAGCCATCACCTCCGCCATCGCCGCCGCCAAGGCTTCCGGAGGCAAGGTCCACCTGCTGGGCATCGCTTCCGACGCCGGCGTCCACGGCATGCTCGACCACCTCTACGCCTGCGTCGAATCCTGCAAGCGGGCCAACCTCGGCCCCCGCGACGTCTGCCTCCACCTCTTCACCGACGGCCGCGACACCGGGCCGTTCACCGGCAAAGACTTCATCGAAGACATCGAAGAAAAACTCGAAGACCTCGGCTGCGGCCGGATCGTCTCGCTCGTCGGCCGGTACTACGCCATGGACCGCGACAACCGCTGGGAACGCGTCCAGCTCGCCTACGACCTGCTCACCGGCCGCGCCAAGCCCGGCACCATCCCCAACTTCCCCACCGCCTCCGAAGCGCTGGCCGACTACTACGACGAGCCCACCAACGACTCGCAGCAGGGCGACGAGTTCGTCACCCCCCGCACCGTCGGCGGCGACTGCGACGCCGGCAAAAACCACATCTCCGACGGCGACACCGTCATCTTCTACAACTACCGCGGCGACCGCCCCCGCGAGATCACCCGCGCCTTCATGCAGCCCGACTTCCACGGCAACGTCCCCCCGTCGCCCGACTCGGGCGAGCAGGGCTTCGACCGTGGCGAGCAGTTGAAACTCAACTACGTCTGCATGACCGCCTACGACGAGACCTTCCGCCAATTCCCCGGCCTGTCCGTCGCCTTCGAAAAACAGGGCAAGATGCCCGAGATCCTCGGCCAATACCTCAGCGAACAAAACAAGACCCAGCTCCGTGTCGCCGAGACCGAAAAATTCCCCCACGTCACCTTCTTCGCCAACGACTACCGCGAAGACGCCTTCCCCGGAGAGACCCGCGAGATGGCCCAGTCGCCCCAGGTCGCGACCTACGACCTCCAGCCCCAGATGTCCGCCCCCCAGATCCGCGACATCGTGCTCAAACACGTCGCTTCGGATAGTTGTCCCGACTTCATCCTCGTCAACTTCGCCAACGGCGATATGGTCGGCCACACCGGCAAGCTCAACGCCGCCATAGCCGCCGTCGAAACCGTCGACGCCTGCACCGGCGATATCGTCGACGCGGTGTTGGAAAAAGGCGGAAAGCTCATCGTCACCGCCGACCACGGCAACGCCGAGCAGATGTTCGACCCCGCCACCCAGGCCCCGCACACCGCCCACACGACCTACGACGTCGAGTGCATCATCGTCGACCCCGAGCTCAAGGCCGACACCCCGCTCCGCCCCGGCGGCAAGCTCGCCGACTGCGCCCCCACCGCCCTGCACCTCATGGGCCTCGACACCCCACCGCAGATGACCGGGCAGAGCCTGCTCAAGCTCTGATCCGTTTCCGTCCCTTCCGCGTTTCTTATGCTCGTCTGGCTGCTGCTCTGGATACCGTTGATCCTCTTGTGGTGCCTCTGGGTCACCCAGGCGATCCTAGTCGCGGTCCAGGCCCGCAAGTTCGCCCACCGCGTCGCCAAGCCCGTCCGGCCCTGGCACGACGTCCGCAAGCTCAAGGCCGCGGTGATCGTCCCGTTCAAAGGCCACGACCACGAACTCACCCGCAACGTCCGCTCGCTCATCACCCAGGACTACGAGGACTACCGCCTCGTCTTCGTCTTCGAGTCCGACGACGACCCCGCCCGCCGGCTGATCGAAGAAGAGCTCGCCCAGCACGCCGCCCTGCCGCCGATCGACCTTGTCACCGCCGGTCTCGCCCCGCCGGACACCGGCCAAAAAGTCCACAACCAGCTTGCCGCCCTCGCGTTTCTTGAAGAGCAGCAAGACGACAGCGAGGCCTGGGTCTTCGCCGACTCCGACGCCGTGCCCGGGCCCGGCTGGCTCAAAAAACTCGCCGGCCCGCTGATCCGCAGCGAACACGTCGGCGTCACCACCGGCTACCGCTGGCTCATGCCCGAGCTCCGCGCCCAACGCCCCCGCCCCGCCAGCATGTTCGCCAGCGTGATCAACTCCGCCGTCGCCCACCTCACCGGCCACAAGAACCTCACCCAGGCCTGGGGCGGCTCGATGGCCATCCGTACCGACTTCGCCCGGGAGCACGGCCTGGTCGAGAACTACTTCCGGGGGTCGCTGTCCGACGACTACCAGATGACCCGTCTCTGCCGCGACGCCGGCCGCGAGGTCTACTTCGTCTTCCACTGCCTCGTCCCCTCGCCGATCAACTTCACCTGGGGCGAGCTGTTCGAGTTCGGTCGACGCCAATACCTCATCACCCGCGTCCACGACCCCGCCCTCTACCGCAAGGCCGTGGCCGTCTTGCTGCTCTACGTCGCCGGCTTCGCCACCGCCTGGCTGTCGCTGATCTTCGGGTTACTCAGCGGCTTCGTGATCGCCCCGATCCTTGCAGCGATGGCGATCTTCACCGTCGCGATCGGCAACCAGGTCCGAGCGATGTACCGCCGCCAAGCCATCGCCAACGCCTTCGGCCGCGACCAGCTCCGCTACCTCCGCCACACCCTCCGCCTCGACCAGTGGGGCACCCCCGCCGTCATGGCCGTCAATCTCGTCCTCATGCTGAGCGCCGCCGTCGGCAACACGATGACCTGGCGCAACAACCACTACCGCCTCGACGGCCCGCGCGCAATTCAAAAACTCGATTGACTCATTAGCGCGTCACTCCCGTGCGCACTAAATCTCGGCAGAACTGAAAATTCTGGATTTTCTGCAAAAAAATTTATCGCTAAACCTCCACTCGGCTTATGGACCCAATGACCCGAATAATGCCTTCCGGGGGCGCACAAAAATGACGTCTCGCCCCCTTATGGAGGGAGAATTTTTTCGGCCCCCTGCGGCGCCGAGACGGTGACAGGCAAGGACCGTCTCGGATGACGCGCGGGGATCGCCGGGCTCGCGTTTTTTCAAGCGTGGGGGTTTCGGCGTTCGTCGGTGAGTCACCTTGCCGACAACAAACGCGAACGACTCCAACCCGGTCATTCCGGAGGGGCCGCCCCCACCACGCGGGTCGAGGACGACGGTTTGAAGTTTCGGGAGGCGTGCGGGCCGATACGCACGTTAACCGGGGGCCGAGCGTTCGCTCTTTGAAAAGTTGGAATTTACGTACTGCACCAACCGCGTTGAGGTGCCGTGCGTTGAGGTATAACTACCTTGCTCATTGAGTCCCGGGACAAACAATCATGCTTGAAAAACAATCCATCGTTTTAGTAAGCATCATGCTGATTGCCGGTTGCTGCATGAATAACGAGCAGGCGAATATTAATCACACGCAACCAGAAACAATTTACGTTTTCGGCACATTCGACCTGGACAAAGACGGTAAACCTGATCCGAACGGTTACGAATTAATCACTGATATCGCCGAACGTCTTGGCCATAACACTGCTGATGAACTCAACGACAGTGTCACGCTTGCGGTCATCGGCGACGAACCCGATATCCCGACCCAACCGTCCGACGAGCAAGCCCCGATACTCATGAAGGAATATCGGTCCGCGCTCGATTCATACCAGGCGTATCAAAGTTCCCTACGCACTACCGCAGACCTCGGCATACCCGTAATCAACCAAACCCGATTCCTCAATCAGGCCGGGTATTTCACTGAGTAAAAAAACCTGCAGCCCAGCTTCTTCAGATCGCTTCCGTCAGGTGTCTCGGGCAGAGTCCGCGATGCCCCGGAGCCCGTGAGATCGACTCGATTTGATAGGTACGCTTCCAAGGCGTTCAAAACGCCTCAGCCCCCGCCACCTACTGCTACATTCGATCTAGAAAATCGATTTATGCGTTCACTTTTACTCAGTTTTTTTCGTTTTGGCATCACGAAGATCAAGAAACCCGAGCCGTAGATAATTCAAACCTACTAGCAGCCAACCTATCGCATAAATTCCAAACATCGCGCCAACCCGATCCGGCCAACGCCCCAGCGAAGACCTGTGTAAATCCGCGACGTACACCATTACGTTTTCGCCGACACGGAAGTATTCCAATGACGTTTCTTCCTCATCCACCCGACGCGAGACCTCATCTTCGTGAGACAGCCGCTGATCTGCCCATGTAAACGCGTAAGTAACGGTTCCTGAAAATATTTTCTCATGGTCGGCGATATCGACGTCGATCACTTCCGCAGAAACCGCAGTCCAAAAATACGTTTGAAACCCTCGGCTTAAGTCGTGCAGCGAGTCGCCTCCTGAACTGATAACAATTCCCAGACCTATCGCGAGAATACCCGCGAGTAGATTGAAAGTCCCGCGGCGAGCCGCTTCATTAGGCTTCCTAGGCCCACGTTCGTGCTTGGTCCGGGGAAACTCGGGAACCGTCCACCGGAACGTCTTCATCGCTTCACCTCCGAAAAATCAATTCCCATCCGGATCGTTCGGCGTCCCCGGCGTGCTCCCCGGCGCGTTTTCGCCGAGGTCGTTTTCGGCCAACACCGTAAAGTGACGCTTACGCAATACCTGCCCGGCAAACGTCGTGTCGTCGGTGTGCAACGCGACCACCGGCAGCCCCCGCGGCCGAACTAATAGCGGGTAAGCGTAGTGGATGTTCAGCTCGACGCCGGTCAGTACCTCGCAGACGCTGACCAGCGAGTTTTCGTAGGGCAGCTCGACCGCGATCACCTCGATCTCGCTGAACGTGTGCTCGCAGCGGTTCAGCAGCCGGCGGGCGAGGTCGGCCTTGCTCGTCAGTAGGCGCACCACCGCGTGGTCGGCGCTGTCGACCACGTTGAGCCCCGCCAACGTGATCGCCGAGGCGGCGTCGAAGACTTCCAAGAGGTCCAACATCCGGCCGACGCGGTTGTCGAGGAACACGGAAAACTGGGTGTTTACCGGCGGTTGGTAGCCGCGGGCGACTGGTGTTTCGGTCGGGATCTGAGACATGGTTCTGCGTACTGTAAACCGCGACCGGGTCGGCCGACAAGGGTTTCAAACCGTCCGCCCGGCTGAATTTATAAACCACGTGGAGTGATGCGGGTTATGGGGCGTGGACCGAGGCGTACCAGGCGACCGTGGCCGCCAGGCCGTCGACGAACGGTACGATCGGCTCGTAACCGAGCGTCTCTTTGGTGTTCGCAAGGTCCGCCAGGGAGTGCTTCACGTCCCCCGCCCGCTCGGGCAGGTGCTCGGGCGTCAGCTCCGGCTTTCCTAAGACCTCCGCCATACTCGCGGCCAGCTCGTTGACGCTGACCCGTTGCCCGCACGCCACATTACACACCGCGCCGGCCAGGCTCCCGGGGGCCCGCGCGGCGAGGAGGTTGGCGTGGACGGCGTTGTCGATGAAGGTGAAGTCGCGGGACTGCTCGCCGTCGCCGTAGATGGTGGGCCGCTTGCCGTCGAGCAACGCGGTGGCGAACGCGGCGATCACCGCGGCGTAAGCGGAATTGGCGTTCTGCCGCGGCCCGAAGATATTGAAGTACCGCAGGTTCACGGTATCGAGGCCGGAAGTTTCGACCCCGGCCTCGGAGACGTTATTGCTTCCGGGGGGGTAGCTGGTGGCGTAGGCCCGCATGAGCGCTTCGCAGGCGACCTTGTTCGCGGCATAGGGGCTGCGGGGCAGGACGGGCATGGATTCGGTCTTGGGCAGCGTCGGCGTATCGCCGTAGGCGCTGCTGCTGGCGGCGAACATCACCCGGCGGACGCCCGCGGCCCGCGCCGCCTCAAGAACATTCAGCGTGCCGGTGGTGTTGTTCTCGTGGTAGGCCCGCGGCATCGTGACGCTCCGCGGGACGCTGCCCATCGCCGCCTGGTGGAACACCAGCGAGCACCCAGCCGTCGCCTCGGCCACGGCCTCGGCGTCAAGAATCGAGCCGGTGATTTTCCGCCCCGTAAAGAAGCCGTCGAGGTTTGCCCAGCTCCCGTCGCTGCCCGTCAGGTTATCGAAGGCGACGACCTCAGCCCCCAGCTCTGTCAATACCTCACAGAGGTGCGAGCCAATAAAACCCGCCGCCCCGGTGACGAGGGCTCGTTGGCCGGCAAAGGCGTCGGCGTGTAGCGATTTCCAGTCGGTAAGTGCCATGGAGCGAAAAAGTGTAACGGGTCGGTAACCGCGACGCGATCAATCTGGTATCGAACCGATCTTTTTGCATAATGTTATATGTCTACGATCTTCCTCCTTTCTCTTCTGGAGCATCCGCTATGCCGCGTCTCTTGGTACTTGCTTTTTTTCTATGCATGCCCGCGTACGCCCTAATGGGACAAGGCGCAGCAACGATCAATGTCCACTTGGATTTAGTCCATGAGACCAACGGCGTGCGTGAACTGGACCGTTCCGTGTTTTTTAATACCCACGCCTCGCCGTACGAGCCGGAGTGGCGTGGCGAAGAAGACAAGCTCGAACAATTCATGGACGAATTCAACGGCCACTTCGGCCGCGACACCGGGACGATCACCCAGGTGCTGCACCAGGTCCGCGAGGACCCCCGCCGGCCCGGGTACGCCGACCCGGCACACCTCAAAGAACTCATCGACGCAAACCGACGTGCGTACCAATCACGCCCCGTCTTCCACCGTTTCGCCGAACAATCTGACCTCGTGATCGCCGCACAGCTCCACCCGTACTGGCCCGACGGAAAATACAAAACCCGGCAGGGCTGGGCACTATCGACCGCCGACACCTCCGACGAACCCCTCGGCACCGCGACCGGCGAATACATGGGCCGTTACCTCAAACAGTTCTTCGGCCGCGGCGGGCCGCCCCGCCCGAACTACGTCGAGGTCATCAACGAGCCGCTGTGGCACCTCTCGACGCTGGGCGACACCGACCCCCGAGACGTGTTCCGCTTCCACAACACCGTCGCCGAGCAGATCCGGAAATACAACGGCGACAAAATCAAGATCGGCGGCTACACCATGGCCTTCCCGTGGTTTGAAAACGACAACTTCCAGCGATGGGAGAAACGGTTCAAAACCTTCATCGACATGTGCGGCGAACACATGGACTTTTACAGCATCCACCTCTACGACTTCCCCAGCATCAACAACGGCCAAGTCAAACTCCTCACCGGCAGCACGATCGAAGCCACCTTCGACCTCATCGACCACTACAGTCAACTCAAGCTGGGCCACCAAAAGCCGTACGTCATTTCGGAGTATGGCTCGATGCACCACGACTGGGCGAGAGACCCGTGGATGCCTTACCTCGACTGGCTCCACAACAAATCGGCCAACGGTCAGATCATGCAGTTCCTCGATCGCCCCGACCTTATGGCCAAAACAATCAACTTCTCGATGCCCAAGGCCGAGTGGGGCTGGAACACCGAGCACAACTTCCCCTACCGCCACCGCATCATGCGTCGGGTCAGCGAAGGCGATCGCAACCCCAACAACAACCGCGAAGGCCCGTGGGTCTGGTCCGATCAGATCCAGTTCTTCCAACTCTGGTCGGACATGCGGGGCACCCGACTCCTGGCCCAAACCAGCAACCTCGACCTGCAGACGCACGCCTACACCCACGGCAAGTCCGTCCACGTCGCTATCAACAACCTCGATGACGAAAAACAGAAAGTTCGCATCGCTTTCCACGGCACCGACGGCGACAGCCCCACCCGCGCGACCGTAAAGAATCATTTCCTCCAAGGCGAAAACGGCAAGCTAAAAACCAAAGTCTTCAAGTCCCCCCCGCAGACACTCACCCTGCAGCCCGGAGCGACTATGGTGGTGGAGTATCGTTTCCCTAACTCTCTCCGACCCGACAAGACCGCGCGGGAAATCAAGGCCTTTGCCGACGACTACCTGCAACCGATACAGGACGGCGCACCCGTCAACTTCGAAATCCCCGTCCCCGACAAGGGCGAGTACGGCGTGGCCACGCTCCGCCTCGGTGTCGGCCGGGACCACGGCCACGCCCGCTTCCCCAGCCAAATCACGCTCAACGGCCAAGCCCTCGAAATCCCCACCAACTTCCGCGGCGACGACAGCCAGGCCGACCGCACGCGTTTCTTCGGCCTGCTCGAGGTGCCCGTCCCCTTTGATCTGCTGAAGGAAAGCAACGCTGTCACCCTCACGTTCCCCGACACCAACGGCCATGTGAGCAGCGCCGCCCTACGCATATTCAACACCGATGCCCCTCTTCCGTAATCTCGATCCCGAAGCCTCGGAGGTCTCGCCATGCAACGTTTACTAACAACCGCCCTACTCTCCGTCTGCGCTGCGCTAAACGCCACCCCGCAGGTGGCTATCGAAGTCTTCCCCAACGTCGTCCACGACGTCAACGGCGTCTCCAAGCTCGACCGCTCGGTCTTCTTCGGGGCCCACACCACCCCCGTCAGCCCCGACTGGAACGGCGAGGAAGACAAGCTCGACTACTTCGCGAAAAAACTCCGCGGACACTTCGGCCGCGACACCGGCAAGATCAGCGGCACGCTCAACTCGGTCCGCCAAGACCCCCGCCGCCCCGGCTACGCCGACCCCGAACACCTCGCCGAAATGGCCAAGCAAGAAGCCGCCTGGTATCAGAGGCTTGACCGCACCAAAAAGAACTACCTCGAACGGGCCGACATGATCATCGGGGCCCAACTCCACCCGTTCTGGCCCAGCGGCGAGCGGGCCACCGCCAAAACCGGCTGGAAGCTCTCCACCGCCGACACCGCAAACGAACCGCTCGGCACCGCGACCGGCGAGTTCATGGGCCGATACTTCCAGCTCTTCCACCAGCCCCAGGGCCCCCGCCCCCGCCCCGCCTGGATCGAGGTCATCAACGAACCGCTATATGAACTGGTGACCCACGGCGAGACTGACCCCGCCGACGTCTTCCGCTTCCACAACACCGTCGCCGACCAGATCCGCAAGTACTACCCCGGCGTGCCGATCGGCGGATACACGATGGCGTTCGACCTGTTCGAGGACGACAACTTCGGCCGGTGGGACCGGCGGTTCAAGTCGTTCGTCGACATCGCCGGGGCTAACATGGACTTCTACAGCCTGCATTTCTACGACTTCCCTGGCATCGCCCGCGGCAAGGTGCAACTCCGCCGCGGCAGCAACCTCGAAGCCAGCCTCGACCTCATCGATCACTACCAACTGCTCAAGCATGGTGAACCCAAGCCCTACCTCATCTCTGAGTACGGCTCGCAGGTCCACGACTGGTACAACCAGCCCTGGACGCCCTTCCGCGACTGGCTCTGCATCAAGGCGTTCAACGCGATGGTCATGCAGTTCATGGAACGCCCCGACCAGATCCTCAAGGCCCTCGCCTTTACCCCGCCCAAGGCCGAGTGGGGACGCAAAGCCCCCGACAGCCCCTACTACTGGCGGCTACTACGCCGGGCGAACGAAGGCGACAGCGATACCAGCGACGACCGCGAGGGCCCCTGGGTCTTCAGCGAGCAGATCAAGTTTTGGCAGCTCTGGTCCGACGTCCGTGGCGACCGCGTCCTGATCCAAAGCGACGACCCCGACGTCCAGACCCAGGCCTACGTCGACGGACGCAACCTCTTCGTAGCGGTGAACAACCTCGACGAAGAACGCAACAAAGCCATCAAGATCAACCTCCGCGACACCGGCTCTGTCAGCCGTGTTGAGCTGAAACACCTCTACCTCGACGGTGATCGGCCACGACTAGACGAAGAGCAACTCGACGAAGTGCCGCGCCGCCTAGTGCTGCCCCCCAACGCCACGGCCGTGCTCCACATCCGCCTCGCCGACCGCGTCGAACCGGAAAACACGGCCTCCGAAATCCGCGTATACGCCGACCGCTACCTCCAGCCGATCGCCGCCCGCAAACGCATGACCTTCCAGATCGACGGCGTGCCCGAGGGCGAGCACGGCACCGCGACCCTCCGCCTCGGCATCGGCCGGGACCACGGCGTCGCCCGCACCCCCGCCCGCATCCGCGTCAACGGCCAAACCGTCCGCGTCCCCCGCGAATTCCGCGGCGACGATACCCAAACCGACCGCCCCCGCTTCTTCGGCCTCCTCGAAGTTTCCGTATCCCGCGACCTGCTCGAAGCCAACAACACAATAGAAGTGGCGTTCGCCGAAGACGGCGGCCACGTCAGCAGCGCTGCGCTACGGGTCGTAACCTTCGACTCGCCGATCGAATAGAAAAGAATCGGTAGGTTGGGCACCGCCCACTACAGGCCCTTCAATACCGCGGGACAGCCGGATCGATATCCCGGGACCAAAGATCGATCCCGCCGGCCATCGACGTCACATCAGCAAAAGCGTTCTGACGGAGAAACGCCGCCACCCGCAGCGACCGCATCCCGTGGTGGCACATCACCACGACTTTGCTGTCGGCATGGGCCTTCAAATCGGCTAGCCGTGCCGGCACCTCGCCCATCGGCACCACCGTCGCCCCCTCAACCGCCGCCGCCGCGACCTCTCTAGGCTCCCGAACATCAAGCAGCAAAAACACCTGCCCCGCCTCCTGCATCGACCGAACCTCCCGCGGCGTCACTTCCCAGCCGGGCTGCAGGGGATAACCCTCCGGCAAGCCTTGATCATCGAGAACGCGCTCGGAAGGTTGCATCAATCCGCACCGTCTTCAGAGACAGGCTGCGTCGAAGCTTCTTCGGGTATCAACTCGACCCGCGTATAAGGATCGAGGTTGCAAACCACGATCTCGCCGTCGTCTTTCTTGAGGACCAAGCGGTCGAGCCAGAGCTTGTCGTCCTTGGCGTGGGCGTACCAAGACCCGGTCTTGCGTTGCTCGATGCTCTCGATCACGCCGGCAACGGCATTCGTCCAGCCTTTGTGCTGCACCTGCTGCGTCACTCTCACCCGCAGTCCGGGCTGGAGATCGAGTCCAACTTGGGGCGATTCGACTTGGTTTTCGGATGAATCAGTCATATCCAACTCTTTTTCCTTTTACACAAGAATAGCCCAGTACCCGGCGACTGGAAAGCGTCCCGCTGGTTTGGTTATGATGTGCAGTTCTGCCGATCACTGCGTCTTCGCAGTCATCCTCCCGGAGAGGTGTCCGAGCGGCTGAAGGAGCTGGTTTCGAAAACCAGTGTGCATCTAGGTGTACCGTGGGTTCGAATCCCACCCTCTCCGCCTACACCTAACATACTCCATACAAACTCCAGTATGTTAGGCCCAAAACCCCAAATCTCCCGCAAAACGCGGGAGATTTTTTATTTAGCCAATCGTCTCTGTTTTATAAATAGTGAATCAAATTGGCTCTATTTAAAGCAATCTCGCAAAACGTCTCTTTGGCGATTTATCGAGGTCACTTTTCGAAGACCCCGAAATCAGAAATGACTTGACTAGTCCTTATCAAGCAAGTCATCGATCGCCGTGCAGCGCGTCTCTATTTGTGACCACACAGGAGTATGTCGAAACAAACTGTGTACCGGGAGTTCGAATCCTGTCTCTACCGCTTTCCCTCGACATGCTCCTCAGAGAGCATAGATTCCACGCCGAAATACGCGTATACCTGCGGATAATTCGTGATTCGTAGGCGTCTCTAGTCTTTCAAACCCATCCCAGAGCAGGCGTAATAGAGCCGATATCGGCTAAGTGTCTCTATGGGCATGTAGCGAGGTCCACTCCTGACCTGTGATATCTAGTTTGGTGACTTGACTTCTATTTTGAGTTTCATCCCGCTGCAGCTGCGGGGAGATCAATGCCGAGATATGTGTGCTGTGCCTTCCAGTCCAATTCCCGACCGGCCTCGATCAGGTGAAGAAGTGTCGTCGAGGACGGTAACTCACCCGACAGGGCCCGCTTGAGGATGTCCGGCCCAAGGCACGTGAGACGCAGGAGCTTATGTATTCGCGTCCGGTCCACCCCAACCCGCCCCGACAGCTCGGCCACCGTAATCTGATCTTTGACCAGGGTCTTTCGCCACGAATACGCGGTCCCGATAGCCCTGACGATGTGAGCCTCGGGCTCCGGCGATGGCGACCGGACCAGATCGTATCCCTCAGGCGATAACAGCACACGCTTACCATCCAAGCGCTTGATCTGAAGCCCCAGCTTCAGCCGAACCTGCCGGCGTTTCGATAGGACCTCGACTGCAGGTGTGTAGACGCAATTTGGAATTGATCCCGCTTGGTCCTGTTCCTGCTGCGGCCAATCATGCTCTCCCAATTCTTCCAACTCATCCTGACCAAGCGTAATCAGCAGTTCGTCAGGCCCCAACACAACTCCAACAATCAACCCACGAATCCAGTGGTCTTGAACCGCCCTTTCGGCTAACCCAATCCCCTTTTGATCGTCTGAAGAGAGTTGCGAACAAACGGCGGCGCGAACCAATTCGTCCAGATGCTTTGCGTTAATCGTCTTGATCGGACAGTTCTTGTAGCCCTGCTGGATACCCTTCTGGCTGACGTAATACCGCACCAAGCGTTTCCCACCGGACTTGGCCTGACCGTAGATGGAACGATGGACCGAACTCGGGCTCATGGCAAATCCCTCGTGGGTGCGGAGCTTCCCCTTGAGCAGGTGCGGCTGATCCCACTGGAATTGCTTCTGCCGCTGGACCGTATCGATGGCGTTCTGAACCCGATCCCATAGCTTTCGGGGGATGATCGGCTCGTGTTGCCCCTTCCAATCCTTATCCTTATGTACGATCCGGCCGACGTATAGCGGATTGGTCAGCATGTGGCGAAGATACTTGGCCGTCAGAGGCTTCCCACCGTGCTCTCTCCCCCGGCTGCTAACCCAGTACCTCGTGGTGTAGCCTTCACTATTTAGCTTTTCTGCCAAGGCCAACATAGAACCTTCCGCCTCCAAGAACTCCCGGAAGGCTTTTTCCACCAACTCCGCTTCTGGGGGATGGATGTGGAGCTTCCGCTCCTTCAGGCGGTAGCCCAGAGGAGGCTGGCCACCAACCCACAGCCCCTTCTTCTTGGTGGCGGCGATCTTGTCGCGGATCCGTTCACCGGTAACCTCACGCTCGAACTGGGCGAAGCTCAGAAGCATGTTCAGCGTCAGCCGTCCCATGCTCGTCGTGGTGTTGAACTGCTGGGTCACCGATACGAACGAGACGTCGCGGTCCTCGAACACCTTCATCATGGCGGCGAAGTCGCTCAGAGAGCGGGATAAGCGGTCCACTTTGTAAACCACCACGACATCGACCAAGCCGTAGTCGATGTCCTTAAGTAGTTGCTTGAGCCCGGGGCGTTCCATGTTGCCGCCCGTGAAGCCGCCGTCGTCGTAAGCCGTCTCGATCGCTTGCCAGCCTTCGTGTTTCTGGCTGCGGATGTAATCAAAACCTGCTTCACGCTGGGCATCGAGCGAGTTGAAGGCTTGATCGAGGCCTTCTTCTTGGGATTTGCGGGTGTAGACCGCGCAACGGATCAACTTCGAGCTCATTGGATGCCCCTCATCCGGTTGAGGCCGAAGAAGCGTGGACCGGACCAATGGGCTCCCGTGATCTGTCGAGCGATCTGTGTGAGGTTGCGGTATTCCCGGTCTCGGAACTCAAATCGCTTGCCGGGCTCGATCACCACAACCTCGTAGGTCTTACCCTTCCACTTCCGGATGAGTTTTGCGCCAGACTGGAGCACTGGCTTTGTTGGCGTTCGAGGTTTTTGAGATTTCCGGGGGTTCGCTCTTTCGGAAGGTGCTTGGGCACCTCGAATCGCAGACTTCAGCATCGTTTGGGTGGCGGCGTCGATACCGCCACCCTGAGCTTGCCAAGCAAGGTCTCGCCGAAGCAGAAGCTTGACCTTGGGTGGAGGCTTACCGCGGCTGGTCTGCTGCCAGCGTTGCGAGAGCTCGGTCAGGGAGAGACGTTTAAGATCGTCAATGGATCTTGGTGGGTTCATACCCACATACATCCATAGCCCCTAGGATTGGTCAAGTACTATTCGGCAGGGTTATCCCAAAGACTGAAGGCTCACCAGTACGACCACCACGGGCCGGCAAGGAGCCGGCCCGTAGTCCTGGCGGGGGTCACGTCGGATGACGCCACCACATGTACGCACATCAACGACTAGATATCAAGAACTTTCTTGCTCAAATGAATCATTGATCTTGCCGTCCAATTCATCGGTATCCAGCATATTGTTGAGACGCTGCGTGCTCAAAAACTCCAGCTTCGATCCGTCGTCTAACACCGCTCGGCGGAACGCTTGGAAGGCCTCTGCACTATTGAGGTAAAAACGCAACGCCCGCCCTCCTTGAACCGCACGGATATCGGCGTCCCTCGGTAGTTGTTTCTGCCAGAACCCCACGTCCTGAGCGAACCGCCCCTCCTGCCACACATAAGCCTGTTCGGTGCGGACCTTCACGTACCAACGGTTGCGCGAACGATCCTGGAAAACCACCGATCGGTCGGGCAAGTAGTTGGTTCGCCCTGCCGCGAGTTCATCCTCAAAGAATGATTTGACCTCGGGATTGCGTACCGAAGCCAAAAGATCATTCCACGTGGCAAGGTTGTCCGTTGCAGCGGGTAACAGCTTGGAACGCCCAGTCCGGCCTGAACGGCGACGCAGCACGGCCTGCTCGGTCAAAGTCCGCGCGGGGAACACCCGTACACACTGAAGCAGTTCGTCTTCTTCATGCCTAGCGATTGTCACCCGGAAGCAGCGGATATCCAATCCATAGACTTCGGTTAACCAAGAGGCCGTGGCCAGGACCTCGTAGTCGAAACCCTCGGCCAACAACACGACGCGTTGTTCTTCGTTGAGGGCCCGAAGGTCGGTGTCTAGGAAGTCTTCGAGCCGCGTGGTGGCCGATTCCAAGTCGCACTGCCAGAATCGGGAAGCCTGTTCCAATAGCGCCTGATCATCCCAATCCGCACTCATCGCCGCGTAGCCGAGCGACTGAAGCAGTTGATATTTATCGTTACCCCGCTTGAGTTCCAAAATAACCGTGCGCCCAGTGCGGTCGACCGCCAAAAGATCGATGCGGTTGTCAACAGCTTCCGACGGCATCACTTCTTCACCGACCAAGATGAGTGATTCATCGAGTTCATCGAAGAACGCTTCAGAGTTGTCTCGGATCAAGGCTTGGAGATGTTGCCGCTCCCTTAACCCCACATCGGCAAGGCGTGGACGAGGAAGAGGGGTAAGTGTCTGTTGATCACGGTTTATGTGAAGCATAGGGGTCTCCATGTGGTGTACGGGATGCCGGAATAAAGTTCACGGGAGACGCCCCTCATTTTTACCAGATCAAAGCTCGCTATAAGCGAAAGCCATACTTCCGGAGGCGCGTAAAGGGAGCGCCGCACCCGTGTGTTCTCGAGACCCCCGCCAGGGGGTACTACAGCACAGCACATGGCCGACGCTCCCATGCGGGAGCGCGGCGTCAAGCCTGATGCTGCAGTTGAAGTGGGCCGGAGCCCGTCTGGCGGTTTCTCGAGAGCAGCGCCTGACGCACACGCGTCAGGTCAGATTGTCAATTGCAATCAAATCCTTGTGATAATTCTCCTATCAAATAGAAGTTACACCCTCTAAAGAGGGGCTTGTCCCTTGCATCATGGCATACCAGCGTGAATCAT
This sequence comes from Planctomycetota bacterium, assembly GCA_038747275.1. Taxonomy (GTDB): domain Bacteria; phylum Planctomycetota; class Phycisphaerae; order Phycisphaerales; family Phycisphaeraceae; genus Algisphaera. Next base: position 33,219 of record JBCDJW010000016.1, on the reverse strand, counting down.
CAAGTCTATTTATCCTAAGCGGCCCGCTAGAATCCGCTGAGCTTTATCTGACGACATTGCGCGGGTTGTTGCGACAACAGCGACACGGCCATATCGAGCGCATCGGGGCCGTCGTCGTGTGCCCCTAAGGGGAACTGGCGAAGCTGATCCAACAAGAGTTGGTGACGCCGGCTGAACCGCAGACGGCCCTGCCGGATAATAGGTTCGAGTGATTCGATGCGGGCTTGTTTATTCGTGGTGGTCGTAAGACGCTCCACCCGAACGGATTGCCCCACCCGCCTGACCGCGATTTCGATCTGAGATACCAGGACATCTTGGAACTGATTCGCCTCCACCCCGAGCCGACTGACCCGGTATGTACCCAGTTCTCGAACCAAACGTTGGACGAGTTCATCGGGTTTGCACCGCCGCAAGTCGGCGCCCACCACGTACATCACCTCAGTCGCCATATCTTTCAGCAACGTGATGATCGCGGTGTAGTCACCTCGCCCGGGGCGTTTACCCAGACTCGGATCACAGGCCACCACTAGCCGGCCGTTGGGGCCGACGGCCTGTATTAGCTCGTTGCCTCCCGCGTACTCTTCGTCCCAGAAATGGAAATCCTGCTCCCTAAACAAGCACTGGTCCGGATCGAGTGGCTCGTTCTGCTTCTCGGATTGAAACGCAGACCGCCCCTCGTCGGCCCGCATCGCCATCAATCGCCGGTAGTCCTCTCGTTCGGGCCAGAGCACTTTTGTACCTTGAAGCATCTCGGTTTCGTGCAACTCAAAAAATTCATCAGCGTCAGCCGAAGCGCTAGCTCCCGTGGCACCTTCGGTACCGCTTCGGATAGCTTCCCAGCGTTCCCATAGCTCAGGGTGATCGCTGGGAGATTCAACCGCTTGGTAAACATGCGTTGTCCACCCCGATCGCTTCGACCGTCCCGAAAACACCGAGGGTTTCACCAAGCCGGCTAACAAGGAGTCGTAATGCAGCAGCGTCCCCACAATCACCACGTTGGTGCCGGCCGCACCGGATTTCAGGAGCGTCTTTTCGAACCACGCCAATAGCTTGGCCCGCTGTTCAGGCGATAACGTCGCTTCTAGCTCTTCGAGGTCGTCTCCGATGATCAAACTCGGACGATAGGCACCGTGTTTCATGCCGCGAAGGGCCTGACCCGCGCCCAAAACACGGACGCACGCCCCGTTGGTAAGTACCACGTGGTGGCCCTTCCACAGAGTAATCCCGCGGCGCTGGACCGGGGCGCACACCTCGGGGAAATCACTACTCAGCAGCACGTTCTGCTCAAGCTCACGTTTGAGGTCGGCCAAAAGCTGAATCGCTTGCTCTCGAGTCGCCGAAACCAGCAGCACAAAACGTTCATGGCCGTACAGCACGCTCCACAGCACATACGCCAGACTCGTGACCGTGGTCTTGGCATGGCCACGCGGCGCCGCCACGGCAATCCGGGCGTCTCGTATCTGGGTCGCCTTCTGCAGCAACCCAAACAACTCCAGGTGCATCCGAGAGGGTGCCAATCGAAAGTGCTCGCTTAAGTACACCCGCGCGAACATCAGCGGATCTATACGGCCTATCGCGCGACGCGTCGCCGCGAGATGTCGCTGAACTTGGGGACGGTAATCAAGCTGCATGAGTAAACTTCGTTGCGACGTCTATTGCCCCGTACCGATAAACCGTCAGTGATAATCGACCCCTATTTGGCGAGCCGACTCACACCCTGTGCTAAGCGCGCACGGTGGAGCTGTGTGTTCAATTTCACCAGATGGCCAGCTACCGCTGGATCAGAGTCGCCGCCCTCATTAGCCTTTTCCAGACGCCGAATCTCTTCTTCCAATTCCTCGTAACTGGGAATGGCTTCACCGCTGTGATGGAGATCCACCTGCACCTGTCCACCGTAGTTCGGCAAAAAACCGAGCCGCTGGAGTTGCTCACCGAGCTTGCAAAGCACCTCGAAACAAGCCCGTTCCCCCTCGACTTTGACCGCCGGGGGTGTCTCACGATCACGCGTGACCCGCCGGATCCGAGACAGACAGGCCTCGGCCTCCGAGGCTAATCGACCCGCAAATCGCCCAGGAAGCTGTGGGTCAGGCCGGAGCATTGCTTTATCTTGTAAATGAGCGCGGTCCCGAGTAATGGTCCGGTCGCTGCAACCTATGAGTTGTGCGATCTCCGGCACAGACAAGCCTTCGACACCCAAGTAATGTACGCACCGCCGACGGTTATCCACACTCAGCGCACCCGAAGCCACATCTCCTGAGCGCAGAGATTGCACCAAATCAACGACCGAAACCTCCGCTCCCGGAAGCGCCGCTGCCTCTTCGTGAGCCGCAGAAGGTTTTGGAACGTCTAAGGGTGTGTGTACGCTTGCGCGTGGGCGTTTTAGACGAGGACGTGGCTTATTGCTCTTTTCTGCGTTCTGATGTGGGGGATTCATGATTGCCCCCTTTTCTTCACGCCGTAACGCTGCACGAGCTTCTTAGGCACGGCTGCCGTACCGGCAAGACGTATGTAACGCCGAACAATGAGGTCGCAGTACTTTGGCTCGATCTCCAGGCCGTAGCACCGGCGCCCCCTGCGGGCCGCGGCGATCAAAGTCGTACCGCTGCCCAAAAACGGGTCGTAAATAATCTCTCCCTTTTTCGAGGAGTAACGCAGCGCACGCTCGGCCAGTTCCAGTGGTTTCTGGGTGGGGTGTATCCCGGCTCCCGTACGGTCCCGTGGAACGTTCCACAGAGTCGAAGTAGTCTTGGGGCCGAAGAATCGATGCCTAGCGCCGCCACGCCAGCCATATAGGCAGAATTCGACCTGCTCGTTGAAGTCGCCGAAGCCGGGGCTGAAGCTCTCTTTGGCCCATGCGATCACCGCCGACACCTTGAACCCACGCTCGGTCAGCTGATCGTGCATTAGGCCGAACTGTTTGTGGCCGTTCCAGATGTAGTACGAGCGCCCCGGGGCTAGGCGATCATCCAGCCGGTCGAGGACCTTGGCCAACCAGGCGCGGTACTTCGACGCCGAAAGGTCGTCGTTGAGAAGGAGGTCCGACGAGGGCTTACGACCAACTCGCTTAGTAATTTTCCCCTTCTTCCGGGGGGCGGGGCGTGCGGTGCGGTCGTAGGCGACGCCGTAAGGCGGATCTGTGAAGCAGAGTGAGGCCCTATCTTCTCCGAAGAGTTGATCGAGGTCATCGGGCATGGTGGCGTCGCCGCAAAGCAGGCGGTGCTCACCGTGACGGCCGAGCGTGATCAGCTCACCGCGCTGAGTGATGGGTTCTTCGTCTCCTGACAACACACCATCCGGTTCAGGACAGGCGTCTCCGTCGCGATCGGCGAGTAGGTCTTCGATTTCCGGGGGCTGGAAGCCGGTGACGTCTAGGTCGAGGCCTGGCGCCTGGGACAAGTCGGCGAGTAGGTCCGTCAGAAGGTCGCGGTCCCAGCGACCACCGACTTTATTGAGGGCTAAGTTCAGGGCCTTCTCGCGAGTCTCAGGGAGGTCGACGACACTCACTGTGACCTCGGTGTCGCCTCGAGCCTGAATGACCTTTAAACGCTGGTGGCCGCCAACCAAATGACCCGTGCGGCTATTCCAGATCAGGGGTTCGACACAGCCGAATTCGTCCAGGCTCGACACAATCGCTCGGTAAGCGGGGTCAGTCGGCTTGAGGTCGACGCGAGGGTTGTACGGGGCAGGGTTAATGCGGCTGATTGGGACGGTCTGAATGTTCATGGGGTACACCTCGTAGGTTGGGTTGACCTATGAAGTGATACCTTGGCTTCACGTGACCGACGTGACCTATACGTGACAAACTAAAACAGTTTTATAAACCCGGCGGAGGACCGTCCGGGCGGTAATAACCTCGCGATGAACATCGCTCGACCTTCCAGCCCTCTTTCTTCATCCGGCTGATTGCTTTGCGAATCGATCCTGTCGGTCTACTAGCAGCCCCAAAAAATCTTCCGTGCAGCTCTCTTTCGTTAAGTGCTCGACCATCTAAAGCATCCCATATTAGCTTCTCAAAATTATTCAGCTTCTTAGGTAGAGAGGCAGCTACAACATGAGGAGCCAAGCGGTCACACCAAAACAATAAATCAATCAAAGCACTTCGCAAACCCCATCGGGTGTATGACTGGACGGGGCGCAAGGTGTCACGGCTTTTTGAAGTTTGCTCTAGTTGACGCAAGGCCAGAACGCAATCGTCATGGAATTTCCGCCCGTCTAGAGCGATCGAAGCCATATTTGAATCTCCGCTCGGACGCGGGATGACCAAAGACGAGCCGCCTTGCTCGGCATGCCGAGACAACGCGGATTCAAGCATCGATTTGATCTCGGCTAACCCCAAACGATCTGAATCAGCAACGAAGTGTACTACCGTATACATTAGCTGATCATATCGCCTTTGAGCAAAAAACTATACATAATCCCCACTTTTTGGATTGGGGTCGTCAATCTGGGCTCTAGGTTTAAGCGAACATATGACGTCGAAGAATCCGTTCGACGTCAATTTGAGTACGCCCAATAAGTATGGCCGGCGAACATAAAATTATGACAACCAGAATTCTAGTCATAGGATCGCGGGATGCGAATGCTCAAGGATTCCAGGGTGCTGCAGATCATCGATTCGATGTCGACGGTTCTGGCTCAGGCTTACCACATGGCTCGTGTTCGAGTTATCGATTCGGGATCACGAACTTTGGAGGCACTGGCTCGGCGGGATCATCTGCACGTCGAGAACGAGTTACTCCGCCGCGAACTGACCGTTCTGCGTGGCCAGCGGGCGGCAATGAATCCGCATAAGCGGCCAGATTATCTGCCCGAGCAACGCTTCGAGATACTTCAACTAATGAGGCTGCGAGGCTGGAGCTGCGAGGAAGCAGCTAGGCGTTTTGTGCTCCATCCAAACACCATTCGGGGGTGGCGGCAGGCGATTGAAGGGAAACGCGATCCGGTCGGATTACTGGGCCAGGCACCCTGGAATCAGATCGAAGACATCGTGAAGTGGGCGACGCACGAGCTGCGGCGGTTGTGCCCCGAGCCTGAGTTCGGTACCCGCACCATCGCCCGACATCTGGTCCGCAGTTCAATCAAAGTGAGTCGGTCGTGGGTACAGCAGCATCTACGTCAACCGAAGCCTACTCCGATCAATCCTAAACGTCCGAATCGACCCGCTCTGGTGCCTCCCGAAGGACGAGAGCCCGATCGACTACTAGCGCCGGAATCGATCAACGAAACGTGGCATCTCGATCTGGCGACGCTGCGGGTACTTTGGTTCAAGTTCACGCTTGCAGCATTGATGGATGGGTACTCACGGAAGTTACTCGGCCTGCGAGTCTGTCGCGGCAAGGCCTCGTCTCGGTATGCGATCCAACTGGTCAACGATGCGGTCGAGCGATACGGCCGACCAAAGTTCTTGATTACCGACAACGGCTGTCAATTCCGCACCGTGTTCAGGAAAGCGATGAAACCTCTGAACATCCGTCCAGCACGAGGGAAGATCCGTCAGCCCAACTTCAACGGGAAGGTCGAGCGGTTATTCAAGACCCTGCGAATCTGGTTACGGCCGACTCTGCTGCCGAATAGCGTTCCCAGTATTCAAACTCAACTCGATAACTTCCAGAAGTGGTACAACCAGCACCGGCCACACTCGGCTCACGGCTGCCTGACGCCGGACGAAGTCTGGCACGGCGAATTGCCGCCCGAACCCATCCCGATTCGATCACGTGATTTCAGCCAACCCAAGATCTGTATCCAACGACGTTCTTGTCGAGGCGATCCCGCTCTGCCGATTGTCGATATCCGTCTGGCCGCCTGAAAAATCTACCAACTGTTACTCGTTGCTCATCGAGCTTGCGCGATAGCTGTGTATCTGCGAAGCTTTAAACGGTTCTTTACTTGAGAAAGAACGGTTGGCTCACCGCCGATCCTGCCTCACAGTCTTCGTGGCCGCTACGAACCCTAAGTGCAACAAGCTATACATAACCCCGGTTATGGAACAGATTCATCCTTCGCTTCCTAAGCAATACAAAGTGACATTTCAGTCGCGTAAGCCAGTCAAGGTATTTCAAGTCGACCGAAGTCGCGATTTATACCTCTTTCCAAAGCCTTCAGTTCAGCGTCCAGTGTAAGTACACGATCACTCTGCCCAGCGGCCTGCGCAAGGATTTTTTCATTCGTTAGGGAACGTTTTGTGGCAAGAAAGTTGTCCTGAAGCCGGAAATACTCGCGGGCACGAGCCGCAATTTCCAAACCCTTATCAGTTTGGCCTACTGCAAGAAGTGCTAATGCATAGTCAGCATAGATCTGAGGGTGGTCTTCTATCGCCACTTCTTCAGTAGCGGTACGAAGCAAACGCTGTCCTACAGCGACACGACCCGAGCGGAGCTCGATCACACCCAGTCTGCCTAAAGCATCAACGCGTTGCGGTGAGTCGGTTAGTTCTGCCAAGACAGCTCTTGCCGTATCGCGTTGACCCAAGGCCATCAAAGCATCAGCCTGAGCCAGTCTAAGTGTTGACCTAGTCGGATCGGCACCCAGCTGAGATTCAGCCTTTCTAAAAGCAACCAGGGCCGCTTGCGGTTCGCCGCGGGCCAAGCGTAATTCACCAAGTCGATGGTGAAGTAGTCGGGAAGAGATAACACCCGGCCCTCCCAGAGCCGAGAGGCGATCTTGAATCTGAATCATCAAGGCGAGGGTTGCGGCACTATCCAGATCGTAGATCGTCACTCGCGCAGTGGCTTCACGCCATGCTTCGTCAGCGCGGTCGAATTGCTGGTCACTGACCCAGGCACTCGCGGCCATGAGCCGTAGCTGCTTAGCCAAACGGGGCGACCATGGCTCGGCAAGATTTGCTGCGGATATCCATTGGTTCGCAGCACCATCGGGATCACCCGAAGTGAGTAACGCGATGGCTTGAAGCCGATGCGACTCTACGTCCAGCCATGGGACCGAAGTTTCTAGAGGGGATCTGATTTCCTCCGCAGCTGCTACATCAAACCGCCCGCTGCGGGCCAAGCTTTGCCACTTGAGATAGGAGGCCTCAAACGCGTCATACAACTCGCCGCGTTCGAGGCGGTCTTGGGTCAACACCAGCCAGCCGCCCGGACCTGCCGACCTCTCATCCCACCTCGAGGCCAGGAACATCAAAACGTCCTCAGGAGTATCTCCCGGCGAAATCAACAGACGCTCAGCTTCCTCAAAGCGGAACCGCAGCCAATGCCTGGCGGTTTGCGTCTGACCCTGCCGGATCATGGCCGTAAGTTCACGCGCGAAAACTTCCGGAGAGCCGACGGGTACTGCGGCTTGGCCAAGCATCTGTGAAGTGCCGTCAATACGTAGTTTCAGGCCGTTACCGGTTCGAGTGGGAGCCGTGCGATCAGCAGGAGCGGCACAGCCCGTAGCGGCCGCCAAGACGGCCGCAAAAATCCCCACGGCGGCAAGCGTTCGGAATTTCACGGTAAGGCTTCCTCGCCGCCCGATTCGTGGTGGAACCGGAACGCTTCGATCAGCTCGTGGCGGGCGTCGGGGCCGAGGGGCTCGGTATCGCGGAACACGCCGAGGTCGCTGTCGTAGCTATCCTCGACCTGCGGGTGCATGCTGAGGTCTTCGAGCAGTTCGCGGCTGATGCGATCACCCTCAACCGGGGTGTTGAGGATGTAGGGGCGGATGACGACCACAAGTTCGCTGCGGCTTCGGACCGCTTCTTCCCGCCGGAACAAGCCGCCAATTAAGGGCAGGTCGCCGAGGATGGGCCACTGGACACGCTGGTCAGAAACACTTTCCTCGATCAACCCGCCGAAGGCGAGGAGCTGACCGTCGGCCGCGATAATCGTGCCGCTGGCCGACTGCGTGAGGACCGTATCGACAACTTCTTCGGTCAGCGTCGCCCCGTTGGGGACCAACAGCGTCGCTCCGCCGGGGTTGATCGAGCTGGTTTCCTGGATCAGGCTCAGCGTAACGGTGCGGTCGGCGTTGATGCTGGCGGTGATCAACAGGCTGGTCCCGACGTCCTCGACCTGAAAGTCGGGGTCGGGCGGGAAGGTGGTGATACCGCCGTCGCTCACGACGACCTGAGAAGCGTTGAAGCCACGGAGTACGGGGATTTCTTCGCCGGAGAAGATACGGCTGACTTCGTTGTTGGCGGTCAGCAACACCGGAGTGGCCAACGCGGTGACCTTACCTTTGGCCTGCAACAGTTCGAGCCGTGCCGAAAACTGATCGGCAACAACCTGAAACAACCCCGCTTCGGCATTAAACCCGCCGCCGCCCAACAGCGCAGAGCCCGGCGCACCGTTCGCGATCTCGCCGCGAGTGAATCCGCCTTGGAAATCGCCGAAACGCGCATCACCGAACTGGAAACCAAAATCGAAAGCGGAGCTGACGTCGTCGCCGAGGTCGATCCGTAACACCTTGGTTTCGAGAAGAACCAGCGGTGTGGGTACATCGAGTTCACGGATCAGCTCTTCGATCGTATCGATCATCCGCTGGTCGGCGGACCGGACAACGATTCGGTTGAGCCGACGCACGACTGTCACGAACGTTACGGCTTTACGCTGGGCGAGGGCTTCGCGCAGCTCGATCCGCTCCTGGGCGGTCTCGGCGGCGCTCGCGGCACGGAGTTGGTCCGCGTCGAGGAGGAACTCTTCTTCCCGCTCGACCTGGTTTAGGGTAAACCGCTGTCCGCCGATCCGCGATCCGCCGGCGGAGGAACCGCCGCTGCCCCGGCCACGGTCGCTGCTGGATATGCGGCTACTGCGGTCGCTGCTGCTGCTACGACTCCCACTACCACCTCCAGTACCGCGGATATCGGTGCTCTGTTCGTCGAGCAGTTCGAACCGGTCGAAGCGTTCTTCCAGCTCCAGGCGGGCGTCGTCCGAGGGCTCGTCGAGCGTCACGATGACGCGGTCGCCGAACAGGTTGCCGATGGCCCGGGCGACGTCGGGGGCGTTGGGGTAGAGGAGGGTGTATACCTTGGTCTGATCGTCGCGGAGCGAAACTACGCCCTGCTCCACACTCTGGGCCGAACGGAGGGCATAGACGCCGGTATCGCGGTCTCGCTGGACGATAAGGTTTTGCGAAAAACCGATGGCGTCGAGCAGGCCGTTCAAGTCGAGGTCACCGAGCCGTACCGTGATCTCTTGGTCGGCGACGTCGGCACTGACCAACACGTTCGCCCGGGCGGCGGCCCCGATCTCTCCGGCGACCTCCGCCAGCGGCGCCTCGAAGATTCGGACTTCCCGGAAGATATCGCCATCCATTTGCAGGTCGATGCGGCTGGCCGTCGCGGCGGACTGGCCGGGTTGCTGAGCCGCGCCTTCACGCATGAGCTCAGTCATGACTTCCGAAGGCACGGTGGGGTCGCCAGCGTCCTGCGCCGCCTGCGGAGAAGTCACCCCTACTACAGCCGCAAGGCCAAACAAACCGAACAGGCCGGGAACTCGTCGTGAAACAACGAAGCGGTAAGCGTCGACAGAAAAGAATCGATACAAGGGCATTACAACGAGGCTCCGTAGAGGGCGAGCATAAAGGCGATGTAGATGTAGGCGACGATCCCGCCGACAAGGATGATGACGACGATCTCGACGATGCTTGATAGTGTGCGGATCAGGGCGGTCAGCCGCTGTTCGTGATAAACCGCACAGGACTCGAGTGTTTTATCGAGGTTGCCTGATCGTTCTCCGATCCCGGTCATGCTGGGCAGCATGGGCGTAAAGGTATACGAGCGGTCGAGACCGGGGGCTAGCGGCTGACCGGCGATCACGTCTTCGCGGGCTCTGGCGATTAGCGTGGCGAGCCGCCGGTTGGCGTGCAGGTCCTGACAGGTCCGTAGCGCCTCGATAATCGTCACTCCGCTGCGGAGCAGCAGCGACATGGATCGGCTGAAGAGTGCGGTCGAACTCGTCCGCAAGATGTAGCCCATCAGGGGGATGCGGAGGAAGATCGAGTCGATGAGTAAACGCCCCGGCGGCGTCGAGTAAGCCACCACGAAACAAATCGCAGCGACGAAAGTGCTGCCAGCCATAACCGGCCACCATCGCAGCAGGAAGTTACTCGCGTCAACCAACGCCTGCGTCATCGGCGGTAGCGGACGGCCTAAAGCCTGTAGATATTGCGAAAGCCGGGGCACGGCAAAGGTCAACATAAAGACGGTTGCACCGATCGCCGCGATAAAAACGATCGACGGGTACAGTAACGCCGAGACCGCCTGGGCCATCAGGAGCCGGCGTTTCTCCATCGATTCCGACGCCCGGTCGAGCACCAGTTCGAGCGTCCCCGTCTGCTCGCCGACCTCAACCAACTGCCGAACCATACGGCCGATGTAGGGGTGACGTTTGAGGGCTTCAGAGAACGAGCTACCGCTCTGCACCGTGTCAGCGATGTCCCTTAATGCATTTCGCAGCAAACGCGACGTAGATTGATCCGCGGCAGCCCGTAGTGCTTCAAGCAGGGTCAGACCGCTATCGAGCATAACGCTGATTTGCTTGAGGGCGATCTCGATCTTCGACAAACGCGGCCGCAAAAACGGGATCCGCGACGGCCCTCGTGGACCGGCCCGCCGCGTCCTGCTTTCGCGTACCGCATCGAGGCGGACCAGCACGTTGCCACCATCGCGCAGAGACGCTGAGGCTGCCGCCGCATCGGCGGCCTGAACCACTCCACTCGCCGACCGGCCGGTCGGACTAATCGTCTTGTAAGCGAAACTCGGCATCGCGGTTAGTCACGCTCCCCGGGTTGGTCGTGCGGGTCCGAGACGGCCGACACTTCTGACGTTTTCGTGGCAGTCCTGAAATCCGTATCGCCAAACGACACAACGCTACGCAACGCCTCTGCCATCGACGTCCGGCCGTCGCGGAGCTTGAGCGCGGCGTCGTGGCCGAGCGTTGCGACACCTTTGCTTTGGAGATAACCCAAAACCCGTTCCTCGCTAGCCCCGTCGACGATTAGCCGGGAGAGTTCGCGGTCGCACGTCACCATCTCAAACAGCGCGAGTCGGCCCGCGTAGCCGCGGCCGCCGCAGTACACGCAGCCTTCAGGCGAAGGTTCGCGGATCGCATCGCCCGCCAGATCGGGGCAGCCGATAGCGGCGGCGTGTTCGACCGAACAGTCCACGGGCTTCGCACACTTTGGGCACAAGCGACGCACCAGCCGCTGGGCCGCGACCAGCCGGAGGGTCGCCGAGACAAGGTACGGAGCCACGCCCATATCCTGCAGACGCGTGATCGCGCCGGCGGCGTCGTTGGTGTGTAGCGTGGAAAAGACCAGGTGCCCGGTCAGCGCCGCTTTCACCGCAATGTCCGCCGTTTCGGCGTCCCGGATTTCGCCGACCATCACCACGTCGGGGTCGTGACGAAGCGTACTGCGCAAGGCTTTGGCGAAGGTGATCTTTTCGGATTGGCTGACCTCGACCTGCGTGACACCGTTGATCTGGTATTCGACGGGGTCTTCAATGGTGATGACGTTGAGGTCGGACTCGGCAATGAGCTGCTGGATCGCGGCGTAAAGCGTGGTGCTTTTACCGCTGCCGGTCGGGCCGGTGATGAGGACCATCCCATGGGGCTGGCGGATCGCGTGCGCGAACTGACGGAGTTGGTCCTCGGACATGCCAAGCGAAGCGAGGGTGATCTGCCCGGCGTTCTGGGCCAAGAGACGTAGCGTGAGACGTTCGCCGTGTTTCGCTGGGAGTGACGCGACGCGGACATCGACCTTGACCCCGCCGTCGGCTTCGTGGCGCAGCCGGCCGTCTTGCGGGGCACGTCGCTCGGCAATATCGAGGCCGGCCATCACCTTGATCCGGTTGATAAGGGTTGCGCCCGCGTCTAACGCCAGGGTACGGACGGTCTCGAGTTCGCCGTCGATACGGGCACGGATACGGGTCTCTTGCTCGAAGGTGTCGATGTGCAGGTCGCTCGCCCCGAGCATGATGGCGGAGGCAAACAGGTGGTCGTACAACGCAATAGCATCGGGCGCATCTTCATCGATCGAAACGGCGTCTACCGACACGCTGCCGCGGTCGAGCGCCAGCGACTCGGCTCCGGAGTAGACGCGGGCGATCGTCGCGATCAACGCCTCGGTGGCGGCCGCGTGCAGGCGCACCTCGCGTCGGAAGCACCGCTCCAAAGCGCTCATCGCCCGCGGCTCGGGCTCTTCCGCGGCGGCCACGAGGACCTCGTCTTCCGCCATCGCGAAGGGCAGCACCCCCCACCGACGCGCCCGCTCGGCGGGGAAACGCAGAGCAACCTGAGGATCGACCCGGACCCGAGCGATATCGATCTCGGGATCGGCCGCTCCCCCGGACGCATCATCGGCTCCGTCTTGGCTCACGAAACGAATACCAAGTCGCGGCGAGTCGGCGTCCCCGCTCCAGACGACTTCGCCGGGTCGGGGCGGGGCGGCCCGCACACCGGCCTCGACCAACTCCAATACCAGGTGCTCCCCCGTATTAGGCGAGCCGTCGGTCCCTTCAAGCTCGACCTGTACTCCTGTCGCCGAAACGTCGATCATCCGGGCCGACACCACTTCGCCGTCCGCGATCTTCAAACGCAGCTCGGCACTCGTCACGCGACGCCGTGAGCCGCGTCGTTCCTGCGGCGGGGCCGAGACCGAAGGCTCTTCATTAGACGATTGCTCGTCGCTCATACCGGCCTCCGTGAAGACGCGTTTGCGAAACGGCCAGCGTTATTCGCCGCCATCCGCGTCTGCTGCTCGGCCCGGTCGCGCACAACTTCGGGCCGTTTCGCCGCGGTCATCGCGCTGCGTTCGCTGAGCTTGCCCTCGACCCACAGCCGGGCGAGGTCTTGCTCGAAGGTCCGCATGCCCTGCGTCCCGCCGGTCTCCATCGCACTGTACATCTGGCTGCTCTTGCCCTGGAGGATCAGGTTGGTCACCGCGGGGTTGACCATCAAGACCTCGCTGGCGAGCGTGCGCTGCCGGGTCATCGCCTCGCGCGACTCGGCCCGCACCGCCTCGCCGTCCGCCACCATCAGACGCTGCGAGATCACGCAACGCAGCACCAACGCAAGCTGCTGGCGGATGGCCGCTTGCTCCTCGGCCGGGAAGACTCCCACTAGGCGGGCAATCGTGCTCACACAGTCGCTGGCGTGCACCGTGGTAAAAACGAGGTGCCCCGTCTCGGCGGCGGTGATCGCGGTGCGGATCGTGTTGGTGTCGCGGATCTCGCCGACCAACACCACATCGGGATCTTCACGCAGGCTCGCCACCAGCGCTTCGTTGAATGATCCCGCGTCCTGACCAACCTCCCGCTGGTTGACGAGCGCCCGGCTCGGCCGGTGTATGTATTCGATCGGGTCTTCGACTGTGATGACGTGGCAGGGGTGTCTCTGGTTGATATGGTCGATAAGCGTCGCCAGCGTCGTTGACTTGCCCGAGCCCGTCGCGCCACTGACGACAACCAGCCCGTTAGGAAGGTCGCCCAACGAGTACAGCTCATCGGGCAAGCCCAACTCCGCCAGCGTGCGGAAGCGGTCTTCCAAGCGTCGTATCGCCAACGCCAAACCGCCCGAACGCCAGTAGGCGTTGAAACGAAAACGGGCACCACCCACGGTCGAGAACGCGCCGTCGGCGCTTCCGATCCGCTTTTCGGCAAAGCCGGGACGGAGACGTTCAACGATCGTTTGGAGTTCGCCAGACTCAAACGGAGGCTGGTCTGTCAACGGCTCCAGCGGCCCCTTGATCCGCAGGTACGGCTCGAGGCCCTCGGCGATGTGCAGGTCGCTCGCATCCGTTTCCACGCACATTCGCAGCAGCGACTCGAAGCGGTCGAGCCCACCCGGCTGCGCCGAAGAATCAGAGGTCTCGGTTACGCTCAAAGCCCGCCCCCTGCCGCACCCACCGGCCCCACCGAAAGTTCCCACCGCCGCAGATCCGTACGCAGCGAGGGCTCCTCCATCTGGATCGACCGCAGCAGTAACCCCCGCGGAAACGTATCTTCCCGCTCGATCGCCCCCAACACCTCACCCCACCGACCCGCCACCGTCACCCGCCATGTCTTACCCGCTTCCGGTCCATCTGTCGCCGCCCCGTCACTCTCGATCGCCAACACCTGCACCCTGTGCTCAGCCAGCCGGACCCGCAGCTCGTCCAGCTTCTCCGCCATCGACACCAAACCCGCCCCCACACCCACGACCGCCGCCCGCGGGCGACGCGCCGCCTCGATCTCCGCCTCTAATTCTTCTTCCCGGGCATCCAGCGTCTCCAACGCTGCTTCCGCCTCCCGGATCCCCGTCCGCGCCTCCTGCGCCCGCTCGATTTCCTGCGCCGGGGTGGTGTTCCGCGTCAGCTGCTCCAGGCGCGTCTCTAACTCTTCCACGTCGTCCGCCGGGCTCGGCACCACAAAAGACGCGATCACCACCAACGCCGCCGGCAACAGCGACACCATCCACAACTCCCGCCTCGATACCTTATTCAAAACACTCACGGCATCTCCTCCGCCATAACCCGCGTCACCGGGTCCAGCGTAATCGTAAACCGCCAATGCGTGTCACCCGCCGTCAACACCGGCGTCACCTGTGCCGGCGAAACCGACCACTCTCCCGCCAACTCCCGGCTCAACTCACGCGCCAGCTTCGAAGCCGACTTTGGGGACGCCGCAATCCCCGCAATCTCGTGCCGCGGGCTGCCCGGCGTGATCGACTCGATCAATAGATCCCCCCCCGCCAACCGCGACAACGAACCCATCATGTCCGCCAACGGCACGCGATAGTCCGGCTCGCCCAGCACCGGCGCATCCCGCCTCGCCTTTTCCGCCAACGCCCGCGCCAAATCGCCCCCCAGCTTCTCGATCGCCCGCTCTTTTGCCTGTACCGCCTTCGCCGAATCCGCCGCCTTCTTCTCCAAGTCGACCAGCAGCTTCGACTGTTCCTGCTCGTGCTCGATCGCCTCGGTCAGCTCCGCCACCCGCTCCGTCGCCTGGACCCACTGCAGCCCAAAAGCCCCCGCCGCCAACAGCAACGCCAACACCCCCACCGCCACCGCCGGCCACCGCGCCGCCGGCGCCTTCGGCGGCTTGGCCCACGGCACCGGCAGCGTCGCGAACATCGGGTCCACCGCCGCCCGCTCCCCCCACGCCGCCACGAAATGCTCCGCCGCCGTCTGCTCCTCCAGCCGCCACACCTCCGGCCCGTCCTGCGCCGCGTCGGCCGCATCTTCCCCCGCGTTCAGCCACCGCGCCGTCGCCCCGCCCCCCAAGGGATCCCGCCACTGCGCCCCGTCCCGCGGCTTCACCCCCGGCTCGATCAGCGTCTGCTCCAACGCCGCCACCGGCTCCTCCCGGATCAACGGCGACAACGCCGCCCGCCACGCCGCCCGCGGCGACATCCCCAACGGCAGCACCTGGTCCCGCCCCCCGATCCGCTGGGCCAACACCACCTCGTCCGCCCAGAACTCGACCCGCCGCCAGTCGCCCGCCTCCGCGTCCCGCTCCCCGCCGTCCAAGAGCGCCTGCGGCAGCCCCGCCGGGTGGCCCACGCCCGCCAGCTTCCCGCCCGCCGCCTTGACCGCCTGCTTCAACGCCGCCATCCGGTCACGCGAACACTGCGCCACCAAGAACTGGTCGTCCTGCTCCGGCACCCGCGCCCGCCGCACCGCCGTCACCGCCTTCGCCGCCGACAACCCCCCCGCGTTTTCCGCCTCGTAGCTCGCCGGCCCCGCCAGGTCCGCGTCCGACAAGTTCGCCACCGCCCCCGCCGACAGCTCCACCAGCCCCAGCCACAACCCGCTATCCAACACCCACACCCGCCGGCCCACCGGCCCGCCCTCTTTCAACACCACCGCCGCCGCCTCGGTCAGCTCCGTCGGCGCGTTCCGCCACACCTGCGGCTTAGACTGCCCGCCCGCCCCCACGTCCGCCCGGCCCGTCCAGCCCTGCGTATGAATAATAATCGTAGTCTGCGGTCGACTCGCCATGATTCAGTTGCCTATCAACGTGACGGTGGGTAGTGAACTCAGTCCGCCTGCGGGTAGGCTAAACGAAACGGCGTCACTCTTGTTAGGTTCGGCAGAAAAATCTTGATCCGGCGTTGGTGCCGCCGCTAAACGGTAAGCACGGATAATCTTTGGCCCGATGCCCATTAGATGCCCCGGCGTAGCGTCGGGATCGATCAAATCGACAAGCGTGAGCGTAAGCGAAGTAGACCCGGCTATAGCTTGAGCAGTTCCCTCCAAAAGCACATCGGGGATGAGATCACCATCTGTGCCGTCGATGCCATAAACCCTAACAGTTACAGATGTATCAGCCGCCGAAAATGGCTGAGGAAACTCAACCGTCACCGTCTCCGGCACCCGCCCCGTCGAACGGTCAACGGCCGTCGCCACACTCGAATCCGCAAACAGCACTTCTAACGGCGTCGCCGGATCAAACGCGTCGCCTAGTTCCGAGCCGGTGCTCGACACCGCGCCGATCGAGTCGTTATTAGCGTCCACCGCCGCGCCCGCCCCGTCGAAGAGGTCGAACTCTCGCCCCCAGCCGTTCCGTAACTCGTCGGTCCCCACCGGCAGCCGGACGTAAGGCCCCCGCCAGCCGCTCGCCATCTGCAATTCGTTGTCGAGGCCAGTCAAAGTACGGACCTGATACAAATCCGCCGCCGCGAACTGCCCGCCATCCCACAGCTCCGCCAGCGTGAAGACATCAGTAGCTTCTTCTACCGCCTGCGGCAGCCGGCCCATATCGGAAACAAAACCGGGCGGCACCGCCGTCGGGTCTTCGCCCCGCGCGACCTGTCGCCCGATCACCGCGTCCTGGATCGCCTCCAGCGACCGCACCGTCTGCGTATACCGCGCCTCGTCCGTCAGCCCCGTCGTCTGCGTCACCAATACCGTCCCCAACGCCGCCAGGATCACCAGCACAACGATCAACTCCAACAACGTCAACCCCCGCCCCCACCCCCGGAATCCCCGGAAGTTTCGGAGTTGAACCCGTATGCCTTCATGACGGCACTTGTCACTCGACCTGAATCGCAGACCGTCTCGCATCAAAACCTCAATCCTCATCCGGCGGGAACGGGTCGGCCCGGTAAAGGTACAGCACAACGTCGTCGCCCTTCGCCGCCAAATCCGGGGTCGATTGGTTGGCGGGCGTATCGATCACCTCATCCCGGCCCGCCGAGACCAGCCGGACATTCTCGACGCGTTCTTCAAACGTACCCGTCGTGGCATCGGGCAACTGAATCACCACCGGATTACCCCAACCGTCGAGCGGGGCCAGGTCACCATTTTCGCCATACGAATTGTTGTAAGTCACACTCGTCTCGTTGGCCGCCGTACCGATTTCGTATTCGGTCGCGGTCACCGCACTAAGCCACTCAGCCCGCCAACCGATGCGGTTGACCGGGTCATAACCCGGTAGATCGCTCGGCTCGCGAAATAAGAAATGCAACTGCGGATGATCCTCCCGCCCCCCATCGACCTCAACCGGGCTGGGCCAAGGCAGCCCCGTCGACTCCCCCACTGCTCGCGGCGGCGTCTCATCGCTCTCCGCAAACCGCATCACTTCCACATACCCACCCGGCCCTACGATCGCCTCCGCCACCTGCGAAAGCGTCGCCCGCGTCGCTTGGTCCGGAGCATCGTCCCCAATGCTGGCAAAGTTCGGTACGATCAGCCCACCTATGGCTACTAAGATGGCTAACACAACGATTAATTCGATGAGGCTTAGACCCCCGTTATGCTTAAATTTTAAAAATCGTAAATATTTCATAGGAGTATTTAAAACCCTAGAGGCACCCGCAAAAAAAACTGAAGTTGAGGGTTAACTCAACTTCAGTTATTGGTTTACAAATTACGCAAGCGTTTAGTTCGAAGCAATAAAGCTTTATTTAGTTCTGGACATCCTGCCAGAAGATGCCAATGTGGTTATCGGCGGTTTCAAAGTCACCTTCACCGTTTAGGCTGTAGCTAGCACGCTTCACTTCAGCCTTTTCCAATGCGTTACCGTCTTCGTCGGTAACCTGGAAAATCGCACCAAATCGAGAATAAGCTTGATCGGGGAAAGCGCCTTCGGTGTCACCGAAGTGCGTGGGCGGCTCAGCGGTCAAAGTACCAAGAAGCGACCAGGTCGTATCGATTCCAAGCCAAATGTACTTGACGGGCGATTGAGCAGTTGTGCCGTCACCGTCCGTCGGGAGAAAGATGCCTTCAGCCTGCTCGTCCGTAAGAACGATTACGTCAGTTGAATCACTCAGAGTTTCCGAGGCGAGGCCTGGATTAAAGGTGACATTATATGGATCGCCACCAGGAGTAGATGTGGGGTCACCGTGGTTCCAAACAGTGATGACGCCAACCGCATTCATTGCCGAAACCTCATCAGTCGTCAGGTTACCAACAGTAAGCCCGCCATTGACGGCAGCACCAGCAGAAGCACCAGCACCAGCCACGCCAGTAGTCCAGTCATCACCGACAACACCTCGGTCTACGAGAGAAATCTGTAACATATTGTTCACTTCAGGTATCGTCGACGAGCAAGTCGCGACGTGCGAACGCACCAATGCATTACCGATAACCGGCACTAACAGGCTGCCCAAAGCAATCAGAATGGTCAACACCACGATCAGTTCGATCAGCGTGAGACCCTTGCGGACCTGACGACGGAAAAAGGGACGAGAATCGCTCACAATTATCTCCTTGTGCTGGACCTAAGCTAGTCCCACTAAAAGCGGGGGCCTATAGTCACCGGACCTTCCGGTAAAAAATGTCTTAGACCGAATTAGGCTCAGATCAAGCTCATGAGCTTAATAGTACTTGAGTCTTATTCTCAGGGCAAATTTTCGGGCCGAAAAATTTAAAGATTTCTGAAATAAACGCTGGCCGCTTTTATCGGCCGCGGGTATCAGACGGCCGAGGTCATACACACTAACTCAAGTCCAGGAGGAATATTTCCGATTTTTTTACGGTTAAACCTAGTAACAACCAGGATATACGTATAAAGTTATTTAAATGTCTTTGTGTAGCCGGCTTGGCTCGCGATGCGAAAAAACGACCCATAGGCGCGACCAGACCGTTACCCCAGCATCATTCAACTTTCTGACAAGAGAATCCCCTAGGCCTGCACTCCTGAATCCAAACCACGAGGCAATCCGATGAGCAGCTTCCCTGGGCCACAGGTCCAAGCAGACCAGTCCACCAGTTCCAGACCAGTCCGCGGGCCGTTCACCGTCCGGGAGATGCGATTCCCCTGGCTCTACGCAGGCATCATCGTTGCGGGGACGCTCGACATAATACTCACCGCCATCATCCTCGCCCTGGGCGGCAAGGAAGCCAACCCCCTCGCCAACGCCGTGCTGCAGACGCACGGCTTCGAGGGCATGATCCTCTTCAAATATCTCGTCGTCGGCTTAGTGATCCTGGCCTGCGAATTTATCGCCGACCGCAACCGCCGCAAGGCATTGAGCCTGGCCGTCATCCTCGTCGTGATCCACAGCTTCCCCGTCGTCTGGAGCACCAGCCTGCTACTGTTCGCGGTTTGATAATTCTTGTTCGTTCTGTATCTAAAGCGTACCCGGTCTATTCCGATTTGTAGGCGCTCGATAAATCTTTCCGAATGACCCGAAGCTTGTGGTAGATCAATCAACTTCGTGGCGATCCTTCAAGGGAGGGTACAGGCTTACGCCGCAATATCGTCTCGTCACGCAGGCGATTAAGGTTGATCCTTGAAATGTGAAGCGTAGAGGCCGGCAAGCGAGTTCAAGCGGCCGACCGGTAGTAGTGATTGAGCAAGCCGCCCAATTCCGATCGACAACCGATCTTGCCAACGACCGCTTGATCTTGAGCTTTACCTAATGATGGCTTTTCCGACGCGTCGAGCGTACGATTTCCGAGGCCTTGTTGCGGTCGGTGATCATTGTAGAACCCAACGAACGTCTGCACGAGGTAATCGACATGCTTGAGGCTGAAGCAGGCGAAGTAGTCCAAGCACTCTCGCTTAATGGTTGAAATCCATGACTCTGCATATGCGTTGGCATTGGGCGCCCGTACCGGAGACTTTACAACGTTGATGCCGGATGAGTTCTTGAGCAAAGCGTCAAACGCATCCGTGAACTTCGTATCGCGATCATGGATCAAGTGGGTCGCCTCAAAGCGTAATTCATCGAGCCACATCAGCAGATTCCTGCCCTGCTGTAGAACCCACGCGCCGTTTGGATGATATGTCGCCGGAGAAACCCATACCTTCCGCGAGCCTACATGAACGAACGCCAGGAAATAGGCCTGCCGCTTGCCCATCGGCGTCCAGATGGTCTTGCAGAAGAAGTCGCACGCCACCAGCGTATTCAGATGTAGTTTGAGGAATTGATCCCACGGCTGGAAATCATGCCGCCCCGAGCGATCGGGCTGTGGCCTCGGATTGATGCCCTCTTCCAGCAAGATCCGCCGCACACTGGTCTTGCCGACCGGACACCTTAGCTTGATCAACTCACCCACAATCCGCAGGTAACCCCACCCCG
This sequence comes from Planctomycetota bacterium, assembly GCA_038747275.1. Taxonomy (GTDB): domain Bacteria; phylum Planctomycetota; class Phycisphaerae; order Phycisphaerales; family Phycisphaeraceae; genus Algisphaera. Next base: position 12,778 of record JBCDJW010000016.1, on the reverse strand, counting down.
GGTTCTCCTTAGCCATCCGAACAATGAGTTGACGTAGCTGCTGCCCAATCGTCCGGGGTCGGCCGACTCGGCCCGGCTTACGGCCGCCCTGCTGCTCTCGGATCCATCGCTGATAGGTTCGGAATTGAACCACCGAAATCAAGTCTTTGACCTGATGCCGGAGCTCGGCCCCGATGGCGAGAAGCCGGACTCGCTCTTCGGGAGCCAAGATCAGCCGCTGCTGATCGAGCCGAGATCGTAGAATCCGGTTCTCCTCACGGAGGAACCGAACCTGAGCGTCGCGGCGACGCTGTAGCCACTCCTGAAGGAGGCCCATTAGCACAAACCAAGTGTGATTCACCCCAAAACCTCAATACACGTAACTGTAGAACTGACAAGGCGCCAACAAATAGGAACAGCCCTAGAACACGCCCAAGATCAGCTTGAATTCTACTCCCCTACGGGTGCCCTGATCGCCGCGAAATCGAGGGATACCCCTGCCCAACATCAGCGTGTCAGGGTCAAGCGGCCTGACATCACCCAACCCCATTAGGAGTAAATGCTTATCGAAAAATACCCTCGCTGACACCTGAAAAAACAGACATCACTTAGCCGATTTGTGGCCGGTGATTGCTATATCTCGCAGGATTTACCCTACCGGGCCAGAGACGGTTGTATGTATTTAAGAGAACACACCGGATCAACACCAACGTCCAAATCATTGAGGGTAGCTACCGTAGGGAGCTCGACGAATAGAAGCTGGAGTTACGCTAAGCCGCTAAGGCTCTATGGCCAGTACAGTGCTTAATATAAAACGTCGCCCGACACCAAGGCCAAAGCGACGTATTTATGAGGAAGATAGAGGAGACCCCCCGTCCCTGTATCCAACCCCAATTTATTCGACTAAGAGTTCAGCTTGCCTTGATGCATAGGCGTGATCAATCACCCAGGCAAGTAGGTTTAAGTCGCCTTGGTCAGAAAGATAAACTGCTAGACCATTTTTAATAATAAGCGGTTTGACCTTACATCCGAACTTTGCATCAAGTGGATCGTTTCAAAATATAGCCGCCCGATCACTTCCACCGGATCTTCAAAGATCAGACCATGACCAAGCTGAACATATCTCCAGCTCAATGATAAAACTCGGCCCCCTTAACCCAAGCTTCATACACCACACAATTCGATGGTTGCATTCGCGCGACAATCATTTTATTATCCGTTTGGATAGTATTATAGCGAGGCTTCAAATAAACCGCAATATTGATTGAGCACTCGATGTCTAGCAACCTTAATAAGGTACCTCATCGACCACGCGTGATGATTGTGGGGGGTGGATTCGCGGGTTTGGCCGCCGCAAAGGAGCTAAGCGGCGTCGACGCCGACGTGGTTTTGCTCGATCGTCAAAACCATCATGTATTTCAGCCGCTGCTTTACCAGGTAGCAACGGCGTCGCTGTCACCCGCAAGCATCAGCGCCCCGATTCGTACTGCTCTTTCGGGCAAATCGGATTGCCAAGTGGTCTTGGCAGACGTCATTGGCATTGATGTTGACCGCAAGCGTGTCCTCGTTGAGGAAGGCTCCGCACCCTATGACTACTTGATACTCAGCGTGGGCGTCAGGCACGACTATTTCGGGAACGACCATTGGGAGAATCTTGCCCCCGGCTTAAAAACCATCTCCGACGCAACCGAAATCCGCCGCAGGATGTTATTGGCTTTCGAGTCGGCTGAGCACGAAGCCGACGAACCCGCAAGGCGTGCCGCACTCACCTTTGCCATTATTGGCGGTGGCCCTACAGGGGTTGAGCTTGCCGGCGCGATTAAATCCATCGCTAGCCGTACCCTGCCTCGGGAATACCGCAACATTGACACGGCGACGGCCCGAGTTGTCCTCTTCGAAGGCGGCCCTCGTGTGCTGGCGAGCTTTCCAGAATCTCTCTCCGAACGAGCAGAAGATGATCTCAAAAAACTCGGCGTTGAAGTCAAGCTGAACAGCCGGGTAACTTCCGTTGAAGAGAACGGTGTGCAGGTTGGATCAGAATTCGTTCCGGCACAAAACGTGTTCTGGGCGGCGGGCGTGAAGGCCAACCCACTCTTGAAAAATCTAGGGTCACCACTCGATCGCGCCGGTCGTGTCGTGGTTGAGCCGGACCTGGCCGTGCCGGGACACCCCAATATCTTTGTTGTAGGCGACGCGGCATCCTACACCCCGCCTGATGGCGACACTCCGCTGCCCGGCGTGGCACAGGTGGCCATGCAAATGGGCAAGCACGCCGCGCGCATTGTTCGCGAGGAGATCGCCTACGGAAGCTCAAAGAGCCGTTCCGCCGCGTTTGTCTACCGCGACAAAGGTTCGATGGCGATCATCGGTAAAAATAAAGCGGTTGCCGTGGTGGGTAGACGCCAGTTCACGGGCTTTACGGCTTGGACGCTCTGGGCAGGTGTACACATTGCGTTTCTCGTCGGGTTTCGCAATCGGGCACGCGTGCTTTTCAGCTGGATCGCGGGCTGGCTCCTTAATAGCCATGACGCGCGGCTGATTGTGGGAGATGTACGGCTGCGCATCCGCGAACCTCGAGGCCCGGGGTTCGAGCCCGTTCAACAGCAAGCAGTTGATTCCGTTCAAAGGGAGTAAACACCACCTGTAAATTCGGGCAAATATGAATATAAATAGCTGTAAAAATTGGAATTCAACGTATTTAGAGTCCGACAGACACGGTGTCATAGATAAAGGCCCACTCCTGTAGGCCATCAATCTCGCAATAGGTTCAAGCGTATCCAATACAATCTGGATACTCGGTAGTTTTACCGTGCCTTAAGCGAGCTTGATGAAGACGAATAATTCAAAACTCAAAGAAAAGTTGATTGATACCGCAACCCGGCTATTTGCAGAACGCGGCCGGGATCGGGTTTCACTACGCGATATCGCCACAGAGGCCGGGGCGACCCACGGAAGCATACGCCACCACTTCGGTACGAAAGAAAACCTATATCTCGAAGCGATCATGCGCATCGAGCCGATAGATCTCCCTGATCAAGGGCTTCTGCAATCCACCCCGAAGTCTCCCGAGGAAGCAGTTGAACAGCTACGCGCGTTTGTTAAGTGGTTTGTTTCCTATCAAGTCAAGTTGGGGGCGAATCGAAACGCCGTACTCGGGTTACTCCGCGCAGAAATGATGAGGGACGGCGGTCCTGACCCAGTTTTCTATAAGCGGATTATTCATCCGGGACACGAGGGGGTGAAAAACGTCATACGCGCAATTCGTCCCGATATCGACGACGAACGTATCCTGGAAATCTTGGCTTTCAATCTCATTTTTCAAATCATCATGTTGCGTAACGCGCGTGGTGTCACGCTTAAACGCCTACGCAAACGAACGCTGACGCAGAGCGACGCGGATCAAATTGCGCACTTAATTTCCGAAACGACGCTCTTCGGCCTTCGCGATCTTAAATTGCAGGCCGATTAGATTCCGGATCAACTTCGATATCCAGATTTCGGAATGCGAACAGCGGAACAATCGCCCAGCCAACAAGAAGCGAATAGTACAGCCCCACAGGGGCAAAACCATAAACTCTCGACGCGATTAGTCCCGCAACCAACAAGACATGCGCGCCAACTCCCCAAGCAATACTGGCGATGATGTGCTTGTTTCGAACAGCCGGCAGCTTGATAAGCAACACATATGCGGCAATGCTAATCGGAACGAAGAGCATCACAGCGGTTAACAAGCCCGGGTTGTATGACCACGTCAGCATACCCTGTGCGAGATGGGCAACACCATTAACCAAGACAAGCCCCGCCATGGCGAGGGTTGGAAATATGTGCCGCAGCGCTCTCAAGATCGAGAGAAAACCTGGGAGCCACACAAGAGATGTATTGACAAAAAAAATCGTCTCCGGGGTCATGGCCCCGTAGGCTGATTCACCGATCCGGTCTCGCAGCATGTCATTGAGTAAACCGTGCAACGGGTAGACACGTCCCAGCAAATCGATCCAATGTTCCTCAATCTGGTGGATCAGGTAAGCACTTGTCAGGATACCCGCCAGTAACCGTGGATCACCAAACCACCGCCCGCTCGCGTTTGTTCTACCCAATAACAAGAACAAGAGAACCAATGGGGCAAGGTAGGCACCAACCTTCATCCAATGTTCCGTCAGAAAATCCTGCTGGCCAAGCGGTAGCCACAGCATCAAGAAAAACACAACCAAAAGCACAAAGACGGTCGCATGGGCGGCGGGTTTTTGACGGTTCTTGCTGTTCATGGTGCGGGAGCCGTGTATGTACTTCTCTGGCCCGAACCTGTTTCGGGTGACTTGCGCTTCCAACCCACAAACACCACCTGTCCATATTCCGCCACGACGGCAGGCGATCAACCTCCACTCACAGATTATTTGCTTGCAGCATACTATCCACTTGGATATTATCCAACTGGATAACTTAATCCAAAGGACCTGTGGGTAGTTCTGGCGGCCAGACTTTTCGGCCCGGGATTGTTTCTAATGGAGTTGTCACCTTGGACATGCGCCGATTCGCGTTGATCTTTCCGAACATTGGTCCACCTCGGAACTCCGTCTCAAGACGAGGCGTTTGCGGACGACTAGGTCTGGTTGCGGTACTGGTTGTGCTGGCCAGCCAAGCCGGTTGTGGCAAAGAAGACGTGGTGGGAACGTCAGCTCCTCCGAAAGCGGTGTCTGTCATCACACTCAAGACCAGCCTCCCGAGGAGTGAGACACTTGTTGCTGGGGTCGTTGAACCCTATCGCCGTTCTGACGTGAGCTTCGACGTACCAGGCCTATTGACCGAAGTGATCGATCTGGGAGAGGCCGCCGATGGCCCTCAATTCGACGGTACAGGCGAACTCTTGCTGCATTCCAACGGGACTCCAGTTCGAGCAGGCACCATCCTTGCGCTTCTTGACCCCACGCGATATCAACAAGCCGTCGAGGCAGCAAAACTCTCTCTTGCTTCAACCGATCGCGAAATCGATGCAATGATCGTCGAGTTGGAAGAGGTTTTTCCCGCCAGAATTGACAGTTCTCAAGCCACGGTAGAAGCGGCCACCGCAGACGTGACTTCCGCACGTCAATCCGTCGCCGCGGCGCAGGCGGAACTGGAACTCGCCCTAACCACGGTCAAGCGTGATCGGACGTTAATCGAGTCTGGAGCCATTGCGCAGTCCGTACTCGATGAGAGCGAGTCGTCCTTCCAAACCGCATCCGCGAGCCTCGCCCAAACACAAGCAGCGCTAGATGCTGCACTTCAGAATGAGCGATCCGCCAAGGCCGGATTGTCTGAGACGCAAGGCGATTCTCGCGTACGTCAAGCCGACCTTGCCTCGCTCCGCGCGTCGCGTGCTGAACAACTCAACTCACTCGACCAGGCAGAGACTGATCTGGCGTCGTGCATTCTACGAGCACCGTTCCAAGGCCGTGTGACCAAGCGTCATGTCGAACGAGGTTCGTATGCCAACGCAGGCACGGCTGTTGTCGAGCTAACTATGGAGACCGCGGTCAAAGTCGTGATCACCGTGTCCGCCGAAGAAGAACGGCGGTTCGCGTTAGGGACACGCCTCCCGGTATACGCAGAGACATCGGTCACCAGCGGCGAGCCGGTCCAGTTCATGGGAACGGTCTTTGAGAAGGCAAGCATCGCAGATACGGGTACCCGCACCTTTCGTATCGGGCTGATCTTGCCCAATCCCTTTATGGCAGAGGGCGATCTCGCGCAGCCCGGGGGACTCGCTTCGATCAGTGACTTCTTTCCCGTGCTGAGTTTACCTGGCACTGCTCCGGATGCGATGTTCGTCAACGTCGCGTCTGTACTCACGAAGGACGGAGCCGCACATGTGCTCGCACTTCCCCGAACGGTCGAAACTAAAACCACAACCGGAGAGATTCTGATACCTCGGCCCATACCCATTGAATTTACGGATGAGTGGGAGCAGTTCGACAAATGGACTCTACGCAGAATTCGGCCAAACCGAGACTTGCGGCCGGGAGACGGATTGGTGCTGAACCCCAAACCTGCGGATGAAGCCGGTGTGCGTATCGGCTCTTTGCAGTATGCGTTCCGTTCCGGAGATGTGGTACGGGTCGGAACCGATGCGGCCTTACCTAATGAAGGGCATTGGATAACCAGCACCGCAATCGTTCCTCGGACGGGCGACAACCTCGTATTTGTGATCGAAGAAGGCAAAGCGAAAGAAATTGTCGTTGATGTCCTTGAAACCTCGGGAAGTTTCAGGCAGATTTCCTCTCCGGAACTAAGCGACGGAATGGCGATCGTGGTCCGGGGCATGCAATATCTTGCCGATGGGGACCCGGTATCTACTGAGTCCGTTAACAGCGGGGAAGATCAATGAATCTACCCCGAATCGCAATCACCTACCGCCCCGTCACACTGGTCCTCGCGACCATTGTGCTGATCTCCGGGATCGCAACGTTTCAGTCGATGCCTCGTCGAGAAGATCCGGAAATCACCATCAGGTCCGCAACGGTCGAGACGTACTGGCCAGGCGCCTCGGCGGAACGGATGGAGGAATTGGTCACCGAACCGCTTGAAGATTCGATCGCCCAGATCGAAGAGGTTGAAACCCTCGAGAGCATGTCACGCACCGGTTACTCACGCATCGAGATCACGCTCTTAGATAGCGTACTCGCGGACACACTCGATCAGACGTTCGACCTGATCCGTGACAAAGTAGATGCCGTTAAAGGCGACTTACCCGAGGGATCCAGCACACCCTTCGTGAACTCGGATTTCGGTGATGTTTCGTCGGTGTGCCTTGTCGTACACCCCAAAGGGATTGAACGCGACTCACCTTACTCATACCGCGAACTCGAACTCGTCGCCGACGACTTGGAAACCGAGCTCAAACGTCTCGATGCGGCCGCAAGCGTTAGCACGTTTGGGATACCCGACGAAACAATAACTCTGGAAATCGAGGCGGCGCAATGGTCGAAACTGGGGTTGACGCCAGACGAGTTAGCAACCGCGATCGACGAACGGAACATCGCCAATAGCGGCGCCGTTGTCGTTACATCGGAACGCCGATTTCCGGTTCGGCCCACCGGAGAAATCTTCACCACCGATGAGATCGGCTCTGTCCCGGTAAGCTCTGTAAACGACGAGCGATCGGTCACTATCCGCGATCTGCCGTTCAACATCCAGCGTGGCCCGGAAGACCCACGGACCAGTAGTGTCAGGTTCATATCGCCAGACAGCCGTTCGGCTAGGGCGGTCTTGCTTGGTATTACGATGAAAGAAGGCAAGAACGTCGTCGAACTCGGCGAACAAATCGACGACGTCGTCAGTAGATTTCGTCAAACATCTCTGCCAGACGATCTGGACATCACGCGCGTCAATGACCTGCCGCGTCAGGTCGATGTCCTCGTTGCCGATTTTGTTGACAATCTTTGGCAAGCGATCCTCATCGTTCTGGGTGTCGCGTTCTTCATGATGGGGTGGCGGGCTGCTTTGGTCATGGCAACGGCCATCCCGCTCTGTATGATTTCGGCGATCGCCGTCGTACCACAGTTCGATGTTGAGCTTGAGCAGTTTTCTATCGCGTCACTCATCATTGTGCTCGGTATGGTCGTCGACAATGCGATCGTCGTGACCGACAACGCGCAACGGTTGATGAATGAGGGGATGCCCCGAGAACAAGCTGCTATAGAAGGTGCCAACGGACTTAGCCGTTCGATCCTCTCGTCCACGCTGACTACCGTCGGCGCCTTCATCCCCATGCTCACGATCACCGGCGGAACGGGCGAGTTTATGAGGAGCTTGCCGATCGTAGTTTCGGCAACACTGCTCAGCAGCTATCTCGTCGCGATGACGATGACCCCGATGATGTGTTCTTGGATCCTTCGCCCCAAGAAGAGTCAAGCCAACAAGACCTCGCGAGTTGGCGAGCTCTACACGAAGCTGATCCATCGCTGCGTGTCCTATCGTCTGATCACGCTTTCTGCAGCAACCGTAGCCGTCTTCATGGCACTCGGATTGATGCCTGTCGTTGGGACCGCGTTCTTCCCCGGCGGCGTCCGGGATCAACTGTTTGTACATGTGAACACCCCAGTCGGAACCTCGCTCGAAGCAACCGAATCCATTGTTGCTCAAGTCGAAGACGCAATCCTGCGCACGAGTGAACAGAGCGGAGAAGACGGCGGGACGCAACGTCTCGTCAGCGCGACAAGCTTTGTAGGCACCGGCGGGCCGCGGATGATTCTTTCCCTCGACCCCGAAGAAAGTGTCCCAAACTACGCTTTGGTGCTAATCAATACCACCGATGCGAACTTGAGCCGACCTTGGGTCGAAGAGCTTCGGCGCGAAGTAGCGGCTATCCCGGGCGCTAGAATTGATGTCAGGCCCTACATGACGGGGCCGCCGGTCGATAACCCGGTTGAGTTTCGCTTTATTGGCCAAGACATCGACGTGATGCGTTCGGTAGGACGCGATCTACTTGCCGAGTTTAGCCGAACGCCAGGCACCGTCATGCCGTTTGACGACTGGGGCGAGATGGTCAATACGGTCGACCTTGAGGTCGATCCCGATCGTGCTTATCTAGCGGGGGTAACAAGCCGTTCGATATCCGAAGAAATTGATCTGCTCTATGGCGGAGGACAACTTACAACCTTACGCGAAGGTGATCACCTAGTTGATGTTGTGCTCCGCCTCACTGAATCAGAGCGTAAGTCGATCGATCACCTCGATCAGGTATCCATACAGGGGGCGGGCAACAACATCCCACTTACCGCCGTTGCTGAGATCGACTCGGGTTTTGAATATGGGGTAATCCGTCGCCGAAACCGTGAGCGTTGCCTCAGTGTCGGTTCACAGGCTGCCGAGGGCTTCCTCGCCAACAGTATTACCGCAGACATCGGGGACAGACTCGAATCGATCGTCGAACCCCTCCCCCTCGGCTACCGACTTGAAATAGGCGGCGAAGCCGATGAGTCCGCTGATGCCCAACAGAGCGTTAGCAGTGCGTTCATGATTAGTGTCATCCTCATCTTTCTCGTTCTTCTCGTGCAGTACAACTCGCTCACGAAACCGATCGTCGTACTCACGGCCTTTCCATTGGCACTGATTGGCGCGATGCTTGGTTTATTCTTAAGTGGTTGGCCCCTTGGCTTTATGCCGCTGCTCGGGATCGTTGCGCTTGGCGGCACCGTCATTAACAATGCGATTGTTCTGATCGATTTCATCGAGTCTACGGTCGCCGAAGGCGTGGGCCTTAGAGATGCGGTCGCGAAAGCTGGTCTCGCCCGGATGAAGCCGATCCTGCTTACTACGCTCACCACGGTTGGAGGCCTGCTGCCTCTGGCACTCTTCGGCGGGCCGATGTGGGCCGGGATGGCCTGGGCCATGATTGCCGGCCTTAGCCTCTCAACCGCACTGACACTGCTGGTGATACCAACCGTATACGTGCTTTTTGCGGAACGACTGGGCATGAGGGTTTCATCGTGAAGCCACTAAAACTACTCACACTCCTCGCATTGACCACCGCGTTTTCGGGATGCCAAGCCATCGGCCCCGATTACGCCCCCCCTTCCGTAGACACCGACAAGGCTTGGGCCGCGTCCGAAGAAAGTCTGTTTAACGCCGCCAGCCCCGAGTCCATCGAAACGTGGTGGGACACCCTGAACGACCCGATCCTCAACGATCTGATCGAACGCGCGTTCGCCGCCAACCTGGACCTAGCGACTGCAGTCCAGAACGTACGGCAGGCTGCAGCGATCCGAGGGGTCAACGCCGGGGAGCGCTTTCCGGACTTTGATGCGACCGGATCGTACAGCCGGGAGCAGCAGGGGCAGAATGGTTTTCCGGCTCTCGACGACCCTGCCGAATTCGACTTCTTCGCTCTCGGCCTTGAATTTGGTTGGGAGTTAGATGTCTGGGGCCGCGTCAGCCGTCTTGTAGAGTCGGCTGACGCCGACCTCGCCGCGGCGGTGGAGGACCTTTACGATGTTCAGGTTCTGCTCGCGACAGAAGTGGCTTCAGAGTATGTCGGACTTCGTACGGCTCAGGCACGCCTCGACGTCGCGATGCAGAATATCGAGATTCAGCTAAAGAGCTTGGAACTAACCCAAACGCGCTTTGACGCGGGGGCAGCCCCCCAACTCGATGTGGCTCAAGCGGAAACCAACCTCGCAAACACGGAGGCTGAGCTGCCCTCCCTTAAAGCAGATGTTCGCGATGCGCTCCTCAGGCTTGCCGTCCTCTTGGGAGAGAATCCGACGTCATTAATTGAAGAACTCGCATCCTCGAGTTCGATCCCGGAGCCTCCGGCTGAGATTGCAATCGGAATCCCCGCAGACGTCCTGCGTCGCCGACCCGATATCCGCTCCGCCGAACGAACGCTCGCAGCCGAGGTCGCCCGCATCGGAGTCGAACTCGGCGACCTGTATCCAAGATTCTCCCTTGGTGGATCATTCGAGTTTAACTCGACTGACGCCGATTCATGGTTTAACGCAGACAGTTTCAACTTCGGGTTCGGCCCATCCTTCTCGTGGAACATTTTCGATGGCGGACGTGAACGCGGAGATGTCCGCGCCCAAGAAGCAGCAGCGGACATCGCACTCTTGAGCTACCGATCGGCAGTACTCAATGCGATCGAAGACGTCGAGAGCGCTACGTATCAACACGCCCGACAGCTGGAACGCACCGACGCCTTCGACCGAGCATCAGCCGCGGCTCAGCAGTCTGCCGATTTGTCACGCCAGCTCTATCTTGAGGGCCGAAGCGATTTCCAAAATGTCTTAGATAGCGAGCGAGAGCTCTTCACCGCTCAAGACAACCTGATTGTGAGCCGGTCCGAAGTCACCACCACTTACATCACCATCCAACGCTCACTTGGCGGCGGCTGGTCATCAGCGAGCAGCGTTCAGGAGGCGGCGTATGGCGCGGCGGAATGAGACATCTGCTCCGTTGTCTCCCGCCGCGGCCCACAGCGTACTCGCGTGCTTGTTGCTTCACGTTTTGGTCGCCCCTTATGCGTTGCGTGATCCAAGCGCGATCGCAGCGGTGATCGTACAGGCCTTATTCTTCCTTCTCCTCACCATAATCCTCGTTGATCTGGCAACTCACCGTCCGCTGATGATCACCTGCATCATCCTTGTTCTAGCCGCATCAACTCTGCGGCTACTTTCATCCGCAATCCCGATCAGCCTACACGCATTGGCCGATGCCGCGCTAGCATTATGCGGCATCATCACACTAGTGATGGCCATGCGATGGATCCTTTTGGCACGACGAGCCACGCCGGCACTCATTAGCGGCGCCGTCAGTATCTATCTGCTAGCCGGAATCACATGGGCGATCGTGTTTCATGCCCTAGAGTCCCTTCATCCGGGCTCCTTTTCTGCACCAGGTACGAGCGCAATCGCTGATGCTAGTGACCTCTACTACTTCAGCTTCGTTACGTTGACCACGCTTGGATATGGCGACGTGAACCCGATCACCGCTCCCGCCAGATCGATCTCCGTATTCGAAGCTGTATTTGGACAGATCTTTCTCGTGGTGCTTCTTGGGCGCCTGGTCTCATTACAGATTTCGAATGGAGTTTCGCCGGAAAAGCACGATTCCATGAGCCCTGCGAAATAGAGTGATCCGAACCAAAGCCCACAAGCAGAATGATATGAAACGCTCAGAACTATCGGGAATCCCACATCTCGCCGTTATTACAGGTGCGGTTACCGGCATCGGCGCAGCGCTTGCAGAACTCCTAGTTTCACAAGGTTGGAACTTGGTCTTACTAAACCGTAGCAGACAGAGAACGACACCGTTACTGGATCAGCTTCGGGCTATTGATAGAGACGCCCAGATCCAAGTGATCGAGACCGACCTCTCAGACCATGTATCGCTACACGCTTCAGCGCTCCAAATCACTGACCAGTACGAATCCGTGGATGCATTATTTAACAATGCAGGAGTACTTCGCGACGATCTAGTTGTCTCCGACATGGGCAACGAGATGCATTTCGAGATCAATACGATCGCGCCGTATCTGCTTACCCACGCATTACGCAGCGCCTTGAAGTCGGCAGCTGAGTTACGCGGCCATTCGGTTGTGGTCACACCCTCCACTTCTGCGGTCAAATCGGTCAAGCAGTTCGACATCGACACTCTCCGAAAAGGTACGAAAGGTGGACTGCTCGGCGCTTACGCACAGTCAAAGCTCGCTTGGGCGGTGCTCAACGCACACCTCGCAGAGTCGTTCCATGAGGACGGCATAGAACTATTTGCAGTTGATCCAGGCGTGAACAGAACGGGTATGACAGCAAGCGTCGGCGCTCCACTTCCTGTGCGTTTGCTGTGGAGGCTCTTGCCCAAACCAGTGGCGGGTGCCAAGCGTCAGGTCGAGGTACTCAGCAAAGAATGGCGGAATCGTTCGGGGTCACTGGTCATCGGTGGAAAGGTCAAATCCATCCCTGCCGACATGATGACCGATCAGAACGTCTCAAAATTACTCGCAATAGTGAATGAAGCCATCACATCCAACAGAGCCGATTGACCATCTACAAAGTCAGACTTATCCAAATGTTAGCTCGGCTCAAAAGAAGTTACGGGTGTCCCATCGCAGTAAACATGTTCAGATCAGAACCGATGAACTTTGATCCGACCAGCTAGATATGAAGGCCTCTACAAACGATTCAAATCCAGAAACACTCGTTCAAGCGATGAATCGAGCCGTTCGGTTCCGTGCAATAGCCATGCTGGCCATTCTCATCGCCGTATCGATCGTTAACGCACTCCGCTTGGCGACCGACCCCAATCAGAGTTTCTCAAATACGCC
>JBCDJW010000015.1:0-88856 GCA_038747275.1 Planctomycetota bacterium | reverse complement strand
TCTTCATGGCGTCGAACCCCGAGTTCCTCAAAGAGGGCGCGGCGATCAACGACTTCAACAAGCCCGACCGCGTCGTCGTGGGCGTCGCCGACGAGGGCACCGGCGGGCGGATGCGCAAGCTCTACGAGCCCTTCGTCCGCAACGGGCACCCGATCTACGTCATGGACATCCCGTCCGCCGAGATGGTCAAGTACGCCGCCAACGCGATGCTCGCCACCAAGATCAGCTTCATCAACGAGATCGCCAACCTCTGCGAGGCCTACGGCTCGGACGTCGATCAGGTCTGGCGGGGCATGACCTCCGACGCCCGCATCGGCAACAAGTTCCTCTACCCCGGCCTGGGCTACGGGGGCTCCTGCTTCCCGAAAGACACCCTCGCCTGCGTCAGCATGGGGATCGATTCCGAAACGCCGACGCCGCTGCTCAAGGCGGTCCACGACGTCAATCAGCAGCAACGCCTGAACTTCTACGACAAGATCGTGCAGCACTTCGGCGGCGAGGAAAACCTGGCGGGCAAGAAGTTCGCGATGTGGGGCTTGGCGTTTAAGCCCGGCACGGATGACGTCCGCGAAGCCCCCGCGCTGACCATCGCCAAGAAGTTGGTCGACGCCGGCGCGACCGTCGAGGCCCACGACCCCGTCGCCCACGAAACCACCCAAGTCGTCCTCGGCGACACGATCGGCTACCACGACGATCTCTACGCCACCCTCGGCCACGCCGACGCGCTGGTCATCTGCACCGATTGGCCGGAGTTCAAGCAGCCCGACTTCGGCAAGGTCCGTTCGCTGATGAACACCCCGCTGATCTTCGACGGCCGCAACCTCTACAGCCCCGAGATCCCGCAGGGCGAAGGCTTTACTTACCTAAGCGTCGGCCGGACTCCGGTCAGTGCCGAGGGCGTCAACGTCAACGGCTGACTGCTCACTCGGCGATTAGGTCGTGCACCTCGGGGTGGCGGGGGACGTAGCGGCCGGCGATGTATGAGCAGGTCGGCCGTACTTTCCAGCCTGCCGACCGCGCATGTTCGAACGCAAAAGCCAAGACCCGCCGCGCCGCGTCGGTCCCGCGGTGGGCGGGCGGCACGTACACCAGGGTGAACAAGACCACGCCCTCGCCGCCGGGCTCGTACCTGACCACGGCGGGCTCGGGTTGCAGCGGCAGCACGAAACAGGACGATTCGGGATCGTGATAAGGTTCCATTTTTGTACTTTAAGCCGGTTTTTCTCCGCAGGAGGGCGGTGGAGCGGCCAACTGTGAGGCGGACTTGTCAAGCCTGTGGGGACTGGTACACTATGCGGCTCGCTGTCGCCCGCCGACTCAGGCGGTTTCGTCGGTGTAAACCGCTCAGAAAACCAAGCTCTCGCCCCCGGAATGATCACGGGACCCCGGAAAACCGGAAAGCTCATCATGGCCAAGAAAGAAATCAGCTCGCAGTTCAAGATCCAGGCCCCCGGCGGCCAGGCCACCCCGGCCCCGCCCATCGGCCCGGCCCTCGGCCAACACGGCGTTAACCCCGGCCAGTTTATCCAGCAGTTCAACGACCGTACCCGCCCTCTGAACGGCAAGGTCGTCGGCTGCGTGATCACGGTCTTCAAGGACCGCTCCTTCGAATTCGAAGTCAAGGCCCCGCCCGTCGCCGTCCTCCTGAAGGACGCTGCGAAAGTCGAAAAGGGCTCGGGCGTGCCGCACAAAGAAAAGGTCGGATCGGTCACCATGGACCAGGTCAAAGCCATCGCCGAAGAAAAGGGCAGCGAGCTTTCCGGCCATAGCGTCGAAGCCAACTGCCGCATCGTCGCTGGCACCGCCCGCTCGATGGGTATCACCGTCGAAGACTAAAAATGGTTAACCGTCGATCGCCGATCGGCGTTGTTTTGTAGAGGCCAACCACGGGCCCTGACCGTGGGAGATTCCGCCGCTCAATCCCGAGTCGGCTAATCGAAAGGAGCCCGATGTCTCGGAAAAAAGGTAAACGCTATACCGCGGACGCCCGTGTCGCCAACGACGACGTGCTCCCGCTGCCCCAAGCCGTTGAAAGGCTGAAGGGTTTTCGGTCGACCAAGTTCGACCAGACCGTCGAGCTGCACATGCACCTCGGCATCGACCCCAAGCAGGCCGACCAGATGCTCCGCGGATCCGTCTCCCTGCCCCACGGCATCGGCGGAGCGAGCAAGAAGGTCGTTGCCTTCTGTGCCCCCGAAAAGGTCGAAGAAGCCAAGGCCGCCGGCGCGATCGAGGCCGGCAGCGAAGACCTGGTCAAGAAGATCGAAGACGGCTGGATGGACTTCGACGTCGCCATCGCCGAGCCCGCCCAGATGCGGGTCGTCTCCAAGCTGGGCAAGGTGCTCGGCCCCAAGGGCCTGATGCCCTCGCCCAAGGCCGGCACCGTCGACCCCAAGATCGCCGAGGCCGTCAAAGCCTTCGCCGCCGGTAAGGTCGAGTACCGCAACGACGACGGCGGCAACATCCACGCCCCGATCGGCAAGCACAGTTTCTCCGCCGAGCAGCTCGTCGAAAACGCCGAAGCGATGATCAACCTGATCACCCGCCTCAAGCCCGCCGCCACCAAGGGTCAGTACGTCAAGAAGATCGCGATCACCGCGACGATGACGCCCTCGGTCCTGGTCGAAGCGTAAGCCGTATTTTTCTGAAACAACTACCGCCCATCTGGCGGCCCGCAGCCAACGCTGCCCCACGAAACGAGCATCACCATGAGCAAGCCCGTTAAAAACCTCATCGCCTCGGCCTACGCCAAGGAATTCGCCGGCCTCAACGGCGCGGTCCTGATCGATATCCGCGGCGTCGAAGCCAACGACAACAACGCCCTGCGTACCGAGCTGGCCGGCAAGTCCATCAAGGTCCGCGTCATCAAGAACAGCCTCGCCAAGGGCGTCTTCAAGGACGGCGAGCTCGAAGGGCTCAGCGAGTTCCTCGAAGGCCCCGCCGCCATGGTCTACCCGGCCGGCGAAGACGCCTCGGTCGTCGGCGTCGCCCGCGAACTGATCGACTGGGCCAAGAAGCTCGAGAACATGGAGTTCAAGGGCGCCGTCATGGACGGCATCTCCTTCGGCCCCGACGAGATCAAGAAGCTCTCCGAATACCCCACCAAGGAAGAAGCCCAGGCCAAGGTCGTCCAGATCGTCCTCACCCCCGGCCAGAACCTGGTTGGTGCGATCACCGCCCCCGGCAAGAACCTCGCCGGCATCATCAAGACGATCCAGGAAAAACTCGAAGCCGGCGAAACCATCGCCAAGGTCGGCTAACCCACCCCCGGAAATCCGGAAGTCATCAAGAATTACCCCTTGTTTTAAAACCGATCTCTCACTGGCCCCGCGGGGTTAAATCGCCGATGGTCGGCGACCTATGAGGGACGCAACGTTTGGAGTTTAGTTATGGCAGAAGCCGCAATTGCAGAACTCGGCGACAAGCTCGTCGGCCTTACCCTCAAGGACGCCGTGGAACTCGCGGACTACCTCAAGGAAACCTACAACATCGAGCCCGCCGCCGGCGGTGCCGTGATGGTCGCCGGCGGCGCTGCCGCGGGCGGCGGCGAGGAAGCCGAAGAGAAGACCGAATTCGATGTCATCCTGAAGTCGGGCGGCGACAAGAAGTTCCAGGTCATCAAGGCCGTCCGCGAAGCCACCGGCCTGGGCCTCAAGGAAGCCAAGGAACTGGTCGACGGCGCCCCCAGCCCGATCAAGGAAGCCGCGCCCAAGGAAGAAGCCGAAGCGCTGGCCGAGAAGATCAAGGAAGCCGGCGGCGAAGTCGAGCTCAAGTAGTTCGAGGTTCGTTCTGATTTCTAAGAAGCCGTACCGGTTCATCCGGTGCGGCTTTTTTGTTGGCCGGTCGCCTGCGCGGCGGGCGGCAGGGGCTCTGCCCCTGCACCCCGGATCAAGAAATTTAATGGAACCGGTACGGACAACGGTTTAAGCTGAGACAAATGGATATGACGCCCTCCGTTTTTATCTTGGTCTTGGTCGGCGGCGTTGTTTTGCTCGCCTTGATCTTCTTGATGTCGCTTAGCTGGTTGGCGAACATCCGCCGGGTAGAGGTGCCGAGAAATACGCCCAATGATGTGGAGTGGGAAGTGCTGCGGACGTACACCACGCCCGAGCAGGCGCACCTCGACCGGGCGATGCTGGAGGGCTGCGGCGTCCCTGCTCGGTTGGCGAACGAGCACACGGTCGGGACCGACTGGATGTACGGCGTGGCGGTCGGCGTGGACCTCCGCGTGCCGCAGGACCAACTCGAGTCGGCCGAATTACTCTTACGCGATGCCCGGCTGGGCGATGCTTCGGTCGACCTCGATGCGTCCGATTTTGAGCAGGGGATTGATCGCAAATGCCCGGAGTGCGGCTCGGCCGAGATCTACCGCACCCGGCCGGGAGTGGGCTGGGCGTTGGCTTCGGTCGTCCTGCTCGGGCTGCCGCTCTTGTTCCGTAAACGGTATCAATGCGAGGTTTGTGGCCGGCGGGAACGAGTTGCCCACGCGTTGGCTTAGAATTTGTCGCTACAAAGCTAGGAAAAGAGCGGCGGCGATCAACCGGGCGCTTTGAAGTCTCCGGGGGTGAAGCCGTTGCCGAATTCGATGTCGGTCATCTGTTCGTCGATCCACACCGCGTCGTCGGCGACGTCGCCTTCCCACGACAGGGCGGGGGTGTAGCGGCGGGTGACGGGGAGGACGATATCGCCGAAGCGTTGGTGGTCGACCTCCATGAGGACGGGGTCGGTCAGGCCGAAGTCGACGACGGTGAAGAGGAAGCGGTCGACGCGGTGGGTTTCGGGGTGGATGTAGAGGAGGTAGGTGTCGGCCTCGGTGCCTTCCGGGACGTCGAAGGAGAGTTCGATGAGTTCGTAGGCGGTGCCGTGGACGTCGCGGGTGCCTTTGTATTTGTGGATCGTGCCGGGGTCGTCGAGCTTCTGCATCATGGCGAACCAGTAGAAATTCGTCTTGCGCAGAAACGCGGCGAGGCCGACGGCCTCGGGATCGGTCACGGGTTGGCCGGCGAGGGTGGTCCAGGCGTTTTCGCCGTCCCAGCCCTGGACGACGGGGCCGTCCTGGCCGGGGAAGACGAACTTGTCGTGGACGTGGTACTCGGCCCACGACAGCTCGCCGTCGAAGAGGTAGCGCTCGGTGGAGATGTCGGAGGTGAAGGTGGTGTTGTCGCGGTAGACGTAGTTGTACTGCACGTCGCCCTTGGCCTGCAGGTCGGCGTAGCTGCCGACGGCGGCGATGACTTTCTGGATGAGTTTGTCGGCCTTGGCGTCGGCTTCGTGGTGGCCGGCTTGGGCCGAGACACCGAGCAGAACGAAGCAGAGCGTAGATAGTTTGATCAGATGCATGGTTTAAATTCTCTTTGGTGCTAATAAAAAAGTGGGACTTAAGGCGGCGTGGCTTGGGGCGGACAGCATATGCACGCAAAAAACGACGCGGCATAAGGATTGATACTAATCTGATAAACGTTATTCGGTCGCCCGCAAAAGCTGGGGAATGCCCTAGCCTCTTGGGGTCTGCGTTAGACGGTGTTCGTGCTTGGTGTAACGCCGTGTTGAAGGAAGTAGATAATGTCTGACCGCAAACGCTGGATCACGATTTTGATCGCCGCGGTGGCGGCGGTGGTGACGTACTACGGCCTGCCTTATCAGGTCGACGAGCTCGCCCGGCGGACGGCGGCGATCTTTGTGGTCGCGGTGATCTTCTGGGCGACCGAGTTGATCCCGCTCTACGCCACCAGCCTGATGATCATCGGGATGCAGATCGTTTTTCTGGCCGGCAGCGGGGGGATGGCCGAGAAGTTTCCGACGGTCGATGGCCAGGGGCTCGAAAACCTGCCGAACTACACGGTGTTCCTCGCCCCGTTCGCCTCGGGCATCATCATCCTGTTCATGGGCGGGTTCCTGCTCTCGGCCGCGGTGACCAAGCACGGCCTGGACAAAAAGATCGCCGCCCGGCTGCTCAAGCCGTTTGCGAAAAAGCCCGCGACGCTGATCTTCGCGATCATGCTGATCACCGCGTTCTTCTCGATGTGGATGAGCAACACGGCCACGGCGGTCATGATGATTGCGATCATTACGCCCCTGGTTAAGGCGCTGCCAGAGGACGATAAATTCCACAACGCGGTGATCCTGGCGGTGCCGTTCGGAGCAAACATCGGCGGGATCGGCACGCCCATCGGCACGCCGCCGAACGCGGTGGCGATGGCGGCGCTGCAGCAGAAGTTTCCGGAGCTGAACCTGGGGTTTGTCGACTGGATGATCATGGCGGTGCCGTTGGCGTTGATCCTGATCGCGGTGGCGGGAGGTTTGTTGTTGGTGATGTTCCGGCCGACGCCGGGGGTGGAGCTGCCGGCGATCGAGCGGCCGACCGAGCCGATCTCGTGGAAGGGCAAGATCACGCTGGCGATCCTCGGCGTGGCGATCTTCCTCTGGGTGTTTAGCGGCATCCTCGACATCGGCCTCGGCTCGGCGGCGGTCGCGCTGCTCGCCGCGGCGGCTTTAACGACGCTGGGCGTCCTCGATAAACACGACGTGGATTCGATCGACTGGAACGTGCTGATCCTGATGTGGGGCGGGCTGTCGCTGGGCAAGGCGATGGAAGTCTCGGGGCTGATCGACACGATCGCGGCGCTGCCGTTCGCCGAGCTGCAGGGCGTCTGGCTGGCGGTGATCATCGCTTTGCTGGGCGTCGGGATGTCGACGTTTATGAGCAACACGGCGACGGCGAACGTGTTGGTGCCGATGGTGATCGCGATCGGCCTGTCGAACCCTGACACCGAGGCGGGGATCACGCTGGCGGTGCAGCTGACGGTCCTGACCGCGTTGGCGTGTTCGTTCGCGATGGCGTTCCCGGTGTCGACGCCACCGAACGCGATCGCGTTCGCGACGGGGCGGATCCCCGCGTCGGCGTTGCTGTCGTCGGGCGGGATCGTATCGCTGATCTGTATTGTTGTGCTGCTCTTGGGGTACCAATTGGTGCTGCCGTGGGCGATCGACCTGTCGCCGGTGCTGGGGCCGATGTCGTCTGGAGCAACGCCAACGCCGTGACCGACTGCGGGTCTGAGCGCGGTTCTTTTTAAACGTGTCTTCCTGGGGCGTACAATCACGCCGTGACGTTCGATCCCACCGCCATCCTCGCCGCCGACGGACCGATCGCTCGGCGGCTGGGAGAACAATACGAGCAACGCCCCGAGCAGCTCGCCATGATCGAGGCGGTCGAGCAGGCGCTCGACGGCGGGGAGCAGCTGATGGTCGAGGCGGGGACGGGGGTGGGGAAGTCGTTTGCGTATCTGCTGCCGGCGGTGGCCCATGTGTTGCGGGCCGGGGAACGCGGGGCGGAGCAGAAGCGGCGGGTGATCATCTCGACGCACACGATCGCGCTGCAGGAACAGATCATCGAGAAGGACGTTCCGCTCTTGCAATCCATCATTCCGGGGGCGGGGGGCGACGAATTCTCGGCGGTGTTGGTCAAGGGGCGGGGCAATTACGTGTCGCTGCGGCGGATGAACCGGACGTGGGAACGCAAGGCCTCGCTGTTCGACGAGAGCTCCGAAGAGCGGACGATCCGCGACATCGTCGACTGGTCGAAAGACACGCCCGACGGCTCGCTCGCCAGCCTGCCGCAGCTCGAATCGCCGAACGTCTGGAACGACGTGCAGAGCGACAGCGAGGACTGCCTGGGTAAGCGCTGCCCGACGTACAACGAATGCTTCTACCAGAGCGCGCGTCGGCGGATGATGAACGCCGACATCTTGGTGGTGAACCACGCGTTGTTTTTCGCCGACCTCGCGTTACGGGCCGAGAGCGACGGGGGGTACGCGATCCTGCCGCCGTACGACGCGGTGGTGTTGGACGAGGCGCACACGATCGAGGACGTCGCCAGCGACCACTTCGGCCACAGCGTCACGCGGTTCCAGGTCGGCTACCTCTTGTCCCGGCTCTACCAGGCCAAGCGGCACCGCGGCGTGCTGCCGTCGCTGCAGGGCAAGCTCGACATCCGGCTGTTCAACAACACCGTGCTCGCGCTCGAAAAAGCCTACACCGCCAGCGAAAACTTCTTCGACGAGTTGATCGTTTGGCACCAGCACCGGGGCGGGAGCAACGGGCGTATCCGCGAGCCGAAGCCGATCAGCAACACGCTGACGCCGCTGCTGCACGAGCTGGCGTTGATGCTGCTGCGGGTCAAGAACGCGCTCGACGGCGAGGACGACCGTATCGAGGTGCAGAGCTACGCCGACCGGGCGCAGTCGCTGGGCGACACGGTCAAGGCGTTGATCGATCAGACCGTGCCGGACAGCGTGTACTGGGTCGAGGTGACGAAGCGGGGCCGGTTCGATCGGGTGAAGCTGTGCAGCTCGCCGGTCGAGGTCGGGCCGTTGATGCGGCAGCGGCTGTTCGAGAGTAAGACGAGTCGGAACGACCCGCTGCCGGTGATCATGACCTCGGCGACGCTTGCGACGGCCCCCCGGAAGTCGCCTCCGGCAAAGACGGCCTCGGCGAGCGAAATCAAGCCCGCATCGCGTGTCGCGGGCCCCGACAAGTTCGCCCACCTCAAGCAGCGGCTGGGCTGCGACGAGGCCCGGGGGCTACTGCTGGGTTCGCCGTACGACTACGCCGGGCAAGCGGAACTCATTATCGCCCGGCACCTGCCTGACCCGGGACGCCGCGAATTCTCCGACGCGGCGATGCCGACGCTGCTGCGTCACCTCGACGAAAGCGACGGCGGCGCGTTTATCTTGTTCACCAGCTACGCGATGCTCCGGCAGACTGCGGAATGGATCCGGCCGCACCTCATGCAGCGGTGCATGCCGATGCTAGTGCAGGGCGAGGGCATGCAACGCACCGCGATGCTGGACACGTTCAAGCGGGATCACCGTAGCGTTTTACTCGGCACCGACAGCTTCTGGCAGGGCGTGGACGTGCGGGGCGAGGCGTTGCGGCTGGTGGTGATCACCCGCCTGCCGTTTGTCGTGCCGGATCGGCCGCTGATCGAGGCGCGGACCGAGCGGATCAAGGCCCGCGGCGGCAACCCGTTCGCCGACTACTCGCTGCCCGAGGCGGTGTTGAAGTTCAAGCAGGGCTTCGGCCGGCTCATCCGTTCTAAACAAGACACGGGTAAGGTGGTCGTCCTAGACAGCCGGATGATGACCAGGCCCTACGGCAGAAAGTTCATCGAAGCTTTACCCGATCTTCCGGTCCACGAAGACCGGCTGCCCCAGCCCGATCCCGACCCCAACGCCTACGACCCGGCGTGGCATTGAGAACCGAACGAATGACCGACCGCAAACGCTACCTCGTCCTCTGCACCGCCAACCGCTGCCGTTCGCAGATGGCCCACGGCTGGCTCGCGCACCTCGGCGGCGACGCGGTCGAGGTCTTCTCCGCCGGGGCAAAGCCCAAGGGTGTGCAACCGCTGTCGATCGAGGTGATGGCCGAAGCGGGCGTGGACATTACCGGCCACTCTTCCGATCATCTCAACGAGTATTTGGAAGAAGATTTCGACGCCGTCATCACCGTCTGCGACAACGCGCAAGAAGCCTGCCCCGTATTCCCGGGGGCGGAGCGCATGATCCACCATTCGTTCGATGATCCCGACGACAAGACCGGAAAGCTGACTGCCGATGAGATGCGGCCGACGTTCGTCCGGGTGCGGGACGAGATACGGGATTGGTGCGCAGAATTCCTGGCGGGCGAAGGCGTCGCGAACAACGGGTGAGGTGCTGTTCGCTTACTTGCAGTAGGGATCGCGGTAGGGCGGATGGTGGTAGACGGTCTTTTTGGGTTTGTGGTGGTAGTCGTAGTCTTTGTGGTGACGGTGCCGATGGTGGTCGTGATCGCTGGCAATCACGAGGCCGATGGTGGCACCGACGGCGGCACCGATCAGTGCCCCGGTTTGCCGGTCGGTGGCGCAGCCGGTCGATCCGAGCGTGGCGAACAACAAGACGCCGACGCTCAATAGGCGGGTAAGGCGACGGTTTAAGCAGAGAGATCGATCGGGCATGGTTGCGCTCCGGTGGGAACATCTCCCAACGGCAGGAGACTTCGTTAACTGATTGCGCATAGACGCCGATTTACGAGCGACGTAGTGGCGTAACTTTAGGTTTTGTGGTTATTAAAAGCCTGCTTGACCCCTACGGCCCCGGGTCATTGACCCGGGGCTAAAGTTGTTACGAATGGATTTTGGAGTGTATTCAATCGCGTAGATCGAGGTACGCCATCTCTTCTTTGGTGAGTGTGACGCCGAGGGCGGGCATCGTGGTGGCCATTTCTTCGGGGCTGCGGGGGCCGACGAGGGCGAACGAGGGGAACGGTTGCTGAAGGACGTAGGCGGCGGCGATGTTGATCGCGGTGACGCCGTGTTTCTCGGCCAGCTCGAAGGCGCGCTCGCGGCGCTGACGGTTTTTGGGCCAGTCCCAGGAGTTGTCGTGGTCCCATTGGCTGATGCGGCCGGTGGCTTGGCGAGAGACGAAGAAGCCGCGGGCTTGGCTGGACCAGGCGAGGTGGGGGACCTTGTTGTCGATCAGGTACCGGCGGATCGCAGGCTCGGAAGACGCAACGCATCCGTTCCAGACCGGGTTGACCATGCGCGCCAGCGAGAAGTTATTGTTGAGCAGCGAGAAGGGCCGCTTGCCGTTGGCTTTGGCGTATTCGTTGGCGGCGGCGAAGCGCTCAACGCTCCAGTTGCTGCCGCCGAAGACGGTGATGCGACCTGCCTCGGCGTGTTCGGAGAGGACGTCGACGAACTCGCCGACAGGGACGTCGGGGTTGTCGCGGTGCATGATGTAAATATCGGCGCAGTCGGTCTGCAGCCGTTCGAGAGACTCCATCAGGTCGTGGCTGAGCAGGTCGGGGAAGCACCGCGGCGTGTGGGCGGTCTTGACGAGGAGGTTGAGGTCGTCGCGGACGCCGCGGCTCTGTATCCATTGGCCCAGGAGTTTTTCCGGGACGCCACCGCCGTAGATGTGGCCAGTGTCGAAGGTGTTGCCGCCGCGCTGGACGAAGTCGTCGAAGAGGACCGCGGCCTGGGGGAAGGTGCGTTGGTGGTCGCAGCCGATGACGAAGCGGGAGACGGGGCGGTCGAGGCCGGGGATCTGGCCGTACTTCATGCCGTGGCCTTCGGCCGGCTTGGCGGGGCGGCCGTTGATCGGAGCGGGGAAACCTTCGGGGGTTTCTTGCGGGTAGAGGAGGCCGATCTCTTCGCGCCAGGCGTCGAGGGTCTGGGCCTGGCCGAGGGTGTCGGCCCAGGTCATCGCGGGGGCGGGGGCCTGGGTCTGGCCGGCGAGGATCGCCTCGGCGGCGACGTGGGTTTCGTAGCCGAAGCCGCTGTACTCGGCGGGGACTTCGATGAGCTGTTCGTCTTCGCCGGCGACCTTGACGCGGATCACGCCGGCCTCGGCGCCGTCCCGGCGGTTGAGCCAGGGGTCGGGTAGGGTGATCGTGCCTTTCGATCCGGAGATGAAGCAGTCGTTGGGCAGCTCGGCCCGGACGCCGGTGCCGACCTGGGCGATGAAGCCGTGGTCGAACTTGAGCGTGGCGGCGGCGTACACGTCGACGCCGGTCTCGCCGAGGTGGGCGGTGGCTTTGACCTCGACGGGGTCGACGGCGTGAGTCCCCTGAGCGGCGCCGGCCAAGAGGCGGGCCATCTCCACGGCGTAGCAACCCACGTCGAGGATCCCGCCGCCGCCGAGCTCGGGGGCGAACAGCCTGCCCTCCGGGTCAACCCCCCAGTAGTCACAGTTAAAACCGAACGAGACCGAGACGGCCCGCAGCTCGCCGATCACGCCTTCGCCGATCAGCTCGAGCAGCTTGTGCGTCTGCGGGTGGCAGCGGTCTTTGAACGCCTCCATGAAGAAGACGCCGTTGGCCCGCACCGCCTCGAGAATGGCCATGGTCTCGGCGTGGTTCAGCGCGGCGGGCTTTTCGCAGAGGATGTGCTTGCCAGCCTCGGCGGCCTTGATCGCCCAGCGGGCGTGCATCGGGTGGGGCGTGGCGATGTAGACCGCGTCGACCGCGGTGTCGGCGAGCAGCTCGTCGTAGCCGCCGTAGCACGCCGCGTCGGCGATCCCGTTTTCGGTAGCGAAGGCTTGAGCCTTTTCTTTCGACCGGCTGCCGACGGCGGCGATGCGGGAGTTGGTCAGTTCGTTGACGCCGGCGGCGAACGCTTTGGCGATGGCTCCGGCTCCGATGATTCCCCAGGCGACGGTTTCTGACATAGCGGTTGAACTCCGGGCCGTACGGTCGTGCGGCCTTCGATGAAAGATGAATGACATGAATCGCGAGGCGATAGGCTACCCGATCTCTCGCGGGTTCGAGAAGCGGGAAATGCGTTGTGGGTGAATAAATCAGAAGCCTTATTGGGTCTGCTGCCCATCCGGCGGGTTGTCTGCCGGAGCGGTGGCGGCACCGAGCTTTTCGGGGAGTTGCTCGGGATCGGCGAGGTGGATGACGCCGTTGTCGTCTTCGGTGGCGAGGCCCAACTCGGTCAACGCGTTGAGCGCGGCTTGCTGCTCGGCCTGCTTCTTCGAGTTGGCCCAGGCCGAGCCGAAACGCCGGCCCTCGATCTCGATGCAGACCTCGAACGCCTTGGCGTGGTCGGGGCCTTTTTCGTCGAGCAATAGGTAGGCGGGGTTGCAGGGCATCAGCTTCTGCGAGAGCTGTTGGAGCACGCTCTTGAAGTTCTGCTGGTGGTTCGAGGCGGCGGCCTCAACGATGTACGGCCCGACCTGTTGGGTGATGAACGTGCGGGCGGCTTCCATCCCGCCGTCGAGGTAGATCGCGGCGATGATCGACTCGAGCACGGCGGCGGCGACGCTCGACGGCAGGCCGCGGCGGCTGGTCATCCCTTTGCCGAGATTTAAAAGTCGGTCGAGGCGGATGTCGCGGCTGATCTCGGCGCAGACCCTCCGCGAGACCACGGCCGACTTGATCTTGGTCATGTCGCCTTCGAGCAGGTCGGGGTAGTGTTGGTAGAGGTGTTCGCAGACGACGTAGCCGAGGATGGCGTCGCCGAGAAACTCGAGGCGTTCGTTCGAGTTGCGGCGGTCGTCGGCCGAGGATGCGTGGGTCAGAGCCTCGTCCAGCAACGCGGCGTCTTTGAACCGGTAATCGAGGACTTCAAACGCTTCCTGAGTCATCGCGACACGCCTCTTTGCGGACACCGACAAGACCGAGATAACCGCGTAGTAACTTCTTGCTTATGGCCGACAAACCATCGATCGCGGTAAGATGCTTGGCTAGTATTTAAAGCTATTACACGATTGTCAAAAACTTCACGGCCCACAGGCTCGCATCTCATGCAACACTCCGCCATCCGACGACTGCTTTTCGTCGCGTCATTTACTTTCTGTTTTGTTCTCAACTCGGTCCACGCCCACGCCGACCAACACAAACCTGCCGAGCAAGCGGCGGCCCCCATCATGACCGTTGACGAGGTCCGTGTCGGGATGAAGGGCTACGGCAAGACGGTCTTCCAGGGCAACCGCGTCGAGCCGTTTGGCTTTGAGGTTGTTAGCGTGATCAGCGATTCGTCCGCCAAGCGGGCGACGGTCTGGGTGATCTGCACCGACGAGAGGATGACCCGCAGCGGGCCGGTGCAGGGCATGTCGGGTTCGCCAATGTATATTTGGGACGAGGGAGAAGAGAAAGTTATCGGCGAGGGCGGCCGGTTGATCGGGGCTTTCGCTTTCGGCTACGCCGATGTCAACGTTTGCCTAGTTGGGGTGCAGCCGATCGAGTACATGCGAGAGGTCGGTGAGCGGGCCGACGCGGAAGATGTTGAGGCCCCGCAGGCCCGCCAAGTGGGTCCCGAAACGCTTGCTCAATCGATGGCCGCGTTGCAGACCGCAGCAACCCAGACCCGCACCGCTCGGCAGAGCCTTGCCGGCCTGACCGGGGTGCAGCAACTCCTCGAGAAGAGCCGGCTAGTCCCTCCAGTTACGCCAAGTGTCAACCCAACTTTCGCGGTGCGGACGCCCGCGGGCTTCGGTAAGCAAGCCGAGGTACAGCCGATGCTGTTGCCGATGGCGGTCGGCAGCAGCCAAGCAGCCGAACTGCTGGGGCCGCTACTCGCCCCTTCCGGGATCGCGTTGGTCTCCGACCCGCTGACCGCGGTCGCGGGCAAGCCGCCGAGCAACGTCGACCTCGACAACGCTCGGCTCGAACCCGGCAGTGTGCTCAGCATCCCGCTGGCCTACGGCGACCTCGACCTCAGCGCCGCCGGGACGGTCACCGAGGTCCAGCCCGACGGTACGGTGCTGGGCTTCGGCCACGCGATGTCGTCCGTCGGCTCGTCCCGCCTGCCGATGGCTACCGGCTACACGCACTTCGTCGTCTCCCGCGACTCGATCAGCTTCAAGCGGGCCGGCAGCCTCGACATCGTCGGCAGCATCGTCCGCGACGAGGCCAGCGCCGTGGCGGGCGTTGGCGACCTCGGCTTCTTTGCGGCCCCGGTCTCGGTTCGCGTGGCGTTGCCCGATCAGCCGGTGCGTGATTACAAATACCACGTGGTCGACGACGTACAGATGACGCCTGGCATCCTCGCCGCCGTCACCGCCCAGAGCCTCACCGCCGTGCAGGCACCCCCGGTGTACCACACCATGCGGACCACCGGCACGATGACGTTCACCGGGGGCCGAACGTTCGAGCTCGACAGCCTCATCGCCGGCGAAGGCCTGAACGGGTTGATCTTCGACATGCTCCCGCCGGTCGTCTCGATGATGCAGAACCCGTTCGACCCGCTGCGGCTTGAGTCGGTCGATATCGATATCACCGTCGAGAAGGGGATCGAACTAGACCAGATGCTGTCGGCCAGCCTGGACAAACGCAGCGTCCGGCCCGGCGAGACGGTTAACATCAACGTTGTGCTTCAGCCCTTCGACGGCCCGGCGTACACCAAGACGCTGCCTTTCGACCTGCCCGGCGACCTGGACGCGGGCGAGTACCAACTGCTGATCAGCGACGCCAACCGGTTCACCAACCGCATGGTCGCCGGCCGGCCCGACCTCGCGCGGATCGAAAACGCCGATGAACTGCTCTCGGCCCTGCAAACCCTGGCGGATATCGATCGGAAAATGATCTACGTCGGCATGCCGCAGCGGACTCCGGGCTTGGCGGTGGGGGGGCAGCCGCTGAGTGATCTGCCGTCGAGCCGATCGATGGTGCTGGGGGCGACGTCGTCGTCTTCGATCACGCCGTACCCCCGCTTCGTCGAACAAGCCTACCCGGCCGAGCGTTTGATCGCCGGCGACCTGTCGCTCAAGCTGCAGGTGCTGCCCGCGAACCCCTAACGATTTGTTCCCTCTACCGTGGCAGATTTGTTCACGCCGCGTTTTCCTACAGGAATCTTTCCCTTGACGACTTTCTCCGCTCGCTGCCTCCCCGTTTTGATGTTCGGCGTGTTGCTGTCCGCGTTGCCGTTGCCCCCGGCCCACGCGATCCAACCGCAGACTTGGACCCACTCGACCGAGGCCGACTTCGCGGCGGGCGAGTTTGACGGCGTCGTTGTAACCAACCTGGGCGACTTGAAGCTCGCGACCTCGACCTCAGTATTGGCTGAGCTTCCCGAGTCGGCTTCGCTGGTGTTCGACCTCGCGAAGGTCGGCAATACGACGCTGGTCGCGGCGGGGCCCGAGGGCATGCTGCTGGCGGTCCGCGACGGCGAGGTTGTGGGTTCGCTCGAGTTCGAGGACCAACAGGTATTTTCCATTGCTCCGTTAGCCGAGACGCAAACCGTGGCCGTGGCCCTGAGCGGGAGTGCGTCGAAAGTCGTGGTGGTCGAGTTATCCGGCGATGAACTCGAAGTAACCGACGAACAGCCGCTGCCCGAGGATGTCCTCTATGTGTGGGACATCGCGTTCCGAGGTGGGGGTGAAGAACTCGTGCTGGCGACCGGCCCCGAGGGCAAGGTGCTCGGCGTCGACAAAGAGGGCGGCGTAGACGAGTTACTGGATACCGCTCAAGCCAACGTGCTCTGCTTGGCCGAGGGCCCGAACGGCGTGATCTACGCCGGCACCGACACCGACGGGCTGGTCTATCGGCTCGACGCCGACGGCGGGGCGTTCGTGATCTACGACGCCGACGAGCCGGAGATCGGGGCGTTGCTTGTTGCTAGCGACGGTAGCGTCTACGCCGGCACCGCCAACGCCGAGCAGGCCCGCCCCGGCCGGCTGGTCGCGGCCGCCGAGGAAGAAACCGGTCGGCCCGAAGCAGCGGACGAAACAGAACCACCCGTCGAGGATGCAGCCGCCGCGGCTGAAGAACCCGCCGAGGCCGAAACGCCTGATCCCGAAGCCGAAGCGGTTGCGACCATCCCCGAAGCCGCCGGCCCGCCCTCGCCCGAACAGCTCGACGCCCTGCGGGCCGAGGTGCGTAAACGCCTGCTCGCCGCCCGCGAATCCGGCAAGATCACTACTGGGGGCAGCAGTTCAACCGCTGCCCGCCCGACCCGTAACGCCCGCCCCGCGGCCACCCGCAACGCCAGCAACAAAAACGGCAACGCGGTCTACCGCATCGACACCCAGGGCTTCGTCCGCGAGGTCTTCCGCGAGTCCGTCGCGGTACTTAAGCTCGTCGAACTGCCCGACGGCAAACTGCTCGTCGGCACCGGCAGCGAGGGGCAGATCTACCGCATCGACCCCGTCCGCAGCGAAACGGCCGTGCTGAACGACCTCGACGCCGAGCAACTGCTCGCCCTCATGCTCGACGGCGACCGCGTGATCGTGGGCGGCTCCAATCCAGCCACCTTGATCGACCTCTCGAAGCAGACCGCCGCCGCCGGCACCTACACCAGCCCGGTCATGGACGCATCACAAATCAGCCTGTGGGGCAAGCTGCACGTCACCACGCCCACCGCATTGGCCGAGGGTGATCGCGTCGTCGTCAAGACCCGCTCGGGCAACGTTTCGGATCCCGAGGTCGCGCCGTGGTCGGAGTGGAGTAACGGGTTTGTGGTCCAAAAGAACACCGCCAGCTTCGAGCCTTTTGCGCCGTACCCTGTCGACGTGCTCGCACCGCCCGGCCGGTACCTGCAATACCAGATCATCCTGAACGCCGACGACCGCACTACGCCCGTCGTCAGCAAGGTCGAGCTCGCCTACGTCACCCCTAACCTCGCCCCGAACCTCGCCAGCCTGACCGCGACGTACCCCGACTTCGCCGGCGTCGATAAGCCCGCCAGCGCCGCCATGAGCGTCAACTGGGAAGCCACCGACGACAATGGCGACCGCCTGCTCTACAACCTCGAGTTCAAGCCCGCCGCGTCGACCGCTGGATGGCTGCCGCTGGCCGAGAACCTGGCTGATACCTCGTTCGAGTGGGACACCCGCAAGGTGCCGGACGGCCGGTACCAGCTCCGCGTGTCGGCCGACGATCGGCTGGACAACCCCGGCGAGATGGCCCTGACCGCCCGCCGGCTGGCCGATCCGATCCTGATCGACAACACCCCGCCCGCGGCGGGCAATCTGGCCATCGACCTTGACGGTCGCACCGCCCGCGTCAGCTCCGTCGCCGTCGATACCGACTCCCCGATCCGCTCGATCGCCTACACGCTCGACGACGCCCAAGAATACACCCCGGTCCTGCCCGCCGACCTGATCTACGACTCGACAACCGAGGCCTGGTCCGCTACACTCTCCGACCTTTCGCCCGGCGGCCACACCCTGACCGTGCGAACCCTCGACGCCCGCGGCAACGCGACCTACACGTCGACCCTGTTTGAAGTTAAGTAACAAAAAAGGCTTACGAGATAAGTCTCCCCCGAGCCCCAGCGAGAGTTCACGATGTCCACCCACTACCCCAAGCGTCGCAGCCTGATCAAGCGGGCCCGCAAGTTCGGCTTCCGCGCCCGCATGCGTTCGAGCGCCGGCCGCAAACTCATCAACCGCAAACGCCGCGCCGGCCGCAGCGTTAACGTCCGCCGCAGCTTCTGACCCCGAGGATTTTTCTGGGTTGAACCGGCCGATCTGCGATTGTCATGAAGCAAAAATAATCAGTTCAGTAAACGAAAACCACGCCGGATGAGGCGTGGTTTTTATGTTTACGGTCAGTAGTCTATGTGCGGTTACGCCGCGGCTTGTTTCTTCCGCGGGGTGAACACGCGGACGCAGTTGCGGCCGCCGTCTTTGGCGGCGTAGACGCCTTTGTCGCTGGCCTTGATGAGGATGTCAGCGTTCTTGAAGGTGTCGCCCTCGTGGCTGGCGACGCCGATGGAGGCGGTGACGCCGAGGACGGTACCATCGTCCTTGGTGATCTTGCAGTCGGCCTCGACGGTGGCGCGGACGTGCTCGGCGAACTTGGCACCTTCGAGGCGGGTGGTCTGCGGGCAGATGATCGAGTATTCCTCGCCGCCGTAGCGGAAGACGCGGCCCTGGTCGCCGGTCGCTGCTTCGAGGACCTGGGCGAACTTTACGAGGACTTCGTCGCCGACAGCGTGGCCGTGGGTGTCGTTGAAGACCTTGAACTTATCGATGTCCATAAACAAGATGGTCAACGGGGCCTCGGCGGTTGCTTCGACGAATTGCTCTTCGACGAACTCGTCGAAGGCCCGGCGGTTGGCGCTGCCGGTGAGCTGGTCGGTGTAGGCCTTGTCTTCGAGCTTCTGGTTTTCTTCTTGGAGGTTGGCCGCCTGCTCTTGGAGTTGGCTGGATTGCTGGTGGGCCTGCATCGTGAGGTTTAGGAGGGCCTCGTTTGCCGAGGCGAGGATGTCGTCTGCGTTGCCCAGCCCGCCGGTGGGCAGGTCGAAGAGCCGTTGCATCTCTTTGGTCTGCTTGTGGATCTCTTTGAGCAGTTCTTCGCAGTCTTCCTCGGGGATGCTGCACCACTCGACGGCCTTGTCTTTGTAGGCTTCGAGGGCGGTGCCAGATTCTTCTTCGGGCAGGACGAAGACGTCGGCTACAAGGTTACCCAGGGCGACACATTGCACGACCTTCCGCGTGTCGAGGCCGGACTTGTCGGGGTCGTGGTGGAAGCGGATCGCGCCCTGCAAAAGCTCGGGCAGGCTCCACGACTCGGCGAGTTTCGCGCCGACCTCGGGGTGGGTCAGGTCGAGTTCTTCCTGCTCCAGGTCGAGGAGTTTGGCGTGGACGTTGTCGGTCTTGGCGATGAGCGAGTTGTACTCGTTGCCGAGGGTCTGGTTCATCGTCAGCATGCCCAAGTCCTGGAGCAGGCCGCCGAGGAAGGCTTCTTCCTGCTGGACGACGCCGGCCTTCTGGGCGAGGGTCTTCGACGCGGTCGCGGTGAAGAGCGAGCGTTTCCAGAACTCCATGTGGTCGAAGCCGTCGCCGCCTTGCTCGGCGAGGTTGTTGACGAGGCTGAAGCCTAAGGCGAGCGTCTTGACGCTGTTGAGGCCGAGGACGACGAGGGCATGGCTGATCGTGGAGATCGAGTAGGCCTGGCCGTAGAAGCTGGAGTTGACGGTCTTGAGGATCTTGCTGGACAGCGCCGGGTCCATCTTGATGGTGTCGGCGATCTGCTTGATATCGACGTTCTGCTGCTGGACCAGCTCGATGACTTCGAGGGCGATCGTGGGCAGGCTGGGGAGCCGCGGCGACTGGAGGACGCGTTCGAGGAGCTGCTCGTTCATGAACTAGTAAGTGGTTTCTCGCCCCGGGCTGGACCTGACCCTTAGGTGTACCGCAGCGAAACGTCTCCGCAGGCGGCGACGGCGAGAGCCACAACTTTAGAGTGGGGCGATTGCCGTATACGGATTATTTCGGCCAGAAAACACATGAACTTAAGCCGCACAAACGTTATCTTAGCGGTGGGGATAGCGCAGGGGGCATAAAAAAGCCCGCCATTATCGGCGGGCCGTAAAGGTAAATTTTTGAACAACAAGTATTAGCTGTTCTCGGCCCCGGCGCCGGCGGGCTCTTCGGTGTTTTCGCCTTCATCGTCGGCTTCGTTCGCCTCTTCTTCCGGGGCTTCGGGCTTCGCTTCGCCGGTGAACTTGAGGTAGTCCTTTTCTTCCTCGCGGGTGACCTTGATGATCTGCCCGTCCTGGAAGTCGTCTTTGAGGATGCCCTCAGCGAGGGGGTCTTCGACGTACTTGCTGATCGCGCGGCGCAGCGGCCGGGCGCCGAAGTCGGGGTTGTAGCCCTTGTCGATCAGGAACTCGGTCGCGGCCTGGTCGAGCTCGAGCTCAAGGCCCCGCTCGGTCAGCCGCTTGAATACCTTGCTCAGCTCGTAGTCGACCACGGTGGAGAGGTCTTCCTTGTTCAGCGGCCGGAACACGACGATCTCGTCGAGGCGGTTGATGAACTCGGGGCGGAAGTAACGCTCGATCTCGGACTGCAGCGTCTTCTTGATCTTGTCGTAGTCGGCCTCGGCGTCGGTCTTCGAGAAGCCGAAGCCGGCTTTGTTCTTGATCAGGTCGGCACCGACGTTGCTAGTCAGGATCAGGATCACGTTGCGGAAGTCGACGTGCCTGCCGAACGAGTCGGTCAGCTGGCCTTCTTCCATGACCTGCAGCAGCATGTTAAACACGTCGGGGTGGGCCTTTTCGATCTCGTCGAGCAGGACGACGGAGTACGGCCGACGGCGGATCTGCTCGGTGAGCTGGCCGCCTTCTTCGTAGCCGACGTAGCCGGGAGGCGCCCCGATCAGGCGGCTGACGTTGTGCTTCTCCATGTACTCGGACATGTCGATGCGGATGAGCGAGTCCTGGTCGCCGAACATGAACTCGGCCAGGGCTTTCGCTAATAGTGTCTTACCGACGCCGGACGGGCCGACGAACATGAACGAGCCGACGGGCAGCCGCTGGTCACGCAGCCCGGCCCGCGAGACGCGGATGGCTTTCGACACGATCTTGACCGCGTCGTCTTGCGACACGACGGTCTTGTGCAGTTCGTCTTCGAGCTGGAGCAGCCGCTGTGACTCTTCTTTTTCGAGGCGGGTCAGCGGCACGCCGGTCATCTTGCTGACGACCTCGGCGATCACTTCTTCGTCGACGAAGCCGTCAATTTCTTTCGACTTGGCCCGCCAGTCGCGCTGGATCTGTTCCTTCTCGCGACGCAGCGATTCGGCCTTGTCGCGGAGCTCGGCGGCCTTTTCGTAGTCGGCCGCCTTGACCGCTTCGTCCTTCTCGATGGACAGACGTTCGATCTGCTCCTCGATGTCGGCGAGGTTCGGGGGCTTGCTCATCGACTTGAGGCGGATGCGGGCCCCGGCCTCGTCGATCACATCGATCGACTTGTCGGGCTGAACGCGGGCGCTGATGTAGCGGTCCGACATCTCGACGGCGGCCTCGACGGCCTCGTCCGTGATCTTCACGCGGTGGTGCGATTCGTAGCGGTCGCGTAGCCCCTTGATGATCTCGACGGTGTCTTCCTTGTTCGGCGGCTCGACCATGATGGTCTGGAATCGGCGTTCGAGGGCGCCGTCTTTCTCGATGTACTTGCGGTATTCGTCGAGCGTGGTCGCGCCGACGCACTGGATCTCGCCGCGGGACAGTGCGGGCTTGAGCACGTTCGACGCGTCGATCGCGCCCTCGGCCCCGCCGGCGCCGACGAGGGTGTGCAACTCATCAATGAACAGCAGCACGTTTTTGGCCCGACGCACTTCATTCATCACGGCCTTAATCCGTTCTTCGAACTGGCCGCGGTACTTCGTGCCGGCGACCATCATGGCGAGGTCGAGCACAACGATCCGCCGTTCGATGAGGATCTCGGGGACGTCCTGAGCGATGATCTGCTGGGCGAGGCCCTCGACGATCGCGGTCTTACCGACGCCGGCTTCGCCGAGCAGCACAGGGTTGTTCTTCGTCCGGCGGCAGAGGATTTGAACCAGCCGTTCGATCTCGTTCGCCCGGCCGATGACAGGGTCGAGCGAGCCTTCGCGGGCCAGCTCGGTCAGGTCGCGGCCGAAGCTGTCGAGGGCCGGTGTCTTGGACTTGCCCTTGGACGACTTGCCGGAGCTGGACGAACCGCCGCCGCCCGCGGTTTCTTCGCCGCCGGTGGTTTCTTCGGGGTCGACGCCGGCACCTAAAAGGTTCAAGACTTCTTCGCGGACGTCGTCGAGCTTGAGGCCGAGGTTCATCAGGACCTGGGCGGCGACGCCTTCGTGCTCACGCAATAGGCCCAGCAGAAGGTGCTCGGTGCCGACGTAGTTGTGGTTGAGGTTCCGCGCCTCTTCGATGGCGTACTCGATGACCTTCTTAGCCCGCGGGGTCTGGGGCAGCTTGCCCATGGTGACCATGTCGGGGCCGGACTTGACGAGCTTCTCGACTTCGAGGCGGACCTTGCGGAGGTCGACGTCGAGGTTCTTGAGGACGTTAGCCCCGACGCCCGAGCCTTCTTTGACCAGGCCGAGGAGGATGTGCTCGGTGCCGATGTATTCGTGGTTGAAACGCTGGGCTTCCTGGTTGGCCAGGGCCATGACTTTGCGAGCGCGGTCGGTAAATCGTTCGAACATGGGGTCTCGCTATCCGTGAGGTGCTTGGGTGTTGCTTACGCCTTCATACTAGCGCGTCTCGGTTTGGCCTTCCGCGATGTCGTAAATTCTACGAAAAGCTACGCTGCCAAACAAAGATGCAACGCCGATGCCAGCAAAGAAACCCGCGGTTTGCGGTTTGTGTGGCCTGTGATAACGGTATCGGCCGTTTACGGCCTCGGCCGTAAACGCGGCGGATGCCTATCGGGCATGACTGAGGGTTATTCCTGCGGGATCGGCAGGGCGGCGACCTCGGAACGCGATTCGCGTTCAACCGCTGACCCGGCCCGGACATCGCGGTTGCCGGGCTTCGGGGAATACTGCTCGAGGTAGGTGACGAGAGCCGCGATTTGCTCTGCCTCAAGATAGTTAAACGAAGACATCATCACCTGAGGATACCCCGCCACGATATTTTCTCGAGGGTGCAAGATCGAGCGGATGATGTAGCTGCGGTCGCGGTTAATCTTCGTTCCGTCCAAGAGCTGGGCTTGAGTGGTATAGAGATTCCTGAGCCGGGGAGCACCGCGAGCTGCACCCTCTACAACATGACAGGTCGTACAGGTGTTCTTCACAAATTCGATCCGGCCCTCTTTGGCGAGGTTTTCCAGTTCGACCGCCGTGCGAGGCTGCTGCAGCACCGCTAATACGTCCGCCTCGGTTGTCGGCGTCCCCCCGTCGCATCCCGCGGAGAACAGCACCGCGAATACCACTCCAAACAGCCCGGCTGCCGCCGCGGCGTGAAGCCGAGCCGGCCCGGTTTGGCCGAGTTGGTGCCGATCGCATTGCATCGTCCACATTTTAGAACCCGAGCGTCGGCGGTTCCAAAAGCCCAACCCGGTTTATCGCCCCGCCGAAAGCGTCGTCTTTGTCCGGATTTACTCGGCCTGCTACCTTGTCCGGTCACACAGATCACCCGCAACCCCACCGCAATCGCACCAAGGAGAGACCGCATGGGACTCATGGACGGAAAAAAAGGCCTCATCTTCGGCATCGCCAACGAACGCTCCTACGCCTACTTCATCGCCAAGCAGCTCGTCGCCCAGGGCGCGAAGCTCGGCTTCACCTACCTGCCCATCGGCAAGATGGAGCACCGCGTCGCCAAGGCCGCCAAGAGCCTCGGCATCGACGACCCCTGGCTGGTCCCCTGCGACGCCAACGACAACGAATCGCTCGACCGCGTCTTCGCCGACTGGCAGCGCGACGAGGGCACGATGGACTTCCTCGTACACTCGATCGCTTTCGCCGACAAGGACTATCTCAAGCCCGACATGTTTCACAAGACCCCACGCGAGGTCTACCTCAGCGCGATCGACACCTCGGCCTACTCGCTGTTGGCCATGGCCCAACGCGCCCTGCCTCTGATGTCCGACGGCGGTTCGATCATCAACCTTTCTTACTACGGCGGCGAAAAGGTCACGCCCGGCTACAACGTCATGGGCATCGCCAAGGCCTGCCTCGAACACACCACCCGCTACCTCGCCTACGAACTCGGCCACCCCGACCGCAACGTCCGCGTCAACTGCATCTCCGCCGGCCCGTTTAAAACGTTGGCCGGCTCCGGCGTCGGCGGCATGGACCAGATGATCGCCTACCAGGAACACACCAGCTCCATGAAGCGCGCCAACACCGGCGAAGAGGTCGGCGACACCGCCGTCTACTTGCTGAGCGATCTGTCCACCGGCGTAACCGGCGAAACCATCCACGTCGACTGCGGCTTCAGCATCGTCGGCGTCCCCGAAGGCCACGGCGCCTAAGTTGCTTGCGGCCTAGCGTTGCTCACCCCGCCATTCCAATTACTCCCGATCCCGGCCCCCGCGGCCGGGTTTTTCTATCGGACGTTCCGAGCGTTTTCGCACGTTGTCGGCATCACGCGGCCGATGTCGTGAGGTGGCGGAGAAAGCCCATGCAAGACCCTGCCCGGAAACCCAAGGAAGGAACCGGATCATGTCCACCCCCGGAAGCACCGCCACCCTCTCGAAAAAAGAACGCAAAGCACTCCGCAAGCAGATGATGGAGAAGAAGGAGCAGCTGCTGGCCAAGCACGGCCGGTCCGACAAAGCCCTCGGCTCGTCCCGGCCGTTCTCCGACATCAAGCCCAAGCTCCCCGCGGACCCACCCAAACCCAAACTGCCCACGTGGACCCCGCCCGAGCCGAAGCGGACGCTCGCCGCGATCACGCCCAAGCCCGCCTCTACTCGCGACCGCTCGGCCCGCCGCCGCAGCCTCCGGCCGCGTGTCCGCGACGAGGTCCGCACCCAACCCGCTCCCGCTTACCTCCCGGGGGCGGGCACGCTTCCGGGGGCGGGGGGCGTCCGCGACCTCGACCACACCGGCCCCGGCCCGCTGACCCGCTTCGCCGCCGCCCTCGAAAACACCGGCCGAGGAATCGCCCGCCTCTGGCGTGACCGGCCCTGGCGCGACACCGGCGACCAGACGCGCGGCGAGACCCACCGCACCCTGTCGCTCATGATCAAGCCGCTGCGCACGCTCGGCATCGTCGCCGTCCCCGGCGCGTTGGTCCTCGGCCGTGAGCTCCGGTTGATGGGCGCATCCGACACCGGCAGCCTAGTCGTCCTGGGCATGGGCCTTAGCCTCGCGGTCGGCCTCCTCGCCCTCGCCGAGATCGCCGGGGCGTTGCGGACCATCGTCCGCCGGCTCTAGGCGTACTCGCAGATTTGACGCATCTCATTTCACGTTTAGCGGACGCTGCGAAGCCGCCCTTCATCGACGAACCGCGGGACGCTGCGCGTCTCCCGCTAAGCGTTTGGCTGTGTGAAATGTAAAGTTGTCATGCGGGCACGCGTGCGTGCTGCGCCAATATCTGCCGTGCGGTAACCGAAACGATCTCGCTCTCGTCGTCGTTGCACGCCCGCACCGCGTCGAGCATTTTTTGTTGCTCGGCCTCGTCGTAATTATCCAACACGTTGCCGATCGCGATGATCGCGTTGCGTCGGATCATGTCGAGCTTGATCCGCTTCAATGCCGAGCCTTGGAACACGCGGGCCCGGTCGTCGGCGGTCCACGTCAGGATGTCGAGCAGGTCCAATCCTTCGTTGAACTTTCGAGGGCTCGGCTCATAACGATCGTTGACCTTGAGCGGGTGGCGTTCGCCGATCTTGTTGTACGGGCAGACCTCTTGGCAGACGTCGCAGCCGGCGATCCAGTCGCCCATGCCGCCGCGCAGCTCGTTGGCGATCAGCCCGCGGTGTTCGATGGTCAGATAGCTCACGCAGCGCGACGCGTCGATCGAGTACCCGCCCTTGGCGATCGCGTCGGTCGGACAAGCGTCGATGCAACGCGTGCAATTCGCGCAGTGATCGGTGGCCTCCAAAGTCGCCCCCGGAAAGTCCATTTGCTTCGAGGTCGGCAGTTCCATCGTCGTGACGACGAGCCCGAGCAGGGTGTACGAGCCGTGCCGGGGGTGGATCAGCATCGTGTTCTTCGCCTGCCAACCTAGGCCGGCCCGAGCCGCGATCTCGCGTTCGAGCGCCGGGGCGGTGTCGACCGCGCTGCGGAAGCCGTGATCGGGATACTGCTCGGCCAACGAGTCAGCCAGCTTGTGCAGCCGTTTCTTCATGACCTTGTGGTAGTCGTCGCCCCAGGCGTAGCGGGCGATGCGGCCACGCGGCCGATCGGGGTCGTTGTCGCCCGCTCCGGGTAAATCAGCCCCCGAGGCATAAGCATCGCACACGCCGATCACGCTGTTCGCTCCCGGCAATAACTTTTGCAGGTCGAGGCGGACGTCGAGGTGGTTCTCGATCCACCGCATCGTGCCGTGCTTACCCTCGGCGACCCAATCGCGGACCGCATCCGCGTGTTCGCTCGGCTCGGCCGAGGCGATCCCCGCCAGCGCAAAACCCTGCGCTTCCGCCGCGTCGAGGATGTCTTGGGCCGCCGAGGTCATAATGACAGTGTATCGACCAACCCCCTTGGCTGAGGCTTTC
The DNA here is from genome assembly GCA_038747275.1 of Planctomycetota bacterium. Lineage (GTDB taxonomy): Bacteria > Planctomycetota > Phycisphaerae > Phycisphaerales > Phycisphaeraceae > Algisphaera. Next base: position 62,499 of record JBCDJW010000015.1, on the reverse strand, counting down.
CGGGCGCGTACAATTTGGTGATATTTAGCCGTAAATCCTGCGACGAATTCTCGTTATGCCCTACGACCTCAAGCCGATCGACCTCGACGTCGAAACCACGCCCTACCTCGACGACCCGCTACGCCCCGGCGGGCTCGGCCGAGACGACGTCCCCGGCGGCGACAACCGCTGGACGCTCAACTTCGGCCCTCAGCACCCCGCGACCCACACCACCCTCCGCATGGTCATGGAGCTCGACGGCGAACGCGTCGCCCGCGTCACGCCGCACATCGGCTACCTCCACTCCGGCTTCGAAAAACTCGCCGAGGCCCTCGACTACAACCAGTACGTCACCATCGTCAGCCGGATGGACTACGTCAGCCCGATCTGCAACGACATCAGCTGGCACCACGCCGTCGAAAAACTCTTCGACATCGGCATCACCCCGCGGTGCAAAGCCGTCCGCACCATCCTCGCCGAGATGGGTCGGATCCAGAACCACCTGCTGGGCGTCGGTGCCGCCGCCCTCGACCTCGGCGCGTTCACCGGCTTCCTCTACGGCTTCAACGAACGCGAAGCCATCCTCGACCTGATGGACTACGTCTCCGGCCAACGCTTCCACCCCGACTACACCCGCGTCGGCGGCGCGATGGCCGACCTGCCGGACGAAGAAACATTCAAGAAGATGGTCAAGTCGATCATCCACGAAAAGCTCCCCCCGGCCCTCGACGACCTCGCGGGCATGCTCAACAAAAACCGCATCTTCCGCGACCGCACCGAAGGCATCGGCGTTATCACCAAGGAAGAAGCGATCAACTGGTCCTGCTCCGGACCCGTCGCCCGCGCCTCCGGGGTCATGCGCGACGTCCGCAAAGACGAACCCTACCTCTGTTACGCCGACAACTGGGACGGCCAGGGCGCCCCCGGAGTTGAATTTAAAGTTCCGGTAGCCACGACGGGAGACGTGCTGGGCCGCTACCTCATCCGCCTCGAAGAGATGCGTCAGAGCATGCACATCATCGAGCAGCTCATCGACGATATCCCCGGCGGGCCGATGAACACCTACGCGGACGGCAAGATGATCAAGCCACCCAAGGCCGAGGTCTACGGCAGCATCGAAGGCCTCATCGAACACTTCCAACTCGTCATGACCAACCGCAAGTGGAAGGCCCCGATCAACGAGGTCTACGCCTGCACCGAAACCGCCAACGGCGAGCACGGCTTCCACATCGTCAGCGACGGCGGCCCCCAGCCCTGGCGCGTCAAACACCGCGCCAGCAGCTTCATCCACTTCGCCACGTTCGCGAAGATGTTGGAAGGGCACCTGCTGTCCGACGCGGTCGCGGTATTGGGTAGTTTGAATATCATCGCGGCGGAGTTGGATCGATGAATTCCGAGCAAAGCAAATCGCGCCGTTGGGGCATCGTTTTGCTTTGTGGTTTCGGATATGGTCTGGCAACGGTCGTTGGTCTTGCGGGTATGCGTTACCCATGGCTACTACTAGGTTCGTTTGTAATGTTTGCCGCCATTACATATACGCGATGCTATTTAACGCACGGCGGCATCATCGCTGCTTACCGAGCAGCAATTATTCAGCGAGACCAAATGGCCGCTGAAGTTTCGAGAAAGGTTTCTTGATGGCTTGGTTAACTAAACCTTCCGGCACGATGGAGATCGATCGCCGCGACACCCCGTATCTCACCGACGAGATCAAGGACGCGTTCGAGAAGCGTTACGCCCACCGCTACCCCAACCGCCAGGCGATGGCGTTGCCGATCCTCCACGAGATCCAGCACCACTACAACTGGCTGCCGTACCAGGCGATCGAAGAGGCCGCTGCCTTCCTCGACATGGAGGCGTCGAAGCTGCTCGACACCGCGACGTTCTACGAAGAGTTCTTCACCCAGCCGCGTGGCAAGCACACCGTCTGGGTCTGCCAGTCGGTGAGCTGTGAAGTCATGAACGAGGCTGCCATCAGCGCGGCCGTGTCCGAAAAGCTCGGCGTCAGCCCGGGCGAGACGACCGACGACGACCAGATCACCTTCATGAAGGTCGAGTGCATCGGCGCTTGCGGCGGAGCCCCGTGTATGCTCGTCGACGAGACGCTGCACGAAAACGTGACCCCTGAAAGCGTCGGCGAAGTGCTTGATAAGCTCGACTGACCGTCCCCGCGGCTCGCATTAGAGAAGCCCCATGCCCTGGTTCCAAAAAGCCTGCCGCAACCTCGGCCTCACCATCCACAACGTGGTCCAGCCCGTCAAAGACCACAACAAGACCGTGGTCAACAAAACCGTCGAAGAAGAACAACTCAACCCGACGACTACGCTGCGTCGCACCACCATCGAAGAAATCGAGGTCAAACCCACATCTCCGCCTCCGGAAGCGGAACCCAAGCCAAATTAATTTTGCCCACGCGGCGACCCGGCCGGTACGCCGCATCCACGGGAGTTTTGCCATGTTGCTGCGTTTCAAACCGGCGTTGTTTCTAAGCCTTTTTCTGTTGATCGGATCGAACTGCGGCGGGGCGGTTGCGAACGAGCAGCCCGCTGAGCTCGATGGAATGTCACGCGAAGAGTTGATCGACCTCGTCAAGGACCTGACGCTGCAGAACCAGATCCTCGTGCAGCGTCTCGCCGAAAAGAGCAAGGACCTCGCCTCGGCCGCCCCCAATCTGCAGGCCCAGATCGACTTCCAGACCCGCACCATTCAACGGCTCAAAGGCAAGCTGGACCGCGCCGAGCGGCAGCTGGCCGAGGCCGAACCGGTATCCGTAACCGGTCAAGGCGAGGGTAACGACAACAACGAAAAAGACATCGCCCCCGAAACCCAAGTCGAGCTGCCCGGAGCCCCTGGCGCCAGCACGTCGGACGCCGACGCCTCCCTGCCCTGGGAGTACCGCTTCGTCTACGAGCTCGGCCTGATCCGCTCGTCGGGCCGGGGTCAGGTCGTCCTCCGCGACGAGAACGGCAAACGCCAACGCCACGAATTCGACTTCACCGAGTACCGCCGCGATGCCATTTGGGTCGCCGTCACCCTCCGCAACGACTCGCCCCAGCCCGTCCGCTTCACCGGCCTGATCGAGCTCCGCGGCGATTCGCCCCGCCGCGAACGCCTCGCCCAAAAAGCCTTCCGCACGCCGTTGCTCCAGCCCGGCGAGGTGTTCCAGATCAACGAAGACGAGTTCGCCGTCGACCGCCCCTGGAGCGTCGACGCCGTCGAACTCACCGAAGTCCAAGGTTTTTCGACCCCCGCTGAACCTGACCCCGACCCGGGCAGCAGCTAAAGTATTACGATCAACAACAACCTGATTTTTAAGATCGAGTTATGTCTTTCCCAACCCGAATACTGATTGTCATCGGATTTATCGGGGTCGCTACGGCTTTTTACTGGCTTTTCGCCACTCTGGCTATGAGCATTATCAAGAAACGGCAACGGGAAAAAGACCGCCTCTACGAACTCGAAAACCGCGTCCGCCAGCTTGAGAACGAACATGCCTCTTGACCAACCGCTCCTCTTCAAACGCATCCCGACCCCGCCGTGGGGCGATTTCGCCGACCGCAAGTTCGTCGACTACGACGCCTACGTCGCGCAGCAGGGCTACGAAGCGCTCGACAAAGCCGCGGGAATGGAGCCGTCCGAGATCATCGACACTGTCAAGGCCGCCGAGCTCCGCGGCCGCGGCGGGGCGGGCTTCCCCGCCGGGATGAAGTGGTCCTTCCTCCCCCCGCCCGACGGCGGTCAGCGGTTCCTCTGCATCAACGCGGACGAGTCCGAGCCCGCGACCTTCAAAGACCAGATCCTCATCCAGTTCGACCCCCACAGCATCATCGAAGGCATCGCGATCTGCATGCTCGCCTGCCAGCTCGACACCGCCTACTTCTACATCCGCGGCGAGTACCACCACCACCGCGAAGCCTTCGAGCGTGCGATCCAAGAGGCCTACGACAACAAGGTCTTCGGCCCCGGCTCCCGCATGGGCAAGGTCAACGAACGCGATCCGAACCTCTACCTCCACCGCGGCGCCGGCGCTTACATCTGCGGCGAAGAGACCGCCCTCATCGAATCGCTCGAGGGCAAGCGCGGCTGGCCGCGCATCAAGCCGCCGTTCCCCGCGGTCGCCGGCGCGTTTGCCCGGCCGACCATCATCAACAACGTCGAAACCCTGACCAACGTCCCCTACGTCGTCCTCGACGGCCCGGACGCTTGGAAGGCCCGCGGCAAGGGCCGACCCGAGGGCGCCCCGCCCCAGGTCCCCGCGTCCTTTGGCACCAAGCTCATCGGCATCTCCGGCGCCGTCAACCGCCCCGGCGTCTACGAAGACAACCTCGGCGTCAAGCTCACCGACGTCATCGACCAGTACGGCCTCGGCGCCCTCGACGGCCGTCCCACCAAGGCCTACTTCCACGGCGGCATCTCCATGGGCGTCATCTCCCAGGAAGAAGCCCTCCAAGGCGTCGAGCTCGACTTCGACATCGGCAAAAAGTGGAACAACCTCGGCCTCGGCACCGCCTGCATCACCGTCATCCCCGAAGACGTCAGCATGGTCGCCATGGCCCGCAACTGCGCCCACTTCTACAGCCACGAGTCCTGCGGCCAGTGCACCCACTGCCGCGAGGGCAGCAAGTGGCTCTACAAACTCCTCGCCCGCATCGAAGCCGGCGAAGGCCAGATGAAAGACCTCGACTTGTTGTTAGAACTCGCCGCCAGCATGGGCTCGATGCCCGGCAACAACATCTGCGGTCTCAGCGACGGCGCCAACTGGGCCATCCGCACCATCGTCAACAAGTTCTGGTCCGAGTTCGAAGCCAAAGTCAGCCACAAACGCCAAGTCAGCCTCGCTCTCCTCAGCGACTGCGCCGTCGACTCCATGGTCGACGCCTCCCGCGAAACCCCCTTCGCCGGTGCCTCAGTCGCGACGAAACCGATAAACTCGCTGCATGCGACGTAAAGCGGTTTGTTAAGTTCTACGTTCTTGGGATTTACTGAAATTTAAGCTGCTGACCAGAAACAATATTCCTGACAACTATTCTTTCCCGGAAATGAAGAGTAAGTGATGTCAAAGCGTTTTATTTTCGCGAGCTGCGCTATCGTGATGTCGTTTCCAGTCGTTTTGATTTTATTAGTGATTTACAACTCGGTGGCACCGAGTTACATGACAAATAAAACCCATGGAAATCTCAGCAGTGAGGAGATTTTCGATTTATGGGTAGATACAAGTGAAGAAAGTAGATACCTACTTTTGCCCCTTATGCTGGGCGAAAAACAATGGGATCGCTCTTCCCCTTATCAGGTATATAAGCCAAACGGGACGGTGTTTGAATCCATCGGTAGAAGTGAGGTGAATCAATATTTAGGTAAGCCGTACTACACATCGGAAGAATTTTGTTCTTGGGAAATAGGCTACATCAACAACACGCCTGGTCCCGTAAGGCGCTTCTTGGAAGGGATTGTCTGGCCTTCCCCTTATCCATTCGACAAGCTAGAGGTATCCTTCAGCGGCCAGCATGGTTCTGCATCCGTGCTCAATATTGAGATAAGAAAATAATGGCAGGTCAAGGGTCCCTGACACTTTTTCTTCTCTTCTCCTCATCAGTTGGTCAAGACTTTTTTCATGGTTATCGAATGGAGTATTGTGAAACAGCCAACTCAAATATCATTGGTGCTATTATTTGTGTTGATTTTGATGGGATGTGTTAATTATGAAATGGCAAATTCGGATTACGATCTCAGGGTAGGTGAGAGCTTTCCAGACGGCCGAGGAAATACCTATATTTTTACTAAATTCACGCCATCTGGTCGTGCTGAGTTTTCGTCCCAAAAGGCCAACGGTTTTAGTCTTGGCATGAATAACAAAGTGTTTTTGAGCCGCAATCAATCGTTGACCGTATCTCGATCAAAAATAGCAGATGATGTGATCAAAGTTGACTTAAGCTATCCCGATCGCTCTCCGCCCCCGTTTAGGTGGTAAGGGGAAGTAGGGCCGGATTCATCCGGCTGTGCAGGCTAGCATTTAGCGGTACTTACTGGATGAATCCGGCCCTACGAATTGTGTGTCTGGGGTTGACGGTGTGTTGAGTCGATAAACGGTTTGTTCGTGCGCACGAAACGCAGATCAAATGGAAAAATTTTCCCGAACCGACAAAAAATTTATCGTTCTGTGGTTGTTGCGGTTACCGAGACTGGCGAGCGAAAATGTTCGTTTTTTCGCGCACAAACGTGACGTTCGGCCCCCTGGTAGACAGACCCATATATCGGCACCCGGCGGCGGGGCGGTGGTGACAGGCAAGGACCACTACCCACGGCACGCTGGGAGGGCCGGGCTCGCGTTTTCAAGCGTGGGGGTTTCGGCGTGCGTAGGTGAGTCACCTTGCCGACAACAAACGCGTATGACCCCATCCCCCCGGCCCCCTGAAATTTATCACTCCACGATTGGGAGTGGGGCCAACTTCCGGAGGACCGCCGGGTGTATTTAAGCATCACAACTGTCAGCGACGATCCGATCCGCACGGTTTAACGACAAACACGGGCCGTTCGCAAAACGCGGCGGGATGTTTGGGCCCTCCGCGGGAGCTTTCGTTTTGCGGCCGTTCACCCGCGTTTTGCCGGAGAACCACGGCGTTTTGCCGAGCGATCTTCACGTTTTAGCCTCCATGCGTGCGCGTTTTGCGGCGAGTCCAACACGTTTTGCCGCGGGTGCCCGTCGTTGTGCGGGCCGAGTGTGCCGTTTTGCCACGACGGTGTGGTGTTTTGCCGAGTCGCGGTTACCTCTTGTCGGCTGTCGCTTGCGGTTCATCAACCGTGCGCTGCGTTTTATTTCGGTTGTTGTGTCGCGGTTAGAAGGCAGATCCCCTTGCGTAAGCCGAAGAGGGAGAGGTTGTGTTTAATCTTCCTGTGTGGGGCTTGGGTCAACCTCGGCGGCGACGCGTGCCAGCAGGCTGCCCGCGACCAGCATGGCGAAGCCGGGTGCCACACCTTGTCGCTTTGGACAAGGTGTGTGGAGGGTGGATCATCACCGCCACGCCTTGGGGCCAAGTCTCCAAGGTGTGTCACCCGTGATGGTGACGAGGCCTACCGAGATGCAACGCCACGATCGCCACCCTCCGTGGTGACTTGGATGTACGGCTCATCCTTGATGAGATACCGCCATCACCGCCCCCGCGCAACCGAGCAAGCGCCGAAAATCCGGGCTTAGCAAAAGAGTAGGAGGATTGTATTTAACCCCTTCGGAGATACCGAGCCCATAGCTGCCAGATGCTACTGGCCTGAACAGCCCGCAAAATTACGATCGTGAGGTAAAACTGAGCATTGGATACAGATCACTTCCAGGAGGGATAAAGTACCTCGTCGTAATCGGGCGAAAAGACTGCGGTTGCACATCCTTCGAGGTACGTAATCGCGGGTCTGCTAAGGGCATGACTGGCAAGCCCAATACAAAGCAATGGATATGGCTAGCGCGGCAGGTCATAGCGATCACTTTTGGTACATGTAACAATTCTGAAGGCCAAAATTTACCTTTTCTAGCATTTTATGATGAAATTAATGATGTTTCATGTTACAAATAAGGTATGTTTGGTACGTAGCATATTTCGAAGATAGTGTGATTTCGAGGGTGAAATAAGGTTCTTGTTCACCGCGTGCTTGCGTCTTTGTTCCCTACAGCTTGCGTCATCTCTTACACCAAAATTATTGATTGGATTGTCATGTCACTCTTAAACATCAAAAAAATGGCGTTACATTCTCGAGGCTTTACCTTGATTGAATTGCTGGTTGTGATCAGCATCATCGCTTTGTTGATTGGGATTTTGCTGCCCGTATTAAGTGCAGCTCGGGCTTCGGCTCGGACGATGGCTTGCCTCAACAACATGAGGCAGACCGGTATCGCGGTTCATTCTTATGCCGCAGATCGAGATGGAGCTATAGCTTGGGGTAGGAATGATAATGGGGCGGGAGAGCCTACGGCTTGGTATGTATACGCAGAGTATATGGGAGTGACTAGTTTAGGTAGTGCTCCCAATGTGTACGAAAAGAACAACGAGATCCTGGCAAGATGGTCTCAGGACGGAGCGTGGACCTGCCCGGAAGCGGAGAATGCGTTAGGCGAGGGCAATGTCCGCAACACCGCGCCGGTCGGCTATCGGGGGACAATTGCCATGAATAGGCAGATATGTTTTCTTGAACGCACCATGACGGGATTCCGAACGCTAAGTAACGTAGATCGTCCCGAGTTGCCTGGTGAGTTGATGATGTTTACCTGTGCTTCCGGGTGGCGTCGGCCTTTCGGGGTTGGCGAATTTTGGTGGTCGCCATGGGTGGACGGCCGAGCCTCTACTCCACCTTTGCAGCCGCACCCGCCGGCTGAAGCGGAGCGTAGGGATTTCGGCAATCCTGAACGTGCTTACTTTGAAAACGGGACGTCTAATTATGTATTCCTTGATGGGCACGCCGAAGGACTGCCGCAAGAAGATGTTACATTCGGCGCAACGGCTCCCTTTACACTCCCGCCCTTTGGGCCTGGACGGAGTGCGTGGAATAGGTTTTGGGCCGGCAATAGCAGCCCGACTTTGAATGGATTTAATCCCATTTGACCCCCTCGGGATCTTTGGTCCAGTGGTTATGAGAGAATCGGGGGTGGGTTGATCGGATGCTGAGCCGTAGGGAGGGCTCAGCCCCGACCGGAGGGCCAGCATCCGAGTCGGCCGGCAACACCCCGGCCTTCGAGCCATCTTATGTCGCTGCGTACGCCGCGGGGGGTTGCCAGCTCAACGACGAGTGCGGACGGCGGTGGATTATTGCGGGAACTGGCGGGTGGGCCGATGCGCCCGCTGGCGTCCCCGCCGAGCCGTCCGCTCTTTGAGAAATTGACCGACGGGAAGAGGGCGACGAGCGGAAATCCCTGAAATCGCGGGTTGCGGCCCACAATCGGTGGTAAATCGCCTACACTCCCGCGCCAGGGCGCAATTAACCTACCTCGATAACCAGAGCTTGTGTCTCAGTCGCAATTTTTTGCCGATATCGTTAATCTACCGTCATGCCAGACCCTACTGAACCCATCAATGTCGTCGTTTTGGGGGCCGGATTCGCCGGCCTGAACTTCGCCCGCAAGTTCAAGGCCCGCCACGACGCCAGCGGCCGACCGATCCGCCTGACGCTGATCGACAAGCAGAACCACCACCTGTTCCAGCCGTTGCTGTATCAAGTTGCTACCGCAGCACTTGCGGCTCCCGAGGTCGCGGCCCCGACGCGGGCGATGTTCCGCAAGCAGCGGAACGTCGAGATCGTGATGGACGTGGTCGATTCGATCGACGTGGTGAACAAAAAGGTCTGCTGCTCGCTCGAAGACTACCCGTATGACCACCTGGTCATCGGCTTGGGCGGGCGGACGTCGTACTACGGCCACGACGAGTGGGAAGAATTCGCCCCGGGGCTCAAGACCCTGGCCGACGCCTTCCGCATCCGCAAGAAGATGCTAACCGCGTTCGAGCGGGCCGAGGTGACGGACGACCCGGACGAGAAGCGTCGCCTGATGCGAACGGTGGTGGTCGGCGGCGGGCCGACGGGTGTCGAGCTGGCCGGGGCGATGGCCGACCTGACCCGACAGGTCTGGTCGAAGGACTTCCGGAACATCGACATCGAAGACGCCCACATCATGTTGGTCGACGTGATGGACCGGGTGCTGACGCCTTACCCACCGAAGCTATCGGAGTCGGCCCAGAAGCAGCTGGAATCCATGGGCGTTGAGGTCCGCTTCAACACAAAGGTCGTCGATATCAAGAAGCACCGCGTCTGGCTCGAGGGGCCCGACGGCGAAGTCGTGACCCACGGGGCCGGCACGATCCTGTGGGGCGGCGGGGTGCAGGGGGCCGACGCGTTAGCCACGATGGAAGGCGTCGAGCTCGACCGCGGCGGCCGGGTGATCGTCGAGCCCGACCTCTCGGTGCCCGGCCACCCCGAGGTGATCTGCCTCGGCGACGCGGCCCACGTCAAGCAAGCAGACGGCCGGCCCGTCCCCGGCGTCGCGCCCGCCGCGATGCAGATGGGCAACTACGCCGCGAAGTGGCTGAACCGCCAGATTACCGGCAAGGCCGAGACCCGCCCGGACTTCAGCTACACGGACAAGGGATCGATGGCCGTGATCGGCCGATCCAAAGCGGTCGCCAACCTCTTCAACCGGCTGCCGCTGACCGGCTTTTCCGCGTGGATGGCCTGGATGCTGATCCACCTGCTGTTCCTCGTCGGCTTCCGCAGCAAGGTCGTGACGCTGATCCAGTGGGTCTACCAATACGTGACCCTGCGTTCGGGCGCTCGAATCATCGCCGACGCCGACCGCCCCGACCCCGGTGTCTACGACATCCTCCGCGACGCCGACGCCAAGGTCTCGTCCGAGCCCACGCCGCTGAGCAAGTCAGCCTGAGTTTTAAGCGAGCGAAAGAATCAGATCGGGACCTGATCCCACAGGGTCTGGAGCATGGACTGGGCCTCGGCTCCGAAGGCGAGTACGAGGGTGAGACCGAAGGCCGCCCACGACGCCGACAGGACGGCGAGCTTCTTGCGGTCCAACGACAACGCCAGCCACGTCAGCAGCGGCCCGCCGATTAGTAACATCAGCATCGGATAGAACGAGGCGTTCTGCGTCCACGCCCAGAGCGCTTCGATCACGCGGACCTTGGGCGGCTGCCACTGGGTGGTGACAGCGAGGGTCGCGAGCATCGCGGCCTGCAGCGTGACGACCGCCGCGGCGAGCGTCCACGACAGCCGAGGCTTATGAGACTTCCTGGGATTCTCCTTGTCGCCGGGCTTGGCGTTGGGTTTGGATTTACGTTTCAGCATACGTTAAGTAACGATTTTTGGTTTCGGCCGCACAACCGTGATCCAGGCCTTTGTGGGGAAATACGCTGCTGGTGGGTCGGTCTGGCGCGGCTGGGCAAGGACTATCGGAAGCAGGGCCGGGCTATTTTTTGGCCGTTTTTTCGCCGATAGGAGGGGAGAAGTCCGTATATCGGTAGCGGAAACCGAGCGCGAGGAAGATGTCGACTCCCAAGCAAAACCCGATGATGGTCAAGGCCTGGCGGGCGACGTTGGCTGAGTTGGCGCAGCACAACCGGCCGGTCGAGGTCGTGCCGGTGACCGACGGGGGCGTGGAGCTGCCGCGGATTCGCGCTCGGCTGCTGTCGGCCGACGCGGGGGATGGATCGCTGGTCGTCGAGAAACCGGGCAGCCTCAAGCAGGCCGAGGTATTGACGAAGGGCGTGGCCGTCGAGGTGTATGTCATCACCGCCAGCACGCGGATGAAGGCCCGCTCGAAAGTGATCGACGTCGGCTGGTTCAAGCTGAACGCGAAGACGCGGGTGACGGCGGTGCGGCTGCAGCCGGTGAAGGGGATCGCTTCGGCCCAGCGGCGGGCGAGTTTCCGGGTCTCGACGTCGGCGCTTGGGATGACCGCGGAGCTGCGTTGCCCGGAATGGCCGGAGGATCGGGATCCGTTCACGATGCGGGTGCTCGACCTCAGCGACCGCGGCGTGGGTCTGTCGGCCGCGATGGAATTTGAAGCGGGGCAGCAGATGGAGGGCAAAATATATGCGGTACACGTACCTCTGCCGGGCGAAGACGAGTCTCTCGACCTCGAGGCTCGACTTGTCCGCGTCATCGATAAGCAGGCGGAGGCCAACGGCGTAACGCTGGGTTTTCAGTTCGAGTTCGCCGATCTGAACGAGCAACGCCGGGTCGAGCGGATCATCCAGCAGTTCTCGGCCCATCAGCAGCGGAAGCAGCTGCAACGCATGCGCGGCGCGGGTTGAATCGACGGGTCTGCGGCGGGTAGACTCCGGCTGGAGATCGGAGCGAGAAACGCATGACGTCAACTAAGCCATACGACGCCGTATTGATCGGCGGCGGGATCGTCGGCCTCGCCACGGCGTACCAATTGTCTCGCCGACGGCCGGGCCTGCGTCTGGTGGTGCTGGAAAAAGAAGAGCGGCTTGCTCATCACCAAACCGGCCACAACTCCGGCGTGCTGCATAGCGGTATCTACTACAAGCCCGGTTCGCTCAAGGCGGTCAACTGCCGGGCGGGCAAGGCGGCGATGCAGGACTTCTGCGACGAGCACGACATCCCGTACAAGCTCTGCGGCAAGGTGATCGTGGCGACACACGAACGCGAGCTGCCGAAGATGAAAGACATCTACGAACGCGGCCGGGCCAACGGGGTCGACTGCGAGATGGTCTCGGCGGAGCGGTGCAAGGAGATCGAGCCGCACGCCGCGTCGGTCGGCGCGATCCACGTGCCCGAGTCGGGGATCGTCGACTACGGGCAAGTCTGTGAGAAGATGGCCGAGCTGATACGCGACGCGGGGCATGAGGTCCGTACCGGCGTGCGGGTGACGGGCGTGCGTCGTGTCGGCGGCGAGCAGGTTGTTGAGACGACGGCGGGCGACGTGGCCGCGAAGCTGGTGGTGAACTGCGCCGGCCTGCAGTGCGACCGGGTGACGAAGATGACCGGCGTCAAGCCCGCGGCCCAGATCGTGCCGTTCCGGGGCGAGTACTTCGTGCTCAAGCCCGAGGCGGAGCGCTTGTGCAAGACGCTGATCTACCCCGTGCCTGACCCGGCGTTCCCGTTCCTGGGCGTGCACTTCACGAGCATGATCCACGGCGGCGTCGAGTGTGGGCCGAACGCGGTGCTGGCCCTGGGGCGGGAGAGCTACGGCAAATTTCAGGTCCATTTCCCCGACCTGTTCGAGTCGCTGACCTACGGCGGCTTCCTGAAGATAGCGGCGAAGCACTGGAAGATGGGCTTGGGCGAGATATGGCGGAGCTATTCGAAGCGGGCGTTCGTCAAGGCTTTGCAGCAGCTGATGCCCGAGATCGAGGCGAAACACCTGACCCCCTGCCCGTCGGGTATCCGGGCCCAGGCGGTGACGGCCGACGGCGGGCTGGTGGACGATTTCCTCATCGATGAGGCGGAGGGCGTGGTCAACGTCAACAACGCCCCGTCGCCCGCGGCGACCGCATCATTGAACATCGGCAAGCTGATCGCGGAAAAAGTTGAACCGCAGCTGACGTGATTTTTATTAACGGCTTCGGTTCATCTAATCGGGCGGATCACATAACCCGCGTTTCACGTGTACGGCGGCTGGTCATCACGCCTAGGGCCAACACGCCCAGAGCCATCAGGCCGCTGGGTTCGGGGATGGTGAGTACGACGTCACCCAGCAGAAACGCCGAGCCGGCCTGGCTGGTGTCGTCGCCGATGAAGATCAGGTCGGGCTTGTCGTAAGGGTTGACGAGGTTGAGCGGCCCGGTGCCCGGGAACCCGGAGTAGTCGCGGAGGCTGCCTTCCAAAACGAGCTCGTCGTTAGCGAAGAGCGAGTAGGCGCTGCCGGCGACGACGAGGTCGTAAAGCGTGCTTTCGGTCGATCCGGGGAACGGCGTGACGACTTGTCGATTCACGGTTTCGCCGCGGGTGAAGCCGGTGCTGCCGTCGGTGTCGTAGGCGAAGATGGCGTCTTCCCAGAACCCGAGCTCGATGCCCTGCAGGTCGCTGCTGATCACGATGACGCTAAGGCCGGCGCGGTTGTCGCTGACGTGGGTCTCGGCGTCTAGCCGGAGGTCGAAGCTGAGCGAGTAACCGGATGTGCGGTCGAGCGCGGGGTAATCTAGCCCGCTGCTGGCTCCGGTGACCGGGTTGCGAGTGAACAAGCCGGCCTGGTCGGCCAGATCGGTCGTGGTCAGTTGCAGATAGGTGTTACTTACCTGGGTAATCGTCGAGCCGCCGTTGACGATCTGGAGCCAGCCGCGTTCGGTGAAACTGATGTCGTCGGTCGAGTTTTGCAGCTCGAAGACCTGGGCTTTGGCGGGGGGGCTTACGATAGCTCCAGCCAGAGCGATCATGACAGCGAGTTTGTTGCCGTAGAAATGCATTCAGGTCCCTTCCAGCAATATTTTGTTCCTGAACTTACCGCCTAACAGACGCCTTTGTCGAGTATTTCCCCATCCGGTGAAAAAGCCTGGGTCAGATCATCCCGTTCCAGTTCGCCGGGCAGAGCAGGACGGGCATGTCGGCCTGGCGGATGATATTCGCCGGGACGTCCCCGGCGATGAGGCGTTTGAGCACGCCCTTGCCGGTCAGCCCCAACACGATCATGGTGCACCCGCGGGCCTTTGCGGTGTTGAGGATGGCCTTGGCGGTGTCGTCGGAGAAGAGCATGACGCCCTCTGTCTCGAGGCCCGCCCCGCGCAGCTCGTCGACAATGAGTTTGAGGGTGTGTTCGCCCCGCTGGGTGGCGTCGGACTCGTGCTCGTCCTCGTCCTGAAGCGTGGTGACGTGGGCCACCAGCACCTCGGCGGAGAGGCGTTGAGCAAGGTCCGCGATCGGCCCGGCGAGTTTTTCACTGGCCCAAGGCGAGGACACAGCCACCAACATCTTGCTCTGACTCAAGCCGAGGCTCCTTGAATACCTGAAGCTATCCCAAGTATTTACGCAGTAATTGTAATGCGTAGCCCTCACGGCGGTCAAAGATTCGGTAATTCGTGGCGGACCCTGCTACAGCTGCTGCCGTCGCCTCGCCGTCGCCAGGATCTGGCGTGGAATACCGCCGAACCGTTACCTATCGTTGCGTATATGTCTGATCACCCCAAACCCGCCACGCTCGGCCAGCTCCGCGAAACCGATTACCGCTACCGCAGCGTCAAGCAAGAACTACGCGAAAACCTCATCGCCCGGCTTAAAGAAGGCGGCGAAGTTTTCCCCGGTGTCCGCGGCTACGACAACACCGTGCTGCCCCAGATCGTCCACGCGATCTTTTCTCGCCACGACATGCTCTTCCTCGGCTTGCGGGGCCAGGCCAAGACCCGGATGATCAGGCTGTTGCCGTCGCTGCTCGACGAGTGGTGCCCGGTGATCTCGGGTATCGAGATCCCCGACGACCCGATCGAGCCGACGACCCGCATGGGCCGCAAGGCGGTCGATTCTTCCGGAGCGGACACGCCGATCCGTTGGCTGCACCGCAGCGAGCGGTTTAACGAGAAGCTGGCCACGCCCGACGTGACCATCGCCGACCTCATCGGCGAGATCGACATCGTCAAGCACGCCGAGGGTCGGTACCTCTCCGACGAGTCGACGATGCACTTCGGCCTGATCCCGCGGACCAACCGCGGCATCTTCGCGGTCAACGAGCTGCCCGACCTCTCGCCGCGGATCCAGGTCGGCCTGTTCAACGTGCTCGAAGAACGCGACATCCAGATCCGCGGCTACCCGATCCGCCTGTCGCTGGACGTTTGCCTCGTCTTCAGCGCCAACCCCGAGGACTACACCAACCGCGGCCGGATCGTGACGCCGCTGAAGGACCGCATCGGCACCGTCGTTCGCACCCATTACCCCAAGACCGTCGACGAGGCGATCCAGATCACCGCGGACAACGCCTGGACTTCACGCAACGGCCATCAGCACACGCCCGGCGACTCGTTGCCCGAGATTATCGTCCCCCGCTTTATGCACCGCGTCATCGAGGAAGCGGTCAGCGCTGCGCGGACCTCGACGCACATTAACCAGGCGTCGGGCGTCAGCGTCCGCACGTCGATCGCTTGCGTAGAGAACTTGGTCAGCTCCGCCGAGCGACGGGGGCTACTGACTGGGGAAAAGGCGGTGGCGACGCGTGTCTCGGACCTCGCCCACGTCCTTGCCTCGACCCGCGGCAAGATCGAGCTGCTCATGGCCGACGACGGCGAAGACACCGAAGACAAGCTGGTCGAGTCGCTGCTGGGCGAGGCGGTCAAGACGGTGTTCGACGAGCTGGCCGATATCGACGAGTTCGAATCGATCAGCGACCAGTTCGATGAAGGATTGCGGCTGACGCTGGGGGACGACGTGGCCGCCGAGGCGGTGATCGCGTCGATGAAGCACGTCGAAGGGCTGCCTGAAGCGGCCCGCGACATGGCCGAACGGCTTGAGATCGACGCCGCCGACCCGCAGATGCTGGCGGCAGCCGGCGAGTTTGTCCTCGAAGCTTTGTACGTCCACAACCGCCTGTCGAAGACCGCCGCCGACTCCGGCCACCGATATAGCCGGTAATTGGCGGGCATAAATCATCGGTCTGTTGCGTTTATATATTTGTAAGCGTGGTCGGGATCCGATCCGAAGCTACGCCAGGGCCGATATTTGGGAACCATAAAATGAAGCCAGCTAAGTTTTTTTCGCTCATTGTCGCGGTATTGATTGCTCTGCCTGCGGGCCTTGCGATGGCGATCCCCCAAGGGTGGACCACGGATTATGAAGCCGCGAAAACGGCCGCCGCCGAGAACAATCGCTCGCTCCTGCTCTACTTTACCGGTTCGGACTGGTGCCCCCCGTGTATTGCCCTGAAACAAGAAGTCTTCCTCACCGAAGACTTTGAGGCCGAGGGAAAAGAAAACTACGAGCTCGTGTACCTCGATTTCCCCCAGCTCGTCCCCCAGAGCCAAGAGCTGATCGACCGCAACACGGCGCTCGCAGAGCGTTACGCCATCAGCGTTTTCCCGACGGTGATTCTCGCCGACGCCGAAGGCCTGCCCTACGCCCAAACCAGCTACCAGCCCGGCGGGCCCAAAGCCTACCTCAAGCACCTCGCCGACCTGCAAGACAACCTGTCGCTACGCGACCGCGCTCTCACCCGGGCCGCTGAACAAGAGGGAGGAGCGAAAGCGAAGTCGCTCGACAAAGCGATGTCGGTACTCGATCCCGGCGTGGCGGCGACGCACTACCCTGACGTGATCGACGACATCATTAAGCTAGACCCCGAGAACAAGCTCGGCCTCAAGTCAAAGTACGAGTCGGCCTTGGTCGGAGCGCAAGTGGATGCGGGGGTTCAAACCGCGATCGAACTATTTCAAGCCGGCTCGCCCGACAAGGCCCAAGGCGAACTCGACCGCATCCTCAGCGAATACAACCCGAAAGGCGAAAACCGTCAGTTCGTCCTCGCCATGAAAGGACAGATGCGTTTTCAGGTGGGCGACACAGACTCGGCTTTCCGCTTGTTTGAAGAAGCCATCGCGGTTGCGCCCGCTTCCGCGACCGCGGCCGAGATCAAACAAATACTCCGAAGTGTTAGACCCTGATCAGCTCTACAAGCGTCGCGCAAGGTTATCTGCCGACATCTATCGGTGGCCCTTGGGGGCCGGCGTCTTGGAGACTTTGCAACAGTGCCGCCAGCCGGCTCGGTGCGAAGCGTTCATCGGATACGGCAATCTCTTCAGGGGTCCACCAGCGGTGCTCGCGCAGATCGCTGGTTTCGTAGTCGAGCATCCCGGCGGTGTCGATGTCGGGACGATCGGCGTCGATCTGCAGCTTGAAATACCGCTCGTGCTGACGGAATACTTTGTGGCCGTAGCGGATATCGACCGTCCGTGTCCAAACGCACGGGCCGAGCGGGCCGACGTCCCGGGCTTTGATTCCCGTTTCTTCTTTGAGCTCCCGCGCCGCAGCCTCGGCGTGGTTTTCGCCTTCGTTTAGCCCGCCGCCGGGGGTGATCCAGAACGGCGTGCCGTGAACCGGATCGATGAAACGAAACAACAGGATCCTACCCCCGCGATCGAGCAGGATGACCCGACCCGCTTGGCGTATGGGTTGAGCGGTTCTGCGTTCTTCGGTGCGGTTTACGGGCGTCACGGTTGTTGGTGTTAGCCTAGACGTCCACCCAATAAATTCCGCCCGAGAACAGAATTTTCTGCGGGTATCGGCTCAGCTTAGAGGTGTAACTCGGCAGCAGCGGTTGAGGCTTAACCCTCGATGGTCCGCAGGCCCATGCCGATCTCAGTCAGGGCTTCGCGGATCTCGACCAGGCTGGTCATGCCGAAGTTTTTGACGCCCATCAGCTCGGCCTCGGTCTTCATGACCAGGTCGCCGATGGTGGTCACGCCCAGCAGGGCCAACGCCTTGCGGGCGCGGACGCTGAGGTTGAGTTCGTTGACGGACTTGTCGAGCGTGCCGTTGTCGTCGCCGACCTCGGACTTGAGCTGGTCGTAGACCTGCTGCTTGACCTCGGCTTGGTGCTCTTCGACGGCCTGGCCGAGCTTGAGCCCCTTCTGGGCGAGCATGGTCTTGATCTCGTCGAGGCTGGCGTCGCCGAAGTTCTTGAAGCTGCGGAGCTCGGCCTCGGTGACCTTGAGCAGGTCGCCTAGGGTGCGGATGTTCATCTTCCGCAGGGCGTTGCGGGTGCGGACCGACAGCTCAAAGTCGGTGACGGGCGTGTCGAGCAGGGCGTGGTGCTTTTCGTCGCGGCGTTCCTGCTCGTCGTCGATGATCATCGCCTTGGAGGCGAGGATGTCTTTGATGTACAGCCGGGCCCGGTCGTGGTTCGGGTCGGTGGCGAGGACCTGCCGCATGCAGCGCTCGGCCTGGGCGTACTTGCCGCGGTCTTCGTAGGCCACGGCGAGGTTGACCAACGCGTTGAGCTGCGGCTTCTCTTGCTTGGCGCACTCTTCGTAGAGGTGCAGGGCTTCGTCTTCCTCGCCGACGAGGTCGAGGTTGTAGGCGAGGCGGAAGCAGTTCTCGGTGTCTTCGGGGTCCGCGGTGTAGGCGGCCTCGTACGACTCGATCGCGGCGATGCGGTCACCCGCTTGTTCGGCTTGGAAGCCGGCTTCGAAGTACTTGCGGGCGGTCTCGGTGTCGCGGAACTCGGCGGCGTCCAGCGTGGCGGCAGATTCATCGCTCATGGTTTTATTTGCCTCAGATCGTACGTTGGGTGGAGGTATAGCGAATCCAAAAGCTTAGCTCATCACGCGAAAGCGGGCAAACTAACCGGCTACTCACTCGCGGTCTCAGGCCGTCTCGTCGGGCGGCGTTTCCGCATCGATTTCGGTTTCAAGCTCGGCCTCGGCTTCGGCCGCGGCGTGGCGTGCTTCGAGTTCCTCGCGGACCTTGGCCATCTTCGCCCGGGACAGCGGGTAGAGCGCTAGCACGAAGAAGACGATCACCATCGTGCCCATCTGCGTGAAGATGTAGGTCCCCCGCAGCAGGCTCAATGTTTCGGGCGACTGTTCGCCGCCGAGCTCGGCGTCGAAGCCGACGAAATACTCGAGCATCACCCCGCCGATCACGGTGGCGAGGGTGATCGACAGCTTGATCATCCAGTTGCCGAGGGCCGCGATCATGCCCTCGCGGCGGCGGCCGTTCTTCAGCTCGTCCCAGTCGGCGACGTCGGCCCGCATGGACAGGATCAGCACCCAGTAGCCCGTCTCGGCCAGGGTCAGGAACGGCCGCGAAACCAGCGTCAGGTACGGTCGGCCGGGCAGATAAGTGATCCACCACGACGCGGCGGCCAGGAACAGCACGACGACGCAGCCCATGATCAGGGGTTTCTTGTCGATCCGCTTGGAGAGGATCTCGATGATGAAAGCGCCCATGATGCCGAAAACAAGGCCGACGAGGCTGTGGTAGAGGCCGAGGAAGGCCCCGCTCTTCACGTCGCCGCCTTCGATGTAGTACGTGTTGACGTAGAAGCCGAGAACGGCGTTCGACGACAGGCCGAGCAGGTACAACGCGATCGAGCCCATGACGATCATGAACGGCGGGTTGCGTAGCAATGACCACACGCTCTTGAAAGGGTTCTCGCCCTTCTGTTTTTGGGCGACCTCGGCGTAACGCTCCTTGCAGAAGAACGCGGGCAGGATGCCCGAGAGGACGATCATGATGCCACAGCCCACGGCAACCCAGGGGATCGTCCGCGCGAGGTTCTCGGTGGTGAGCAGTTCTTTCTGCTCTTCGAGCGCTTCGCCGACAAGGGCAACCGCGTCTTGGGCCATCTGCCGATCGGCGAGCAGGGCGGCGAGCCACGTCGCCAGCGGGAGCATCGCCCAGATGCCCATGTCGAAGACCCGCATCAGGTAGGTGCGGAAGGTGAACAGCTTGGTCTTCTCGACGTAGTCCTGCGTGAGCTCCATGCCCAGCGATTCGTAGGGAACGGACAGCAGCGAGTAGCTGGTGTAGTAGACGATCAGGGCGACGGTCAGCCAGGCAAACATCTGCCCCTCGGACCAATCTGCGGGGACTAGCCAGATCAGCGGGAAGACGATGCCGGTGAGCACTGCGCCGGCAAAGATGAACGGCCGACGTCGGCCGAAGCGGCTCTTCCAGTGGTCCGAGATCGAGCCGACCGCCGGGTCGTTGATCGCGTCCCACAGCCGGGCGAAGCCCATCGCCAACGAGACCTTGGCCGGGCTCAGGCCCATGACGACGTTGAAGAACGGCAGGAGGAATTGCTGGATGCCGAACTGGGCGAAGTGGTCGGAGACAACGCCCATGGCGTACGCCGACTTCTCCCCGATCGGGATGCGGTCTTCCTCAGGGACTCGATCGGGATCGTTCGGTTTGTCCGTTTCGTAGTCTGCAGAAACAGCGTCGGATGATTCCGGTGAGAGGTCGTCGGGCATGGGGATTTCCGGGGGACGTTTCGGCCAGCGAGAAGTCAGCCCGGCCATTATCCGAATTTGTCAAATGTTTTCAATCAGACGGCTTTGCCAAGACCCTGCTGCGGCGTTGCTACTAATGAATATCCCCAAAAACCCTGACGATGCTTGGTTTAAAGCCGGCCCATTCGAGAGCCAAAGCCGCCTGCCGGAATCGAACCGGCAACCTGCGCATTACAAATACGCTGCTCTGCCAATTGAGCTAAGGCGGCATGTTGTGACGGGAATCATCGGCCCGTCGCCCCACTTTAATCCACCACCGGGTTGGCTGTTAAAGCTTCCGGGGGCCGGGGGTAAGCCACCGACTGGATTTGAACCAGCGACCTGAGCTTTACGAAAGCTCTGCTCTACCACTGAGCTACGGTGGCGTAGCCCGGAGACTTTTCTCCGGGGGTTAGGCGGGGCATTGTCGGAACCGCGGGCGGGTGTGTCAAAGCGGCGGGAGGGCTCAGCGGTACTCTACGAAAAATAAAGAATAAACGCGGGATGATTATTTGGCGTCGGGATCGGCTGCTTGTTCCTGGGCCGGATCGATCGCGGCTGTGTTCGATTCTTCAGCGGGGACGACAGGGATCTGCACTTCGCTGAAGCGGCGGTCGGCGGGGACGCGGGGGTCGTGGTAGCCGAAGAGGCGGGGTGGGCCGGCGGCAACGAGGTCGTTGCGGGTCTCTAGCTCGGCGCGGAGGTCGTCGACGGCCTGGTTGATGCGGTCGGGCGTGGCGTAGCCGAAGAAGCCGAGGCTAAGCGCTTGTGCGGGCGGCAGGTCGGCGACGTGGACGCGGGGCTCGTTGCCGGGGGTGGCGCTGTCGGCGTCGGGGCCGGTCTGGCCCATGTCGGGGCGGGCGTACATGAAGAACATGTCGGCCCGGCCGACGCGGGACTCGCCCTCGGCGACGGGCTCGAGGGTCATCTCGACGGGGGCGGTCATCGCGATGCCGTTGGACTTGATGTGCCGGAAGAGCTGCATGAAGGCGTCGCCGCCCTCGGCGTGGGCGACCCGGTAGGCGGGGTAGGTCTTGAGGACGATCTGGTCGGCGGGGCCGGGCTGGGGGAAGCCTTCGGGCAAGCCGGCGCTCAGCTCGATCGGCCGCGGCTCGGCGGAGGCGGTTTCGGATTCTTCAGCTTGGATCGCGGGAGAGAGCGAGAGCAGAGCGACTGAAGCCGCGACCGCGACGGTTCGAGAGATGGTTTTCTTTTTCATGCATAAGTCTACGCGTCATTTGCCGACCGGCCCGGTCTACCCGGACTTTCCGCGAAATATGATCCCGAACGCTACACTCCGTAGCGACGTAATTATTGATTTCGCAACAGCATCCGCCCGATCAGGACCTGACCATGAAATCTACTGTGACGAAACTCGCGGCGTGCGTATCGCTGATCGGCCTTATGGCCGTCGGCTGCCAGGAGGTTATTCCGTTGACCGACTCAGTATCTGAAAATCAAACCTCGGCCGTGGCCGATCCGGACGCGACCACGGCCTCAACCTCGTCGGCGTCAGCGACGATTTTGGAGCAGCGCGAGGACCGCATCATCGTGGAGCTGCCTAACCGCTTGGTGATTGTGGCTCAAGATCTGCCCGCGGCTCCGGTGGTGTCGGTGCAGGCGTGGGTCAAGACAGGCTCGCTATACGAGCAAGAGCACGTGGGGGCTGGCTTGTCACACTTCCTCGAACACCTTGTGGCCGGCGGATCAACGACCAACCGGACCGAGGACGAGATCACGGCGACGCTCGGCTCGATCGGCGCCGCGACCAACGCCGCAACCAGCCTCGACACCGTCCGCTACTACGTCAACACCACCTCGACCCATACCGCGACCGCAATCGACCTCGTCTCCGACTGGGTGCAGAACAACGCGGTCGCCGAGAAGGAGTACCAACGCGAGCGGGACGTGATCCAGAGCGAGTTTTCGATGGGGCAGGGCGACCCGGGCCGTATCCACTGGAAGCTGACGCAGCAGGCCCGCTACGCCGCGACTCCCGATCACCCCGGCGCTCACCCGACCATCGGCTACATCGACGAGTTCCTCGATGTCACCCGCGACGAGCTGTACGACTTCTACAAGCGGATGTACGTGCCCAACAACATGGTTTTTGTTGTTGCCGGCGACATCGATCCCCCGGAAGTGATCGCGCAGCTGACCGAGCTGTGGGCCGACGTGCCGACGGGCGAGCTGCCCGAGGTGTCGTTCCCCCAAGCGGGTCCGGAAGGAAGCGACCATGCCTACGAGCCGGTTAGCGTTGAGGGTCCGGCGGCGATCGCCCGGGCGCGAGTGCGGCTGTTGTGGCCGGGCGTGAAACTCGGCAGCGAACACGACTTTGCGCTCGACGTCTTATCCGGTGTGCTTGGGGGCGGCGAATCTTCCCGTCTCGTCCGCGACTTGCGCGACAACCAGCAGCTCGTGACGTCGATCGATGCGTTCAACTACTCGGCCCCGTGGGGCGAGGGGTTCTTCGGCGTCGACTACGAACTGGCGAACCCAGACGCCGGCGAAGCGGTCCGCAACGCGGTCAAGTCGCACCTCGATCGGCTGCGGGTCGAGCCGGTCACGCAAGAAGAACTCGACCGCGTGAAGCGGCAGACGCTAGCCCGCGTGCTCCGTTCGGGGCAGTCGGCTCAGGGCGTGGCCAGCCAGATCGCCAGCAACCTGATCAGCAGCGCAGACCCCGACTACTCGGCCCGCTACGCCGCAGCGGTTCAGGAGCTGACCCCCGAAGACCTGATGGCCGCGGCCAACGCGGTGCTCGACCCCGACGACGCGTCGATCGCCCGGCTCAACCCCGCCGAAGACGGCGAGTCGATCGAGTTCCCGAATCGCCCGCCGGCCGTCGAGTCGAGCGAGGGTGTGGTCCGCGAGTCGATCGACCTCGATAACCACCGGCTGATCGGCCTGCTCAAGTCGAACCTAGCCCAGCCAGGCGAGGCCGGCGAGCCGTTGGCCGTGGGCGAGACGCAGGTCCGCGAGCTGTCCAACGAGCTGACCGTGCTGGTGCAGCGATCAACCGTAGTGCCAGCAGTGTCGATGCAGCTCTACACCAAGGGCGGCCTGCTGGCCGAGGAGCCGGGGCGGGAGGGCGTGTCGAACGCGGCCTACGCCATGATGCGCCGCGGCACGACGACGAAGTCGGCCCAAGATATCTCCGTTGCGGTCGAAGACCTCGGCGCGACCCTAAGCACCGGCAGCGGCAACAACACCGGCTACGTCACGGCTTCGGCGTTGACCGAAGACTGGCCGACGGTGATGGCGTTGATGGCCGACGTGACGCTCAACCCGTCGTTCGACGGCGAAGAGTGGGGCAAGCTGCAGCCGCGCCTGCTCGCGGCGATCGACCGGGCGACCGACCGCTGGTCCGGCGAGCTGCGCAGCGAGTTCCTCAAGGCTTACTACGGCGACCACCCGTGGTCGCAGCTGTCGTCGGGTAGACGGGACGTCGTCGCGTCGTTGACCCCTGACGACCTACGGGCGTTCCACGCCGCCCGGCTAAATGCGGCGGATTCGGTGTTGGCGGTGGTTGGTGACATCGAAGCCGAAGAGGTATTTGCGGAGGCCGAGGCGCTTTTCGGATCGATGCCTGCGGAAGCCGAGACGCCGTTCGTACTACCCCAGCCCGTAGACCCGACGCCGGGCCTGACGATCGTCAAGAGCGATAAACCCGTCGCCGCGGTCCAGGTCGGCTACGGCCCCGGCATGACCCGCGACAGCGAAGATTACGCCGCGGTGCAGGTACTCTCCCGCGTGCTCGGCGACTTCCCGGCCGGCTGGCTGCAGCAGGAGCTACGCGGTCGCGGCCCAGGCCTTGTCTACGCCAGCAGCGCCGGCGCTTCGACGGGACTCGTATCCGGTTACTTCACGATGCTCTTCAACACCGTGCCGGATACGGTCGACGAAGCGCTCGAGCGGACCCTTGGCGTCGCCGAGCGGGCCCGCACCGAGTTGGTCGACGACGACACGCTGGCCCGCGCGAAGGCCAAGGTGTTGACCACCGAGTTCTTCGGCCGCCAGACCAACAGCGACCTCGCCGCCGGCCAAGCCCTCGACATGCTCTACGGCATCGACGACCTCACCGGCCGCGACTTCCTCGCCGAGGTCGAAGCGATCACGGCGGCAGATGTCCGTGCCGCAGCGCGGAAGTACCTCACCGATCCGGTCGTGGTAGTGATTTGTAACGAAGAGCTAGACCGTGATGTATTGAATGGCCTGCTGGATTAAGCCTTGGCGTAGCCCGATCCCTTCTTCTTGATCCGCTTGTTCGCCGCGAGGTGGGCGAGGACGTGGTCGATGGTTTCGACGGCGTCGGCGTCACCCACGGCCTCGGCGATCGCTTCGGGGGTCTGCGGGGTGTCGGTCAGAGCGGCGACGGCTTTGGCTTGGACTTCGAGGACGGTGGCGGCGGCTTTCTTGCCGGCCTCGACGCCGGGCTGGTGGTAGGCGTTGATGTTGACCAGCGTGGCGTAGAAGCCCACGGCCCGCTCGTACAACGCGACCAAGGCACCGACCGTCCGGGCGTCGATCTTGTCGCAGGTGATGGTCATGCTGCCCCGGCCGTTCTCGAACAGGGCGGTGCGGGTGCCTTGGTAGAAGCCGTTGAGGTAGTCGCCAGCCGTCACGCCATCCTCAACTTCGACGACGTTCTTTCCGGGGGTGTTGGTGTCCTGGAGGCCGACGATGAAGGTGGCGAAGAAGTTGTTGACGCCGTCGCGGAGCTGCTGGACGTAGGCGTGTTGGTCGGTGCTGCCCTTGTTGCCGTAGACGGCGATGCCCTGCTCGACGAGGTCGCCGTCGAGGTCGTGCGACTTGCCGAGGGATTCCATGACGAGCTGTTGGAGGTAGCGGGACAGCAGGAGCAGCCGGTCTTTGTAGGGCAGCATGACCATGTCTTTTTCGCCGGCCCCGTTGGTCGCGAGGTGCCACATCAGGGCGAGCAGGGCGGCGGGGTTTTTCTTGGTGGTGGTCTTGCGGGTGATGTCGTCCATTTTCTGGGCGCCAGCGAGGAAGTCGTCGATCTTGATGCCCTGCAAGGCGAGGGGGACGAGGCCGACCGTCGCCATGACCGACGTCCGGCCGCCGACCCAGTCTTCCATGGGGAAGGTCTTGAGCCAGCCTTCGCTCTTGGCGACGCCGTCGAGCTTGCTGCCTTCGCCGGTGATGGCCACAGCGTGCTTGGCGAAGTCGAGGCCCTTGGCCTTGAACGCGGCCTGGGCTTCGATCATGCCGTTGCGGGGCTCGGGGGTGCCGCCGGACTTGGAGATGACCAGGACGAGGGTCGACTTTATCTTCGCGCCCAAGCCGTCAAGCACCCGGCGGATGCCTTCGGTGTCGGTGTTGTCGATGAAGTGGACCTTCATCTTGTCTTTACGCTTGAGTCCGCCCAGCGCGTCGGCGAGGAACTGCGGGCCGAGGGCGCTGCCGCCGATGCCGATGGACAGCACGTCGGTGAATTTCGCGGCGGTCGGGGGCGCGACGGCCTTGGTGTGGACGGCGTCGGCGAAGGCTTTGACGTCTTCGACGGTGTCGTGGATGGCTTTGGTGAGCTCGGGCTCGGGGGCAAGGCCGGGGGCGCGGAGCCAGTAGTGGCCGACCATGCGGTTCTCGTCGGGGTTGGCGATCGCGCCGCCTTCGAGCTCGGCCATCGCGGCGTAGGCCGACTGCATCGCCGGCTCCATCGCGCGGAAGAAGCTCTTGCCGAAGGGCATCCGGCTGATGTCCAGCGTCATGTTCAGGCCCGGGCACTTGCAGAGATTCTTGCGGTAGCGGGCGTAGAGGTCGGCCGGCGAGAGTTCGAACACGGCGGGGTCGGTGGGCTGGGCGGCAACGGCGGTCGTCATGGGTAATGGTCTCGGTTGGCGGGGAGCGGGGGGTAATTCTGTTGTCTCGATACTTTGCGATCGACACGGGTTTTCGGGTGAATTTCCGTGAAAATTTCCGGGGGGGGTTAGCCGGAGTTGGTGGGGTCGGGCCAGACTAGCAGCCGGTGGCGCAGCCCGGTGTCCAGATCGATCAACTCGGCGAGGATCACGGGGAACGCTTTTTCCGGGGCGAGGAACGAGCCGACGGGGAAGGGCTCTTCGTGTTCGTTGACCCAGCGGGTCAGGTCGAGCCGGCCGCCGGGCCCGATGGGGATGGCGGCGAGGTCCCGGGCGTACTGCTGGTTGATCCAGACGCGGACGTCGCGGTACGGCCGAGCGGTGCGGTTGATCAGGGTCAGGCCTGTGCCTTCGCGGCGGACGACGATGTCAAGGTCGGGTCCACGCTCGGCGTCGGCGGGGTAGTCGAGTTGGGCCAGCCGCTCCCGCTCGGCCAACCGGCTGGTGGCGACCGGAGCCGCACAGCCGGCGAGCCAGGTCAACGATATGACAGTGACGGCCAGGCAAAGCCGTGTGTAGCGTTGGTAAGGGAGGTGCGACCGCATCTGCAAACTATAATGGTGGCTATGGTCGCCGTGAGCAAACCGCAAGAACCGCCTGCCGCCGGGCCGCCCCTATCGCTGGGTGGGGTGCGGATCGACGCGCCGTTTTATCAGGCGGGGCTGGCGGGCTACTCCGACGCGGCGATGCGGCTCGTCGCCCGCCGCCACGGCTGCCCGTATTGCATCACCGAGGCGATGCTCGACGCCTTCCTGATCGCTGGCGGCAAGGGGCTGAAAGCTGCGGAAATCCCACCGGGCGACCACCCGATCTGCGGCCAGCTGATGGGCAGCCACCCCGACGACATCGCCGCGGGGGCGAAGATTTTGGTCGGGCTGGGCTACGACGTGGTCGACGTGAACCTGGCCTGCCCGGTGAAGAAGATCAAGAAAAAGTGCCGGGGCGGCCACCTGCTCAGCGTGCCGGATGAGGCGATCGCGATTTTGGAGGCGGTCAAGGCCGCGGTGCCGGCCGGCTTCCCGCTGACGACGAAGCTCCGCCGGGCCTACGACGACACGCCCGAAATGAAGGAAAACTTCGAGCGGGTGTTCGAGGCAGCGCTGCGGCTGGGTTACGCCGGGGCGACGGTCCACTGCCGGACGGTGCAGCAGAAATACGTCGGGCCGGGCGAGTGGTCCGAACTCAAATCTCTAACTAATCGCTACGGCCAGCAGGCCAAAGCTCAGAACTTCACCATCGGCGGCTCCGGTGACATTTGGCAGGCCGAGGACATTTTCCGCATGCTCGACGAGACCGGCGTCGACTGGGTCAGCGTCGCCCGCGGCTGCATCGGAAACCCGTGGATCTTCACCCAAGCCCGGGCGATCATGGTCGGCCGATCCGCCTTCGCCCCGACCGTCCACGAACAGCGCGGCGTGCTGCTCGAACACTTCGACCTCTCAGTCCGCTGCCACGGCGAAGACCGCGCCTCCCGCATGATGCGCAAGTTCGGCATCAAGTTCAGCCGCCACCACCCCGAGGCCGACGCGATCAAGCAAGCGTTCATCAAGGTCAAGTCCACCGACGACTGGCGGGCCGTGCTTAGCGACTTCTACACCCACGACGGCCCCGGTATCCACCGCGTCCCCGAAGAAGCGGAACGCGATCAAGCCTGCGGCACCGCGGTCGGCGAGGCCGCTTTGGCGTAGACTCCGTCCATGAAAATCGTGGTCCTCGGCGATATCCATCTGTTCTCTCTAGACGTGCATCCACGTCGGCTCGTGAGCAAACGGCTATTCGCACACACCAACCTGTTGATGAACCGTCGACACCGGTTTAACCATGCGCTGCTGCCGGCGTTGGTCGAGAAGGCGAAGTCTTTGTCGCCGGAGCTGGTTTTATTTTCGGGGGACGTCAGCACATCATCGCTGGAGAGCGAGTTTGAGGCGTTGCGCGAAGTCGTGGCCCCTTTAGTCGAGAATATTCCGGGGGTGTTGGTGCCGGGGAATCATGATCGGTATACGTTTAAGAGTCGGCGGGTGAAGCGGATCGAGACGATCTTGGAGAAGGTGATGCCGGCGGCGTTTCCGGATGTGCGGGAGTTGCGGCCGGGGTGGCGGTTGTTGTCGTTGGACTCGGCGATCCCGAACCGGATGTTTTCGCGAGGGGCGTTGGGGAAGACGCAGTACGCGGCGGCGGTTGACGCGATCCGGGCGGTTCGGGCGGGGGAGGCGTTGGTGGTGCTGTGTCATTACCCGTGCTCGCTGCCGCCGCGGGTTCCGCACGCGTGGTCACACGACATGAGGGAGGCCGAAGGGCTGAAGCGGGAGTTGTCGGCCTGCCGTGGGCGGGTGGTATACATCCACGGCCACATCCACAAGCCATGGCACGCTTTGCCCTCTGCCGGAGAGAACGGCCAGCCCGCTTTCGAGTGCCTGAACGCCGGCTCGCCCTGCATGACCAGCGACAAGTACCCGCTGGGCCAGGGTTTCTGGGAGGTCGACCTGCCCGAAGACCCGCTCGCTCCGCTACAGACGACCCACCACGTCCCGGCCCGCACAGACGGTACAGAGGGCCTGACCCTCGCCGCGGCGAGCCGCGAGGTCCGCTGGATCGCTGGCCCGTCCGTATAATTGGGACATGCTTGACGCATCCTGCGGCACGGACGTCGCGGGTTACCCGTTTCTCTCTCCCGGCTCGAGCCGGGCCCCGGGGCTGGAGTATCGAACATGTGCGGTATCGTCGCTTACGTCGGAAACAAACAGGCGGCCCCGCTGCTGATCGAGGGTCTTAAACGGCTCGAATACCGCGGCTACGACTCGGCCGGGCTCGCGGTGACGACGACCCAAGGCGTCCACACCGCCCGCAGCGTGGGGCGGGTCAGCGTGCTCGAAGAGTTAGTTAATGCCGACGCCCCGCAATACGCAGGCACGCTCGGCATCGCCCACACCCGCTGGGCGACCCACGGCGAACCGTCCGAGGCCAACGCCCACCCCCACACCGGCACGACCAGATCCGGCCACACCGTCACCCTCGTCCACAACGGCATCATCGAGAACTACCGCGCCCTGCGCACCTACCTCGAAGGCAAGGGCCACACCTTCACCAGCCAAACCGATACCGAAGTCCTCGCCAAGCTGATCGCCGAGCTCTACGAAACTTCTTCGAACGTTCAGAACGCCTCCGCGGCTTTGGAAACCGCTGTTCAGACCGCGTTGCGCGAAGTCACCGGGGCGTACGCGATCGCGGTAACCTGCACGAACGAGCCGCACACGCTCGTCGCCGCCCGCAAGGGCAGCCCGCTGATGATCGGCGTGGCGGACAACGCCTATGTCGTCGCCTCGGACCCCAGCGCGATCGTTGCCCATACCACCCAGGCCATCACCCTCGACGACTACCAGGTCGCCCGGCTCTGCGCCGGCCCGGTCGACGGCTGGGGCCACGACGCGGGCATCGACATCGCCGCGGCCAAGGCGACCGGCAAGCCCTGGGCTGTGGACTTCCGCACCACGACGATCGACAACGTCGAGGTCAGCCAAGAGGTAAGTGAGCTCGAGATCGACCTGCAGGAGATCGAGCTCGGCGGCTACGAGCACTTCATGCTCAAAGAGATCATGGAGCAGCCCGAGTCGATCCGCACCTGTCTCCGCGGCCGGATCGACACCCGCGAGGGCAAGATCGTCCTCGGCGGTTTGGCCAACCTTTCGCGTGAGCTGGTGCGGGCCAAACGCATCATCCTCAGTGCGCAGGGCACCGCGTACCACGCCGGGCTGATCGGCGAATACCTGTTCGAAGACTTGGCCAAGATGCCGTCCGTCGCCCACTACGCCAGCGAGTTCCGCTACCGCAACCCGATTATCGAAGAGGGCAGCGTCATCGTCTCGATCAGCCAGTCGGGCGAGACCGCCGACACCCTGGCCGCGCTGCACGAAGCGAAGGACCGCGGGGCGTTGGCATTAGGCGCGGTGAACGTCGTCGGCTCGACGATGAGCCGTGAGACCGACGCCGGGGTCTACCTCCGCGTCGGGCCGGAGATCGGGGTGGCGTCGACCAAGGCGTTTGTCGGCCAGGTCGCGGTGCTGACCATGATGGCGTTGTACATCGGCCGCCGCCGGTACCTCGCCCCTGAAACCGTGGCCGACTACTTGACGCAGCTCGAAGAAGTCCCCGACCACATCGCCAGCATCGTGAAACAATCTGAGCAGATCCGCGACGCGGTGAAGCAGGTCGTCGACCGCGACAACTGGCTGTTCCTCGGCCGGGGGTATTCGTACCCCGTCGCGCTCGAAGGCGCCCTCAAGCTCAAAGAGATCAGCTACATCCACGCCGAGGGCATGCCCGCCGCCGAGATGAAGCACGGCCCGATCGCCCTGATCGACGACGGCATGCCCGTCGTCTTTGTCGCCACCCGCGGCAGCCAGTACGACAAGGTCATCAGCAACATCGAAGAGGTCAAAGCCCGCGGCGGCCGTGTGCTGGCGGTCGCCACCGAAGGCGACGATCAGATCGAAAAGTACGCCGACTTCGTCTTCCGCGTCCCGCATATCGCCGAGCCCCTGCAGCCGCTGCTAACGGTAGTACCGCTGCAGTTGTTGGCTTACCACGCCGCGGTACTGCGCGGCCACGACGTAGACAAGCCACGAAATCTTGCTAAGAGCGTTACGGTTGAATAATATTCATCGGTCAAGAAAAGCTTAGTTGATATTCGTAATAGGGATGAGGGCGATATGAATAAGCGTGGTGGGTTTACCCTGATAGAACTTCTGGTAGTTATCTCAATTATTGCTTTGCTTATCGGCATTTTGCTGCCTGCGCTCGGTGGGGCACGCAAGACCGCTCGGCAGTTGCGAAACAGCACACAGGTACGGGGTATCCACCAGGGCATGGTGGCTTGGGCACAAGAGAACAGCAGCAGCGTTACCCGGTATTTCCCCGGCATATTATCCAACGGTAACAACTTCACCCAGGAGCCGGGAAGCCAAGCGGTTGTCGGTACCGTCGATACATACGGTCACATCGATAAGTCGACCGCATCGACACGCGCCGCCATCATGCTCAACGACGACTTCTTCCCCCCGGAATACCTGATTGCCCCCGGCGATCCCGAAAAAGAAGTTGCAGAACTCGGCCCAGGTAACACCGTCACGACCGACAATATCTCTTACGGCATGCTCGACCTGGTGTTTACGTCTGCCGACGCCAATGGCGATGCCGCGCGTCGGCAAGAATGGGGGGCGACCCTCAACACATCCGCAATCGTCATCGGCGACCGCAACGCCAACATCGATACGTCACTCACGTTCGCACAACGGCGAGACCCCGCCAACGTTTTTAGCATCTGGAACGAAGAGCCCGGCGAGTGGGAGGGCACTCTCGGCCGTAATGACAATAGCGTTGCTTATACCAAAGACGCCTATCAGCCCAATACTAAGTACGCCAATAATCAACGAGTTGATACCCCCGAAGGCGACTATATCTTCACCCGTCGCGCTTCCGCCCTCGGTTCACCCCCCGTCGCCAACGACGGGGGTGACTGTATTATCGTTAACGGCGATTAGGTATTGAATGTATAGGTTCAGGGATGCGTAAGGTATTAGATAGCTTCGCTCCGCGTCACGCATTTATGATTTGTCGATAGTAAGC
Source organism: Planctomycetota bacterium (assembly GCA_038747275.1). Lineage (GTDB taxonomy): Bacteria > Planctomycetota > Phycisphaerae > Phycisphaerales > Phycisphaeraceae > Algisphaera. Next base: position 30,602 of record JBCDJW010000015.1, on the reverse strand, counting down.
TGCGGTACAGGTGTGACAAATCCATCCGACTCCAGAAGCTTGCCTACAGAAGAGCCATATTGCAAGCAGTTCCGCCAAGATGGCTGGTGGGGCTGGCGGGACGCATCGCTACAGCGTGGAACGGTAGCGTGGGTCGAACATACGCTGTCCGAGGGTGCCGACGTCGAGGTTTTTAATCAGCGGGTCGGCAGCCGGCTGCTCCGGGCGACGGAAGACGCCGACGATTTGTCGGGTTCTGTGGTCAGCTACGTTAAGGTGACGACTTCCGGCCTGGGGTATCTGCTCACACACCTGAGCCTCCCCGCCGCGTGGGCCGTGTGGTCCACGACGCAGCGGATGCGGCGAAGGGGGTTGTCCGTCCCGGTGATCCGCTTCGCCGCGGCTCGGCAGAAGCGAGGTCGGGTCGAAAACGTGGTGGTGATGGACGCGGTGCCCGGCCCCCGGCTGACCGAACTGCTCGTGCCCGAATCGGTCGACGCATATCGCCGCGAGGTCCGCCGGGTTGCGATCGCTTCGGCCCGGCTGCACGACGCCGGTTTTATCCACGGCGACCTCTTGCCCGGCAACGTGATCCTGCCCCACCTTCCCGACCGCTTACCGGCTGCCGATGCATCGGATTCGGCGGGCGAAGAAATCGCCGCCGGGGAAGCCGAGGCCGAGGTGGTTTTTATCGATAACGACCGGACCCGGCTGGTCTGGGGGCCGTGGCGTTTCCGCGCCCGGTACCGCAACGTGTCGCAGATGTGTTTTCGGCTGCGGCGTCGCGTGGGCTGGCGTGAGGCGCGGTTGTTTCTGGAATACTACCTGGACGCGATGCATGGGTCGGCAAGGAACAAAGCGGTCCTACGCCAGCTGGTGATCCGCAAGACGAAGCAGCGCAGCGGCAAGTACACGCCCGGATCGGTGCCGCCCCTCAAACCCCGCCCCTAGCGCTTAACAACAAGCCGCGGACCGAAATCACATTTGCGGTGTGATAAGATGTGTCTCAGAAGAATTGAAACACTCGATCAGGGATGATCTATATGACACTTAAGCTCTTCACGTTTTCACTGCTGACACTCACTTTCGCTGCGTGTTCGCCCTACACCAACATCCCGCCGGAGAACGGGGATTGGGCGTCGAACAACCCGAACACCTCAGCGGTGCGTTCGGTGTCGATCGCGGCGGTGCAGAAGTCGCTCGAGGCCGAGCCGATCAACGGGCCTTACACCATTGTTTTGCCGGAGCGGACCGAGCCGGCGACCTACGCCCTGGTCGCGAACGCATTAGGTAGCGATGCTCTGATCCCCACGAACGTGCCCGTGGTCGAGCTCGACGAGAAGGGCCGGCCGATCAAGACGGATGAAGAGCCGTCGCCCGTGGACTCGCCGATCAGCCTCGGCGACTTCCCCGAAGTCGAGGTGCGTTCGATCTACATCCGCGGCGTCGACGCCGACGTCGACATCGTTCGGCCGAGCCTGAGCGGGCGTTCGCTTTCGACCGTCGATCTCGTCTGGGAGCCGGGCTTCGGCTGGTCGGCGACCGACATCCGGGCTTGGCGGGTCGATCCCGACGCTTTACCTAAGCCGGGCGTCCCCCCGGCCCAGCGTCCGCTTGAGTCGCAAGCGGCGACGCCCTGATTTATTTTTTAGCAAGAGACCCCTACGCCAATCGATACCGCTTCTCTCTTCGAGGCCTTGAGGCATGAACCGTCAACGCTTCACGATCGCGACCTTGACGCTGACCGTCTTACTCTCGGCGTGGCCCTCGGTGGCCAACGCCCAGTCGGGCGATGACGCCGCCTCGCCCCGCGAGATTATCGACCGCCTGATCGCCGAACGCGAAGCCTCGCCCGGCGTCGCGCCGGACGCCCGCCAGTCCATCGAAGTCATCCCCAACCGGGTCGGCGTCCCTGCCGCCGCGGTCGACCTCGACGCCTCGGTTGTGGGCGTCCTGCCCGGCGCGCCGCTGCCCAAGCTCCGCCGCGAGGGCGAGTTCATCATTGAACGGCCCGGCCAGCTCATGACCGTTGACGAAGGTTTGTACTGGGTTTTCGCGTTCGACCCGGTCTCGGGTCAGCCCGACCTGCGGCCGATGATCGTGCAGAAGTGCCAACGCCTCGCCTCGATGCAGGACACGCTCGACCAGCGCAAGGGAAACGACCTAGGCTTCACCATCACCGGGCAGGTCCACACCTACCGCGGGGTGAACTACCTGCTGCCCACCGCGATCGCCGGCACCCGCCAGCTCCCGCCCGGGACCAACGCCGAAGACGCCCCCAAACCGAAAGAAGAAAGCGGCATCGATCAGTTCGACCTCGACCTCGCGGGTGGAGGCAACGCCGCCACGTTCGATTCCGGCGAAGGTGCCGGCGGCGGCGATCCGATCGACCTGATCGAGTCGTTGCTCGACGAGCGTACCGCCGCGCCCCAACGCCCCGATACGACGCCTACTACGTCGCCGCTGAACCGCGAGCTCGACGAGGCCTTGCAGGGCATCAAGCCCGAAGACGAAGACGACGAAGAGCTACGTCGTGAGGGGGAGTATCTGGTCAACCGGGCCGGCCGGCTGGTGCGAGGTATCGGCGGGGCGGTCGGCGGCGAAGCAGCGAACGTGATGTTCGCTTTTGAAGCCGACGGCGGTGATCCCGCCGCCGCCGAAGCCCCGATGCTGGTCATGCCCTCGAAGCTTCTGGAGCTCATGGAAGACACCGTGGTCGAAAAGGGCGACCAGGCCGTCTTCGTCATCTCCGGCCGGGTCTATGCCTATCGCGGAGCAAATTACCTGATGCCCACGACGATGCGGCTCGAATACGACCTGGGCAATCTGAGCAACTGAAAAAATCACTGTTCAAGATCGGCTTGCTCGTTCTGTGGCGTTTCTTCGTCGGCCGGTTCGGTGATCGCGAGGTAGACCCCCGACTCGTCGGCGAGGTTGATCATCCGCTGCATCACCTCGGCGGCGCTGACCCGTTTGCGGGCTTTGCCCGGGCCGCGTTTTGCGAACGTGCCGATCGGGGTGGCGAAGCTCTGCAGCAGGCGGTTGGTGAGGACCGAGTCGAAAGTTGGCCGGGCCGCGGCGTCGTATCTTTCGACCGCGTCGATCAGCACCGGGTTGCCGAGTTCGAGCAGCTCGAGCAGACGGGTCGGCGTGTTGTCGGGCTTGCCCACAAGGTGCCGACGGGCCACCGACAGCACGACCGGCAGGTGCCAGGTCACCAGCAGGCTCCGCACCCGCGCCGCCCGCGCGACGTCGGCCTCGAATAGGCCGAGGTCGCCGGCACGGGCCGGGGCGTGGGCGAATCGTTCGCGCGTCGCCAGTGCACGGTGCTTCAGGAAGTTGTAACGCAGGAACAGCGAACGGATCTTGTCCGGGCTGACCACCGGCTGGGTGTAGAGCGGGGCGAGTTCTTCGGGCAGGCCATCGAGCGGCACCGCAGACATCCGGCCCCCGGAAGAATTTGTGCTCCTGCTGCCTTTACCTTTCATTCCCGGGGTGGGTTCGAGCGTAGCGCGTAGGTACACGTCGGCTGCGTCCTCGCGGGTGAAGTTGGCGTTTGGGACCATATCGAGCTGAAGCCGCAGCGCCCGGGCTGCGCGGCGGTCGAGCACGACGCGGTAGATCGTCGCCCGGCTGCGGCGGAAACGTTCGGCTAATTTTCCGACCGGCACGCCGACGCGGTGGGCGCGGGAGATAAGGCGTTTCTGGCGGCCGGTCAGCGGGCCGGTGCGGTCGGCGAAGAGCTTGTCGGCGGGATCGGTTTGCTGCCGATCGTGCTTTTCCATGATGAGCCGGACCGTTTCAAGGGCTCGGCCGGTGCGTTTGGCCAAGTGGGCGGCGACCTGGTTGAACGTCGCGTCGGTGGTCGAGGCGAGCCGGCGGGCGCGGGCGATGAGGCGGTCGCGCTGGGCGGGCGTGAGCTGGGTGAACGTCGTGGCTTTTTCGACTCGGTCGGCCTGCTTGGCCCGAAAATTCTTGACCGCGTCGGCGGTGAATGCGATCACCGGACGGGCACCCGGCATCGGCACAACCCACCGCCACCGGAGCCCCGCCTTCCGCCAACGCGACAGCGTCTTTGTGCTGACGTTCAACTCGGCGGCCAGCGCGTCGGTCGTTTTCGCGTCGCCGTCGGTCGCAGGTATTTCTAGCGTTTTGCTCAGCTGATCGATAAGCAGGCGGAGGTCGGGCAGCACGGCCTCGCCGACGAGCAGCGAGTCGTCGCCGTGGTCTCGGCGGTATCCGGTGAGGCGGAAGGCGAGGTATTCAAACGGGTAAGCCGCTTCGGCGTCGAGCTGGTCGTGCAACGCCTCGGCGTTCCGCAGCAGCGTGTCGCGGTGAGCCTCGTCGAGAGTGAGCCACGTCGGGGCGACATCAGCGATCGGTTTACAGCGGTAGGCGGGCGCGGCGCGAGCGATCCCCAGATTGTAAAAAATTTAGCCCCGGGGCAATGACCCGGGGCCGCCGCGGCTTAAGGTTTTACCGAAACCGCCGCATCGCCGCGGTCGACAGAATTCTCGATCAAACCCAATGCCTTAAGCCGCTCCCGGAAGTGTTCGATCGCCCCGAGTTCCCGCGGCCCGAGCGTGTACCGCAGGATCGAGCCGAGGTATTCACCGGCCAGGTCGCTCGGCCAGCCGTGCGGCCCGGCGTAGGTGTCAACGATCTCGTCGATCCGCCCGAGGTTTTTCGTCAGTTGCTGGTTTAGTGCCTCGGGAAGTGCGCCGAGGTCGCGTTCGGTCTTCGCTAACCAGGTGGCGAAAACGAACGGCTTGCCCGTCAGGTCGTGCCACGCCCCGCCTAGGTCGAGCTGATAGGGGTAGACCGTCGCAGCGGGGGCGTCGGTTACGACCTTGTCGCCGATGAGCAGCATCGCCTCGGGCGGCCGGCTGGGGTCGATCGGTTGATCACCCGCGAGCATAGCCCGTGTATCGTAGTGGATGAGGTCGGGCGAAAGGCCGTAAAGGTCGTGCATCAACACCCGCAGCAGCAGCACGGAGGTGTGGCTGTCGGTGTCGGCGTGGATCGTGGTCAGCCGATCGATCGGCACCCGGCTGAACAACCGCACCGTGAGCGTTGGCCCCTCGCACGCGATCCCGCCCACCGGCACGATCTGCGTCGAGTCCGGGTGGCGAAAGTGATCCACAATCGAGCACAACGCCAGATCGACTTCGTCGGCAACCAGTCGGCCGATAAGCCGCGACGGCACGTCTAGGTGCAGGTCGATCTTCTGTGTAGGTAAGTCGTGGATCAACGGCTTGGCGTTGAGATACGACACGCATCCGACTCGCCAAGGATTCTCGTGGGTTGATTCAACGTCGGCCATTGCGTTGAATTATAGTTGTGTACCCGTGGCGATGACACGGATAGAGCGACAAGTTGTGATGCTTCGGCAACCAATTAGAAAAGATATATGACGCAAACCGAAACCGATGCTGAAGACACGATCACCGCCCAGGTACTGGTCATCGACGACGAGCCCGACCACGCCGAGGTGATGGCCGAGGCGCTGCGTCGGCTGGGCCACGTCTGCACGCTCGTGTACTCGCTCGCCGACGCCAAGGACGAGCTCCAACACGGCAACTTCGACCTCGTCGTCACCGACCTCAAGATGGATGCTGACGACGACGGCATGAACGTCCTCGCCGCCGCGCGGTCGACCCAGTCTAACGCCGAGACGGTCATGGTCACCGCCCACGGCGACGTACCCACCGCCAAGGCCGCGATCAAGGGCGGCGCCTTCGACTTCATCGAAAAACCGCTCGATCTCGACGTCTTCCGTACCCTCTGTACCAACGCGATCAATACGGTGTTCCTGCGGGCGCAGAACGACGACCTGCGCAGCCGGCTGGACGACCAGTTCGGCTTCGAGGGCATCATCGGCAACTCCCCGCCGATCCGGCAGCTCATCGCCACGATGAAGCAGATCGCTCCCTCACCCATCCCCGTGCTAATCACCGGCGAGTCCGGCACCGGCAAAGAGCTCGTCGCCCAAGCCATCCACAACAACTCCAAACGCGCCAAACGCCAGTTCGCCCCGCTCAACTGCGCCGGCCTGTCCGAGTCCATCCTCGAAGACGAACTCTTCGGCCACGTCCGCGGCGCCTTTACCGGGGCCGAAAAAGATCGGCAGGGCCGATTCGAGTACGCCAACAACGGCACCCTCTTCCTCGACGAGGTCGGCGACATGCCCAAGAGCATGCAGGCCAAGCTCCTCCGCGTCCTCCAGTCCGGCGAGGTCGTCCGCGTCGGCAGCAACGAGCCCCGCACCGTCGATATCCGTTTAGTTAGCGCGACGAATCGTGACCTGGCCGAGCGGGTCAAGGAAGGCGAGTTCCGCGAAGACCTCTACTTCCGTATCAAAGGCGTTGAGCTAAAACTTCCTGCCCTTCGTGAACGCCGCGAAGATATCCCGCTGCTGACCCGTCACTTCGTCGCCAAATATGCTAAGGACATGGAGAAAGAAGTCCCGGCGATCGCCGAGGACGTACAGATGACGCTGATGCAATACGACTGGCCCGGCAACGTCCGCCAACTCATGAACGTCATCCAAAACATGGTCGTCATCGCCGACGGCGACACCCTCGAACCCCGCCACCTCCCCCCGGAAATTACCCCCGGAAGTGCGCAAGCGATGGGGGATAGTGTGGTGAATACGGGGGGGATGTCCCTCGATCAGCTCGAAAAACAAGCCATCCGCGACACCCTCCGCACCACCGGCGGCAACCGCGAACAAGCCGCCAAGATGCTCGGCATCGGCGAACGCACGCTGTATCGCAAACTAAAAGAGTACGGGCTGAAATGATCAATTCCCGTATTGGCCACGGCTTCGATCTGCACCGCCTCGAACAGGGCTTGCGTCTCGTCGTTGGTGGCGTCAAACTCGAACACGACCGCGGCTGTGCGGCGCACTCCGACGGCGATGTCGTGTACCACGCCGTGACGGATGCGGTCCTCGGGGCGTTGGGGCAAGACGACATCGGCCAACTGTTTCCCGATAACGACCCGCAGTGGAAAGGTGCCGACTCGTCGGTGTTTGTTCGCGAAGCCGTACGGCGGGTGGGCGAGGCGGGTTACGTGTTGGGTAACCTTGATGTCACGGTGATCTTGCAGGTCCCGAAGCTCAGCCCACACAAAGCCGCGATGCGAAAAAACCTTGCCGATCTGTTGGGGTGTGATATTTCTCAGGTCAACCTGAAGGGCAAGACGCACGAAAACGTGGATGCCCTCGGCGAAAACCGGGCGATCGCCTGCCACGTCGTAGTGATGCTGGTGCCCACTTCATAAAGCCGCGACCGTTGGTCGCGCGTTCGTCGGCACGACGATATGGGGTCTCGTGGTTGGTAACGAAGATTTTTTGCGACACAGCGCGACCGCCGGTCGCGGCTTTGTGATCAGCAGGGCCGGGCGGGGATGCCGATGGCGGTGGTGTAGTCGGGGACGTCTTGGATGGCGACAGCGCCGGCACCGACGATGCAGTGTCGGCCGAGGGTGACGCCGGGCAGGACCTTGGCGCCGACGGCGACGAGGCTGCGTTCGCCGACGGTGACGCGGCCGGCGAGGGCGGCGGTCGGGGCGATATGGACCGCGGGGCCGAGGTCGCAGTGGTGCTCGATCACGGCGGCGGAGTTGATGATCGCGGCGTCGCCGAGGTGGGCCTGGGCGTTGACCACGGCCAGGGGGCCGACGTAGACGCCGCGGCCGAGTGTGGCGGCGGGGCTGATGACGGCCGAGGGGTGGATGACGTTGGCGAACGTCCGACCCTCGGCTTCGATGCGTCTCAGCACGGCCAACCGGTCGGCGTTGTCGCCGATGGCGACGATGAAGTGGGCGTGGTCGAGGCGGGGGTCGCCGGGCGGGAGCAGGTCGGGCCGGGAAGGGTCATCGTCGAGGTGGCCCAGTACTTCGCGCTGAGCGACGCGGGCGGTGTCGGCGACGACTTGGCCGTGATCACCGGCACCGACGATGACTAGGGGCGGCGCGTTGTGTGCGGGCTGGATCATAGTGAGGGTAATTTTAGCGTAAGGGGTCTACGAGCCGTAGCGAAACGTGCGGTCGATAAGCCAGCGATCAAGTTCCAGCCGAGCGGGTTTCGGCGGCGTGAAGGTCCGAAGACTTGTCGTCGTTCTGCTTCCCGGCTTCCGGCTGCTTTAGTTCGTCATCGGACCGATACCGTTCGGCGAGGTCGGCGTCCCAGGGCTTGTCGGTGGGCAGCAGCGGCGTCTCGTGGAACGTGCTGCCGCAGCTGTAGCAAACGAGATAGCGCTCGGCAAAGAGGTAGATCAGCAGGTCGACGCCGAGCACCATCCCGAGCACGATGAGGGCGGGCGTGGGGAGGCCGAAGCCGTAGAAGACCGAGGCGACGACGGCCGCCGCAATGATCAGGGCGAAGACGGTGAGCTGCGGCACGTTTTTTTTGAGGTAGAACTCGGGGCAGCCGCAGACGGGGCAGTGGCGGAGGTTGCCTTTGTCGTCGACCGCCCGGTCCCAGTCGAGGGACACAGCGGGGCCGCGGCCATCCGTAGCCTTGACGACCGTCGGCGGGTTGGCCGGGTCGACGTGGACCGAGAAACGGGGGTTACCCTGGTTGTCTTTAATATCGATTCGCACGGCGGGCTCGACTTCCCGGTTTGGGATCAAAAATGAGCAAAAATAATCCGGGGGCAGATAGGATGATCGGATGAACGAAGACAGGCCGTTGAATGATACCCCGGACGCTCCCGTACGGTTGACCCGCGCGCAGTCGCGGGCGGTAGACCGCTACGCGATCGAGACGCTGGGCATCCCGGGGGTGGTGCTAATGGAGAACGCGGCCATCAACGCGGCGGGGGCGGTGTTCGACGTGCTGCGGGAGGCGTTCGAGTTCGAGGTGGACGAGGAAAACGCACGGATCGCGATCGTGTGTGGCGGCGGGAACAATGGGGGGGACGGGTACGTGGTGGCCCGGCAGCTGAAGTGCTGGGGCCTGTCGCCGGTGGTTAATGCGGTGAAACGGCCCGAAGAGTTGACGGGCGATGCGCGGGTGATGGCCGACGCGTGGTTGAACTGCGGCGGGCAGATCGTCCCGGCATGGGAGCCGAGTTACGTCGAGCGGCTCAGAGCAGAATGGTCGACAGCCCACGTGATCGTTGATGCGCTGCTGGGGACGGGCTTCGGGATCGAGAAGGGCGGATTACGGGGCGTGATGGCTTCTGTGGTCGGGGCGATCGCGGAGCTGGTCGACGAGCAATCCGGGGTCCGGGGCTTCCGGGGGCGGGTGGTGGCTTTGGACGTGCCGTCGGGGATGGACGCGGACACGGGGGAGGTGGCTGGCAGCGACGGCAAGGGAGCGGTCCGGGCGGACCTGACCGTCACGTTTGTCTCCGAGAAGACGGGCTTCGGCGTCGCCGGTTCGGAGCGTTGGCTCGGGCGGGTGGTCACGGCGGATATCGGGCTGCCGTGGGATGTGGTTACGACGGCAGCTGGCTTGCAGAAAGAAGGAACTTGACCGCGACGGGGCTATTTGACATGATATGCGGTTCGACATCGCCGAGCGGCTAATCGCCCGGCTCTACCCGGACTATTTATCATGACCGCTATCCAAGAACTCGCCACCGGCACCAAGATCAACCTCAAAGTCGTCAAGCAGCCGACCTCGGCCGCGGCGTCGAAGACGATCACCCGCCTGCTCAGCAAAGACCCGGCCGTGATCGCCGAGAACAAGCGTCACGCCAAGATCCGCAAAAAAGCCCAGTGGAAGTCGCCCCGCGGCGGCCGCTGGCGTGTTTGGGAGTCGCGTTTGGCCAAGCAGCACCCCGTCTCCGGCCAGATTGGCGAAGAGGGCACTATCGTGGCCAGCTACGACGTGCTCAAGGACCTGCCCAGCGTCGAGCGTTTCGTCGAGGTGACCGCGGTAAGCTAAAAACAACGCAATCAACCGCTTTCAGGGGCCGGCCTACGGAGGCCCGGATCAAAAGAAAGTAGTACGGCCGCCGAAGTACCCCGGAGGAGGGATATTTCGGCGGTTGTTTTTTTGCCCAAGCTTTGCCCCGTTCGGCTGCACACGTCGACCCAACCGAGCTAAAATCAATTCGTGGGAATATCACTCTCAAACATGGTGCTCGACAACGCATCGGCGACAGGGGGGGGCTGCTCCGGCGGGGGCGGCGGTGGCTTAGAGTTCATCCGCAAAAAGAAACCCGATTGGTTGCGCGCTCCGCTGCCGGGGGGTAAGGGTTATAGCGAGACCCGCAGCCTCGTCGACAAGTATCAGCTCCACACCGTCTGCGAGTCAGCCAAGTGCCCGAACATGGGCGAGTGCTGGGCTCGCGGCACCGCGACGATGATGATCCTCGGCGACGTCTGCACCCGCGCCTGCGGCTTCTGCCACATCAAGACCGGCCGGCCCCCGGAATACGACTTGGACGAACCCCGGCGGGTGGGTGAAGCGGCCGCTTTGATGCGGCTCAAGCACATCGTGATTACCAGCGTTAATCGCGACGAGCTGCCGGATGGCGGGGCCGAGATCTGGGCGGAGACCATCCGCGAGATCCGTCGTCACTCGCCGGGTACGCAGATCGAGGTCCTTATCCCCGACTTCTGCGGCGATTGGGATGCCCTGCAGATCGTTCTGGATGAACGCCCCGAGATCCTGAACCACAACATGGAATCGGTGAAGCGGATGTACAAGGCGGTGCGGCCGCAGGCGATCTACGAGCGCTCGATCGAGCTGCTGCACCGCGCCAAGGCTCAGGGCCTGACCGTCAAGACCGGCATCATGGTTGGTATTGGCGAAAAAGAAGAAGAAGTCGAACGCCTGATGCGCGACGTGACGGAGGGCACCCGCGTCGAGGGGCTGTCTTCCGACTTGCCGCTGACCAACCGCGACCCGTTCGAGACCCCCGACCCCAACCGCCATCTACCCGAAGACGCGGTGCTGGAACGCTCTGTAACGGGTGAAACCAAGCCGGACCTCGGCGAGAAACTCCGCCGGGGTGGCTACCTCGTGCAGCAAACGACCAATCCCTACTGGCAACACACGACGCCCGGAAAAGCACAGGTGTCGGCCGAAGAGCGTGCGGAAGAAGTCGCCTACCCGGCCGCGACCTACCCGGGTGTTCACGAGTCCTGTGATATCCTCACCATCGGCCAGTACCTCCAGCCGACGCGGAACCACCTGCCGATCTCGCATTGGGTCACCCCCGCCCAGTTCATCGAGTACAAACGCATGGCCGAGGCCATCGGCTTCCGCCACTGCGAGTCCGGTCCGTTGGTCCGTTCGTCCTATCACGCCGACGAGCAGGTCCTCAAGATGGAAGACGTCGTCGAAGCCTCTTGACCGCTAGGCCAACCAAAGGTTTTCAGGGAGGATCGCGGCTTCACCCGATGCAAGGAAGCATGTTTAGAGCTCGCTCCGCTTTCGGTAACTATCAACGTATCGCTCTTGGCGGCGTGTTGCTGTTGTTGGCGTTGATACTGAACACAACCGCGTCGGCCGAGCCCTCGGGCCTCAGCGACCTCCAGCATGACCTGCAAAACGCGTTAGCCCAGCCCGCCGGCGGCAAGTCGAAGGTCTCGGCGGTCGTCCTCGACGCCCATACCGGGCGGACGCTCTACGCCAACCGCCGGGCCAACGACGGCTTCATCCCCGCCAGCAACATGAAGCTGCTGACCTCGGCGGTCGCGCTCGACACCTACGGGCCACAGGCCGTGCTCACGACCACCCTTGCCATCGCCGGCGACGACCTCGTCGTCATCGGCACCGGCGACCCCGCCTTCGGCGACCCTGAGCTAGCGAAACGCGACGGCCGGACCGCGATGTCGGTGCTTGATGACTGGGCGGCCGCGCTGCGTGAAGCGGGCGTCGTCCGTGTCCGCGGCGACGTGGTGGTGATCGATACCGTCTTCGACGACGAGTTGTTCCATCCGACCTGGAGCGAACGGAACCGCCGGCAGTGGTACGGCGCCCCGGTCGCGGGTGTGAGTTTCAACAACAACTGCGTCGACTTCACGTTCGCCCCGACCACCCCCGGAAACGCCGCGATGCTGCAGACTCTGCCCGCGGCGGGCGGGTTTACCATCGACGGAACCGCCGAGACCGTCGGCAAGGACGGCAAGCACGCCCCGGTCCTCGACAAACGTGGTGAGCCCGACGCAGACGGCCGGACCGTCTACCTCGTCCGCGGCAAAGTGAGGCAGCAGGCCGGGCCGTTCAGCAAGCCGGTCGACGACCCGCGACGCTTTTTGGGCGAAACGCTCAAAGCCCACCTTGCGATCCACGGCATCACGGTCGAGGGCAACATCCGCCTCGACACCTACGTCCGCCCGGACGTAGCCCAGCAGGCCCGCGTGATGGCGACGTACCAGACCGTGATGACCGACATCCTCGGCCGGGTGAATCAGGACAGCCAGAACATGATGGCCGAGGCGTTGGCGAAGCTGAACGGCTGGGCGTACGACTTGCGGCAGGGCAATATCCGCGACCGCGGCTCGTGGACCGGCCACTACGGCGCGGCCATCGCTTTTCTCAAAGACTTGGGCATCGATTCGACCGCGGTCATCGCCGCCGACGGCTCGGGGCTATCGCGGGACAACCGCGTCAGCGCCGCGGTGCTGGCCCAACTGCTCGACCACATGCTGCGTGAGCACGAGCACAGCGAACACTACCTCGACAGCCTCGCCGTGAGTGGGGTCCGCGGTTCGCTCGAGCGCCGGTTAAAAAATCTCACCGGCCGGGTCTACGCCAAGACCGGGACGATCAACGGCGTCAGCTCGCTGTCGGGCTACGTCTTCGCGGAAAACGGCCGGATCGCGGCGTTCTCGATCCTGCACAACGGCTCGGGCCCGAGCTTCCGCCGGCAGCAGGACCGGGCGGTGCGGGCGCTCGCCCAATGGCTGGAGGTCCAGCCCCCGGCCGAGACCACGGACCCCGAGATCATCGAGGCGATGCAACACGTCGGCCTGCTCGCCCCAGCGGGGTGAAATGACCGATCGCTTTGCAAGGGGTGGCGAGGTCGGCTACTCTGTGTAGTTCGCCGCGAGCCGCCAACGGGTAGCCGGGCAGCGTAATTTACACCGGAAGCGGGCTTGCCGACAGGCCCCCGCAACCCCATACCGGAGATTCTCTGTGGCAGACAACACCCCCAAGCTTTACGAAGGCATGTTCCTCATGAGCCAGTCGTCCATCTCGGCCGGGCTCGGTAACGCGATCGATTTGGTCCGCGGTATGCTCGACCGCGTCGACGCCGAGGTCCTGACCCTCGCCAAGTGGGAAGAGCGCAAGCTCGCCTACCCCATCGACGGACACAAGCGAGGCACCTTCCTGCTCACCCTCTTCAAGGCCGCTCCGACCCAGCTCGTCAACATCGAACGCGACTGCAACCTGTCGGAAGACGTAGTGCGGGTGATGATGACCCGGGCCGACCACATGGGCGAAACCGAAATCGCCGAAGCCCTCAAAGCCGCCGAAGTTGCTGGCGACGCCGCGAAGCTCGAAGAGGCCGGCAGCGAAGCGTAAGCCGTTTACGCAAACCTAAGACAAGCCCCCGGACCTCCCCATGGCCAGCAGCTTCAACCGCGTCATCCTGATGGGCAACCTTACCCGCGACCCCGAGGTGCGCTACCTGCCGAACAACACGGCGGTGGTTGACATCGGCCTCGCGGTAAACGACCGCTACCAGGACAAGCAATCTGGCGAATGGGTCGACCGGCCGAACTTCATCGACTGCACCGCCTTCGGCAAGAGCGCCGAGTCGATCGGCAAGTTCTTCCAAAAGGGCCGACCGATCCTAATCGAAGGTAAGCTGCGTTTCGAGCAGTGGGAAGACCGGCAGTCCGGGCAGAAACGCTCGAAGATCAAGGTCGTCATTGACCAGTGGAACTTCTGCGACAGCCGCGGCGGGGGAGATGGCGGCGGCGGAGGTGGGGGCTACGGCGGAGGTCAGCAAAGTGGCGGTCGCAGCTACGGTTCCGGAGGTGGAAACCAGGGCGGCGGCTACGGTGGTGGTGGCGGTGGAAATTACGGCGGCGGACCTGCTGGCGGCGGACCCCAGCACCAGCCGATCGAAGAAGACGATATCCCGTTCTGAGTAGCCTGAACGGAACACAATAAGTACAAAAAATATAAATTTCAGTTGGTGTACCGCCGCGGCACCGGAAAGACCGCGGGCAGACGCCTAACTTTCAACCGAGCCCCGCCCGATGCGAGGCACGAAAGGACAGCCCCCATGAAAACGATCGAACTCCTCCTGCTCGAAACCGTGGACAACCTCGGTATTGTCGGCGACGTGGTCAGGGTCAAGCCCGGCTTCGCCCGCAACTACCTCCTGCCCCACGGCATCGCCGTCCCCCCGACCCCCGAGAAGGTCGAAGAGCTCGCCGCTAAGCGGGCCGAGGAAGCCGCACGCCTCGCTAAGCTGGCCGAAGAACAGAAGGCCATGGTCGCTAAGCTCGAGGGCTTCGAGCTCACTCTCGAACGCTCGGCCAACGAGAACGGCCTCCTCTACGGCGGCGTCTCGCAACACGAAATCGCTCTGGCCCTTCAGGCCGAAGGCTTCGCCATCGACGACCGCCACGTCCGCATCGGCGACCAAATCAAGCGTCTGGATTCCTACGATATCCCCATCGTCGTCAACAAGGAACTCAAGACCGAGGTCAAGCTCTGGGTCGTTAGCGATGATCCGTCGGTCCAGGCCGTCGATGAAGAAGACGCCGCTGAGGAAGCCGAAGCCGCTGAAGGCGAAAGTGAAACCGCCGCCACCGACGAGCCGGTCGAAGCGGCCGCGGAATAAGCCGACTAGGCCCGACATTCAAAACAATACGAAACCGCCCGGCCCACCCGCCGGGTTGTTTTGCAATCACGCCACGGGCCGCTCGGCCGCGACGGCACGCTGCCGATCGAGTTGTCGCTGTCGCATCGTGAAGCGTTCGACCTGCTCCGGCGTGTGCCGCCCCGCGCACCGGGGGCAGGCGACGCCCGGAAGATAATTTTCGTGCCGGCGGTCTTCCGGGGTGGTGGGCCAACCGCAGGCAAAGCAGAGTTCGTGATCCGTTTCTTCGAGGCCGTGGGTCACGGCGACGCGCTGATCAAAAACGAAACACGCCCCGCGGAATTTTGATTCGTCTTCGGGGACGGTTTCGAGGTATTTGAGGATGCCGCCGCGGAGGTGGACGACATCTTCGAAACCGCGGGCCTTGAGCAGGGCGGTGGACTTCTCGCAGCGGATGCCGCCGGTGCAGAACATCGCGACGGTCTTGTGTTTTTCGGGGTCGAGGTGCTCGGCGGCAAACGCGGGGAAGTCGCGGAATGTCTCTGTGCCGGGGTTGACGGCCGGCCCTGTGGCTGAGGCGAACGTGCCGATCTCGACTTCATAGTCGTTGCGGGTATCGACGACAATCACCTCGGGGTCGTCGAGCAGGGCGTTCCATTCGTCCGGGTCGATGTACCGGCCGGTGGTCTCGGGATCGACGGGCGAGATCCCGGGGGTGCCCATCGTGACGATCTCTTTTTTCAGGCGGACGCGGGCTTTACGGAACGGCGGTTCGTCGGCCGTGGACCACTTGACGTCGAGCCCGCGGAACCGGTTTTCAAATAAAGGATCGTTTTCGAGGCTTTCGACGAAACCTCGCAGCGCTTCAGGGGGCCCGGCGATGGTGCCGTTGATACCTTCCTCGGCGATTAGCAGGGTGCCGCAACAGCCAGCGTCGCGCAAACGATTCTGCAACGGCGCCTGCAGCGACGTGGGGTCGGGCAGGCGGACGAAGCGATAGAGCGCAGCGACGGCAAACGGAGTGGACATCGAAACAGTTTATCGCGTGACAGGGCGGTCTACGGAGATGCGGCTTGGGCCGCGAGCTCGATGACCCTTTTGGCCTCGGGGTCTCCCGGGTTGCCGAGGTGACATAGGACCTCGCTGTGCGACTTTTGGGTCGGGATCACTTCGGTCGAGGCTTGGCCGGTGGCCTGCAGGGCGTCGAAGAACCAGCCTGACTGGCGGTGCGACGCGGGGCGGTTGTCGTCGATAATCGAGAGCCAGTTCGGGCATACCGGCCCCGCCTCCGGTACATGGCGGGCCGGCGAGGCGTCGGCCCAGACGTCCGGGTTGGTGGTGAAGGCCCGGCGGTAGGTTTGCCGACGCTTTTCGCCGGCGTTGGCCATCACGGCGGTGACGTCGTATCCCGCGCCGTCGAGCAGGACCACGGCGTGGAGCTCTTCCGGCGTTCGATCGTGCTCCCCGAGCCAACGCGGGTCGGCCCCGACGCCGGCGACGAGGTGCGCCCCGGCCGAGTGGCCCATCAGGGTGATTTTTGCGGGATCGATGCCCAGTTCCTCGGCGTGGTTAAAGACCCAGTCGACCGCCGCCGCGACGTCGCGGATATTGGTCGGCCACTCGATATCGGGGACCAGGCGGTAGCCGACGCTGACGACGTGGATGCCGGCCTCGGTAAACGGCTGGGCGATCTCCCGGGCGACGAGTTTGTTGCCGCGCCACCAGCCGCCGCCGTGGACGAACACGATCGCGGGTCTCGCCGACCGATCGCTGTCTGCGGCATCCGGGGCCTTTGCCTGATAGATATCTAGCGACTGTCGGGGGCCGCCGCCGTCGACGTAGGCGTAGTTTGCGTCGGGTCCGTTCGTCTGTGCGACCGTGGAGAACGAAGCGAAAGCAAACCCCAGAATCGTGGCGACGAAAGGCATCCAGTATCGCTTGCGGCTCATACCTGGAGAACGCGTGCCGCCGCTAAATATTGCAGGATCAGCGATGGGTTTAGCCGCCGGCTCCGGTGCCGGTGCCGCCGAGCTGACGCAGCCGACGCTGGCGTTCGATGAACTCGAGGCGTCGGGCGCTATTTTCGGCGGCCGCCAGCTTGGCCTCGGCGAGCTCGGGGGGCAGCCCCGACACGTCGGGGTTAGCGGCTTCCCGATAGCGGGCCTCGTTGGAGCGGAAGCCCGCGTCGTACAGGGCACTGCAGCCGGTGACGGTCAAGGCCGTCACGACTACGAAGGCGGCGGAAAAGGGGCGTTTGGTCTGAGTCATAGCCGAATCCCTTTCTTGTGGTGCGTGTTTATTCACTAACCGTACGCAGGCCATATTTATTGCGGATGCGTAGGCCGGATCGTTTTTTTAAAAAAACAAGCCCACGCCAGAAGCGTGGGCTTGTTTCGTTTCAGTTTTCTTGCGGTTTGATTCAGGCTTCGGCTTCTTCGGTCTGCCGGCGACGGCGGGCGGTGAGGGCGGCGAGGCCCAACAGGCCGGCGGCGGCGGCGGAGGGAGTCGGGACGACGTGGCCCTTGACCGCTTTGACCTTGAAGGAGTCGTGGTTGCCGACGGCGGCGAAGCCGATGGTCGTGCCGGAGTAGTCGAGGCCGCTCAGGTCGAGGTGGGCCTGGCCCCACTTGTTGGCGATCCGCGAGAGGTTGAACCAGCCGAGGCTCTTGCCGTCGCCGTCAACGACTTTAACGTCGTCGTAGTACTTGCCGACGTAGTTGAACACGGCGCCGGTGATTTTGAAGGGGTTGGTGAAGCTCAGCCAGAGCGTGTCGTCGTAGCCTTTGCCGTCGACGGTGTGGCTGCCGTCGTTGCTGCGGAGTTGGCCCCACTTGTTGCGATAGACGCTGTTGCTGACGCCGAGGCCGTTGCTGTACTGGCCGACATAGACGTTGTGCTTGTAGGTCTTGTTGGTCTTGGGGTCTTTGGCGGTGGCGTGGGCGGTGATGGTGACGTCGTCGTGGACGTAGGTGTGGGTCTTGGCGAGTCCGCCGTAGCCGTGGAGGTAGTAGGTGTTGGCGTTGGAGCCGGCATCGGCCGAGGGGGCGACGAAGGCGACCGCGGCGGCGGCGGTCAGAGCGAGTGTGGGGAGAAGCGATTTCATGAAGGTCTTTCCTTTGCGGGTATGAACGGATGATCGATGCCGAGGATGCAGACAGCCCCCGCCGATACGGCGGTTGTTGGGCTGAGGGAAATACTTGGTGGGGCCGCCGACACGCTGCCGACTGTTTTGACTCCACCCCCGAGGTCAATCGAAACGTATCACGGCTTGGCCGATTGGCGAGCTGAGGTATTATTTTTTTGCGTTTTGTCGCCCCCGTAGCCGCGGTAAAGCCTTACGGCGGGCACGACCGTTACAGCCCGAACCGCTCAACGCAGGCGAACGCCGGTATTACCGACGATTCTCATCGGCGTCCTGGATACCGCAAGCGATCAGCTCCGCCGCGGATTGCGGCGGGTCGCGGCGGATCGAGGTGTTTTTTTGGTATTGGCCACGGAAGTCGCCGGGCCCGGACTAGGCGGTGATTCCGATGATGGGCTTTCTTCGGGGGGATCGTCCGGAGACGGCTTGCTCTCGGCATCAGCCGGTTTCTCGAAGCCGTCGTCTTCGTGAGCAAACCGGCCGAAGATCATCCGGCCCGCTGAAGTTTGTAGCGTGGACGTCACGACGAGGTCGCACATGTGCCCCAGGTGCGAGCGGCCGCCCTCGACGACAACCATCGTGCCGTCGTCGAGGTAGCCGACGCCCTGCGTGCCGGATTCGCCGGGCTTGACGAGCTTGACGTGCAGGTGCTCGCCGGGCAGGACCACCGGCCGCAGTGACTTGGCCAGGTCGTTGAGGTTTATCACGTCGACGCCGCGGAGCGTGGCGATCTTGTTGAGGTTGAAATCGTTGGTCATCACGCGGGCCTTCATGTCCTGGCCCAGCGCGATGAGCTTCTGGTCGACGTTGTTGCCCTCGGCGTCTTTCTCTTCGATGTGCACGTCGATCAGCGTCGAGGCCTGCAGCTTCTGGAGGATGTCCAGGCCCCGCCGGCCGCGCGACCGTTTGATTTTGTCGGATGAGTCGGCGATGAGCTGCAACTCGTCGAGCACGAATTTGGGGACGATCAGCGAGCCCTGCATCACCTTGGTCTCGATGATGTCGACGATCCGCCCGTCGACGATGACGGACGTATCGAGCAGCGTCGGCCGATTGCCGCGGACCTCTCGGGCGAACTCGACGTACGGGATCACGAAGCGGAAGTCGTTGCGGGTCTGCAGGACCAGCGAGATCGCGACGTAGCAGGTGATGATCCCGATAACGACCTTGATGCCGCTGAGCAGGTTGCCGAAGGCCTCGAGGCGGGTGACTTGCGCGTCGTAGGCCTCGACGCGGGACTCGAACACGATCTTCTGTTCGTTGTTCAGGGCCTGAAACTCGGTCTCGGAGATGGTGGGGCGGACGCCGTCGATGGTGGGCTCGGTGTAGGCCCCGACGAGGTCCACGACAAACGAGAGCGCATAAGCGACGACCAGACCGGCGATCAGGCCGAGAAACACCCCGGAGACCGACGACAGTTTCTTGTTCTTTGTCCCGGTGTCCAGGGCGATGACGACGATCGCGACCGCGATGGTGATCCCGATGATGGCCGCGATCGATCCGAACTCGAGCCCGGCCTGGGCCTGGAATTCCTGGCCGACGAACAGCGAGATCACGGCCGCAACCAGGACCAGGAACGCGCCGCGGAGGATAAACAAAGTCATGGGTTAACCTTCAAGTGCCGGCGGAGAAGATAGATTCAGATAAGTTTTTTGCCGACGGATTTATAACCTCAGCATAGTTGCTCGTTCCGGGGTGTCTAGCTCAATGGTCGGTATATCGTTACCGTTTGCCCGCGGGCGGCGGGGCGGGTAAGGTTCTCGGCTCGGCCGAAGTAAGCAAACGCGGGCCGAGCACGCCCCGCTGGAGAGGCGGCCGGGCCCGGTGCACGGGTGGGCTCACGAATCGGGTCAGGCCTTGACCGGAGCAGCCCTAAGTGTCGTCGGCCCGGTGCCGTCGGTGTCCTGGCCGTCTCTCCACGGGGCGTGGGTTATGATCTAATCCATAAAGCCGCGACCGTTGGTCGCGCGTTCGACACTAAGTCGAATTCAGCCCCCGCGGACAATCCCGCCACCTGCGCGACCACCGGTCGCGGCTTTAATCAAGCCATGGCATACACGATCCTCGCAAGACGCTACCGCTCCCAGTCCTTCGGCTCCGTCGTCGGCCAGGAGCCCATCGCCTCGACCCTCATCAACGCGATCAAGTCCCAACGCGTCGCCCACGCCTACCTGTTCTGTGGTACCCGCGGCGTCGGCAAGACGTCGATGGCCCGCATCTTCGCCCGCGCCCTCAACGCCCCGGCCACGGTGGACGACGCGCCCGTCCCGGACGGCGTCGAGTTCCCCGGGGACGACGTCCAGCAGCGGATGGCCGAGGCGATCATGAAGGGCGAGGACCTCAACGTCGTCGAGATCGACGGGGCCAGCAACAACTCCGTCGACCAGGCCCGCCAGCTCATCGCCAACGCCGGCCTCTCGCCGACCGCCAACGCGGTCTACAAGATCTACATCATCGACGAGGTCCACATGCTCTCGGGCGCCGCGTTCAACGCGCTGCTCAAGACGATGGAAGAGCCGCCGTCGCACGTGAAGTTCATCCTCTGCACCACCGAGCCGCACAAGGTGCCGCCGACGATCCAGTCGCGCTGCCAGCGGTTCGACTTCCGCAACATCGCCACGGGCAAGATCGCGGATCACCTGGGTGAGGTGCTGAAAAACGAATCCGTTGAGGCTGAGGGCGAAGTCGTCTGGCAGGTCGCCCGGCTCGGCAACGGCTCGATGCGGGATGCGCTGTCGTTAATGGACCGCCTGCTCGCCACCGGCGAGTCGCCGCTGACTGCGAAGGTCTTGCAGGATATGCTCGGCCTGCCCGACGCCGAGCTTATCGCGGCGTTGATCGATGCCTTGGCGGATGGTGATGTGAAAGCGTTGCTTAACGCGACCGCCGACCTGCTGGGCCGAGGCATCGGCCAGGACCAACTCGTCGAGGTCCTGATCGAACGGCTACGCCAGCTCATGCTGCTCGCCGCCTGCGGTCCCGAAAGCGAGTTAATCGAGTTGTCTGAAGACGCCAAGCCGCAAGCAGCCGAGCAGGCGAAACGCTTCGACGCCGCGGGCCTGGTCCACATGATCGCGCTCTGCGAGAACCTGCACCGCCACGCCAAGTCATCGAGCAGCCCGCGAGCGCTGCTCGACGCGACTATCGTGCGGTTGGCTTTGTCGGAGAAGATGGCCGACGTCAGTGCGGTCTTGGCCGGGACGCTGCCCGCCGGGGGCGGGGCTGTAAAAAAAAAGTAGTTGAGGGCCGGCCGTCGCCGACGCCGGCCCTGCGAACCACCGAGTCCCCGCGTCGGGCGCCGGTCACGACGCCACCAACGCCCGCTGAGCGGCAAGCGACTACACCCGCCAAGCCGCAACTCGATCCCGCGAATGCCGAAGCGGTCTGGAACGCGGTACTCGACGCGGTGGGCCAGTCGAACGCCGCGGCGTGGATGGATCACTTCAAGCTGCAGTCCATCGATACCTCGGCTGAACCCGCGGTGGCCTCGATCGCCCCGACGATGACCTTCGCCGGCGGCGCGGCCAACGTCGCGACCGGCCCGCGACTTCAGCGTGTCGCCGACACCATCACACAACTGCTCGGTCGACCCGTGCGGGCCGAGCTGGCCGCCGGGCCGCCGCGTAAAACCCCAGACAGGCCGACGCCCAACACGCCCGGCAACTCGCCTCCGTCGAACGGCGGCAGCGTCGACCGCCGCGACGCATTGAACCTCCCCCTGGTCCGCGACGTGTTTGACGTCTTCCCCGACGCATCACTAATCGACGCCCGCAAAGAACCACCCAAACCCGAGGGGTAAACTTACCGCTGGTACACCCACTTCCCCAAGCCCCCAACACCCAAGCCCCCCAAAGCCATGTTCGACCAGATGAAAAACCTCAAGCAGCTCGCCGGCCTCATGGGTAACGCGGGCGAGATCAAAGCCAAGTTCGAAGCCATGCAGGCGGCGCTCGAAAACAAGACCGTCGAGGCCGACGCTGGAGCCGGGGCGGTCCGCGTCACGGTCAACGGCCACCTCCGCGTCGTCGGTGTTCACCTCGACCCGGCGATGACCACCGCACTCGTCGGCGAGGGGGCCGAGGCCGACAAGGGCATGGTCGAGGAGCTCATCGCTTCGGCGATCAACGCCGCGATGACCAAAGCCCAACTCATGATCAAAGAAGAGATGGCCTCGGTCACCGGCGGGCTGAATTTGCCGGGCATGGACCAGCTGATGGGCGGCTGAATGTTTCGGCCGCAACTGCCTGACGTCGTTCCCGGAAATTACAAACGAAAAAATTTTGTTGGTTTAGTTGGCGGACGGCCGGCCACGCTCGATGCGTACCGCGGTCAACCCAACCGTGCCGCAGTTCAGGATCGACCCGCCCTCTATGGTGTAATACCGAACCGGCCCGGCCACGCTGGGATCGGGTAGCTCCAGCGTCCACGTCCCCGCTTCACTCGGCTCGGTAGCCATCGGCAGCCAAGAACTAAAACCCATCGCGTCCTCGGCCACGAGCATCACCTGCTCGGCACCCGGGCAATGGACCGAGAACTTCCAACCGTCGGTCTGCGTTGCGCCCGTAACCGTCGGCAGCATGGCCGAGAACAGGGCGGAAGAGGATTGTTGAACTTCCATGTTTCGACACCATATTAAGACCAGCATCGGCGGATCTCGCTTCGGACTATCCCTAGCGTTGACGCTTTCCCGGAAACGACGCATCGGCAAACCGGTCCGACGACATAACCCCCGCCGTCAAAGCCCGCCGCTTTATCGGTCGGCTTGTATTTATCAGCCGCCTTATCATGCGTGAACACTCGCAATGTCACGCCCCATCCTCCGCGAACTCGAAAACTTCGGCCCCGACCGCTGCGACACGCTTTCTCCGGACGAGGCCCGCCGGTACACCCGCGATATCACCCGGGCCAACCGCGAAAACTTTTCCGTCGCCAGCCAGCTGCTGCCTAAAGAACTGCGGGGCGACTTCCACGCGGTTTACGCCTTCTGCCGGTGGGCGGATGATCTGGGCGACGCCCCCGGCATCGCCGAGGACCCCGATCGGGCTTTAAGCCTCTTGGGTTGGTGGCGACAGGAGCTGGCCGATTGCTACGCCGGCCGGCCCCGGCACCCGGTGTTCGTTGCCCTCGCCTCGACCATCGAACAACACGATTTACCTCAGCAGCTCTTCGCTGACCTTATCGATGCGTTTGTGCAGGACCAGACGGTCAAGCGTTACGAAAACTGGGACCAGCTGCTGGACTACTGCACCCGCAGCGCCAACCCCGTCGGCCGGCTCGTCCTGCGGCTCTACGGCGAACGCTCCGACACGTCGGACGAACTCGCCGACGCAACGTGCACGGCGCTGCAGCTGACCAACTTTTGGCAGGATGTCCGCCGCGACGTCCTCGAACGCGACCGGGTCTATATCCCCGCCGAGGTCGCCGGTGAATACGGCCTCGAAATCGAAACGATGGTCCGGATGACCCACCTCGACGACGCGGTACGCTGTCAGGCCTGCGGGTCGGCGGCCCTGAAAAACACGGGTCTCCGCGCAGAACTTTCTGGGGGTCCCGGGGGTGGGGGCTTGGGGGAGTTGATGCCGGCGTACCGGGCGACGCTGCACGCGTTGGTGAAGCAGACCTGGCCGTTGTTCGACGAGGGTCGTGACCTCTGGCCGCGGGTCGAGCGACGCTTCCGCGGAGACCTCAAGCTGTTCACGCTCGGCGGCGAGGCGGTGCTGCGTAAGATCGAACGCCGGCGGTACGACACCTGGACCGAGCGCCCGCGGATCGGCAAGTTGACTAAAGCCGGATTAGTCCTGCGGGTCGCGGCGGGTCGGTTGCTCGGCTAGTGGTTTTACCTAACGTTTGATGCTTAAAGTGTTGAGGTTTCGCGGCTAAACTCAGCGGTGGTGAGTTTGGTACTGCCCCCCGAAGTTGTTGCGTCGTATGACTACTGCCGATCGGTCGCCCGGCGGGCGGGAAATTTTTACCGCGGCATGCGTCTGACCCCCGAGCCGAAGCGTTCGGCGATCTTCGCGATCTACGCCTGGATGCGGCAGGCCGACGACCTGGCCGACGACCACCGGCCGGGCAACGGCGTCGAGGCCGCGGCCCGGCTGGCAAAGTTCGAGCAGCAGACCGCAGCGGCGATCGACGCCTCGGCCGAGCTCCCCGAGGGGCAACTCTGGCCGGCGGTGCGTGATACGGTCAACCGCTACGGCATCCCCGCCGAGTACCTCGAAGCGATGATCGACGGCCAGCGGAGCGACCTGCGGCCCGTGCACTGCCAAACATTCGATGACCTGTACACCTACTGCTACCGCGTGGCGTCGGTGGTCGGGCTGACGTGCGTGAAGGTCTGGGGCGACGACGGCGACCCGGCGGTGAAACAGCTGGCCGAGTACCGCGGCGTGGCGCTTCAGCTGACCAACATCCTGCGGGACGTGGCGGAAGACGCCCAGCGGGGCCGGGTCTATCTGCCGGCGGAAGACCTGGCGCGTTTCGGTGTCGGGGCCGATCGGCTTTCTGATGGCCAGGGCGACGAGGCGTTCGAGCGTTTGATGCGGTTTCAGATCGAGCGGGCCCGGAGCTATTACGACATGTCGGCGACGCTGGAGCGGCACCTGTCGCCGGACTGCCGATCGACATGCTGGGCGATCATGCGGACCTACCGCGTGCTGCTGGAGCGGATCGCCCAGCGGCCCACGCAGGTGCTCACCCGGCGGGTCAGCCTACCGCTGCCGACGAAGCTCGCGGTCGTGGCGGGGGCGGTGACGAAGCGGACGTGGGCGTAGAGATTGATGATTTCGGATTTATGATTGATGGTTTAAAAACCAGAAACGCTCAACGCAACGGCTTGCCTTGAAAAATCATCAATCATCAATCATCAATCAAAAATCGGTGGTCGTCCTCGGCGGAGGCGTCGCCGGCATCGCGGCGGCGGTACGGCTAGCGAAAGAGGGCGTCGCGGTCACGCTGGTCGAGATGCGGCCGCGCCTCGGCGGGCGGGCAACGAGCTTGGAAGACCCGGAGACGGGCGAGCTGATCGATAACTGCCAGCACGTGTTGATGCGTTGCTGCACGGAGCTGATGTCGCTATACGAAACCCTAGGCGTAGCGGACCGGGTGACCTGGCACCGCAACTTCACGTTTGTCCACGGCGACGGCACGCGGGCAACGCTCGGGGCCGGTTGGCTGCCGGCGCCGTTCCACTTCGCCGGGGCGTTCGCAAAGTTCAAGGGGCTTACTCTGGGCGACAAGTTGGCTATCGGCCGGGCGATGGCGTCGATCCGGTTCATGTCGAAAGCCAAGCGTGATGCCCTAAACACGGTCAGCTTCGTGGACTGGCTTGGGCAGCAAAACCAGCCGCCGCGGGCCGTCGAGCGGTTCTGGGAAGTCACGGTCGTCAGCGCCTGCAACGAAACCCTCGACCGCGTCGCCGCGGGCTACGGCCTGCAGGTGTTTCAGGAGGGCTTCCTCGAAAACAAAACCAATTACGAGATGGGCCTCAGCGAGGTGCCGTTGGCCGAGCTGTACGACCCGGCGGAGCAAGTCATCGCCGCGGCGGGGGGGTGGATCGTCACCGCGGCGGTGAAGTCGTTCGACTACGACCTCGAGGCGAAACGGGTCCGCGCGGCTGTTCTTAATGACGGGACGCGGCTGGAGGCGCACACATTCGTCTCGGCGTTGCCGTTTGACGTTTTGGACCGCGTGGCCGATGAGGCAATGAAGGACGACGACGCCCGGCTGCAACGGCTTGGCGAGTTCGAGGTCAGCCCGATCGTCGGCTTACACCTGTGGGTAAAGACCCCGCGGGGAGGAGCGACGATGGCGGTGCCGCATGTGGTGCTGACCGCCTCGCCGATCCAGTGGGTCTTCGACCAAGGGACCAACGAAGACGGCGTCCAGCACCTGCACGGCGTAGTTAGCGCTGCCCACAATATGGTTGAAACGACCAACGCCGACATCCTCGACCTGGCGATGAGCGAACTTAGAAAATTCGTACCGGGATGCGATGACGCGGATTTGGTCAAAGGACGGGTGATTAAAGAAAGACGGGCGACGTTTGCGTGTGTGCCGGGGATCGATGCGTTGCGGCCCGGTCCAGTAGGGGCGATTGGTAATCTCCACTTAGCCGGCGACTGGTGTGCCACCGGATGGCCAGCCACGATGGAAGGTGCCGCGCGCAGCGGATTTGCCGCGGCGCAGGCGGCCCAATACGTTTAGCGGGCGACGCGCAGCGTCCCGCGTCGATGCTGAACAACCGAACCAACGCGGGACGCTGCGCGTCGCCCGCTAAACGGGAGGGAACGCCGTACAATCGCCCGCCATGCCGACCGTGTCCGTCGAAAACCTGAGCAAGACCTACCGCGTTGCGGACAAACAGCCCGGCTTCGTCGGTACGGTCAAGCACTTCGTGAAACGTAAGCACCGCGACATCGAAGCGGTCCGCGACATCTCGTTCGAGGTCGCCCCCGGCGAGGTCGTCGGCTTCCTCGGCCCCAACGGCGCGGGCAAGACCACCGCGATCAAGATGCTCACCGGTCTGATCCACCCAAGCTCCGGCGTGGTACGCGTGCTGGACAACGAGCCGTTTAAGCGGAAAGCCGAGTTTCTCCGGCAGATCACGCTGGTGCTGGGCAACAAGCAGCAGCTTCTTTGGGACCTGCCGGCGATGGACTCGCTGCGCGTCAACGCCGCGGTCTACGCGATCCCCCCGGACGAAGCGCAGCGTCGCATCGATAAGTTTGCCGGGCTGCTCGAGCTCGATAAAGAACTCACCCAGCCGGTGCGGAAGCTGTCGCTGGGCCAGCGGATGAAGTGCGAGTTGATCGCAGCGCTGCTGCATCACCCGAAGGTGTTGTTTCTCGACGAGCCGACGCTGGGGCTAGACGTTAACGCCCAGACCGCGGTCCGCGAGTTCCTCCGGCAGTACAACGCAGAGAACGAAGCGAGCATCCTGCTGACCAGCCACTACATGGCCGACATCACCGCGCTGTGCGAGCGGGTCGTGGTGATCGACAAGGGCACGATCCTCTACGACGGCACGCTCGAAGGCGTCGTCCAACGCTTCGCCCCGCTACGCGAGGTACGCCTGGACCTCGCGGCCCCGGCCGAGGACGATACGCTCCGGGGCTACGGCGAGGTCGAGTCGAACGAGGGCAGCCAAGCCCGTCTGCTGGTGCAACGCGAGGTGTTGACCGAGACGGTGACCCGGCTGCTGGGGGAGCTCGACGTGGTCGACCTGACGATCGCCGACCCGCCGATCGAAGACGTGATCGCGCGGCTGTTCGATTCGGGCAAAGAAGACGAAGCGGGGGGCTGAAGCGATGTCCGCCTATACCGCCCGCACCCTCCGTACCTACCTCTCGACCTGGTACGCCTTCATGTGCCAGTACCGGGCGGAGATTTTTTTGTGGGCGATCGCGACGTCGCTGCCGCTGATCATGATGGGGGTGTGGGTCGAGGCGGGCGACAGCGGCAAGTTCCCCGGCTTCACCGCGGTCGACGCGGCCCGCTACTTCATCGCCGTCTTCGCTGTGCGTCAGCTCACGATCGTCTGGGTGATTTACGAGTTCGAGTACCACGTGGTCAGCGGCAAGCTGTCGTCGATCCTGCTGCACCCGATCGACCCGATCGTGCGTTACGTCACGGAGCTGCTGGGCGAGCAACTGTCGCGTTGGCCGTTCGGGTTGCTGTTGGTGGGGCTGTGCTTTTTTATTCAGCCGCAGGCGCTCTTTGGCAGCGAGGCGGACCCGGGCTGGTGGACGCCGACGTGGAGCCGGGTGCTGCTGTTCGTGGCGGCGGTGATCGCGGCGTTCGCGCTGCGGTTTCTGTTGCAGTACACCACAGCCTTCCTCGCGTTCTGGCTGGAACGCGTCGCGGCGATCGACGGGCTGATCATGATCCCCTACATCTTCCTGTCGGGCCTCGTCATCCCGCTACAGGTCATGCCCGATGCGATGCGGGAGTTCGCCCTGTGGACCCCGTTCCCGTACATGGTCTGGCTACCGGCGTCGCTGCTCGCCGGCGGCGAGGTCGACGTCCTCCGAGGCTTCGCCACCCTAGCGGGATGGATCGTGGTCTTGTGGGTCGTCAACCGCTGGCTGTGGCGCAAGGGCCTGAAGCACTACTCGGCGATGGGGGCGTAACGCGATGGAAAGCATCAAGCGATACCTCACCACGCTCAAGCTCTTCTGGTCCACCTCCATCGCCGCCGAGATGGAGTACCGGGCCAACTTCGTCCTCGCCGCGCTGCAGAGCGCCGGAGCGCTGGGCGGGGCGGTCTTCGTTCTCTGGTCGCTGTTCCGCACCGGATACGAGGTCGGCGGCTGGACCTGGCCGCAGGCCCTGCTCGTCGTCGCCGCCTACACGATCCTCGACGGCTTCCAGGCCACCGTCCTCGCCCCCAACCGCGAGCAGGTCGGCGAGATGGTCCGCGAAGGCAACCTCGACTTCGTCCTCCTAAAACCCATGGACACCCAGTTCTGGCTCTCGGCCCGCAAGCTCCGTATCTGGGGTGTGCCCAACCTGTTGCTCGGCTTCGGCCTCGCCGTATTCGCCGTATCCCGGCTGGACCTTACGGGCGGCGAACTCGGCGTGCTGTCCTTCGCCGGCGCACTGTTCCGCTTCGCGCTACCCATGCTGCTGGGCCTCGTCATCCTCTACGCCCTCGGCTACATCCTTTCGACCGTCACCGTCTGGTTCGTCAAGATGAACAACATCACCCTAGCCCTCCAGGCCCTGCTCGAGGCCGGCCGATACCCCGTCTCCGCCTACCCCCACGCCTACCGCGTTTTCTTCACCTTCATCCTCCCCGTCGCCTTCATGACCACCGTCCCCGCCCGCTTCGTCTTCGGCGACGCCGGCCTGTCCACCCTCGCCGCCGCCCTCGCCATCGCCGCTTTCCTCCTCCTCTTCTCCCGCACCTTCTGGCGCTTCGCCCTCCGCCATTACACCAGCGCAAGCAGCTAACCCCCCCCCGGAATCCCCCGGATAATTACCGCGCGAATCCCCCGTTTAGCCGGCAATCAAAGATCGCCGCTCCTCTGGCAATAAAAAACCCACGCGTCTCCGCGTGGGCTCTTCGATCTTAAATTCAAATCAACCAAACCCCGCCGGCTACTCCAACGCCTTCTTCGCGTCGTCCAGCGCTTCTTCCCCCGCCTTCATCGCGTCCTCCCCGGCCTTTTTCGCGTCGTCCACGACCCCTTCGGCTGTTTCGACGGCACTACCCAACGTACTCTTCGCCCCGTCCTCGGCGTCTTCCGCCGCGTCCCCGATCGCGTCGCCCGCATCGCCCGCCGCGTCGTTCGCTTCTTCGCAGCCGACCGCCATCCCGCCCAGACCCAACGCCGCCAACATCGCCATCACCGCCGTCCGCTTCTTGAACCATTCCATTGTGTGTCCCTTTCGTACCTCGGGCCGACCGCGTGATCCACCCGCATCGTCGAACCGTTCCGTCGAGCCCGTCGCTCGGCATTACCCACAGCATACCGCCGACCCATTCCATCCCGTACCACAACCCGCCCGCTTTTTCGCAGAATTGTGAATACAGCTAACGGCCGCACCCCACCCCTCCGCCGTAAACCGAATCACACGTTCAATACCCGAGGCACGCTGCTATATTCAAAGTCATGGGTATCGCGTTGCTCTTCGCCGTCATCCCCCTGGTCCTCCTGCTGATCTCCTTCGGCGGCCTGATCGTTGCCTGGGTCCTCGTCTTCCGCGGCGGCGGCAAGACCAACGCCGACGACCTCGCCTGCTGCGGAAGCTGCGGCTACCCCGCCCGCGGCGCCGTCAACTTCGACTGCGTCGAATGCGGGGCCGACCTCCGCGAAGTCGGCATCGTCAACCTCGCCCAACGCAAACGCCCCCTCGGCCCGCTCGGCTTCGGCTTGCTCTGGACCTTCTGCCTCCCCATCCCCGCCCTCACCGCCGCCGGCCTCGCCATCGCCTTCGGGCCACAGCACACCTACAGCAATGAGATGGCCACACTTACGCCGAACTCCGGCGAGTACGTCTCGATCGACCTCGATAACCAATCGATTCAGAATGCTTTCAGCACCTACTACGTCACGGGGTTAACGCCCCCCGGCAACATCAGCCTCTCCGTTGCCGGGAACAACAACCAGTACGACTGGCTCGAGGTCGACCCCGTCGCTATGACCTACGACTCGACATTTTCCTTCTTCACGCCCCCGACCAGTTCCGCCAATCCTACATCCGCCAACGCCGTATCATCGGCCCCCTTCGACCGCGCCGCCGCCCTCGCCTGGCTCAAGTCCGCCGGCGCCGACGACACCAACCCCGACGTCATCGCCGAGGCCGACGAACTCATCCAGATCGTCCAGCAACAACCCGCCCAAGGCCTCGCCAACCTCTCCACCGCCACCTTCCAAGTCACCAGCCAGACCTCATTCCCCCTGAATATCCCCCAAGGCTGGTGGGTCGTCCTCTGCCTCCTCGCCGTCCCCGCCGCCTGGATCGCAGGCGGCATCCTCTACTTCTTCATCTATCGCAAACGCACCCGCCACCTCCCCAACGCCCGCCCCTCCCGCGACCCCCACGGCCCCGCCCGCTTCGCCCCACCCTCCCTCTGATCCCGCTTCGCCCAAATTTAGCCCCGGGTCACCAACCCGGGGCCGCCACGGCCAACAAACCCACTAAAACCAACCCCTTTTCCCCGGCCCCCTCCGCCTTCGGGGTGCTGGGGCAGCGCCCCGGCCGCTCGCCGCGCAGGCGCGTCCTGCTCC
>JBCDJW010000014.1:0-90810 GCA_038747275.1 Planctomycetota bacterium | reverse complement strand
CTGTCCAAAGCCTTGGCCGAAGCGCTGTTCGACAGCGAGGACAACCTCGTCCGCCTCGACATGTCCGAGTACATGGAGAAGCACAGCGTCGCCCGCCTCCTCGGCGCCCCGCCCGGCTACGTCGGCTACGACGAGGGCGGCCAGCTCACCGAAGCGGTCCGCCGCAAGCCCTACAGCGTGATCCTGTTCGACGAGGTCGAGAAGGCCCACGCCGACGTGTTCAACGCGCTCCTACAGGTCCTCGACGATGGCCAGCTGACCGACAGCCAGGGCCGAACGGTCAACTTCAAGAACACCGTCATCATCATGACCAGCAACCTCGGCAGCCAGTTCATGCTCGACGACGCGATCCTCTCCGGCGACGGCGGGGACGGCCTGTCCGAGTCGACCAAGAACCAGGTCCTGGCCACGGTCCGGTCGCACTTCCGCCCTGAGTTCTTGAACCGGGTCGACGACCTGGTGATGTTCACGCCGCTGGGCCTAACGGAGATCCGGCAGATCGTCACGCTGCTGACCGCCGATTTGCAGAACCGGTTGGCCGACCGCCGGATCACGCTGGAGTTGACGGATGCCGCGGTCGCCCACCTCGCCGAGGCCGGCCACGACCCGGTCTACGGCGCCCGGCCGTTGCGCCGCTACCTCCAACGCCAGCTCGAGACCCGCCTCGCCAAGGCCCTCGTCGCCGGCGAGGTTGCCGATGGCAGCACGGTCGAGTTCGATTTCTCCGAATCGTCGGACGAGCCGTTAACACTAAGGGTCCGGCCACGAGACCAAAAGAGCGAAGTCTCGGCGGGTTGATTCCGTAAGTCCTTATCCCTGCATACTTATCCCTGCATAGATGCAGCATGCTGGTCCCGATCGATCCGGCCCGCCGACGCCACCGGCTGGCCGGCTTTTAGCTCTCTGGGAGGTTCCGCGGCATAATCCACAATCGATCGGGTTACCCACAACAAATGCGAGATACGCGCATTAACTAGGCAAGTAACGGCGGGGGTACGCCCGGTTTTCTGCCTATAGCGTAGGCAAAAACATAAAATTTTAATAAATAGATGAATTGCGGATATGAAACATAGAAACCGCTGAGCGGTTCATCTATATTTGTTGCACGGGGTGATTTGTCGTGTCCCAAAAGACAACAACCCAGGAGGAACCATGTTTAGCCGAGCCCGTTTCTACGTTGCGTTATCTCTATTTGCCCTGACCACCCCGCTCTACGCTGCGGAGGTTGTTCTCGTAAACGGTGGCTCGGGGACGCTAACCACCGGAGATAACTTGGACGATATTACCAACGTCGCCGCGACAGTTTCGGTCGTTGAAATCCCCGGCCTAACGATCACGGCCAGCACCGGGGCGAGCGATCAAACCCTCAATTCATTGAGTACCAGCTTTGGTGTCGACACCGACGGATCAGACGACAGCGACCGCCTCGAAGGCAGCGAGTCGTTCAGCTTTATTTTCAACCAGCCGGTGACGATCACCGAGATCGACTTCATCGGCCTCGACTCCGCAGCGGAGTTTGTCGTCAACGTCGGCGGGACCGAAATCACGATCAATGAGGCGGCCCTCTCTAACACCAGTTCCGACCTTTTCACGCCCAGCGGTTCGAACCTGCCGACGTTCACCAACATCGCGGCCGGCACCGCGCTCGACTTCTCGATCAACACCGGCGTGGTCGGTCTCCAAGGCATCACCCTCACGGTCGTGCCCGAGCCGGGTAGCTTAGCGTTGCTTGTCGCCGCGACGGGATACGTGTTCTTCGGCCGTCGCGGCCGCCTCACGGCGTAAATCTTATCTTTAGCGTCTCGCAAGACAGCGGAGCTTTGGTTTTTGGCTCCGCAGACAACCGGCTTTTGAGGTTACTGGCCGTGCCGAGAGGGTGACGTGGGTTAACTCTTTTACTGCGATTCAGGACGAACTCATGACAACGGCCTCTTCCCGCCACGCATTCACCCTGATCGAGTTGTTGGTCGTGATCGGGATTATCGCCTTGCTCATCGGTATCTTGCTGCCCGTTTTATCGAGTGCCCGGCAGACGGCGAGCGCGGCGAAGTGTCTGTCGAACCAGCGGCAACTCGGGCAGGCGGTGACGATGTATCGCAACGATTACAATTTTTATTATCCGAGGCCTGGGCTAGGTTCGGACGATATCGACAATGTTTTTTCGGCGGTACCGGCGCAAGAGGCCATTCAACGCGAGTCGGCTTTGTGGTTCAACGCTGTCGATTATTATCTCGGGCTGCTTTTCCCCCCCGGAACCACCGGGGCGGCGAATCGTAATTACGAGGAGTACAAGCAGGACCCTGTCTGGAGTCGATTTCCAGACTCGGCTCAGCAAAATAACCGAACAATCAAGATGAATCGGAATTTCGGTTTTCGAGCGAGTAGTACCTCGTTTTCAGAACGAACTTTTTACCGAGCAACTCAGATCAAACTTCCGAGCGAAACAGTAATGTTTGTCGATGGGCGGGGCTTTGATCAGACGAATGATCCTACGCCGGGGTCGGTGGAATCATCGTTGTCGGCGTCGGAGGGCCAAGTCGCCATCCGCCACGGCAACGGGGCGAACGTAACTTTTGCTGATGGATCGGCCAGCTTTTACGAGCAAGACGTCAATATGGGTCTTGCTCACCCCACGTGGTTTACCGAAGCCACGGGTAGGCAGGAATTGATCTGGTCTTTGGATTGATACGTTCTAGGTAGCTGCAGGAACCGATGCAGTAAAGACCGTTATGCCCTGCGCGCATCGAGTTTGATTTAAAGGAAACGCCAGTCGTTACCGAGGACGGTGTAAGCCCAGAGCAGGGCGTTGGTGATGCCGTGGGACCAGGCGACGGGGCCGAGGCCCAGGCGGCCGCCCCCGGAAATGAGTTCTTGAGCAGGGGCGTCCTCGGCAAGGCCGTTGACCGAGCGCCAGGTCTCGTTCTTCTGGGGGCGGGGGCGGTTGGTGTACCAGACGAGCCAGCACCAGACGATGCCGCAGGCGATGCAGCCGGGCCAGTCGCGGGGGGCGTGGCTGGCGGTGAAGACGATGGTCGAGGCGATGACGGCGAAGAGCGTGACCGACCCGACGGGGGTTTCGGTGAGCTGTTTGGTGAAGGCGGGCGGCTGGTCGTTTGCCTTCTTGCCGGCGGCGGTGTTGCTGATCCAGTCGCCGACTCCCGGAAGATCGGAAGCGAATTGAAGTAAGCCCGTCATCGTCGGGCCGGGGCGTTGGAGGCCGCGGAGCATGGCGGAGCGGATGAACATCTCTTCGAAGAGCGGGACGATGAGGGCCATGCCCAGGAGGCGGAGGCCGAGGGCGAAGTAGCCCAGGGCGGGGTGGGTGTTGATCTGTTCGTTGAGGGGGTGGGGGATGGTTTGGCCGTCGGCGTCGAGCTCGGGGCCGAAGCGGTTGGGTTCGCGGCCGAGCTCGGCGTAGGGGAACTCGCCGAGGGCGGCGGCCCATTGTCCGGCCATCGCTTGCTCCCACCGCCAGCCGAGCTCGCCGCACATCGCGTAGCCGAGCACGACCCAAGCGACCAATAGGCCGACGCCGGTGGGCACGGCGAGCCAGTGGAACTTGAGATTCAGCTCGGGCGTCAGCTTACGGTAGTGCCACAGCAGCCAGCAGGTCACGACGCACTGGGCGAGATAAAGAAACGGCTTGACCGGCTGCAACGCCTCGGCGGACAGCAGGAACTGCGCCGCGGTCATAAATAAGATCCAGCAGAAGAACGGCGCGATGCGCGGGTGCCAAGGATTCGAACGGATCCACCCATCAAGCCCCCCCGCGGAACCCTCGGAAGTTTTTTTGTCGGAACCTCCGCCTACGAGATCTGCGGAACCCTCCGAAGACGGCTTGGCGGCGTTCGGTGTTTCGTCGGGGGCGTTCATGCGGCGTGAGTGGTTCGGATCAGGTGAGGATCGAGAGGCGTGAGGTACGATACCGCGATGGCTGAGCCTGAGCATCCCGCCCGTTTGCCTATCGACGAACTGCTGCGTGCGTGTGAGGCGGATCGTTTCCGGGCGTCGGGACCAGGCGGGCAGCACCGCAACAAGGTCGAGACCGCGGTCCGGCTGACGCACCGCCCCACCGGCGTCACGGGGCAGGCGAGCGAACGGCGGAAACAAGCCCAGAACCACACCGCGGCGGTGTTCCGGCTGCGGGTGAACCTAGCGTTAACGGTACGGACCCCCGGAACTTCTAAAAGCGACGATCCGGCCGCCGAACCCAGCGGGCTCTGGCGGTCGCGGGTGCTGGGCGGGCGGCTGGCGATCAACCCGGGGCATGACGACTTCCCGGCGATGTTGGCCGAGGCGTTGGATCGGTTGGCCGCTTGCGGGTACGAGGTGCCCTTCGCGGCGGAAGCGTTGGGCGTGAGCGGGTCGCAGCTGTTGAAGTTGCTGCGGCAAGAACCGCGGGCGTTAGAGCAGGTCAACGCGGCACGTGAGGCGTTGGGGTTGAATCGTTTGCGTTAGTTTGGGCATCAGCGGAGAAGCCGATCGCGATTCCCGAGTATTTCTTTACACGGGAATTCTGTGGCTAGACTCTGCCGATGGCTTACGTCTGGTTCACGCTGGTTTGTTTGATCTGGGGGAGTAGTTTTGTCTTAATGAAGAAGGCGGCGGTGGTGTTTGGGCCGTTGACGATCGGGGCGGGCCGGGTGTTGGGCGGGGCGATTGTTTTGGGGGTGGTGTTGGGGGTAGCGGCGTGGTGGCGTCGGCGTTCAACGGGATTGTTTAACGTAGAGAAGACGCCGGTGGCTGAAGGAAACCGTCGTTTTTCGTGGCGAGGTTTTTTGGCGTTGTTGGTTGTGGTGGTGTTGGGGTTTGTGTATCCGTTTTCGATGCAGCCGTATCTGATCGGGCGGCTGGGGCAGAGCGGGTTTATCGGGATGATGGTTTGTCTGGTGCCGTTGTTGACGATCGGGGCGTCGGCGGTGTTGCTGCGGGTGTGGCCGGGGTGGCGGCAGTGGGTGGGCGTGGTGGTGGGGTTTGCGGCGATGCCGGTGTTGTTTGGGGTGGGCCGGGGTTTGGGGGTGAGCGGGTGGGAGTTTGTGTTGGCAGCGACGGTGCCGTTGGGTTACGCGGTGAGTAATACGTGGGTGAAGAAGACGCTGAGCGGCTGGAGCCCGGCGGCGTTGACGGCGTCCGCGTGCGGGTTGGCGAGCGTGGTGTTGCTGCCGGCGGGGCTGCTGCGGGAGCCGGTGCGTTTTGCCGAGGCGGGGGCGGAGGCGTCGGTGTGGGCGGCGGGGTCGTTGGTGGTGTTGGGGGTGATGGGGACGGGGGTGGCGACGGTGCTGTTTTATCGGATGGTGCAGGAGCGGGGGCCGTTGTTCGCGGGGATGGTGACGTATGTCGTGCCGGTGGAGGCGTTGCTGCTGGGGGCGGTGGACGGGGAGGCGGTGTCGGCGATGCAAGTGGGAGCTTTGGTGGTGATTCTGGGGTCGGTGGCGTTGGCGCAGTGGCCGGAGCGGCGTAAGGAATGAGAAGCTGGGGGGAGGCTGCGGGATCGGCGGCGGCCGGCGGGGTAGAAGCGAAAAAAGCGGGCGAAACGGCGAGAGTGGCGGGCCGCGATGCCGATAAAAAGTGTGCGTTAAGGCCCGGCCCGCGTCGGTCGAGGAATGATGTAGGCAACGATGGGGGTGTCTGCGGTGTGGCGTGCGCCACGCGCCAAACGATCTGGAGCGATCTCCTTGTTACGAGTCGACCTCACCCAAGCCAAGCCGGGCATGAAGCTGGCGCTGCCGGTGAACAACCCCAAGGCGTTGACGCGCACCCTGCTCAAGGCCGGCTACGAGCTGACGGAAGAGGCGATCAAGCGTGTCGACGAGATGGGTGTCCGCTCGATATGGGTCGCGTACCCCAGCCTGTCGGCCGTCGAAAAATATTTGAGTATGGATGCGCTCAAAGTGCAGCAAGACGTGGTCACGAAGATCGCCGACACTTTTGAGGAGACGCAGGGCAAGGCCGCGGCCAAGCTCGACTACGAGGTCTACTCGACGTCGGTAAAGTCGATGGTCGCCCACGTCGCGACCAACCCCAAGACCGCGGTGTTCATCGGCGAGCTGTCGGACTCGGACGACGACCTGATGCGGCACGCCTCGACGGTGACGTACCTCTCCGTCCTGATGGGGCTAAAGCTCGAATCCTACATGGTCCGCCAGCGTAAACACGTCAACCCCGCCCGGGCCAAGGAGATCACCAACCTCGGCGTCGGCGCGATGCTGCACGACTTCGGCATGACGTTGCTCCCCGAAGACGTCCGCGACCGCTTCTTCCTCGAAAACGACGAGAGCGATCCGGAGTACCGCGAACACACGGCCCTGGGCTTCCGCGCCGTCCGCGGGCAGATCGACCCCTCCGCGGCGACGGTCGTGCTGCACCACCACCAGCGATTCGACGGTTCGGGTTTCGCCGGGGCCGACTTTCAGGTTCAGAACGGCGAGAGCATCCACATCTACGCCCGCATCGCCGCGGTCGCCGACCAGTTCGACCGGATGCGTCGGCCGATGAACCTGCCCGAGCAGCCGACGGTCGCGGTGCTCAACGCGATGCTCAGCCCGACGATGCGTAAGCGTTTCGACCCGCATGTCTTGATGGCGTTGATCGAGGTGGTCCCGCCGTATGCGCCGGGCAGCCAGCTGCGGCTGAGCGACGGCCGGGCCGCGGTGTGCGTCGACCACAACGTCGCCGAGCCGTGCCGGCCGGTCGTCAAGACGATCGCCGGCCTCGACCCCGGCGGCGATAAGGCCAACGACAGCGAGGACGACGACGGCGAGACGATCAACCTGGCGGAGATGCCGCTGTCGCTGTACGTGGCCGAGTGCGACGGGCACCCGGTCGCCGAGTTCAATTTCACCCTGGAAACAATCAAAAACGCGGCGTAACGCTCGGCGTCTTTCTTTCGTTCTACGGGAAAAAACTAGGGATCAGCAGGTTGGCTGCATATAATTTACAACCCTGAAATCTGGGTTCTACACCCGGCAACGCTGGTTTTTGAGGTTACTTGATGTTGAGTTCATCCGTTTTTTCACACACTCGGTTCGTTTTTTTTCCAGCAGCGATCGTGTCCTTGTTGTTTGTTTTGGCGCCGGCCTGGGCGGAGCGGCCGGAGCGTGACCTGGGGCCGGAGCTGACCGAACGGGAAAAAGCATTCCACGTGCTCAACCGCTTGGCGTTTGGGCCGCGGCCCGGCGACGTCGAGAAGGTCATGGAGATGGGCTGGGAGAAATGGGTCCGCGAACAGCTCAAGCCGCGCTCTATCGACAACGACGCGATCAACGAGCGGATCAAAGAGCAGTACCCCTCGCTGACGATGTCGCTTGACCAAGCGGTCCAAGCTTATAAGCCGCCGTACAAACCTAACGCGACCGCGGAAGAACAGAAGAAACGCAACGAGCTCCGCCAGAAGGTGATGCGGGAATTGCGCGAAGCAGTGCTCTACCGCGCCGCACACTCGCCGCGGCAGTTTGAAGAAGTGATCGTCGAGTTCTGGCGGAACCACTTCAACGTCGACCACAGCAAAGACGACGTCGCCTACATGGCCCCCGACTTCGAGCAGTCGGTGATCCGCCGCCACGCCTTCGGCGATTTCGAGGACATGCTCCTGGCCTCGGCGACGCACCCGGCGATGCTGACCTACCTCGACAACGTGGTCAGCCAGAAGCCGCTGACCCCGCGCGAGCAGGCTTTGGTCGAGCGCTACGAAAACGCGAAAAACGTGCCGAAGTCTGTCGCGGCGCTCGGCCGACAGCGCGGCCTGAACGAGAACTACGCCCGGGAGCTCATGGAGCTTCACACCCTCGGCGTCGACCGCCGCTACCGGCAGCACGACGTGACCGAGTTGTCACGCATCCTCACCGGCTGGTCGGTCGGCCGGACCGAAGGAAACGGCGCCGCCTTCGAGTTCCGCGAAGAGGTGCACGACAAAAACGATAAACACCTGTTCGGCGCCCGCCTCCGCGGCGGCGGGATGAAGCAGGGGGTCAACGTCATCCGCGAGCTGGCGGACCACAAGTTCACCGCCGATTTTATTTCGTACAAGCTCTGCCGGTACCTCGTCCGCGACGAGCCGAGCGAGGCGTTGGTCGAGAAGGTCACCAAGGTGTTCCAGCGGACCAACGGCGACCTGAAAAAAGTCTACGAAGCGATCATCTTCTCCGACGACTTCATGTTCCGGCAGAACCACCGCGTCAAATTCAAGACCCCCTTCGAGTTCACCGTCTCGGCGCTGCGAGCGACGAGCGCTTCGGTGCAGAACGGCAACCGGACGCACAACTTCCTCACGCAGATGGGCCAGCCGGTGTACCGCTGCGTCGACCCGACCGGCTATTACGATCAGGCCGAGGCCTGGCTCGACCCCGGCGTGCTGCTGCACCGCTGGCGGTTCGCGTTGACGCTGGCCAACAACGACCTCAACGGCGTGCGGGTACCGGACCATCTGCAGGCCAATCTTTCGGTTGAGCACCTCGACCGCCGGCTGATCGACAAGCTGGTGCCCGGCGAGCTCAGCGAGCAGACGCGGGCCGAGGTCGAGTCGGCGTTCGCATCCGGCGGCGCGTCCG
Organism: Planctomycetota bacterium; assembly: GCA_038747275.1. GTDB lineage: Bacteria > Planctomycetota > Phycisphaerae > Phycisphaerales > Phycisphaeraceae > Algisphaera. The sequence goes on along the minus strand of JBCDJW010000014.1, from coordinate 82,264 downwards.
AAGCGTGGGGCATGATGCTCGGCTCGCCGGAGTTCCAGCAGCAGTAACCCCCCGGAATGCGCCCTCCAAATACCCTCCCTCGGAATACCCCCGGAGTTGAATCGATGTCCCCAACCCGACGTGATTTCCTGAAATCTTCCGGCGTGATGCTCGGCGCCGGCGTGGCCGGCTTGTCGCCCCGGCTGACCTACGGAGCGCCGAACGTCGACGGCTCGCAGCCGCCCACGCTCGTTGTGCTCTATCTCCGCGGCGGGGCCGACCCGATCAACACGATCATCCCCTTCGGTGACCCGCTCTACAGCCGGCTCCGCCCCACCATCCAGGTACCCGTTCGTCAGCGGGGCAACGCCAAGGGCGTGCTGCCGATCAACAAATACTTCGGTTTCCACCCGTCGCTTAAAGAGCTGGCCGATCTTTACGATGAGGGCATGATGTGCCCGATCCTGAATTGCGGCTCGACGCACTCGACCCGCTCGCACTTCGATGCCCAGGACTTCATGGAACGCGCTGCCCCCGGGATCAAGTCGGTCACGGAGGGCTGGCTGAACCGCTACCTCTACGCCACGAAGACCGGCGATGACGCCGATCTCCGTGCCGTTTCGCTGCAGGAGACACTGCCGCGGTCGATGCGGGGGCAGTACGGCGCGTTGGCCGTGCCGGGCTACGGGGCCGACCGGGTGATGAACAAGTTCGAAGACCTCTACGACTGCGACTCGAACAAAGAAGCCAAAAAGAAAAACGCCGGCGGCAACACCGAAAACGTCTCGGCAGAAACGGAACTCCTGCCCGAAGAGGCGATGCGCCAACGTATCGCCGAGGCCGGCGACGAGAGCATCCGCAAGCTCCGAGAGATCAACGACCACGTCGACGGCAAACGCCGCGGCGGCAAGGGCTATCCGGACACCCGGCTCGGCCGACAGTTCCGCGACTTGGCCAAGCTGATCAAAGCCCGCGAAGGCCTCGAGGTCGCCGCGATCGACTACAACGGCTGGGACCACCACGCCTACCAGGGCGGGTCGAACGGCACGATGTCGAACATGCTCCGCAACTTCTCCCGCTCGGTCGGCGCGTTCGTCGACGACATGGGCCCGGGAATGGACCGGACGCTGGTGCTGGTGATGAGCGAGTTCGGCCGAACGGTGCGCGAGAACGGCAATAACGGCACCGACCACGGCCGGGCCGGCTACATGATGGCGATCGGCGGGATGGTCAACGGCGGCAAGATCTACGGCAAGTGGACCGGCATGGAACGCCGCAACCTCGTCGACGGCCGCGACCTCAAAGTCCACACCGACTTCCGCCGCGTCTTCGCCGAGACTTTGGCAACGCTGTACGGCTTCGAGGCCGACAAAGAAAACTTCTTCCCCGAATACAAGAGCCGCGAAAAGCCGGTGGGGTTCTTAAAACCAGTACCCGCGTGATCGTTTTGCCGAGTGGCTTGAGCTAGTCGGTTACACTATTTCGTAACAGAAGTGATTAAAAGCGGTTTTGATGGGTGGCTTTATGATTAGCGTTGCCGTGGCTAATAGTAATTTAGAGTATTTCAATCAGATCGTTTTAGTAACTTATCTAGTGATTTTAGGGCTGGCGATTACAAACGGTGTTAGACACATCGCAGAGATTATCAAATACAGGCATGAAAGTCGGCCTTACTTCCTACATACCTTCTGGAGCATAACATTACTGATCTTTTTATTTCAGTTTGCTGAGCATGTTTGGGGGTTTCGACAGGTATCGAATTGGAACCAGTTGCATCTTCTTGCGCTCATGATCAACCCGCTGTTGTTATATCTGGCTACAGAAATCCTTTTCCCTAACTACGATGGTCGATCGTTCGTTGATGTTCGATTTCATTACTACCATAAACGCCGATGGTTTTTTGGCATTTTAGCGGTTTTGCCCGTAGCTAATTTTGTCACCGATTCATTTCTTCTGCGTGACTGGTCTGTTGGAAGCTATGAATTTTTTAGCTTGGTATTCATAGGTATTTTCATCGTACTGGCAATGACTGAACGCCCAGTACTTCATGTTGTTTTAAGTACTATTAACGTTCCTGTTTTCATAATATTTTCAGTTTTGTTTTCTACAAACTACGCAGATCCTGATTATCGAGATAGAACCAATAGCGCAAAGACAACAAAAAACACACCTGTTTTTGTAGTGAATGATGCCCGTAAGATCATTACGGATTAGGAGTTGCTCTCAAATTCAATCATCGACGGGCAGGTGCAGACGAGGTTGCGGTCGCCGTAGGGGTTGTCGATCCGGCCGACAGCGGGCCAGAACTTGGCCCCCGGAATTTTTTGCTCGGCCACGGGGAACGCTGCGGTTTGTCGGGGGTAAGGATGTGACCAGTCATCGGACGACACGTGCTCGGCGGTGTGCGGGGCGTTTTTGAGGGGGTTGTCGTCTTCGGGCCACTCGCCGGACTCGACGCGGGCGATCTCGGCGCGGATGGCGATCATGGCGTCGCAGAAGCGGTCGAGCTCGGCTTTGGATTCGGACTCGGTCGGCTCGATCATGAGCGTGCCGGCGACGGGCCAGGACATGGTCGGCGCGTGGAAGCCGTAGTCCATGAGGCGTTTGGCGAAGTCGTCGACGGTGACGTGGGCGGACTGGTCGAAGGGGCGGACGTCGACGATGAACTCGTGGGCGACGGTGCCGGACGGTCCGGTGTAGAGGATGTCGTAGTGGCCGCGGAGGCGGGCGGCCATGTAGTTGGCGTTGAGGATCGCCTGTTCGGTCGCTTCGCGGAGTCCGACGGGGCCCATCATGGCGATGTACATCCAGGAGATGGGCAGGATGGACGGGCTGCCGTAGGGCGCGGCGCTCACGGCATAACCCTCGTCATTGAGCGGGTTGCCCGGCAGGTGGTCGGCGAGGTGCGCCGCGACGCCGATCGGCCCCATGCCCGGGCCGCCGCCGCCGTGGGGGATGCAAAAGGTTTTGTGAAGGTTGAGGTGACAAACGTCTGCGCCGATTTTTCCGGGCGACGTCAGGCCGACCTGAGCGTTCATGTTGGCGCCGTCCATGTAGACCTGCCCGCCGCGCTGGTGGACGACGTCGCAGGCTTCGCGGATGGCGTCTTCGAAGACGCCGTGCGTCGAGGGGTAGGTGATCATCAGCGCCGCGAGTTCGTCTTGGTGTTGCTCGGCCTTGGCGCGGAGGTCGTCGAGATCGATGTCGCCGTTGTCGGCACACTTGACGGGGACGACGGTCATGCCGGCGATCACGGCCGAGGCGGGGTTGGTGCCGTGGGCGCTGGTGGGGATGAGGCACTTGGTGCGCTGGGTGTCGCCGTTGGCGTGGTGGTAGGAGCGGATCGCCATCAGCCCGGCGTACTCGCCCTGCGACCCGGCGTTCGGCTGGAGCGACACAGCGGCGAACCCGGTGATCTCGGCGAGCCAGCTTTCTAAATCTTCAAACAGCTTCGCATAACCCTCGGCTTGTTCCGGGGGGCAGTACGGGTGCAGGCTGGCGAAACCATCCCAAGTCACGGGGATCATCTCGGCGGCGGCGTTGAGCTTCATGGTGCACGAGCCGAGCGGGATCATGCCGTGGCAGAGGCCGTAGTCGCGGGAGACGAGGCGTTGGAGGTAACGCATCATCTCGTGTTCGGTGTGGTATTGGTTGAAGACGGGGTGGGAGAGGAAGGGCGAATTACGAAGTGGGAAGTCGGAAGCAGGCGCTGCGTTAATCAAGTCTTCGAGATCGAGCTCTACTGGCCGCGGCAAATTACCTACACACGCAAAAGCATCGAAGACAGCGTCCAATTCATCCCATTCGGTCGTCTCATCTACTGTGACTCCGATGTGTCGTTTATCAAGTCGACGCAAATTAGTCGATCTCCCTGACGCTTCCTTAATGATCTTCTCGGCATTTTCGCAGCGGACACGCAGGGTGTCGAAGAAACCTTTAGTTGCATCGACTTCGTAGCCGAGGCGTCGAAGACCTTCCCCTAAAGCTCGGCTTAGATCATGAACTCGCTGCGCGATTGCTTTTAATCCTTCAGGCCCGTGATAAACCGCGTAGAACCCGGCGATGTTCGCGAGCAGCGCTTGCGCGGTGCAGATGTTGCTAGTGGCCTTGTCCCGCTTGATGTGTTGTTCGCGCGTTTGGATCGCCATGCGGAGGGCGAGGTTGCCGTGGACGTCTTTGGAGACGCCGATGAGCCGGCCGGGCATCTTGCGGGCGTATTTTTCCTGGGTGGCGAGGAACGCGGCGTGCGGACCGCCGTAGCCCATGGGTACGCCGAAGCGTTGGGCGCTGCCCACGGCGATGTCGGCCCCCCACTCGCCGGGCGGGGTGATCAAGCAGCACGCTAAGAGATCGGTCGCGGCGACAACGAGGGCACCGTGTTCGTGGGCCTTGGCGGTCAGCGCGGCGTAGTCTTCGATCGCGCCGTAGGTATTGGGGTATTGCAGCAACACGCCGCAGCAGTCTTCGGACTCGAAGCCCACGGATTCGATCTGTGGGCTGCCGACGACGATCTCAATGCCCAAACCTTCGGCGCGGGTCTTGACGACCGCGATCGTCTGCGGGTGGCAGTCGTCGGCGACGAAGAACTTGGCTTTCTTCTGCCGTGCGACGTTGAAGCACATCGCCATCGCCTCGGCGGCGGCGGTCGCTTCGTCGAGCAATGACGCGCCCGCTAAAGGCAGGCCGACGAGGTCGCTGACCATGGTCTGGAAGTTGAGTAGCGCTTCGAGCCGGCCCTGGGCGATCTCGGCCTGGTACGGGGTGTAGGGCGTGTACCACAGCGGGTTTTCGAGGACGTTGCGGAGGATGACCGGCGGGGTGATCGTGCCGTGGTAGCCCATGCCGATCATCGAGGTCATCGGCTGGTTCTGGTCGGCATAGGCCTGGAGCTTGGCCAGCGCCGCCGACTCGCCGAGGGGCTGGGTATCGCTGAGTACCTCGAGTTGCAGTTCGCCGTCGAGGCGGATGTCTTTGGGGACGGTCTGTTCGATCAGGGCTTCGATCGACCCGACGCCGATCTGGTCGAGCATCGCCTGCCGGTCCGCGTCGGACAGGCCCATATGTCGCCGGGCGAAGGTGTCGAGCGGGGTAGAGGGATTGGTTTTGGTGTCGGTCGAAGCGGAAGAAGTGCTCGGTAGCATCGCGGGTTCCTGGGCGAGGGGGCGGGCAGGTCGCTGAATGATTTTAAGCGGATCGCGGGGGCGTGACGCGGCGGATGATCGGGTTATTCGTTTTCGGCCGGGCGGTCGAGGTCGAGCAGCTTGATGTTGCCCAGGACCGCGTCTAGCTGTTGGAGGCGGAGGCCCGCGGCGTGGTGGACACGCAGCCGCCAGTCGGGGATTACCTGTTCTTCTTCGCCATCGCTGCCGGCTGCCGAACCGTCGGCGACCAGCGTCGGCTGGCTGAACCGCCATTGCGTGGCCATCGTGTCGTCGCGGGTGTCGGTTCCCCGGCGGAAACCGGTCGAAAGCACCCGGCCCTCGGCGTCGATCAGCTCTAACCGCAGCGGCCAAACGCTCGGCTCGGCATCCACGGCGTGCAGCAACAACTCCTGACGCTCGTCCAGCTGCACCACGGTCAGCACCCACGCCCCGGCGACCTCCGCGGAGCCGTCGATCGCCGGCAGGTCGACGTCGAGCGTTTGTTCGTCGTCGGCCACGATGGCGTAGCTGCGCAGGGCCAAGCGTTCGAGGCGGGGCGTGAGGTATTCGAGGCCCTTGAGGTGGACGTCGAAGTGCAGGCGTTGGGCGTCGATCCGGGCCATCGTCGGGCCGACGCGGCGGTAGAGCTCGTCGACGGGTTCGTTGAGCAGCTTGTCGGGGCTGGCGTAGCCCTCGGTGGTGAAACGCAGGGGGTGGCCGTCGTCGTCGAGGGCTTCGGTGGCGGCCCAGCCGAGCGGGCCGTAGGCGTGGTCGAGGCCGGCGGGCCGGGCGAGGGTGCCGCGGAGCGAGACGGTGGTGTACGGGTCGGCGTTGGCCTCGTTGCGGACGGCTTTGACCTCTAGGTACTCGATAATCGGGGCCTTGGGGTCGACCTCGGGCATCGCCTCGACCTGCATGTCGATCAGCGTCGGGGCGGGGCCTTGGGCGGTCGCGATTACTGCAGGCCCAAATATGCCCCACGCACATGCGGCTACAGACTCAGTTAGCAAAAACCAACGACATCTCATGAGATTAATTCCGTTAACGGATGGAGCCGAGTTATCGCATAGCCGTATCAAGGCTCCATACGGAGTGTACGGCGAGGTCTTGGCTTGAACAATGAATCAAAATCCCCTGGCCTTCGGTAATTTCTTAAGTGAGTACTGCTGGGGCTCAGTGGTCACGATTTTTAGTTCTAGGTCCCGGGCCCATGTGACCCTGAGTTGACACCGCGAGAGGTCCACGCCTGCCGGGATGGTCAGGCCATACACGGTAGATTCGTGAGGATCAGCCCCGCGGCGGCGGATGAAAAAATTGGACCGTAGCGACCGCGGCGGATCGTCACGCGAGACCAATTCGACCGAAACTGGCACAGCGGGAGCCGCCAATATGCCGTCAGGCTGTGTGACACCGTCGAGTTTAAAGTTGAGGGCGAGTTCCGTGTATTTGGCGTCGGGGTCATTGGGGCGTCGCCACAAAGAGAGCTCCGGGTTTAGGCTTTTCGATCCACCCATTTCCGGAATTGGCACCAACGTCGTGGTCACCTCGCCATTTCGCAGAGCCATTGCGGTGATACCCAATTCCACAGAGTCTTGGGCAGGCGGGCGGATCAACGTAGCCGAGGCAGACCAGCTTGGCAGATTGGTAAGGTTTGGATTGCGCTGCTGTTGCTGAATGGTTTGACCCACGCTGAGTGACCACAGCGCGTCCGCCAGCTCATCGGGATCGGGCAACTCGGGCAGCGGAGGATGTCGGCGGCCGGAATCGTCTGTGGGTTTGAGCAAGTCGGTGCCATTCTCAGCGAGACGCGTGACGGCAAAGGTTTCGGGTAGCAACCGCCAACCGTCGCTAAGCGTCGGGTCGTAAAAACCCTTGAGGCTGAGCCGGCCGGAAACATCGGGGTCTGGTTTTTCGTCGGGGCGGGAGTAAGGGTGCCACTCGATTGCGGTGAGACGCAAAGGCTGACGTACCGGCGGCTGTGTTTTGAGCGGCGGGCCCACGGTAACCGTTGACTTTGCGGTATTGGTTTTCTCAACTTTGTCAGGCAACTCGAGGTCAACCAGATCGACCGTGACCTGCCGACGCTCGAGCCCGGGGATGAAACCGACGCGGACTCGGCGGATGTCGGGTAAAGCATGGTCGGTCACGAGCGGTCGCGCGTTGTAGGACTCTGTGCCAAGCGATGTGCGAATAGCTTTGGTCTCTGACCATCGCAGATGTTTGAACGTATGGATTAATTCGTGATCCGTGTTGAATACCGCGATCTCAGTCGGCACCCCGTCCATTACTGCCGGGTTGGGAAACGCACCGGTTGTCCTAGGATTACGGCGATCAAGCCGCACATTGATGATGCCCGGCCCGATCTTGGAGTCCGATTTGGTGGTCAGCAGCGTTAAGTTCCAATCGTCATTGAGCGCCGCGGTCGCTTGCTCGGGGTCCCAGTCGGCGAAGATGGAAACCGCGGTCCGTGCGAACGCAAATTCACCGTGCGCGATCAGTCGAGTGATAATTTGCGGATGGGTTTTTAAACCTCTTTGGCCGACTTGAAAACCTCCAGTAGTCGTTCGTCGATAGCGATCGTTGCCGCTTAAGCGGCTATAGGCGTTGCGGTAGGTCTGCCAAGGCAGTTCCCGAGGTGACGTCTGGTATGTTGAAGCGGTGGCATCGGGCGCAATGTCGCCGTTGATACGAAGTTCTTCCAGGTCCCACTGCCGGGGCGGGTGGACCATGCGGATCCCATTACCCCAATCTACGTCGATGCTGATCAACACGCCGTATTCTGCGTCGCGTCCGGTCAAGTCGCTGCGGCTCGAGGTTGATAGGGTGCCCTCAACCCGAGCCGTCCGCTCGTAGTCTTCGGCCGTCAAGACGTGACTTGCCTCAGGTTCTGCAGCTGATGTGACTCCACACCACAAAACAAACGCTAGACCCCAAAGCGCACCATTCGTCCAGAAGCTTTTCATAGTCCCAACATCCTAAAACCCGCCGCGTATCATGCAACGATGCCGACCACCAACGCCCAACTCGCCGCGATTTTTCAGCAAATGGCCGACCTGACCGAGATCACCGGCGGGAACCGGTTCAAGGTCAACGCCTTCGCCAAGGTGTCGCGGATCCTCGAGGACATGACCAAGCAGGTCGCCGACATCGACCCGGCCCTGCTGCCCAAGGTCGAGGGCATCGGCAAAGGGACGGCTGAGCGTATCGGCGAGTTCCTCGATACGGGCAAGATCGCCGATCACGAAAAGCTGCTGGCCAAGGTGCCGGAGGGGCTGCTGAAGGTGATGGATGTACCGGGGCTGGGGCCGAAGACGGTCGCGTTGTTGTGGAACGAGGCGGGTGTCGAGTCGCTCGATGATTTGAAAAATAAGCTCGACACCGGCGAGCTCGAGTCGCTCAAGGGATTTGGTAAGAAGAAGATCGAGAACCTACAGAAGAACCTCAAGTTTGCCGAGTCGGCCGGGGACCGGCAGCGGATCGGACTGGCGTATGCGGTGGCGACGATGTTCGTCGAAGACCTTCAAGACCTGCCGGGCGTCGAGCAGATCGAATACGCCGGCAGCCTCCGGCGGGGTAAAGAAACCATCGGCGACATCGACATCCTCATCGGCTCAGGCGGAAGTGACGAGGAGAAGGCCGCGATCTTCGAGGCGTTTGTGAATCACGTCGCCGTCGCCGACGTCATCGCCCACGGCGACACCAAGGCGTCGATCCGTACGCACGAGGAATCAAGGGGGATGCAGGTCGATCTACGGGTCGTTACCCCCGAGAGCTTCGGCGCCGCGCTCATGTACTTCACCGGCAGCAAAGAGCACAACGTCAAGATGCGCGAACGCGCTATTGCCCGTGGCTTGTCGCTGAACGAATACTCGCTGTCGAAAGACGGCGACCCCGTCGCCAGTGCGACCGAAGAAGAGGTCTTCGCCGCGCTCGACCTGGCGTGGGTCGCCCCCGAACTCCGCGAAGACCGCGGCGAACTTGCCCTCGCCGAGTCGTCTTACAAAGCCGCCGATGCCATCGGCGGTCTTCCGAATCTGTTGGAACTCGCCGACATAAAAGCCGAGCTCCACAGCCACACCACCGCGTCCGACGGCAAGTGGAGCATCGAAGAAAACGCCCTGGGCGCCGCCGCCCGCGGCTTCCACACCGTCGCGATTACCGATCACTCCAAAGGCCAGGCCCAGGCTAACGGCCTGTCCAACGAACGCCTGGTCCAACACATCGAAGCGGTCCACAAAGTCGCCAAGAAACTCAAGGGCACCATCAACGTCCTCGCCGGCAGCGAGGTCGATATTCTCGCCAACGGCGACCTCGATTACCCGGATGAACTCCTCGCCGAGTTGGACATCGTCGTCGCCTCGCCCCACGCCGCGCTCACTCAAGACCCCGCCAAGGCGACCAAGCGGCTAATCAAGGCGATCGAGAATCCTTACGTCACCATCGTTGGCCACCCTACCGGCCGGATCGTCAACCGCCGGGAAGGCCTGTCGCCCGACATGGAAGCCATCTTCAAAGCTTCTAGAGACCGTGGCGTCGCCCTCGAGATCAACGCCAGCCCCTACCGCCTCGACCTCCGCGACACCCACGCCCGCACCTGGGTGCAAGAGTACGGCGGCAAGCTCGCCATCAACACCGACGCCCACGGCCCCGAACACCTCGACAACCTCTGCTTCGGCGTCGTCACCGCCCGCCGCGCGGGGGCGACCAAAGATGACGTGGTGAACTCCATGACCAAGGCTGCTTTGGCCAAGTGGATCAAATCCATCCGGCCATGAATCAACTTGAGCGATCGATACGTAAACCGCCGGCTATTCGAAAAGCAGTCGGCGGTTATGGTCACAGCAGGTCTAATTTGGTGATTAGTTAATCTTGGTCCGCAAGAGGAAGAACCGCGGCGGGAGTTCTTCGTCGCCGGCGAAAAGCGGGGTGCCGATCATGGTGTCACCCTTCATGTGGTCTTTGTAGATCGTGACGGGGATGATCTTGGCGAGTTCGGGGTTGTCTTTGACCGCGATCAGGAGTTGGACCTGGAGCTTGGAGCGGTCTTGTTTTGTCCAGGTGCCCCGTGCGGTTGCGTCGCCCGCTACGTTGATGTCGACTTTGCCGTCGAAGAAGTGCTTCTCTTGGCGTTCCCACGCCTCGGCGGGGATGCGGGCGCCCAGCACCTCGAAGCCTTGCTCCTGGTATCCCCAAGCGTCGACGGCGGTGTCGATGGCTTTTTGCCGGTCGTCGCCGAAGAAGTTGTCGGCGGGTGGGGTGTTTTCGCGGATGATCAGTTCTTTCAGCGACTCGGCCCGCTGAGCGAGGCTGGCTTGCATCGTTTCGACTTCTTTTTTGACCGCAGGGCCGTTGGCGGGGTCGATCGCCAGCAGCAGGGTCAGCTTGTCTTCGGCCCAGCCCATCGCTTGTGGGATGCCGCCCTGGAACCAAGCGGGTTTTTGTTCCGCCACAGCCTCCTTGGCGTATTGGTCCGCGGTGGCTAGGTCTTGGCGGATCGACGCGGGCAGTTCGGTCCTCTGAGCTTCGATCTTCGCGTCGAATTCCTGGAAGCTTTTGAGTGCGCCGTTGCCGACGGCTTCGATGGTCTTGCCCATCTCGGTCTGCTGCTGCATGTGGCGTTGGTAGGCCTGGGCGATGCGGATGAGCTCTTGCTGGGCGGCGGGCCGTTGGTTGAACAACTCGGCAGCGCGGGAGCGGTCGCTGGTGAAGACCCAGTCTTGCCGATAGTCGCCGCTGAGGCCTTGCAGCCGTTGGTGGTCTGCGTTGAAGTTGGGAAACTTGGCCGGGTCGATCATGGCCATGAGTTGGGCGTGGAGCGGGGCGAAGTACTTTTCGCTGCCGGCGATCTCCTCGAGCGATCGGGCGAGATTTTCTTTGGCGGCGGCGACGCCTTGGCCGTTGGCGGGGATTTTGGCGAGTCCGTCGGCGACAAAACCGGCTTGGCGGCGGGCCTCGGCGATGGTCGCGAGGGCTTGGCCGGTAACGCGGTGGTTGATCAGCAGCTGGTCTTCGAGGGGCAGCAGCTCGGCGTGGAGCTGGGTCAGCTGGTTGGTGGGGGCTTCGACCTTGTTGCGGTAGGTGAATTGCGTGTTTTTAAAATTGTCGGCGTGGGGGTAGCCGAGTTTTACTTCGCCGTCGCGGGCGCCACCGGGATTACCTTCGGCCGGCGCTTGGCCGCCGTTCATGATGGCGGCGAGTTTTTGGTAGAGCGCGACGTTGGTGTTGTAGCGTTCGGTGATCTCGGCGACGCCGGCTTCGCCGGAAGTGAGGCCTTGCACGAGTTTGCCGGCGGGCTCGAGGTCGCCGAAGGATTGCTTGAGGCGTTGGGCCAGGAGCTTGCCGGCCGAGCCTTGTGGTGGGGAGGTGCGGCCCGCGAGGCTCTGCTCGACCGACTGGAGATTGCTCTCGGCCCGGCGGAGCAGGCCTTCGATTTTTGAGATGTCGGCGGCGGTGTCGGCGTGTGCGGGGCTGGCCCCTAGCGCAAGAAGCATGACACACAAGGCGTAGGAAAAACGGCGAAATGAGATCGACATGGGCGGGGCCCTCCCTCAAGGCTTTAGATCAACGAAAAGAACAGCTACTAATCGTACACGCAGACCGCCGTGATTCTGCACCGCGATCGAGAAAAACATCGCGTGAGTCAGAGTTATCCGCCGGCGATCGACCGGGCGAGGGCGAGGTAGTCCTTGGCTCCGTTGGAGTCGGGGGCGTAGGCGTGGACCGATTGGCCGAAGCTGGGGGCCTCGGCGAGCTTGATGTTGCGGCGGACCGGCGGGGTGAACACCCGGCCGTCGGCCCAGGGCTGGTCGGTGCCGCGGGCGCCCTCGAAGAAGCCTTCGAGTTCGCCGATGACTTCGCTGGCCAGCAGCGTGTTGCCTTCGTGCATGCAGAGGACGACGCCGGCGACGGTGAGCTGGGGGTTGATGCCTTGGCGGACCATGCCGATGGTCTCGAAGAGCTTGGTCATGCCCTGGAGCGCGAGGAAGTGGGCCTGCATCGGCACGACGATCTGGTGGGCGAGGGTGAGCGCGTTGATGGTGAGCAGGCCGAGGCTGGGCGGGCAGTCGATCAGTACGTAGTCGAACTGTTCGATGAGGTCCTTGCATTTATTGCGGAGGATGGTTTGCGCTAACCCGGTGGCGATCATCTCCGACAGCTCGGACTCGACGCCGGCGAGGTTCGTCTCGGCGGGAAGCACGGCGAGGCGTTTGTCGTCCCGCGCGGTGTAGCGGACGGTCTCCATGGCCGTGGTGTCGGGGTCGGTGAACAAGTCGTAGTTGGACTTCTCGATCTCGTCGGGGTCGATGCCCAAAGAAAGGGTGAGGTGTGCCTGCGGATCGAGGTCGATACACAGCACGCTGAGGCCGAGGTTGGCGAGCGCCGCGCCGACGTTGACCGCGGTGGTGGTTTTGCCGACGCCGCCCTTCTGGTTCATCAGGGCGAGGACGCGGGTCGTGTCGGGTTTGGGTAGCGGAGCTGGGCTTTCGGGTTTCTGTTTTTTATTTTCGGGCTCGGCACTCTCCACATCCGGGACAGGGTTGTGGTGAGGGTGCTTGAGTTTAGATTCCGCTACCGGCGGGGCAGCAGCTACGTCGGTGGCTGTGTCTGTCGCGGAGGATTCGGTTTCCGGGGCCTCCTCATCCGAGTCGTTGGTCGGGCTACCTTCTTCCGCCTCTGGAATAGCGAGAAGGGGAAGCAGGGCGTCGGCGATGCGGTCACCGAGGGTGAGTTGCGATGCGCCGTCGATGTGCCAGGGGTCGCCCTCGATCTGCGTCAGGTCGTCAACGTCGAGCCATACGGCGAGCGGGTCGGCGTCGGCAAGCTCGACCTGCTGTTGGCGGATGAACTGGTCGTGGTCGTGGGCCGGCATGCGCGACGGGCGGACGCGGACGATCGCTTTGGGCACGTCCCGGCCGTTGTTTAGCTCATCGGTAATAAGTTCGAAAACGGTTTGCAGCTGATGGCGGTAGGCGGCGGGGTCGGTGTTTTCGTTTTTCGCGTCCGACTCGCCTTGGTACCACACGATCCCGGCAAGCCTGGGATTGAGTCCTTCTTCGAGCAGCGTTTCCCAGGCATCGGCCGCGGCGGCGAGCATGAGGTTGGTTAGGGTCGACGGGTCTTCGCGGTCTTCGGGCCGCCAGTCGCCGAAGAGCGAGGTGCCGCCGCGGTCGGATTTGATCAGCGCGACGGGGTTTGCGCTGCGGGCGGCGAGGGTGTGGCCGAATGAGAGTTCGAGGCCGAAGCCGCCGGGGTGTTCGCCGCAGTCCGGGGCCAGGGCCGACCATTGCCGGACGTGCGGCCGATCGAGCCGTTCGTTGCCCGGCGAGTTGAGCGGGGCGAAGTAGATGCGGGCCGAGGCGTGCGGACCGCGGAGCGCCTCGGGCAGCTCGTGGGCTTGACCGAAGCCCGACATGTTGGACTGGCCGGCCAAGAGATAGACGTCAACGGGATCGGGCATATCGGCGGCATTGTAAAGCGTCCGCCGCACAACGGGGGCAGATTGGACGATGTGCGAGTGTGTTGGCTTCGTTGGATTCCTCCAGCACAGCCTAGACAGCGACTTCGTGTTCGAACCCTTCTGCGAGAAATTCGTCGAGTCTTTTTGAGGTGTTTACTCGGCTCGTCCGCGACAAGGGAACGCTATGCCTCAGATCGCTTGAGCGTCCTGGCGCAACGGTTTACATAAGCTTCGAATTCGCGTTCGGACATCTACGGATTTCTTTAGCTGGGATCGGTGGTTAGTTGACTTAGCACGGGGTTCAAAACCCTTCGGCGTGTTTCGAGTTGCCGGGACATCGTTTCTTCGAGTTGTTCTGGGTTCATACCGGTCATATCGAGAATGCTTTCCATACGCATGCGGTCCCACCTGCTTTCGGGAGCCAGAAACGCAGAGAGCTCGTCTTGGTCGTACATGTCTGGGGGGAGCAAGTCTGAGAACATGTTGATGCGTTCTCCGTTGGGAAGGATCATGGGTTTGGCTCGCACCAGAAGCACACGCTCGTGATTATGTGGATGGTTTTGGTCTGGGAAATTCATCTTGCTGCGGATGGCTATGGCCTATCCGTTTTGCAGCCAAGCCCGACTCGTGGTGCTCTCGAGGTTGATGCCTGGGCTTTGGGTCGTAGTGGTAGCGATCGGTTTGAGTGTTTCCGTATCGATTGCACGATGGGCGTAAAACGTGAGCGACATTTCTAGTGTTCGGCTCTCGTGGTGCCACCACGGCGTCACGTGGATACCTACGCCTGAAGTGCGTACGTGGTTGGGTTGATCGCCAACTTCGCTCTCGCCTATTAAGAGCTCGGCGCTTTCGCCGAACGGGACCAAGAGGTTGGGTGATGCGAGACGGGTTAGAGAAGCTTCCGATTGGAGATGCGTAGGCAACACCGTGGCTTCATTCGGCAGTAACAACACGCTGGCATTTGGTTCGGCTTCGCCGATACTGATTTGACGGAAAGATTCCCAGAGTACGGGGTCTGCGTCATAGACCGTGGCTTCGATTAATGCTTGGGGTCCGGGCTTGCGGGTCTCGGTCGAACTGGGTGGTGCCGATGCGAGCGGCGAATCGGGCGACGCGTTTGGGACGCTTGGTGTGGGCGTGTAAAAAGCACCGCGATAGACTCCGAAAGCCAGTAGGGCCAGTGCGACGAGGCTCAGGGCTACAAGACGTGGACGGTTGGCGGAGGCGAGATATTTCATTTTTTTAAGTTTTCGGCGATTGGTTAAGTTGTCGGCAAGCGTGTTGGCTTCACCGAATTCTTCTAACGCAGCGGAGACAGCGGCTTCGCGGTCGATGCCGTCGTCGGTGAGTTCTTGGAGCCGTTCTTCGAGGTGATCGCGTAGTTCGCCGGAGATGCGTTGTCGCTGGGCTTCGGACAGCTTGAGCGTCCGGGCGAGGAGGTTGAGGTAGGCTTCGAATTCGCGTTCGGACATGAGGCCCCCTTGGGCGGTTGCGCTTAGCTTGTGGCGGGGTGGTTGGTGACTTGGCGGAGGGCGGGCAGGACGAGGGCCTGCATCCGGGCGAAGGCCGCTTGCCAGTCGGCAGCGGCGGTCTTGAGGCGGCGTTGGCCGGCGGCGGTGAGTTCGTACCACTTGCGGTCGCGGCCGGTGTCGGATTCCCAGGTGGCTTTGACTAGGCCGTCGGCTTCGAGGCGGTGGAGCAGGGGGTAGAGGCTGCCAGCCTTGATGGTTTGGCCGGAGGCTTCGCGGACCCGCTTCTGGATTGAGTAGCCGTACTGCTTGCCGTCGGCGAGGACGGCGAGCACCATCACATCGAGGCTGCCACGGAAGAGGTCGCGTCGAGATTTATCGTCAAGTCCTGACATATCGCCACTTAATATATCTGTAATTTATATATCTTCAAGCGATATATATGAGCTTGAGTCGGTTTTGTTTCGTCGCTACAGTGCCACTCCTTGGTCGTAGACGATCTGCGGCAAATTTCTGTAAGCTCTTAAAGAACAACATCATGGCAAGTACCGGAACCGTCTCCCAAGTCATCGGCTCGACCTTTGACGCCCAGTTCCCCGAATCCGATCTCCCCGAGATCTACAACGCGGTGAAGATCACCGGCAGCCACAACGGCATCGAGATCAACCTCGTTGGCGAGGTCCAGCAGCACCTCGGCGGCGGCGAGGTCCGGGCGGTGGCGCTCGGCTCGACCGACGGCGTGATGCGGGGCATGGAGTGCGTCGACCAGGGCGAGCCCGTCGCGGTGCCCGTCGGTGAAGGCGTGCTCGGCCGGGTGTTCAACCTGCTGGGCGAGCCGATCGACAAGCGTGGCCCGGTCAACACCGGCAAGACCTCGCCGATCCACCGCGAGCCCCCGGAATTCACTGCCCTGAACCCCAAGACCGAGATCCTCGAGACCGGGATTAAGGTCGTTGACCTGCTCTGCCCATTTGTCCGTGGTGGCAAGATCGGCCTGTTCGGCGGGGCCGGCGTCGGTAAGACGGTCATCATCCAGGAGATGATCGCCCGCGTGGCCCGTGAGTTCGGCGGCTACTCCGTGTTCTGCGGCGTCGGCGAACGGACCCGCGAAGGCAACGACCTCTGGGGCGAGATGTCCGAGGCGGAGTACACGGATGCCGAGGGCAACACCGCCCACGTCATCGATAAGGTCGCGATGGTCTTCGGCCAGATGAACGAACCTCCGGGCGCCCGTCTCCGCGTGGCGCTGTCGGGCCTGACGATGGCGGAAGAGTTCCGCGACGCGTCGGGTAAGGAAACGCTGATCTTCGTCGACAACGTGTTCCGCTTCACGCAGGCGGGTTCGGAAGTGTCGGCGTTGCTCGGCCGTATGCCCTCGGCGGTGGGTTATCAGCCGACGCTGTCGACCGAGATGGGTGAACTCCAAGAACGCATCACCTCGACCGAGAAGGGCGCGATCACCTCGGTGCAGGCCATCTACGTCCCCGCGGACGACCTCACCGACCCCGCTCCCGCCACGGCGTTCAGCCACCTCGACGCGTTCGTCGTCCTCGCCCGTGGTATCGCCGAGAAGGGCATCTTCCCCGCGGTCGACCCGCTGGCGTCGACCTCGACGATCCTCGACCCCGGAACGCTGGGCGAAGAGCACTACGCGGTCGCCCGCCAGGTGCAATCGATACTCCAGCGGTACAAGTCGCTGCAGGACATCATCGCGATCCTCGGTGTTGATGAGCTTTCGGAAGAGGACAAGCTGATCGTCGGCCGGGCGCGGAAGATCGAACGCTTCCTGAGTCAGCCGTTCTTCGTTGCTGAGGTGTTCACCGGCTTCCCCGGCATCTACACCCCGCTCAAGGACACGATCGACAGCTTCCAGCGCCTGTGCGACGGCGAAGGCGACGACATCCCCGAGTCGGCGTTCATGTACGTCGGCACGCTCGACGACGCCAAGGTCAAGGCCGAGAAGATGGCCGCGGCGGCGGGCTGATCGTTCACTGACCCGAAGCGAAACAATATTCACCGACGAACCCACGCCTCACCGCGTGGGTTTGTTTTTGCCCACGGTGGAAACTGAAACAGGCACCACAGATCGGGATTACCCGCACGCACACTGAAGCGCAGCCCGGCGGCTGGCCGATGGAATAGATGGTCAAGAAAAGGCTTGGGTTATAGGTCCCGCTGAGCGTCGGGAAACCCAGGAACGGGAAGGTCGGCTAAGCTGTGTAATAGGCTGCCGACGGAAAACGAGGTATTTCCGATGATCCAGGTGTTAGTCCAATCCACAAAACGGCTTGCCGCGGCGCTGGCGTTCGCCGCCGCGGGCGTAGCCACGGCCCCGGTGGCCCAGGCCCAGATGCAGAACGATCGGCCCCAATTCGTCGACGACCGCGCTTTCCTCGACGAGTGGCAGCGCCGCTGCTTCAACTTCTTCTGGGAACAAACCAACCCCGCCACCGGGATGACCGCCGACCGCGCCCCGGCCGACGGTAGCAAGCTGACCTATGCCGGCGAAGAGCCGGCCGGCAGTGTCGCGTCGGTGGGCTTCGGGCTGACCGCCTTGGCGATCGCCGACGAGCGCGGCTGGGTCGAGACCGAGGCGGCTCAACAGCGGGCCGAGGTCACGCTGCGGTTCCTCTTGGAAAAAGCCCAGCACAAAGAGGGCTTCTTCTACCACTTCATCAACATGACCACCGGCCAGCGGATCTGGAACTGCGAGGTCTCGTCGGTCGACACCGCCCTGCTGCTCGCCGGCGTGTTGACGGTTCGGCAGTACTACGCGGGCCACGAAACGATCCCCGAGTTGGCGACCGCGATTTATGACCGCGTGAACTGGCCGTGGATGATGAGCGACGGGCGGACGCTGAGCATGGGTTGGACGCCCGAAGAGGGCTTCATCACTTGGCGATGGGACCACTTCAGCGAACACCTCGTGCTGCAGATGCTTGGCCTGGGTAGCAACACCCACCCGCTGCCGCAGCACACCTGGCACAACTGGAAGCGCGGCCCGGTCTACACCAACGAGAACACCGGCGAACGCTTCATGTCGTTCCCCCCGCTGTTCGTCCACCAGTTCAGCCACGCCTGGGTCGACTTCCGCGGCAAGCGGGACGACTACGCCGATTACTGGACCAACTCGGTCTTCGCGACCCGGGCCCACCGCGACATGTTCAGCTCGCCGCAGCTTACTGACCGCTTTCCGCATTACAGCAACATGCTCTGGGGCATCACGTCGAGTGACTCGGCCAACGGCTACACCGCCTGGGGCGGGCCCGACCCCTCGCCGCACATCGACGGCACGATCGTGCCCTGCGCCGCGGCCGGCTCGATCCCGTTCAAGCCCGACGAGTGCATCGCCGCGGTGCGTCACATGTACGACGTCTACGGCGACAAGCTCTGGAAGCACTACGGCCTGGCCGACGCCTTCAACCCCGCCACCGGCTGGGTCGCCAACGACGTCATCGGCATCGACGTGGGCATCACGATGCTCATGATCGAGAACCACCGCTCGGGCTTCGTCTGGCGGCAGTTCATGGCCAACCCCGAGATCAACCGCGCCATGCTTACTGCGGGCTTCCGCCCACTGCCCCCGGAAGCTGCTGGGCAAGAGGCCGCAGTTGCGTTGTTCTTCGACGGCGACGGGCCGACCTACGCCTTCGCGGCCGACGGCGGCGAATCGGTCGACGGTGTAGCCGGCGAAGCTTCCGACGCATCAGTCGATCCAAGCGAACCCGTGTCCGAGTGACCGGCGCTCGAAATTCTGACTCCGATTTAAACCCCGGCCATCACGCCGGGGTTTTTTAATTCATCGGCTTTTCTCATGGAAAAAGAACGCAGCACTGCGGCTTACGTCGTTACAATCCAACGCAACCTGCGGTTGGCCGCCGCGACGATCAACCAAATAATCGATTCGGGAGACACGGAAGTGGCGCAACTCAAAGACAAGGTCGGCAGCTTTTTCGCCTGGGCCCGTAAAGACAAGCCGCCGGTGTCGGTCGACGTCACGCGGCGGGACGGCGAAGTGGGCCAAGCCGAGGGCTCGCCCGAGGCGTCGCGTGAGGTCACGCTCCAGCAGATCAAGCAGGGCTACGTCGAGGTGGTCGAGACGATGAAGTCGGTCCGCGGCCACCTCGAGCAGCAGGCCGACCGCAGCGAGCGGATGCTGAACCTATTGGAAGACCTGCCCGAAGCGCTGCGGTCGCTGCCCGAGACAGCCCGCACGCAGACCGGCGTACTGCAAGGTATCCAGTCCCACCTCGAAGACCAGAACCAGACCTCCCAAAAACTCACCGAAGCCATCACCGGCCTGGCCACCGCGTCGTCGCACCAGCAACGCTCGTTGGCCTCGCTCGATTCTCACTTGGCCGACGGCCAAGAGACCCGCAGCCAACTCAACGACGGCGTCGCTGCGCTGACCGATACGCTCGGCGAAGTCCGCGAGTCGAACGCCGCCACCCGCGAATCGATCGGGGCCGTCGTCGACCAGACCCGGCAGAACGAAGCGCAGATGCGGGAGATGATGCAGCGCAACCACAAGACCAACACGCTGATGATGATCCTCTGCCTCGCGTTGGCGACCGGGGCGTTGGCGTTGGGCGGGTACGTCGCGGTCATGGTGGGCGAGATCACCCGCGACGCGGCCCCCGCCGCGGCGAGCCCGGCCGAGGAGAGTTCGCCGCCGGCGAGTGATGTAAGTGATGCGGCTGGTGTAGAGGCGGTGATTGATGAAGCCGTGGCGGGCATTTCGCTCGGACCCGCCGAGTCGCCGAACGCTTACCGCGTCGTGGTTTCGGAAGAGGTGTCCGTTACCCCCGAGGTCGAAGCGCCCGTGTTAGTTGAACCCGCCCCGGCGGAGGCTGACGACTTTGATTTGGTCGGCCCGCCCGCCCCGCCGCAGTGATTACCATCGGATGAATAGGTGTCCGGGGCTGCGGTTTTGGGATGAGCTAGACTTAGCTATAGCGGCGGCCGATCGGCCGGGCTATTTTTGTATCGTTTGTATCGAAAGGTTGATTGATGAAACCGACGCTTACCCCCGCTTCGCCCGCCGCCGACGTCGGCGGTATCGCCGACGAGCACATCGCGCAATGGCGAGAGAGTTTTTCCGCCGAGCCGCGGCACCGGCTGATGCAGAACGCGGTGACGCGGGCGGCGCTCGACGACGTGGCCCTCGACCGCGAGGTGGTGACGAATACCGACCACACGTTCAGCCACGTCCTCGACGACTGGGCGGTGACCAGCCAGAAGAAGTCGGGCCGCTGCTGGATGTTCGCCGGGCTAAACCTGCTGCGGGTCGGGGCGATGAAGAAGATGAACCTCAAGAGCTTCGAGTTCAGCCAGAACTACACGTTCTTCTGGGACAAGCTCGAGCGGGCCAACTACTTCCTCGAACAGATCCTGCTGACTGCTGACCGGGATATCGACGACCGGGTGGTGGCGTACTTGCTCGACCGGCCGCTCGACGACGGCGGGCAGTGGAACATGTTTGTCAACATCGTCAAGAAGTACGGCCTGGTCCCCAAGTCGGCCATGCCCGAGTCCGAGAGCTCGTCCAACACCCCGCGGATGAACGCCAATCTTAAGACCATCCTCCGCGAGGGTGCCGCGGCGCTGCGCGACCTCAAGGCCGGCGGGGCGGTCCGCGAAGCGATCGACGCCAAGAAGCAGGACTTGATGGCCACGGTCTACCGCGTCTTGGCGATCCACCTCGGCACCCCGCCGACCGAATTCGACTGGCGGTGGAACGATAAGGATAAGAACTTCCACCACGACGGCACGATTACGCCCCAAAAGTTCGCCGAGAAGTACTGCACGATCGAC
This sequence comes from Planctomycetota bacterium, assembly GCA_038747275.1. Classification (GTDB taxonomy): domain Bacteria; phylum Planctomycetota; class Phycisphaerae; order Phycisphaerales; family Phycisphaeraceae; genus Algisphaera. The sequence continues at coordinate 61,403 of JBCDJW010000014.1, read as the reverse complement.
CTCGATGACTACGTCTGCCTCGTCCACGACCCCCGGCCGACCTCGCCGCAGGGCAAGGCCTTCACCGTTGCCCACCTGGGTAACGTCCTCGGCGGCGACTTCGACGGGGGTGTTCGCTACGTCAACGTCGATATCAACCTCATGAAAGACGTGACCCGCCGGAGCATCACCGAGCGTGGCGAGCCGGTGTGGATGGGCTGCGACGTCGGCAAGATGATGCACCGCGAGCTCGGCCTCTGGGACGTCAAGCTGTTCGACTACGAAGGCGTCTACAGCACCACGTTCGAGCACGGCAAGGCCGACCGCCTGACCTACCACCAGACCCTGATGACCCACGCCATGATGTTCACTGGCGTCGACGCCCCCACCCCGGAAGACCCGCCCCGCCGTTGGCGCGTCGAAAACTCCTGGGGCGATGAGAACGGCGTCAAGGGTTTCTACACCATGAACGACTCGTGGTTCGACGAGTACATGTTCGAGGTGGCAATCCACAAAGACCTGTTGCCCGCTGACGTGGTCGCCGCGTCGCAGAGCGAACCGGTCGTCCTACCGCCGTGGGACCCGATGGGGTCGCTTGCCGCTTGCGACACAGCGTACGAGGGCTAAGCCGCAAGCGGGTTTAGTCCGTTGCGGCATCGACTACGACGGAGAACTTCGTCACCTCGACAACCTTGACCGCGGTGCCGGGGTCGAGGAACTGGCCGAGGCTGGTGACGTCGATGACTTGGCCGTTGATCTCGGCTTCGCCGGCGGGGCGGAGGGTGCTAAGGACTTTGCCGGTGTCGCCGACTTGGATGCGGCCGCCGCCGAGGACGTCGTCGCCGGCGACGTGGGTGGGTTCGACGACCGAGCCGGCGTTTGGCTGGGCGTCGGCGAGGATGAGGCGGTTGAGGCCGGGGACTTGGCCGAAGTAGCGGAGCAGCAGGCCCACGCCGCCGATGCTCAGGGCCAGGCCGATGCCCGTGGCGATAAGGGCGGCGAGCAGCTGGTTCCAGGTACCGGCCGCGGGCATGCCGCCGCTGGAGGGGATGACGGAGAGGACGAGGGCGGCGACCATGAGGATGATGCCGACGATCCCGAGCACGCCGAAGGTCGCCCCGCCGACGCCGAACTCGACGACGAGCAGGGTTAGCCCGACGAGGAACAGCAGGATGTGCCAGATGTCGGCCAGGCCGATGATCATCGGTGCGCCGAACAGCCCGATGAGCGCGACCACCGCGACCGCCCCCGGAATTCCCAAGCCCGGGGCTTGTAGTTCTAGGAACACGCCGAGGGCCAAAAGCACCACCAACAGCACGCGGACCCAGAGTTGGGTGAGGAAGCCGGCGAAGTTTTCCGACCAGGTCTGGTCGATGCGGGTCAGCGTGGCGGCGCCGAGGTAGCGTTTGAGGTCGGCGTCGTTCTGGACGGTGGTTTGGGAAAGGCCGATGTCGGCGGCGAGGACGTCGTCGGGGGTGAAGAGCAGGCCGACGCCGGAGTGGATGCGGCCGTTGGGTGCGGATTGGCCGGAGGGCAGCTTGATGACGGGCTGCCAGACGCCGACGTCTTGGGGCGTGAACTCTTGCGCTTCGGCGAGGTCGAGCGGGACGTTGGTGGCGAGCGCGTTGGTCGCGTTGTTGCCGGGCAACGGGATAGGCAGGGTCGATCCGCCGGAGCTTCCGGTGCCGCCAGGTGCGGCAATAGGGATGCCCGACGAGGCGGACAGGTCGCCTTTGACCATAACGGCGTAGTCGGCCTGATTGACGACCAAGCGCTCGCCGGTGTCGGGGTGTTCGATGAGATAAAGTTCGACGCCGAGGACGCACATGGCGTGGAAGGTGGCGTATGTGTAGCCGTTGGTCGCGGCGGAGTTTTTGAATTCGGAGGCGATGGGCGAGAAAGCCTTGGCGCGTTCGGTGGGCGAGAGGTTCATGCCCGGGACGATCGGGGCGCAGTCGCCGGTCTGGGACGCGGGGGCCATGACGATCTCGTCGCAGGCGGCAGCGATCATGATGCCGGCCGACAGTGCCTTCGGCCGGACCCAGGCGACGGTAGGGACGGGGACCTCGTTGGGGTCCTTGAGGTAGCGGGAGATATCGAGCGCGGCGGTGACGAGTCCGCCGTTGGTATCGATCTCGAGGACGATCACCGAAGCCCCGTCGGCGATGGCTCGCTCGACGCGGCGTTGCAGGCTTTCGAAGGTGAAGTCGTAGATCACGCCTTCGATCGGTATGACCGCGACATTCGATCCGCCGGGGAGTTTGGAGACGATGGGGGCCAGGGTGTTCGGCGTGGACGCGGCTGCCTCGTTTGCGGGATCAACTTCTTCCGGGGAAATTTCTGGGGCCACTTCCGGGGACGTTTCCGGGGGTATTTCCGGGGGGGCCTGCCCCAGCATCAGCCCGAGGAGGATCAGCATCAGCCCGGCACGTCGGAAGGGGTGTTTCATCGCTTAAGATTATAGATCGCTCGCCGCCGATCCGACCCGCCTGCCCGGCCCGATCGATGCGGTAATAAATCCGTACACCCGATGCCGTAAGGATATTTTGTATGGCCACCGCCCCGCTCCGTGTTACCGTCTGGCACGAATACCGCCACGACAACCCCGACAGCGAATACCCTAACGCCGCGTGTATCGAGCACTATCCCGACGGGATGCACGCCGCGATCAAGTCGGCGATCGAGGAATACCTGGGCGAGGCCGTCGTCGTGACCACGGCCACGCTCGATCAAGACGACGACCATGGCCTGTCCGATGAACTATTGGCCAACACCGACGTGATGACCTGGTGGGGCCACATGGCCCACGGCGAGGTCAAGGACGAGTGGTCGGACAAGGTCGCCCAGCGAGTACGCGAGGGCATGGGCCTGGTCGTGCTGCACTCGGGCCACTACTCCAAGCCGTTCATCAAATTGATGGGGACCAACTGCCACCTCAAGTGGCGCGAGGCGGGCGAGACCGAACGCCTCTGGGTCACCAGCCCCGGCCACCCGATCACCGCGGGGCTCACCAAGGACTACATCGAGATCGATCAGACCGAGATGTACGGCGAACACTTCGACATCCCCGACCCCGACGAATTGGTCTTGATCTCGTGGTTCGAGGGCGGCGAGGTGTTCCGGTCGGGCTGCGTGTGGAAACGCGGCGCGGGCAAGGTGTTTTATTTCCGGCCGGGCCACGAAACGTTTCCGATCTATCACCACGCCGACGTCCGCCGGGTGATCGCCAACGGCGTGAAATACGTCGCGCCCCCGGAAGGTTTGGGGCCAGCGATCAAGGCCACTTGGGACGAGCCGCCCCGCGAGTGGGGCAGCGAGACGCCCGACGGCCCGGTGCCCTACCGCGACGGAACTCCGCGTATCACGGACCCGCTGTCTCCGATCGATATATCGAAGGGTGATAAAGACGGCTAAATTAAATTGACCGGTGCCTGTTGGTGCGGAGTAAAATAGTCAGGAATGGTTTTCAAATCGATTTTTCTATCTCATTAAACGAGTCATTGAGGTGCTTACATGAAACGTTTGTTTTCCTTTGTTGCCGCGGCCTTTGTTATTGCCGCGGCTCCGATTAACGCCGAGCCTACGCCCAAGCTCAAGGCCCTGATCATCGACGGCCAGAACAACCACGCGGTCTGGCCTAAGTCGACGATCATGATGCGGGAGTACCTCAAAGACACCGGTCTGTTCGAGGTCGACATCGCCCGCTCCCAGTACACCTGGCGGGCAAAAAACCACGAGAAGTGGCTGCCGCTCGCGGGCGTCGGTGAGACCCAGGACCTCGAAGAGTCCAAAGCCGACCCGGACTTTAAGCCCGAATTCAGCAAGTACGACGTGGTGATCTCGAACTTCGGCTGGAAGGCGGCCGACTGGCCCAAAAGTACGCAGAGAGCGCTCGAAGACTACATGGAAAACGGCGGCGGGTTCGTCGTGGTCCACGCGGCGAGCAACAGCTTCGGCCAATGGGACGAATACAACCGCATGATCGGCCTCGGTGGCTGGGGCGGCCGCAACGAAAAGAGCGGACCCTACGTCTACTACAACATGGAGGGTGAACTTGTCCGCGACACGTCGCCCGGCCGCGGCGGGGCGCACGGCGGTAAAGAAGAATTTCCCATCACTGTCCGTGTGCCTGACCATCCAATTACCAAGGGTATGCCCGCGGTTTGGATGACGACCAAGGATGAGTGCTACGCCAAGCTGCGCGGACCGGCTGAGAATATGACGATCCTCGCTACGGGCTACGACCTCACCGTGCCTAACCTCAAACGCCACGAGCCGGCGCTTATGACCATTGAGTACGGCGAAGGGCGGACCTTCCACACCATCCTCGGAGACAACGTCCCCGGCTTCGAAAGCGTGGGCTTCATCGTCTCGTTTACCCGTGGTGCCGAGTGGGCGGCGACTGGCGACGTGACCCAGCCGATTCCGGATGACTTCCCCACTGCGGATCAATCGAGCCGTCGGCCGTTCCCCGCGCTCGGCACGTTCAAATAACACCAGAATTATTTGTCTGGAATACCGCCCGCCGCGCGTTTTTACGGACTCGCGGCGGGCTGTTGCATGCTGAGGCAGTGCAGCGCGCCCTGGCCGACGACGAGGTGGTTGCTGCGTATCGGCACCGGCGAGTGATTCGGCATCGCGTCGTCCATTGTGCGTAACGCGATGTCGTCCGATGGCTGGCCGAAGGTGGGGACGAAGACCCGGCCGTTGGCGATCAGGAAGTTGGCGTAGCTGGCGGGGAGCTGCATCCGTTTAGCGGGGCCGAAGCGGTCGGCGGGGTAGTCGTAAAAAATCGGCTCGACCTCCGGAAGCGGGATCACCTTGAGGTCGGCGGGGTAGAGCGGAGATGGGTCGATCGCGGGATGGATAACCACGGTGGATGGTGAAACGAAACGCACCGCGTTGTCGATGTGGCCATCGGTGTCGTCGCCGGGCAGGCCGTTGGGCGGGAGGTCGACCCAGATGGTGCGGGTGATGCCGAGGGTTTCGTGGAGGCGTTGCTCGATATCGGTGCGGCTCATCTCGCCGTTGCGGTTGGGGTTCAGCAGGCAGCCGGGAGTGGTGAGCAGGGTGCCCCGGCCGTCGGTATCGAGAGCGCCGCCTTCGAGGACGAAGTCGTGGCTCACGATCGACAGGTCCAACGCATCGGCAAGCTTCCGGGGGACGACGTTGTCGAGGTCGCGGATCTCGTACTTATCGCCCCAGCCGTTGAACCGGAAGTCTTGGACGACGATTTGGCCGCTTGCATCGAGCACAAACAACGGCCCGAAGTCGCGAACCCAGGAGTCGTTGGTCGCGATGCCCAGTTCATCGGTTGCCCGAACCCGGACCACTTCAGACATCGCTTCGCACCACGCGGCGTGTTCCCGTTGGGCCTCGTCCAGGCAGCCCGGCCAGGTCTCGGGGTTGTGCGGCGGCACGACCCACACCGCTTCCAGCGGCTCCCACTCGGCGGGCCAGCGGAATGAAACGGGTTCAGGCGGCGTGGGTTCAGCCATTATCGGTCGTGTGGTGAGGCGGCGAGAAAATAGGTAAGTCTAGTGATGACAGTTTCTTGAATTGGCTTAAGGTTTCGCGGGGGCGGGTCCGCGGCCGCCCCGCCCAGCCGGTACACTCAAGGGGTTGCGCGGGTCCGTGTGGGCCCGCGGTTTATTCATCTCTGCCCCCACCGCAGCCGAACGGTTCGGCCGGCGCGCGGGGGCGGTATCTGTTTGTATCGACAGGAGTAGTTTCATTATGGCAGAACAAGATTCCCAGACGACCGTGATCGGTGCCGACTCGTACTTCAAGGGCGAGATGCAGTTCGAACGCACCGCCAAGATCATCGGCCGGTTCGACGGCAAGATCGCCGGCAAGGGCGAGCTGCAGGTCGGCCAGTCGGCGACGTGTAAGGCCGACATCGAGTCCTCGGTCGCCAACATCGACGGCACGATCGAAGGCAACATCACCGCCAAGGAGGCCGTGAAGCTCACTGCCAACGGCAAGGTCAAGGGCGACATCACCGCGACGAAGATGACTATGGCCGAGGGCGCGTCGTTCTACGGCATGTGCGCGGTCGGCCCCGACGCCGCTAAGCAAGCCGGCGGCAACAGCGGCGGCGGCAACCAGCCCCAAGGCGGACAACAACCCCCCAAGAAGTAAACACCCCGCGCGGTGATCGGCGGTAGCGGCGAGCGCGTGCGCGCCCGTTGTTTTTTGCCGAAACGATCGCCCGAGTGGTAGCGCGCGGACTCTGCGCGCTGCGGTGTCAGCTTTTTATGGATGGATTGTTGTTCGTTGTCGCGTGCTTTGGCACGTGGTTGTTGTTGAGTTTTGGCTCCCCGGAGACCGAAGGTTGTTGGCGCTAGCGTAGCGCCGCGCTGAAGTGAACCATGGCGCGTAGTCTGCCCCCCAAGACGGTGCAGTGTTACCACTGTGACCACCGATTCGAAGTCGGTGGCCGCGCCCAGTCCACGTCCTGCCCGGGCTGCAACAAGCCGGTGATGGTCGCCGACCAGGTCATCGACAAGCAGCGCGGCCCGATCCGCGAGCTCAAGACCTGCGGCAAGATCATCGTCAAGAAACGCGGCCGATTGATCTGCCACCACGTCGTGGCCCACAACGGCCTCGAGTGCGACGGCATCGTCGACGCCAAGACCGTCGTCAGTAATATGCCGGTGTTGTTGGGCAAGAAGTCCAACTTCAAAGGCGACCTGACCGCCCCGTCGGTGGACATTACTGAAGGCGCCCAGATCCAGCCGAGCCTGTTTGCCATCGGCCCGCCGATGGATGAAGCATCTGCCGAGAGTTCCGACACGCCAAAAGACTCGCCGACCAAATCAAAGACCGAAAAGGACACGACGTGATCTATTCCGAAACACCCCGACGCCTCGTGGTTGTAATTGGCTGCGTCTTGGCTTGGTCTTTGGCCGTACACGGCAGCGAAGCCGAGAATACGCCCGGCGAAAACGATTTGTCACAGCTGATCGAAGAAAACCAGCGGCTACGTGAGCAAGTGGTGACGCTCACCGCGGAGCTCGAAGCGTTGCGGCAAGAACTAGCGCGCTTGCGTGAACACAACGCTGAATTAACCGAGGAAACCACGACCTTAGAGCAGGAAGCTACGACGCTGCAGGCCCTGGCGGAGGCGACCGACGACGACCGGGTTTTTCGCGAGCAGGCGCAACGGATCAAACAGGCATACAACCCCCAGAACGATCGGACGATCGCGACGTTCGGGCTTGAGGAGCTCGACGCCCAGGGCAGCGCGGGCACGTTTTATTTTGCGATCGCTTACCACTACTCGGGCCAACCGATTGCGCTGCCGCCGATCCTGGAAGGTTCGGCTCCGCGCACCGATAAAGCGACGTTGACGATCCAGACCTACCGTGCGGGGCGGCTGTTCCAGAATAAAGACAAGGTGCGATTTATTGCGGACGGAGAGCCGATAATGCTGAGGGTGGTTGGTTACGACATTACGCCCCGCCGTGCCGGGCAACCCGGACGTACCCGGATCGACCGCAGCGACGAAAGCGTCGAACTAGAGGTTGATCGGTTAACATTGGCCACACTTGGCGGAGCGCTGGAACTAAAAATCGAGGCGGGCCGGGCGGAGCTGGCTTTCGATCGTGACGATCTGGCTGCGGTCCGCGCGGTGGCCCGGCGGATGGCGGGTGAGTAGAGGGCGACGTATGTTTGATGCGGTGCTGCTAATCGGCATCGCAACGCACGGGTAAAAAATAACCCCCACCTCGCGGCGGGGGTCGGCGTCTTGAACGGGTTGGTGGAAATACGGAAGCCGTATCCGGAGGTTAGCTGAGGTCCTCGGCTAAGCCTTCGATCGCGGCGTCGAGTTTCTCGGGTGTCTCGTAGGTACCGGCGGCGATCTCTGCTCGGATCCGGGCGACCAAGTCTTCGCGGACCTCGGGGATGTCGGCCAGTTTGCCGAGGATGCGTGCGGTATCAGACACCTCGACCTGGTCTGACCCACGTGAGAGGTCCGGCGTGGCGGCAACGGGGCGTTCGGCCCGCCCGTTGGGCAGGTATGACGAGGCTGCGCTGGGACCGTTGAGGGGGGCAATATCGCTCATGTTCAATACTCCTGTCCGTAGAGCGGTCGGGCGAGGTCAGCTTCGGAGCGGCGTCCAACATGAAACACCAGACCGACTCGTCGCCCCCCGCAGAGGACCATTCGACGTTACTCATATCGCCAATGCATGATCTTTGCCTTGAAGTTATGGAATATACAAAGTCTATCCTTTAAACATTGAAAAAATATAAGTTTAAACCCTATTAAGGGATAATGAATGTTACCTGAGTCCGCTAACATGCCCTCGGCCAGTACTGGTAAATATGCCCTCAAACCGTGATATCAACATGGTTTAAAGATAACGGTGAACCGTGTTTCGTGGGAAAAACGTGATCCAAACAGAATACAAAAATTAATAATATTTTTATTTTTGTGAAAATCATTCACCGCTTGACGCACTCGTCACGCTGGCCGCTGCGATGGCGGCCTGGTGGTTGAGGGCGACGTCGTGGACGCGGAACACCTGAACGCCGGCGGCGACGCCCAGCGCGGTGGTCGCGGCGGTGCCGCCGGCGGGGTCGGGTTCGACTTTGAGGTCGGCTCGGCCCTGCAACTTGGCGAGGAAGCTCTTGCGGCTGGTCCCCAGCAGCACCGGCTGACCGGTGGCGACATAGCGGGGCAGGGCCCGCAGGATGGCGAGGTTATGTTCGACCGTTTTGCCGAAGCCGATGCCCGGATCGATCAGGACCTGAGATCGGTCGACGCCCGCGGCGACCGCGGCCTCGACCCGCTCGGCTAAGAACGCTTCGATCTCTGTGACGACGTCGTCGTAGCTCGGGGCCGCTTGCATGGTCTTAGGTTTGCCGTGCATATGCATCAAGCAGATCGGCACACCCCGCTCGGCGGTGAGGCTGAGTATCCGCTCGTCTTCCCGCCCGGCGCTGATGTCGTTGAGCATCGTCGCCCCGGCGTCCAGCGCCGCTTCCGCCACGTCCGCGCTTGTCGTGTCGATGCTGATCGCGACGGCGTTGTGTTCTGCGTCGTCGAGCGATGAGCGTAGTGCGGCGATCACTTTGGCTGTCCGTGCGATCTGTTCGGCGGGGGGAATCCGCTCGGCTCCGGGGCGGGACGACTCGCCGCCGACGTCGATCAGGTCCGCGCCTTCCGCCGCCATACGCAACCCGTGGACGACCGCCGCTTCGGCTTCGTCGTATCTACCGCCGTCGCTAAAGCTGTCCGGCGTCACGTTGAGCACCCCCATGATCCGCGGCCGGTCCAGCGTCATCTCGCCCTCCCCGGAAAAACGTAACGCCGATGCTGGGTTAATTTTTTTCTGCTCTTCTGCTCTCATGCTTGTCTGCTCTCGCGTCTTTCAGACGCGTACCTTTACCCAGCCGCCGTGGAGGAAACGAGCGGTGAACAGCACGCCCCGCACCATCAACTCGCCGCACAAGGCGTACCACACGCCCACGATTCCTAATTCGTAAACCACGCCCAGCACGAACACCGCCGGCAGGCGGACCAGCCACGTCGACACGTTCGACAGCACCATCGGCCAGCGCGTGTCGCCCGCCCCACGCATCGCTTCGCTGAGCACGAGGTAGCTGCCGAAGCCGATCTGCACATAGCCGCAGATGCGGACGAGGTCGGGGCTGATCGACAGCAGCTCAGGCTGGTCGGTCATCAGCCGCGTCCACGCCCCGGGAAAAACCACGAAGGTCAGGCCGACCGCGGTCATCAGCCCGGCCCCGAGCATCCAGCACAGCGTCGCCGCCCGCCGGGCCGCCGCGGCGCTACCCGCCCCGAGGTACTGGCCCGCCAGCGTTGCTGCGGCTACGCCGAACGCCATGCCCGGTAAGAAACTGATCGCCTCGATCCGGATCGCCACGATGTGCGCCCCCTGTAGCGCCTCGCCCGGCCCGCCCAGGTCATTCACCGCGATAAAGCCCACGATCATCAACACCGCGAAGTTGCCCAGCCAGTGGCCGAAGCGGTCGACGAGGTTCGGCAACGCGACGCGGACGATCCGCTTGAGGGTGTGGGTGTGCGGCGTGAGCCGGTGACGATATAGCCTCAGCGCTCCGCCGGGGCGGACCAAGACGGCCAGCGTGATCGCCGCCCCCACGCCCCACGCCACCGCCGTGCCTGTCGCGATGCCGGCCACGCCGAAGCCCTGGCTGACCAGCGTTAGCGTTAGGCCGATGTTGACCGCGTTCACCGCCAGCATGATCCAGAACGGGCTGCGTGTGTCCCCCGCGCCGCTCAGCGACATGCCCCCGACGAACAGGATGCCCGCCATCGGCGTCGCCACCGCCACGATCTGCAGGTACGTCACCGCCAGCGCCAGGCTCTCGCCCCGCAGCCCCGCGGCTGTGCCGATCCACTCCGCGACCGCATAGATCACGACCCCCACCACCAGGCCCCAAGCCACCGCCAGCAGCAGCGACTGGGCCAGCGCTGCGTTGGCCAGCCCGCGGTGTCGGCCGCCGATGGCCCGAGCGATCAGCGCGATCGCCCCCGAACCCACGGCCATCGTCAGCAGCCCTAGCAGCCAGCCGATGTACGCCGCCACCCCGATCGCGTTGGTCGCCTCGACCGACAACCGCCCCGCCACCGCCGTGTCCACCGCCGAGACCAGCCAGCTCAGCAGTTGCTGCAGGAACGGCCAAACCGCTAACACAAACACCTGCCGCCGCAGCGACAAGCCCGCCAGCCGACCCCCGAGCATGACCTCGGCGGTTTCGGTGTTTTGGCTTTCGGGTTGAGCGGCGGCCTGCGTCATGGAAGGCGGATCATAGCCCACCGCCGATCAATAAAACCTATCGGGTTGTGGCCGGGCCGACGCGGTAGTCGAGCAGCACATCGCCACCCAGACGTTCGATGTCGATTAGTTCCAACGACAAGGCGTCGTCCATCGTCACACAAGACAGGCCTTGCACCGCCGGCAACGCCGCGGCGTCGCCGACGAGTTTGGGGGCGGTAAAGACGAGGAGATGGTCGACGAGGTTTTGTTGCAGCATCGCGCCGACGAGGGTGGCGCCGCCTTCGACAAGGATATTGGTCACCCCATCGTCGGCGAGTTTTTTGAGTTCCTCACGCAGGTCGCCGGCGAGGACGGAGACGGGAGGCCCGCCGTCATGGAGCATCTTCGCATCGGTGGGCATCCGGCCCGATCGGTCGATGACGAGCCGTCGGGCGACGCGTTTTACGGAGGATGCTGCCGGCGGGCGGGCGGTGAGCAGCGGGTCGTCGGCGATCGCGGTGCCGACGCCAACCATGACGGCGTCGACCCGGCCGCGGATTTCGTGGACGCGTGCGCGGGACAGTTCGTTACTGATCCACTGGCTGTGGCCGGTAGCGGTAGCGGTCTTGCCGTCGAGGGTCTGGGCCCACTTGGCGATCACCCACGGCAGGCCGGTGGTGACGCGTTTGAAAAACGCTTCGTTCTGGCGTTTCGCCTCGGCCTCCATGACGCCGACCTCGACCGCGACCCCCGCGGCCCGCAGCCTATCGAGGCCCCGCCCCGCAACCTCGGGGAACGGGTCGCCCGTCGCGACCACCACCCGGGCGACACCCGCCTTGACCAACGCGTCAGCGCACGGCGGGGTCTTGCCGAAGTGGCTGCACGGCTCTAGCGTCACGCACACCGTCCCCCCCGCCGGCGACACACCTTTCGCCGCCGCGTCGGCGAGCATCTGCACCTCGGCGTGCGGCCCGCCGTAAGGCTGGGTCCAGCCCTCGGCCACGATCTCGCCGCCCTGCAGCAGTACCGCGCCGACCATCGGGTTCGGCTCGGCCAAGCCCCGGGCCCGCTCGGCCAACGCCAGGGCCCGGCCCATCGCCGCGTTTATCACTTCTGCATCTTTCACCGGGCAGCCAGCCTTTCCTGCGTCGCCAGACGTGAGATACTATCTAATGTTGAACTCAACCATCACTCGGGGCGACCCACAGCGAAAGCAGACCCATCATGAAAAAACTCATCGTCCGCGGCGGACTCGTAGTGGTCACTCTATTGGTGGTCACGGTGGTAGTGCTCTACTTCTCGATCAACAACATCGTCAAGAGCGTCGTCGAGACCCAGGGCAGTAAATCCACCGGCGTCACGACCACCCTCAGCAGCGTCAACCTCAACCCCCTCGGCGGCGGGTTGGCCCTCAACGAGTTCGAACTCGGCAGCCCCGAGGGCTTCACCAACCCGTCGCTGTTCAAGCTCGGCGGCGCCGACGTCCAGGTCCAGGCGAACACTTTGCCGATCCCTGTGATCGGCAACAAGGGCGACGAGATCGTGATCGACCGCGTCCACCTCGACGGGGCCGAGGTCGTGGTGGCTTTCGAGAACGGCAAGCTCAACCTCAAGGAACTCCTGAAGCAGATCGAAGAAAACGCCGGCCCTAAAGCCGAAGAAGAAACCCCCGACGAAGATACTTCCGAGGACGGCGAAGCCCGCGGCATCCTCATCAAAGACCTCAAGATCACCAACACCAAGGTCCGCGGCGAGATCAGCCTGATCCCCGGCACGCCGCCGGTGCCACTCGACTTCGTGATCGCTAACATCGACGAGACCGACTTCCGCGAAGCGGACACCGGCGCGGTCATCGGCTACGTCATCGAAACCATCATGCTCAACGCCACCACCGAGGTATTCAAACAGGTCGAAGGCCTGGGCGATCTTGTCGGCGGGCTCGGAGATTTGGGCGTCAAAGCCATCGAAGACCTCGGTGGCGAAGCGAGCAAGGCGATCGACGACGTCGGTAAGAGCCTCGAAGAAGGACTTGGTGGGTTGCTGGGCGGAAACAAAGACAAAAAAGAGTGAATCGTTTTACGGGGAGGTTTTGGTTTTTCGGGTCGCCTACGCGGCGAGCGGCAGGGGCTCTGCCCCTGCACCCCGGAGGCAAGCGGTTAATCCGAGCTAAACAACAGAGATAGTCTTTTAGGGGGTGCAGGGGGTACCCCCCTGTCGCTCGCCGCGCAGGCGACCGGAAAGTCAAAAACTACATCGAGCAGTTATTCGATGACGATCGATTTCGGATTGAAAGTCACTTCCGGGGGCTGCGGGTTCATCTTGTTGAGTGTCTCAACTAGCACTTTGGTGATGAGTAGGTTGCGGAACCACCGCCGTTCGCCGGGGACGACGTACCACGGGGCGTAGTCGGTCGAGCATTTGCTGAGCGTGGTGTTGAACTCGTCCATGTACTCGTCCCAGTGGGCGCGTTCGGTGAGGTCTTCGGGGTTGAACTTCCAGTGCTTGTCGGGGCGGTCGAGCCGGCGTTGCAGGCGTTCTTTCTGGTAGTCCTTGGAGATGTGGATCATGAACTTGACCACGGCGGTGCCTTCGTCGGTGAGCATTTTCTCGAAGGCGTTGATGTGGTCGTAGCGTTTCTTGATGACGTCTTTCGGGGCCCAGCCCTTGACCTTGACGATCAGCGTTTCTTCGTAATGCGAGCGATTGAACACCGCGATGTTGCCGTCGGTGGGCGTGTGGTGGTGGACCCGCCAGAGGTAGTCGTGGGCGAGCTCTTCCTTGGACGGAGCCTTGAACGAGGTGACTTGGCAGCCTTCAGGGTTGACCGGGCCGAAGACGTGGCGGACGGTCGAGTCCTTGCCGGCCGCGTCCATGGCCTGCAGCACGACGAGCAGCGACCGCTTGCCCTCGGCGTACAGGCGTTCCTGCAGGTCGACGAGGTGGTGTGACAACGCCCCGGTCGCGTCTTGGCCGTAGTCTTTTTCGATCGGGCCTTCGTAACGCGTCGGCCGTTTGGTGACGTCGACGCCTTTGTCGGGGTCGACGAGGTAGTCCTTGGTGTCGAGTTGTTCGGCGAGCAAGTCGAGGTTGAAATCGGCGAGGTGGGCGGGTGGTGTCAAAGAGATTTCGTCCTGCGTTAAGGGGCTTCTGTTTCTTCTGTTTCTTCGTTTTCCGCGTGCTGGATAGCATACTGCAGGGCGAGCAGCGCCTCGCCGAGCAGGTACATCCGGTCTTCGCCGGCGTACTCGGGGAAGCCGGAGCTGAGGCCGATGACGTGGCGCGTCGCGACGCGGACCGTCCGATCATCACCGAGCTTGACGGCCAGCCGTAGCAGCGGCCCCCACGTCTCGACGCCCGCCCACGTGTCGTTTTCGCCACGCAGGCGGCGGCCGGTGTCGGCGTGGTAGTACAGCCGGAGCTGCGGCATCCGGTCGCGGGCGAAGTCGAGCACGCGTTGCGAGACTTGCGGGTTGGTCAGGGTGCAACGCTCGGCGACGGTCAGGACGTTGCTGAGCTGTTCGATGCCATTGGCCGAGTAGAGGCCGTCTTGGGCGAGGTGCGGCATGATTGTGCCGACCTCGGGCCGGATCATCTGGTGCAAGAGCCCGGCGGGGGTCTGCGCTTTGTCGATCAGCTTGGCGGACTCGTCGGCGACTTCTACCCAGTTCATCTCCCCCCTCAGCCCGGCGTCGATCACGGTCGTCAGCAGGTCGGGGTCGTAGTCGACAAGGAACGAATTGGTGATGAAGTTGTAGACCTCTGGGTGGAGGTTGAAGTAGTTGCGGATCATCCAGACGCCGTTGTCCTTGGCGGCGTGGCGGGCGTAGGCGTCGAGGATGAGGGCGACGGCTTCGCGGTCTTCGTCGAGGCCGAAGGCTTGGACGCCGTGCCAAAGCGCCTCGGCGGCACGTAGGGCTTCGGTGGTACCCGAGGCGTCGCGCTGCATTTGGCCTTCGGCAGGTTCGGGCACGAACCGCCAGGCGACCATGCCGTGGGCCGGGTCGCCGGGGACGCGGGTGACGAGCAGGTCGTTCAGGATGATCTCGCGCAGCGGGTCATAGAGCTCGCGGTCGCCGGCCAGCGCAGCGAAAGCCGCGAGCTGGGCGACGTCCACAGCGTAGACCGCCCCGTTGTCCCGACGCAGCTCGCCGTTCTGCACCGCGGCGAAAGCGGCGTCGCGCAGCGTATCGCGGGCGGCGACCGCGTCGATGTCGCCGTACTTGGGGTAAATCTGCCAAGCCGCCACTGCCGCCGCTGGTAAGAGCAGAAGAACCAACAACACCCGCAGGGGCGTCCAGAAACCACGCTCGGGGGTCTGCAGCCGGGTTGATGACAGCTCGTCCATTGCGCTGCGATTCTACCGAGCCCGAGCGGGGGATGGTCATGCCCGGGCGATAACGAGATGATGTCTGCATGGATTCAAACCCACCCCGCGTTCGCTACGTCGTCGGCTGCATGAGCGGCACCAGTCTTGACGGCCTCGACGCCGCGCTGACCAAGATCACCGGCACCGGCCTCGATATGACCGCCGAGTTCGTCGGCATGGTCAACGCCCCCCTGCCGGCCCCTCTGCGCACGACGCTGATGTCGATGGCCAACGGCGAACCACACCCGCCGATCGAATACATGCGGGCGGCCCGCTACCTCGGTGTCGTCCACGCCGAAGCCGTCGCCGAACTGCTCGCCAAGCACGGCGACAACCTCAAACCCGACTTCGTCGTCGCCCACGGCCAAACCATCTGGCACGCCCCGGCCGACCGCCTGAGCTGGCAGCTCTTCGACCCCTGGCCGATCGTGCGGACGTTGAACCTGCCGGTGTGTTACGACCTTCGGCAGGCGGATCTGGTGGCGGGCGGTGAGGGCGCACCGATCACGCCGATCGCGGATTGGGTGATGTATCGTGAGAAAGCTGACGTGGTCTTAAACCTCGGTGGTATCGCCAACGTCACTCGGCTCGTAAAGAAATCTTCTGAACCGACAGGCTGGCATGTCCGTGGCTTTGATATTGGTCCATGTAATCTTCTGCTCGATTTTTTTTGTCGTCAGCTAACGGGCCAGCGATTCGATCGCGATGGAGTGAAAGCCGGCGAAGGCACGCTGCATTGCGTTGAGACGAAAGAAGATAAGACTGGTTCCATGTACTTGGACTTTATTAGCAAGATTACCCCGATGACGGATGTCGGTGAGAGCTTCGGGCGAGAAGATTTCAGCGATGAGATGTTATCGAGGCTGTTAGAACCATTTCGAGAGACATACTCACCTCAAGACATCCTGCGAAATGCTGTGGAGGCGGTGTCCCAGCTATGTGGGGCTGTCTGTTGTTCAGGTAAGCGTGGTGATATTGCTTTGGCGGGTGGCGGGGCGCGAAACAAAACGCTGATTTCGGCGATCACGAGTTATGTGAAGGGTTATGAGGTTTACGACCACAGCAGCGATACATACACCCCTTACGCCGGCAGGGTGATCTTGTCCGACGACCTCGGCATCCCCTGCGAAGCCCGCGAGGCGATGGGGTTCGCGGTGCTCGGGGCGTTGTCGGCCGACGGGGTGCCGATCACGCTGCCCCAAGTGACGGGGGCGGAAAGTCCGGGGGTGGCTGGGGTATGGGTGTATCCCGACGGGCCGCCGCGGGTTTAGTCGGCGTGAGGAGATCGCCGATGGTATGGGTTAATCGTATAAGGCGATCCGCAATCGCCGGCTAACCGGAACTTTTATGTCCACGAACGATCCTGCTTTTGACCGCGGCCAACTTGAGACCGAGAAACGCCTCGCCTCGGCGGCGGCGATCGACGCGTTGTCGGTGTCGCAGACGCTGCAGCTCATCAACACGCAGGACATCGAGGTGCCGCGGGCGGTGCGGCTGGCGTTGCCGGCGTTGACCAAGCTGATCGAGCGGATCATCGCGGGGATGCGCGAGGGCGGCCGGCTGATGTACGTCGGGGCCGGGACGTCGGGCCGATTAGGGGTCCTCGACGCCAGCGAATGCCCGCCGACGTTTTTCACTGACCCGCACGAGGTCGTCGGCATCATCGCCGGTGGCGACAAGGCGCTGCGTAAGTCGGCCGAGGGCAAGGAAGACGACCCGACGGGCAGCCATCTGACGCTGACCAACATGAAGCTGACCGAGCACGACACGCTGGTCGGCATCGCCGCGGGCGGGACGACGCCGTTCGTGTGGGGCGGGATCGAATTCGCCCGCAAGCAAGGCTGCGCGACGGGGATTATCACCTGCGTGAAGCTCAGCGCGTTGCGGAAGCCGGTGACGCGGGCGCCGCTGGTGCCGGGCAACGCGCCGGTCGACCTGCCGCCGCCCCCGGAAGATCAGTACAAGGTTGATCACGCGGTCGAGCTGATCGTCGGCCCGGAAGTCGTCACCGGATCGACCCGGATGAAGGCCGGCACGGCGACGAAGCTTGCCCTCAACATGATCACGACGACGACGATGGTCCAGCTCGGCAAGACCTGGGGCAACCTCATGGTCGATGTGCGGGCGACCAACGAGAAGCTGACCGACCGTGCCCAGCGCATCATCATGCAACAGTTGGGGATCGACCGCGATGCGGCAGCGAGTTTGCTGGACGCGGCCGACGGTCGGGTGAAGACGGCATTGGTGATGCATCGCAAAAACCTCGACGCCGAGGCCGCCGAGCGGCTGATCGACGAACACGATGGCAGGCTCCGGGCGATCCTGGGCCCGCCACGCTGATCGACGCCGGTGGTTCGTGGACGCGGTGCGGGCCTATCGTTGGGGATGGGCAATCAAGTCGTCTGGCTGAAGAAAGATCTGCGGGTTCGGGACCATGCGTCGCTGACTGAAGCGGCGGCGGCCGGGCCTTGCGTGGTGCTCTACATCTACGAGCCGGAGATCACTAAGCACCCGACTTACGACGCGGCGCACCATCGCTTTATCGAGCAGTCGTTGACGGAGCTCGAAGCCGAGTTGGAAAGCCGTGGCGGGCGGTTGGTTCGGCGTGAGGGCGAGGCGGTCGAGGTGCTCGATCGGCTGCACGACGCATGCCGGTTCGAAGCTTTGTGGAGCCACGAAGAGACCGGCCACGCGGTGAGTTTCGCGCGGGACCTGCGGGTGAAGGCGTGGTGTAAGTCGAAAGGGGTTGCGTGGCACGAACGCCGACAGACCGGCGTGATCCGTGGGCTGAAAGACCGCGACGGCTGGGCCCGGCGGTGGCAGCGGACCATGTCGGCCCCGATCGTTGAACCGCCCGAACGGATCGCCCCTGTAGACGGGGTCGAGAGTACCGGGCCACGCTCCGCCGAGATTTTGGGCCTGCCCGCGACGACGATGAACCGCCACGACCCCGGCGGCGAATCGGTCGGGCACGCGATGCTCGAGAGCTTCCTGCAGGAACGCGGCGTGAACTACCGGGCCGACATGTCCAGCCCGGTCGAGGGGTGGGAGGGTTGCTCCCGGCTGAGCGCTTACCTGACCTTCGGCAACGTGTCGATCCGCCAGGCGTATCAGGCCACCCGTGCCCGCGTTGCCGAGTTGAAAGAAAAACAAAAAAGCGGCGAGAAGTTTGATCGCCGCTGGTTTGGATCGCTCAAGAGCTACGAGGCTCGTCTGCGGTGGCACTGCCACTTCACCCAGAAATTCGAGAGCGAGCCCGACATCGAATCCCGCAACATGAACCGGGCCTACGACGGCCTCCGCGGCGACTCCGAAGAAAACCCGTTCGGCGACGTCGATCCCGCCAAGCTCGACGCATGGAAGCACGGCCAAACCGGCTACCCGCTGATCGACGCGTGTATGCGCTGCCTGGCCGAGACGGGTTGGCTGAACTTCCGCATGCGGGCGATGCTCGCGAGCTTTACGAGCTACCACCTTTGGATGCATTGGAAGGCCCCGGCCGATTTTTTGGCAACGCGGTTTATCGATTTTGAGCCCGGCATCCACTACAGCCAATACCAGATGCAGAGCGGGGTGACGGGGATCAACACGGTGCGCATCTACTCGCCGATTAAACAGGCGAAGGATCAGGACCCCAACGGCGTGTTCATCCGCCGGTGGGTGCCGGAGCTGGCCGAAGTGCCGGACAAGCATTTGGCTGAGCCGCACAAGCTGCCGCCGATGGCCCAGCGGCTGGCGGACTGCGAAATCGGCAAGCACTACCCCCCGCCGATCGTCGACCACGCCACGGCCTACCGCGAAGCGAAAGAAAAGACCTACCGCCGCAAGGGGCAGAAGGCGACGCGGGCGGCGTCGAAGCTGGTCTACGCCAAGCACGGCAGCCGCAAACGTGGCCGCGCCCAACGTGTCGCGAGTGGAAAATTTGATTCCGCGGATTGAGAAAGTACGAGCCACCGGCCGTTACGAGGTGAGCTTACGCATCTCTTCGACGCACTTCGTCAGCGCCGGCACGGGGTTCTCGACGTCGGCTTCGTATTCGAGGACGGCGGTGCCGTTGAAGCCGTTGTCGTCGAGGGCCTTGACAAACGCGGGCAGGTCGAGCGTGCCGGTGCCGACGACGACGTCGTGCCAGCGGGCGTCGCGATCGAAGACGAAGTCTTTGTAGTGGACGCCGAAGACGGCGTCGGCGTAGTGCTTGGCCCACTCGACGGGTTGGCCGGCGTAGGGCCCGGTCTGCATGCACCAGGCGGTGTCGATGCAGACGCCGACGTGTCCGTCGCCGAGCTTGATGAGGTGGTCGATGATGTCGCGGGAGCCGCCGAACATGTAGCCGCCGTGGCAATGGATGCCGACACGGATGCCGTAGTCCGCGGCGAGTTTTGCGGTCTTAGGCACGGCGGTGTGGAAGCTGTCGACTTGGAAGTGGGCGGTGATCAGGTCCGCTCCCGCGGCGGCGGCGCACTCGAACCAGTTGCGCTCGTTGTCGCCGCCGACGAAGGTCTGGACGCCGATCGAGTTGATCGCCACGTCGGCGTCGCGGTAGGTTTTAACGACCTCTTTGAATTCATCGGGCTTCTCGAAGTCCGCGTGGATGCCGCACACTTCGATCGAGTTGACTCCAATGGCCTTAACCTTCTCGGCTACGTCGGCGTTGTCTTTGAAGTGACGGAAGCAGTAGCTCTGGACACCGAAATCGAGGGCGGGGCTGGGCATGGGTTGGGTTCTCCGTCAGCAAAAGAATCAAAGACAATATTGTATCTGTCCGTTGCTGATAAAAATAGATCGATTTCGCAAGCGGGGGATTGGCAATTAAAAACCGCCCCGATGTGGATCGGGGCGGCGTTCGGGCGGCTTGGCTTACGGATCCCTCCGCGTGATCTTTCCCTGGATCTAGCCGCTTCCCCGCACGCTGGTGGGCCGTGTGCGGGGCTCTCTTTTCCCGGAAATTTCCGGTTAGTAGACGATGGCCACAGCGTCCTCGACCGCTTCGATGACCGAGCGGACGTGGAACGGCTTCTTGAGATAGCCGTCGAAGCCTTGGTTGATGAGGTGCTGTGCTTGCCCGTCGGTGAGCTTGCCGGACATAGCGATCACCTTGGTGCCCTGCAGGTCGTCGCTGCTGCGGACGAGTTTCAGGACGTCTTCGCCCTTGACGTCGCCCAGGTGCATATCGAGCAAGAGGACGTGGGGGCGGAACTTCTCGCACTCGATGCCGGCGGCGAAGCCGGTGTCGGCGGTCTTGACTTCGTAGTTCGCCTGCTCGGTCAGCACCTTCGTCAGCACGCCGACGATCTCGGTGGCCTGGTCGACGACGAGTACGCGGGTCTTGCCCGATTGCAGCCCGTCGAGCGGGATGTTGTGGGCCTTCATAAACCGCATCAGCGCGGGTAGGGGGATCCGCCGATCCTTGCTGCCGGGGATGCGGTAGCCCTTGAGTTGGCCCGAGTCGAACCACTTGCTGACCGTGCGGGGGGCGACGTTGCAGATCTTGGCGACTTCGCCGGTGGTCAAGATATCTTTCTGTTTGGCCATAACGGCAAACCCTTCAGCTTTCTCCGTGAATCTCCTGGCCGCCGCGACATGGATGCGACGTCCGTACCCCTTCACATCGACCAGCCCCGCCAATCGGTTAACCGTCCCAACACGAAATAACATTACCGCCCCCACCCCCGGAAGTTTCGCAAGCGCCGGCGTCGCGCGGTGTAAAAATAAGCCCGGCGATTAGCCGCCCGAAACGGGTGGGATCAGCGCGAGCTCGTCACCGTCCGCTAAGACGTCGCCTGGTTGGACGTAATCGAGGTTTACGGCAAACGCCAGCGTTGAGTGGACCTCGGCCAACGCCGGGTAGCGCTGCGTCAAGGTTTCTACCGCATCGCTCACGCTGGACTTCAACGGTAAATCGATTTTGATTTCTCGGACCTTTAATCGATCAGCCAGCGACGCAAAAAATAGAACCTTGACCTCCATCATCGCTCCGCTCACTTTGCCCCCGCGTCCGCATAACCCCCGAGTAGCGGCAGAAAGAAGACGTCGCTCCCCGCCACAAGTTCATCCGTCTGAGCCGGCAGCTGCACCCAGCCGTCGGCTTTGACGGTGTGTACGAGGTCGCCCGAGCCTTGCCAAGGCAGCACCTCGATTCGGTCACGTATTGCGTCCACAAAGCGCGCGACGCGGAACGCCTCGCGCCGCGGGTTTGGCCGCGCGGGTGATGCCAAGCGTAAGCGTTGCCACGGTAAACCTCCGCCTTCCGTTATGTCCAAACCCAGCATCTTCCGCACTATCGGCCACACGACGAGATGCGCCGTGGCCAACACGCTCACCGGGTTGCCCGGCAGGCCGACGACCAGCGCGGTGTACGGCGGAGCGACCGCGGGGTTGGCTGTAAAGTCTGTTGGGCTAAAGCTCGGCGGCTTAGCAACGAAAACCGGCTTGCCTGGCTGCATCTTGATCCCGTGCACCACCGTTTCGTAGCCCAGCTCGGGCCAAGTTGTCGGGAACAGGTCCCGGCTGCCCACACTCACCCCGCCGGTGGTCACGACCAAGTCGGCCTCGACCGCCGCGTCGGCACACGCTCGGCGTACTACATCCGCCTCATCTACGACGTGGTCGTGCCGTAACACCTCGCAGCCCATCGCCCGTAGCAGCGCCACCAGCATCGGACCGTTGCTGTTGCGGATGTGCTGAGGGGCTAACCGCTCGGTCGGTGTCCCGGTCGGCTGGACCTCGTCGCCCGAGCTCAATACCACCACGCTCGGCCGACGCGATACCTCGATCTCGGTCGCCCCGACCGCTGCGGCGATCCCGAGGTGGTGCGGCTGCACCACCGTCCCGGCCTTTACCACGACGTCGCCTGCCGCGGCGTCTGCCCCCCGCCGGTGGATGTTTTTGAACGGCTCGACGCCGTTAATCTCAAATACGACGGCCGTCTCGTCACCTTCAGATACGGCGGCTTTCTCGATCTGCACCACCGCATCGAAGCAATCAGGTACCGCCGCCCCCGTCGCGATCCGCACCACATCTCGCACGGGGTCCGGATCGAGGCCGTCTGCCAGCGTCCCCCCCGCCGGCACTTCCCCCACCACGCGAAAACGCTTTTCAGAGGTTTCAGCGTTTACGGGAGACCACGCATCGGCCCGCAACGCAAACCCATCCATCGCCGACCGGTCAAACGGCGGCTGATCGCGGTCAGCTACGAGGTCTTGACGCAGTACGCGGTCACAGGATTCAGCCAACGCTAGACGTTCCGTGCCGATCCTCGGCGCAGCTCGTAACAAAAGTTCTAACGCGGAATTGTATGTCACCGGTTCGGCCATCGGGTCATCATAGTTTGTTGTCGTTTGGTACTGCGTCTGTCCTGCCGTAAACTCCCGCCCATGTTAGAAGCGATCGTTTTTGATTTTGACGGCGTGATCGTCGATTCCGAGCCGCTGCACTACCAGGCGTTCGTCATGGTGGGTAAGAGTATTGGGTTCGAGTTTTCTTACCAGGAATACCTGGCGACGTACATCGGCTTCGACGACCGCGACGCGTTCCGGGTGATGCTCGAGGCGTCGGGGCAAGAGGTGACGGCCGAGCGGGTGGCCGAGCTATGCGCCCAGAAGCAGCCGATGTTTGATGCGGTGGCGAAAATGGGGGCGCAGAGCGGATCGCTGGCAATCCCCGGGGCGTTGGAGCTGATCGATGAATGCGCAAAGGTTGATCTGCCGCGGGCGATCGCCAGCGGCGCAACGCGGGCGGATATCGAATTGATGTTGGAGTTGCTCGATCGGCGGGACCGCTTCGAGATCATCGTCACCGCCGATGACGTCGCGTTCTCCAAGCCCGACCCGGCGAGCTACGCGTTGGCGGTCGAACGCCTGGGGGTTCAACCCGAAAACGCATTGGCGATCGAAGACACGGCCGCGGGGCTCGCGTCGGCACAAGGCGCGGGCCTGATGACGTTGGGTCTGTCGACGACCGGCCCTGCCGAGGTGCTGGAGTCCGCCGGCCGGGTGATCGACGACCTGGCCGGCGTCGATCTCGAACAACTCAAACTCTGGTATTGATTAAAGAGCCGCTCGCGGCTTAACGTTTCGTTGGAGAAGAAAAGAATGTCTGATTCAAATGCCCCACTCATGCTCAGCATCAGCGGGATGCGCGGGCTGGTCGGCAAGTCGATCACGCCCGAGGTGGTCTCCCGCTACACCGCCGCCTTCGGGACCTGGCTGAAAACGAATCGAAATACCGCAACACCAACGGTCGTACTCGGCCGAGACTCCCGGCCGTCAGGCGAGATGTTCGAGAGCGCCGCGGCGGCCGGCCTCGCCAGCGTGGGCTGCCGGGTGGTGCGGGTCGGCATCCTGTCAACGCCGGGCGTGGCGATCATGGAGCAGCACGTCAGAGCGGATGGCGGCATCGTCATCACGGCCAGCCACAACCCGACGCCCTGGAACGGCGTCAAGCCGCTGCGCCACGACGGCGTCGCCCCGCCCCCGGAAGCGGTCGAACAGTTCTTGACGATGTTCCGGGCCGGCGAAGCGGACCACGTCGCGGTCGAGGCTCTGAAGCCGATGGCCGAGAATATGGACGGCGTGGGGACCCACCGCGATCTGACCGCCGAGTTGGTGGATATCGAACTGATCCGCAACGCGAAACTCAAAGCGGTGGTTGATTCGGTCCACGGCGCCGGCGGCGAAGAGGCCGCCGCCTTGCTCGACCACCTCGGCGTCGAGACGGTGCAGCTCTACAAGGAACCGACCGGCCGATTCCCCCACGTCCCTGAGCCGACCAAAGAAAACCTCACTGAACTCTGCGCGGTCGTAAAACGTGAAAACGCTCATGTCGGTTTCGCCCAGGACCCTGACGCCGACCGCTTAGCGATCGTGGATGAGCAGGGAAGTTACATCGGCGAGGAGTACACGCTAGCGTTATGCGCGATGCATAAGCTCGGTGCGGGCGACGTAGCGGTCGCGAACCTCTCGACCAGCCGGATGATCGACGACATCGCGGCCGCCGCGGGGGCTAGCGTGACCCGCACTCCGGTTGGCGAAGCCAACGTCGCCGCGGGCATGCGCGAACACAACGCCAACCTCGGCGGCGAGGGCAACGGTGGGATCATCTGGCGGCCGCTCAGCCAGGTCCGCGACAGCCTCGTCGGCATGGCGCTGTTGTTAGAGATGTTGGCCGAGCGTAAGACGATACTCTCGCAGATCGTGGCCGCGACGCCGAGCTACGCGATAGTGAAAAACAAGCTCGAACTACCCTCGCGTGAACAAGCCGAGCCGACGCTGAAGTGGACCGCTAAGCACTACGCCGACCAAAAAGTCGACACGCAGGACGGTGTCCGCGTCGACTGGGAAGACCGTTGGGTCCACGTCCGCCCGAGCAACACCGAACCGATCCTGCGGATCATTGCTGAGGCATCCAACGCAGACGCAGCGCAGGCTTTGGTTGATGAGGTGCGAGCTGGTATCGCTACCAGTTGATCCTTACCGGCTGTTCGTCGATTAGTCTCGCCTCTTCCCCAGCCTGGAAAGTGACGCGTAATAAAACCTCGCGCCGGGTGATCGCGGCTGAGTCCAGGCGTAGCCGAAACAGGTACGCCCGGGTGATCGGATCGTAATATTTTTTCTGCTCTTCGAGTCCAGCTAGCCCGATATCCCAGCTGTACAACAAGCGGCCGACGTCGATGCCCGGGGCATGGCCCGCGGCGAACAGCTCGAACCGCAGCTGCCCCGAAGCCTTGATCGAATCGCCCATTTGGTCGAACGTCTCGACCCGTGCTTCGAGCATTGGGGTGTTATTTTCTTGGATGAAACGGGTCGAAGGGTAGATCCGTAACGCCACCGGCAGGGGCTGCCAACGGGCTTCCGCCCCGTTCGGATCCGCGATCGGGCGTCGGTCCTGTCCCTTTGGTTGGCAACCGGTAAGCGTGGTTACGAAAAGCAGCAGAGCCGCGACTCCGATCTTTAGCCGTGTTGTATCGGAAGACATGTCCACAGCCAAGACCATAGATCACGCCTCGGCAGGCTTCAAGACGCCACGTCTACGGGATTCCGAACGTCGGTTGATTTTGATTGATTTACGCCTTGCCCCGAACTGCGGTCCAGTGATGCCTCGGAACTGACGTACCCCAAGGTAGTCAACAGCATGACAAGCAACGCGGTGACCGATTGGCTGAGCTCGACGATGGCGGATTCATGGGCGGGCCAGATCAAGACCGCGATCGCGGTGAGCTGGACGGAGAGGCTGAGGAGGAACTTACGGCTGGTCCATCGGCGTGGCGACATGTTGTTTTCCCGGTTGAAAATGATGTAGAAGTGATCGGTGAGCGAAGTTTTGTGTTACTAGTCAAACAAGACTTTCCGGGTCCAGAGTTCGGCTAATTCGATTATTTCGGCGGCTTGGTTTTGTCGGAACTCGTCTTGATTCATCTTGTGTATCGCGTCGAGATAAGCCGGGTCGTCGCGGAGTCGATTAACGGTGATATCGATCAGGCGGGTTCGGTCGATCGCCTCAGCGAGATTGGGGTGCCGGTGCGACCAGGTGATCCACTGCTCGTCGATCTTTGCTTCGATCAGTTCGCGGAGCGGGGTCTTTGAGGGGTTCACTTTGAGGTCTCCTTATCGGAAAGACTTGGCGGCAAGAGCTGAAAACCGAGCGCGAGTTCAAGCAGGCGGTCTTGGTTATCGAGGATTAAGATCGCACGGCTTTGTGCCTCGGCCGCAACGCGGAGGTTGTCGATACGGGTTTGTCGAGCTCGGGTGAGATCGAAGTACTGCTGCAGTAGCGCTTCGCGTGCCGCGACGTAGACCGCGGTCGCATCCTCGACGTACCCGTGATCAAGTGTTTCGGACTGCCGGAGGTCGGCCAAGTACCCTCGGCGGAGGTGTTGTCTCGCTGTATCGAGCATGAGACGGTCGCGGGCCGCGTCGGCTCGGGCCAGGTGTTCTGCTTCTTTAAGTAAGGCCTGCTCGACGACACGCATCGCCGGCATCACCGAAGGAGGCGTCCCGCAGCCCGCTAAGACCAACGAGGTAGCGATGGTCAGCGGTGCAGCAAAGTTTTTAATCACCGGACAGACAGGATTATTGAGCAAGCTAGCTCTGGGCACGTTCGATCCTTTCGAGGAGGTCGCGGAGCTGAGATTGGGTCTGTTCGAAGTGGTCGATCGCTCGCGTGTTGCGGTGAACCACGCGCATCAGCTCGCGGAGTTGGAGGCGGTCCGACTTGAGGTATTCGTGGGCGGAGGACAACTCTGCTTCTCGTTTCCGGCTCATGGCGCGTTCCCATACCCACAACGCGCCCATCAAGCCAGCTGCGCCGAATTGCGATAAGGCTTGGGTGATTTCGGCAATCAAAATATTTCCCTTCGGGTGTAGTACGGTCAACGTCGGAGCGTCAGCGTGGTTTTCGGGTGGTTTACGAAATCGCAGCGGATCGAGAGCACGCTGGCTGATTCATCCGTGTTAGAAGATGAATGATGGTTAAACAGTTTTGTGCGGATTCGGTCACCGATGCGAAGTTCGGGTCTGGCGTTCGAAAGTGTGACGCGGGCTTCGAATTGAGAATGATCGGTCGACGCGGAGTCGCGGTCTATCTGTTCGAGAAGCCAGCGGTTAAGCGATTGGGTGTCGTCGCGAATATTCGCGGTGAGGCGGCCGGTTTGGATGTCTGCGGCGTGTAGGCTCCCCGGAGTAACCCGGTGAACCGTGAAAGCGGCTGAGGCGTCGAGACGGACTTCGGGGCCGACATTGGTAAACGGATTGCCCTGCCATCGGCGAGCCTGCATCGGCTCGGGGCTGATAAGGCTCGCCGTTATGCGTATACGCAGCTCGCCAGCCCGGGCCGCAGCAAGAACCGCGATGGGCAACGCAACGGAATCGAGGGCCAGGCCGGCAGGGCCGTCTAATAGTCGGACAGGGTCGGTGTAACGCGACCAATGGCTACCTCCGTCAACACTGAATTCGACAATCGGTAATAACGGCCGACCCATATCGTCGAGCGTGAGGCAGGATTCGAAGCGCAGCGGAGATGCGGGCAACCCGGGCTGATTAAATAAAGCCGCTAAGTCGTAAGCATCGACGTTGGGCAGCAAGCCGTCTTCGTTGAGCACCCAGAGCCGGTAGACGTTGGCCAGCCGACTGAATTCCGGGTTCAAGCTACGGTCGTATTCGCCGTCTGCCCGGCCTTCGAGGGCGGGGTTCCAGCCCGGGCGAAGCGTGAAGGTAGATTCGATTTGTGGCCTCCCGCCCCGGGCTGTCCAGAGGTGAGCACGTAGAGTTTCCGCTCCGGATCTGAATTCAATTACCGGGGAGGGGCGCGAACTACTTGGCGGACTGATTTCGATCCGCCTGCCGCATGCCAGGGCCCGTACGGTCCGCCGCTCTGAAATCTGATTTCCCGACCAACGCAGATCGCGTTGGATAAATAGGCCATGGGTATTGACGATCGGCTCTAAAGTACTTCCTAGCGGGCCGTCTGTTCGCAGGCCCCGAAGCAGGGGAGATTCAGCGATGTCTTTGGGTATCAAGCCCAAATTCAGCTCGGCTCCGTAAGCCTGAGAAACCGTCTGCAGCCCTTCCCCCACGCTGAGATTCTGTGCAGTTTGTTGGACGCCAGTTGCTGGCTCCAGATCAAACAATGCTGTAGATCCTTCCAGCAGACCGGACCAGGTGTCGACCAGTTTCCATGCCCGCGAATATTCTTTTGGGCCCTCAGTTTTTTGTGTAGCTAGCAATCTGCCGTGGGTGAGAACTTCCCAGCGTATCTGGCCGTCGTTTAATGAACGTGGTAGCGCGATGGTCGCCGACTGGCCAGAAAATTCGTCGACTGAGCCAGAGCCGACCTCCTTGATAGAAGCCGAGCAGCGGTTGAGTCGACCTGTCCACGTTATGTCAGAGACCGCAAGCATCGGTTCGGGCAGACCGTCAATGAAGACGACCGGGCGCGTGGCCGTGCGGCTAGATATTGACTGATCAGCAGGGAAAGAAGCGGCGGCACGCATATTCAATACTCCAACGTTGTCAGGGTGACTGCCGATTGGGCTTTCTTGCGGATCGGTGCGGACCAAGGGGTCAAACGCACCACACCGCTGGGTGAAGTCAAACGCCATCGGTAACGGGTCGCGATCGAACCGGGCGTAAAGGTGTGTTTTGCGAAATCGGCTTGAGGATCAAACTCGACCGGGACGTCCGGGCTACCTGAGTCGTCCAACCAATCGATACGCTGGATCGGTAGCGTGCTAAGCCGGCCAGCGAAAACCAGGTATGCCTCGGCCTGCGTGCCACGAAACTTCACGGCCCAGTCGTCGGCGTTAGGCCATGCCGGACCCGGCGGCGGGTCGGACGGTATTCCCGCATTACTGTCAATTGTGAGGGGCTGATAGACGGCATCGCTCCGCCCCGCATGGTCGCGTTGCCGGATGAGGTAGTGTGCCGTGTTACCGGTTTCGGGGAACTGATCCGCTTGGAGGGCGAAGCGGCGCGCGGTTGCGGGGGTGACGGCGAGCGGGGAGTCGGGATCTAAGTCTTCGCTCCGCGTGAGCGGCCCGAAGACGTCCCAGCCTTGCTGTGGGGTGCGGACGGTCATCAACGGATCGCCGACGAGGTGCAGCCCGCCGCGCAGAAACGGCTGCGCTACGACCCATGCCTCAGCCAACGTCCAGCCTCGGCGTAATGCCTCGAAGAAACGCTGCGCGATCGGCAAGAGACTGATCGAGGTGTTGTGGGCCGAAGCGATCGCGGCGGCGTAGCCCGCATCGATAGCGGATTCGATCCAGTTGTTTGGTTCGGCAGACCGGAGTGTCGACGACGTCACTTCGGGCTGGCGGAGTTGGGCGCAGACGACCCGCGGGCCGTGGTCTTCGCCGAAGAAATTTGGCGGCGGTGTCGGAGAACTCCACCCCCAGTAAAAGGCGTCGTGCTCGATGGCTTCGAATCCGATGCCCGTGGTATCGGCAGGCGGCTCACTTATGGCCGCTTCGATGCGGAGGCGTTGTCGGTCAAAGCCTTTGAACCAGGCGGAAAGCCGCTCGGCGAACGCTGCGAACGCCGGGAATTTAGGTATCGCATCAACCCATAAGCGGTCCTCGGGGTTTAGGGTTATCTGGCCGATGGCGTTCGCCCGTTCGGTGAAGACCGCCGCTCGTTCTGGGCTCGCTGCGTCGATACGGGCGGTCAGCCTGACGCCTTTGAGGTTCGTGAAACTCGGCCGGGTCACCGGTTCCATCGCTGCTACGGGGTTGGTCGCAGCGAAGAGGTGGTCGGCGTCAGTATGCAGCAGCGATCCGATCGGGTGTTGCTGATCCAAGCTCGGGTGATCGACATATCCGGGCACCCGGTAACCCAAGAGGATTCCCAGTATCTGTTGCCGTAAGCGGTTCAGATCGAGATAGGTCTTGATTTGTGTCAGTAGATTCAGATAACCCGCGAAGTCAATAACTTCGTCTGTGGGCAGGTTGAGGCCGAGGAGATTGGCGTTTGGCACGTCACGGGTCTGACGGTAAGAATCCGCCCACACCGACGAGTCGGCGTCGTTGGTGTTGTAAATCACCAACCAACGTGCCGGGTCGTGGGCAAATTCGGAAACCGGCGTAACAACGACCGGGCCGAGGTAGTCATCGCCCACCGCGATCTCGTCGAGGTGTATCTCGCCCTGTGCATCGGTGTGCTTTACGGGCACCCCGAACTCCAGGCTTGTGACGTTGAAGGCAGGGTCGATGTCGACGGCCTCAGCAGCATGAATGCCGTTGATCCAGAGAGAGGTATCTTGCGAATTACCGTTGATGCTTATTTCTACACACTCCCAAACCGGAGTGGGAGCAGCGCGTAGGTTTGCTGAAATCGATATCCCTCCGAGGGATTCCAAACGGACGGTGTTAGCATTGACAAGAGTAAGGGAAAACGTAATGACCCCTTGCTCGTTGAGCCCGCGCGCGACCACGATCGGCCCGCCGGCCAGGCTGTCCACCCGTACCATCATCCGCACGTGGATCACGTTGCGGTTGGCGAACGATCGGCTAAGCACCTGCCCCGAATCGCCGGGTGTTAAGGCAGCCCTAAGGCCGTGCCCCGTTTTGTCTTTGGGCCGATCGCCGAATGATGCGGCCTCGGTTTGGCTCAGGGTCACGCCCATGGACCTACCCCCGATTGATAAAGGCGACGGATGTCTTCTGCCGTCAGTACTTGATTGAACACCGCTAATTCATCGATACGGCCGGCGTGTTGATTACGAGGCGCATGGTTCTGGTCCGACCAGATCGATCCGCCCGAAATCACTTGCGTTGGCCCGTCGCTGGCCGGGCTGCTCTGAGCGAGCTCGCCGTCGAGGTAGATCGCTTTAAAATTGCCCTGCCGCCCCGCGGATACCACCGCGACGTGCGTCCACCGATCGAGCTGATCACGGGGGGTGGTGAAAATACGGCCTTGTTCATTCTGCGTCCCGAAATCCCAGAAGTAACTCAGCGTATTCCAGGGCGTATGGATCAAGCAACGGTTAGGTGAATCCAGCCCGCCGATCGAAAGAACCCCGGTCCGGTTCAAACCCGATCGGAACACCAGGCTCCAAAAACAGACGGTGACAGGTTCGTTGACCGCTAACGAAAGGCTCTGAGGCAGTTCGATCCAGCCCGAGTCCCCGTCGAGTTCCACAGAAGCGTTGTTGTCGTAGCTGAGTGGGCCCGGTTTGCTCAGGCTCACGCCGCCGCGGTAGGTGGCGTGGTGCCCGTGGCCCGATTCGTCGAACGCGGTGATGCCGTCGGCCTCGCCAAAGCGCCAGTAAGCCAGGGGATTGTGTGCGAGTACACGCGAACGGTAGCCCAAGGTATTGGCGGGTGGCGCGGAAAACTCGCCCCAATCTGGGATCTCGAAATCGATGTGTTGGTTGGAGTTTGCGATAGTCATAGTGAGATCAAATGAAAAGCGTCAACATTTCAAACACGGAAGACAGTCTCGAAACGACGATCGAGGATCGAAGTGATTTCGCCGGCCTCGATAGAAACTTCGGCGAGTTTGAGGTGATCTGAACTAGGCCAGCCGTTGGCAACGCTTGTGGTCCCGACCTCCGCTTCTCCCGAAGCGTCCGCCAGCCAGACCAACGTGGTGTCATTGTTGAAGCCGGCGAGCGAGGTCGAGTACTCCTCTAAGCTCAACGCGACGCCGGCGATGGAGGCCCGTCCCGAAGCAATACAGATTCCTACGGGGTCGCCCTCGGCTCGCTGGACCCGCAGGCCTCCGGCCGAGCTCTCCGCCAGGCGGTGGAGCGTGCGGATCAACCAGTCGTGGTAGGGCTGCAGGCCCGACGGTGGGAACTCGATGCCTGTAGTGGGGTGGCGGGTACCCACCAAGGCGTTGATGGCGTCTGTCGAAAGATCAGGTGATGGCATGGCTCGTGTTTCCTAAGTGTTGAAGGGGTGATCTATTCGGGGCGATCGGCCCGGACGACGGCCAGCACGCCGACGTTGCTTGCCTCACGGCTGAGCGTCCCCGAAACGCTGCGGGTCAGGTCGAGCGACAAGATGTCGCCCCGGAACACCGCGGCGTTGCCGTCGGTCTTGACTGTGGCCGCGATGCCGTGGCCCCGGCCGGTGGACAAGAAGCCCGGCCCGTCGGCGTGTGAAAGCGAAGCAGGAGTATCGGTCACGGTGACGCCGTTATTTTTGATATGTGCTGAAAGCCCGTCATTAGGGTTGGATGATTGGAGGTTGTCCCCCACGCTCAGCAGTACCGCCACCAACTGTCCGTCGATCGGGACCATGCCGATCGCGGTGTCGACGATTGAGTCAGGCAGCTCGCCCGTATGCATGAACGACACGGTGGTCGAGCCGACGAGGCTGTAAACCGTTTCGCCGTATTGCTGCTGGAGGAAGTGGTGTTGAGGGTGAGGCTTGAGGACGGTGTCGTAAGGCAGACGATCGGGCACGCTGAAGTTCAGGCTAACCTCGGCGGCGTTGTCGTCGCTATCGTTGGCGAGGGTAAAGATCGCCTCTCCCGGAACGTCACGGACCATGCTCGTGTGGGTGTGGAAGAAGTCGGCGGGGGTGGTGGCCCCGGCGGTGATCTGGTTCAGTGCTAACGCGGTGACCGAAGTGTTGACGCCGTCGAGGGCGCGGTTGATATCACCTGCGGTGGCAGTCAGCCCGATGATGGACGCGTTAGGGGCTTGTAAAAACGTTTCGCCCCGGAGATCGGTAAGTCGGCTGACGGTGCTCGGCCCCGCGACGACCTCGGCGAGGGGGATGAAGGTCGAGCGGTTAACGGGCAGGCCGGCGGTAGAGATCTGGACTACGCCGTTGGCGTCGAGCCATATGTAAGAGGTCGTATTTGGGGCGACCTCGACACCAGACTCCCCGGCGAAAACTACGGACGAATCGCCGATGTAGCACCGCCCGGCCCGCACCCCGACGCTGAGGTCGCCGTCGAGATAGACCCGCAGGTCATTAGCCCGCTCTGCGGCCCGCAGTGTGCGGTGCAGCGATCGTCGGTAGTCCAGTACGTAAGGGCTGCGTCCGGTGGGGATGTACTCGACGCCGGTGGCTTCGTCTCGGTTGATCGACAGCAGTTCGATATCAGCGGGGTAGCGTTCGTCGGCCATACTCATTGGCTCCAGGTGAGGGTGAAGTCGGGATCAACCGTCAGCGATGATGCCCCTTGGGGCAGCGCGTCAACGTCCATCGGCCGTAAGGTTTGGGGCGGGGTCATGTCTACGCCTCGCGCGTCGCGGGCGGTCAGCGTGACGGTGTGTGTCCCAGGGTCTAGTTCGCTTGAATTCCAGCACCACGGCGTCGCGTCTGCACCCAACGGCCCGAGGCCTAAAGCTCCCCGTCCCAGGCCCAATCCCGTCGCGTCGTCTCGGCCGAACCCGCCCAGGCCGAACAGCCCACCGAAGCCGCTCCGCGGCGTGTCGCCCGACCAGAGCGGGCTCTCTTCAACCTCGATCCCGTTAATCGCAACCGCGACTTTCGTCTCGATCGGTAGCGCTTCGTCACGCAGCACCTTGGCCCTGACCATTTGGTTAATCGGCGGGTCCCAGCTCTTGAGCAGGTCTGGTCGAGGTTGCCACAGAAGTTCGGGCCGATCGCGGCGTACAGCAAGCAACTCAACCCGGTTGTCTACGGCCCGGTCCAAGATCAGCCAGACTTCACGCTGATCGCTGTTGTGAGTGACTTCAATGAGTTCGCCATTCACGTAGACCTGTACCAATCGCTCGTCGAGGAAATCGCTCCGCCACCAAAGGTGCACCAAGCCGTCATGCGTCTCGGATTCGTGGATCGGCGAACGGCCCAGCGTGAGCGAGAAGCCGTCTTGCGTGTAATCGCTGGCGTTGTTTGTCACGGCTGCACCTGCAGGTAATCGATGGTGTAGTTCAGACGAAACCGCGGGCCGAGGCTGACCAGTGGGCCGGGAGTGAAGCGGAGCATCACCACGTCGTTCCACTCTCGGCCGTTGTCTTCGGTCAGCGTTCTGGCCACCCCGTCCACCCGATCCTCGATCTGTTTGACCAAGTCGTTCATCGCTTGCGGGTTGTCGGCGAGCAAGCTGCCGGTCTGGGTAATCGGACGGCCTTCTCGTCCCTGCGCGACGAGGTTCGTTCCGTCACCGCGGGCTGGGGGTTGATTGGCGTGGCGGAGTTCCAGGCCGCCGACGTGGAGCCTTAGTGGCCCGGAATCGAATAAGGCTTGTCCGTCGTAGGTGGTCATAAAACTCTCAGCTATTGCAGGGGGAAACGGATCGCTGGTGTTACGCTCACACTCGCTGCAGCCGGATCATCCCGAGGCGTCGGCGTTCGTCGGCGTGGCCGTCGCCGTTGGTGTCCAGCAGTACGCTGGCCTGAGCCGTGGCGTGGCGGAAGCGTCGGCGGTATTCGCCGGCCTTGTAGATCAGCATCTGGTTGTCGCCGACCAAGGCCGCCGCCCCGCTATACACCCGTTCAAGCGTGCCGAGCGCTTCGAGGCGGGCAATGACCGAGATCGAAACCACCGCGTCTTCGGACAGTGCTTCGGGGTCGTCCGCGTTCGTATCGGCGTCGATGCCCAGCAGCCGGAGCAGCCCGTCGTGGACGATCTTGGCTTGCGGAGCAAACGTCCGGACCGCTGCGTTGAACGGCCCGCCCGGGTCGCCGGGGATCGGGGCGTCGGACAGGCGTGTCCGTAGCAGCGAAACCGTCAGCGTCCCGGCGTCATCCCGGCTGATCACTTCGTGGGCCACGCGGTCGATCACGACGACCCCACCCGACTCGACCTGCGTCGCAACGAAGTTCGCGCTCGCCGAAGTCAGCGTGGTGCCCGTGACGTAGGCATCGTCCAGGGCGACCCGCTGTTGGCCTACCCAGGGCACGTCGTTGAAGAGCATCGGCTCAAGGGCGAGGAGATCGCGATCGGTAGAGAAGTTCATGGGGGGTCCGGAAGAAGAGTTTTCGATTCGTCTTGATCTAGCGAAGTTGTTGCGTCCCGGGCGCCCGGGTAAACGGTGCCGGCGGTTTGACCCGCCGACACCGCGGGGAGGAGAGAAATGCTTGGGGTGTCGGCGTTAGCCGGCGAGGTTACGGATCAGGCCGTGCGCGTTTTCGTTACGCAGCTCAAGCGTGTACTCGCCGATGACTTGGCCGGATTCGCTGTCGCCCGTGGCCGCCAGCGGCTTGTACTGGAAGCTACGCCCCGCGAGCGGGAGCACGTCGATCCGTGAAGAGTCGAGCAGCAGCACCGTGTCGCGCGGGACCCACCGGCTGAGCACGACCCGGCAGACGCCGAAGTCCGACTCGTAAACGCTGACGAGGTCTTTGAACCGCTCGGTTGACGGGCCAAAGCCGCGGGACGCGGTGACGAAGCCGTTGATCGCTCTTTTCTGGGAGCCGCTGACCACGATCGTGTCGACCGGGCCGTTCGACTGCTCCCAGATATTACGCAACGCGTTGTTGAGGGTTTCTTCGGTCAGCCCGTTGCTGTCGCCGTCGGTGACGTGGGTGGTGAGCGACGGGATGATGCCGCGCATCGTTCGGCGGGTCGTCGCGTTGCCGACGGAGTTGGCGGAGGTGTTGGCCGCGCCGTTGATGACACAGTTCTCCAGGTCGCGGACCAGTTCACGCAGGCGTTCTTGCCGCTGGTAGTCCATCTCGTCGTCGATGGCGATCTGGCGGGCGGCGAGCTGCGAGCCCGAGACCTCGATGCCGGCGGTGAAGATCTGCGTGTAGTTGAGCTGTCGGGTCCGGTTGGTGAACCGCGTCGTTGGGGCGTCGTCGCCTTCGAGCGCGGCGTTGCCGAGGATGCGGACGGCCGTGCCATCGGCGATCGATTCTGGCGTTGTCCCGCCGTAGCCGCGGGACACGGTCAGGGTGTTGCCGCTTCCGGTGGCGGCGGTCACGAAGATCACCTCACGCGAGCCCTCGGCTTGGAGCTGGTCGCCGACGCGGAACCGCTCGCCGTTCTCGACGGTGACCGAGGTCGTACCGATGGTGACCGCGCCGTCGATCGCGTCGTTGTTCGGGAGCAGGGTGTCTTCGAGCCATTCGTGGACGGTGCTGGTGGCGGACCGCTGCGGATCGCCGAGGTGATCGAGCAGCGGGGTTTCGTAGGGGCTGACGATCCCGATGATGTCGGAAGCGTCTTGGGCGATTTCGGGGAGCGAAGAGCCGGCGGAGTAGGTGGCTTTACCTGTGAAAGACATAGAAAATCCTGGAGTTGGTTGGTTCGAGTAAGTGATTGAGAACAACGGAAACGAGTCGCCGGTTACTTACGGCGGATGCGTAAGTAATCGAGCAGGTCGCGGCGGTCGCCGGTGGCGGCGGCGCGTTCGGCGGCGGCGGCTTGAGCATCGGGTGCTTCGACCCGTGGCCCCATCGCGCTCGTCGTAAACGAATGACGGAAGAGATAGGGCTTCTGACGTTGGAGCTCTTTGACCGCGGCCGAGACGTCGGGCTCATCCATCTGCGACACGCTCATCTCGGTCAGCAGCCGGGCGGCTTCGAGATCGATCGCTTCAGACTCGTTCAACAAGGCGTCGATCTTCTGTCGCCGTTCGAGCGACGTGATCGTCTCTTGCGACGCATCGAGCTGCGACCGGGCTTCGTTGAGTTGGCGACTCACGTCTTCGAGCTGCTGCTCGGCGGTCTGGGCCCGCTTGCGGTAGCGGATGGCTTCGCTGACGGGCACGAGTTTCTCCCCCTCCGACGCCCCCGGAACGGCGTCGGAGGGGGCGGAGCCAAAGTCGGGCTCTTGGGTAGGTTCGGTTGGGACAGAGATATCTGCTTTGTTTGTGATGGTCATTTCTTGAACTCCTTTTTTGTCGGTTTGCTTGTCAATGTTGTGCGGCTCGGTCCCGTCGCTTCTGTGTGTTTAGTGACCGATGCATTCGCTGTATCCCAGCTCAGCGAGAAGTTGTTCGCTGGGTACGCCGAGCTCTTTCTTGGTCAGTGCGTTCCGCAGCTGTTGGGCTTCGCTGTCGGGGAACGGCGTCGGCCAATCGAGGCGGACCCGGCGTTCGTCCGGGGAGTTGGGCAGCACGCCGGTGACGTCGGCGGTGTGGAGGATCAGCTCGCAGATCTGCTCGATCCCGGCCCCATAGGTCAGGCGCTTCTTCTCGATACGGGCGAGCAGTCCGAGCAGGACGATCCGGATCGCGTTCTCCGACGAGAGGTTGCCGGTCTTACCGCCCACGACGCCGGCGGCGATGGGCGAGACGCCCGAGGCCTTGTCCATGGCCTCGCGGATCTCGCGGATGTGCTGGTCTTCGCTGGGGGTCGAGGCGTCGCCGCCGAACTCGTGGATCGCGGCATCAGGGTTGTCGGTCGACCACATCTGGCCCGGGCCGACCGGCCGATCGGTAAAGCCATCGATCCCCTTGCCCAGGTACATCTTGAAGGATTGGAACGTCACGCGGTTGGCTCGGTCGGACAAGCGGGTGTTGAGCTCGTCCTGCAGCGGGATCAATGCCTCGACATCAGAAAGGCCGGGGTAGAAAAACGGCTGGGCGAGGTTTTGGATATGGATCACCGGCACTCGGCCGAGGCGATTGCCGCCGGCTTCAACGCGGGAACGCCGCTTACCGGTTAGAGCCCGCGAGCTGTAGTACACCTCGAAGCCGTCTGCGGTCCAGACCTCGGTGCGTTCGATTGTTTTTCTGGCTACGCCGTTGCACGTTCGCCTCCGGAACCGGTCTAAGAACGTGCGGTCACCGGGCTCTTGGGTCTGTTGGGTGTGGTGGATTAGATACGCATCGATCTGGCGGTAGTCTTCCGTGCTGAGCATCGGAACCGCTCGCGGCGCTTCGATGATTTCCAGGCGTGTGTTTGACTGAGGGCCAATTCCCGGGCGGACGAGTACATCGACGTAGCCGTAGATGGAACCGAGCAAGGCGAGGTCTTGGAAAAAGCCATCGCCGCCGTTAGCACGGAACGTTTCGTTTAACAGCCGAGTGATCGCCGTTCGCCGGTTCGGATCGTCGGCCAGGCTTTGGATGACCAGTGGCTTTCCGAACATAAAGTCGACGAGGCTGTGGACCCGCCAGGCGATGTCGTTTTCGATGACGATTTCGAGTGATTGGTCCCGCTGCTGATTAAGCAGACGGTTTGGTAAGCCCTGGGCTTGAGTACACCGTGATGTGTAATTTAATGAAGCGTTAGGCCGAGTATCGCCTCCTGAGTACGTGGCCTGGTTGCGGTAATACCGCCACAGACGCTCAAGTCCGGGCTGGGTTTGAGCGGCGTGTTCGGCGAGAAGCAAATCGACGACGGCCGAAGGAATCAGGGGAGAACTAGAGTCTTGAGTAGCCCGGGACATTTATGAAACTCATCCTGGTGGTTTGCGTTGATTAAATAAACACGTCTACACCAGGGGGTGGAACGGCATAATTGTGCGCGAAAACACCCCATATTTCGGAAGATATAAAAAACAAATAACTGCAATAATTGGGGTTAAAAAAATTTTTGACCAAATAAATTTTGTTAGGTTTTTGATTTATTACGTGCGCGCGCCAAGTACGATCCGCTTGCCATACCGCAAGATTGGTGATTTAATTGGCATCCATGGATCGTGCTGAACAAGAATTAGACATTCTCGAGGAAATCAGCCAAATCCTTGGCGATGGCTTGGAGTTGAGCCAGGTCTTTCAGCGGGCGATGAGCTTATTAAGCAGCCGTTTGGAGATTCAACGCGCAACTCTGGTTGTATTCGACGAAGCGGCGGGCCAGCTCCGTACGGTGGCGTCGGTCGGGATGACCTCGGCAGAGCAGGAACGCGGGAAGTATGCCCTGGGCGAGGGCGT
This sequence comes from Planctomycetota bacterium, assembly GCA_038747275.1. GTDB lineage: Bacteria > Planctomycetota > Phycisphaerae > Phycisphaerales > Phycisphaeraceae > Algisphaera. The sequence goes on along the minus strand of JBCDJW010000014.1, from coordinate 23,073 downwards.
GACCGGCCGGGTGATGGAGACCGGGGTCCCGGCGATTATCTCGGATGTGGCCAAACACCCCGATTTCTTGAACCGCACCCAGAGCCGTGCCCTTGAGGATGCCGCCGAAGCCGGGCCGGTCAGCTTTATCTGCGTGGCGATTAAAGACGGTGACAGGTACGTCGGCACAATCAGCATCGACAAGCCTTTCACCGATGAGGCGACGCTCGCCGCCGAGGCCCGTCTGCTCAAGATCTTCGCCGGGCTGATCGCTCAGACGATCCGCATCCACAACCTCGTACAGCTCGAAAAAGACGAGTGGCTGGCCGAGCGCGAACAACTGACCGACAACCTACGCGGCAAGTACCGCTTCGACAACATCATCGGTTCCAGCCCGGTCATGCTCGACGTGCTTTCGACCATCGGCCAAGTCGCCAGCTCCCGCGCGACCGTCCTCTTGCTGGGCGAAACCGGCTGCGGCAAAGAGCTCATCGCGAAAGCCATCCACTACAACAGCCCCCGCCGCGACAAGCCGCTCATCCGCGTCAACTGCGGCGCGTTGTCGCCTCAACTCTTGGAATCCGAGCTCTTTGGCCACACCAAAGGGGCGTTTACCGGGGCGGTCAAAGACAAAGTAGGCCGCTTCGAAGCCGCGAGCGGCGGGACCATCTTCCTCGACGAAGTCGGCACCCTCGACCCCCAGCTCCAGGTCAAACTCCTCCGCGTGCTCCAGGAACGAGAGTTCGAACGCGTCGGCGACCACGTCACCATCAAAACCGATGTCCGGGTCATCGCGGCGACCAACCTCGAATTAGAAGAAGAGGTCCGCAAGGGCAATTTCCGCGAAGACCTGTACTACCGGCTGAACGTCGTTACCATCCACCTGCCCGCGCTCCGCTCTCGACGTGAAGACATCCCTCGATTGATCGATTACTTCCTGGACCGCTACAACCGGGAGAACCAACGCGACCTGCGGAAGATCAGCCGAGATATTTTGAACACGCTGCTGCGTTACCCCTGGCCGGGTAACGTACGGGAACTCGAAAACGCGATCGAGCGGGCGGTAGTTCTATCGTCTTCCGACGAATTTACGGAAGAGTTGCTGCCGCTTCAGATCCGGCTGTTTGCCCAGCAACTCCGCGGGGATACGACCGACGAATCGATCGAAGCCATCACGACAAAGCTCGCCGAGCACGCGATCAAACAGTTCCAGATGTACGACGGCGAGGTCTACGACATGGTGATCAACGAAGTTGAACGCCGCCTAATCCGGGAAGCCTTAGACTACAACAGCGGCGTAAAAATTCGCACCGCCGATTTTTTGGGCATCAATCGAAACACCTTGAACAAAAAAGTCAAAGAACTCAGCATCGAAGCCAAAGACTGATACAAACTTTATCAGCAAAATATCGGACTTCGATTTACCCGCAACACATTGTTACCTCAGTGCTTGAGGCTTAATTGCCTTTGGCTTTGATTGACAGCTTTAGGGTTGGTCTATACGCTATTTAGTTCGCGACCACGCTGTCCTGACCCCCGGTCCTTGCTGGTGGGCCTCTTTCTTTTTTGATCTAAAATTGCGGCCCAACGGAGTTTCGTGAAATGATGTCGAATCGGCTTTTGAGCACGACGGCAAGCCTGCTTCTAGCCGGGTTCGTGCTTATGACCAACGCCCCCGCAGCGATCGGTCAGGACCGGTTGGATGCGGGTACGTTGGCGAACGAGAATTTCTGGACTCCGACCGAGCGTGAAGCGATCGAAGCTTACGTCGATAATAAGCTGTCCCAGATCCTCAACGGAGATGAAGCCGAGGTGGAACGGGGTCGTGCGGGGTTGCTTGATCCAACGCGGGCTCCTGGAGTGAGCGACCGTTTCCAGAGCCAATTTACCGAATTGGTATGCGGTCAACTCGAACCCCTCCTGGCGGTAGAAGCCATCAAGCCGAGGATCAACGCCATGGTGATTGCAGATGGCCTCGCGCATCCGCGTGCGCTCGGGGCGATCCGCAAGGGCCTGGGAGACCCTAGCGTTGGCGTCCGCTACCCTGCAGCCCGTGCCTCTGAGTCCTTGCTGGAAGGCGGTCAGCTAAACGCAGCCCAGGAGCGAGAATTAATACAGAGTCTTGAGCAACTTGCGGTGGGCGAAGGGGAAGTCCACGTGGTCCAGGCTCTGATTGAAGCCATGCTCGCCGACCCGGACAACAACATCGACGTGCTGAACGTCCTTAACGACCGTCTGGCGTGGCACGTTGGCCAAGCAGGGGCAAGCTTCATGGCCGAAAGCACAGCCGTGCAGACCATCTACTCGCGCTTGATCACCGCTAACCCCACCGCCCGCCCCAACATCGAAGTCCGTGGCCTCGCCCGGGCCAGCAGCCGGTACTTCCTGCTTTCCGCTCAACAGCTCGCCGAAGGCAAGGTACCCGACGAGCGCTTCGATTCGCACCGTGAGATTATCCGCCGGACGGCCGTGGCTCTCGAGTTTGCCCACGAGCACGTGCAATCTCCCCAAGCCGCCCCGCCCGCCCCGGGGCGTGCCCTGAATGCCGGAGACTGGGACGAGCTCGTCCGCATCGGTGAAAGCTGGATGGCAATCCTCAAAGCCGGACCTTTCAATTACACCGACGCCGACTTGATACTGCCTCAACCAAGCGCTCAAGCTGGCCTTCCGTGAAACTCAGTCAATATTTTAACGCGGGATGCCCAGCTAGAAAACCGTTTTATTTATTCCCCAAACGGACTGATACGTTGATCGACCTGACGCATCAAGTCCACGTAGTCCATTTGCGCGATCTGCAGATCGCGGAACGTGGGGTCAGCCGCGGCCGCCTGTTGTAATTCCTCGAGCTTTCGTTTGTCTTCAACCTCGATCGGCCGTCCCTGCGCCTGCTTCTCGGCCAATGTTTGTTGATGGCGATTGAGATCATTCATCAGACGTTGGGTGTCGGGATTATCATCGAGGTCTTTGAGTAGGCCCTTGAGTTTCTTAGTCGCCGGGTATTCGGCAATGCGTTTTCCCAACGCGTCAGCGGCTTCGAGGATCGGGGGTAAATCGCTCATTTTAAAATTCGATCTTTGTTTAAGAACAAGTGAGGGAAGCGGAAGCGGAGCGTGGGGTTTACGTTTTTAGCTGCGGGCTATGCTACATTAAGACTGACGTTAGATGCTTAGTCACCATCGACGAGTGTGTGACTAAACCGGTATTCAAAACATGCCCGATCGCTACACCCGCCGCATCCTCGACCACATCGCCGACCGCCGCTACGCCCCGAGTACGGTGCAGGAGCTGGTCGAAGATCTCTCGATCCCTGAAGACCAGCAGGACGATTTCGTCAGCGCGATCGATGAGCTACTCGATGCCAAGCAGGTTGTGCGCGGCACCGCCGACACCATCGCCCTGCCCCCGCCAGGCAAAGACATGGTCGGCACGTTCCGCCGGCATGAAAAAGGCTTTGGCTTCCTCGTCCCTGACGAGCTGACCGAACACGGCGACTTGTTTATCCCCCCCGGCAACGTCGGCGACGCGATGACCGGCGATAAAGTCCGTGCGCGGGTGATCCGCGAAAAACGCCGGGCTGAATCGGGGAGTAGTAAGTCGCCATACATCGGCCGGATCACCGAGATCCTGACCCGTGCCGACAAGCAGTACGCCGGCCTCTTGATCCAGAAAGGCAACAAGTACGGCGTCCAGGTCGACGGCCGGATTTTCAACGCACCCGTCCTCGTCCGCGATGTCGACGCCAAGAACGCTCGCCCCGGCGACAAGGTCGTCATCGACCTCATCCAGTACCCCGACGACCGCGGCGATGGGGCCGTGGGCGTCATCACCGAAATCCTCGGCGAGGCCGGCGAGCCCGACGTGGAGACCCTCGCCGTGATACGCTCGGCCGGTCTGGTCGAACGCTTCCCCGACGAGGTTATGCAGCAGGCCCGCGAGGCCGCCCGTAAGCTCGACGAAGACATCCCCGCCGACCGCGAAGACCTCACGGCCGAGATGATCTGCACCATCGACCCGCCCGACGCCAAGGACTACGACGACGCCATTAGCGTCACCAAGCTCGACGGCCGGAACAAGGGCGAGCCGGCCTGGGAACTGGGCGTACACATCGCCGACGTCGCCCACTACATCACCCCCGGCAGCGCCCTCGACCTCGAAGCCTACGACCGCGGCAACAGCACCTACCTCCCCCGCAAGGTGATCCCGATGCTGCCGGAGGTGTTGTCCAATGGCGTCTGCTCGCTGATGGAAGGCGTCAACCGCTTCGCCAAGTCCTGCTTCATCATCTACGACGCGCTGGGCAACGTCCTCGAGCAACGCTTCGCCAAGACCGTTATCCGCAGCGCCAAGCGCCTGACTTATATCGAGGCCCAGGCGCTGATCGACGACGACCTCAAGACCGCGATCCGCCACTGCAAGTCACAGCCGAAATACCCCCGCGCTTTGATCCAGTGCCTCAAACGGCAGAACGAACTCGCCCGGGTCATCCGCAAACGCCGCGAAGGCCACGGCATGATCGTGCTCGGCCTCCCGTCGGTCGACCTGGTCTTTGATGAGTCGGGGCGGGTGGTCGATGCGGTCCCCGAAGACGACGCGTTCACGCACAAGATCATCGAGATGTTCATGGTCGAGGCGAACGAGGCGGCGGCCCGGATCTTCGCCGAGCTCGAGGTGCCGATGGTCCGCCGGGTCCACGCCGACCCCGACGCCCACGACATGAGCGACCTCAAGGCCTTCGCCCGGGTCGCCGGCTACAACATCCCCGCCAAGCCGTCGCGGATCGAGCTCCAACAGCTCCTCGAATCGGTCCGGGATAAGCCCGCCCAGCACGCCGTGCACATGGCGGTGCTCAAAACGCTGAGTAAGGCCGAGTACAGCCCGCAACTCATCGGCCACTTCGCGCTCGCCAGCGAACACTACACCCACTTCACCAGTCCGATCCGCCGCTACCCCGACTTCGTCGTCCACCGTTCGCTCGACGTGATGCTGGAGCATCTCGGTGGTTCCGGGGGTAAGGCCGGTGGCAAGAAGCCCAACGCCAAGCAACTCGGCCGCAAACTACGAGACGACGACCGCATCCCCGACGAAGAACGCATGGCCGAGATCGGCCGGCACTGCTCGGCCAAGGAACGCAACAGCGAGTCTGCCGAGCGCGAGCTGCGCAAGTACCTCGTCCTCGAACTGCTCTCGAACAAGCTCGGCGAAGACTTCCCCGCGACCGTCACCGGCGTCACCGGCCAGGGGATCTACCTGCAGATCGACCAGTACCTCATCGACGGCTTCATAAGCCTCCAGGACCTGCCTGGCGACAAGTCCGACCGCTGGCAACTTAACCGTAACACCGGAGCGTTGGTCGCCCAACGCTCGGGCCGAACGATCACGATCGGCGACCGCTTCCCCGCCGCGCGGATCGCCAACGTCGACCTCGCCCGCCGGCAGCTTGAGCTGGTCATTATCGAAAACCGTCCGGGCAAAAAATTGCGGCAAGGTAAGCGCAAGTTCAAGGACTCCGCGGATAAACCGAAAAAACAAAAGAGCGGCGGAAAAAATAAATCGAAAAGCACTGCCGTAAAGGCAACCAAGCCTTCGGGGCGCCCTAGCCGGAAAAAGAAGAGTTCCCGCGCCCAAACCATCAAGCTCAAGAAACACCGCGGGCGCAAACGTAAATGACCGCCTTGCTTGCCGCCTGGCTGCACACGATCGATCCCTACGCGATCCGGCTATGGGACGGCGGGCCGATCCGCTGGTACGGCCTGTCCTATCTCTTGGGTTTCTTTATCGCGTATGTCTTGGTCCGCCGCGTCGCGCGGGTCGGTGAATCGACGCTTGACTACCGCCGGGCGGGCGACCTGGTCATCACCTTCGCGATCGGCATCGTGGTCGGCGGCCGGCTCGGCTATGTTTTTTTCTACCGGCCCGATCTGCTGACGGATTTCACGGGGTCTTTACCCTTTTGGGGTCTGCTCGACATCAGCCGGGGCGGGATGGCGTCGCACGGCGGGATGATCGGCGGCCTCGTCGCGGCGTGGTGGTTCGCCCGGCGGAACAAACAGCCGATGCTGCACACGTTCGACCTCCTAGCCTTCGCCGCGCCGCTCGGCCTGTTCTGCGGGCGGGTCGCCAACTTCATCAACGGCGAACTCATCGGCCGGCGAGCGTCGCCCGATTTCCCGTTGGCGGTGAAATTCCCACAGGAAATCTTCGAAAGCCAGGAGACGGTCGACGCGATGACGGCGGCCTACGGCAAGCCACTGCCCCGCAATTGGCTCGACCTGCTGCAGTCGGGCAACGAAGCGCTGCAGCAAGCCGCGGCGAGCGTACTGCCCGCCCGTCACCCCTCGCAGCTCTACGCGGCTGGGTTGGAAGGCCTCGTGGTCTTTGCGGTGTTGGCGTTGATCTGGGTCAAGCCGCGGCGGATGGGCACGATCGCCGGGGCGTTCGGGATCACTTACGCGATCATGCGGCTTATCAACGAAAACTTCCGCCAACCCGACACGCATCTGGGGCTTCAGGCGTTGGGCCTGAGCCGGGGGCAGTGGCTGAGCGTCCCGCTGCTGCTAGTTGGTGTCGGGCTTATTGCATTCGTCTACCGGCTGAAGTCGCCGGCGATGGGCGGCTGGCGACGCGGGCCTTGGACGCAAAAAGCGGTCAAGGGCGTAGACGATTTAGGATCGCGTTCGCTGAATCCTCGACGAGAGCCTTGAGATCGATATCGTGTCCAAGGATATCGCGCAGCGATGTCGGCGGGGTACGTAGGCCTTCGCCGAGTTCGCTGGCGGCGAAGTTGGCGTTGATCCCCACGCCGACGATCACCGTGGTGGGCGGCTGTTCGTCGGGCGAACGCCCGGCCGAGAGGGTCTGTTCGCAGAGGATGCCGACGAGTTTCTTGCCGCGGTGCAGGATGTCGTTGGGGTGTTTGATCGTAAGCCCCTCGGTGTAGCTTCCGAGGACGTCGAGCAGGGCTTCGCCGACCGCGACCGGCGTGGCGGCTTCCGGGCGGGGCATCGGCACGGCGAGGCTGAACCACGCCCCGCCGATCGGCGACGACCAGCTCCGGCCGTGGCTGCCGCGTGAGGCGGTCTGCGTGTCGGCCGACACCAGCACCACCCGGCCGGGGTGTTCGCCGGCGAGGCGTTTGGCTTCGTCGCTCGTCGAGCCGACGTTATCGAAGCGGTAGACAAAGTCGGGTCGGGGCTTACTCATCGCGGGGCGGTTTGGCTCAGAATGAAACCAGTGTCTGGTGCACCGTCGCGGTGTCGCCGGGCTTGACGTGGACCGTTCTGACGACGCCGGCCCGGGGTGAGACGACGTTCGACTCCATCTTCATCGCCTCGATCACGACCAGCGTTTCGTTGGCGGCCACCGTATCGCCCGGCTTGACTAGGACCTCGAGCACGTTTCCGGTCAATGGGCTCTCAATCGTGTCTTCATTACTGGATGTATTCGGCGGCAGCAGTGTGATACTCGACGCCACCGGCATGTCGGCCACGACGGTCGACGCCGCGTCTTCTAAGACCTCGACCTCGACGAAGTAAGCCTTGCCGTCGACCGTGATCCGTAGCTTCATGGCGTGGCCTCGTTGTGGGGGCTCGGCTGATCGTTCTGGGGCTTATCACCGCCGACAGCGGGATCATCAATCGGCTCGACCGCGGTGACCCGCACGTCGCGCCCCAATGCCGAAACCGCTGCCGCGGTGAGGACGGCGATTAGTTCCGGGGTGGGCGGTGTCGAGGTCGGCATTGACTATTGCAAGATATCTGGACGCCCAGCGGGGTTCAATAGCGCCGCTACGTCTAAATCTACGCTCCGCCCATCAAAGCTCGATCCGCGGGTCGAGCCAAGTGTACGCGACGTCGACGACGAGGTTGAAGAGGATGAGCATCGTGGCGTACACCAGGACGATACCGAGGATCAGCGACTGGTCTTTGTTGAGGACCGAGTTGACGAAGTATTCGCCGATACCGGGGATGTTGAAGACTTTCTCGACGACGAACGAGCCGGTCATGACCGACGCCGCGGCGGGGCCGAGGAACGACAGCACCGGGAGGTAGGCGACCTTGAGCGCGTGCTTGAACAGCGTCTTGGTGTGCGACAGCCCTTTGGCGCGGGCGGTGCGGATGTAGTCGGCGGACATGATGTCGGCGAGACCGAGGCGGATAAGCCGGGCGATGTAGGCCGCGGGCGCGAGGCCGAGCGTGATCGCCGGTAGCACCATGTCGCGCGGCGACTCCCACCCCCCCACCGGCACCCACCGCAGCACGCCCGCAAAAACCACCAGCAGGATCGTGCCGGTCACGAAGTTGGGTAGGCTGATGCCGAGCAGCGCGACGCCGAGGCTGGCGCTGTCCAGCGGGCTGCCGGGCTTGAGCGCGCCCAACACGCCGGCCAACGTGCCGAGGAACAACGCGACCACGAGCGCCGCCAAACCCAGCGACGCCGAGATCGGCAGCCCGTCGCCGATGATGTCGCGCACCTCTTGGCCCTTGTATTGCAGGCTCGGGCCGAAGTCGCCGATGACCGCGCCCTTGACGTAGCCGACGAGAAACTTTCCGGGGGAGTCGAGGTTGTAGCGTGCCTTCATCGCTTGCTCGACCTCCGGCGGCGGCCGACGCCCGTCGGCCCGGTCCAGCGGGTTGCCCGGCAGGACCCACACCAGCGTGAACGTCACCGCGAAGATCACCGCCAGGATCAGCGGCAACTGGATCAAGCGTCGGAGGATCAGCGCGGTCACTGAACCCCGGAAGCCTTGGGGGATTTGGTTTCGACAGCGATCGCCGCGAGGTCGCGGTAGTTCCACGCGTTGGGGTACAGGTTCTTGACCGCCGCGGGGTCGAAGAGCTCGAGGTTGATCGGCTGGTGCAGCGGCACGATCGGGGCATCGGCGAGCATGACCGCCTCGGCGTCACGCAGCAGCGCGAAGCGTTTGGCCGGGGCGGTCTGGGCGGCGGCTTCGCGGAGCAGGCGGTCGTATTCGCCGCTGGCGTAGCCGGCGTCGTTGTTGCCGTCGTTGGCGCGGTAGAGGTCGAGGAACGTGGTCGGGTCGCGGTAGTCGCCGTACCAGTTGCCGCGGGAGATGGTGAAGCCGCCGTTCTTCCGGCGTTGACGGAAGCGGGATTTTTCGACGCCGTCGAGCAGCACCGTGACGCCGAGTTGGGTCTGCCACATGTTCGCCAACGCGGCGGCGAGTTTCTCGTGCGGGGCTTCGGTGTTGTAGAGGATGGTCAGCCCGCTGAGGCCTTCGCCATTGGGGTAGCCCGCCTCGGCGAGCAGCTTGCGGGCGGCTTCGGGGTCGAACGGCGGGGCCGCGTCGGTCGGCGGCTCGTAGCCAGGGATCGAGCCGACGGGCGTCATCGTCGTCGCGGTCGGCTCGTTGAGGCGGGTGATTGAGGTCACGATCAAATCACGGTCGACCGCCATCGCCAGCGCCCGGCGGACCTGCGGGTCCGCCAACGGGTTCGGTTGGCCGTCGTCGAGCGTGGGCCGGCAGTTGAAGATGTAAAACACCGTGCCGGCCGCGGGGCCAACGTGGACGTCCGACCGGCCGGAGTTGACCAAGTCGGGCGCCTGAGTCGAACTCGTCGAGAGGTTGGGATACCAGTCGTACTGGCCCTGGGCGTAGTTGAGCAGAGCATTACCCTCGTCGCTGTTGACCTCCATGACGACGCGGGTGTTGCCCATCGCGTCCTTGTTCCAGTAGTGGGGGTTCTGGTCGAGGATCATCCGGCGTTTGAAGGTCCACTCGGTCAGCCGGTACGGCCCGTTGCCCACGAGGTTGTCCGGCTCGCTGAAGTACGCCGACCGCATCGTCCACAGACCCGAGGCGGGGTCGAGGTCCATGAACTGTTTGGCCGAGGCTTCGTGGATCGGCATGAAGGCGGCGAAGGCGACAAGCTCGTTGAAGTAGGCCGTGGGCTCGCGCAGGCGGACGCGGATGGTGCGGTCGTCGACCGCTTCGAGACCGACGGTCTCGACGAAGCGCGCTTGAGAATCGGCCCAGAGTTCCTCGGCGGATTGACCGGCGTTTGCAAAATCGGCGAGCTGTTCACTCCGCCAAGTGAAGTAGTCCTCCGCCCCGTCGATGCAGAAGAAAAGCCCTGCGTAGTCGGCGGCGAAGTCGGGCAGCAGCGCCCGCGACCAGCCGTGGACGTAGTCCGAGGCTTTCACCGCATCGCCGTTCGACCACTTGGCGTCGGCGCGCAAGCGGTAGGTGTAGGTTAGCCCGTCTTCTGAGACCTCGGGCAACGCCTCGGCGGCGGCGGGCTCGAGCGCCAGCGTTGCCGGATTAACCCGCAACAGCGGCTCGAAGAGCCCTTCGATCACGCGGAAGTCGACCAGCCAGCTCGTCCCTTGCGGGTCGAGCGTGTCGATCGGTGCGCCGCTGACGAAACGCAGCTCGCCGCCATCGGCCTGGGGTTCTTCGGACTGGAAGCCGCACCCCGTGATCGAGATGGCCGCGGCGGCGGCGAGGCATACCGGTAAGAGAAGTAGTCGTTGCATACAAAAAGTTTACCCCACCCGATCCGGCCCCGGCCGTAGACGTCGGTCTTTTCACGAACTCGGCCGCGGCTGCACGGGCAGGTTCTCGGCCGGGCCGAACTTGTCCCGCAGCTCTTCTACCGTTCCCCCCGTCGCCAGGAAGTAAGCGGCGTACCCCGCGATCGCCAAGGCCAGAAGAATGAGCAGCAGCACCGCTCGACGCAAGACGCTGGGCCTGTTTCGTCGACCCGTCGCGTCGTGTATGGCTTGATGTTGTTCGGTGACCTGTTCCTCGACGCGGACCATCTTGGTCTGCATCGCGTCGTATCGCTGCTCGTCTTTGGGTGAGCCCTTGCGGGTCGGCGCGGCGTAGTAGCCCTCGCCCGATTCGCGTTTGACGACGTAGAAGATGCGGTCTTCCTCGTCCCGCACCGCCCGGCCGATGTCCTGGTCGCGGATCTTGACCGGCCGGCCGGAGTAGGGGCTGTTGATGGTGATCGGCATGGTTTTACCCTCAGCGGTCGGTGGATCGGGTGACGCTAGAACCTCGTCCTGGTCTACGACCCACACTCTACCGCATAAGGGGTTCCCCAAGATGAACCGGGTTCTAGGCCGTGTGTCCGCCGTGGTTACACGGTCATGCGCCGGATCGACGGGAGCCGATGTTGCACGGGTTCAAAACTGGGCCGATGCCCGCTAGATGATTTCATTAGTCCGGAAGGTGCCGACGCGATGAGCAAGCAGCAGATGATCGAAGAGATTCAACTCAAAAACCGCAGCGCCTCGCCCGAGTTTCTCGAGCGTTTCGACGAGATGGCGCTCAAGACCTACCTGCGGCGGCTGAACACGGTGGTCGGTCGGCGGGGCCGGGGCAGCGTTTGGGTCCGAGAAAGCAACAGCCCCGCGGTCGCGAAGAGCTGAACACCCAAAAAAGGCATAGAGTTCCGGGGAAGCTTTAGTTTTATTGATCGGCCAGGACTCAGTCCTTTACGGGCACGCCCGGCCGCGTACGACGCAGCGTCTGCACGAGGTCGTTGACGGTCTTGCGGATCGCTTCGGCGTCCTGCTCGGTGGCTTCGAGGCTATCGACGGCGTAGCGGGCCATCGTGGTGATCGCCTCGAAGCCGTAGCCCGCGCCCGCGCCCTTAAGGTTCTGGCACAACGACCCAATCGTCTTGAGGTCGGCGTCGGCGTTCGCCCGGCGGAGCCGCATCGACAGCGGGCCGAGCGTGTTGACGAACTCTTCGATCAGCGGGGCCATCTCTTCGTCTTCGGCCATCGAGCTGTAGACCGCGTCGGCCTCGCTCGCCGCCGAGGTGTCGATCGATAACGCGTCCTCGACCGCGACGCGCAGGTCTTCGAGCGTGAACGGCTTGACGAGGAACAGGTTCGCCCCGGCCTCCATCGCCGCGTCTTCGTCGGTCTTGTTTTCGCTGGCCGAGGTCGCAACGATCGGACGCTCGAAGCCCTGGCCGCGCAGGTGCTGGATGAGCTCGATACCCGACTCTTCGCCCAGTTCGAGGTTGATCAGGATCAGGTCGAACTGGCACTGCGACATCTGTTCGATGGTCGTGGTGACGCCGCTGGCCTCGTTGGTGGCCATGTTCAGCTTCTCCAGCCAGAGGCGGTAGAGCTTGCGGTCGGTCGCCATGTCGTCGATCACCAGCGTTCGGCCGGCGGCGTTGACGTCCATGTCGCTTTCGGGGTCGAAGTCCTGCGACTGCTCGGCTCGGTGTTTTTCTTGCTGTGATGCGGTGAGACGCACAAAGTCGTTGAGGTTTAATGCTTCGTCGAAGACGACCGCGATCTCGTGGATGATGCCTTGGATGTGTCGGCAGTTGCGGATAACGCCCTCGATCGAATACCACTTGCCGTTCTGCATCGGCAGGGTGATCTGGCAGCGGGAGTCGGGGTAGACGAATCGGCCGTGGACGAACGCCAGGCCGCGTCGGCTGAGGTTGCGGGGCAGGACGCTGTGGCTGACGCGTTGGCCGTGGTTGTTGGTGATGGTGGCCAGGACCTTGCGGCCGTGGAAATCGACGCGGAGCGCCCGCCGGTCGTTGTTCACCGTCTTCTTGCCGGACTGCTCGATGTAGTCGACCAGCTTCTGCTTGTCGCGGGCGCTGAGGCGGATCGTTTCGATGGGGGCGGAGTCTTGTGGCATGAGCGATGTGTCCAAACGGCAGAAAAACAGCTGCAGATCAGCTTTAACATCGGATGTTCACTAGGCCCACTTGCGGGTATGCGTCGGCGGGATCATCATTGGCCGCACGCTAGCTACACCGCCGATAATGTGTTGTGTTGCCGCATTAATCACCGCCCTGAATCGGCCGCATATGAATCTGCTCGACCTCACCGAAAGCCTTGGCCTCAAAGTCGTCTCCGGCGACGGCGGGGTCGAGATATCGGACCTGACCGACGACTCGCGTCGCGTAGGGGCGGGGTTTCTTTTCGTCGCGCGAGGGGAGGGGAGCGGAGATGAACGCTGGCGCGGTTTTGTCGCTGACGCGGTTACACGGGGCGCATCGGCGGTGGTCGCCCCGGTCGCGGTCGACGTGCCCGACGGCGTCGCGCTGGCCGTGCCGGAACAGGCCGATACGCCCATCGACCAGCCGTTCGCGGGCCGGCTGGCCGCGGAGTTTTTCGGCCACCCCGCCAAACGCTTGAAACTCATCGGCGTCACCGGCACCAACGGCAAGACCACCGTCGCCACGCTCACCCAGTACCTGCTCAACGCCGCGGGCACCAAGACCGGCCTGCTCGGCACCATCGCTATCGACCACGGCTCACCCAACGGCCCGCTCACCGCCGAGTTGACTACTCCCGGGGCGATCGACCTCCACCGCCATTTCGCCGCGATGGTCGCCCAAGGCTGCGAAGCCTGCGCGATGGAAGTCTCGAGCCACGCCCTCGACCAGGGCCGGGTCGACGGCCTCGAGTTCGACGTCGCCGTCTTCACCAACATCACCCAGGACCACCTCGACTACCACGGCACGATGGAGAACTACGCCGCGGCGAAGGCGAAGTTGTTCAAGTCTTTAGACCACGAGCGTGATGCGGTGGCGGTGCTTAATGCTGACGATCCGAGCTGGCATAAAATGGTGCCGTCATGGAAAGTCATGAAGTTTTTTACCCGACTTCAGCCGGACCCCGAAAAAGGGATACCCGGTGGAATTCGTGCGGAGTATTTCTCCGCTCGTATTGAATCACTAGCCGTTTCTCACAGCACAGTAAATCTGTCTGGTCCGATGGCTAGAGATTCCGGAGGAATTAAAGTCAAGCTTCCGGTCGTTGGACAGCATTCGGTGTCGAACGTTCTTCAGGCAGTGGCCGCAGCTTATGCCGTTAAAACTTGTCCTGCGGATCAACTAGCAACAAACCTGTTCAACTGCCCACAAGTCCCCGGGAGGCTTGAAGTCGTTCGAGCCAAGACACTGAAAGTCCCAACGGTTCTAGTGGATTACGCCCATACGCCTGATGCATTGAGTAATGTGTTGCGGGCATTAAATTCATTGGTGAAGGATAGCGGGCGATTTATCGTCGTCTTCGGCTGCGGCGGCGACCGCGACCGTACAAAACGCCCACTCATGGCCCAAGCCGCTTGCGGCTTAGCGGATATCACGGTGCTGACCTCCGACAACCCGCGCACCGAAGACCCGCAGCAGATCCTCGACGACGCCATCGCGGGGGTACCGACAGAAGCGAAACATAAATTGATCGTCGAGATCGATCGGGCCAAGGCGATCGAGTCGGCGATCCTCAACGCTTCTGCGGATGACACCGTGCTGATCGCCGGCAAGGGCCACGAGGACTATCAGATCCTCGGCACGGAAAAAATCCACTTCGACGACCGCGAACACGCCGCGGCGGCCTTAGAGAAATGGGTCGCGCAACACGGGGGCGACGCCGCGTGAGCGAGTTCTGGCGTTTCGACAACCTCGAGAAGATCACCGGCGGCGAGTGGGTGATCGAGCCTGAGCTTTACGAAAGCTCTGCTCAAGGCCTATCGCACGACACCCGCACGCTGCAACCCGGACAGGTGTATCTCGCCGTGAAGGGTGAGAACCACGACGGTCACCGCTTCGTGGGTTCGGCGTTGGAAAACGGCGCGGCCTGTGCGATCGTTTCGGACGAGGCCGCCGTCGACCCGGGGCCGGTGCTGTTGGTGGACGACACCGTGGCGGCGCTGCAGGAACTCGCCAGTGCGTACCGGGATGAACTAGCAAAGAACGATTGCAAAGTCATCGCCGTCTGCGGTTCCAACGGCAAGACCACGACGCGCCACCTGCTGCACCACGTCCTGACCCGCTGCGGCCTCCGCGGCACGCAGTCGCCCAAGAGTTTCAACAACCACCTCGGCGTGCCGTTGACGCTGCTCGCCGCGTCGCCGGACGACGACTTCGTCGCCTGCGAGATCGGCACGAACCACCCCGGCGAGATCGCGTCGTTGGGCGACATCGCCTGGCCCGACGCGGCGGTGATCACCAGCATCGGGGCCGAGCACCTCGAGTTCTTCAAGACGATCGAGGGCGTGGCGAAAGAAGAAGCGGCGATCCTGCCCTACGTCCGCCCCCACGGCTACGTCACCCTCCCCGCCGCCGCCGCCGAGTGGATCGCCCCGCACTACGACGTGCAGGAGGGCGTGGTCATGCTGCCGGTCCGCCCGGGTAGTGCCGACCGCGACGTGCCCGAAGACTTCCCGCTGCTGGGGGAGCACAACCGGATGAACGCCGCGTTGGTGGCCGCGGTATGCCGTTGGCTCGACATCTCTTCGGATGCGGTACACGATGCGCTGTGTTGTGCCGAGCCCCCGGAAGGTCGGCTACACAAGATCGAACTCGGCCAGGGTGTCACGGTGCTCGACGATTCGTACAACGCCAACCCCGATTCGATGCGGGCGGCGTTGCGGGTACTCAGCAAAGCCCCCGGGCGAAAGATTGCGGTGTTGGGAGAGATGCGTGAACTCGGCGAGCGTAGTCAGGACGCACACCACGACATCGCGGAGCAGGCGAAGGCAATCGCCGATGAAGTGGTGTTGGTTGGTGCCGGGTTTGACGCCGAGCAATGGTCGGACGACCTGCCGCCGCGGGTCGCGGAAGCGGTTCGGCCGCAAGACACGGTCCTGATAAAAGCTTCGCGTGGCGTTCGACTTGAACGGATCATCCCCGCCCTCGAAAATAAATTTGGACTGATCATGACATAAGTCCGATCTCGACGGGTTTCGGGGCAGTACCACCTCGAGTTCTTAGACATCCGCACGGTTTGCCCTTTGCTCTACTACCTCACCGACCTGTTCCGCGACACGATCCACGCCAGCGACTGGCTGGGCGCACTCGGCGTGTTCGAGTGGGTCGAGTTCCGGGCGGTGTTGGCGATTATCCTCAGCTTCACGCTGGTGGTCGCGTCGGGCAAGCGGACGATCGCATGGCTAGTGATGAAAAAAGTCGGCGACAACCCCGACTTCGGCCGGGCCGACGTCAACGAACTCATGAAAGCCAAGAGCAACACGCCCACCATGGGCGGGATCATGATCGCCGGGACGATCTTTTTGACAACGCTGCTGCTGGCCGACCTGAGCAGCTTCTACGTCCGCATGGCGATGGTCTGCCTGGTGGGTTTCTTTTTGATCGGGTTTGCCGACGACTGGCTGAAGCTGACCGCGGCGCGGCGCAGCACCGGCCGGCAGGGCCTGCACTCGTGGGAGAAGCTGCTGTTCCAGGTCGCGTTGTCCGTGCTGTTAGGTTTTTTCGTCGTCAGCCATCCCGAGCGGATGTTCGTCACCGGCAGCGAGTTCACGGACATGGCCCGGGCGCTGAACGTCCCGGGGTTCAAGAGCTGGGTGAAAGAGGCCGGCGAGTACATCCAGAGCCCGAACCTGATCGTGCTGCCCGCGGCGCTGTTCGTTTTGATCGCGATGATCGTCATGGTCGGCTCGTCGAACGCGGTCAACCTCACCGACGGCATGGACGGGCTGGTGAGCGGGATCATGATCATCGTCGCCTTCGCGATGCTGGTGCTCTGTTTGATCGCCGGCTACGCCCACGAAGACTTCGTCCTCGCCAAGTACCTGCTCGTGCCGCACATCCCGCTGAGCGACGAGCTCGCGGTGGTCGCGGCGGCGATGGTCGGGGCCTGCCTCGGCTTCCTGTGGTTCAACTGCAACCCCGCCCAGGTATTCATGGGCGACACCGGCTCGCTGCCGCTGGGCGGCCTGCTCGGCTACATCGCGGTCGTCATCCGCCAGGAGTTCCTGCTGTTCATCATCGGCGGCGTCTTTGTGATGGAAGCGATGAGCGTGCTGCTGCAGGTCGGCTACTTCAAACTCACCAAGGGCCGACGCATCTTCAAGTGTGCCCCGATCCACCACCACTACCACCTCAAGGGCTGGACCGAGCAGCAAGTCGTCGTGCGGTTCTGGCTCATGACGGTGCTATTGGCGGCGATCGCCTTAGCCACGATCAAAGTAAGGTGAGATGGCCTTGGTCTTGCCTTCGGGGTGCAGGGGCAGAGCCCCTGTCGTTCGCCGCGCAGGCGACCGGCAAATCCACCGATTACGAATCCTCAATCTATCCCGTATTTTTCTTTCGCCTCCGGCGTCGGCTCGGGCAGCGTCACGCCCGTCGGCGGCTTGTCGCCGATGATCTCAACCGTCTGCACGCCGAAGTCGCTGAACGTCGCCACGTCGAGGAACACCAAAGCCCATTCACTAGCGTCGTCGTCGGGGTCGCGCTCGGCGATCGCCCGGACGGTCCCCTTGCCCGTCGGTCCGGCCACGCGCAGCGTGAGCTCGGTGTAGCCCCTCGCTTCATCGACCTGCCCCGCCGCCAGCCAAGACGCCTCCACCGGCCGGCCAAGCTGCGACTGCACCGCACGGTGCTGCACGACCTTTTCCAGTGCCATCCGGTACGGCACCGTCGTCTTCAGCTTATTAACTGTCGTCACATAGACCACGGTAAACGACACCGCCCCGACGGCGAGGACCGTGGCGATCATCACCAGAAACGCCCGCATGCGGTGCTCGATATACCACGGGATCTTCGGTGCGGCGGCGTTTTCGGACATCGCGGAAGTATAGCGATCGGCCTCTAGAGTTTTAATTGAGTTGAGATCGCCACCCCCATGATTTGATCCGGTGGCGATTGTCGACGTACGCTTTCGTATGCGGATATTGCGATCCGCAAACCAGATAATCACCAACTGCTTCGGAGTTAACGGATGTCTACGTCGCTTACGGGCCGCAGCGCCCTCGTCACCGGGGCCTCGGCCGGGATCGGCCGGGCCACGGCCTTGGACCTCGCGTCGCGCGGCGTCCGTGTGGCGGTCAACGCCCGCCGTAGCGACAAACTAGCCGACCTCGTCGCCGAGATCGAAGCCGGCGGCGGGCAAGCCCAGGCCTTCGCGGCCGACGCGGCGGAGCCGGAGGCGATCGACAACCTCTGGACCGAGGTCTGCGCCTGGGCTGACGGCGTACCCGAGATCGTGGTGGCCAACGCCGGGCGTGGTCTCGCCGGCAGCGTGCTGTCGTCGGATCAGGAAGCCTGGGAGTCGATGTTCAAGGTCAACGTCACCGGGGCGATGCGCTTGATCCGCCTCGCGGCCAACGCGATGCGGGATAAACTCGCCGAAGCCGACGATCAATTTCCGGGGGCCGATATCGTGGTGCTCGGCTCGGTGGTTGGGACCAACGTCTCGCCTTTTTCCGGGGCTTACGGCGCGACCAAGTTCGCCGTTGAAGCCGCCGCCGAGGCGCTGCGCCGCGAGGTCGGCGGCGTCGGCGTCCGCGTCACCACCATCAAGCCGGGCATCGTCATCTCCGAGTTCCAGGGTGTCGCCGGCTACGGCGAACAGTTCGACCAAGCCGTCGCCCACTTCGGCAAGATGCTCGAACCCGAAGACGTCGCCCGCTCGATCGGCTACGTCCTCGAGCAGCCGCCCCATGTCCACGTCAACACCCTTACTATCCGCCCTGTGGGCATGGACTACCCGTAAGACCGATTCGGCGATGGGTTTTCGTCCACGCTACGGCGGCTCAAGTCAGGCTTCGACGGGGTTTGATGCTTTTGAGTGGGTTGAGGTATAAATCAAAGCAGACCTGTCCCCAAACCGGTCTCAGTCCATTTTTAGTATTTGGTGCAAGCGGGCTATTTGGCTTCACTTCACGTGCAGGATGATTCGGCGGAAGTCGTACATCGGGATGATGTCGCTGTCGTCGTGCATCTCGAGGATCACGTGGATTTCTTTGCCAGCGGCGTCGTCGGGTACGTGAAGATGTGTTGCGAATGCAGAGGACTCTTCGATCTCGATCGGCTGGTTGTAGGTGCCGGCCTCGGTGTAGACCCACCAGGTGAGCGCGAGGCTATCCCCATCGGGGTCGCTGGAGGCGGTGGCGTCGAGGGGGATTTCATCGCCCGGTTTGGCGTTGAGGTGCAAGATATTGTCGGTGGTGTCGTCGCCGAACGCGGCGACCGGGTTGTGGTTGGCCTCGTCGAACTCCTTGACGCACCAGTCCATCCGGGCGCGGAAGTTGTTAAACATCGACCGGCGGAAGCGCCAGACGGGCACCTCTCTGCCGGAGAAAGTCTCGCCATCGACGGGATCGGTCCAAGTCTCGGTGGTCGAGTCGGAGTTGAACATGTAGAAGTCGCCGTAGGCTTTTTCGGATTCGCGGATTTCGGGGTGACGCGAGCGGATGTTCTTTTCTTTGGTCCGCGAGAAGCGTCCGCTCTGGCCGCCCCAGTAGAGGTGTTCGGGGTGGGAGAGCCCGTGGAAGGCCAGGCCCATCCACGGTATGGTGCCGCCGCCTTCGATGAAGCGGTTGCGGTAAGGGTAAAGCGCGCCCAGCGGCCCGTGGTTCTCTCGGATGTGTTCTTTGGCCCATTCGTCTTGGGCGTCGGACGAGCCGCGGGCGTAGGGGGCCCAGGTGTAGGGGCCTAGTGCCTTGCCGAAATCTGCCCATGGTGGGCCGGCCAAGACGGGGTCGGGGCCGCCGTAACAATACGTTTGGTGGTTACTGCGATGCCAGGCGATGTGTGGGTAGTTCGCGGCGATCCATGCGCCACAGTCGTCTTGGGCGCCGTTTTCGAAAACGATGATCCGCTCACAGAGGACTTTCATCTCTTCGTCGCTGCGGGTCTCGTCGAGGTCAATCAGCGCCTGGGCGAGTGTGTTGGTGCCAGCGTTGGCGACGATATAGAGCTTGCGTGGGTCGTCCTTGAGGATGGCGGCCTCGATCAGCTCCGTCGCGCCGTTAGAACGACCCGGGCCGACGGCGTCGAGGCCGTATTCGCTGGTACCCGCGCGGACGATATTGAACAACGATTCGGGAGACGGCCAGCCGTCGTCATGCTTTTTGAGATTGTCCACGACCTGTGCGTACGCGTTGATGAGCTGGGCGAACAGCTCGGGGTGGACCCGGCTGCGGAACTTGTCGTTCACGTCGGAGTGCAGGTATTTGCCCGAGCACGCGATCAGCCCTTCGAGGTCGAACATGTTCGCGTACATCAGCATGTGGATCATCTGCTGCTCTTCGTCTGTCTCGTTGCCCATGTCGGCCATGATGATCAAGCGGGTTTTTTCTTTGGCTTTTGCCTGTGCAACTCCGGGCAGAAAACCCGTAAGCAGAATTGACAAGATTCCCAAGGCAGTAGCACGTCGGGCAAATGAGACAGAGCGAAGCATGATGAAGTTCTCCTTGAAATAATCGTAAAATGTTAACAAAGTTTGAGGCGTTGTTGCCATTCTCCTCCTTGTCCGAGCGGTTAAATGTGGAAGCTCTAGGGGCTCACCCCCTCGGAGGTTCTTCTCGTGGCCGACAGCTTCCCGCAGCGGCCCGACCCCCGTGGTGGTGACATCCGGGTAGAATCCCCGATCCGTCGTTCCGCGGGCGGACGAAGGCGGACCCGCCCCGAACCGAATCGAACACCCCTAACCACCCCGTCGACCGCTCGGCGGCCTGCGATCGCCCGCTGAACGCCCCGTTGACCTCGCCCACCCAAACCGATCCACCATGGCCCAGAACCACCTCCGCAACGTCGCGATCATTGCCCACGTCGACCACGGCAAGACCACCCTTACCGACCAACTCCTCTACCAGTCCGGCATGTTCCGCTCCGAGGACCTCGACAAGCTCGCCGGCGGCCAGCACAACCTCATCATGGACACCGGCGACCTCGAGCGGGAGCGCGGCATCACCATCACCGCCAAGAACTGTGCCGTGAACTACCGCCACACCGACGGGGCCGACTACAAGATCAACCTGATCGACACGCCGGGCCACGCCGACTTCGGCGGCGAGGTCGAACGCGTCCTCAACATGGCCGACGGCTGCCTGCTCGTGGTCGACGCCTTCGAGGGCCCGATGCCCCAGACCCGGTTCGTGCTGCAGAAAGCGCTGGCGATCGGCCTCAAGCCCGTGGTCGTCATCAACAAGATCGACAAGCCCAACGCCCGGCCCGAAGACGTCATCAACGAGGTCTTCGACCTGCTCGCCGAGCTGGACGCGCCCGACGATGCGCTGGACTTCCCGATCGTCTACAGCTCGGCCAAGAACGGCTGGGCGTCCGACGACCTGGAGAAGGCCGGCATGAACGGGGCCGAGCACCCCGACAACATGTTGGCGCTCTACTCGGCGATCCTCGAACACGTCCCCGCGCCCTATGCCGAGGGTTCGTCGCGTGG
The DNA here is from genome assembly GCA_038747275.1 of Planctomycetota bacterium. Classification (GTDB taxonomy): domain Bacteria; phylum Planctomycetota; class Phycisphaerae; order Phycisphaerales; family Phycisphaeraceae; genus Algisphaera. The sequence goes on along the minus strand of JBCDJW010000014.1, from coordinate 1,944 downwards.
CGCTGCCGCCGGCTTCGCGACCGGCGTCGAAGCGCTCGCCGCCCCGCTGCAGATGATGGTCACCACGATCCAGTACTCCGACTACGTCGGCCGGATCGCCGTGGGCCGCGTGACTGCCGGGCGGATCAACGCCGGGCAGCAGGTCACCGTCATCAACCGCGCCGGCGAAGGCAAGCAGCAGAAAATCCTTAAGCTCAACGCCTTCGATGGCCTCAAGCAGAAAGAAGTCCCCCAGGTCATCGCCGGCGACATCTGCGCCGTCGTCGGCCTCGACCCGATCGATATCGGCGACACCATCGCCTGCCCCGACCGCCCCGAAGCCCTGCCCGCCGTCGAGATCGACGAGCCGACGCTGACCATGACCTTCCGTGTCAACGACTCGCCCTTCGCCGGCCGGGAGGGCGAATACGTCACCTCCCGCCAGGTCTACGACCGCCTGCAGAAAGAGCTGCAGTCCAACGTCGCGCTCCGTGTCGAACGCGGCGAAGGCGGCGACGAGTTCAAGGTGAGTGGCCGGGGCATGATGCACCTGGGCGTGCTCCTCGAAACCATGCGCCGCGAGGGCTACGAGCTCCAGGTCGGCAAGCCCGAGGTGATCCTCAAACGCCCCGAAGACGGCGACCACAAAGGCAAGCTCTGCGAGCCGATCGAACAGCTCGTGGTCGATTGCCCCGCCGAGTGCCAGAACGACGTCATGAGCCTGGTGACGAACCGCAAGGCCGAGATCGTCAGCATGGACCCCAAGGCCGGGGCCGGCGACTACATCCACATGGAGTTCACCATCCCCGCCCGCGGCCTGATCGGCATGAGGACCCGGATGCTCACCGCCACCCAGGGCCGGGCCGTCATGCACCACAACCTGCTCCGCTACGAGCCGATGCGCGGCGACGTCCCCAAACGCCCCGCCGGCGTCATCATCGCCAGCGACACCGGCCAGGTCACCCCCTACGCCCTCCACGGCCTCTACGACCGCGGCTTCTTCTTCGTCAAACCCGGCGACCAGTGCTACGAAGGCCAAGTCATCGGCGAGCATTGCAAAGACAACGACATCATCGCCAACCCCATCAAGTCCAAACAACTCACCGCCGTCCGCACCCGCGGCGGCAAAGACGACAACATGCAGATCAAGCCCGCCAAAGAGATGTCGCTCGAAGCGTGCCTGGAATACATCGCCGAGGACGAGTTGGTTGAGGTGACCCCCGAAAATATCCGGCTACGCAAGCGGATCCTGCAGGAGTCGATGCGGCGCCGTGAGGCGCGGAGCGCGAAGGACAAGGCGAAGGCTGGGGCCTAAAAATGGGTTTGGATATAGGATTAGCAGAGAACCCAGGCGGCGCTTTCATCGAAACAGAACCGTCTTTGTGCCTGGAAGATGATGGTTACTTCGCTTTCATCAATGAGCATATCGGGGACAAGCACATTAAATTTGATCAACGGCTTGATTCGTATGGTGACGCGGCGTTTGCCGGAATACAGATAAAGGATTTGCAAAAACGTATTCAGAATCTTCATAGCGTTGCTTCTCGGCAGCCTGAAGAATGGTCGCAGAAGGTAGGTGATCAGATTTATCCCGAATGCAAGGAAATCCGGCAGACTTTAGAGCGTCAGATTCTTTTAGATTTACTGGATACTTTATTAAACATTATTGATCGATCTATCGAAACAAATCTGACCATTGTTTGTTATGGTGATTGATAATCACAAATCTAGCCCAGCGCCGCATCGACGGGCTTCATAACGGCGCACGCATACCCCATGTCCGACCCCAAACTCCGTCAGGCCATCGCGGCGCACGCCGCGATGTTGATGTACACCCGGGACGAATCCGAATACTTCACCGCCAAACGCAAAGCCGCCAAACGGCTCGGCGTGAACTTCAAGCACTGCCCGCAGGACCTGCCGTCCAACGCCGAAATCCGTGAACGGCTGCGCACCCTCGCCGAG
>JBCDJW010000013.1:0-91464 GCA_038747275.1 Planctomycetota bacterium | reverse complement strand
CCCCCCCCCCCCCCCCCCCCCCCCCCCCCCCCCCCCGCCCCCCCCCCCCCCCCCCCCCCCCCCCCCCCCGGGGGGGGGGGGAGTTTGTTTGGCGGCGGGTGGCCGTGGCGGCCCCGGGTCGGTGACCCGGGGCTAAATTTTTGGGGTGGGGTTGGGTTATGCTTGGTGGGGTATGGACCAAGCGGCGATTGAGATCGGCAAGCGTTGGTTGGGGGCGATGGAGGAGCGTGGCGGGTTGCCGCGGCCGGACTGGGGGCGGGTGCAGCGGCGGTGGTGGTCGTTGCCGGAGGGGGTGCAGCCGGCGGCGTGGACGGCGGTGGAGTGGGTGTGGCAGCACGCGTTGGCGGAAGCGTGGCGAAAGCGTTCCGGGGGCGAGAACTCCGGGGGCACGGGTGGAAGTTCCGAGAGCGGGGATGGAAATTCAGGGGGCGGGGGGTTTCGGGTGGTGGAGCGGGGCGAGTGTCTGCTGACGACGGACCTGGACGACGTCGAGGCGGAGCGGACGGCGGTGTTTATGGGGCGGGCGCTCGGGACGATCGAGCGGTGTTTGACGGGGCTGGGCTTGCCGGAGTTTTCGGACGGCGGGCCGGGGCTGGACGTGGCGGTGGTTTGCCGGGAGGTGGAGGACTATCTGGATTACGTGAGCGATGCGCACGAGGCGGATCACGTCGGGGCGGTGAGCGGGGGGATGTGTCTGCACGACGGGTCGGTACACGTCGCGGCGCACGGGCGGTCGGCTGGGGTATTGGGGCCGGTGTTGGCTCATGAGTTGGCGCACAGTCGGCTGGCGGGGCTGGGGCTGCCGGTGTGGTTGGAGGAGGGGTTGGTGGTGCACCTGGAGAAGGCGGTGGTGCCGAACGAGGATTTCGAGAACGACCTGCACACGGTCGCGCAGCACCGGCGATTCTGGACGCCTGGTCGGCTGGGTGCGTTCTTCGGCGGCGAAGTATTTTGCGGGGCGGACGACGCGGAGGGGCTGCCGTACGCGTTGGCGTATTCGATCGTGGGCGAGTTGATGCGGAGCGACGCGGAGAGGTTCGCCGAGTTCATCAAAGCGGCGTCGTGGGAAGACGGCGGCGCCGGGGCGTGCGTGGCGTTGTACGGCCAAGCCCCGGAAGGATTGATCCCTCGGTTCATCCGGGACGCGGCGGAGGCGAACGCGGGGTCGGTCGATGACCACGACATTACAGACGAGCTGTCCGATGGCCCGGACACGTTAGAGGACTGAGCAATGCCGAGATGCGGATGGGCCAAGGGCGAGCTTTACGAGGCGTATCACGACGAGGAGTGGTGCGTGCCGTCGCGGGACGAGCGGCATTTGTTTGAGATGTTGATCCTGGAGGGGGCGCAGGCGGGGCTGAGTTGGATCACGATCCTGAACAAGCGGGAGCACTACCACAAGGTGTACGACGGCTTCGACCCGCGGAAGGTCGCGGGGTACACGGACGCGAAGCAAAAGAAACTCTTGGCCGACGCAGGGATCGTGCGGAACCGTCTGAAGGTGGCGGCGTCGGTGCAGAACGCCAAGGCGTTCCTCGCGGTGCAGGACGAGTTCGGCGGGTTCGCGGATTATCTGTGGGGCTACGTCGACGGCCGACCTATCCAGAACAGGTTCGAGACGCTCGAACAAGTTCCGGCGAAGACCGCCCTGTCCGACGCGATCTCAAAAGACCTCAAGAAGCGGGGGTTCAAGTTCGTGGGGTCAACGATCGTGTACGCGTACCTGCAGTCGGTCGGCGTGGTGAACGATCACGTGAATGCCTGTCCGCGGCAGCGGGCCTGCGCCGCACTCGCCGGGACGTAGCGTTTTTATGTTGGATACAGGGCAAGCGATGGCTTAGCTTGTTGGTTGTCCGCCGAATTATTTCCGGGTGTTTTCCTTCAGAACCTGTTCAACGATGATGCGTTCCGAACCTATTTTTGCGGTCAGCAACCTGCCCGACACGATCGCTTTCTACCGCAACCGGCTGGGTGGCGAGGGCGAGTGGACCTACGGCGAGCCCGCAGAATTTGGCGGCATCCGCATCAATGGGTCACAAGTCCTGTTTGAGCTCGATCCGGAATTGGCACAGCAGGCCCGCGGTATCGGGCACTTCTTTTTCTGTAATGAAATCGACGATCAATACAAGCAACATCTCGCCGCGGGCGCTCCGATTGCTGAAGCCATCGAGGACAAGCCTTGGGGGATACGCGAATACGTCGTGATCGATCCCAACGGCGTTCGGCTGCGCTTTTGTGGGCCGATCGGTTACGAAAAGCCCGCGGACGCGCTGCAAACCTTGCCGGATCACATCGCGATCGAAAACCGGCTGCCGACCGACGAGGAATATCTGACGCTGCTGAAGTCGGTGGATTGGGGACACACACCCGAATACGCGGCGGTGCTGCAAAACACCCTGGAAGGGTTCGTGGCGGTTGATCGAGACAACGGCTCGGCGGTGGGGATGGCTCGCGTCGTCCGCGACGCCAGGTTGTGGTACAGCATCTGGGACGTCGTTGTGCGGCCGGAGTACCAGTCCAAGCAGATCGGCACGGCGATCATGGATGCTGCGGTTTCTCGGCTACGCGAAATCGTGCCCGCGGGATCGTTCGTCCATCTGTTTACGCTGAAGCCGGCGTTCTATGAACGCCTCGGCTTCCAGGAAACCAACTGCCACCAGATCAGGCTGTAGCGAGACACGCCAACACATTTGCCCGTGTCGTCGAAACACTAATATCGCCTCGGCAGGCGATTGCTGCCAAGGTTGACAGGTTTTCTGTGTCGTCGCGGCCCTCGTCCTGATGGCAAACCCGGATGATTTGTCCTATGAGGTGAGGGCTTGGCTCGTCGGCTGCCCCGGTCATTTCGCTTTTGGGAGGTCAGCCATGAGACGGTTTGGAACGTGGGCGCGGTACGTGTGGGTTGCGGGCGGGGTGGTGGTTTTGGGGGTGCTTGTTTTCGGCTCGGCGGGGTGCTCGATCAAGCTGGGGGCGCAGCAGTTCGACGACCCGCGGGGCGACGGTGAGTCGCGGACGCGGTTTCGGATCGAGGGCGAGATCGCTTCGCCCCGCATCCTTGCGGGGCACCTCGAGGGGACCGCGAGCGTGGGGATCGTCAGCCTCGAGCGTTCCGACGAGACGCTGCGGGTGCTTAACCCGGACGGCAGCATCGAGGACCTGCCGATCAGCTCGGTGGACGTGGCCGACGTCCGGCTGGGAGCGAGGGTGTACCCGTTGGCGTCGCTAGATACCGAATGGTTCGATACGGGGGTGAAGATCGAGCCTTACATCGTGGGCGGCGGGGGCTACTACCGGGCGAGGGCTACGGAACGCGGGGCGGGGGCGAAGCTGTGCTGCGGCGGCCGGGAGCTGGTCGAAGACAGCGACACCGTGGCCGAGGGGTTTTTTCCTTATGTGGGAGTCGGCGTGACGGCCCGCTTCGCCGACCAGTGGGCCGCGTTTGTCGAAGCGCGTCAAGACTTCGACCGGGTCGATAACGGTCGAGACACGAGCGGCACGTCGGTGATGATCGGGCTGCGGTGGGGGTATTAATTTGCTGCGGTTTAAACAAAGATCGGGGCAGCGCTTTATCTGTGCCACGCCGACCTAGCGACTCAATACCCTGGCGGCAGGCGGTCGTCGTCCTCTTCGTCGTCGAAGTCGTCGCCGCCGGATGAACGCGGCGCGTCGTCGGGGTGGCGGCCGAGTTCGACGGTGATGCGGGAGCGGATGCCGCCGCGGCCCTTCCAGTCGGTGACGACCTGCATCCAGATCGGGTCCATCGCCCGCTCGAGGTCCTCGGCGATCTTGTTGGTGACCGCTTCGTAATAAATCCCCTCGTTGCGGAAGCTCTGGTAGTAGAGCTTGAGCGATTTGAGCTCGATGCAGCCGTCGCGGGGGACGTACTGGAGGATGACGCTACCGAAGTCGGGGTGGCCGGTCTCGGGGCAGACGCTGGTGAACTCGTCGGAGACGTGTTCGATGACGAACGAGCGTCCGGGGCTGGGGTTATCGAAACACTTGAGGAGGTCGCGGTCGGGCATGGGCAGAAGCGTGGATAGAGAGTGTTGGGTAAGCGGGACGCATACGGGTCTCGTCCTCGCGACGCATAGTAGCCCGATTTGGCCGCCCCGTTATTGACCGCCCCACCGCTCTGCCAATGTTATGATTTATGCATGTCCAAACCCATCACCGAAGAGGACGTCCGCCAGGTCGCCAAGCTCAGCCGGCTGGCGTTGTCGGACGATGAGGTCACGCACTTTACGGGCCAGCTCGCGGCGGTCTTGGGCTACGTCAGCAAGCTGAACGAGCTCGACGAGAGAATCAAAGACGTCGAGCCGCTGTTCCACCCATCCGACCACCACAGCGTGACGCGGGAAGATGTCGAGCAGCCGGGGCTCACGCCCGACGAGGCGTTGGCCAACGCGCCGGGCCGGCAGGACAACTTCTTCAAAGTGCCCAAGGTGCTCGGCGACGGCGGCGGCGCGTAAATCTGCCTTACATCGCTCAGACCTAAGCCCCCTCTTCCACCGAGCAACCCCGCATGCCTAAACAAGACCAGCCCCCCACGATCGGCATCGACCTCGGCGGAACCAACATCCAGTGCGGCGTCGTCACCGACGGCGAAGTCACCGCCCGCGACGACACCAAGACCAAAGCCGCGGAAGGCGCCGACGAAGTCATCCGGCGGATCGTCAAGCTCTGCGACAAGGTCTTAGAAGAAGCTTCGCTGAAACGCAAAGACGTCGCCGGCCTCGGCATCGGTGCGCCGGGCGCGATCAACATCAAGAAGGGCGAGGTCATCAAGGCGCTGAACCTCGGCTGGACCGACTTCCCGCTGCAGAAAATACTGGAGAAGGAACTCGGCCTGCCGGTGGTGGTCGACAACGACGTGAACGTCGGGGCGTGGGGCGAGCACCAGGCCGGCGCAGGTGAAGGCTTCGACGACCTGTTCGCGATCTTCGTCGGCACGGGTATCGGCGGCGGGCTGGTGCTGAACAACCGGATCTTCCACGGCGTCAACCACACCGCCGGCGAAATCGGCCACACCCTGCTCTCCGCCGACGCCGGACTCGGCCGGCGGACTGTTGAAGACCTCGGTAGCCGAACGAATATCGTGAACCTGCTGACGCAACTCATCGAGGGCGGCCACCCGTCGGTCGTACCCGAGTTGGTCGATGGCGACCTGTCCCGTGTCCGCTCAAAGATCCTCGCCCAAGCGGTCAAGCGGGATGACCCGTTGACGATCCGCGTCGCGCAGCAAGCTGCGACCTACGTCGGCCAGGCGATCGCCAACACCGTGACGCTGCTGAGCCTGCCGTGCGTGGTGGTGGGCGGCGGCGCGACCGAGGCCATGGGCGAGCAATGGATGGGGTGGGTCCGCGGAGCGTTCGAGGCTCACGTTTTCCCCGAGGAGTTGAAGTCGTGCCGAATCGTCGCCAGCACCCTCGGCGATGATGCCGGGGTGGTCGGGGCGGGACTGCTCGCCGCAGAGCAAGCACTTTGACGAAAAATCCCGAAAAAAGTGAAAATTAAGGTCCGATAGTGAAAAATAGGCTTTCCTAAACCTTGTACAGGGCCTAATATGTGAATATAGATAAGTTCTGGGCGTTTCGCGGACAGAGGGTTTTTGGGAAAAAATTTACTGATCGGGAACGCAACCAGGCGATAGTTACTTGGTAACACACTTTGCTTTCTCCCCTCCGCCCCGTTGTCGCTTTGCGGCAGCGGGGTTTTTTTCTTGTAGCGAAACAGTCGAAGTGGTCGTCAGGATGTTGACGGATACCCATCAAACATCGTGGTTTTAAACTTTGAGCAGATACGGTACGGTGACGTTAAAGACTTGACGTTTTAGGTACATTGATTCGTCAGGACGCATAGTCTCGTGTCATTCCGCTTAATCCGGAAAAGCTAAAGGACTAAAGATGCTTGTGTTCGCCCCGCTACCGCGTGATGAATCCGAAACACGCACGCCGATCACGCCGGCGGTAGTGAAAAAACTGGTCTCGGCCGGCATCGATGTCACGTTAGAACCCTGTCTTGGATTGAAGTCTTTTATCGACGATGCGGAATTCGCAGACGCCGGGGCGACCTTTGCCGGGGAGGGCCACCACGCCTGGGAAGACGCGGACGTGGTGGTCACGGTCGATCCGCCGCGGGCTGAAGATGTCGGGCGGATGCGTGAAGGCGGTGCGCTGGTCGGCCTGCTCACGCCCACTACCGAGCACGACGTCGTGCGGGCCGCGGTGGGACGCAAGGTGTCGTTGCTCGCGCTGGAGTTCGTGCCGCGGACCAGCCGGGCGCAGTCGATGGACGTGTTGTCCAGCCAGGCGAACCTGGCGGGTTACCAAGCGGTCCTCCTCGGCGCGAGCCACTGCCCGAAGCTGATGCCGATGATGATCACGGCGGCGGGGACGCTGAGCCCGGCGCGGGTCTTGGTCGTAGGCGTCGGCGTCGCGGGCCTGCAGGCGATCGCCACGGCGAAGCGACTCGGCGCGATCGTCGAGGCCTACGACGTTCGGCCCGCCACAAAAGAACAAGTCCTCTCGCTCGGCGCACGCTTTATCGAACTGCCCGGTTCCGGGGCCGGCGAAACCGCGGGCGGCTACGCAACCGAACAGAGCGACGAACAACGAGCCCAGCAGGCCGAGCTGATGGCCAAACACGTCGTGTCGGCGGACGTGGTCATCACCACCGCCGCGGTCTTCGGTAAGGCCCCGCCGCTGCTGGTACCCGCCGACGTGGTCGCCCGCATGAAGCCGGGAAGTGTGCTCGTCGACCTCGCCGCCAACGCAACCCACGGCCGGGGTAACTGCGAACTCACCCGCCCCGGTGAGATCACCACCACCGACAACCGGGTCACCCTCGTCGGCACCACCAACCTCCCCGGCACCCTCCCCGTCCACGCCAGCAGCGTCTACGCCAATAACGTTTACGCGTTGCTCGAAACGCTGATTCAACAACCCGACACCGGTAACGACGAGGGCGAAGAGCAGCTCGAAGATTCCGACGCTGCTTCCGATTCCGGGGGCGGTTCTGATTCCGGGAGCGGGCCATCTCTGAAGATCGACCTGGACGACGACATCCACCTCGGCGTCCTCATCACCCAGGGCGGGCAGATCGTTAACGACTTGGTCAAGGGGATGGTCGAACAGGATTAGAAAAAGCTATTCCCGCCCGGGTCTTCGGCCCGCCGCTAAACGTGAGGACTTGCGTATGAACATTACCCCCCTGCTCGCCGCCGCCCCCAGCCCTTTCGTCATCGGGATCGTCGTCTTCGTGCTCGCCGTGTTCATCGGCTTCGAGCTGATCTCGAAAGTTCCCTCCCGCCTGCACACCCCGCTGATGTCGGGCAGCAACGCCATCTCGGGGATCACCATCGTCGGGGCCCTGCTCTGCAGCTACTCTGGCAGCGTCTTCGGCGTGATCCTTGCCTTCTTCGGCATCGTCTTCGCTACCACCAACGTCGTCGGCGGCTACCTCGTCACCGACCGCATGCTCAAGATGTTCCAGAGCAAGGACAACCACTAGGACACACCAAACACGTCCCCTGCTCTGCGGCCCAACCCGGAACGATCATGCCATGACCCTCGCCATCCTCGGCTACGACCTGATCAACCTGCTCTACCTCCTCGCGGCGGTGCTGTTCATCTTCGGCCTCAAGATGCTCGGCCGGGTCGAGACGGCGGCGAAGGGCAACGCCGTCTCGGCCGTGGGCATGCTGCTGGCGACCGTCGTGACGTTCTTCTTTATCGTCGACGGCACGTGGTGGAGCATCCTGTGGATCGTCCCCGCCCTCGCCCTCGGCGGCGTCGCGGGCACGGTCATGGCCAAGCGCGTCGAGATGACCCAGATGCCGCAGATGGTCGCCCTGCTCAACGGCTTCGGCGGCATCGCGTCGCTGTTGGTGGCGGCGGCAGATTACTTCAACCTCTACGGCGTATCCGGCGAAACGGTCCGGGCGATCAGCTTAGCCGGCCCGACTTACTCACTAACCATCGGGCTGGCAGTCGCCATCGGGGCCATCACCTTCACTGGTTCGATCATGGCCTTCGGCAAGCTACAAGGCGTCAAGTGGGCGCCCGACCAGCCAATCCAGCTGCCCGGTCAGAAGTGGATCGTCTTCGGCGGGCTGGGCTTGCTGGCGTTGATGATCACGTTCCTCATGATCTGGCCCGGCGGTTGGCCGTGGGTGTTGCTGATGACGCTGGTCGCGCTTGGACTGGGCGTTTTGCTGGTGATCGGCATCGGCGGGGCCGACATGCCCGTCGTCGTCGCGCTGCTCAACAGCTACTCGGGCGTCGCTGCGGCGATGGCCGGCTTCGTCCTCAACAACTACGCCCTGATCATCACCGGCTCGCTCGTCGGCAGTTCCGGCCTCATCCTCACCAACATCATGTGCAAAGCGATGAACCGCTCGCTCATGAACGTATTGTTTGGCGGCATGGGTGCAGCCCCTTCCGGAGCGGCGAACGCGTCTGCGACAGACGGGTCCACACCCCAGGGCACCGCAACCGAATCGAGCGCCGAGGACGCCGCGATCGTGCTCGAGGCCGCGTCATCGGTCGTCGTCGTCCCCGGCTACGGCATGGCCGTCGCCCAGGCCCAGCACGCCGTGAAAGAATTCGCCGCCGAGCTGGAAAACAAGGGTATCGAGGTGACCTACGCGGTCCACCCAGTGGCCGGCCGGATGCCCGGGCACATGAACGTGCTGCTCGCCGAGGCCGGCGTCGAGTACGACGTCCTGCTCGACCTCGAGCCCGCCAACGCCCGGCTCGAGACGGCCGACGTCGCTCTGGTCATCGGCGCCAACGACGTGACCAACCCCGCCGCCCGCCACGACACGTCCAGCCCGCTCTACGGCATGCCGATCCTCAACGTCGACCACGCCCGCACCGTCTTCGTCATCAAGCGTTCGCTCAACCCCGGCTTCGCCGGCATCCAGAACCCGCTCTACTTCCAAGACAACACCCGCATGGTCTTCGGCGACGCGAAAAAGGTCGTCACCGATCTGGTCAACGAGCTGGAGCAGATCTAAACCCATCGTTTAGCGGGCGGCCCGAAGGGCCCCGCAAAAGCACAATTAACTACGAAAAAAGCGGGAAGCTGCGCGTCTCCCGCTAAATACGTCGATCACGTTATTTTTCGTCCCAGCCCGACGCCTCGACCCGTAGCTTCACTTTGCGGAACGCCGTTCCTTTGTGTCGGGTGATCAACTCGGCTTCTAAGCCCTCACGTAACCGACGATCCACTTCGTACAGACGGGCGCTCGAATCGACCGCCACGCTCAACACCCCGCGTTGCAGCGACTCCAAGCGGGTACCCGCCACGACGTCGGCCGGCAGCAGCTCTTCCCACAACGCAGCGAGGTCGCCGAGTTGTTTGAACGGCCGGGCCACGTCTCGCTTGAACTGATCGGCCAGGAAGCCGAGCGACCGATCGGGCTCGGGGCGGACGCGGCGATCGCGGAGTGCTTCGACGTGGCGGCGGGCGGCTTGCTGGTCGGGTGTTTCGGACACGACTTCATCATAAACCTTCACAGAAGGCAGGCGGAACCAAATATCAAATTACGGTTTTGGCCTCGCCGCCCCGGATCGCCGATACTGCTCCCATGAACATCATCCTCCTCGGCTACCGCGGCAGCGGAAAGACCTCGATCGGCAAGAAGATCGCCAACCAGACCTGGAAAGACTTCGTCGACGTCGACGACGAGATCCGCAAACGCTTCGACGGCAAGACCGTCGCCGAGATCTGGGAAACCGACGGCGAGCCCGCCTACCGCGAAGTCGAGGTCGAAGTCACCCAGGAACTGGTCAAGCGCGAAAACCACGTCATCGGCCTGGGCGGCGGCACCGCGATGCAGCCCGCCGCGTTCGAGGCGATCAAGAACGCCCCCGACACCAAACGCATCTACCTCTCGTGCAAGCCCGCCGTGCTGGCCGAGCGCATCGCCGCCGACCCCCAGAGCGCCGCGACCCGACCCGCCCTGACCGAGGGTTCGTCGGGCGGCGACGCCTTGGAAGAAATTACCGCCGTCCTCGCCGAACGCGACCCGGTCTATCAAGAACTCGCCGACGCGGTCTTCGACGTCAGCTACGTCGACGTCGCCGCCGCGGTGGCGTATCTGACGAGACATCACTTGTGATTCAGAGCGGGAAGCTTCGCGTCGCCCGCTAAACCGTTAGTCGAGTGTCCCGAAGTATCGGTCGCCCGCGTCGCCGAGGCCGGGGACGATATAGCCTTTGCCGTTGAGTTCGCGGTCGACGCCGGCGACGACGATCGGCACGTCGGGGTGGGCGGCGGTCAAGGCTTGGATGCCCTCCGGGGCGGCGAGGACGCCGACGAATTTGATCGCGGTGCAGCCGCGTGACTTGAGCAGATCGACCGCAGCGACGGCGCTGCCGCCGGTGGCGAGCATCGGGTCGGCGATCAGCGTCAGGCCGTCGGTGATATTGCTCGGCAGCTTCTCGTAGTACCACTCCGGCTCGAGTGTGGATTCGTTGCGAGCCATACCGATGTGGCCGACCTGTGAACCCGGAAGTAATCGCAGCATCCCGTCGGCCAGGCCCAGGCCGGCCCGCAGGATCGGGACGATTGTGATGACTTGTTCCATCCGCGGCGCATCCATCGTCTCCAGCGGCGTCTCGATTGTCTCACGGCTTAACGATACGTCGCGTATCGCTTCGTACGCCAGCAGATGCCCCAGCGCCTCGACCGCCTCGCGGAAGCGTAACGCCGGCGTGTGCCGGTCTCGGAGATCGGTCAACAACGCTTCGACCAGCGGGTGGTCGACAAGCGTGACGTTATCGCTGAGTGCAGAACGGTTCATAACTTCAGTCTAACGCAAGCCGCTTGCGGCCCAGCGTGCGTTCACATGTATTCGCGCTAAGCCGTAAGGGTCAGCGAAACTTTCCGGGGGAGCGCATGAAAAAACCGAGCGACGCGGGATGAATGGGAAAAAAATAACGAGGATATGCGTGCGTGCGCTCGGCGGGGATTACTCACCCTGATCTATCGGTGTACATCGCGTCGGTTGGGCCTCCTTTCGGGGTAACGTTGCCTGTCTATCCATATTATCGGTTGCCCCGGTACCGTAATCAAGAAAATCTCGGCGGCTCATTCTGCAGGTTTGCGACGTTTAGGGGACCTCGACCAGGACGGTCGGGCTCTTTCGTGGGCCAAGGTGCGACCAATCGACGACGAGTCGGCTCAGGCGTTCGGTGGTGACGCCAGCGTCGAAGCCGTAGGTGGCGTGCAGGCGGTCGAGTTCGCTGTAGCCGATCCAGAGGTGGGTCACACCTGCGGCCCGCAGCGCGTCCGCGAGCGCTTGCGGGTCGTCATCGCTGGGGAGCAGCGGCGTGATGGGTGACTCGTCAAAGGCGCTGGCGTAGACCATGTCGGGCTCGACGTAGAACAGCGACTGGTTATTGCCGACGACCATCACGCGGCTGCCAGCAGGCAGGTCGTTGAGGGCAAAGTCGGCCATCGCGTTGTTGCCGTACGGTTCGGGCAGGCCGTCGACGAGAAACCACAGCGGAGCGGGGACTCGTTGGCCGTCCGGCGTCGTGAGTACGGTGGTCTGCGACCACGTCGTCGTCAAGGTAACCACAGCCAGAACGGCAGCAACCACCCCCGCGGCCAGGCCGCCGGCGTTGAGGCTCGTGCCGATCTTCCAACGGCGCAACGACTCAGAGAATAAGCCCACCGCGGCACACAACGGCACGATCGCCACCACCAGGAACCGGCTCTGAAGGTGCGTCATCACCAGCCACCACACGAACTGGCCGAGCAGCAGAGCCAACAACACGGCCGTGAACCAGCGTGTCGTTCGGCGAGCAAACCCAAGAGCCAACCCTACAGCCGCCGCGATCCACAGCACCGGCAGCCCGCCCTCGTTCGCGAACCGCGCGATGTTCTTCGTCTCGGTCGGCGTCGGCTGACCGCCCCACGCGCCGTAGCCGGTGTTGCCGATCGCCTGCCGCCAGACCGCGCTTATCCGTTCGCCCCACGGGGCATCGGGCATGTGGGCCGCGTCCCACCGATCGGCCCGCGCTTCGTCCCAGTGCGCGTACCCGAATACCGAGCCGGCGAACGGGAATACCGGGTTACCCGTCCACGCCGCGTTGCGCACTAGGTACGGCGACAACGCCGCGAACCCCACCACGACGCACAACACCACCGGAGTAACCGCCGACCACCCCGGCCGATCTTTCAACAACCGCCACACCAGGACCACGCCCAGCGGCAACGCCACCGTGAACGCCGCCGTCAGCTTCGCCAGCGTCGCCGCCCCGGCCAGCAACCCGATCGCTACGCCCGTCCGCCCGCACGGACAGTTTTCGCCCGCAACCAGCCGCAGCCCCACCGCCGCGAACGCCACCACCACCATCTCGTTGTACGCCAGCGAACCCGTCACCACGACCCACGGCGCCAACAATATCAGACCGCCCCCCGCCGCCGCGGCCCCCGCCGATCCGAAGCGACGCAGCAACGACGCCACCGCCGCCGCCGCCAGCACCGCGAACGACGCGTGGAACAGCTGGCAGACGTAAACCACTTCGGGCGAAGCCCCAGGGAAGAGGCCGCGGCGCATCGTCATCAGCGACGCGAACGCCGACTCCATCAGGCCGGGCAGGTAGGCGTACACATTGTGTTCAAGCTCAGTCATCTTCCCCGCCGCCACCCATTCGCGCGGGATCTGCAGGTGGTAGCTCGTCACGTCGTACCCCAACGCCTCGATCCGCCACATCGTCCCCGGCGGACAACACGCCGCGACGACCAACACCGCCAACCCCGGAACCCCCAACAGCCACCACCAAGACCAATACTTCGGCCGTTCCGTTTGACTGCTTGCCTGCTCCGGTTGATCCGCAGCGCGTCGCTCAACAACGAGCTTGACCGCCAGCAAAGCCACGCCAGCCAGACATATCCCCCACGAAATTATGCCGCTGAAGCCCACCGCGAAGCCCGCGACATAGTTCAGTAGCAGTAGGAACGCCATGCCGACGCCGAGTTGTGCGACCCCGCGTTGCCGCAGGGCGTAGCCGTAGCCCGCGGCCCCCAGCCACCACGCCGCAAGCAGAGGCAATGCCTCCAAGACGATGACGGCTAAGCCAACTAATGAATTGGTCGATCCGGGCACGCTCGAAACCAATCCGCCTTGATGCGTGACCCAGACAAAAAATGAAAACATCACCGCGCCGGCCGCCACCAATGCCGCGGGTTGGTTTAGCGCTCCGCCGGGACGAGGGGACGCCCCGGGGTCACTCATTGCGACCTGCCGACTTGGATAGCGCTTCAGAGAAGGCCTTGATGACTTCGTTGGACCATGGCCCGGCGGGTTCTTCGGACTGCTCGGGCAAATCCAAACCCTGGCTTTCCTGTGTTGGATGATCCGCCTCGGCTGCCGCTTCACCGTGGTCGATCACGGTGTTGTTCGTTCCGGGGGCGGGAACCGCGGCGTCGTCTAGGTCGAAGAGTCGGCGGAGAGCGGCGGCGTAGAACGCGGCCGAGGGGTTCTCGGCATCGGACTTATTCTTATCGAACTGGCTGAGCGGCAGGTGTAACACTTTGTTTATTAGCCGGTGGGTGTGCTCTTCGATGACTTTGGGGATGTCTTGGTAGCGGCCGGCCTCGTGCATCGCTTGGAGCTTGCGTTGGGTTCGGACCTGCTCGGCGTCACCGATGTCGAGCAGCTTGCTGCGGAGCTGGCGGACGAGCACGCCGAGGTCTTGATGCTGGGTCGCGCCGACGCAACGCTCGGCTGCCTCGCGGACCATTGCTTCACAGCGGTCGATCTTCTCGCGGCGGCGAGGCACGTTGGCCAAGGCGGAGTTGAGGTCGTCGATGTTGTAGAGGTAGACGTTGGGCAGGTTGCCGACCGCCGGCTCGATATCGCGAGGCAGGGCGAGGTCGATGAGGAATAGCGGGCGGTTCCGGCGTTTACGTAGGATTTTCTTGAACCGTTTTGCCGTAATCACCGGCTCGGTTGACGCGGTGCCGGCGAGGATGACGTCAGACTCGATCAACACCTGATCGAGCTCTTCCCAAGGCCTCGCCCCCCCAGAGTGTTCGCCCTGGTTGTCGAGGCCAAGGCCGAGCGTCTCGGCGAGGACCATCCCCGCCGCCGGGGTGCGGTTGACCACCCAGGTTTTGCCTGGCGTCTTCGCGAGCATGCGTTGCAGCGTCGCTTTGGTAATCTCGCCGGCACCAAGGCCGGTCACGGTTTTGTCGGTAAACGACTCGAAGAGGTTTCCGGTGAACTCGACGGCCATCGAGCTGATCGACTGGTTCAGGTCGGCAACGCCGCTGAGCTGCCGGGCCTGTTTCACGTCGCGGAGGGCGCTCTGGAAGACGCGGTTGAGTGTTCGGCCGACGGTGCCGGCTTGCCGGGCGGTTTCGTAGGCCCGACGGACTTGACCGATGACCTGTGTTTCGCCGACAGCCATTGCGTCGAGTCCCGCAGTCACCCGGAAAAGGTGGTGGACCACCGGTTGCTGCTCCCGGTGGATCGACGAGGCGGTGAGCAGATCGAGGTCGACCCCGGTCTGCTCGGCGAGAAAACGGCGGAGGTCGTCGATGGTCGGCGGAGCATGGGCCGGTCGGGCGACATACAACTCGGTGCGATTACAGGTCGAAAGCAGGACGCACTCACCGCGCCCGTAAGCTCTCTTGGAACTTCCTCGGGAAGCTCCGGAAGATTTGCTGGCGGGTTCGCCGGCTTGCGCTGGGCCGAAGCGTTCGCGAAACGCCGCGAGCACATCGGGCAGCCTTTCACTACCAACCGCCAACGCCTCGCGCAGCTCGACCGGAGCGGTGCGGTGGTTGATACCCAGGAGAACCATCCTCATCAGGCAGCCCCCCCTGTACCGGTAACAAAGCCGTAAACGACCACCAGCATGACGAATCCGCTCACCGCCAACCACGCCGCACGCCGACCGCGGAAAGTCGACGCAAAGCGTACGTTCATCACCAAGGCGTAGACGAACCACGCGGCGAAGGCGGTGATCACTTTGGGCGTCGCCCACCAGTTCGGCCCGAGCACGTCTTTCTCGTGCCGGAGGATCACGACGCCCGACACCAGCCCGACGGTAAGCAACGCGAAGCCGAGCGCCGCCGATTGCGTGATCAGTCGCTCGAGGGTTTCCAAGCTCGCCAGCCGGAAGAGGCGACGCGGGTTGAGTTTGGCTTTGAGCTGGCGTTCGACGAAGAGATACATGAGGCCAGCCATCGCCGCGATCGCGCTGCCGAGCGTCCCGAGGTAGACGCCGACGAGGTGGACGGCGGTCCAGACGGGCGTGAGCGAATCGAGGTGGAACGGCCGATACAGCCACGCCGAGGCCGAGATCGCCCATGCCAGGATCAGTGTCAGCAAAGGCAGAATGAATACCGCCAGCCCGCCGAGGCGCGGCCGGCTCTGGATAAAAAGCCCCACGACGGCGAGTAACGACGCGATCAGCAGCAATCCGTCGACGTGGGCCGACACCGGGTTCCAGCCCTCGCCGACCTGCACCCAGCGGTAGAGCAGCAGCCCCGCCGAGCCCGACGCAACCAAGGTCACCAGTACATTCAGCAGCGTCTTCCGCGGTCGGTTCGAAGCCGGCGTCACGCTCGCCTCCTCGACCACGGCCGGCTGCATCGCCCACATCATCGTTGTCCGAAGACGCACCATCGCCAACACCGAGGCCGCTGCGCCAAGCAGGGTCAGGACGACCAGGGTGGTGTTGGTAAAAGTCAGGCTCATAAGTCAGTGGTCGGACAAGTCCTCAGCCACGGCCTGCAGGTGCCGCCGCAAGGCATCAACCCCCTGATTTTTTAACACTTGCATCGCTTCGCGGTCCGTCAAGCGACGGAGTTTGGCCGACCGAGACGGGGCATCGGCGGTCTTAGCTCCGGGGTTTCCCCGTATTCTAGCACGCCAAGGCCTCGCTTCCGACAAAAGCGTTACCCAATCGTCGTCTAAGGCCTCGAATAACTCTTCCCGGATCGACTTGGCGGCGGCGGCCGAGGTGTGGGCAGTATCGACGGCCAGGGTCAGCGGGCCGCGGCGGTCGTGGGCCATAAACGTCAGGTCGCCCTCGTCCGCGTCGTCGGCCCGGTTCACCAAGACGCCCAGCCGGGCCGCGTCTGCGGCGACGCATTGGTTTACGTCGGGTTGATCCGTGGCGACGACAACCAGAAAAGCCTCATCGAGATCACCCTCAGCGTATCCTCGTTCAACCCGCTCGATCGGCAGTTCGTTCAGCCTCGGATCGATCTGCGGGGCGACGACAACCACCTCGGCGCCGCACGCCAACAGCGAGCCGGCCCGACGGACCGCCACCGCCCCGCCGCCGACTACAACACAGCGTCGGCCGCGGAGGTGCAGCATCACCGGCAGTTGCATCGGGATATCCGTCGACGATTGATCGCCCATCGCGTGATTGTAGAGTACCGCCATCAACACGAAAAACGGCGGGCTCCGAAGAGCCCACCGCGATACGGGTTCGTTTTGATTTGATTTAGCAATACGCCGTATTGACTTACGCTTTGACAAACTCCGGGTCGATCTTAAACCGGCCGACGAGGCTCTGCAGACGCTCGGCCCGCTCGGAGAGCTGTTGGGCAGCGATCGCGGCCTGGTCGGTGCCGTCTTTAGATTGCTGGGTCACCGAGGCGATGTTCTCGACGTTGCGGGCGACCTCTTCGCTAGCGGCCGACTGCTCTTCGGTCGCCGCGGCGATGGACTGGATCATGCCGGTGACCTCGCGGGCGTTGCTGACGATCTGGGTCAGGCTGTTGCCGGCGTCGGTGGCCTTGGCGACGCCCGACTCGACCTGGGCGCTGCCGGCGCTCATGCGTTCGACGGCGCTGGTGGTCTCGGTTTGGATAGCCTGGATCGAGCTACCGATCTCTTCGGTCGCCTGCGTGGTGCGGTCGGCGAGTTTGCGAACCTCGTCGGCGACGACGGCGAAGCCGCGGCCGTGCTCCCCGGCCCGGGCCGCTTCGATGGCGGCGTTGAGGGCCAAGAGGTTGGTCTGGTCGGCGATGTCGTTAATGGTGGCAATGATCTCGCCGATCTGCTCTCCACGTTTGCCGAGCTCAGCGACGCTGTTGGACGACGCCTCAACGGCCTCGCGGATCGCGTTGATCTCGCTGATCGTTTGTTCAACAACTTCGCCGCCCTCGGTCGCGGCCCGGCCGGACTGCTCGGCGTTGTTGGCGGCCTCGGCGGACTTGCGGGCGACCTCGACGACGCTGGCCGACATCTCTTCGACCGCGGCGCTGATTTGGGTGACCTGCGACGACTGCTCCTGCATGCCGGTGCTGATCTGTTCGCTGCTGGCGGCGATCTCAGTTGAGGCGGCAGAAACTTCCGAAGCGGTGCTCGCGACGTGGCCGACGATCTCGGCGATGCCGTGCGTCATCTCGTTGAAGTTGCGGCCCAGATCGCTGATCTCGTCGTTGCCCGAGACCTCGACGCGGACCGTCAGGTCGCCCCCGGCCACTTGCTTGGCCGCCTCGGCGGCCCGGACGATCGGCGGGCAGATCGTGCGTCGTAACACCCAAGCGATGACCACGGCGGCGAGTACGGTAGCGATCGATACCACCGCGACCATATTCTGAACGAACGCCGAGCGGGCCTCGAGCGCCGCAATCCGGACGTCGGCGTTTTCGACCGCTTCGTCGGCGATCCCCCCGATGATGCGGTCGGCTTCGATCGCGAGCGGCGTCACGGTGCCGGCACAGATGTATTGGGCCTGGTTCCATTGATCCGACGAGCGGATCGCGATCACCTCGCCGGCGACTTCGAGGAAGCTCTCTCGATTAGCGAGGTAGGCGTCGAAGTCTTTGCGTTGGCCGGGGGTGAAAAGGTCGACGTCTTTCTTGAGCTTCGCGACCGAGCGGGCACACGCCCCGATCTCTTCGTTCAGGACGTCGAGTTGTTCGCTGCTGCCGTCGATGAGGTACTTCGTCAAGGCGGCGGTCACCTTCAGCAAGTGCGCTTCGGCAGCGGCGACGTGGTGAACCATAAGCTTGCGTTCCACGGTGCCGGGCTCGTTGTCCTCGGCGTCAAGGATCGCTTCGAGGTGCTCGGCCATCTTCTTACCAAAGGGCAACGCGGTGTCTTCGAAAAGAACCGTCGCCGGGGTGTTGCCGGGTTCGTGCGCAATGGCCACGATCGTTTCCTGACTGGTGCTAAAGTCGTGCAATACCGTCTTCAGCTGGTTAACCGCAGCCTGCGCTTCGGCGCTGCCGGTCTGGTTCACAATGGTTGCCAGTTCTTCGGCTTCGGCATTGATGTCTTTCCAAATCGCGGCTCGTTCGGTCTTAAGCTGTTCGAGGCCAAGGATGATGTAGCCGCGGTGCGCCGAGAGAGCCGCGTGGACCCGACCGCGCAGTTGCAACGCCAAAGATTTGACCGGCAAGTCTTCTTGAACCAGCGTTTGCTGCTCGCTTACTACGCCACGCACCTGGGTGTACGTGATCAGAGACATCATTACCAGCAGAGACACCACAACCCCGAAACCGAGGTTGAGCTTACGGCCAATCGTTAATCGAAACTTACTCATCACGGGGGGTTCCTCGTTATCTGCAAGACGGGTGTGCCAACGCAAGGGTCGGCGGCCAAACTGATTTCCGCAGTGCTATCGATAGGCTTGGCGTTGCCCCTTAGACACAGCCATAACCTGATATCCGAAAAGCGGACGCTGCTTTTTGCGGCCGATAGACGGTATGAACGTTTTAGAAAACCTCCGGCACCCCAGAAACCCATCAAATTTTCGATGTGAAATACGTGCCCGACGGATTGGACGTTTTGACCCAAAGTTTGAATCGGCGCCGTCAAGTTGTGTATCACTCGTAATCGCTACAGAGCATCGCCGGTGACGTATCCGCAACGTAAACACGGCCGGCTAAAATGACGGCATGGGTGACTTGTGGGAAGACCGACGCAGCGAAAACCGCCGGGCCGCCGAGCCGCTGGCCGTGCGGATGCGTCCCGATAACCTCGACGAGTTTGCCGGGCAGCAACACTTCCTCGGGCCGGGGATGCTCTTGCGGCGAATGCTCGAGGCCGACCGCATCACTTCGGTGATCTTCTACGGCCCCCCCGGGACCGGCAAGACCACGCTCGCCGAGCTGATCGCCAAACACACCGAGGCCTACTTCGACCGCGGCAACGCCGCCGTCGTCGGCGTGAAAGACGTCCGCCACGTCCTCGACGGCGCCCGCAAACGCCTCGAACAGGACGGCCGACGCACGATCTTCTTCCTCGACGAGATCCACCGATTCAACAAGGCCCAGCAAGACGTGCTGCTCGGCGACGTCGAACGCGGCATCGTCACCCTCATCGGGGCCACCACCGAAAACCCGTACTTCACCGTCAACAACGCGCTGGTCAGCCGATCGCAGGTGTTCCAATTCGAGCCGCTCGACGAAGACGACATCCTCGGCGTGCTGCGAAACGCGATCGCCGACGAGGATCGCGGCTACGGCAAACTCGATCTCGCTGTCGATGACGATGCGGTGCGGCACTGGGCGATGGCCTGCGACGGCGACGCCCGGCGGGCTTTGACCGCGTTGGAGATCGCCGTGCTGTCGGAGCGCGGCGACCAAGCCCAACAACCGATACACATCACCCTCGCCACCGCCGAGGCCTCGATCCAGCAGAAGTCCATCAACTACGACCGCGACGGCGACGAGCACTACGACGCCATCTCCGCGTTCATCAAGTCCGTCCGCGGCAGCGACCCCGACGCCGCGATCTACTGGCTCGCCCGCATGCTCGTCGCCGGCGAAGACCCGCTGTTCATCGCCCGCCGCATCGCCATCCTCGCCAGCGAAGACATCGGCAACGCCGACCCCCGCGGCATCTCCGTCGCCGCCGCCGCCTACGACATCACCCACCGCATCGGCCTGCCCGAATGCCGCATCACCCTCGCCCAAGCGACGATCTACCTCGCCACCGCCCCCAAATCCAACGCCTCCTACGCCGCGGTCAACGCCGCGATGCTCGACGTCAAACACCAACGCACCGTGCCCGTCCCAAAAAAACTCCGCAGCGCCCACAACCGCAAAGACGGCAGCTACGCCTACGCCCACGCCTCCGATACCGGCTTCGTCGACCAAGACTACCTCGGCGTCGACAAGACCTACTACACCCCCACCGGCCGGGGCTACGAGCAACGCATCGCCGAGTTCCTGAAGTGGATCGATGGTCAGCGAGCCGAGCCGCGAGGTAAATCCGTCAGCGGAGAAGCTTCAGGGGGAACCTCCGGGGGCGATGAACGTCCGAATAAACATGGCGAGGCCGCCGCGGTTTCGCCGAAATAATGCTTTGCGTTATCCCGTGATCGCAGATCGGTTTCGATGCATTTAGACGCGGGGCTTGCCCCACGTGCTCCCGCCGCAAGCGGCGGGGCTAAATCGCTGCTTAACCCCAACCAAACGACCGTTTATCCCTAAAATCAAACGCTATGCAATCCCAAGAACCCCGCCGCAACATGAGCTCCCGCCGCCGCAAGGGCATGGGTCTGGCCCCCAAAGTCCTTCTGCTAGCCGCCATCCTCGTCGGCGTCGTCTATTTCTTCTGGGGCGAACCGAAAGACGAAACTCCGGGCGGCAACATCACCGATACCACCGCCCCGGATTCCTCAACTCAGAGCGTCGCTTCGACCGACCTGCCGTCGCTAGACCGGCCCGGCGGCGGCCTCGTCACCGCCCCGCCGCTACCCGACCTGAGCCCCCTTAACGAACCGACGCCGCCGCCGGTAAAACCCCGCACGGTGACCCCCACGCCGCCGCCTCAAATCGAACCGACGCCCGCACCGGCCCCGGCCGAAGTAGAGCCCGAACCCGAGGTGGTCCGTGCGGTCCGTGAGCTGGCCGAATCGATCCCCGCGCCCAAGCCGTTCACCTCCGGGGCCGACGCCGCGACGCTCTACAACCGCGGAGACCAACTGATCGCCGACGGCCAACTCGTCGAGGGTCGTTCGCTGCTGTCCCGTTTGCTGTTCGCGGACAACCTCAAGCTCTCGACGGACGACGCCGACGCCGTCCGCCGCCGGCTCAACGAAGTCAACCGCGACCTCCTGTGGACCCGTAACATCACTCAGGGCGACACCATCGCTAAGGCCTACAAAAACGACGGCAGCTTCCTCAGCCAGATCGGCGTGCGCTTCCGCGTGCCGTATCAGCTGCTCGAAACCATCAACAATATGGACGCCCGCAACCTCCGGGCCGACCAAGTGGTCAAGGTCATCCAGGGCCCGCTCCACGCCCGGGTCAGCAAGACGCGGTTCGTGATGGACGTCTACGCCGTGGACGCCGAGGGACTGCCCGTCTATGTCCAGAGCTTCCCTGTTGGCCTGGGCGAGAACACGCCGCTGGGCAACTGGGAAGTCATCAAGGGCAGCAAAGTCGTCAACCCGTCTTGGCGTGACGAGCTCAACGGCGAATTCTTCACCTCCGACAACCCCGAAAACCCCATCGGCGAATACTGGATCGCCATCGAAGGCCTCGACGACGCCAACCGCGACAAGCGCGGCTTCGGCATCCACGGCACCATCGAGCCCGACTCCATCGGCAAAGAAGAATCCCGCGGCTGCATCCGCCTGCTCGACGACGACATCGCGATGGTCTTCAACATGCTGACCGACCACAGCCAAGGCAGCACCGTTCAGATCGTGCCTTAATTACGTGCTCGAGCCTTACGCGCAACGAAATTATTGTTAAACCTAGACGGCGGTTTCGCCCAAGTGGATGATTTAATCTCGTGGTTGAATACTCCACGCGCCACGCGGCGAGTACGTCGCCACGCTACCCGCGCCCATGAGCCAGCTATCTTCGACACCCGTCTCGGCCAACTCAAGAAATTCGACGTGGCCATCGAGGAAGAGGTAA
Organism: Planctomycetota bacterium; assembly: GCA_038747275.1. Classification (GTDB taxonomy): domain Bacteria; phylum Planctomycetota; class Phycisphaerae; order Phycisphaerales; family Phycisphaeraceae; genus Algisphaera. The sequence goes on along the minus strand of JBCDJW010000013.1, from coordinate 69,603 downwards.
TTAAATTCTGGTTTGTCTCGGTCATTTGTATGGGCCAAGGGATGCCAATCTGTTGTAACGCCAAAAGTCGAGTTGGTCGCCTGTATCGCCGGGCTGCTGACCAAAGCCCAATTTAAACGAGCCCCTTGGGTATTGTAAAAATCAAAAAGTGGCGGACCGCCGACAATGGATTCTTCCTGGGTCGTCACTTCCGTCAACATCAACGTATCGCTCGGCGAAGCCAAATCTGGCGATCTCAGGCTGCGGCGTGGGCGAGGAGGAAGTGACGAAGGCAGTTCGATAAGATCAAAAACTTGATCAGGATCAAATGCAACGGAGGCATTGCCCACAACGCTATAGCTGCGAGCCATCCCGTCCACGCCGCCTATGTTCCGTGGAAGGTTAGCGGTTGGGTCCGCCGGGCAAATCAGAACCTCCAGCGCCTTGCTGGCTTCGAGTATGGGTGCCTCACGTTCGGCCAACGACGCGGTACCGTTCAAATACGTATGCAGAGCATCGTCCCAGGTGTTAACCCTTCCGCCAGATAAACGTTCGTATCCGTAGGGCAAAATACTGTTGTTGTCCGTCGCGTAGGTAAAGAAAGCGGTACCGATCTGTCGCTCTTGAGACGCACAAGCAGCGATCTGCCCGGCTTTTCTTACACCAGCCAAAACGGGCAGCAGAATTCCGATTAGCAGCGCAATGATGGAGATCACCACCAAGAGCTCAATCAATGTAAAGCCATTGAAGCAAACTTTACGTTTCGACACCGCCAAAGAGTGATCTTTATTGAACAAACCTCTACCCAAAAAAGTATTCTCGCAGTAGCCGCTAGTTGGCACGACAAATAGACAGGAAAAACCATGATATTTATACATATTGAAGTACCACTTTTTATGTTTGTTTCGTCAGATATATTGAATATCGCAGATCGACAAACATTAACCAGAAAAATTTATGAAGCTAGATCTGTATCACTAAAAAAAAGATCGTGCTCCGTAACAGCATAGCGGTTCCCGATTGATTTCTAAGTATGTATGCACAGAAATCAATCACGGCTACCTCTCCCTGTTTTACTGCATTGTCACACTGTTCTTCGGCACACTGACAGGCCAAAGCCAGCACAGCACCGTTCAAGCCGTCCGCTTAGTCACGAACAGGGCATGCGTAAACGAGGATCAGGATTTACTGTTCTCCGGCTTCAACGACTCCTAATTATTTTTCCGGTACTGGCTCGGCGTACACCCCGCGTAATCCCGGAAGACCCGGCAGAAGTGTTGGGACGTGCTGAAGCCACACGAAAACGCGACGTCGGTCACCTTCGTATTGGTATCGATCAAGAGCCGCTGAGCACGCTGTATCCGCAAACGGTTCATCAACATCAGGGGGGTATCGCCGGTGTGTTTGCGGACGATGTCGGTCAGCCGGGCCCGGCCGAGCCCGCACGCGCTCGCCATCGAATCGACAGACCACGGCTCGTGACAGCTCGCCTCCATCTGTTTGATAAACGCCAGCACCCGGCGGTCGGTGTCGTGTATCTGCCGGCCAGTGGTTTCCGCTTGGGCCGTCGCGATCCGGGCGAGCTCGACCAAAACCTGCGCCGCCAGGGAACGCCGGTTCACCCCCGCCCCGAGGTCTTCAGATTGGCGTTCTCGGGCCAAATGTCGAACTAACCGCAACATGGTCTCGCTAAGCGGCAGGGATCGATCAGAAACACTGAGTAACGCACGCTTGATTTGCCGGCTTTCGTTTGCGTTGAAAGGGATCTGTGGGTGCCAGCCGAAACGGTTACCGGGGGGTTGCGTGCGGTACATACGGTCTAGCCGGATGATCACAAACGTGAGTTCTAATCCGGGCACCGTTTCGCAGGTATTGCCGTGCCACTCCCAGGGGAAGGTAAAAAATACCGACCCCGCCGGGACTCGGTAGGTCTCGTTCTGTACCCGCCACTCGGCGGTACCGCCCGTAACACAAACCACTTCCAGGCCGTTGTTGCGGTGCCACGCCAACGCCCGACGCTTTCCGGGCCGCCAGGTACCCGCATGATCGATCAGTTTCATAGCGAAATAGTACGCAAAATATTTATCTGAAACACCAATCGGCAATTACGGAAGACACCGGCGGTAGTGCCGTTATCTTTCTTTTGTCTTTTATTTCACATCAGAATCGAGATTTGAATATGAAAATTGGTTGTTTCGCACTCGTCGAACCTTTCTCCGATATGGCCCGCCAGTTCCAGGCCATCGCCGAGATGGGGATCGAATACGCCGACCTCACCGACAGCCACGACGGCGCCAGCCTCGGCTCGGAGTTCGGCTTCGCCGCGACGGTCAGCCTCGACGGCCACCCGCAGGCCATCCGCAATATGGTCGGCGATACCGGGATCAAACTCACCGCCGTCTGCGCCCACGCCAACCTGCTTGACCCCCCTTCGCCCGAAGCCTTTGGCACGCCGCAGATCATCAAAGCCATCCAGCTCGCTCACTTCATGGGCATCAAGCAGGTCGTCACCACCGAGGGCGATCCCAAGACCGCCTTCGGCGAGTCGCTCACTCCCGAGCAACGGATCTTCGCCATCCGCGAGAAATTGCATCACCCGATCGCCTGGGCCAAGGAACTCGGCATCGAGCTATTGCTCGAACCGCACGGTATCGTCACCGACGACATTGATGCGCTCGAAGAGCTACTCAACCAACTCGGTGAGCCCGAGACCGTCGGTCTCAACCTTGACACCGGCAACCTCTGGCTGGGCGGCGGCGATCCGCTGGCGTTTATCGAACGCTTCGGCCCCCGCATCAAACACGTCCACTGGAAAGACATGCCCGAAGAGTGGGTCGAAAAACGCGGCACGATGTACGGCTGCGGCATGGCGGTGATCCCATTGGGCGACGGCGTCGTCGCCGTGAAGGAAACGGCGGAAGAGCTGATCCGCATCGGCTTCGACGGCCCGACCACGCTGGAGATCGCCGGGGCAGACGCAGTAAAAACTTCTGCCGAACGCCTCCGGGAGTGGACCTCATGAAGACCGCAGCGGTGATCGGTTGCGGGAAGGCGAAAGACGGCGCTAAAGAAGGCTGGGCGATCGGCCACAGCCACGCCCACGGCTTACGCGAGGCTTTCCCCGGCGTGAAGCTCTACGGGGTAGACCCCGACCCGGTAAACCTTGCCGCGTTCGGCGAGCGCTTTGACTTATCGATCGATCAGCTTTTTAACTCGACCGAAGCGCTCTACGCAGCATTCAAGCCAGACTGCGTCAGCATCGCGACTTGGCCCGGCCTTCATCATCCGCAGGTGATCGAAGCGGCTGATCACGGCGTCAACGCGGTGTTATGCGAGAAGCCGATGGCGTTGGACGGCAGCGAGATCGATGACATGATCGCCGCTTGTGAGAAGGCCGGAACCCGTCTGGCTATCGCCCACCAACGCCGGCACGACCCGTGGTTCACGAAGGCCCGCCAGCTCCTGGCCGAGGGTGTACTGGGAGAGAAGCTCGTCCTGACCGCGCACGTTGGCGAGAACTGGGACATGCTGTCGTGGACCACCCATTGGTTCGACATGGCGAACTACCTGCTCGACGACCGGCCGATGTCGGTCCTTGCCGGCGTCGACCACACCGGGCAGCGGCGTTACGGCCACGCGGTTGAAGATAGCTCGGTGGTACAGATCGACTACGAACGCGGCGCAAAAGCCGTATTCCTCACCCTCGATGAGGCCGGCCCGTTCGGCTACGGCATCCACGTCGTCGGCGAACGCGGGCTGATGCAGATCAGCGAAGGACGCGACGAAGTACACGTCATGACGTCGGACGGATTCACCGCCCACCCCGTTGAGACAGACGCCGAATTATCCGGCTACAGCGGGCTCTACCGCGAGTTGTGGCGAGCGGTTGAAGACCCTTCGTCCGAGGTCCGCTGCGGCGTTGAACAAACCGCATTGGCAACCCGCACCGCGTTCGCGGCTTATGAGTCGGCCCGAACGATGCGACGCGTCGCCCTGCCGCCACGCGACCTGGGTTTCGCTCCGCTAGAGGTCGCTCAACACCCGAGCCGGCGTAACAAGCTCTTCAAGAAAGCCGTGCTCCTAGCCGACCCACACCACGCCGACGAGAACGGCGAGGGCGGTCGGGAAGGTTTGATCGATGCCTTGCACGCCGAGGTCTGCGACCAAGTACACGCCGTCTCGGTCGATCAGCGGGAGCCGGTTGCGACGGACTTCGACGGGGCCGAGTTGTTGGTGATCTACCACACGGTGCAGACCAGCTCCCCCGACACACGGAAGCTGGTCGGCGATTGGATCGAAGCCGGCCGGCCGACGGTGATCGCGCACTGCGGGATCGGTGCCTACGCCGACTGGCCGTGGTTCCGCGAGCAGATCGGCCGCTACTGGGTCTGGGGCGGGGAAGAACTCCCGCCGTCGAGACACCCGCACGTCCCCTGCGAGCTCAGCGTCGTGGAAGGCAGCGGCTTCGACCCGGGCTTCGATACCGCCTGGCTGCCGCGCGACGAGGTGTACATGTCGCTGGGTGTCGCCGCCCCTGTTCGTGAACTCGTTACCGCCGAGACATCGCAAGGTAAGGCTTATATCACCTGGCAAGCAGAAGGGGTCGACAACGTGGCCGTCTGGGCGCCCGGACACCGTCGAGAAATCTGGGGCCTCCCCGCGATGCGTTCGGGTCTGCGCGCGACCGCTCAGCTTGTCTCGAACGCTGATTCACCTGCCGGCGTCGCGGGCTAAGAACGTGTCACAGATAAATTCAACAGGAAGAGTACTCATGCTTTTTTTTACTTATAAAAACACCAGGCTAATCCTATTGAGTGCGGTAGTCGGCTTGGCTTTTGGCCTTACGCTAGCTCCGATTTATTCTGTAGCCGAAGTAGAATCCCAACCATCCGGTGCAGGCGAACAAATGACTGATTCTATCGGGCGAGTCGTCTTGTTTGGCGGCCCCCATTCGCACCCCGGCGACCGTTCGAAACACCCGAGCGAATCCGGACGCGACGGACTACGACACGCCCTGCAGGCGATCGGTGCGGAATCGGTGAACGTAGTTCCTATCGAAAAGCGTGGCATCACCGCCGAAGACCTCGCCGAGGCGGACCTCTTGGTCATCTATCACAACCGACGGAAATCGAACCCGAAAGTCCGCGAGTTGATCAGCGGATGGGTTGACGACGGCCGACCGATGGTTGTTGTTCATGCCGGCCTCGGCGCTTACTCCGACTGGCCTCAGTTCCGTAACTGGCTGGGGCGTTACTGGGTATGGCGTGACGAAGACGGCAAGCCACACCCCATGTCCTACCACCCCATCACCTCTTGCACGCTGCGGGTTGTCCCAGGCTCGGGATTCGAAGCCGACATCAACGGGAAAACGCTCCCCGTCGACGAGCTGTTCGTCCGCCTGGCCGAGGTCAGCCCCACCGAAGACTGGGTGACCGCCGAGTCGCCCCAAGGCCATCAGGCCCATATCGCCTGGGGTTCAAAAGAAACGCCGAACGTGGCGATGTTAAACCCCGGCCACAACCGACTGATCTGGGACGAACCCGCCCTCCAGGCAGCGTTACGCGAAGTTATCCGTCAGACACAGCGCTGACACTTCCGAACGCCTTTACCGACCCGACTCGAAATTACTCCAAAATCACATTGCCCTGAATTTCCGATTGGATAAAACGATGAACAACATCTCCCGACGAACTTTTCTCAAGTCTTCCGCCGTGGGTGCCGCTACCGTGGGATTTCCCACCTTAATCCCTGCTACCGCATTAGGTAAGGATGGAGCCACCGCGCCCAGCAACCGCGTGACCGTCGGCGTCATCGGCTGCGGCTCACAATCAGGAAGCTGCGGCGCCTACGTCAATAACCCCCAGGCTCAGATTCTCGCGACCTGCGACCCTTTCCTGGATCGCCGGAAGGAGCGGGCCGAGGCGTGGGGGGCTGACAGCCACTATGCCGACTTCCGCGAACTGCTCGAACGCGACGACATCGACGCGGTACATATCGTCACCCCCGACCACTGGCACGTCCCGATATCACTGGCCGCGGCGCGTGCCGGCAAAGATGTCTACTGCGAAAAGCCGCTGGGCGTGAGTATCGAGCAGAACCTCGCCGCCCGCGAGATCGTCGAGAAGCACAACCGCGTCTTCCAGTACGGCACGCAGCAGCGATCGAGTGATGCCTGCCGGCTGGGGGTCGAGCTCGTACTCAACGGACACATCGGTGAGGTCCAGGAAGTCTGGGTCTGGGCGCCGTCCGGCGGTTGGGGCGGCGACCCCACCCCGAAGCCCGTCCCCGCTGGATTCGACTACGACCTCTGGCTCGGGCCGGCGCCCGAAAAACCCTATGCCGATGACCGCGTCAAGCGGACGGGCGCGTGGTTCATCTACGACTACGCCATCGGCTTCATCGCCGGCTGGGGCGCGCACCCGCTCGACATCCTGCAGTGGTGGGCCGATCAGGACCAACGAGGCATCCCCGTGGAATACACGACCACCGGCGTAATCCCCAACAACGGCGGCTTATTCGATTCGGTCGCTCACTGGTCGATGGACGCGACTTACGCCGACGGTATGAAGATGCGTTTCATGGACACGAACACCATCAAAAAAGCGACCGACCTGCCCGAGGGATTGGCGGAGAACGCCGAGAGTATCGGAAACGGGACGTTCTTTGTCGGAACCGAGGGCTGGGTCAGTGTCTCGCGCCAGAGGCTGAAAGCTTCTTCCGAAGAAATCCGCCGTAAGGCGAGAAACCCCGGCGAGATCCGCCTGCCTCTGAGCCGTAGCCATACGGGTAACTTCGTCGAGTGTGTCCGCGAAAGAAGGCAGCCCGTATCCGACCTCGATTCGGGCATCCACTCGGACATCATTTCTCACATGGGCGATATCGGTATCCGCACGGGCGAAACCGTGAAGTGGGACCCGGTCAAGCAAACCGTGGTCGGCAGCGAACAGGCCGTCAGGATGATACACCGGCCGATGCGTGGGCCTTGGACGCTCTGAAAAATCAACGATGCCTGTCTAACCTTTGAGTCCGCTCATCGAGATACCCTCGATAAACATTCGCTGCGCGAGGAAGAACAGGATGATGACCGGGGCGACGACGAGAGTGCTGGCGGCCATGAGGTAGTGCCACTGCGTGCCGCCCTGTTGGCTCTGGAAGAACTGCAGGCCCAGGGCGAGGGTGTAGTCCTTTTGGTCGGTCAGGTAGATCAGCGGGCCGAGGAAATCGTTCCACGTCGCCAGGAACTGGAACAACGCGACCACCGTCAACGCCGGCTTACAGAGCGGCAGGATGATCTGCAGGAAGATGCGGAACTCGCTGCAGCCGTCGATGCGGGCCGCCTCGGAAAGCTCGGTCGGGATCGTGCGGAAGAACTGGCGGAGGAGGAAGACGTTGAACGCCCCGGCGAAAAACGTCGGCACCCACAGCGGCCGCAGCGTGCCGATCCAGCCCAGGTCGCGGAACACGCCGTACAGCGGCACCATGATGACCGGGAACGGGATCATCATCGTGCCGAGCACAACGTAGAACATCTTGTCCCGGCCGGGCCAATTGATCCGCGAGAAGCCGTAGGCCACCACCGAGCAGGAACACACCGTGCCGACCACGGTCAGGAAACAGAGCAGCAGCGTGTTGCGGAGGTACCGGCCGAACTGGCCCATCTCCCGGATCGCCCCGCCGAAGTTACCCCACTGCGGGACGACGGCCTCGTTGATCTCGCCGTAAGCAAGCTCGAACGCCTGCGTCTCGATAAACGCCATCTCCTGCCGGCTGTTCCACGGCACGTAGGCCCGCCGCACCTCCTCACGGGGCAATTCCACGATCTCGTTGACGCTGTACGAAAGGTTCACCGCGTCGTGCGTCGTGCCGTAGACCTTGACGAGTTCGCCCTCGGGCACGGCCCGCCTTCGCATACCGCCGTCGGCGTCGATCACGGCGACACGAACCATGCCTGCGGGCAACCGCTCGTCGTCGATCAGGTCTTCCGGCGCGAACCGACGCACGGGATTGACTTGCCCGTCACGGACCCAGTCCCAGTGGTGGCTGATCTCTACGGCTACGGTCTCGGGCTGCGAATCATCACGCACCCGCACCGGGATCCGCTTGCCTTCGATCTCGATACCCCACTGCACCGCAGCGGTGACGGGTACCGGCGTCTCGGCCATCACGTTGTCCGGCACCCGGCCGACACCGATCTCGACCGTCTCAATGTCGATCGTCGCGGTCCACTGTTTGGGCGTCCACTTCGGCGGCATCGTCATCGTCTGGTCGATCGGCTTGAGCGCCGTCGAGATCATCCAAAGCAGCGGCACCATAAAGATGATCGAGCCGATCACCAACGCCACGAACCGAAATAGCTGGACCCCGTTACGAGGCATGCGTCAGTCTCCGGCGTAGTACACGTGGCGGTTCATGGCCCGCGTCGCGAGCCAGGTCAGAAAGGCGATGATGAAGAACAATACGATCGCCATCGCGCAGGCGTAGCCCATGTTCCCGTAGAGGAACGCGTTCTCGTAGATGTAGACCGCAAAGAGCAGGGCCGAGCGGTTCTCCCCCCCGCCGGGCAGCATGACGAACGGCTTCACAAACTCCTGGATCGACCCGATGATCCCCATCACCAGGTTGAAATAGATCACCGGCGAGACCATCGGCACGCTGATGTGCCAGAACTGCCCGAACGGACTCGCCCCGTCCAGATCGGCCGACTCGTACAAAGACTTGGGCACGTCCTGCAGCCCCGCGAGGAACAGCACCATCGCCCCGCCGACCTGCCAGACCGACGACAGGATCAGCGTCGGCTTGGTCCACGCCGCGTCGGCCAGCCACTGCGGCCCCCCGATCCCGATCAGCGATAGCCCGAAGTTCACCAGCCCCAGGTCGCCGTTAAATAACCACAGCCACACCATCGCCACCGCGACCAGCGGAACGATGGAAGGGATGTAGAAAAACGTCCGGAAGAAAGACCTTCCCAGAATCGGCCGGTTCAACAGCACCGCGATCACCAACGCCAGCATCAGCCCCAGCGGCACAGAAAACAACGCGTAGACCAGCGTGTTGTACAACGCCTTCCAGAACACGTCGTCGCTCACCATGTCCGTGTAGTTCTCGCTGCCGATCCATACCGCGCTGCGCAGCACGTCGTAGTCGCAGAACGAGTAGTACACCGCCATGCAGATCGGGTAAACGCCGAACAGGGCGAAGCCGACGACCCACGGGCTGATGAACAGCATCCCTTTGGCGAGTTGGCGTCGTTCGTTACGGGTCAACGCCTCTCCATTCACGCATGCGCATCTCGCCGGTCTGGTCCCAGCGCCGGTTGACCCGGTCGAATTTCCACTGGGCTCGCTGCCCGGCATAGGCGAGCGCATCTTCGGGTGTCGACAAGCCGCCGAAGGCAAGACTGTAGGCGTTCAACAGCTCGGCGATATACTCTTCGCCGACCGGCAGCTTGGGCATCAGGCGGGCGTTGGGACTGTTGGCGAGGTCGATGAAAAGCTCGATATAGGGATGGGGATGGCGTTGGACAAAATCATCGCTGTACTCACGTAGCGGGCTGAATTTACGTTGCCCCAGGCAGAGTTTCTCCATGTTTTTCTGCTGGTTCACGAAGCGGATAAACTCGAAGGCTTCGTCGGGGTTTTTCGCGCCGCGGGGGATAACCAGGACGTCGCAGTCGACGATCGTCGTATTAGGCCGGGCCTCGGGGTCGTCGACGGGGAACGCGGTGGCCGACCACTCGAGCTGAGGCGAGAACTGATCGATGAAGTTGTACATCCATACCCCCTGGAGCACCATCGCGATCCGCTCGTCGAGGAAGGGGTTCTGGGGCGAGGCGAAGTTGCCGCCGAACGAAGCCCCGAACTTCTTCAGGTTGTCGACGCCATATTTCTCGGGGTAGCCGGCGTACCACGCGACGGCGGCGATGTTTTCCGGCGTCGTCGCGGTGAGTTGGCGTTCGCCGTCCCACAGCTCGGCCCCAAACCAATAGCCGTTCATGCCCGTCCACCAGCCCGGCTCGTTGGGCGTAAAACCCATCGTGACGATATCGAAGTCTTTATCCGCTTTCTCGGCGTCGGTGAGTTCGGTGTAGCGGACCCGCTGGGTCTGGCCGTCGCGGCGGACATCGACCACGGTCAGCACCTCGTTCATCGCCTCGAGCTCAGCGAGGCTGCGTGGCGGCCGCTCGGGGTCGAGCCCCGCCTCGCGGAACATCCGTTTGTTCCAGTGCAGCCCGATCGATGCCGGGGTCGAGGGCAATGCCCACGTGAGCCCGCGGTAGTTGACCAGGTCCCAGATCGCGGGGATGTACTGATCTCCGGTGATCCCTGCTTCCGCGAGGTAGGGGCCGAGGGGGATCAGAGCCCCCTTCTCGGCGAACGGGGCGACGTGCCGTGCCCACAGCCCCGCGATGTCCGGCGGCACCCCGCCGGCCGTGGCCAACACAAATTTCTGCTCGATCTGACTCACCGCCAGCATCTTCACGAAGATGCGGTCCTGCGAGGCGTTGAAGTCGTCGACGACCGCCTGCATCGCCTCTTTCTCGAAGCCCTGCCAATGCTCCCAATACGACACGATCAGACGGCCGTCGTCGGTGTACTCCCGCTCGGCCTCCCGACAGGCCGAGAGGCCGAGGACCAGACAGAACGCAACCCCTAGACGCAGCGTTGACCGAAAAATCGAGAACACACACACTCCGATCGAGAACCGATTCAGAATTCAGATGACCTAGCCTATCTCGACGACCAATCGCAAGCAAAGCAAACTTCACGTGCTTGCTTACCCGGGGAAAGCGAAACTTTATAGCCCCGAACTGAACCGACTATCGTCTTCTTCCTGGCTCATCGGCAGGTGCAAACCACACTCTTGTTTCAGGCCGCTGAACCGGCCCGCACGTTCGTCTTCACCGGCCGTGATCGGCCGGGTCGAATGCCAGTCACCGACACTGGCGTACCCCTGATCGTGAAGCGGGTGGTAAGGCAGGTCGTGCTGCTTGAGGTAATCGTGGACATCTTTAGTCGACCAGTCGAGTATCGGGGCGATCTTAGATCTGCCGTCCTGTATTTCTACTTTCCGCAGATTCGCGCGGTGATTCGTCTGCTGCCGGCGAAGGCCGGCGAGCGTCGCGGTAACACCCAGCTCTTCTAAAGCCCGGTTCATCGGCTCGACTTTACGCAACTGGTCATATCGGTTGAGGTCGGCGGAGTCGCTCGAATCCCAGAGCTGGCCGTGGCGGGCGACGAACCAGCTGGGGCTCTCGGCCGGGGCGTAAACTTTCAGGTTTAGCTTGAACCGCTCGGTTAATTCGTCGGCGAAACGATAGGTTTCCTGGAAATGAAACCCCGTGTCGATAAAAATCACCGGAATGTCCGGCAGGACCTTCGTCACCAGGGCCAGCATGACGGCCGACTGCACACCGAAGCTGGTCGACATGACCAGCCCATCGCCGAAGGTGTCGCCGGCCCAGCGGACGACCTCCTCGGGGGAAGCTTCGGCGAGCCGGGCGTTCGCCGCGTCGAGGTCGAGGGGGTTGGCGGGTTGGCTGGGGGAGGTCGTCATGGGCGTCGGGGAACCGGGTCTAGGCCGCGTGGCGGATCGCATATCATAGCCGCTGCCGCGTGGCGGCGGGATGCGGCGTACAATGTCGATTCATGCCACCCGCCTCCCCCGAGCAATCGCCTAACCATCTGAAGGCCGCCGGCGCATCGCCGTCGGTGGTTGCTTACGTCGCGTTGGGCTCGAACCTCGGCGACCGGGATGATTACCTCAAGCGAGCCCTCGCCGCGCTCGCTGATCTGGACGGGGTAAACAGCGTTACCGCCAGTGACACCTACGAAACCGATCCCGTCGGGCCGCAAGACCAAGGGCTATTCCTCAACGCTGCCGCCCGGGTCGAGACGACGCTGTCGCCCGAAGCGTTGCTCGAAAAACTCCAAGCCATCGAGGCCCGCCTCGGCCGAGCCGCTCCCGAAGATCGGGCCCACTGGGGGCCGCGCGAGATCGACCTCGACCTGCTGCTGCACGGCCAAACGGTCCTCGACCTGCCCCACCTCACCCTGCCTCACCCCCGGCTGCACGAACGCGCGTTCGTACTCCAACCGATGTGTGACCTCGCCCCCGACCTCGTTCACCCCACCCTCGGGCGGACGATGCTGCAGTGGCTCAGCGAAGTCGACCAGGAAATCAAAGAGGGTGTCATGTCGTGACGACGCGGACCAAAACGCTACGTGACCTGAAGCTGAGCATCAACGAGGTGTTCTACTCCGTGCAAGGCGAATCGACCTACGCGGGGTTGCCGTGCGTATTCATTCGGTTGCGTGGCTGCCACCTGCGTTGCAACTACTGCGACACCGAGTACGCCTTCCACGAAGGACACAAGCAGACCCTGCAAGACCTGATCGAAGAAGTCGACCACATCAGCACCGGGGACGCGGGGCCTTGCGAACTCGTCGAGGTCACCGGCGGCGAACCGCTCCTCCAGCGTAACGTCCACCCGCTCATGACCGCCCTCTGCGACGCGGGCAAGACCGTGCTGATCGAGACCTCGGGGGCCTGCGATATCTCGCGTTGCGACCCCCGCGTCGTCCGCATCATGGACCTCAAAACCCCCGGCAGCGGGGAATCGCACCGCAACCTCGAATCGAACATCGGCCACCTCAACGAACGCGACGAGGTCAAGTTCGTCCTCACCGGCCGGGAAGACTACGACTGGATGGTCGAGCAAATCGACCGCCACCGCCTCGCCGACCGGGTTAACGCCGTGCTGGTCAGCGCCGTCAACCGCGTCGTCCCAGGACCCGGAAGCGAAATAAAAGGGTGTGAGGGGATGTCGATCACCGACCTGGCCGAGTGGGTCATCCGCGACCGCCTGCCGGTGCGGGTGCAGACGCAGCTGCACAAGCTAATCTGGGACCCGAAGGCCCGCGGCGTCTGACCCGGACGCGGCGTACAATCCGCCCGCTATGAAGACCCGCATCCTCCGAAAGTTCAGCTTCGACGCTTCCCACCAGCTCTTCACGATGCCCGAGGGGCACAAGTGCCGGCGGATGCACGGCCACACCTACCAGTGCGAGATCGTCTGCGAGGGCGAGGTCGACCCGTCCGTGGGCTTTTTCTTGGACTACGGCGACCTGAAGAAACACATCGAGCCGATCGTCGATACGCTCGACCACCGCTACCTCAATGAGATCGAGGGTCTTGAAGTCCCGACCGCCGAGATCATCGCCAAGTGGATCTACGACAAGATCAAGCCCGGCCTGCCGTCGCTGGTCTGCGTCCGTTTATTCGAAACGCCTAACAACGGCGTCGAATATGCGCCGTAAAAATCTAGCCCCAGGTTACAGCCTCACAACGGCCAAACCACCGGCGCGATCGTCAGCGTCACCCCCATCACCAGCAGATTCAACGGCAGGCCGATACGGACGAAATCGACAAAGCGATAGCCGCCGACACCGTACACCATGAGGTTAGTCTGGTAAGCAGTCGGGGTTGCGAAGCTCGCCGCTGCGGTCATCATCAACGTGATCGCGAACGGCTCGAAGTTCAGCCCCGCCGACAACGCCGCGGCGCGAGCAACCGGAAACATCAACGCCACCGTCCCGATCGGCCCGATGAGCGACGTAAGCCCCATCGCCGCGAGGTATACCGCCGCAAGGATCGCGATCGGCCCCCAAGCACTAAACGATTCGACCATCAGGTTCGCGACGCTCACCGCCGCGCCGGTCGACTCCAGCGCCGCCCCGATCCCCAACGCCCCGCCCATCGCCAGCAAGACCCGCCAGTTGACCGCCTGCCGCGCTTGTTCGGGCGTGCAGCAGCCGGTGATCACCATCGCCCCGCCGGCAAGGAGTGCCGCGGTCACCAAGCGCATTGGCGTAAACGTGGTAAGCAGCACCATCGCCGCCAAAAAACCGAGCGCGACCCAGGCCCGCTCGTGACGGGCTGATTCCGATCCCGCCACCGCAGAGACGAGGAAGAAGTCCTGCCGGTTACGCTGTCGGGCGACGAACCGCGGGTGCGTATCGAGCAGCAGCGTGTCGCCGGCCCGCAGACGCACATCGCCGATCCGCTGGTTGAGGTGCTGCCCGCCCCGGTGGACCGCGATAACTGCCGCCCCATACTGCGTACGGAAGCCACCCTCCCGAATGGTCTGGCCGATCATCGGGTGTTCGGGGCTGACCACCGCTTCGACCAGCCGGCGGTTAGGTCGGGGGTCGTCAAGCTTGAACACCTCGTCGGTCGCTGGGGCCAGCCCGCGGATTTTTTGCAGGTCGACCACCGAGTCGACGACGCCGGCAAAGATTAGCCGGTCGCCGCTGCGCAGCACCTGCTCGGGGCCAACCGCCACCAATCGATCGCCGGCCCGCTCGATCTCGATCAGGTACGCCCCGGGCAGATTACGCAGCCCGGCCTGCTCGACGGTCTGGCCAGCGAACGGCGCATCGTCACTAACCAACATCTCGACGGTGAAGTTGCGCCGCGTTTCCCCGTCGCCCGCGTTTTCACGGTCAAACGCGCCGACTCCGCCCCGCCGCTCAGGCAGCAGCCGATTGGACAACAGCAGCAGGTAGCCCAGCCCGATCAGCGCCGCCGGCACGCCGACGAGGCTGATCGTGAACATGCCAAGCCGTATCTCTTCGCGTCGGCCTGTCCCCGGATCGAGACGCCCCAACGCCTCACCGCCCGCCTGGGCCGACTCGATCATCCCGCTGACGAAGACGTTCGTCGCGGTGCCGATGAGCGTACAGCTGCCACCCATGATCGCGGCGTAGGACAGCGGGATCAGCAGCTTCGACGGCGACAACCCCGTCTTCTTGCACCAGTCGTTGATCACCGGGATAAACATCGCCACGATCGGCGTGTTATTCAAAAAAGCGCTCAGCCCTGCCACCGCCGGCAGCATCCGCAGCTGCGCTCCACGCACCGAACCCGGCCGACCGAGTAGCCGACGGGTCGCCAATTCCATCGCCCCGGTCCGCGACAAACCCTCGGCGATGACAAACAGCACACCGATGGTCACCACCGCCTCGTTACCGAAGCCCGACACCGCCCGCCCCGCCGAGGGAAACGCATCCGAAAAAACCCCCAACGCCACCAGCAGCGTCATCCCCGCCAACAGCACCGTGTCCGGCCCGGCCAACCCGCGCACCATCGCCAACGCCATCAGGGCGATCAAAACAAGGGTCAACCACGCTTCCCATCCCATTTAAAACTCCGTCATCGGTACGCTTAGAGCCTATCCAAATGAGTAATATCGGACAGCCTCCTACCCAAGCCGCAGAGCCGTCGGCTGCAGCGGCAGAAGCCTTTATATCGGTAAAGTAGCCCATCTCGGTGTTCGATATCACTACGGATAAGACGACTTGTTTGGTCTTGAGAGGCACCTCGTTATGTCACCTAGCGCTATCCGACTACTTTGCCCCAACCTTCAATGCAGGACGATTCTGTCCGTTCCCGTCAGCGCACGGGGTAAAACCGTCCGCTGCCGCAGCTGCAGCATGCGTATCCAAGTCCCGCAAACCCAAAAGGCTACTCCCCAGCCCACCTCAACCGACACCGAAAACGCCAAGGGCTAACTGAAATTATTCAGTCATCGCCCCAGGAATATAATTTATACGACAGGCCGACGATCTATTTCTCGTCGTCGTCAAAGTCGAAATCGTCGAAATCAAAATCAATGATGCTGCTGTCGCTCGGCCCGGGCTGTCCGGATTTAGCGGCGGGCGTTTTTTCCTCGTTCGCCATCGCCTCGAGCACGTCGAAGGGATCGCTGTCGTCGTCGTCCAAGTCCAGAGGCGCTTCGGGTGCGCTGTCGGTCTTGGCGGTAACTTCCGCTTCGCGGGCCGCCAAGGGTTGATCCGGCGGCATCGTCGCCCCAGAGTCTTGCGAACTGGCCGCCGAGAGGATGGTCCGCACCGGGTTGATCTCGCTCGGCACCCCGTCGATCACCAAAGTAAAAACTACCGGCCCGACCACAACCTCGTCGCCCGCCGCAAGCTCAGCCTCCTGGACACGGATGCTGTTGTGGTAGGTCCCGTTGCTGGAGCCCAAGTCGCGGAGCTTCACGGAGTCGCCGTCTAAAGTGATCTCGCAGTGCTGCCGCGACACGCTCGACAGCGGGATCCTCAGCTCGCAGCTGTTTTTACGGCCGACCACCAGCGAACCGGAACGCAACGCGAAGTCCCGCCGGGTGCCGTCAGCCTTGAACATGACCAGTGAAGCGTCCATAGAGATTCCGAGAGGAGAAATAAAACGGCAACAGAACAACCGCTAAGCTTAAGTGTAACGCCGTGAAACAGCCCCATCAAGGAATCTTGACCGCCGCCCGCGGCCCTCTTCCCGACGCCTGCGAAGTCGATGCGCTGTACCTGCACCTGCCCTTCTGCTTCCACAAATGCCACTACTGCGACTTCTACAGCGTGGTCGAAAAACCCGGCCACGACCGCCAAGACGCTTTCACCGACGCCCTGATCGCCGAGTTGTACGGCCGGGCTGAGCAAGTCGATCAATTCAGGCCGAGAACGATCTTCGCCGGCGGCGGAACGCCGACCTACCTCCGACCCGAGCTTTGGGAACGCCTCCTCGCCACGATGCACGACATCGGGCTTTTAGACCGCTGCGAGGAGTTCACGGTTGAGGCGAACCCCGAAACGGTGACGCCCGACCTGATGCACCAGCTCGCCGACGGTGGAGTCAACCGGGTTTCGATTGGGGCGCAGACTTTTCAGCGCGAATCGCTTGAGGCCCTTGAACGCTGGCACGACCCCGACAACGTGCCGCGGGCGGTCGACGCCTGCCGAGCCGCGGGGATCGACAACCTGTCGCTGGACCTGATCTTCGCCATCCCCGGACAGACGCTGACGATGCTCGACGACGACCTCGACCGACTCGTCCGCCTCCGCCCCACCCACCTATCGACCTACGGCCTGACCTTCGAGCCCCAGACCGCCCTCACCGCCCGCCTCCGCGTCGGCAAGGTCACGCCCATCGACGAAGACACTCAACGTGAGATGTACGAACGGGTGCTGGGCCGACTCGAAGCAGAAGGCTTCGAACACTACGAAGTCTCCAACTGGGCCAAGCAAGCCGACGCTACCGACCAAACAACGGTAACCACACGCTGCCGGCACAACCTCGCGTACTGGCAGAACGCCAACTGGTTGGGGTTCGGCCCCGGGGCCGCGTCGCACGTCGACGGCCACCGCTGGCGCAACGCTCCCAACCTCGCCACCTACATCGCCACCGCGCCCGAACCCGAGACGCAGGACCACGAAGAACTACCAGCGGACGAACGCGTCGGCGAACGGCTCATGCTCGGTCTACGTCTGTCCGACGGCCTGCCGCTCGAATGGATCAGCGCCAATATCCCGGCCGACGATCGCCGACAAGAGACCATCGACGAGATGGTGAACATCGACATGCTCGAACGCACCACCACCCACCTCCGACTGACCCGACGCGGGCTCTACGTAGCCGACAGCGTTATCGCCCGCCTGCTCTAACCGAATGCCGTTAACCGATCACGACCAACGCTACATGCAGCAAGCGATCGACGCCGCCCACGGCAACCCCGCCGCGCCGTTCGGGGCGATTGTGGTTGATCCTGCTGAAGACAGAGTCTTATCCGTCGGCCTGAACGACTCGAAACGCGACCCGACGCTGCACGGCGAGATCGACGCGATCCAGAAAGCCGCCGCCGACCACGGCCGGGCCGCCCTGCAAGGGGCCACCCTGTACACCACCGCCGAGCCGTGCCCGATGTGCATGACCGCGTGCGTCTGGGCGGAGATCGGCCGGGTGGTCTACGGCACGTCGATCCCGCACCTCGCCTCGACGGGTTGGCGGCAGCTCGACCTGCGGGCGACGGAAGTCGCCGAGCGGGCGAACTGGTCGCCCGACCGCGTAGTCGGCGGCGTGCTGTCCGACAAATGCGACGCCCTATTCAACGCCGCGATTAAGCGGCATTAATCGATAGTCCGACTCACCGACGCGATCAACGCTTCTTGCGTTTGCGCTGCTTCTTGGGCCCCGAGGTCTGCTCGTGGCGTTCGCGGGCCTCTGCGGCGCGGCGTTGCTTGCGGGTCATATTCGCGCCGCGGTCCGGGCGGGTGCCGGCACGGTCGGCGGCGGCCTGGGCGGCCTGCTGCTCGTCGCTGCCCCGGACCGCGGCGGCCGCGGCGGCGGCCATCGCCGGTGACGGTGCCTGTGGCGCAGCAGCGCCGGCAGCACCTGGGTGAGTGGCCTGCTGGTTCTCGCCGTAGGCGTTGTTGAGCCGAACATTCGGCGTCAGCCGAGCACGGAAGATCAGGTCGGTGACCTGGTCCCGGGTCGAACGCTGCATCTCGTCGAACTGATTCGCGCCCTCGCGTTTGTATTCGATCTTCGGGTCCTTCTCGGCGTAGCCGCGGAGGCCGACCGAATCCTTGACCTGGTCCATCGCGTAGAGGTGATCCTTCCACGACTTGTCGAGAATCTGTAGGAGCACGAAACGTTCGAGACGGGTGAGCTCGCCGATGAAGGCGGACCGCCCCTTGTCGTAGACCACGTCTTCGAGCTGGTCTTCGGGGATCGCTTCGAGCTCGCCGTCTTCGAAGACCGCGCCGTAGCGGTCGGTGATTTTCTTCGCTAGGCCTTCGCGATCGTGGCGGAACTTGGCGGCGATCTCACTCGCCTCGTCTTCGAGCTTGCCGCCGGGCTTCAGCCAGGCCTCCTGCTCTTCAACGATCATCTGGAACAGCTCCGGCCCGCTCTTGGATTTGATCGCTTCGTCTTCCAGCTCGACGAGGTAACGCGACTTCATCATGCCCTTGAGCTGTTCGACGGCCCAATTTTGGTCCTGCTGAGCGCCCTGCATGATGACCTCCATCGCAAACTCGCAGGGGTAGGTCACCTCGCGGCGTTGGTAGGTCTCGCGGGCCTTATCGAGGATCATCGGACCGGCGGTCTCGGCGTCGTGTTCCTTGAGTTCTTCGATCGACAGCTCGAGACCAAATTTCTGCTTCGCCCACTCGGAAAGTTCACGCTGCGGGATCTCTTCGTCGAGGAACTTGGCGAGGCCGGACAAATCTTTCTGGTCGATCTGGTCCTGGGCCGCCTGCGTCAGCTCGGCCGCGACATCGGTGGGGTTCATCGTGCGCAGCTTACTGGCGGGCAGGTTCACGTCGAACTTCGACATCGCCCAGCTCGACAGCCCCTTGGTGTCCCAATCTTCCGGGGCGATGTCGTTGGACATGTACTCGCCTAGCGTCACGTCGATGATCTGGGCGACCTCGCCGCGGGCCGACTTGCGGACGATCTCTTGTAGCTCATTAATTTCGTCGAGGCGTAGGCGGGCCGGGTCGATAGAAACGTCCAGCGTGCTGCGGCACCACTCGGCCGCTTGCTCGGCGACGTAGCCCGGCGCGAGATAGGTATTCACTGCGTCGTCGACCGCCTCGCCGATGTAGTCAAAGATCATCTCGCCGACCTGCCGACCCTCGAGCACCTCTTGGCGGGTACCGTAGAAGGCGTTGCGTTGGTGTTCCATGACCTCGTCGTATTCGAGTAGGTTCTTGCGGATCTCGTAGTTGCGTTCTTCGACCTTGCGTTGGGCCCGGCCGACGGACTTGGACACCATGCCGTGCTCGATCGCGTCGCCCTCTTTCATGCCGAGCTTGGACAGCAGGACCTTGGTCTTGCCGCCGGCGAACATCTTCATGAGGTCGTCTTCGAGGCTGAGGAAGAAGCGGGAGCTGCCTTGGTCACCCTGCCGCCCGGCCCGGCCTCGCAGCTGATTGTCGATCCGACGCGACTCGTGACGTTCGGTGCCGACGATGTGCAAACCACCCATTTTTTCGACGTGGTCCCACAACTGCAGGCGGTGGCGTTTGTAGTCGGGGAGGCTGTCGAGCGTGGCGAGGCAGGCGTCAAGGTCCATCGCCGCGGTCTTCTTGGGCTCGATAAACGCGTCCTGCTCGCACCAGTGACGGAGGAGTTTGAGTTTGAGCTCATCGTCACTAAGCGACTCCGCTTCTTTCTTCGGGATACCCAAAACCTGCGTCGCCTGGTGGCGGTAGGTCAACGCGACGAGTTCGTCATCGCTCATCGACGGATCGGCCTGCCGGGGCAAGAGATTGCGGGTCTGCCAGTGCTTGACCAACGCCTCGCGGCCGATGGGCCGGAGCTTGATGTCGGTGCCGCGGCCGGCCATGTTCGTGGCGATCATCACCGCGCCGAGCTGGCCGGCGTCCTCGACGATGTTGCCTTCGCGCTCGGCGTTCTCGGCCTTGGCGTTGAGGACGTTGTGCTGGATGCCGTGCTTCTTGCTGAGCATCTGGCTAAGCATCTCGGACTTGTCGACGCTGGTCGTGCCGACCAGCACGGGTCGGCCCCAGTCGTGGACGCGCTTGATCTCATCGACGATCGCGTTCCACTTGTCCTTCTCGCCCATATAGATCAGGTCTTCGCGGTCGACACGCTGGATGGGCTTGTTGGTGGGGATGCTGACGACGTCGAGCTTGTAGATCTCATTGAACTCGGTGGCTTCGGTGATCGCGGTGCCGGTCATGCCGGCGAGGCGTTTATAGAGCTTGAAGAAGTTCTGGATTGTGACGGTCGCGAGGGTCTGCGTCTCTTCTTTGATCTTGACGCCTTCTTTGGCCTCGACCGCCTGGTGCAGGCCGTCGGACCACTGCCGGCCGACCATGAGGCGGCCGGTGAATTCGTCGACGATCACCACTTCGCCGTTCTGGACGACGTACTGCTGGCCGTTCTTATAGACGGCGTGGGCGCGGATCGCGTTGTTGATCAGATGCGGCAGATCCATGTTGTTGCCGACATAGAAGCTGCCGACGCCGGCAACTTTCTGCGCCTCGGCCGTGCCCTCGTGGGTGAGGTGGGCGGCCTTCTTGTCCATCTCGACCTCGAAGTACTGCGTGAATTGATCACGCGCCGCTTCGAGGCCGGGCAGCTCGTCCATCAGCCGCTTCATCTCGTCGCGGTACTTCTCCGCGTCCGCTTTTTCCCGGGCGTTGCGGGCGTCGCCTTCTAAACCCTTGATGCGGTTATCGCAGGCCTCGACCTTGTCGTTGGCCGCTTCCCACTCGCGGTTCTTGACCAGCAGGTGCTTGGCGATCTTGTCGGCGATGTCGTAACGCGGCGCGTCGTTGTTCGCCGGGCCGGAGATGATCAGCGGGGTGCGGGCTTCGTCGATGAGGATGGAGTCGACCTCATCGATGATGCAGAAGTCGCGGACCTTCTGAACTTGTTGGTTCGGGTCGGTCTTCATGTTGTCGCGGAGGTAATCGAAGCCGAGTTCGGAGTTCGTGCCGTAGAGCACGTCGCACTGGTACGCCTCGGCCTTGAGGTGCGGGGGCTGTTGGTGCTGGGGGTGGATGCTCCCGACGGTCAGCCCGAGGAAGTAGTAGAACGGGAAGACCCAGTCGCGGTCGCGCTTGACGAGGTAGTCGTTAACGGTGACGACGTGGCACTTGAGTTGGTCGCAGCAGGCGACGTAGCAAGCCAGCGGGGCGACGATGGTTTTGCCTTCGCCGGTACGCATCTCGGCGATCTTGCCTTCGCCCAGGACCATGCCGCCGATGAGCTGGACGTCGAACGGCCGAGCGCGAAACGGCGGCTTGCTCTCGGGGTACAGCTCGCGGACCGCTTCGTAAAACGCGTTGGGCACATCGATCTGCAGGTAGCCAGGGGCGGGCTCGCCGCCGGGGACGGGGACGGGTTCTTTTTCGTCAGCCTCGGCCTTGAGCTTGGCGTAGAGGCTCTGCATGTCGGACGAGAGCTGGGTGGGGTCGAATTTATGCTCGTCGTTAAACACGCTGCGGATGCCGACGGCCCGGTCCATCGCCTCGCGGGCCACGGCCATGATCTCGATCAGCAGGGTGTCTTTTGATTCGCCGTTACTCGAACGTTCCCGAAACTCGACGGTCTTGGCTTTGAGCTCGGCGTCGGTGAGGTCGCGGGTCTGCTGTTCGAGGGCGTTGATCTCGACAACGCGTTTGTTGTAGGACTTGATCACGCGATCGTTGCGGGAACCGAATACTTTGGCGAAGCCTTTGCCGACGGCTTGGACGACCATGGGGGAGCTCTCTTTCGAGGGGACGGCCGGCGCAGCGGCGGAACGGCCGTGAGGTATTTAAATCGATTTTGTGGGTGGCCGACGCTCGGCACACCGTCACTGAGTGCAAAACAACATCAGGACAGCGCAGACGGCGGAGGCAGGTTCAGCAACGAGTGGTGCGGCTGAAGGGAAACGACCGGGCGGTCGTCGGTAGGCGTGAGGATCGAAGCCGGCTCGGTTTGACGGTCGAAAGAAGTTGCGGGCGACTCAACCACCGCGGCGGCTTGGCCGGCGAAGGTTTTGGCGGCTTCGTTGAGACAGGCCATGAACGAGGCGACCGCTTCGTCGGTCTCGGCGGCGATGCGGCGATCGTTAGGGTTTGTCGAAACCGCGATCCCCCCCGCCGGCACGCTCACACACACCGCCGCGGCCACGGCCAACATGGCCATCGTCGCGGTCAGGTCTCGGGCGTGGGCGGAACTTCGCCTCATATATGCATTATCGGCAAGCCCACCCGGGAAGGTCAAGGCGACGCCGCCGAACAAAAAAACGCCCGGTAAGTCGCAACCCGCCCCGCAAGCCGACGCGGGCTTGATATAGTTCGGCCATGAAAATCCACGAATACCAGTCGCGTGAACTCCTCGAGAAGTTCGGCGTCCCCGTCCCCGGCGGCATCGTCGTCGACACCCCGGAAGAAGCCGAAGCGGCGTTTGAAAAACTCGCCGCCGACGGCACGACACTGGCCGTCGTTAAGGCTCAGGTCCACGCCGGCGGCCGCGGTAAAGGCGGCGGGGTCAAGCTCGTCAAGTCGGCCGCCGAGTCCAAGGACGCCGCAACCACCATCCTCAGCAAGCCGCTCGTCACCCCGCAGACCGGCCCCGAGGGCGTGCCCGTTAATAAGCTGTTAATCGCTTCGGGCGTGGACATCGAAAAAGAGTACTACCTCGGCATCGTCGTCGACCGCGCCCGCGGCTGCCCGGTGCTGATGGGCTCGGCCGAGGGCGGCATGGATATCGAAGAGGTCGCCGCCAAGACCCCCGAAAAGATCATCAAAGAACCCATCGACCCCGTCGCCGGCCTCCAGGGCTACCAGGCCCGCAAGGTCGCCTTCGCTATGGGCTTCACCGGCAAGCAGGTCAACCAAGCCATCAAGGTCATGGCCTCGCTCACCAAGCTCTTCCTCGGCACCGACGCATCGCTCGTCGAAATCAACCCCCTGATCGTCACCCCCGCCAGTGAGCAGCACCCCGACGGCCAAGTCCTGGCGATCGACGCCAAGATCGACTTCGACGACAACGCGATGTTCCGCCACAAGGACATCAAGGAACTCGAAGACCCCGCCGAGGTCGACCCCGCCGAGGCCAAAGCGGCTGAGCACGGCCTGTCGTACATCAACCTCGACGGCAACATCGGCTGCCTCGTCAACGGCGCCGGCCTCGCCATGGCCACCATGGACATCATCAAGCTCCACGGCGGCGAGCCCGCCAACTTCCTCGACGTCGGCGGCAGCGCCTCCGAAGAAGCCGTCACCGAAGCCTTCCGCATCATCCTCGCCGACGAAGGCGTCAAGGGCATCCTCGTCAACATCTTCGGCGGTATCGCCAAGTGCGACACCATCGCCAACGCCATCGTCGCCGCTGCGAAGCAGGTCGGCTTCAGCGTCCCGCTCGTCGTCCGGCTCGAAGGCACCAACGTCGAGCCCGCCCGCAAGATCATCGAAGCGGCCCAAGCCGACATCCCCACGATGATCGTCGGCAGCGACCTCACCGACGCCGCCCAGAAGATCACCGCCGCCATCGCGGCGTGACCCCCGGAATTACTCCCGAGAAGCCGGGCATCGAAGCCCTAACTCCGCAAATCTCATCATTCCAAAATTAATTTCGCCCCGGCCGAGAAACCTCGGCCGGGGCCGTCTACTGTGTCGAACAACCGCAATTTATCTGTTCAAACACTTATCTGGAGCTTAACCATGGCCATCGACCTCACCGGAAAAACCGTCCTCGTCACCGGCGCCAACCGCGGTATCGGCAAGTCCATCGCCGAAGCCTTTCTCGCTGCCGGCGTCGCCAAGGTCTACGCCAGCGCCCGGAGCCCCGAGAGCGTGCAGCCCCTGATCGACGAGCACGGCGATAAGGTCGTCGCCCTCGCCCTCGATCTCGTTGCCCCCGCGTCGATCACCGCCGCTGCCGAGGCCGCGTCCGACGTCGACGTCGTGGTCAACAACGGCGGCGTACTGAAGCCCGGCTCGCCCCTCGACCCCGTCGTCCTCGACAACATCGACTTCGAGTTCGACGTCAACGTCAAGGGTCTCGTCCGCCTTGCCCAGGCGTTCGCACCGATCCTCAAGGCCAACGGCGGCGGCACGCTCGTTCAACTCAATTCGATCGCCTCGATTAAAAACTTCGCCGCCTTCACCAGCTACGCCGCCTCCAAAGCCGCGGCCTACTCGCTGACCCAAGGCCTGCGTGAAGCGTTGGCCGAACAGAACACCGAAGTCGTCAGCGTCCACCCCGGCCCGATCCAGACCGACATGGGCGACTCCGCCGGCTTCGAGGGCGCTCCGCCGCCGTCCGTCGTCGCCGACGCCCTCGTCGAAGGCGTCCGCCACGGCACGTTCCACGTCTTCCCCGACGAGATGGCCAAAGACTTCTGGAACGCTTACCAGAGCTACGCCGCCGCGATCGTCGATCCGGTGGCGGCCGAGGCTTGATACCTGGATTAAGCTTGGACTGCTCTGATTTGGTTTACGCGATTTAGTTTTGACTGGGCAAGGCATTAATCCGCGTAAACCAAACGGGCGTTGCCGAATATCACGGGAAATTAACCCTTACCGGACGACCAAACACGCTGCCTCAGCTCCCTTGGCGAGACGCCGTGGCGGGCCTTGCACAGGCGCGAGAAGTGGAACGGGTTGGCGAAACCGACACGGTAAGCGATTTCGCTGACGTTCAGCCCGGTGTTCCGCAGCAACTCGACGCCGCGTTCGACCCGCCGGTCCCAAAGGAGTCGCATAGGCGTCGTATTCAGATGCTTGCGGCACAGCCGGGCCAAGTGATTAGGTGAGACGGAGGCGGCCGCGGCCAGGTCGTCGAGCGTCATCGGCTCGTCGGAGTGCTCGGCGATCACGGCCTGCATCGCCGACAGGGCCGGGGGCATTCGTGGCGTATCGATGTCCGCGTCCGTGGGCTCGCCGACCAGATATGCCTCGAAGTACGCCCACGCCAAATGGTTCCTGGCCGTGACGGTTTCGGCGTCGTCGGCTGTGGTCATCGCCCGGGCCATGTCGAAGAGCCGCCTCATCACGCCCGACTCCCGCCGCCGCCGCGGAGCCGCCGCGCGGAGCCCCGCCAACCACCGACGCGTCTCCGGCGAATCGTCGTAGGTCAACGCGATCCAACGGTGCGACGACGCCGTTTCGGAGTCAAAAACGTAATGCTCCTGCCCACCGGGCCACTGCACGATCACGTCACCCGGAAACACCGGTTCCACTCGCCCATCCGTCTCGACCCGCAGCGAACCGCGGTCCAGCATCACCAGCTGCACGTCCCGCTGCGTCCGCGGCCCGCACTCGCCGCCCGGGGCGTAGTCGACCGATAAAACAACGACTCTTTCCGGGGGGCGGAAATCAATTCCAGATATGTTTTTGCGTAAGGCAGACATAGTCTTATCTTTGATATGTACGATAATTATCGTTTAACCTAGTATTTTTATTAAATATCGCACTTTCCCTAGGAATCAACCTCATGTCCACTTTAACTCCGATCCCCGGCACCCTCAACGGCTCGCGACCCGGCTTCCTAGACGCGGAGGCCGCGGCCTTCTACGAGGAAAACGGCTACTTGGTCGTCGAAGACGCTCTGACCCCCGAGGAAGTCGCCGAGATCAACGACGAGGCCGGCAGGGTCTGCCGCGGCGATCTTGGCCGTTTTGACGGCTGGCAAGGGCCTCATGACGGGCAGACGGACATCGACATATTCCGACAGTATCTCTGCATCCACTTCCCCCACAAGATGTCGCCGGTGATGGAAAAATACTTGGCTCACCCGACGATCGTCGAGACGCTTACCGGCGTAATCGGCCCCGACGTCAAGTGCATGCAGTCGATGCTCTTCATCAAAGCCTCCGGCAAGCCCGGCCAGGCCTGGCATCAAGACGAAGACTTCATCCCCACCCGCGACCGCTCGCTCACCGGCGGTTGGATCGCTCTGGACGACGCCACCGTCGAAAACGGCTGCCTCTGGGTCATCCCCGGCTCGCACAAACCCGGCGTCCTCTGGCCCCAAGCGATTCAGGACGACGACCGCTTCGATTGCACCGCCGAGAGTGTCAACTTCCCCTACAGCAAAGAGGACGAAGTCCCCGTTGAAGTCAAGGCCGGCAGCATTGTGTTCTTTAATGGGTATCTCCTGCACCGCTCCCTGCCCAACCGCGCCCCCGAAGGCACCTTCCGTCGGGTCCTGGTAAACCACTACATGAGCGCATCGTCGCTGTTGCCTTGGACCAACAACCTCGAGACGCACACCTGCTTCCTGGACGAAGGCCGGGGCGTGGCCAAGGCCGACAGCCGCGACATCGTGATGATCGCCGGCGAAGACCCCTACGCCTGGATGGGAATCGACGACACGCACCGGCCCCACGTCCGCCCCAGCGGCGAAGGCGGCTGCGCAAACGGGCCGACCAAGACCAAAAAGTCTTAATCCACCCGGGGCTGCTGCTGTGTAGCGCAATGGATTCCGCCACCGAATTCGCCGAGCAGGTCGGTGTTGAGCATGACGACCTCTCGGCCGGGGTACTGCTCGGCCAAGACCGCCGCGGCCCGCTCGTCGGCTCGGCGGTCACCAAACTCCGAGGCGATCACCGCCCCGTTGCACACGTAATAGTTCACATAGCTACCGGCGAAATCTTCGGAGTCGATACGTGGGCTGATCGGGGGGGGCAGCACCACGACCTCGAGCTTTTTACCGCGGGCGTCGATCGCGTCTTTGAGGATGCCGTAGGTCTCGAACGCCGAGACCGACCACGGGTCGTGCGGATCGAGCTTATCGGGCAGCTGGATCAACACCCGGCCGTGCTCGACGAAACGGGCGATCGAGTCGATATGATAGTCCGTGATGTCGGCCCCGGCCACGCCGGGCGCCCAGATCATTTGCTCCGCCCCCAACGCAGCGAGCAGTTTCGCTTCGACTTCTTCCCGATTCATACCGGGGTTGCGGTTAGGGTTGACCCACGAGCTTTCGTGGGCCATCAAGGTTCCCGCCCCGTCGGTCTCGACGCCGCCGCCTTCGCCTACGATGCCGCTGTCGATAATCGGCAGCCCCATCCGCTCCGCAACCCGGCGGAGCACGCTGCCGTCGTGGCGGTGGACCTGCTTGTTGCCCCAGCCGTTGAAGTTCAGTTCGGCGACCGCGAGTTGCCCTTCCGCCGATCGCACAAACGTCGGCCCACTGTCTCGGCACCAAAGGTCGTCGGTCGGGATGTCCCAGTGCTCGACCCCGCGGTCGAGCTGCTTACGCAGGCGTTCCCGCTCTTTCACCGAAGCCAGCATCACCACCGGCTCGTAGCGGACGATCGTATTGGCGAGATCAGCGATGGCGGCCTGCGCCCGACGCAGCCATCGCGTGCCGCCGTAGACGCGAGCGTTGCTGGGCCACTGCATAAACGTCCGTTCGTGGGGGGCGGATTCCAAGGGCATACGGAAAGTCGTTTTGCTGGGCTTAGCCGACACGGCGGCCTCCCGGGACTGAGCCCATGCCGCCGCCGTCGGCCCGGTGACCGCCAAGCCCATACTTCTTCTGAGGAAACTTCGTCGGCTGGGCATTGAAAATCTCCCGCGGGGTCATTCGGCGTGGGCCGGTTGCAACGCCGCCTTCCCCCCTGCTTCGTCGCGGTCGATCAGGCCGTCGCGGAGGCGGACGACGCGTTCGCAGTGGTGGGCGACCTCTTCATCGTGCGTGATGACGACAACGGTCTGGCCGGCCTGGTGGAGTTCTTCGAAGAGCTCGAGGATGGCGTCGCCTGTCTTGGTGTCGAGCGCCCCGGTCGGCTCGTCAGCCAAAAGGATGCTCGGCTCATTGACCAACGCCCGGGCAATGGCGACGCGTTGCTGCTGACCGCCGGAGAGCTCACTGGGGCGGTGTTCCAGCCGCTCAGCCAATCCGACCCGGCCGAGCGCCACGGCTGCTCGTTCCCGCCGTACCGCTGGCGATAGGCCCTGATAAAACAACGGCACCGCGACGTTGTCCTGTACGTTGAGTTGGGGGATCAGGTTGAACGCCTGGAAGACGAAACCCAGCCGTTTGCCGCGGACACGAGAGAGTTTTTCGTCGCTCATCGTCGCCACGTCTTCGCCATCGAGCAGGTATCGGCCCGACGTTGGGCGGTCCAGACACCCAATGATATTCATCATCGTCGACTTGCCGCTGCCCGACGGTCCCATGATCGCGATGTACTGCCCCCGCGGGATCACGAGGTCCACGCCCGCGAGCGCGTGCACCGGCGGAGCGAGCTTAGACTTCTGGTACACCTTCGTGACCTGCTGAATCTCGGCGACGGCCTCTGCCATTCAACCAGTATAGCTACGCCGGAAAGTTAGCCCTTCAGGTCGCGGCCCGCGAAGTGCGTAACACCGACCACCACGAACGTGCTCATCAACCCCGTCAGCCACGCCACGCTCTGCGCGATCTCCGGCCACGGCGGGTAGACGTGGTACGTCCGCACCCAGAAACCGATGTGGTAGCTCATGAACAGATGCCGCAGCTCTGAGAAGTACGGCAGGTTCATCAAGACCACGTCCACGAAAAACACCGACAACGTCAGGATCGTCGCCGCCGCCGGCTTCATCTTGAAGCAGGAAAACATGAACCCCAACGCGGCGATCGCAAGCGTCGCAAAACTCAGACAGACAATACTCCGGCCGTACCGCCACAAGCCCTCGACCGTGTCGTAAAAAGCGAACAACTCTTCGTCCGGGAAAAAGATAAACAGCTTGCCCGGCCCACCGCGGTATAGGCTCGCGAAGACTAACGCCGTCACCCCTAAGAACCACACCAGCAACAGCGTATACAGAATGCAGGCCGCAAATTTCACCGCCAGCAGCCGCACTCTCCCGATCGGCCGCGACAGCACCATCCGCATCGTCCCGTCCTCGACCTCCTTCGCCACGATATCTCCCGCCACCAACGCGACGTACAGTCCGCCGAGGAACGTAAACGAAAACGCGATGACGACGATACCCAGCGTCAGCCCCATATAGTGATCGTCAAAACCCAACCCATTCTGTTCCAGCAGCCGGGCGACTTGCTCACGGGCCCGCGGGTGCTGAAGCAACGCCAAGATCATCACCTGCAGCACCACGAACGCGCCGAAGCCGATGTAGGTCCGTTTGCGGGCGAAGAGCTTGTACAACTCGTCAACAAATTGGCTAACGATCAGCAAGCCACCCCCTCCCCCCCGGAATTGACCTTCAGCAAATAGAACGATTCAAGCGTCGGCCGCACCGGGTCCAACCGCCCCACCGCAAACCCCGCCTCGACCAGGCAACGGTTCACCGCCGCCGCGTCGGCCGACTCGGCCAGCGACACCCGGTCGGGATACAGCGGGTCGGAGTCTTCGGTGATCAGCCCCGCGTCGCGCAGCTTGGCCAACGCTTCATCCCGCCGATCGGTTTCGAGTTCTATCCAACGCGGGCCCGCGGTTTGCGCGTTCCACACCCCTTCAAACACCCGTCGACCGCGGTGCAGCACCGCGACGCGATCACAGACCTGCTCGACCTCGCTGAGCAGGTGCGAGCTGAACAAAATTGTCATTCCCTGCTCTTGGTTCAGCCGGCGGACCGTCTGGCGGAATTCGGCGATGCCCTGCGGGTCGAGGCCGTCGGTCGGCTCGTCGAGGATCAGCGTCTGCGGCCGATGCAGCAACGCTTGGCCGAGCGCGAGTCGTTGCCGCATGCCGTGGGAGTAGGTGCCGACCGGCTCGTCGATCCGTCCGACGAGGCCGACCTGTTCGACGATTTCGTCGAGCCGGGCCGCCTCCACCCGGCCGGAGTAGTGACCGAAGATACGGAGGTTCCGCCGGCCGGTGAGGTAGTCATAGAAACAGGGCGACTCGAAGATCGCCCCGACGCCCGACAACGCCGCCCGCCGACGACGCAGCACATCGCACCCGTGCAATCGAACCTTGCCTTCATCGGGAAAGACTTGGCCGAGCAACATGCCGAGCGTCGTGCTCTTTCCCGCGCCGTTGTGGCCGAGCAGGCCGTAGATCTCGCCCCGGCGGACGGTGAGCGACAGCTCACTTACCGCCGGTCGGCCGGCGAAGGCCTTGCTCACGGCCTCGACTTCGATCATGGGTTCAGCGGTTTCGACGGCGGACTCTTTTCGCATCTGAGGATTAACCGGGGTTCTGCATTGCACGCAGAATCTTCTGCATCGTCGGCAGCAGATCGAGCTGCGCCTCGGGGTTGTCTGCGTCCAAGAACCCCCGCGTCGCGGTCTCGACCAGTTCGGTAAACATCTCGGGATCAGCGTCTTCAGCAAGCCATTCCGATCGGCGGAACTCACGCTCCATCCGGTCGATCGCCCGGCGTCGCTGCGCTTCGTCCATCGCCTGAAAGGCCCGCAGCATCGGCTCCAGCCCCGGCGGCATCAACCCGCGGACAAATCCGAGCTGTTCGTCAGGCGTCATCTCCGCTACCGCCGCCTCGACGGCGTCGATCAGTTCCGGGTCCAGCCGGTCGTCCAGCGACAGTCGCTGCAGCAGACCAATCAGAGCTTCGATGCGCTCGGCCCGCGCTGCGGCGTCAACGGGTAGCACGCTCACCTGCCGCGCCTCCGCCGTAACGTCAGCCGCCTGCGGGATACGGTCACGTGCAGCCTGGACCGTGGAGCCCACGCCCGCCCAGACCAATACTAAAACCGCCCCGCCGAGTAACCACCTCCGCAGATCGCGGGGGTGGGGTCGGCCGAGGCGGATTGAGGAAAGCAGACGCTTCATCGTGTCTACGACGCTAGCACGCCCGCAAGGGTTCGGCCAATTCTTTTAACGGCCCGCGAGCCAAGTGGGCTCGGCCGGATCGCCGTCGACGATCTCCAGCCGGGACTGCTTCGCGTTGGTGCCCTGCTTGGTGCTGACCTGGTAAACCGCGTCGTAGCGTTCGCCGGGCTCGAGGCTACCGCCGAAGACGACGGACGAGTTGTCGAAACGCGTGACGCCGAGCCGGCTGGTGAACGTCGCGTCCCCCGGGATACTCTGCCGTATCTCTACATCGATTATCCGGGGGGTGTCGTTACGGACGCGGCGGACCATCACGTTGTGTTGGTCCCAGCCGACTACCCGCGAGCGGTCATCGAACTTCACCCCCGGCTGATCTACCCGTCGCAGGACGTTCGGCCGATTCAATCGCAGCCAGAGGTTGTCGCGATAGGCATGTTGGGTCCGCAGTTCGAAGCCGACGTTGGGGTCGACGCCAAGATTGAGTTCGATATCGTCGCCGATGGGGATGTACTTGACCTGCTGACGGGCGAGGAACGACAGCCCGCTGCCGTTTTCTTTTTGGCGGAAGACGCGGACTTGGCCGTCGGGCAGGGGCGAGACGCCCATGTCGGATTCGGTGTCGTTGGTCATGAGGAAGAGGCGGACCAAACGGTCGCCATACTCGCGGGGACGGTAGCGGTACTGGACTTTGAGCGTCGCGGCATCGGCGGCGAAGCTGGGCAGGCGCTTGCGGGAGTTGGTCGCTAAGTCTTCGGTGCCTTCGATGGTGAAGATGAAGTATTCGCTGAGGCCCTGCTTGATAATCGGCTTGGGTGCCTGCGGTGCCGCCGCGGCTTCCAAGGCCATCAGGTCACTCACCGCCACGCTCCGGCGGACGGCCCCGAGTTGGAAGTTATCGCGCTCGCGTCGGGTGAGTTCTTCGACCTTCCGCCCCGACTGCCGGGCGAGTTCGACGATCTGCTCGACGAGGTTGATCGTGCCGACCACGAGTCGGACCTGAGCAGATTCGTAATCTTCGCCGGAGTTGTTCACGACGGTGACGTAGCCCTCGACGCTCGCGGCCGATTCGTCGGCGGTGGCGATCACGGTGTAGTCGGCCGACCACGAAATACCTGAGGTGAAGTAGCTGATCTCGATCGTCGCTTCGCCGGCGTACTCGCTGCCGACGTTCCACACCAGGACCTGCGGCCGGTCATGCGGGAACGTGGTGTCCAAGACGTCCAGCTTCTCTGCGTGGTTCAGGAACCGCAGCTGCACCGACGTCGGATCGATCAGCGTGTTGGCCCACGAGAACTGCAGCGGGTTGTTGCCTTCCTTGAGCACCACCTTGCGGGTCTCGCGGACCAGCGTGAGGTCGGCGCTGTTGTAGATCGTCAGCTGCACCGTGTCGCGGTCGGGGACGGTAGAGAGGTCGATGTTTTTGGCAACACCCGGAAGAACAATCAGGGATAAAAGCAAAGTAGATAGATATTTCACGGAGAGTCTCCTGTTGGCCGGGCGAACCGGCAATGCGCGGCGTTACCGCTGCGGATCTAAATCGTTCACCATTGATTCTTAAACACGAGTTCGAGCGTGTGCGTCACTTTCTCAGCCTCTTCCCCGTCGCGGGCGGGGAGATCGATAGCGAAAGTAATCTCGTTTTGATTCGTCTCGTCGATAACGAGGCCATCGCGCATCGAGGTCGCCTCGCCGATCACCCACTCGGCCGACTGCCCGGAAGCGAGCCCGAGCTCACGCCGGACCGCTTCGATCAGCTCGACGAGTTTGAGCGTCACCGCGGTGTCCTTGAAGTTTTCGATCTCGTACTTCAGCGTCACCCGGCGATTGAACAAGTCCCCGGCGATGCGTTCGTCTTGGCGGGACTCGACGGTTCGTTTAACGACGATGTCCTGGGCGACGCCGAGGAACAGGTCGGCGTGGTTACCGACGGGCGTGTAGCGGGTAAAGTCTTCGCCGAGGAACGCAGTGGTGGCGTCGCTGCCGGGGCCGTCTTTCTGAAAGATCCGCACCTTGCCCGCCGGAAGCGGCGATACGCCGAGGCCGGTATCCGCGGTGTTCTCGACGCGGTAATGCATCGGCACGCGGAGCTTGTACTGCGACTGATCCAGCCAACCGAAGCGGTGCAGGTCGGCGGTGTACGTCTTCTTCACCGGAATAGCATCGAAACGCTCGACGAGCATCTGCTTGGTCTCGTTGACGCCGATCGGCTTGAGGAAGGTGTCGCCCAAACCAGCATAAATTTCGGTGTCGTCGTAGCCCTCGCCCGCAAAGTTCTGCACACGGATGTACTGGCTCAGCGTCAGCGTCGACTCGTCGTGCTCCGCCACCGCGCGGTAGTGGTAGCTCTTGGTCAGCCCGCCGAGGAGATAGCTGATCCGGACCGTGACGGAGGTAGAGACGTCGGACGAGACCTGCCAGACCAACGCGTTTTCGCCGGGCGGATAGGTCACGGATAAAACGTTGACCTCGCCCGCTGCCTCGCTTTCCCCGGCCGGGCCAAGAACGCGAAACACAATAGTACTCGGGTCGATCTGCGTGTTGGCCCACGAAAAGTCGACCTGGTTCACGCCGCGGACCAGCGGTACGATCCGCTCCTCTTCCACCAGCGTTGCGCTGTCGTGGTCGAGCTGGATCTCGACTCTTTCCCGCACGGGCAACGTTATCAACTTGATCCGAGCCTCAGCCGCGGTAGGTAGCCATAGCCACGCGGCCAAGCCGTAAAAAAGGCACAAACGGTAGTTCGGTTTCATCGGGCAGGTTCTCCGCGTATGGGACAGGGGCATACGGATAGACGCACCAAGAATCAACAGGTTCCCGGATTCGCAAAAAAGATGTAACTACAGTTCGCAACGACCTGCGATCGTCGGCTAAACGTTGGTTTCGTCGTCGCTACGCCGGGGGATCGTTGAGCCGTGAGGATCGACATCCGGACGGCCAAGGGTCTCGTCTAGACGTTCGGCGAAGTCGTGGGCGTGTTCGAGTTGTTCGGCCTCACGGTGGACCTCTTCCAGGGGGATGTCCATCCGGTCGGCCAGATAGGTTTCCCAAAGCCGGTGGGCGCGGACCATCGTCTCGGCGTGGCGGACACCTGCCGGAGTGAGCGTGAAAGACTCGCCCTGATCGACGACCAACTCTTCACCTCGTAGTCGACGAAGCGCGGCCGTCACCTTGCCCGCTGTTAGGCGGGTTTGCTCGGCGAGGGTGTCTTGGAACTTACCTGCGGGCTGGGGGCCGAGGCGGTAGATGGCTTTGAGGACGTCTTCGTTCTCTACATGGCGGGCGAGCTTGAACCGGCGGATACGGTCGAACACGATGCCGTGGCCGGGGCTAAAGACGACCGCCAGGCCGAAGATCGCCACCGCCACCAGCACCATCGCCGGGCCCGTCGGCGAGTTGACGACGAACGCGATCGACATCCCCACCGCCGCCGACACCGCACCGAACACCCCCGCCAATACCAGCATCACCCAGAAGCGGTTCGTGAGTTGGTACGCCGCCGAGGCGGGCGTGATGACCATCGCCACGACCAGCACGACGCCCGTTGTCTTCAGCCCCGCCACGACCGTGACCGAAAGCAGGCCCATGATGAGGTAGTGCATCGCCGCGACGCTCACACCCATCGCCGCGGCAACCAGCGGGTCGAAGCTCACGAGTTTCAGCCGGTAGTACAACACGCCGACGGTTAGCAAAACCGCCGGGCAGATAATCCCCATCATCCAGAGATCTTCTTCCTGGATCGCCAGCGGGTCGCCGAAGAGGAAGCAGTCGAGGTCGAAGTGGGCGCTCTGCGGCAGAGCGCTGATCATGATGATGCCCAGGGCGAACATCGCGGTGAAGACGATGCCGATGGACGAGTCTTCCTTCGTCCGACTGAACCGCACGACCAGATTAATCAGCACCGCGGTGATCAGCCCAGTCACCGTCGCCCCGATCAGCATCAGCACCGGCGGCGTGATCCCATCGATCACCGCCGCAACCTTCGGGCCCGCCCAAGCCGCCGCCGCGTTGGTCACCTCTCCGTTTTCGTTTAGCCCCCACG
Organism: Planctomycetota bacterium; assembly: GCA_038747275.1. Lineage (GTDB taxonomy): Bacteria > Planctomycetota > Phycisphaerae > Phycisphaerales > Phycisphaeraceae > Algisphaera. Next base: position 34,546 of record JBCDJW010000013.1, on the reverse strand, counting down.
ATGCCCACGCAATCCCGCTGATCAGAAACGAAAACACCACCCCCGGAAGCACGGCATGAGATAAGGCGTCGCCGATCAGCGCCATCCGACGCAGCACCACGAACACGCCCAGCACCCCGCAGGCCAGGCCCACGAGCATGCTGCACAGCGTCTCGGCGATCCACTGCGCCGACCACGGGGCGGACCACTGGCCCAGGTCCCAGTCAAGTAGTGCGAGCAAGGTGGGGGTCACGGGTGTTCCTTCGTTGACGCAGGGTCTCGTCCGCCTCGTCGAGCAGCGACAGCCGGCCGCCGTAAGTCGCCCGCAGGCTTGCCTCGTTCACCACTTCTTCCGGGGGGCCGAAGGCGACGACGCGCTGGTTCAGCAACAGCACGCGGTCGAAGCGGTCGAGGATCGACAGGTCGTGGTTCACAACTAACAACGCCTTGCCCTCGGCGGCCATCTGGTCGATTAGCCCGAAGATCGCCTTCTCCGTCGCCGCGTCGACCCCGGCGAACGGCTCGTCGAGCAGCAGCAGCTCCGCCCCCTGACACAACGCCCGGGCCAAAAACACCCGGCGTTGCTGACCTCCCGAGAGCTGGCGGATGTGGCGGTCGGCGAACTGCGACATGCCGACTTTTTCTAGCGCGGCGTGGGCGTGTTCGTGGTCGCCGCGGTTGGGCCGGCCGAACCAGCCTTTTTGGCCGTACCGCCCCATCAGCACGACCTCGCGGACGGTGATGGGGAAATCCCAGTCGACGCCCTCGGTCTGCGGAACGTAGGCGATGCGGGTGCGTACATCCTCGACGTCCTGGCCGAAGACTTCGACGCTGCCGAAGTCCGGGTCGATCAGGCCGAGCAGGGACTTGAGTAGCGTCGACTTGCCCGCGCCGTTGGGCCCGACGATCCCGAGCATCTGCCCGGGCTCAAGCGTGAACGAGACCGAGCGCAGCACCGGCCGGGCGTCGTAGGCGACGGTGACGTCGGTCGCGCGGAGAGGTGGGTCTGGGTCGGTCATGGACAGGGACACTTAGCCGAAGATTTCGCAGATGTACGCAGATTTTTTGACGCTACAAACAGCGGTATTAAACCGGTTCTTATCTGCGTAATCGGCGAAATCTGCAGCAAAAAATCACTTATTTCAACGCTTCAACAACTGTAGTGACGTTGTGCTTCATCATGGTGATGTAGGTGTCGGCACCGCTGCCGGGCCGGCCGAGCGAGTCGCTATAGAGCGTGCCGCCGATCTTCGTGCCGGTCTCCTCGGCAACTTTTTCAACAATCGCGTTGAGCGTCGGCGTAACCGAGGTCTCGATAAACAGCGCCTTGACACCGCGGTCCTTGATCATGTTTGCGAGCGCCGCGATGTCCTGCGGGCGCGGAGCCTGCTCGGTGCTGATGCCGATGACGCCGTGGACTTCGATCTTGTTGGCGGCACCGAAGTAGTTGAACGCGTCGTGGCTAGTCACGATGACCCGCTGTTCTTCGGGGACCTCGGCGAAGCTCTCGATGATAAAAGCCTGCAGCTTGTCGAGCTCGGCCAGGTACGCCGTGGCGTTGGCTTCGTAGTCGGCCTTGTTGTCGGGATCGACGGCGATGAGCCCGTCACGAACCGCGGCGGTGTAGTGCTTCCACAGGGAAACGTCCATCCAGCAGTGCGGGTCGGGGGCACCTTCGTAGTCCTCCGAGCCGAGCGTCTCGATCGCTTCGTGCTCGGCGGCGTAGACGATCTTGCCGTTGGTGTTGGCTTCGATCACTTGGTGGAGGGTGGCTTCGAGGTTCAGCCCGTTGGCGACGATCAGGTCGGCGTCGGCGATCGCCTGGGCATCGCGGGGCAGAACGTCGTAAACGTGCGGGTCTTGGCCGGGCTTCATGATGCTGACGACCTCGATGTGGTCGCCGCCGAGCGTGCGGACCAGGTCGTCGATCATCGTGGTCGTGGTGACGACGCTCGGGAGACCTTTTCCGGAATCACCTTCGGCACCGTTAGCGGCGTCGCCAGAGCCATCGCCACAACCGGTAATCAACGCAGCCGAAGCCAACAACGCCAGGCCGAAGCGGCGGACGCCGTTTTGAAGCGATAAACGTTTTTGAAGCTGAAAAATCATATTTTGGCCTTTCAAAGTGCAGATTGATTATATTTGAATTGATTGATTTATGTCTACCGTCGGGTTTGCGAACGGTGGCCGGCCCGCGTTCTGTTTCAGAAGGTCGCTTCAAAACGCAGCGTGCCGACCCAGGCATCATCGATGTCCTCGTCGCCGCCGGGGTTGAGAATGAGCTGGATATCGGGCTTGACGGAAAGCCACGGCGTGACCTGCAGCTTTACGAACGCCTCGAACGCCCACTCCGATTCCTCCGTGAAACCCGCGCCGGCTTCGTCGGTAAAAAACACGGGGCTGACCATCAGCCCCAGCACATCATCGGGACGCTCGGCGAGCGGTCCGGTCCACTGGACCCCGAGCCCGGCGTGGTGGTCGACCTCGCTAACCGCGTCGTCGGCCCAGCCGTACTGAGCGAAGAGCCCGATCCCACGCTCGTCTTCCGGGTCTTCGGGATTGGCTCGAAACAGCGTCTGATCGACGACGACATAGCCGCCGGTCGTGCCGGATTCGGTGCCGGCGTCGAAGCGGTCGAAAGTTCCGGAGTGGTGCCAGACGCCGACACCGATCCGGCCGGGGCCCAGGGCGTTTTCGTGTTCAACGCCGGCTTCCCCGATCAAGAAGAAGTCCGAAGGCTCGCCGAAGACGGTCGAGAATCCGCGCTGCCCGGTGGCAAAACCCTCCTGCAACGCCCCATCAAAGATGCCGATCCCGAAATAGAAAGCAGAGCGATCGTCGAGGTCTTCGTAGACAAAAACGTTGGCCCCGATCGCCGAGTCGGGGTACGACGGGAAGGCGAGGATCGTCGGGCTGAAGCCCGGGGACGAGTTGATGAATTCGCCGCCGTTTTCGACGAAAGCGAACTCGTTGTTGGCGTCCATCTTGCCGAGCTTGATGCGGACCCGGCCGTCGAGCAGTTCCTGTTCGTACCAGGCTTCGTAGATCGTGGTGAAGTCGTCGGTGTCGAGGTTGGAGAAGGCTTGGAAGTCGCCGACCTCTTCCGAGCCGTCCCGGCCGTTCTGGGTGACGAAGTCGGCGTAGACCGTGCCGCCGGGGTGATCGAATAAGCGTTGGGTGTCGAGCGTGACCCCGACCGTGGTGAGGTGGCGGAAGGCATCGGAGCCGTCGTCGACGCCGCCTTCTAAGACCACCGAGTAGTCGGCGATAAACCCCGCCGAGAACTCGATCCCCTGCTCGGCCATCGCTTGCCGCATCCGCCCCATGTCGAAAGGCAGTCCTACCCCAGACCGTTCACCGTCGGAGCCTGGGGGCATTTCGGATACAAAATTTTGCGATATTCGGCTTTCCAGGCCGTTTTCGACTTCAGAAGCACCAAGATCGGCTCGTATAGGTGTAACGAGGATGCAGGCTGCCAGAACTAATTTTAGCTGTATTTTGAACATTATTGATTTTTATTTTGATTAATCAAAATTAATATCTTGATAATCATACTTGCCCCCCAAAAGATGTCAAACGAGAATCAAGGCATGCCCAGCGTCACCGTAGAGAACTACCTGAAGCAGATCTGCCTCGAACAGGTCAGACGTGGCGGTGACGAATTAGTCCCGATGGGCCGGCTGGCCGAGGCGGTCGGCGTCACGCCCGGCACGGCGACCACGATGGTCAAGTCGTTGGCCGAGGCCGACCTCCTGCGTTATGCCCCTCGGGCTGGGGTCGAGCTGACCGCTTCCGGCCGCAAGCTCGCCCACCGCGTCTTACGCCGACACCGCCTCGTCGAACTGTTCCTCGTCGAGGTCCTGAACATGGACTGGTCCGAGGTCCACGCCGAGGCAGAAGAGCTCGAGCACACGATCTCAGACAAAGTCCTCGACCGCATCGATGAACTGCTCGGCCACCCCACGGCAGACCCCCACGGCTCGCCGATCCCCCGGCCCGACCAGCCACTCTTACGCGACACCTCGCTAAGCCTCGACGCCGCGCCGATCGATCGCCCCCTAACGGTCGTGCGTATCGTCGACCACGACCCCGACTTCCTCCGCTTCGCCGAGACCCACGGCCTGATGCCCGGCGCTTCGACCCGCGTCACCGAGCGTCAGCCCCACGCCGACGCGGTGAGCGTGCAGACCGAAGACCGCCCCGTCGTCACGCTCGGCTCGGTCGCCGCGGCGCGCGTTTTGGTCAAGGACGTGGAATAGCGGGACGCTGCGCGTTGCTCGCTAAACACAAAAGTGTGTACAGAAATTCACCGGCCGCTACACCGGGCTCGGCACCGACTCCAGGATTTCCTTGAGCACGCGGTGGCTGGCGACGCCGTCGGTTTCGTGCATGTAGGTCTTGCTGACGCAGCGGTGGGCGAAGACGGGGACGACGTTGGACGTGACGTCGTCGGGCGTCGCGTAGTCCCGGCCGTGGACGAGGGCGGTCGCCTTCACCGCGCGGATCAGGGCCAACGAGCCGCGGGGGCTGACGCCGATCTGGAGCTGTTCGTGCGTCCGGGTCGCGTTGGCGATGGCCACGACGTAGTCGATCAGCGTCGGGTCGACGCTCACCTCCTCCGTCTGCTTCTGGAGTTCGACGAGTTCCTGGGCGGTCATCACCGGCTTGAGGTCGGCCAACGCGGTCCGCCGGGGATCGATCGTGAGCACGCGGGCCTCGTCGGCCGGGCTGGGGTAGCCCAGGCTGATCCGCATCAGGAAGCGGTCGAGTTGAGACTCGGGCAAGAAGTAGGTTCCTTCAAACTCGACGGGGTTCTGTGTCGCAATCACGAGAAACGGGTCGAGCAGTCGGCGGGTGACGCCGTCCATCGAGACCTGCGACTCGTTCATGGCCTCGAGCAGGGCTGACTGGGTCCGCGGGGTCGTGCGGTTGATCTCATCAGCCAGGACGACGTTGGAAAATATCGGGCCGGGCTTGAAGGTGAATTCGTTTTTCTGCTGGTCCCAGATCGTCACCCCGAGGATGTCGGCCGGGAGCATGTCCGGGGTGAGCTGGATACGCGACAGGCTTCCGTCGAGCGACTTGGACAACGCGACCGCCAGCGTCGTCTTGCCCACGCCCGGGACGTCTTCGATCAATACGTGGCCTTTAGCCAGTAGGCAGACGATCACTTTGTCGATCGCCTGCTGGTTGCCCAGGAAGCAAGACTGGATGTTGGACCGCAGGCGTTCGAGGTGGGCCATCGGGATTGGTTACCGGGGGGAGACATCGAAACCAGACACACTACCCCGGGTAAACGAGGACAATGCATTATAACGGAGCTTTGCCTACACCCGATACCCTGTCGTTCATAGGTGATTAGACACGTTATTATCACGGACTCGGGCTGCGACGGGATTATGCTCCCGTCGCTGGTATCTACCCGATAGTGAACTGAAATAGGTTTGAGCCTTCGTACAGGCCACCTCTCCTGCCAAATTAACCGTTCAGCATGTACCAAGACCTGCTCAACAACCTGACCGAGAACCTTGAGCAGGTCTGGGCCCGCGTCAAGAACTACTGGGAGAATGAGCCGTTCGCGATCGTTTTCGAGTTTGCGGTGATCTGGGTCGTGGTCTACCTGATCCTGCGTTTCCTCCGCGGCACCCGCGGGGCCCGGGTCATCAAGGGCGTCGCCATCATCCTCATCAGCGGCACCCTCATCATCCAGATCCTCGGCGGAGCGGACCAACTCGAACGCCTCAGCTTCCTCTACTCCGACTTCCTCGGCTTCATCTCGTTCGCCCTGATCATCGTCTTCCAACCCGAGCTCCGCCGCGCCCTGGTTCGGCTCGGCGAGACGCGTTTCTTCCGCCAGACCGGGCTGCGTAAAGCCCGCGTTGTTGAAGAGCTGATCGGATCGATGCAGTACTTGTCCCGCAACAAAGTCGGGGCCTTGGTTGCGCTGGAGCGGCGGGTCGGCCTGGGCGGGATCGTTGAGGCGGGCATCCGCGTCGACGCCGACGTCACCAAAGAACTACTCAACACGATCTTCTGGCCCGGCTCGGCGTTGCACGACATGGGTGTGGTGATCCGCGGCGACCGTATCGTCGCCGCCGGCGTCCAGTTCCCCCTCGCCGAGGGCGACAGCGTCGAGCAAGAGCTCGGCTCCCGCCACCGAGCCGCTATCGGCCTCTCCAGCGAGGTCGACTCGCTCATCATCGTCGTCTCCGAAGAGACCGGCACGATAAGCGTCGCCGAGCGTGGCGTCCTGACCCGGCACCTCACCGTCGAAGACCTCCGCCGCGTCCTGACCAAGGGCATGACCGACGTCACGCTCGATGCGCCCAGCACGCCTGATTCGGACGAGCCCCCCGCCAAAGACCCAAAGCCCGCAACCTGATCACGCGGGTCGATCAAACGCCCGAATCTCAACTCGCTGCTACCCGTCTAAACACCACCGCTTCCTATGGCCCAGCGTAAATTCCACGAAAAAGTCGAGACCTGGATCGTCGTCACCATCATCGCGGCGCTCGTCTGGCTCTACGCCGAGGCCACCGTCCTCAAACAAGAGACCGGCAAATCCGTTCGCCTAGAGATCACCGAACCGACCGCGGGCTTCGTCATCACCCCCAATATCGCAGACCTACGTATCAGCTATCGCGGATCGAGCGGACAGATCCAACAATTCAACAAAGCCACCGAGTCGTCCCTAGTCCACGAACTCGACCCTAACGGCGTCACCGAACCCACCGTCCGCACCATCATCCTCGACGAAGCTCTGATCCGTGCCGGTCTGGGAGAAATAGGGATCACCGATCTTGAGATCGAGCCGGCCGCCACGCTCAACGTGACGATCCAGCCGCTGAAGACCATCGACTTGCCGATCGTCGTGGACGTCGGCGACGTCGAGCTCAACGGCAACCCCGTCGTCGCCCCAGACCGCATCTCGATCACCGCCCCGTTCGATATCGTCGAGCAGCTCCGCGGCGAATCCATCGTCGCCACCTTGATCGACACCGGCGAAAGCGAAAACCTCGAGCGTGTCGCCACCAACGTCCCGCTGACCTACCCCGACGCGCTCGAGCAACCCTGGCTTCCCGCTGACGATTCGCAAGTACGTATCAATTACACCCTCGCCAACGACCTTGACACACTCGTCGTCAACCGAGTCCCGCTTTTTATCAATTTGCCTGTCGACGTTCAGCTCCGCTACACCGTCCGCCCGCAAGACCAGACCAACTTCCTTACCGATGTGCAGCTGCAAGGCCCCGCCGACGTGATCGCCCGCATCCGCGAGAACGAAAAAAGCGACGATAAAGACCCCGCACTCACCATCCGGGCCGAGCTGAGCATCACCGACCTCTCCAAGATCGAGCAAACCTCGCTCGAACGCCCCGTTATCATCACCCCCCCCGGCATCACACTCGTCCAACTGCCCGAAGTCATGCCCATCACCGTCCAACGCCGCGCCACCCCCGGTAACTGACGCCTAGCAGCCAAAACAGCCCGATATTCGCCACCCCGCCCCCGCCCCGGCTACGATGCGGGTCTTATGACCACCGCTACCGTCGAATCCACCGATGTCGCCGGCTACTGCCTGGGCCTAGCCCAGGCCGCCCGCAAGGCCGCCCTCGCCCTCACCGCCGTGCCCGGCCGGACCCGCGACGACGCCCTCCGCTACACCGCCGACGCCCTCGTCGCCAACGCCGAAACCCTCAAAACCGCCAACGCCAAGGACCTCGAAGCCGGCCGGGCCAACGGCCTCGCCTCGGCGATGCTCGACCGCCTCGCCCTCGACGATGCCCGCATCCAGAACATGGCCGACGCCGTCCGCCAGATCGCCGACCAGCCCGACCCCGTCGGCCGCATCCTCGACGGCCGGGTCCTGCCCAACGGCATCCGTCTCTCCAAGGTCCGCGTGCCCCTCGGCACCGTGCTCATCATCTTCGAGTCCCGGCCGAACGTGACCTGCGACGCCGCCGCCCTCTGCCTGAAGTCGGGTAACGCTGCCATCCTCCGCGGCGGAAAGGAAGCCCTGCACTCCAACGCCGCTATCGCCGACTGCGTCAAAGCGGGATTGGATAAAGCTGGCATACCCACCGACGCTGTGCAGCTGGTCGGCACCACCGACCGCGCCGCCGTCGGCGAACTGCTCAAGCTCGACGAGCTCCTCGACGTCTGCATCCCCCGCGGCGGCGAGTCGCTGATCCGCGCCGTCGTCGAGCAGTCCCGCATCCCCGTCATCAAGCACTACACCGGCAACTGCCACGTCTACGTCGACCAACACGCCGATCCCGACATGGCCGTCGACATCTGTGTCAACGCCAAGACCCAGCGTACTGGCGTCTGCAACGCCGCCGAGACGATCCTCTTCCACCAGGACGCAGTCGACGCGGGCCTCGTGCAAAGGGTCGGCGAGGCGCTGCTGGCCAAAGGCGTCGAACTCCGCGCCGACACGCGCAGCCTGAGCGTCCTGCCCGCCGCCAAGCCGGCCGAGGAATCTGATTGGTCCGAAGAATACCTCGATCTGATCGTCGCCCTCCGCGTCGTCGATTCGCTCGAAGACGCCGTCGCCCACATCAACCGCTATGGGTCGAAGCATACCGACGCCATCGTCACCAAAGACCTCGCCGCCGCCGACCGCTTCGTCCAGTCCGTCGACACCGCCAACGCGATGGTCAACTGCTCCACCCGCTTCTCCGACGGCCAGCAATACGGCCTCGGCGCCGAGATCGGCATCTCCACCGACAAGCTCCACAGCCGCGGCCCCATGGGCGCCGAAGACCTGACCACCTACAAATGGGTCGCACGCGGCGACGGCCAAGTCCGTAGCTGAGCGTCTTCATGGATGACACGACCCCCGACATCCAACTGGTCATATTTGATCTCGGCCGGGTGCTGCTACGTATCACCGACAACTGGGACCAAGCCGCGCTGCGCGCCGACCTGCCCAACCTCACCGGGCTGACCGGCGACCTCTCCACCAAAGCCAGCCGCGGCGACCACCACCCGCTCGCCGAGTTGTTCGACCGCTTCGAGACCGGCAAGATCACCGTCGTCGAGTTCTTCGCGGAGACCGCCCGGCTGGCCAAAGTCACCCCTACCGAGGTACGCCGGGTGACCGACGCCATCCTGATCGAAACCTATCCCGGAGCGATCTCACTGCTCGATCGGCTGTCGCTGCTACCCGTCAAGACCGGCTGCCTCAGCAACACCAACGCCCACCACTGGAAGATGATCACCGACCGCAGCGACCCGTCGTACCTGCCGATCGAGCTGTTCGACTACCCGCTGGGCAGCCAGATCGTCGGCCTCGCCAAGCCCGACCCCTCCATCTACCGCTACGTCGAAGACGGCACCGGCATCCCCCCCGGAAATATCCTGTTCTTCGACGACCTTCAGGAAAATATCGACGCCGCCGCTGAGCGCGGCTGGTACGCCGAGCTCGTCTCCCGCGACACCGACAACCCGATCCCCGCGGTCACCCGCCGCCTCGAAGCCTATGGTGTGCTGTAGCACACGATGAACGCCTCGCCCCCTGCCCCCGGAAGTGATACCACTCAGCCCGCCGCGTCGCCCACGGAGCGACCGGGCTTCTCGATCGGCGGGCCTTGGGTCGTCGCGGCCACGCTCAGCCTGTTCGTCGTGGTGCCGGTGGTTGCGGTCGTGATCGGTTTACTCGCCCCCGAAACAGTCAAGAACAATAAGCCCTTCGTCTGGGCCGATCGCCAAACTTGGCCGCGGACGTACTACACCGCGTTTAAGACCCTCGAGCGTGGCCCGATGGCTAGCGCCCGGACCAACGAGAAGTACAAAGACCTCGGCTTCCACGTCGACCCGGCCGAGCAGCTCGCGATGGTCCGCCTCACCGCCCTGGCCAAGCAGGACGCCGAGGCGTTCTTCTCCGAAGCCACCCACCGCGAACTCGACGCCATCGTCGCCGAGCAGCCCGAGCTCTTCTATGCCCACTACCTCCTCGCCACCTGGCACCGCGGCAACGGTCGGCCCGTCGCCGCCGAGTATTACAACGAACAGGCCTTCACCAACGCCCCCGCGGTGCTGATGCAGCACTTCGTGACGCCCGACGGGCCGTCCGCCGCCAACACCCCCGTCCCAACACTCGCTTTCGCCGCCGACCAGATCGTCGATGATCGGCTCGACCAATCGCTGGTGATGGTATTCCCCCACCTTACCACCGACGACGAGGGCTTCATCTACATGCCGGTCTACAAAGCGATCCTGCGTGAGGAAGACCCCACCCTCCCGCCCGGGGTACCCAACCTCCAAGAAAAATACTCGTGGTTTACATTCGCCGGCCGCGTCGGCCGCATCCCCGACGAGACCATAAATACTGCTCCCGAAGATGAGGGCAACTGATCCGAGCGGCCCACAGCCCACGCGGTCTGTCGTATCATTCGCCGCATGTCCTCAGCCCCCACCGCCGACGCTCCCGCCGCTCCAAAATCCCCCCTACGCGTCATCCGTATCGAGGTCCGTCAGTCAAAAGACCACCCCAACGCGCTCGAGCGAGAAACCCTCACGCAAGCGCAAGCCGAGCTCGGCAGTGCGGTCACCGCCGTCACCACCGCTCAGGTCTTCCTTATCGAAGCCCCACTCAACGACGACCAGGCCCAGCAGGTCGCCAACGACCTCTTGGCCGACCCCGTCAACGAATCGGCCCACCTCGGCGCGATACCTCCCGCCGAGCGCTGCGACATCGTCGAGGTCCACTACCTCCCCGGCGTGATGGACCCCGTCGCCGAGTCGACCCAGGACGCGATCCGCGAGATGCTGCCCGAGTTAGCCGACGCGGACGTCTTGGTCCGCACCGGCCGACGCTTCGACTTCCAATCCCAAGAGCCGCTCGACCCCGAAGCCCTGCGCCGCTTCGCCGAGTCGCACCTCGCCAACACCGTCGTGCAGACCGTCGAGCTCAACAACTACCACCCCGAAGCCTTCGCCCACGGCAAGCCCTACGACTTCGCCCTAACCCACATCCCGATCCGCGACCTCGACGACGCCGCCCTCGAAGTCATGTCCCGCGAAGCACACCTCTTCCTCTCGCTCGACGAGATGCAAGAGATCCAGAACTACTACCGCCAAGCCGACCGCGAGCCCACCGACGTCGAACTCGAAACCCTCGCCCAGACCTGGTCCGAGCACTGCGTCCACAAGACCCTCAAATCGACGGTGTCCTACACCGGCTCGCCCGATGCCCTGGACATCTTCCGCGACAAAGCCGGCCACGACGTCAGCGACGACGGCACCGTCACCATCCACAACCTGCTCAAGTCCACCGTCGCCGCCGCCACCTTCGACCTCAAGAAAAAATGGCAGGGCACCGACCGCGAGGGCTGGCTTGTCTCCGTCTTCGACGACAACGCCGGCATCGTGAAGTTCGACGACACCCACGGCGTCGCCATCAAGGTCGAAACCCACAACCACCCCTCCGCCCTCGAGCCCTACGGCGGCGCCGCCACCGGCATCGGCGGATGCATCCGCGACATCATGGGCACCGGCCTCTCCGCCAAACCCATCGCCAACACCGACACCTTCTGCGTCGCGTTCCCGGAGATCGAATCCGACGAACTGCCCAACGGCGTCATCCACCCCAAACGCACCCTCGAACGCGTCGTCGACGGCGTCCGCGACTACGGCAACCGCATGGGCATCCCCACCGTCAACGGGGCCGTCTATTTCCACGACGACTACGTCGCCAACCCCTTGGTCTACGCCGGCTGCGTCGGCCTCATCCCGCTCGACAAGTGTTTCGGTGAAGCCCAACCCGGGGACCGCATCATCATCCTCGGCGGCGCGACCGGCCGCGACGGCATCCATGGCGCAACTTTCTCCTCCGCCGAGCTGACCGACACCCACGCCGACGAGTTCAGCCACGCCGTGCAAATCGGCAACGCGATCACCGAAAAGAAAACCCTCGACGTCATCCTCCAAGCAAGAGACTACATCGACCCGCAGACCGGCGAACCCAAGTGCCTGTTCACCGCCATCTCCGATTGCGGGGCCGGCGGCTTCAGCTCCGCCGTCGGCGAGATGGCCGAGAAGGTCGGGGCCAATGTCACCCTCGATACCGCCCCGACCAAATACGACGGCCTTACCTACACCGAGGTCTGGATCAGCGAAGCTCAGGAACGCATGCCCCTCGCCGTGCCCCCAGAAAACGTCGAGGCGTTGCGGAAGCTGGCCGAGGCCGAGGACGTACCGTTCTGCGACCTCGGCGAATTCGGCTACCAAGAAAACGAAACGCCCACGCTCCGCCTGACCTGGCACGGCCAAGAGGTCGGCAAGCTCGCCATGCCGTTCATGCACGACGGCATCCCCACCCCCACCCGCACCGCCGAGTGGCCCGGCCAACTCCAACCCGCCGAACCACCCAAGGTCAAAGTCAACCTCACCGCCGACCAACCCGCCACCCTCGACCTCCAGCTCCGTACCTTGCTGTCGCACCCCAACATCGCCAGCAAGCACTGGATCGTCCGCCAGTACGACCACGAGGTCCAGGCCGGCAGCGTCGTAAAGCCCCTGGTCGGCCCCGAGCAAGACGGCCCGTCCGACGGCGCCGTCCTCCGCCCCAAGCTCGACTCGTCCAAAGGCGTCGCCCTCTCCAACGGCCTCGCCCCCTACCTCTCCGAAAAAGTCACCGCCGACGGCACCGCCACCGACGGCGATTCGTACTGGGCGACCCTCGCCGCCCTCGACGAAGCGGTGCGCAACGCCGTCTGCGTCGGCGCCGACCCGCGCCACCTCGTCATCCTCGACAACTTCTGCTGGCCGCGCTGCGAAGACCCCGCCCAGCTCGGCAGCCTCGTCCGCGCCGCCGAGGCCTGCTACGACGGGGCGATGGCCTACGAGACCCCCTTCGTCTCCGGCAAGGACTCATTGTCCAACCAATTCACTACCGAAGACGGCCAACTCATCACCATCCCCCCCACGATGCTAATCTCGGCCATGGGCATGGTCGACGACGTCACCAAAGCCCGCACCATGGACGCCAAGTCCCCCGGCAACGCGCTCCTGATCGTCGGCGACACCACCCCGAACCTCGGCGGCTCCCACCTCGCCGCCTGCGGCTTAGCACCCAACACCGCCGATCGCCGCATCCCCCGCGTCGATCTCCGGGCCGGCCCACAAAACGCGTCGGCCGTCGCCGCCCTTATTTCCAGCGGCCTGATCGCCTCCGCCCACGACTGCTCCGAGGGCGGCCTCCTCGTCGCCGCCGCCGAGATGGCCTTCGCCGGCCGCGTCGGCCTGGACCTCGATCTCTCCACGCTTCCGAGCGATGGCGAGTTGGATCTCACCGCCAAATGCTTCGCCGAAACCCCCAGCCGCTACCTGCTGGAGATCGCCCCCGACAAAGTCGACGCCGTCATCAAATCCCTCCGCGAAGCCAACGTCCCCTTCGGCCAGATCGGCACCTTCGCCACCACCCTGAACCTCACCCTCCGCACCGCCGCCCAGGGCCAATGCCTCACCGCCAAACTCGACGAACTCCGCGACGCGTGGCTAAGACCGCTGGACTGGTAAATCCGAAACAAGGTTCACAGAATACGGCTGCTTTCTGCAGTTGCAATAAGGGTAAACCCAATGCTATAGCACGTTAAAATGACGTGATTTATCTCAATATTTACCTTTTTTTAATTTTGATCTACTTAGCGACCTGATATTATCGGAGTAAGGAATATCCTGATAATGGACTGAGGTTTCTTTCCCGATCACGTGCCGCCTGCCGGTCTTCACGGTTAAATCGCAAAAGGGCAAATCGAGATGTCACAAACGACGGATACGCTTGAAAAACAAGAAAGCCATCTATTCGAAACCACTGTCCGCCGCACGGTCGACCGTCAGATCGACCACGCCAAGATCGACCGCGTCCGGCGGATGATCGAGTCCGGTTATTACGACCAGCCCTGCGTCATCGACCAAGCCATCGACCGAATGGTCGCCGACATGGGCGAATAATCCGGCAGCAACCGCAGGTTACCCCTAAACCAACTCTCTTTTAACAGCACCCGTCTTAACCGGCGTGTGCTGTTTTGCTTGGTAACGACAAATACCAATCCATCTAAACTCGATCGCTATAGACGGCGACTGGCGTGCCCATGTCGACGGCTTCCTCGACGCCATAGACTTCCGCCTGGCCGCCGAGCAGATCAAACAGCTCACGCCGTAGACCTCAGCCAGCGTCGCTTTAATACCTAGAACAAACGGGTGACAGAACCGAACTTCGTCCGGATAAATAGGTTTTTTCTCTCAGAGCTGCCCAAACACCGGTTTCTGCTTTACACTTTCGATCTAAACGTCGCTCGGCGTACGGGCGGGTGGAACCATCTCATTTTTTCAATTCCGAAAAATCAAGGAAACCCTATGAGCTACAAGATCGACGAAATCGAAGGCATCGGCCCCGCGAAGAAAGAAGCCCTCGCCAAGGCCGACATCACCACCACCGACGCCCTGCTCGAAAAGGGCGCCGCCCCTGCGGGCCGCAAGGCCGTTGCCGAGGCGTCGGGGCTGAGCGAAAAAGAAATCCTCAAGTTCTGCAACATGGCCGACCTGATGCGGATCAAGGGCGTCGGCGAGGAATACTCCGAGCTGCTCGAAGCCGCGGGCGTCGACACGGTTAAAGAACTCGCTACCCGCCGGGCCGACAACCTCACCGCCAAGATGGCCGAGGTCAACGAAGGCAAGAACCTCGTCCGCAGCCTGCCCAGCGAATCGACCGTCGAGGGCTGGGTCGCCCAGGCCAAGGAACTGCCGCCCGTCCTGACCTACTGAGTCGAACGGGTGAAATTGATTTGCTAAACCAAGCCCGCGCGTGATCAAGCATCATGTGCGGGCTTTTCCCTGAGGCCTGCGATGGCGAAAAAACTCAACCCCAAAACAATCAAAATCCTCAAGCAGATCCTCCTGCTGGCGTTGCCGCTGATCATCCAAGCCCTCAAAAAGAAAAAAGCCAACGCCCAAGGCGGCGTCCGCGTCACCGACCGCACCGCGACCCTCCCTCCCGCCGAAACGAAACCAGCCAAGGCCAAGCAGAAGAAGCTCAGCCGCAAACCCTCCCCTATCGCCGACCTGCACCGCCGCAAGCGCTCGGACGTCATCATCACCGACACCGGGACCATCGTGCACGTCCTGCCCGACGACAACGAGGGCTCGCGTCACCAACGCTTCCTCGTCGAGGTCGATCACACCGACATCACCATCAAGATCGCCCACAACATCGACCTCGCCCCCCGCGTCCCCGCCCGCGAGGGCGACCGTCTGCTGTTCAAGGGCGAATACGAATACAACGACCTCGGCGGCGCCGTCCACTGGACCCACCACGACCCCAAAAAATGGCGCGAAGGCGGCTGGATCGAACACGAGGGTAAACGTTACGAGTAGCCCGCGACCAATCGCTCTACCGGGGCCCTGTTTTTGGAGCCGAGTGAAATTCTGCGTGTTCGGCCACGTCCTACTTACGGGGCGATGAAGCCACGTTGCTCTGATTAACCGATAGTGACAGCACGACAGTACACCCGGTAACCCGATTTGCTCAAACGCCACCCCCTGCTCACTGCGGTCTTGGGCATATGGCTGTCCTGGATCGTTCTAGTAGCGGTTCAATTTTTTTACTGGCGTATCTACACCCTCCGCCCCAACCCATGGCTGTGGCTGGTGCTGACCTTGATCGTGGTGTTTGGGCCGCCGGCGTTATATGTATTCGGCCTGACGCAGATCGATCGCCACCGAATCAAATGGCTGCCGTTCCTCGCCGCGGCCTTGTTGGGCACCGTGCCGCTATTGGCGGCCGGGGTCTACTTCGCCCAGACGCTCGGCAAAGCACACCACCGCGGCAACATGGTGCTGACCCCGGCCCTCAACCTGACGGGCTGGTGGGCCATGGGGGCCGCCGAGTTCAACATGCGATTACGTTACGACGTGCAAGCCGTCGGCCGCCACGTCGAGTTGATCCAAGCCGACCCAACCCCGCACGCCCAGGCCTACGTCAATGAGATGGACCGGCACGTCGAGGATATCGCCGAGGTGCTTGGTCAACCCATCGCCCCCGGACGGATCGTCTGGGCCCGAGGATCAGTGCTCGGCTTCAACGGGCGGGCGATGTACGGCCTGGCGATCTGTCGAGACGACCGCTCGTCCCCGGGATATCTCGACTACCACGAGATCGCCCACTGCGTCATCACCAAGATGGCCGGCCCCGACCACCAGCCCTCGATGCTTCTGGCTGAAGGCTTCGCTCAAGCCTTCAGCGCCGCCGACCTTGACGAATTCCGCGACCGGATGATCCGACATCTACACAAAGCAAAAACCGAGGGACACACCGTCCCGCTCAGCGACTGGGTCAGCCCCGAAAACTACGGCCGCTCTGTCGGGCCGGCCTACTCGCACGGCGGGCCGTTGGTGGTCTATCTCCTCGAACACTACGGCGGCGAGAAGTTTTTCGAGCTTTACCAACAAATACGCATCGACACCGTTTCGGAAGACTGCCAGCGTGTGCTCGGCGTTTCCTGGGACGAAATGGAACGCGACTTCTGGGCGTGGCTCGAAAACGAATCATCATTAGTATCGCTACGTAGGTATCACTAAAAACAGCCGAGCGGTTCAAGATCAACACGTAACAAATTCGTCACGAGTTCACAGCACCCGCGGTCTATCATGCTGTATGACGTACCTGTGGTGCTGCCTGCTGATCTTTACTGTCTGCGTGGCTGGCTGCGGCCCGAACCCCGCTCGGCAATAGTCGCTACCCGCCGGGGTCGAGCGGCTGTTCATCACCGACGCCAACAGTCAGGCCAATCTTTCCTACCTCAGGGCCGGACCACAAGATGCGCCGCGGCTGATCTTCGTGCACGGCACGCCCGGATCAGCGGACAACTACCTCGCGTACCTCGCCGACCCGCCGCCAGGCTTCGAGGTGATCAGTGTCGACCGCCCCGGATTCGGCCAGAGCCCCGCAGATCTTCCGGGGAGCGTTCCGGGGGGCGTTCCGGGGGGCGTTCCGGGGGGCGTTCCGGCGGCGTTGACGTTCGCGGGTCAGGCTAAAGCGTTGGCACCTTTACTCGTTGAGCGTGATGGCCGATGGCCGATCTTGGTGGGTCATTCGCTAGGCGGGCCGATCGTTTGTCGACTCGCGGCGGACGATCCCGAGCGGGTCGGCGGGCTGGTTGTCTTGGCCGGTTCGGTCGACCCCGAGTTGGAGCATCCGCGTTGGTACAACTGGGCCGGGGCGTTGCCGCCGATGCGTTGGCTACTGCCCGCCTCGCTCAAGCGGGCCAACGACGAAGTGTTCGCTGCCCCCCGGCAGACCCGGGAGTTGGCCGAGGTGATCAGCGACATCCGCTGCCCGGTCGTCATCGTGCAGGGCGGAAAAGACGGCCTCGTGCCGCCGGGAAACGCCGACTACTTGCTCAGTAACCTGCCCAACGCCGAGTCGGTGGAGCTTTTGTTCCTCAAAGATGCGGGGCACTTCCTGCCCTGGCAACAGGAAGCTGTCGTCCGGCGGGCGATCGGCGGACTCGACGAATCGATCCGCCGGTAACGACCGCATGCTTTTCCCACGACGAAAACACACCCGACACCACGCGGCTACACTCGCGGCGTGTTACAGGTTCTGAATTCTTTATTGCCGATCGCGTTGCTCGTCCTGCTCGGCGGGGCGTTGCTGCAGCTACGTTTTTTCGACGAGGCGTTCCGCCGGGGCTTGGACCGCTTGGTGTACTGGGTCGCCCTGCCCGCGTTGATCGTGCGTGTCCTGGTCGACGCACCGACCGGCGAGGTTCTCGAATCCGTCGGCGGCATGTTGATCGCGTTGGGCGGCGCAACCGTGGCCGTCGCCGGTATCGCTTGGGTGGTTGCCAAGTCAATCCGACTGCCTCCTGACGAAATCGGCGTGTTCACTCAGGCCACGTTCCGCGGCAACCTCGCCTTCGTCGGGCTGCCCGTACTCGCACTGGCGACAAGCCATCACGCCGATAGCTCGACCCTGCTGGCGAAGGCCGCGTTGGTCTTCGCCCCGACGATGGTGCTGTTCAATCTTCTCAGTGTCCTTGTGTTGATCGCCGCCCAACACCGCTTCGACAAGACGCTGCCGTGGACGATGGCCAAGTCGCTGTTGCTGAACCCCTTGCTGCTGGCGTGCGCCGCGGGGCTCGCTATATGGCGTCTCGACATCGCACTCCCCGCAGCAGCAACGACCACCCTCGACCTCGTCGGCCGCACGGCCGCCCCGCTCGCGCTCATCGCCCTCGGCGGCGCATTGGTCAGCTACCCCGTCGGCCGAAAGGTCGGCACCGCCGGCCTCGCCGCATTACTCAAGTGCGCCGCCTTGCCCGCCTGCGCCTTGGGCATCGCGTTATGGGTCGACCTCTCGGCCGAGGACCGGCGGACCATGCTCGTCTTCGCCGCCTGCCCGACCGCGGTCGCGTCTTACGTCCTCGCCACCCAGCTCAAAGGCAACCCCGCCCTCGCCGCCGCCGCCATCGTCGTCAGCACCCTGCTCAGCGGCGTGGGCCTAGCCGTGGTCCTCGCCCTCAGCTGAAACCAATGCTAGTCACGACCTGATTCGTCGACGACGCTTTCCAACCGGACGGCATCACCCACCGCAAAATCCCCAGCACTTTCAACCGTTGCGGTAATGCCACCGTGGCCGCGAACCGCGTTGTAACCGCCCGGCCCCAAAGCCGCCTCCATCTTGCTGCACGGATGACACAACCCCGTCCAACGCAACACCGCCCCGCCCCCGCTCCCGGAATTGCCCCCGGAAGCACCCCCAGAACTTCCGATCCGAAACGTCTTGCCCTTGAGCGCTAACAAATTGATCCCCGATACCACGATGTTCCGCCGCAGCAGACCCGGCAGATCGAGGCCGGTTCGATCTTCGCGTCCCAGGCAACCTGCGATCACGGCGAGGTGTTCGTACTGAATCAGTGTAACCTGCCGCTTGCTGCCGGGCTTGCCGGCGTAGCGATCGCCATCGAGCCCCGCCTCGCGGGAAACCGACGCCTGCTCGACCTCAACCATCGGCCGATCACGCTCCGGACGCACGCCGATCCACTCCACCCACCCGACCTGCGGCAGCGTGTTCAAAAGAGTTTTCATCGGGCTGGCTTTGTCCACGCGCTTCACTTTCACATTGCTTTGGAATAAAGCATTTTAACCGCGAAGGCGCGGAGGACGCGAAGGGACAGGGGGAGCGAGCATAAAGATTAAATTTATAAATTTAATTTAAATCTTAATTGTTAAGTTTAATAAAACCAATGCGATGAAAAACTCTTCGCGCCCTCCGCGCCTTCGTGGTTCAAATCCAACCGTTTCTAAGCCACCCCCGCCTACGCGATCCGGTGCTTCGCCAGCGGTCGGCCGAAGACCGCGCCGAACGCAGCCGCCCCGATCGTGAACAACACAAACAACAACCACGGCCAGCCGCCGATCGCTGCGTACAGCGTCGTCCGCCCGTCGACCCGCATCGTGTGCGTCAGCGTCCCCGCCTCGAACTCGTTCAGCCTCGCCTGCGTCCGGCCCACCGAATCGATGAACGCGCTGATCCCCGTGTTCACGCTACGGGCCATCGGCACGCGGTTCTCGATGCACCGCAGGCTCGCGAGTTGGGCGTGCTGACGACGCATCCCCTTGCCCGAGTACCAGCCGTCGTTGGTCAGGTTCACCAACGCGTCGAGCCGCTTTCCTCCCCCGGAATCCCGACCGCCGTACACCATCGCCCGACACACCCCAGCGATCGCGTCCTCGTAACAGATCGGCGTCCCCACCTGCCACCCCCCCGGCAGCGTAAACACCACAGGCCCATCGCCCGGCGTTAACGCATAACCCGGCCAAACCTGCATCTTCTCCATCAGCCCCTCGACAAACCTCGGACCTGGTACATACTCCCCCATCGGCACGCGGTGCTGCTTGTAGTACGGCTCCCCCGCGATCGCCCCCGCCGCGTCAACCAGATACGCCGCGTTGTACCGACGCTCACCCTCCGCCCCCCACTCTTGGCCACTCGCCCCGACCACCGTCGTGACCCCATCCCGCTTCACTAGCGCTCGCGCTAATCCCGCCATCTCCGAGCCGAACGGGTTCGTCTCCGCGAAGCGGATCCGCGCTTCGTCGGTGATCGCGTACGGGATCGCGGTCTCCGGCCAAACCACCGCGTCCGGCTTCACCTCCGAATCTACACCCGCCCCCGCCGCCTCGGCGTGCAACCCCGCCAGCTCTTCGAAGTTCGCGACCAACCCCTCAGCCGTCTGGGGCACCGCGTTGTCGTTAATGACATCCGTCTGTACGACCGCAATCGTCGGCCCCGGCGACGTCGCCCCCTCCCACTGCCCGATCCGCCACTGCCCGTAACCCAACGCCCCGACCAGCACCACCGCCGCCAGCCCCACCGATCCCCGCGGCACCTTCCGCCGAACCGCCACGTCGACCAACGCCCCGTTCACCACCGCCACCACCAGCCCCACCGTGTGCTGCCCGAAGAGGTCGGCCGTCTGCACCACCCGCCCCACACTGTCCACGTCCCACTTCGCCTGCGACTGGGCCAACGAAAACCACGCGAACCCCCCCGCCGGCCAAACCGACCGCAGCACCTCCACACTCACCCAACACAACGGCAACGCCACCACCATCGGCCAACGCAGCTTCTGGTGCAGCACCCCCGCCGCCAAAACCCCCAACGCGACGTTGATCCCCAGCCACACCCCCAGCACCGGGGGCGCCGCCGGCGACACGCCCGTCAGCCACCGCAGCATCCACATCCACCAGAGCCCGAACACCACCGCCGAAGTCCAGAACAGCCGCCGCCAGTCCCGCGTCCGCGCCGCCGCCACCCCCGCCGGCACCAACGCCACGTAAGCCAACACCCCCCACCCCGGCCGCGGAAACGCCAACATCAACAACAACCCAGTCAAAGTAAACGCCCCGAGGTGCTGCCAACGCGATGTCTTCCCCCGCCCCGAAAACACAAACCGCGATGCCGTACTCACCGTCGCCATCCCGACAGGATAGCAGCCGATGTCCACGACAGCCGCCCGCCTTGACGTAAACAACGGTACTTCTTACTCTTTAGGGCTCGCTACGGCGGAACCCGAAACACCAACTGGGCTCATCGGCACAAGGCGTCACCGCCCGGCAAGATAAGCCTATTGCCCATAAGGACCTGTAAACATGCTGCCCGTTCAACGCAAAACCCGCACGCAGACCCGCAAAGGCCGTTCGCACCACGCTCTGGGCGAAGCCCAGTCCGTGACCTGCCCCCACAGCGGTGAGGCCAAGCGCCCCCACACCGCTTGCCGCGAAACCGGATACGTTCCCCCGAACGGAAACCGCCCCGGTTTCTTCCTCGACATCAAGCTCTTCCGCAAGAAAAACAAGTAAACTCTGCCCACGCATCGGTCTCACCCCGATGCGTCTCGGACGTCTAGTGTTGTGAACGGCTCCGAGATGTCCCGTCACCCCCTCGGAGTCTCGATCCGTGCGAATTGCGCTTGACGTCATGGGCGGCGATCACGCCCCCGACGCCATCCTCGACGGCGGCCTCAACGCCGCCGATGTCTTGGCCGAGGACGACCAACTCGTTCTCGTCGGCGACGAAAACATCATCCGCGAAGGGCTCCGCGAAGCGGGCCTGCACAAAGACCCCCGCTACGTGGTCGAGCCGACCACGCAGGTCATCGAGATGGACGAGTCGCCCGTCACGGCGCTCCGCACGAAGACCGACAGCTCGATCGTCAAGATGGCTTGGCTGGGCAGCGAGAAGAAAGCCAAAGACCAGCACTGCCAGGCGATCATCTCCGGCGGCAACACCGGGGCCTGCGTCGCCGCCGCCCAGATGAGCATGCGTCGCCTCCCGGGCGTCCACCGCCCCGGCATCGCGATCGTCCTGCCCACCTTCCACGGCCCGGTCGTCGTCTGCGACGTCGGCGCCAACCCCGAACCCAAGCCGTCGCACCTCTATCAGTACGCCATTATGGCCGGCGTCTACGCCGAGAAGGTCCTGGGCATCGAAGACCCCAAGCTCGGCGTGATGAACATCGGCGGCGAAGAGGGCAAAGGCACTCCTCTGGTTAAAGAAACCAGCCGGCTCTGCCGTGAAGACGAGACGCTGAACTACGCCGGCAACGTCGAGGGCCGAGAGCTGTTCAACGGCAAGGCCAACGTCGTCGTTACCGAAGGGTTTACCGGCAACGTCGTGCTCAAGCTCGCCGAGGGCCTGAGTGCTGGTATCTTCCAGACCATCACCCGCGAGGCGATGGAGATCGACATGGACCTGGCCATGCGGTTCGAACCGGTGGTCAAAAGTATCTACAAGAAGCACGACTACCACGAGTACGGCGGAGCCCCCCTGCTCGGAGCCAACGGCTTGTGCATGATCTGCCACGGCAGTTCCGAGGCCCGCACGATCACCAACGCGATCAAGAAGGCCAAGATGTACCACGACCTCAAGGTCAACGACGCCATCGTCGCCGCGCTCGCGGAACACGAAGGCGGCGAAAAAGGCGGGGATCGATAACGATGACCCAGCGTGCCAAGCCCCGGCCCCAGGGCGTGGCGATCGTCGGCACCGGCGTCGCCCTCCCCGACAAGGTGCTGACCAACCAAGACCTCGCGAAAATCGTCGATACCAACGACGAGTGGATCACCCAACGCACCGGCATCAAGACCCGCCGAATCGTCGAAGGCGACACCAACGTCCGCGACCTCGCCCGAGACGCGCTGAAGGCCGCGCTCGACAACGCCGGACTCGAGGCAAAAGCGCTCGACCTTGTCATCGTCGCCACGATCACGCCCGAGATGGTCTGCCCGAACACCGCCGCCCGCGTCGTCTCCGAGCTTGGCGCGACCCCGTCCGGGGCGATGGACCTTTCCGCCGCCTGCTCGGGCTTCGTCTACGCCCTCAACGTCGCGTCCAGCCTGATCGAGACCGGCCAATACAAAACCGTCGGCGTCATCGGGGCCGAGACGCTGTCGAAGATCGTCGACTACACCGACCGCCGGACCTGCATCCTCTTCGGCGACGGCGCGGGGGCCGCGGTCCTGACCGCCGTCGACGACGAAAACCGCGGCTGCCTCCACCAGGCGATGCACTCCAACGGCGACTTCTGGGGCGAGCTCTACGTCCCCCAAGACGAGTCTCAAGTCCCCGAACACAACAGCTTCACCGGCGCGTTCAATACGCTGCAGATGAACGGCCGCGAGGTTTACAAGTTCGCGGTGACCACGACGCAGCGGATGATGGCCGAGGCGTTGGACGCCGCGGGCCTCAAGGCCGACGACCTCGCCCTGGTCGTCTCCCACCAGTCGAATAAACGCATCCTCGAGTCGGCCCGCGACCGCTTCGGCCTGCCCGAAGACAAGCTGTACATCAACATCGACCGCTTCGGCAACACCTCCGCCGCCAGCGCCCCGATCTGCCTGCACGAGGCCTACGAACAAAACAAAATCAACCAAGGTGACCTCGTCCTGTTCTGCGCCATCGGCGGCGGCATGACGTGGACCACCAGCCTCTGGCGGATGTAAATCCAAATCGCCCACGGAGGGTGTTGAAGTCAAACTTCAACGAACGAGAACGGAGTCAGAACACATGAGCGAACAGACCGCACTTTTATGCCCCGGCCAAGGCGCTCAAGCCGTCGGTATGGGCAAAGCCTGGTTCGACGCGTTTCCGGTGGCCGCCCAAACCTTCGCCGCCGCCGACGAAGCCCTGGGCTTCTCTCTCAGCGACCTCTGCTTCGACGGCCCGGCCGAGCAACTCAACCGCACCGACATGGCCCAATGTGCGATCTACACCGCGTCGGTTGCCTGTTTCCAGGCCCTGCTCGAATCGGGACAGATCGAATCCTTCACTGCTACCGCCGGGCTCAGCCTCGGCGAGTTCACCGCCCTGCACCTCGCCGGGGCCTACGACTTCGTCGAAGGGCTCAACCTCGTCAAGCTCCGCGGCCAAGCGATGCAGGACGCCGCCGAGGCCAGCGAAGGCTCGATGGTCGCCGTCACCGGCGACGTCTCCGAAGAAGCGATCAACGAACTCTGCGAAAAAGCTCGCGGCGGTTCCGTCTTGGTACCGGCCAACTTCAACTCGCCGATGCAGGTCGTGGTCAGCGGCTCGGTCGACGCCTGCGAACGGGCCGTCGACGTCGCCAGCGAGATGGGCTTCAAGCCGACGCCGCTGACCGTCGCCGGCGCGTTCCACTCCCCGCTGATGCAGCCCGCCGCCGACCGGCTGAGCGAAGCCCTCGACAAGGTCCAGTGGAACACGCCCAACGTCCCGGTGATCTCCAACGTTACCGGCCAGCCGCACCACAACAACGATGTCGATTCGATCAAGGCCGGCCTCGTCGCCCAGCTCACCAGCCCCGTCCGCTGGACCCAGTCCATGCAGTGGGCCGTCGCTAACTTCGAAGCCGGCACCCGCTACGTCGAACTCGCCCCCGGCAAGGTCCTCTCCGGCCTGATGCGCCGTATCGACCGCGGCACCAAAGTCGAAAACTTCAACGAACCCAAGTAAACCCAAGACGCAAAGAAAGAACCCCATGTCCGAAACCACCGAACAACGCGTCGCCATCGTCACCGGAGCCTCCCGCGGCATCGGTGCCGCTATCGCCAAAGCCCTCGCCGCCGACGGCAAGCACGTCGTCTGCGTCGCCCGCAACCAGGCCAAGCTCGACGAAGTCAAAGCCGAGATCGAAGCCGCCGGCGGCAGCGCCTCGACCAAGACCTGCGACATCGGCGACGGCGAAGCGATCAGCGCCCTCGTCGAAGCCGTCGCCGAAGAACACGGCCGGCTCGACATCCTCGTCAACAACGCCGGCATCACCAAAGACAACCTGCTCATGCGGATGACCGACGAGGAATTCGACGACGTCATCCAAACCAACCTCCGCAGCGTCTTCGTCGCCTGCCGCGCCGCCGCCCGCACCATGGTCCGCGGCAAGTTCGGTCGGGTCATCAACCTCGGCAGCGTCTCCGGCGTCGTCGGCAACGCCGGCCAAGCCAACTACGCCGCCGCCAAGGCAGGCCTCGCCGGCTTCACCAAGTCCTTCGCCAAAGAGCTCGGCAAGAAGAACATCACCGCCAACGTCGTCGCCCCCGGCTTCATCCAGACCGACATGACCGACGTCCTGCCCGACAAGATCAAAGAAGGCGTCAAGCTCGCCACCGCCGCCGGCCGCATGGGCCAGCCCGAGGAGATCGCCGCCGCCGTCGCCTTCCTCGCCTCCGACGGCGCCAGCTACGTCACCGGCCAGGTCCTCACCGTCGACGGCGGTATGACGATGAGCTAACCCCTCCGGAAAAACTCAACAATCGCGTAATCCACAACCCCGTTTCCCGCCCACCCGGGCGACCCCGCCACGCCTCAGGCTTGGCATAACCGGCCCGTAAAGCTATATTTCGGGTCTATTCATCACGGCACCAACCGTAATCCTTACCAAATCTTTCCCCGGACCACGACCCCGGACCAACACCCCGGGACCACCCCCGGACAGACAGGAGCCAACACCATGGACGAAGCCGAAATCAAAGAAAAGGTCACCTCGATCGTCGCCGAGCAGATGGGCGTCGAAAAAGGCGAAATCACCCTCGAAACCAACTTCGTAAACGACCTCAACGCCGACAGCCTCGACACCGTCGAGCTCGTCATGGAGTTCGAAGACGAGTTCGAAACCTCGATCCCCGACGAAGAAGCCGAGAAGATCCAGACCGTCGGCCAGGCCGTCGACTTCATCAAGGAAAACATGGACAAGTAAGCCCCGTGGCTTACCCCCGGAAAACTTCCGGGGCTCCGTACGCAGCCCGCCCCTTGGTGAGCCCGCGGCCGGTATGAGGGTGTGGATGGCTCGGCTCAAACAGCCGATACGCCACGCGACACCCCCCTCCGCCGCCGCACCACGGGGCGTTGTGTTTCTAAAGACTCTCCCCCTTTCCCGACTTTGCAAATGAGCGACCGACGCGCCGTCATCACCGGGCTCGGCTGGGTGACCAGCCTGGGCAACAACGTCAACACCGTCTGGCAAAACCTGCTCGACGGCCAGAGCGGCATCAAGACCGTCACCCGCTTCGACACCACCGACTACCCCGTGAAGTTCGGCGGCGAATGCACCGACTGGGACGGCCCGCCCCAGATGGACCCGCCCAACCGCAAGCAAGCGACCAAGAAGATGGACCGCTTCGCCCAGTTCGCCGTCTCCGCCGCCATCGACGCCGTCAACGACGCCGGTATCGACTTCGAAAAGGAAAACGAGTGGCGCTGCGGCTCGATCATCGGCACCGGCATCGGCGGCATGGAAGAGTTCTGCGGCGGCTACCGCAAGCTCATCGCCAAAGGCCCGTCACGCGTCAGCCCCTTCATGGTCCCCAAGCTCATGTGCAACGCCGGCTCGGGCAACGTCTCGATCCACTTCGGCATCAAGGGCCCCAACTCCGCCGTCGCCTCCGCCTGCGCCTCCGCCGCCCACGCCATCGGCGAGGCCGTCGAGTGCATCCGCCACGACGCCGCTGACATCATGATCACCGGCGGGGCCGAAGCCGCCCTCAACGACCTGGGCATGGCCTGCTTCGTCGCCCTCAAAGCCCTCTCCAAACGCAACGACGCCATCACCGAAGCCTCCCGCCCCTGGGACGCCGACCGCGACGGCTTCGTCCTCTCCGAGGGCGCCGGCATCATCCTCCTCGAGGAATACGAACACGCCAAAGCCCGCGGCGCCAAGATCTACGGCGAGCTCACCGGCTTCGGCCAGTCCGCCGACGGCTCCCACATCACCGCCCCCCTCGAAGACGGCGCCGGCGCGTCCCACGCCATGAACGCCGCCCTCCAAGACGCCGGCCTCGCCAACACCGACATCGGCTACATCAACGCCCACGGCACCTCCACCGGCCTCGGCGACCTCGCCGAGACCCGCGCCATCCAAAAATCCTTCGGCGACGACACCAAGACCCCCGTCTCCTCCACCAAGTCCATGACCGGCCACACCCTCGGCGCCTCCGGCGGCATCGAAGCCGTCATCCTCGCCAAAGTCCTCGAGACCGGCCAACTCCCCCCCACCATCAACCTCCACAACCCCGGCGAAGGCTGCACCCTCGACTACGTCCCCAACGAAGCGAGAACCCTAGAAGTCACCCACGCCATGTCCAACAGCTTCGGCTTCGGCGGCCACAACGTCAGCCTGGTAATGAGCAGGGTGTAACGCACGTAACGATGCGCGTTTTACTTATCGATACCTAAAAAAAAGCCGGCCCGAATTAACCGGGCCGGCTTTTTTTAGAGTCAGGCGGACTCAAGCTGAAGTATCTTTTCTTGAATAGCTTCTTCTAGAAGTCTACTAACTTTTACATTATCTCTTTTAGCAAATTCTGCCAATCGATCCTTATACATTTTATGGGTTCGATGGGTGAGTGTAGCTTCACGTACAGTCCCACTAATCTCGCCTGGAGCTGGTATCTTTGATCGCCTCTTAAGCATATTCAAGAGTGCATCAGCAATCGCAGACCGCAAACTTTTGTCGCAAACTTCTTCTGTATCACCTCTTCCATAAACGGCAGGTAATTCCAACGCGTGACCTAAATAGCATGCAGATTGATCATCGTATTCAATTTCGAGTGTATACATCTGAGCGATATAGATAGCGTCCTTCAGAGATTTTACAACGCCATCTTGGAGAAACCCACCTCTTGTTCGTAACTTAAAAGAAGTAGTTTGGCTGGGGGGAGGGGCATCTACTTTTCGACAAGTAATATTTTTTCTAGCCATCGCATTTAGCTCCCAGATAAGTGGTTTGGTGGTTTGGTGGTTTGGTGGTTTGGTGGTTTGGTGGTTTGGTGGTTTGGTGGTTTGGTGTAGTTTTCTATCAACACCGCGCGAGTAACGCATTTATTTGGTGGATTTGGTTAGCACTAACGCCATCTTTTCCGCGATTAATGACTAACCTTATTTCAAACAGATTCGGATTATTTAGAGGCGGCTCGTACAAAATAACACCTCCGCCAGGCACGTATTTTTTGAAATAAGCGAACGGCAACAACAAATCGTCAATCTCATGTTCGTGCAGATAATCTCGCTCAATCAATTCAAGCATAAAATTATCTGACATCAAAGCAACTAGTACATCTTGGCATGAGATAAAGGAATTGTCGTCGTGATCGCCATTCAGCATTTTAAATCCTTATCTGTGAATATGGGACATTTTGAATCGCTCTTACAAGTTTCTGTCAATGAAAATCAACTTTTACGCTAGAGAAAAAGCTGATGTCGTCATCGAAACGTATCAATGTGGCGGACCCGGGCCGTGCAGCCTGTGCGTATTTTTCAGCATACTCATGGCTTTGTTTATCAAAGATTGAGCTCGACGGTAGGAACCGCTGAAAGCCTCAATATTTGCCCGATGCCGATGTAATACATTCATGTAATACGTTTACGCATTACACTTGTCCGTGTCAAGAAGAAAACCAAAGATTATTAGCGGCGGCAGGTAGATGGGGCAGGATGCTCGGAACTTATAGCCCGCAATTTCGAGTATGAACAAACTAGGGCATTACTTCACTCTGCCTCAGCCACGCCAGTATTTCATGCCGTTTGGGCCGAAAGATTCCATCGCTACAAAACGGCGTTTCTGTGCGCACAAAATCGCGACGAAAGCCAAAATTCTTCGGTTTTTCACAAAAAATTTATCACCCTGCCCCCGCTCGGCTTACGGGTTCTCTAGACGTAAAAACCTCCCCCAGAGGCGCACAAAAGTGACGCCCCGCCCCCTTATGGAGGGAGAGTTTTTTCGGCACCCCGTGGCGCCGAGGCGGTGACAGGCAAGGACCGTTTCGGACGACACGCGGGGAGGGCCGGGCTCGCGTTTTTTTAAGCGTGGGGGTTTCGGCGTTCGTCGGTGCGTCCCCTTGCCGACAACAGACGCGAACGACTCCACCCCGGAGAAATCCGGGGACCGGCCCCCCGGAATCATTTTCACTCCGTTAGCGAGAGTGTTCTAAATTCCGGGGGACCGGGGGGCCGCCTCCAGCGCGCGGGTCGAGGACGACGGTTTGAAGTTTCGGAAGGCGTGCGGGCCGATGCGTGCGTTAACCGAGGGCCGAGCGTTCGCTCTTTGAAAATTTGGGACACCGTTTGGAGTCAGACACGATTGATCTCGATCACCGCGACCCGGGATTTTGCTAGGGTGGAGGCGAGATGAACGGGCAGCCCGAAACCAAGACCAAGGACGGCGGCAACTCCCGGGGGGGACGATTTGCGGGGTTTAACCTCAAAGGCGACCTGTTCGGCGGGGTGACGACGGCGGTGATCTCGCTGCCGTTGGCGTTGGCGTTCGGCGTGGCGTCGGGGGCGGGGCCGCAGGCGGGGCTGTACGGCGCGGTGTTGGTCGGGCTGTTCGCCGCCCTGTTCGGCGGGACGAAGACGCTGATCTCCGAGCCGACGGGGCCGATGACGGTTGTCATGACGGCGGCGATCACGACGCTCATCGCGGCCAACCCGGAGCAAGGTTTGGCGATGGCGTTCACGGTCGTGCTGATCGCCGGGCTGACGCAGATCGTCTTCGGGGCGCTGCGGCTGGGGCGTTACATCACGCTGATGCCGTACAGCGTGATCTCGGGGTTCATGTCGGGTATCGGCGTGCTGCTCATCCTGATGCAGCTCGGCCCGTTGACGGGGCAGGACACGCCCAAAGGCGGCGCGGTCGGGGTCCTGACGGCGCTGCCCGGCCTAATCGGCGGGGTGCGCTGGCCGGAGCTCGTCCTGGGCCTGCTCGCGTTGGCGGTGTTGTTCGCAATGCCCAAGGCTTGGCGGAAGTTCTGCCCGCCGCACCTGCTGGCGTTGGTCGTCGGCACGGTGCTGAGCCTGCTCGCGTTCGGCGGGGCTGAGCTCAACCGCATCGGCGAGATCCCGATGGGGCTGCCGCAGTTCCAGCTGCCCGCGTTCTCATCCGACCTGATGACGCTGCTGCTGGTCGAGGGGATCGTGCTGGGTTTGCTGGGTTGTATCGATTCGCTGCTGACCGCGATGATCGCCGACAGCCTGACCCGCGAGCAGCACGACTCGAACCGCGAACTGGTGGGTCAGGGCATCGGCAACCTCGCGGCGGGTTTCTTCGGTGGCCTTCCGGGGGCGGGGGCGACAATGGGCACCGTGGTCAACATCCAGGTCGGGGCGAGGTCGCCCGCAGCGGGGATCGTCCGGGCTTTGTTGTTGCTGCTGGTGATCTTGGTGTTGGCCCCCCTGCTCGAGTCGGTGCCGATGGCGGTGCTGGCGGCGATCGCGTTCAAGGTCGGATTCGACATCCTCGACTGGAGCTTCCTCAAACGCGCCCACCACGTCTCCCGCACCGCGACGCTGATCATGTACGGCGTGATGGGTATGACCGTCTTCGTCGACCTCGTCGTCGCGGTCGGCCTGGGCGTGTTTATCGCCAACCTGCTGACGATCGATCGGCTATCGAAGCTGCAGTCGGCGGGCGTCCGCACCATCACCGCCAGCGACGCGGAGCTGCCATTAAGTGATGAAGAGCGAGAAGTATTTGACCGGGGCAAGGGCCAGATCATCTTGATGTATCTGAGCGGGCCGATGATCTTCGGCGTCGCCAAAGCGATCGCCCGTGAGCAGGACGCCGTCGCCAGCAAGCAGGGCAAGGTGTTGATTCTCGACCTCAAGGACGTGCCGATCCTGTCGACAACGATCGCGTTGGCGTTAGAGAACGTGGTGCTGGAGGCGCAGAACGCGGGGCTGCCGGTATACATCGGCGGTGCATCCGGCGATACGCGTAAACGCCTCGAGCGCATCGACAGCACCAGTACAGGCAAACTGACTTTTTGCGAAACGCGATTGACGGCACTGGAGCAGGCCGTTGCTCACGTGGATTAAGTAAACAAATCTGCGAAGACTTTACGCCGAGTGCGGCGGGGTGTCAGGGG
Source organism: Planctomycetota bacterium (assembly GCA_038747275.1). Taxonomy (GTDB): domain Bacteria; phylum Planctomycetota; class Phycisphaerae; order Phycisphaerales; family Phycisphaeraceae; genus Algisphaera. The sequence goes on along the minus strand of JBCDJW010000013.1, from coordinate 3,664 downwards.
TCTCGGAGACTTTGGTACCGGACGATGTATCGAGCGTCGACGACGACTTCGCCGAGGGATCGTCGAGAGACTTGGTTGCGTTGACGGCGTCGTCGAGTTCGTCTTTAACGCCGGTGAGGCCCTTCTTGAACTCAACGATGCCCTGGCCGAGCGACTTGCCGACGGAGGGCAGACGTTTGCCGAAGATCAGGACGCCGAGGATGCCGATGATGATCCATTCCATCGGGCCGGGCATGCCGAAGGCGAGGACGGGTTGGATTAGGGAAAAGCTCATAGGAATACTCGGTTAGGCGTAAATACGTATGTCTTTGAGTATTATTGCACATCGCGGGTGGCAAGGCCAGAATTCCGGCGGTCGAGCGCCGATAAACGGCCCGAAACCCCGATTATTGACGTTAAAACCGCTATTTGACCTGCAACGCCAGGATCGTCTGGTCGTCGTCGTTCGGCGTACCGCGGGCGAATCGGCGGACGTCTTCTAGCACCGCGTCGATCGTGCCCTGCGGCGAATCGCAGGACAGGCAGCTGCGGGTTAGAACTTCGTCGAGGCGGGCCTCGCCGTACTGCTGGCGGTCGGGGTCGAAGGCCTCGGCCAAGCCATCGGTAAACAGCGTCAGCTTATCGTTCGGCTCGAGCTGGATCTCGGCCGACTCGTAGCGAGCGTCGGCCATAATGCCCAGCGGTAGGCCGCCCACCGCGTCGAGCTGTGACAGTTTCCCGTCCCGACAAAGCCGCGGCGGCGGGTGCCCGGCGGCGGCGTAAGTCAGCATCCGCGTCGCGGGATCGAACACGCCGTAGAACGCGGTGACGAACATGATCGTGCCCGCGTCGTATCGGCCGGTCAGCCGGGCGTTAAGGTAGGTCAACATCGCGCACGGCGTGCAGGACTCGTGGCCCGATGGTCCGTTGTAGGCGTGGGCGACCGCGTGCGTCGCCGCCATGACCACCGCGGCGGGCGTGCCGTGGCCCGAGACGTCGGCCACGAGGATGCCCCACTTGCTGCCCCCGGATTTATCCGCCAGCGGGAACAGGTCGTAGTAGTCGCCGCCCGCCCGTCTGGCCGTGTGGTAGTGGGCGGCGAGGTCGAGGTGTTCGATCTCCGGCAGCTTCTGCGGCAAGAGCGACCGCTGGATATCGCCGACGACTTTCAGCTCGGCGTCGAGCGCGTCGTTGGCTTCTTTGAGCTGCTGCGACAGCACCATGTTGTTGGTCGTGCGGCCGAAGAGGTTGTGGGTCAGGATGTTGTCGGGCAGCTTCTCGGGGTCGAACCCGTCGGGCGACGTCGAGAAGTTGATCGCCATGTTCGTGCCGACGCCGTTGTGGTAGTGCGGCACGGCCTGGTACGAGCGGTAGTCCTTGAGGTGTTCGTACGCCGGGTCGTCGGGCGACGGGCGGAAGTCGTTGACGATCACCGGCAGGTCGCCGTAGAGCAGCTCACCCAACACCCCGCCCCGCAACACGGGTAGCTGATCTTTCTGCGCCCACGGGTTGATGGGCTTCTCCCAGAGCGAGCTGCGCGTGATGCGGTAGTGCGGCGGTTCGAGGCCGCGTCGGCTGAGAGCCACAAACCCTTCGTAAGTAAACATCCGGCGGAAGCGGTCGCCGAAGTCGTTGACCATCTGGTTCGCGTCGGTCTGGGCGGACAGCTCACGCACCATCTCGACCATCGCGTCTACACGCTGATCGGTGTCGCGGATTTCTTCGGTGCCGGAAGATATTGACGCGGGTGCAGATTGGGGCGGCGTAGGGGGCATGGCCCCATCATAGGCCCAGGGCATAACCACAAAGACTCGAAACAGATAATGATGCTCCGGAATCGGGATACGCCTACAGGATCGGCCGCGGCTCGGCCGGAGCCGCTTCCTCGGGATCGACACCTTCGAACGGATCACCAAAGACCATGTCGCTGCTCGCGAAGGTGGTGCCGAAGTTGTCGGCGAGCGTAACCACTTGGTCTACCGCCGAGTCGAACTGATCTTCCTGCAGCGGGGACAGCGGGTGGATATACACCGACCACAAAACATCACCACGCACCGCATACCGAGCATCCAAGGCCCGATCGAAATTGGCCCGCATCAAGACCTCCATCAGCCGCGGGTCGAGGTCCGCCTCGTTCGCCACCGGCGTCATCAACCGCATCCGGTCCGCCCCTTCGTCGGTCAACACCACCAACTGCCGCCCCCCCGCCACAAACTGCCACGCCCCGCCCCCGCCCTCGGCCGGCCGATCTGCCGCCGCCTCGATCCACCGGCCCAAGATCGCGTTATCAGTGGCCAAAACCCCGTTATCTGCGACAGATTCAGCGACCTCTTGGGTCTGGGCCCACGCACTGAGGCTTACCCATAAACCTGCCGCCAAGACCGTACTCGCAGCCACAAAAATCAATTTATGCTTCATCATTTACTCAGTACTTCTCTGATAAATAAACGTTTTCGCAATACCGCCTTAAAAATGCGGAAGAAGATCTACATCATCAACTAGCATAGCAACGTTTTTTCCAACAAGACCGCAGACCTATCGCTAGGGATTGACCTAGGGGAGTTCTAAAGTCACTCCGCTAGATAGATCGACCCTAAATTTCATCCACCCGTCCACGCATCCCCCCTATTCGAACCGGAAACAAACTTTGCTATCCCCAGATCACCTAACCTGCGGGTTACTCTCATGCAATGGTTTTTCGAATCGATAAATCAAGAATTAAACCAACGAACAACACTTGCCATCCCAAAACTGCCCCAAGAACAATAAAAAAGCGACTAACGTGTAGCCGCTTCATTTATTGATTTTGAGTAAGTAGTACGGATCGATTTCAGATCACGCGACTTCTTTTGCGGGAGACACCGCCAAGAATCAATCCACCGGCAGCGAGCAACAATGCCGACGTGGGCTCGGGTATTACAAAGCTAAAGTCACCCGAGAAAGTTCCGCCCGCCCCACCGGTGTCAGCGAGGTTCGTGTAACTGAAGAAAACGGTAGGACCACCAGAGGTTGCAACATAACTACCCGTTACGTCCGCGAAACTTGGTCCGTCTGCATAAAAAGCACCAAACGAAGGGTCTTGTCCGGACGCAGCCACAATTACGTCTGAAGGATTAATCAAAACATCTTCGTCTGAGGTATTACGTTCGATCGTGATAAACGGTGCAAACGGGCCACCGGTATCCCTTGGCAGGTCATCGAATACCGAAGGAATGACGAAATCCGATGCGTTACCGGTAATGCTGAAGCTACCGGACAGTTCTTCGGCCGTGTCTACAGTGATATTTACCTGCGCTACGGTGACGGGAGCGATTGAGAGTGCTGTCACGAACAACAACAGGCATGCCACACCACTAAGAAACTTCGGTGGCGAATATTTTTGCTTTAGATTTACTGACATGCATCTACCTCCTGCACAAGAATCTGAATTCATAAAATGATACATCAAAACAATCGAAAATGTAAACAATTTTTTGTTTTATCTATCAATAAGATCCAGGCCATTAGTTAACTTGGACAATTTACGACTACTATTTAGCACCAGACTTCGTTCTCATCTTCACGGGTTTGGCGGGCTCAGCACCACGCGGAAGTTCTGACGGCCACGCACGAACTCCGTCGCCGTGATCGAGCCGTTGCCGTCGATATCAAGGTACTCCACGTAGTTCGCGTCACCCAACGACGT
>JBCDJW010000012.1:0-93821 GCA_038747275.1 Planctomycetota bacterium | reverse complement strand
GTGCCTACGGATAGGGCTTGTGTGTTTAGACCTCCGGGCGTCGGCAAACTCACCGGCTCAAAAAACGCCTCGAACCGGTTCGCCCCCGCCACCGCGATCGGCACGTCGATCTGTTTCACCAACACGTACCGCCCCGACTCTGACGCCGCTTCCGAAGCGACCAATACCGACACCCCGTCTTCACCGCCGCCTTCCACCTCGACCAACGAATTCGAATCGGTCCACTCGCTCGGCACGACCGGCAGCCCCTTGCCCTCCGCCGCACCGTTGAGATCGAGCACACGGTCGTCATGTTTGAGCTGTAGCTGGCCACGCGTCGGCGCGGTCCCTCGGAGCACGACCCGCACCGCCACGGTCTGGCCTTCGCGCGCTTCGACCGGTGTGTAGACCCCCTCAACCATCACCTCGTCGCCAACGCGGTAGTCGATCGGCAAGACGTCGATCACCACCCCCGCCGCCGCCGCATTGCGGGCCGCCGTTAGCACGTCGCCCGCGGTGTCGTTGCCGTCGGTCACGAGGACGAGCCGCAGCGCGGTGTTCGCGTCGCTCTTGGCGGCCATAGCCCACTCGATCGCCTTGGCCGTGTCGGTCCCCTCGCGGACCTGGGTGTCGGTTGATGCGTCCAGCCGGACCTCGTTGCCCGGCCGGGTCCGCACCGTCGGGCGGTTGTCGTAGGTCACCACGCCAAAGCGGTCATCGGGTTCTTTGTCCTCGGACGCGGCAACCAGGAAGTCGCCGATCGCTTGCAACATGCTCGGGCGGGTCGTACTCACCGGGACGCTGCCATCGGTCGCGGCCACTTCTGGGGGTTGGCCGAAGATGCTGATCGAAGGCGACTGGTCGACGACCACGATCACGGTCAGGTCCGTGTGCCGACGCTCCGCCCGCAGCCCCGCCAACATCAATACCAACAGCACCAACACCCCGACCCGCAGCCCGACCGCCAGCCACCGCCGGATCGGCTCGACTGTCGCGAGGTGCTTCCACCCCAGCCAGCCGATCGGCAGAGCCAACAGCAGGAGCAGCAGGAGTTCGGGTTGATCGAAGCGGTAGTTCAAGGTGGATTGGTTACCTGACGGTGATGCTTACATCTTGATCCGGGGCCGGTAAAGGTGAAACCTCTTGGCCTGGCGTTGGAAGTTTATGCCGAAATACCCGGATACATATCCGAATCCCCAACAAGATCATCGGCGCGGCTAGAAGTAAATACACCCCATGAGCAAGGGCTGGCCATCCTCGCCACAACGAAGAAACTAAAAGCGACCCTCCTGCTGCGAATATCAAATAGGCGGCGAAATGGAAGAAAAATAAAGGATTTCGGAGGTAAAGAGGATTCGCGTCGTGTGTTGGCTTGAGCCATTGAGAATCATTCAGTGGATTTATCGCCTGTATGCCAATTACAAAGAGCAGCATCAACGGGATGAGTATCAAGCTGGCGATCAAAAAAATTGCAACAAATAGGTGTATTTCTGTGGGCAAGGAACGCAGATCCTCGAATGGTTGCCCGGGTATTAACATCGTCATCCCGATTACAAAAACACTGATCACCATGCGTAGCCGAAACCAAGTAGTGCTTTGCATGGTCACTTAACCGGCGTGAATATCAGATGATTGAAGTTGGTCAAGAGAGGCCCCGAACGATAAACGCCTAGCTCTACTGAGAATCCGGCGTCTCGGGCAGGTTGCCAAAGTAGTCCTTGATCGACTTCTGGTAACGCTTGGGCACCCGCTCTTCGGTCACGGCCCGCTCGGCCTCGGCCTTGGCTTCGGTAACGGCCTGATTGAACGTGACGGTCGACTCGCCCTTGGCCATTTGGCCGTCGCGGGTCCATGAGGCGATGACCCGGCCGCCCTGGCCATCCTGGATATCGCGTGAGGCGTGCGAGCCGGTGCCGAGAGGAGCGCGTTCGTCGCCCAGGGGATTGCCGCCCGAGCCGTCACCTTCGCCGGGGCCAACGCCGCCTTGGGCTTGCTGACCGCCTTGCCCCCCCGGCTGGCTGCCGTCACCCGCAAGTTGCTGCATCGCTTCTTGCATCCGCTGGCTCGCGGACTTCATATCGCTGAGCCCTTGCTGCTCCCCTGCACACTGACCCAGCTTCTCCTGCATCTGCTGCATCGCTTCGGACAGCTGCTGGTTCTGCTGCGTCTGCTCCTGCATCGCCTGCTGCATCTGCTGCATCGCCTGCGACAGCTGCTGTGCCGCATCACTCGCGCCCTCGCTGTTCTGCGACTGCTGCAACGCCTCCTGCATCTGCTGCTGGAGCTGCTGGGCCATCTGCTGGGCTTCTTCCTGGCTCATGCCCTGCATCTGCTCGAGGGCTTGCTGCATCGCCTGCCGCACCGCTTCGGGGTCGAAGCCTTCCTGGGCAAGCTGATCCCTCTGCTCCTGCGACAGCCCGGCGTCTTCCATCGCCTGGTTCGCGGCCTGCTCCGCCTGCTCCGACAACTGCTGCTGCTGCTCGGCCAGCTGTTCGAGCTGCTGGGCGAGCTGACCCATCTGCTCGGCGAGCTGTTGCTTCTGGGATTCAGACAGGTCGCCCGACTCGAGCTCATCGGCCAGCTTGGCGAGCTCTTGCTGGGCGGCGGCGAAGTCGCCGCGACGCAGCGCATCGGAGAACGGGTTGGCTGGGCCGACCTCGGACGGGTCGAGCTGGCTCATCGTGTTCTGCAGCGCATCAACCGCGGCCTGCTGCTCGGCGATCGCTTCTTCGAATTTCTCCTGCAGGTCCGACACCTCGGCGGCGGCCTCCCGTTGGTCTTCGGGGTTCGAGAGATCACGCTGCGTGAGCATCGCTTCGAGCTGCTGATCCAAGTCGGCCGGGTCGAGGGCATCTTCGCTGGCTGGGTCGTCGCGTTCTTCCTCGACCGCGGCGGCCTTCTCCGCTTCCTTCTTCGCCTCGGCGAGCAACTCTTCGATCTGCTTGGCTTCCTCGGCCTGGACGCGGGCGGCCTCGGCACGTTGCAGCGCCTTGTCGTGCAGCCCCAGCGGATCCAGCGTCAGCAACGCGACCACCGCAGCGGTCCCCAACGCCCAGCCCCACACCTTCGTCGGGCGGACCGGGAACGCCCGGCCGACGTCGGCCGAGGCCGCGGCTTTCTCGGCGTCTTCGATGACCTGCCGGGTCAGTTCGCTATCGTCGAGCGTCGCCGCGTAGAGCGAGGTGCCGAGCTTATCTTTTAAGTTGAGCCGATCGTCGACCATCACCGCGACCTCGTCGGCATCGGGCCGACGGGTCACGCCCACCAACAACGCGACGAGAACCGCTGCTCCGCCCAACGCAGCAAGGACCCACCATTCGAGGCGGACGCCGAACGACTGCGTGGCCACCACCGCGGCCGCGGCCACCGCCCCGGCCGCGAGCAAACACCAACCCAACGCCCGCAGCGCGGTCTGGCCGACGAGGCGGCGGCGGGCGCGTCCGATCGTGCGTTGCGTAGCGGTCATAAACATTTGCTCCCGGCGGGCCCGGCGGCATGCCGACCCACCACATCATCATACGGCCCGAAAACGCCGCGATACAGTATTAAGACGCAGCAAAGCGTCCCCGGGTTACGGAAAATCGAGAAAAAAACGCGGCCGTGCGCTGCATCGCCGCAAACGCCCAGGATCAACCCGTAACCGCCGCGTGCAAACGGGCCAATTCGCCCAATAACTCGGTGACCTGCGACACCGGCAGCATCGTCGCCGCGTCCGACTTCGCCTTGACCGGCTCGGGATGTGTCTCGATGAACAACGCCTGCACCCCCGCCGCCACCGCGCACCGCGCCAACGTCGGCGCACACTCGGGCCGACCCCCGGACGCGTTGCCCTGACCGCCCGGGTTCTGCGTGCTATGCGTCACGTCGAAGCACACCGGCCAGCCGAGCTGCATCATGTCGTACAAACCCGAGAAATCATTCACCAACCGGTTGTACCCAAAGAACGTCCCCCGCTCGGTAAGCATCTGATTGCTGCAGCCCGCCTCGGTCAATTTCGTCACGACGTTGGTCATCTCCGCGGGCGAGAGGAACTGACCCTTCTTCACGTTCACCGCTTTCCCGGTCTTCGCCGCCGCGACCAAAAGATCGGTCTGCCGACAGAGGAACGCGGGGATCTGGATCAAATCGACCACCTCGCCCGCAGCCGTAGCCTGATACGGCTCGTGCACATCCGTCGTGATCGGCACGCCGAGCGCGTCCTTCACCCGTCCCAGCAACGCCAACCCCTCGTCCATCCCCGGCCCCCGCTCGGTGTGGATCGAACTGCGGTTCGCCTTGTCGAACGACGCCTTGAAGATGTACCCCAGCCCGAGTTCGGCACAGCGGTCCCGCATCGCGGCGCCCACCTCAACACACATGTCATACGACTCGGCCTGACACGGCCCGGCGATCACCGCCAACGGTTGGCCGGGGCCGATGATTAAGTCTTGAATCTTGATGCTGTTCATGGCGATAGGGTAGCGAAATCGGGTCTTGCCAAAGCGACGCGGCCTTGGCCCTCGTCAATACGTATCCGTACCGCTCCCGCCCGTCACGATCGCCACGCCTGCCGAACAACCCAGCCGGTCCGCCCCAGCGCCGATCATCGCCAACGCGTCCTCACGATTCCGAATCCCGCCCGAGGCTTTGACCTTCAGGTTCGGGGCATGCTTGCGCATTAGCGACACCGCCTCGACCGTCGCGCCGCCCGCGGGGTGGAAGCCCGTCGAGGTTTTGACGAAGTCGCAGCCCGCCTCGGCCGCCGCCTGGCAGGCAACCTGAATACGCGCCTCGGCCTCGGCCACGTCGACCCCTACCATCAACGCCGCCGACTCGATGATCACTTTGACCACGATGGCCGACCGCACGCTCCGCACGTTCGTCGTGACCTGCAAAAAATCTTCGCGGGCCGCGTTGAGGTCTTTCGCGATCAGGTGCGGCAGGTGGGCAACGAAGTCGATCTCGTCCGCGCCGTCTTTGGCCAGGGCCGTTGCCTCGATCCCCTTGACCGTCGGTTTCATCGCTCCCAGCGGGAAGCCCGCGACCGCACAGCTTTTGACCGGCGAATCAGCCGACTTCAGCTTGTCGATCACTCGCGGTAAGTAGCATGCGTTGACACACACCGAAGCGAAGCGGTGGGTGATCGCTTCGTCGACCACACGGTCGATATCCCCGGGCAAAGCCTCGGCCTTCAGCAGCGTGTGGTCGATCCGGGCGGCGATCTCGGCATTATCCATAGCAACATCCTAAACGGTCCAGCACGATACGAACGCGCTGCAGCCAGTTTCATCACCCCACCCGGTCGAAAAACTTCCGCAACGCGCCGTGGACCGCCTCGTAGTCCGCTCCGAGCAGCTGGTTGTGCGTCCCCCCTGCGATCACCGTCAACTCACCCTGCGGCGCCGCCTCGGCGATCGCCCGCCCCGCACTCAGCGGGCAGATCGTGTCCGCGTCGCCGTGCAACACCAACATCGGCACTTCGATCGCCTTCGCGTCCTCAGCCCGATCGAACCCCGGCCGCTCACCCAGCCCGCCCCGCCCCGGCAACCGCAGCCGTGACGCAATGTGCAGCACCAACCCCACACAACCCACCAAAGGCCACCGCGGCAGCCCCCGCCGCTCCATCTGCCCCCGCAGCCCCTCGTCCCACCAACGATAAGGCGCACAAACGATCACCCCCCCACCCCCGGAAACCCCGGAAGCCCCGGAAGTTTCAACTCCTCCCCCGGAAGGTTCAGCCCCGCTCTCGGAAGCTTTGTCCGCATCGGCAGACGCGGGTGAAAACAACTCCGGATACTTCGCCGCCGCCTTCACCACGATCGTCGCCCCCATCGAATACCCCAAGATCACTAACGGCCGACCCCGCGTCATCTCCTCCGGCAACCCCTCGACCACCGCCCGCACGTCGTCCGCCTCCCGCGCAGCCATCAGACACCGCCCCGCCTCCGCGTCGCCGTGGGCCGGCAAGTCGAAGACCGCGATCTTGTAGCAATAAGACTTCAACATCTCGGCCCGATACAGCGAACCGTAACGACTATCACGGTGCCCATGAACCACGACCGCCGCAGGGCCGTCGGCCCGGTCGCCCTGGATGATCCACCCCGGGCTCGCCGAGCCGTCGAAAAGGTTGAACGTCACCTCCTCGCCGACGAGGCCCAACTCGGACGGCTCCGTCGCCCCGCCCATCGCCAGCGTGACTCCTAGCGTCTTTCGCCGCGGCTTGTTCATGCCCAACAGAATGATCACCGTGCCAACCGAAATCAGCAAGGCGTAAGCAACCGCGAACAGGGAAAGAAGGCCGAGCAAGAGGCCGTTAGGATAACGTGGGTACGAGAAGATTTAAAAAAACCTATAGCTTTTCGCGATTGCCTGCCCCTGTCGCTTAACCAAACACAGTCTGCCCCATGACCGACCAGGACCTGATGGACGCCGCCTACGAGCAGGCGCTCAAGAGCTACAACGAAGGCGGCTTGCCCATCGGCAGCGTGTTGTACGCCCCCGCCGACGACGCGATCGTCGCCCGCGGCCACAACGAACGCGTCCAGACCGGCGACCCCACCGCCCACGCCGAAGTCGTCTGCATCCGCAACGCCGGCCGCCGCCGCGACTGGCCAAACCTCACCCTCGTCTCCACCCTCAGCCCCTGCATCATGTGCACCGGCACCTCCCTGCTCTACCGCATCCCCCGTGTCGTCGTCGGCGAAAACAAAAACTTCCTCGGTGCCGAAGAGCTATTCAAGCAACGTGGCGTCGAGCTGGTCCTGCTCAACGACAAACGCTGCATCGAATTGATGCAGCGTTTCGTGGAAGAAAAACCAGACCTGTGGAACGAAGACATCGGGGTGTAGCCCGAAGTGTCGCCGGTTTACCCGGTTAACCCGCTTCGCCTTGGCGACGCCGACGGCGACCGGCCAAGAGCCCCATCAAACCAAGCCCACCGGCCACCGCGGTGGGCGAGGGGATCACGGTAGTCGCGACCATATCACGGAAGCCGGCGATGCTGATCCGGCCCGCGCCGCCCTCGGGGTAGGCCGAAGCCAGGACTTGGCCGTTGAGATCATTCACGAGGAAGCTCTCCAGCGACTGCTGGTAAGTCACGCCCAGGGCGGTGAAGTCCAGCGTGCCGAAATCATAATCGTCGCCGCCGCGGGCGAGGAAGTCGATGGTAGAGATCGCAACGGTGGCGCTTTCGTCGACGACCTGGCCGTTGGAGATCAAGATCGTGCCGTTGTCGAGGATCACGTCGATGACCCGCGAGCCGGGGTCGGCCTGCGGGTCGTAAGTGAAGCTGAACCCGGACACCTGAGCGAATCGGCCACCCACGTTTTCGACCTGCGACACCGCGTTTTCCAACACGTCCTGGAACTGAGCCGCCGAGACGTCTTCGATCACCGATACGAAGTTGGCGAACGGCAGGATATCGAACGTCGTCAGACGGGTGAGTTCCCCGGCGGGGATGATGTTGTTGTTCCGGATACCGCCGCCGTTTTGTAACGCTACGGTCGGGGTATCAACGCCGAAGGTACCGGCCAGCTGTTGGGCGGTGGACAGCAGTGCGTCGGCCACGAGGTTGCCGAGGTTGGTTTCCTGGGTACGGATGCCGCCAGCCCGGATGCCGTTGAGCGCAACTTCGGAGTTGGCCACTACCGTCTGTGACAGGCCGTCGACGAAGGCTTGCACCGGGTCGGTCACGGTCGCTTGGATCGTGCTGTCCGGGCTGACCCCCAGCTGAGCGTTTTCCGAAGAATCCACCACCACGAACGGCTGGCCGTTAGCCGCGGTGACGTTGCCGTTGGCGTCGAACTCCACTTCGAGGGCGCCCAGGTAGGCGTACTCGCCGGGTGTCGTGATGACCGGGACGACCGCGCCGTCTTGGTTGGTGACCGCCACGACATTACCGCCCTCGTCGGTTGAGCTGATGACGGGATACGGGCCGAACACGCTGCCTTCGTCGCCGGGGACCAGCGGGTTACCGGGGTTGGCCAGCAGTTCGTCTCCACCGCCGGCGATGGCGACGTCGACGCCGCGGAGCTGGGGGATAAGAGCGATGTTTTCATTGATGCTCTGTAGGTGGCTGACCAGGACGATCTTATTGACGCCTTGGGCGGTCAGCTGGTCGATCTCGGCCTGGACCGCGGGTAGGACATCATTAACCACGACGTTACGCGGGCTTGAGATCGAAGGGAGCGAAGGGGTGGTCGCCCCGACGATGCCGACCCGGTCGCCGTCGTCGAGGGTGACGATCGTGCTGGGGGCGATCCGGCCCTCGTCGACACGGGCCTGCAGCGCGGGTTCGCCGCTGAAGTCGAGGTTTGCGCTGAGGTAGGGCACCGACGAGTCCACCTCGCCGATGAAATCAGCCAACACGTCGGGGCCGAAGTCGAAGTCGTGGTTGCCCAAGACCACCGCGTCGTAATTAATGGCGTTGAGCACCCGGGCGTCGTAGAACACGCCGTCGTTAAGCGACGCATTGAATTCGGGACCCGCCAAGAAGTTATCCCCCGACGAGAGGACCACCGGGTTGGCCGCGGTCGTGCGGAACTCGTCGAGCAGCGAAACGAAACGGGCGGCCCCGCCGAACGCCGGCTGCCCGGGAGCCGAAATGAGTTGCGACTCGCCGTCGTTGTTGTGCAGAAGCGTTACGGTCGAAGCGGCCTGCGCGGTGCCCGCCATACCCGAAACCAAACCCAAAGCCGCGACATAGGCGAACCTACGCTCAGCAGCGGCCCGACGATGCACCATCCGTCCATCACCTATCATCACGATCCCCTTTTATGCCTCTAGGATTTAAGCATTAAGTGCCACACATCACACGTGTGGCAAGAAGAAAGCATCATGTGAGTCGTATGTGAAAATGTGTCGAGCAATTTGTACGAACTTGGTTAATCCATACGGTCCCAGGTGAAAATAACGATCCGTAAATAATGAAATCGAAACACAACCAAGCGGCGTCATTCCCTCTTCAAGACCCAAACGCTATCTCCACCAAAGCCATGCCCGAAACACGCCGAAACGTCGTCGTCTTCCTCTGCGACCAGCTCCGCCGCGACTTCCTGAGCTGCTACGGCGGCAGCGGGGTGCCGACGCCCAACCTCGACCGGCTTGCCAACCAAGGCGTCGTGTTCGACCGCGCGATCGCCCAGTCGCCCGTCTGCGGACCGGGACGCGCCAGCATGATGACCGGCCGCTTCGTCTCCGACCACGGCGTCTGGGCCAACGACCTGCCGCCCCGCCCCGGCCTCGACTTCCTGCCCCAACGCATGAACGACCGCGGCTACATCACCGGCGCCTTCGGCAAGCTCCACCACACGCCCGGCGAAGACACCAAAGGCTTCGCCGTCGACCACCTCTTCGAAGAGGGCCGACTCGGCGACCGCGACCCCTACTTCCAATGGCTTAAAGAACGCCACCCCGAAATCACCGGGGTCTGGAACATCGACCAAGAAAAGTTCGCCTTCGAGGACGAAGACTACTACGAGCATTGGATCGCTTCGCGGGCTATCGACTTCATCGAGGACCACGCCGGGGGCGACGCGCCGCTTTTCGCTTGGGTCTCTTTCCAGGGCCCGCACCAGCCCTACGACCCGCCGGCCTCGGTGGTCGGTTCGTGCGACCCCGCCGCGCTCCCGCCGGTGATCGACTTCAAACCGCAGTCGCTGCCCAACCCCATCCTCGACGCCCGCCGCGCCCGCGTGCTGCCCGTATTCAACAACCGCGCGGCGCTCGACAAGCTCCGCGTCGCTTACGCCGAGATGATCGTCTTCATCGACCAACAGATCGGCCGCGTCCTCGAAGCCCTCGAAGCCGCCAGGCAACTCGAAAACACCACCATCCTCTTCAGCACCGACCACGGCGACATGCTCGGCGATCACGGCCTCCAGGAAAAAGGCCCCTACCCCTACCGCCAACACCTCGAACTCCCCCTCATCCTGTCCAACCACCCCGGCCTCGCCGCCGGCACGCGCAGCGATACGCTCGTTGGCAACATCGACCTGGGCGCGACCGCCCTCGACATCGCCGGCGACCCCACCCCCTTCGGCTTCGCCCGCAGCCTCCTCGGCCCGCTCGGCCACACCAACCCGCCGGCCCGGGAAACCAACTTCAGCGAGTTCTGCGACTCGCTCAAGATCGTCGAGACCGCCGAGTTCCGCTTCGGCTACGTCCCGTTTACCAACGACAAATTCCTCTACCGTCCCGCCGACGACCCGGAGATGACCCGCAACCTTGCCGACGACCCCAAATACGCCGACGTCGTCCAGCAGATGACGCAGCACGTCATCGACTTCCTCTTGCTCGCTAAAGGCGTCGGCATCGAAGCCCACGATCTGTCGCACCGTCAACAAGCCGGCCTAGCCGAAAAAGACCCTGCGTTCGCCGAGCGGATGCCGATCGTCTTCCCCCTTACCGCCGACGGCCGACAACGCACCCTCGACGCCGGGATCGACGCGACCTTCAACCAAGCGCTGGAGGGCCGGCCGGTCACCCATGCCTACCAGCCCGCGTACTGGAAAAACGTAGACCGCGACTAGGATGATCATTTAAGTAGCACGCGAGCGCGAGTTTTTGTTTATTTAACGCATCTATCTATTTCGATCGATTCGGATATCCGCCATTTCACTTCAAAAAATCTAATAATTATGTAAAATATTGAATCTGCAAAATAAACAAGCCCGGTCACTGTTTTACATTTTTGCTCACGCTACCTTTTCCCGAATCAGCCGATCGATAAGGACCGACACCGATGAAACGTCGAGAATTTCTCCAGAAATCTGGTTTCGCTTTAGGCGCAGCCGCCGCCCCCTGCTTCATCGCTTCCCCGGCTCGGGGCCAGGCCGCACCGTCCAACAAGGTCGCGCTGGGCTTCATCGGCATGGGACCTCAGGGCGTGGGCACGAATCTGAAGGGACTCATCAACTACCCCAACACCCACATCGTCGCCGTGTGCGACTGCAAGCTGAGCCGGGCCCGGGACGCCAAGAAACTCGTCGATGAAAAATACGGCAACACCGACTGCGCCGTGTTCCAAGACTTCCGCGAGGTCATCGGCCGCGACGACATCGACGCGGTCGTCATCTCCACGCCCGACCACTGGCACGTCCCGATGTCGCTGATGGCGATCCATGCGGGCAAGCACGTCTTCTGCGAAAAACCCACGCTGACCATCACCGAAGGCCACGAAGTCGTCGCGGAAGCGACCAAACACGACCGGGTATTCCAGTGGGGCATCGAAGACCGCCACATGCAGAAGTACTGGATGCTGGCGGGCCTAGCCCGCACCGGGGCGATCGGCGACGTCCAGAAGGTCGAGTGCGGCCTGCCCAACAAACCGCTGTTCGATATCGAATCGCCCGCCGCGGTCCCCGACGACCTGGACTGGAACCTCTGGCTCGGCCCCGCCCCCGCGGCCGAGTACACCCCGAAAGTTACCCACGGCCAACGCTGGCGGCAGGGCTTCGAATACAGCGGCGGCAGCCTGACCGACTGGGGCTCGCACTACTGCGACACCGCCCAGATCGCCATCGGCATGGAAGACTCCGGCCCGGTGGAGGTCACCGGCTCCTCCAAGAAGATGGCCAAGAATTCTTACGTCACCGTGCCTTCGAGCTACCTCGTCCGGTTCGACTACGCCAACGGCGCGGCCATCGAGGCCAGCGACACCTGGGGCCGCAACTTCTTCCGCATCACCGGCAGCGAGGGCTGGATCGGCTGCGAAGGGTGGAACGGCAAACTCGTCGCCAGCGACCGCCAAATCTTCCGCAACCGCGGCTTCGCGGAACACCCCGATTACTGGAAACAACCCAAGAAAGAGCAACACGAGTTCATCGACGCCGTCCTCGACCGCAGCCTGACCACCTCGTACCACGTCGACGCCGGCCACAAGCTCTCGACCATGCTGCACCTCGGCCACATCGCGGCCCGCGAAAACACCACCGTCTACTGGGAACCCGAAACCCAACGGTTCGCCTCGGCCAGCAAGCAGCACGAGTCGAGCCCGATCTACCGGCGCGAGTCGCGGGACTGGGAAAAGGGTTTGTGACGCAGCCGGAGGCGGTACCGTCTTCCTCGTTAGGACCAAAAACAAAAACCTTTACGAAACTTCTGCCCAAGGGCTACGTTGTATTGACGGATCGCCATGCAGAAGACCGACCCCCTAAACCCCGCGCAGCCCGACGCCCGCACCGCGCTCGATCTATTGCTTAACGAAGCCATCGCGGACCGTGCCTCGGACCTCCACGTCGAGCCCACCGCGAACGGGTACGACATCAACCTCCGCATCGACGGCCTGCTCCAGACCCGACGGCGGGTAACGGACGAGACCGGCCGAGGTTTGGTCAACCGGCTGATGGTCGCTGCGAAGCTGCTGACCTACCGCCGCGACATCCCGCAGGAAGGGCGTTGCTTATTCCCCGCTGAAGACGCAGGGGGTGACACGGCGACGCGCGACCTCGACTTGCGTGTCTCGGTGATGCCGACGAACCACGGCCTGCGGGCAGCGGTACGACTCCCCGCAGAACTGCTGCAGCCACGCCAACTCGGCGAACTCGGGCTGCCAGAATCCGTGCTTAGCCGGCTGACCGAATTTGTTGGACGCGACAGCGGCATGCTGCTGCTCGCCGGGCCAGCCGGCTCGGGTAAAACCACCACCATCTACGCGCTACTCGAAGCGATCCGTCGGGCCGCCGAGGGGGTCAGCATCGTCGCCCTCGAAGACCCGATCGAACGCGACCTGCCCGGCGTCACGCAGATCCAGGTCACGCCCTTCGGCGAGCTGACCTACGGCCGAGCGCTCCGCAGCATGCTCCGGCAAGACCCGCAGGTCCTAGCTTTAGGGGAAATCCGCGACGCGGACACCGCCTCGGTCGCGGTGCAGGCGGCGTTGTCGGGACACCGGCTGGTCTCGACGCTCCACGCCGCATCGCCCGCCGGGGCGATCGCCCGGCTGCTAGAGATGGGGCTCGAGCGATACCAAATCGCCGGGGCGTTGTGGGGCGTCGTATCGATCCGGCTGCTGCGTAAGCGCGACGGCCGAAGCGGCTACGCCGGGCGCATCCCCGTGGCGTCGATCGGCCGTGTCGACCAGGAAATGCGCGAAGCCATCGTTGCGGGAGCAGGGCTCAGCGGCGTCGAATCTCTGCTGGAAAAACAAAACGGGTATATCCCGCTCCACGCCGAGGCCGAAAGCATGGTGGAACAGAAACAAACCGACGCGGATGAAGTTCTTCGGGTTTTGGGAAAAAAATGAAACAACTAGGCTTCGTAATCGTCCTCTCGGTAGTCAACTAGGTTTCGATATATCAGATGTCTTGGTAAAACCCCGTCTCTCTGGCTCAAGGACCTTTCTTGCCCGCAGCCCTCGCCGATCTCGACCTGCTCCGTCTTTACATCAATGAGGATGACGCCGATGCGTTCTCCGGTTTAGTACGTCGCCACACGCCGCTGGTGTTCCACACCTGCCTCCGCGTGTTGGGCGACCGCGACCGGGCACAGGACGCCGCCCAGGAAACCTTTCATCGGCTGATGCGTCACCCCGAAAAGGTGAACCATAGCCTCGCCGCCTGGCTGCACCGCGTCGCCACCCGCTGCGCGATCGACATCCAGCGGAGCGACACCGCCCGGCGGAAACGCGAGCTGTCGTATCAACAGCGGGCCGAACGCCGCCGCACCCCCGCGGAGTCCTGGTCCTCGGTCTCGGCCCAGCTCGACGAAGCCCTGGCCAAACTCAATCCGGCGCAGCGCGGTCTTCTGGTTGAACATTTCCTCAACGGCAAAACACAGACCGAGCTGGCCCGCGCTGCGGGGGTGTCGAAAGCCACCCTGTCTCGACGGATGGAAGCCGCGCTCGCCGCGCTACGCAGCCGTATGAACGGCAAGACCGCCGCCGTCGGCGCTACGGGCGTAGCGGCCACACTCGCGGGTTTGTCGACTTCGGCCGCGGCAGCCGTGCCGACCACGCTGACCGCCGAGCTGAACAAGATGGCCCTGCTCAGCGGCACGAAGATTGGAGCCACCGGGGCCGTGGTCCAGGTCGGGGCGATGCAGTTCAAGCTGGTTACGACCGTGGTGGTCGGCGGCTTGGCGGGGTGCGCCGCACTGGGCCTGTTTTTCTATCTCTTGACGGTGCTGGTCGCGTTGTCCCCGGCCGACGCCCCGAGCCGGGAGGCCGCAGAATCGATCCGCGCCGCGGTAACCGAGCCGGCCGACGCGGCCCCGCCGCCCGTATCTGCGGAGATCATCTACCTGCGTCGCCCCGGCGATTCGTTGCGCTCCGACCACGTACTGGCGTACTCAGTTGAGGGCCAAAACGTCAGCGTAGTGTTCGCCGATTCACACACCCGCACAATGCCCCTCCGCGAAGCCCGGCTGCTGATCGAAGCGCAAGCCGGCCTGACCCTGGAACAACTCGCCGCCCGGGCCGACGCCCAGCCCTGATTCATCTCCTCCGAGGACCGCCACGATGTTGACCTACCGCTACGCGGTGCAGACCCCCACCGGCCAAACACTCGACGGTGTCATCCGCGCCGCCAACGTCGACGAAGCCCAGGACGCCCTCGAAGCCTCCAGCCTCCGGGTGCTGACGCTCGAAAAAGAAAAAGCCGGGGCGAGTATCCCGCTGAAAGGAACCGATTTTCTCGCGTTCAATCAGCAACTCGCTCAGCTCACCAAGGTCGGCCTGCCCCTCGAGTCAGGCCTCCGCCTGATCGCCCAGGACCTCCGCCGCGGCCGGCTTTCTTCGTCGATCAAAACGGTGGTCGATGAACTCGAGCGGGGCACCGACCTCGCCGACGCCTTCGCCCGCCACTCCGACCGCTTCCCGAAACTCTACAGCCGGGTCGTCGCCGCGGGCATCGAATCGAACAATCTCTCCGCGGTGCTCATGAACCTCAGCCGACACCTCGAGCTGACGCAACGCCTCCGCAGCGCGTTGTGGCGGGCCGCCTCGTACCCCCTCATCGTCTTGATCAGTTTCGTCGCGGTGCTTGTCTTCATCGGCACGGCGTTGATCCCACAGTTCGCCGAGATCTATCAGGACTTCGACACCTCGCTCCCCGCGCTGACGCTCTTCCTCATCGAAGCCTCGGCCTACACCTGGCCGCTCGCCATCGGCTTCACGGCATTGCTCCTCGCGTTACCCACGCTGAGCCTGGTCACCCGCCTGACCGGCCAGGGCGGGTGGCTACGTGACCAAGTGTTGATGCGCTTGCCGCTGGTCGGCCCGGCACTCAACCGCAACCTCATGGCCCGGTGGTGCGACATGCTCCGCGTCGGCGTCTCGGCCGGCATGGACCTACCCGCCGCCCTGCAGCTCAGCGGGCAGGTCGTCGGCTCCCGCCGGGCTCAAGACGACACGCAACGCCTGATCGACGTCGTCGAGTCGGGCGGCACGCTCGACGATTCGGTCCGCCTGTCGCTGATCCCCGCGTCGGTACCCGCGGCGATCCAGCTCGCCGCCGAACAGGCCGACCTCGCCGCGCTCGTCGGCGACCTCTCGGTGATCTACGAACAACAGGCCGAGATCCGCCTCGCGGGGATCCAGACCTACCTCGGCCCGGCCCTGCTGCTAGTCCTCGGCCTGCTCATGGGGCTGACCGCGACCGCCCTATTCCTGCCTCTGGTCAAACTCATGCAATCGATTATGTAACGAAAGGGATCAACCAAGTGTTCCGCGTCATCGGATCAACCATCTCGGTACTCGCATGGTCCCTCGTCGGCGGGGTGATCTTGGTGCTGCTGACCGGGGTGATTATTTTTACGTTAGGCCCTCTGCTCGGCGTCCTTAGCCCCCTGCTGTCGATCTTTACCGTCCTGATCCTGGCCCGGCTCGTCGTCCGGGCCCGGCAGCGGCGGGCGATGACCATCATCGGCCACCTCGAACAAGCCACGCGGCTCAACCTTCCGCTGCCGCAGATGCTCCTCGCCGCTCAGCGGGGCGAGCGCGGCGCTGCCGGGCGTCGTCTGGGCGATATCCGCCGGGCCGTGGAGGCGGGCATGCCCGTCGGCGAAGCCTTGGATAACTACGCCCCCGAAGTGGCCTGGCGTGACCGGCGGGAGATCGCCGTCAACGAACGTATCGGCCGACTCGGCCCCGCCCTCACCCGCGTCCACCAGAGGACCCTCAAACGCCTGCGCAGCGAGGGCGGTGAAAACGAAGCGGCCATCGGCTGGAGCTACGGCATCAGCATCACCGCGTTCGTGCTGTTTCTGCTTGGCGGGATCACGGTCCTGATCATGCCGAAATTTATCGAGATCTTCGAGGACTTCGAAACCGTTCTCCCGTGGCCCACGCAAGTCACGTTCAATTTGGGGCGATCACTGAACTGGTGGCTCTTCGGCTTCGCCGTGGTGGCGATCCTCTTGATCGCCGGCCACGCGCTGCGATCGATCAGCCGCCCCGCCGAGGGCGAGTGGACCCGCGTCCCGGGGGCCGAGATGGTGCTGCGTCTGATTCCCGGCGTTGGCCGGATGCTCGGCGACCGCTCGTGGGCCGCCGCCTACGCCACCGCGGGCGACGCCCTCGCGGCTGGCTACCAGCTACCCGAATCGCTCCGACTCGCGGCCGACACCACGGCCAGCCGACGCATCCACGGCAAACTCACCCACATGGCCGAGGCCATCGACTACGGCGGGAACCTCGCCGCCGCCGCCAGCCTCGCCAAGCTACCGCCGCTGGCACGCGGCCTGCTCGGAGCCCTCGATCAAGGGGGCGACGCAAAAGAAACGCTCGGGTTCTTGTCGCGGTATCACGACAGCCGGTTCAGCCGGCTGTCCAGTTTCCTGCGGGCGTCGGTCATGCCGGCCGTAGTCTTCGTCTTGGCCGTCGTGGTCGGCTGGATCGTCTATAGCCTGACGCTACCGATAGTGATCCTTATCTTCAGCGTCATGCCGAGCTGGGAGGTGTTGTAGTGGAGACATTCAGTAAAACTCGGATCGCGTACGGTCGCGCCCGCTGCCGAGGAACCGCCTGGATCGATTCGCTGATCGGGCTTTCGCTCATCGTCGCGTTGACCGGCGCACTCGCCACCGCCCACACCCAGCACCGCAAGACCGCTAAAGAGACGTCAAGCCATCGCGAGACCGTCCGCGAACTCGAAGTCCAGGCGGGCAGGATTCTGGCCGGCCAACCGATCGATGCCCCCGACATCGAGCTACACCCCGCCGACCTCGGCTGGGTCAAATTGGTCCGCGTGAATGAAAAAGGCGGCGAAACATATCTATACGTCTACCTCGGCCCCGACGCCTCGAGCCAACAAGCGGAGGCCACGCCATGAAAACCGCCCGCTCCGGGACTACGCTGATCGAAACCGTCGTCTGGCTGGGCCTGACGGTTATCTTCCTGACGCTCGCCGGCCAGCTCGTCAAACAAGGAATCGCCATCCAACGGCAGGGCGTCGACATGGAATGGGCGGTGTCCCGGGCCGATCAAGCCCTGCGTGAAGTCCGTCGCGACGTCTGGAACGCCTCCGCTATCGCAATCAGCGAAGACGAAAAGCTGCTATTGAATTTCGGGGCCGGCGAGACAGCCGAGTGGGCCTATACCGCCGACCCATCGACCCGCTTCCCCGGCCGAGGCTGGCTGACCCGAGCTTCAAATGACGCCGCTAAGACCGATCCACCGCAACTTTACGAAGTTCCGCAACCCGTAGACTTAGCTGTTTCCGAAGGCGGCCTCCATCTATTCTTCGGCGACCAGAAAGTGTGGCTAACCAGCCAAGTCCTGCGTTCGGCTCCATCGACAACCACCGTTTCGGAGGTCGGTCGTGACTAACACCCAACATCGAGAACAACGTAATCGGGGCGTCGCCTCGTTCTTCGCCGTCGCCGCGTTGGGCCTGATTGCCACAGCCATCCTAGCGATGACCGTCATGCTCAAGATCGACCACCGACGGACCCAATCCAGCAGCGTCGACGCCCAGCTCCGCCAGCTACTCCTCGCGGGTGCCGCCGCCGCTGAAGCCCAGCTCGAATCCGAAAAGACCCCCAGCCAAACCGGCAAACTCACCCTTCCCGAAAAGCTCCACGGATACGGCGCTACCGTCCGCTGGGAACCTACCGACCCCGAACTCTTACCCACCGACAGCGAGGACCTATGGATCACCGTCATCGCCGAAATCGCCCCCGCTCCAGTAGACTCCGGGGGTACCAAGGATTCTGGGGGCTCGGCCTACCAACGCTTATGCTTCACCCCCGATGAACAAGCTAGTGGCTACCGCATCGCCGCTGCTCTGATCAGCCCTAAGTAAATAAACGGGAACACCGAATTACGGATCGCTACAACCGTCTTTCTGTTGTTTCCGATTCAGCTTCTGTCTTCTTCGGTGTTGCATCCACGCGATGTGTCCGAACACCCTGAGAAAGAACCAAGCAATCCACGCTTGAACGGGATTTGCGCGGTGTTTTCCCGAAACCGCTACCAGCCGCCAGATGCGATCAGCGTAGCTGCGGGGAAACAGCCCGACTTGATATAAATAATCGTGAACCACACCGGCCAAGTCGACCTTGGACCAGCGAACCAGGAAGCGGGCGTACGAAGGGATCGAGCTGAAATCGGTATCGGTTTCTGCGGGCACAAGTATTTGCCGGCCATCCACCGCGACGCAGAACGTACGCAACAATTTACGCCGGCCGTTCCGCAAGCGTTCGGTCTGAAGCGGGCCGCCGCACCAGCCAACCGGGCCGTCGCCGGACAACACACAGGTTTGCTCGCCGCTGCTCGGGGCTTTCATACGCATAATCTCTGGGCTACGCCGCGTCCAAGCAAGCGGCCGATCGAGATGCACGAGGGAAAACGGGGATTACCTTGCCCGGCGTTCTAGTATCACTCACGAATAGTCTCTCGTTAAAAGAGTAAACACAACAAGCGAAACACGGAATAAATCGATCGCAATGCCTCCCACGAACACACAACAAGCAGCGACACAAGAATCAGCGGGTCTGCCTAATGACAGAGCCATGGGGCCCGCCCGTCTGCGGCTAGGCATCGTCGGCGTGGGCTTCTGGGTGGTGACCAGCGTATGCCTACTCGTATTCGACGCGCCGAGCACCTTGAGAAGTCACTTGCCTAACGGGATGAGCGGAGACGCCGTGTTGATGGGGCTGATGCTGGCTCTGTACGTGCTGATCCAGACCCCGTTCGACTTGCTCGGGGGATACATCATCCCCAAGAGATACGCCAGGCCGATACAACCTTTTCGCTGCGAAGCGTGGGCGTGGCTACGCGGGGTCGTCGGCCACGGGCTTTTGCTGTCGGGTAGCGCCGCCGCGATTTACACCGGCGGATTTCTGGGTGGATGGGTGGGAGCCTGCGTTGCGGGATTGATTGGTGTCAGCCTTCTCGCCGCGTGCCGCGGATTGGTTGCCCGTGTGGTGGCCAGCCTTCCCCCCGACGACACCGTCGCTGAAATGGGTAACGGACCAGGGCTTCACGCCCAGCTACGACACAGCCAAGACGAAGGCTTCACCGGGGGCATCACGGGCTTCGTGACGCCCAAGTTAAACGTCATGCCCGCGGCTTGGCGAGACGAACTGACCGCTGACGGCTTCGCGTTGGCGGATGCTCGGCGGGAATCGGTCATCCGTTCCGGGGCGTGGCGCGCGGGACGGTACGCGGCGTTGATCTACACGGCATTAGGCCTGTTCTTGGCCTTGCTGTTGGCGGGCCCACATTCGGCGGGCACCGCGGTCGGCGTCGTCGAAACCAGCCTGTGGTTCACGCTGTGGTCGTTTGGTGGGCTGCTCACGCTCCCGTCCCTGTCCCGCCGGGCCGTGTACCGCATCGATCGGGATATGCTCGATCGCGGGAACGACCCGCAGGCGTACCACCAACTCTGGTCTACCCTCGACGGCAAGCAAGACGACGAGCCCACGCGCAACAAGTGGGTTGAGCGAATCTTTCACCCCGTCCCCAGCGTCACCAACCGGACAAACCGCGATAAACTCACCGGCGTCGCGCTATGGGATGTGGCCCGCACTTCGGTATATCTGGGGATCGGCGGCCTAAGCCTGCTAACCCGCTCGGTCCACTGCAACGTCGGCCGCCCCGAACTGTGGATCTGGCTACCCACGGATTAAAGTTCGCGCATTAAATCACGCTGACGGTATCGAGAGGAACTCTTCTCCGGCTTTCCCGACCGCGTCTAAACGTCTCAAATCCCCGCCGGAACCCACACGGAACCGGTTAGTCACCTGTGATTAGGCGGGATCCTGGTTGGCAACTCGGCTTAAAACTGGCTTTAAGCTGGAACCGTGGTTGGAAGACCTTCGGGCCGCCCAAAACCCCAAAGAACACAACACGCTAGCCCCTCGCCAACAGGGCATCACAGTTAAGGTATGAGTATAGCTCGGTTGGTAGCGAGCCAGCTTCCCAATGAGCTCTAGTTTACATTGTCGCTAATTGACGAAGCTTGTCTTACGTCGACCAATCTCTTGTTTGTTAATGGCTTGTTTCGTTGACCTGATCACGTAAGTGGGCACCAGCCAGCCACCTCGAAGTCATCTGCCGGAATCGATTTGGTTGGAAAAGGCTAGTGTGCATTGGTTTCGGGCTGCGGGTCTGCCTTGGTTTGCGGGTCGAGCGCGACGCCACGCCCCAGGTCGATGCGGGTGCCGGCCTCTTCGATCAGTTTCTGCTTCGCCGCGATTTCCTGGCGCCAGGCTTCAAGCTGCGCACGATCGACCGAGCTTTCGACAAAGGCCGTGGCGGCCTCCGGGGAAACCTGCGTCTGCCATAGGTAGAGCTGGCTGAGGTGGGGAAGTACCGCCAGCGAGGGCAGGCCAGCATCGGTGACCACAGTGCCGTAAAGGTTGAGGTAACGCAGCTCGCGGAGGCGAGATAGGTGGCTCAGCCCCGCGTCGGTGACCTGTGTGCCGTTGAGCCAGAGCCGCCTGAGGTTGGTCATTTGCGCGACCGTCTCTAAACCCTGATCGGTGACCTTCGTGTTAGCCAGGTTCAATTCCACGATGTTGGCGGCCAAGGGATCAAGTTGACGCAGTTGGTCGTCGTCAAAGAAAGAAGCGACGTTTTGGGCGGTCACCTCCAATATGTTTTTGCTTTCAGCGACAGGCTCGATCCGCAAGCCAAGCTCATCGGCGATCCGCTTAGCGTCTTCCGCGATCGCCGCGAGGGGTTGCGGCTCGGGCGCAGGCTCTGCTAGGCCGAGGTACTGCTCAAGCATCACCTCGGTGTTCAGGGTGGTATCGATCTGTGCGACCGTGCCCTCGAACGGAGCGCCGACCTGCATCCACCACTCCAAGACCTTCTTTTGTTCGGACGTGAGCGGGGTCTTGCCCGGCGGGGGCATGTGCTCTTCGTCGTCGGGAGGTAGGTGGATGCGGGTCAGCAGCGGGCTAGCCGACGGGTTGTCTACTAAGACCAAGGGACCTTCCCGACCGCCGGCGAGGACAGCTTCGTGGGTGTCCATCCGCAGGTTTCCACGCGATTTCTCGGGTCCGTGGCAGCTGATGCAGTTGTTTTCGAAGATGGGATAAACGATCGCGTCGTACACCGCGGTGTCCGCGACCGTGGTGATCACGATCGGCGGAGGTTCGACCCTCGGCCCCAGGCCGATCAAGCTGCGTAGGCCGTTGGGCATATACCGGGTGAGGTAGTCCGAGCCGTGGGTCAGCGAGCCGCCGTCGTGGCCCACCAGCCCGACGCCGAGTAGTGTGGCGGCAAGCACTAGGCCATAGGTTTTGAAGCGGTTGGCGAAGTGAAGCACCAGGCAGGCGGCGCAGCCCACCGCAACACCGATGCCCATCCAGCGGTGGCGCGACAGGATGTCGTCGTTGTAGCCGCCGCCAGACGCCAGCAACCAACCAAACACCGCCGCGGCGATACACGACGCCGCCAGCAGGCCTAGCAGCAGTCGCTCGGGGGCTTTGACGTTGGCTCTTCTGAAGCAGACGCCGGTTAGGGCCAGCGCCACCAACAGCCCGATAGGCAGGTGGACCACCAGCGGGTGGAAGCGCCCGATGAAGGTATTGAGGTCGGCGAGAATAGTCATACGAGGATGTCGTTCAGGACATTGCCGAACACGTCGGTCAGGCGGAAGTCGCGTCCCTGGTAGCGATAGGTGAGTTGGGTGTGCTCGATGCCCAAGAGGTGGAGCATCGTGGCGTGGAAGTCGTGGACGTGGACGACGTCGTCAACGGCGTGGTAGCCGAGGTCGTCGGTCTGGCCGTAGGACATGCCCGGGCGGACACCGCCGCCGGCCATCCACATCGAGAAGCCTTTGATGTGGTGGTCGCGGCCGTCGCCTTGGGCCATCGGTGTTCGGCCGAATTCACCGCCCCAGATCACCAGCGTGTCGTCGAGCATGCCGCGTTGCTTGAGGTCGGTAATCAACGCCGCCGATGCCTGGTCGACGAGCTTACTCGCGTTGGTGACGCCTTCTTTGACCTTGCCGTGGTGGTCCCAGCCGCGGTGGTAGAGCTGGATGAACCGGACGCCGCGTTCGGCCAGCCGGCGGGCCATCAGGCAGTTGGCCGCGAATGAGCCGTCTAGGCCCTCGACGCCGTAAAGGTCTTTGATCGACTGAGGCTCGCCATCGAGGTCGGCCATCTCCGGCACACTGGTCTGCATCCGGAACGCCATCTCGTACTGGCTGATCCGCGTCGCGATCTCGGGATCATCGACCACTTCGTTACGCAGGTGGTTCAGCTCCGAGACCGACGAGATCACGCTGCGCTGGCACTCGTGGCCGACGCCCAGCGGGTTATCGACGTAATCGACCGGGGCACCTTGCGAACGCAGGGGCACGCCCTGGAACTTGCTGGGCAGGAAGCCGCTGTGCCACTGGCGGGAACTGATGGGCTGGCCCTGACCACCGCCGGCCGAGGTCAACACCACGAAGCCGGGCAGGTTGTTGCTCTCGTTACCCAAGCCATACGTCACCCACGAGCCCATACTCGGCCGCCCGGCGATACTGGTGCCGGTGTTCATGAAGGTATGGGCGGGGTCGTGGTTGATCTGCTCGGTCACCATCGACTTGATGAGGCATATGTCGTCGGCGACGCCGGAGATGTGTGGGAGTGCCGACGAGATGGTTTGGCCCGACTGGCCGTGCTGTTTGAACTCGAACTGCGGAGCCATGCACTTGAGCGCTTTGCCCTGGAGCTGGGCGATGGGCTGACCTTGGGTGAAGGATTCGGGCATCGCGGTACCGTCCATCGACATCAGCTTGGGCTTGGGGTCGAAGAGGTCGAGGTGCGACGGACCGCCGGCCATGTATAGGAAGATCACCCGTTTGGCTTTCGCGGCGTGTTGCCGGGGGGACTTGGTCGGGCCCGCCGCGGCACCGGGGCTCTCGGACGCCTTGGCTATGTTCGCACCCAACGGGTTGAGCATGGACGCCAGCGCGATACCGCCCAAGCTCTTGGCCGAGGCGGCAAACAACTGACGCCGGGTATGCAGGCGCGCCATCTGCCCCATCGGGCTGGCCAGAAAGGCTTTTTGTTCTTCTTCGGTCATGGAAGATCTTCTTTACGTTTCGGATGCGTCACCGCGGTGGCATCAGTCGCGGGTGATGGTTTCGTGCAGGTTGAATAGGGCCCGGGCCACCGCAGTCCACGCGGCGTGTTCGCCAACGGGCAGGTCTTCGGCCGAGGTGGCTAGGCCAACGGTCGTGATGGCCTTCGCGTCATCGAGGTGGTCGGCATAGTGCTTGAGCTGCTCGGCGTAGAGACTTTTCAGGACCTCGGCCTCGCTGGCCGAAGGCGAGCGGGCAACCATCATGCGAAACGCCCAGGCGACCCGTTCGTCAACCTCGTCGCCGCCTTCGTGCATGATCCGAGCGGCGAACACTCGCGCGGCCTCGACGAACGTCGGGTCGTTCAACAGCGTCAACGCCTGCAGCGGGGTGTTGGACAGTACGCGTTCAGCGGTGCATTCTTCCCGACTCGGCGCATCGAAGTTCCGGAGCATCGGGTGCAGGAAGGTACGCTGCCAGTGGATATAGAGGCCGCGGCGGTATTGGCCGGCGTCGACGTTGTGGACGTACTTCCGACGGGGGAAATTCAGGTGGTCCCAGTGCCCCTCGGGTTGGTACGGCTTCGCGGGTGGTCCGCCCATCTCGTCGTTGAGCAAGCCGCTGACCGCTAAAGCATGATCGCGGATCAGCTCGGCTTCGACGCGGAACCGCGCCTGACGGCCGAGCAGTTGGTTTTCGATGTCGGCTTTGACCAGTTCGGGGCGTGGCCGGGAGGATTGCCTGTACGTGCGTGATGTCACCATCAACCGGACCATATGCTTCATATCCCAGCCACTATCGCCGAACTCAACCGCCAACCAGTCGAGGAGTTCGGGGTGCGACGGCCAGCGTCCCTGGTTACCAAGATCGTCCAACACCGCGGACAATCCCCGGCCGTAAAACATCTTCCAGAGTCGGTTTACGAATACCCTACGGGTGAGCGGGTGGTGATCGGACACCAGCCACTCGGCCAAATCGAGGCGGTTTGCTCGTCGATTGTCGATAGGTAGCGTGCCCATAAACTCGGGGATGCCGGGTTCGACGACCTCGCCGGTCTTGTCCAGCCAATTACCACGGGGCAAGACCCGAACAACCGGGGGGGCCTCAACCGCTTCGGTGATTAGAGTGCGGTAGACCTTGTCTTTTCTGTAGGCTTTCAAGGCGCGGCCGGCTTCGCTGACACCGTCTTCTGCGGCGATGACTTCGGGGGCTAGGGGCACAACCCGCTCGTCGTACCAAGCACGAAGTTCATCGGTAGTCTCGGCGCTACGCTCAGCCACAGGTTGCTGCAAGAGCCCGGCGATGTGCGGCGGTATCTTCCCCGCAGGTAAGGTGCTCACCCCAGCGCGGTCCCAATAAACCAGCCCGCTGTTCTGGCTGAAACCCAAGCCAATAACCGGGCGATCGCTCAACCCAATCAACCTGGCCGAGACCTCAAGCCGGACCCATTCTCCCGTCGCGGGCAGAGGCCCCATGTACCGGCGCTTGGGCTTATCGGTGACCCCGATACCCCCTTGCCAGAGGTTGTCTTGCCCCCAGAACGCACGGTGTTCCCATGTGCCGTCGTTGACCTGAAGCATGAGCGAGGTCGGCGGATGCTCGGGGGCGAGCCATACGTCTACGAACCAACGATCGCTTTCGTGAGGCTGGTGGCCTGTCTTAAAACCACGTGCGGTATGCTGCAGGCTACGACCGCCATCAACTGCGTTCTGACGGCGAGCCAATCGACCCGTATTCACTTGGCCCCCTTCGTCGGTCACATAATCCCATTCACCGTAGGTCTTGACGCCTTTCGGGAGTTTGTCTTCGACGTAGATCAACTCGACAGGCTCAGCGATGTCGGGCGATGCCGCGGTCCTGACCAGCCAGTCCTCGAAGCTGTCGTTTCGGTTCGCCTGAGCCAAAACGGCATCGACGATGGCCTGCCCCTCTCGCTTCAATTTTTCGAGACGGGCCAAATCGGCTGTCTGTTCATCTGTGGGGATCTCGAGTGAAGGCTCGCGGACGGTCCGGTGGCTGTAGACCGGCCGCTGCTTAATATCCGCAAAGAATGCCCCCATGCGGTAGTAGTCTTTGGCGGTGAAGGGGTCGTACTTGTGGTCGTGACATTCGGCGCAACCCATGGTCGCACCCATCCAAACATTCGAGACCGCTCGAACACGATCTCCCATGTATTTGGCGACGTATTCGTCGGGTTGGGCTCCGCCTTCAGCGGTAGTGAGGTTGAGCCGGTTGAACCCACTGGCGATTTTCTGACGGGCCCCCGAGTCGGGCAACAGGTCACCGGCGAGCTGCTCCCGCGTGAACTGGTCGAAGGGTATGTTCTGATTAAACGCCTGCACAACGTAGTCCCGATATGCCCAAACGGGCTGCGTTTCGTCGCTGTGGAAGCCGGTGGTGTCGGCGTAACGCACTTGGTCGAGCCAGCTGATCGCCATCCGCTCGCCAAACGCCGGTGACGCCAGCAAACGCTCGACCGCCTCGGCGTAGGCCTCTTCACTGGGATCGGCCAGGAAGGTGTCGATTTCATCGAGCGTGGGGGGCAGCCCGGTCAGGTCCCGGGTAACCCGCCGCAGCAACGTCTCGGGGTCGGCGTCGGGCGACGGCGAAAGGCCCTGAGCCTCGAGTCGTTCCAAGACAAAAGCATCGATCGTGTTGCGCCCCCAATCGCCCCACCGTACCTCGGGCACTGCGGGGCGTTCAGGCGCCACGTACGCCCAGTGCATCTCGTATTCCGCCCCCTCGTCGATCCACCTTGCCAACAAATCCGCTTGTTCGGGGCTCACCTTCTTGTGCGCTTCGGGGGGCGGCATGACCTTGTCCGGATCATCGGACGTGATGCGGTTGTAGATCGCGCTCGCGCGGTGGTCTCCGGGAACAATCGCGGCCCCGTCGCCGCCGCGAAACGCCAAGGCGGCTTCACGAACATCCAGCCGCAGCCCCGACTCCCGCGTCTCCGGATCAAATCCGTGACAGGCAAAACAATTATCCGAAAGGATGGGCTTGATATCACGATTGAAGCTGATCTCATCGCCGGTATCAAGCGGCTTCGTTGCTTGCGCCAAAGCCGTGCGTGTGGTGTCCGATGGGCCGATGGCAAAAACAAGAGCAGCACAAGAAGCGATGAGCGCAACAAGAGCAAGAGGAGAATTAAGGTACGTCCCCATAGTTTTTTCAGATCGAGAAGGATGCGATATCAACAAATTAATTTTGCATAAGGCGCACAAGGAGTCGGCTCGAAGGCCCGGTGTTCAAGGGGCTTAAAGCGATTCCGACGAAGTGAGTATCAGCTACCCCAAACGGGACATGATTTGTCTAAATTAGATCACGAGACACGGACATAAGATCACGAAACGTAGGCGGATAACATCTAAGTTTTTAAATCATATATTTTTACTTCTATTTATCTGCGCCTAAGGTATATCCAGTAGGTGTTTTTTCATGTCTAGAATCAACATACGCCCTTGGTTACGTTAAATAACCGCCGGGCGGGATTCTTGGCCCTCGTATACCAACAGGTCTACGGTTTGTTGTACTGAACCAAGGCAAAAATCCGTGCCGTCACAGACGGCCAAGCAATAGACGCGTCCCCTGGCGAGATGGTGTGTTAATGGCCAGGTGGACATGGAATCTCTCTATTTTCAAAAACGCAGATCACAACACACCGGCGGTTTCGCTGCACTTTGCATCGCTCAGCGGAAAGCGAACGCATCATCAAAACCCGAAAGCCCCAGCCACGTCAAAAATGCATGAAACCTCTACCAAGAGTAACGCCTACGGTTGAGGCTACCGTCACTGTAACAACCGCAACCCACCGGATACCTGACGGCCACCTGTGGTCGCGAGGGCTCCGGGTTCGTACGCTCGATACCCGATCGGCTTTTGGTTGGAATCGTGGTTGGAAGGCCCCTCGGGCGGCCAAAACCCTGACAGAACCATGACCCGCAAGCCCATCACCAACAACGGCTTGTGATCAAAACGCGGGTGTAGCTTAGTTGGTAGAGCGCCAGCTTCCCAACGAACCCCGAATAATACCGTAAGCCATTAATTGAAATTAGCTTATGGCATTCAAGCCCTTGCTATCCAAAAGCTTGTTTGAGTGATTAGGTCACCTTGAAGGCATCCACTAGCCATCTAAAGGCTATCTGACACACTCTGTTTGGATGGAAAACGGTTGGAGAGATTCGCTCTTAATCTTGCGGGATCAATCTACGCCACCGGACCAAAGATCGCTGGAGGTCGTCGCTTACGTATGCCGGTAAGTAGATATTAACTATGGGCCGCCTTGACGAATAACGATAAAAGGATATGTTTATCTAGTATTAGGGTTTGCCCACCTCGGAATCGCCGCGATGCAGATGTCGAATACCGTTGAATACGCCTTGCGAGCTGTGGTTTGGCTGGCTGATAACACGGAGGAATCGCACACAAGTCGATCGATCGCTGAAGCCACGAAGATGCCCAGCAGCTATCTGTCCAAAATCCTTAAGAGCCTCTCCGAGGCCGGGATCGTGATCGGGCAGCGCGGCGTCAACGGCGGATACCAACTCATCCGCGATCCGGATGGCCTGTCGATTCTGGAAGTGGTCAACTCGGTCGAGCCGGTGCAGCGCATACAGGCCTGCCCGCTCGGTTTAAAAGCTCACGGCAAGAACCTCTGCAACCTCCACCGGGTGTTGGACGACGTGATGATCGATATCGAGAAGGCGTTTGCGAGCCATACGATCGGCTCGATGCTCGCTCAGCCAAACCCCGTGAAGCCTCTGTGTGGCGTGACGGTGAACGGTAAAAACGCCGCCCCGCAACACTCCACCGGCATCCGCCGATAGACCCGCCTGCTCCGCCACACTCGATGAGCCCCCAAGGCTTTTACCCTCAAACTTCGAGACGCTTGCGATGACGACGACCGCCGAAGCCGACAGAACAACGGCCCAAGACAATAAAAGACATTTAGATCGATTTACCTATAATGACCAGATCGTTCGCCTGTTTCTCTGGGCCACGATCGGCTGGGGACTGGTCGCGTTCTTGATCGGGCTGATCCTGGCGGTGGAGCTACCCGTCCCGCAGCTCAACGGCGGGATCGAATACATCACCTTCGGCCGGCTGCGTCCGCTGCACACCAACGCGGCCATCTTCGCGTTCGCGGGCAACGCGATCTTCGCGGCGATCTACTACTCGACCCAGCGGCTGTGCAAATCGCGGATGTGGTCGGACCTGCTGGGCAAGCTGCACTTCTGGGGCTGGCAGGCGATCATCGTCTCGGCCGCGATCACGCTGCCGCTGGGCATCACGCAGGGCAAGGAGTATGCCGAGCTCGAATGGCCGATCGACATCGCGATCGCGGTGGTCTGGGCGGGTTTCTTCGGCGGCAACTTCTTCATGACGCTGATCAAGCGGCGGGAGCGGCACATGTATGTCGCACTGTGGTTCTACATCGCCACGATCGTGACCGTCGCGATCCTGCACATCTTCAACAACCTGTGGGTGCCGTTGGTGGCCTGGGGTTGGCCGGGCAACCCGCTAACGGTGCTCAAGAGCTACCCGGTCTACGCGGGGGTGCAGGACGCGATGATGCAGTGGTGGTACGGCCACAACGCGGTGGCGTTCTTCCTGACGACGCCGTTCCTGGGTCTGATGTACTACTTCCTACCCAAGGCGGCGCAGCGGCCGGTGTTTTCGTACCGGCTGAGCATCCTGCACTTCTGGTCGCTGACGTTCATCTACATCTGGGCGGGTCCGCACCACCTGCACTACACGGCGTTGCCCGAGTGGGCCTCGTCGCTGGGCATGGTGTTCAGCCTGATGCTGTGGATGCCGTCCTGGGGCGGGATGATCAACGGCCTGCTCACGCTGCGGGGGGCGTGGCACAAAGTCACGTCCGACCCGGTGCTCAAGTTCTTCGTCGTCGGGATCACGTTCTACGGCATGGCCACATTTGAAGGCCCGATGCTATCGATCAAAGCGGTCAACGCGTTGTCGCACTACAACGACTGGGGCATCGGCCACGTCCACTCCGGCGCGCTGGGCTGGAACGGGTTCATGGTCTTCGGCATGATCTACTGGCTCGCGCCGCGGCTGTTCCAGTCCAAGGGCTTCGACGTCAAGCTGGCCAACCTCCACTTCTGGCTGGCGACCGTGGGCATCCTGCTCTACGTCATCTCCATGTACGTCGCGGGCCTGACCCAGGGCCTGATGTGGCGGGCGATGACGCCGGAGGGGCAGCTGGCTTACCCCGACTTCGTCGAGACCACGACCAAGATCATCCCGTTTTACTGGATTCGCGTGGGCGGCGGCGTTCTGTACCTGGCCGGGTCGTGCGTCGGGGCGTATCACCTCTTCAAGCTGTGGCAGGGCCGGCCCGAGAAATACGACCAGCCCGTCATCGAGGCCGCCCCCCTTTCGAAAGACTTCGAACGCGAAATCGCCCCGGAATCCACGCTCGACGGCGTGGTCCCCGTCGCCCGCAAGATCGATGTGTGGAAGACGATGTGGTGGCACCGCACGTGGGAACGGATGCCGGTGAAATTCACGGTGCTGGTGGTGGTGGCGGTGACGGTGGCGTCGCTGTTCGAGTTGGTCCCGACGTTCGTCATCCGCTCGAACGTGCCGACGATCGCGTCGGTTCAGCCCTACACCGCGCTGGAGTTGGCGGGCCGCGACCTCTACGTCGCCGAGGGCTGTTACAACTGCCATTCGCAGATGATCCGCCCAATCCTCAGCGAAACCAAACGCTACGGCGACTACTCCAAGCCCGGCGAATCGGTCTACGACCACCCGTTCCAGTGGGGCAGCCGACGCATCGGCCCCGACCTGTCCCGCGAGGGCGGTCTCCGCAGCCACAGCTGGCACATCACCCACTTCGACAACCCCCGCAGCCTGGCGTACGGCTCGATCATGCCGGCCTACCCCTGGCTGATGAAGAAGAAGATCGACTTCAAGTCGATCCCCCTGCGGATGAAGGCCAACCGCGCCGTCGGCGTGCCCTACACCGACGAACAGATCGCCTCGGCGATCGACGACGCCGAGGCCCAGGCCCGCGAGATCCACGACGCCTACCTCGAGCAGAACCAAGGGCCGTACGTCAGCCGAAAGGGTGAGGAGATCGACCTCTCGGACCGCCAGGTCATCGCCATGGTCGCTTACTTGCAACGGCTGGGGACCGACCTGACCAAAGAAGCCCCCGCCGAAGAACCGGCGCCGGGTAATGAAGCTAATCCCGAGCCCACGCTGGAGGCCGACGCCGCGTCGACCCCCAGCGACCAACTCTCGGAGGCCCGCTGATGGGAAAGTTCAAAGAGATCTTCGAATCGACCTCGGCCGACATGTTCTCGAGTATCGCCTTGGTCATCTTCGTCGCGGTATTCGTCTCGGTCTGCGTCTGGGTGCTGACCCGCAAGAAGAAGACGGTCGATCGCTGGGCGTCCATGCCCCTGCACAACGACCCCGACGACATCGTTGAAGACCGCAATCTTCCTAAGCCCAAGGACTGACCGCCCCACCCGAACCCCCGCGCCGACAGGTGTCCCCATGACCGAACCGCAAGACTACCTCCCCGACGATCCGCTGACCGGCCACAACTACGACGGGATCCAGGAGTACGACAACCCGACGCCGGGCTGGTGGACCTGGCTGTTTGTGCTATCGATCGCGTTTGCGCCGCTTTACCTCTTGGTCGCGGCGGGCGTGCCGAGCTTCTTCGGGTACGCCGAGTCGTACGAAGCGGCACAGACGTCGTTGCTGCTGCGGCAGTTCGCCGAGCTGGGCGACCTCACGCAGGACGAGGACACCCTCGCCCGTTTCGTGAACAACCCCGACGACCAGAAGTGGCTCGCCGCCGGGCAATCGATCTACCTGGCCAACTGCGCCGCCTGCCACGGCGGGCTGGGCGAAGGCGTGTCCGGGCCCAACCTGACCGACGAACACTACCTCCATCTGACAGATGCCACCGGCATCATCCGCGTGATCAACAAGGGCGCGAACAACGGCGCGATGCCCGCGTGGGAAAGCAAGCTCCTGTCCAACGAGGTGGTGCTGGTCAGTGCTTACGTCGCCTCGCTGCGTGGCGAAAACGTCCCCAGCGTCCGCCCGGCCGAGGGCGACGTGATCCCGCCGTTCTTCGGGGCCGATTAATCGAAGCCCACTTTCCGCTCACCGAATCAACGCTCTGTCATGTCCACGCCGAACGACAACCTGCTGAATCCCGAGACCCGCGTGCTCTCGACCCTCGAGGCGGACGGCAAGCGTCGTTGGATCCACCCCCGGTTGTCGAAGGGCAAGCACTGGCACCGACGGCGGGCGGTCGCCTGGCTGCTGATTGCGTTTTTCACCCTGCTGCCCTGGCTGCGTTGGAACGGCGACCCGCTAGTACTGCTCGATATCCCCCGCCGGAAATTTTTACTGTTCGGCACGACATTCTTGCCCACAGACACGCTGCCGTTGGCGTTGGCGGTGCTGGCGATCTTCCTGTCGATCTTCTTCCTGACCGCCGTGCTCGGGCGGGTGTGGTGCGGCTGGGGCTGCCCGCAAACGGTCTACATGGAGTTTGTGTTCCGCCCCATCGAACGATTGTTTCAGGGCCGAAAAGGCGTGGGTGGCAAGCCGCGAAAGAACCTCTCGGGGTGGCGTTGGCTGGCGATGTACGCCGTGTTCCTCGTGGCCTGTGCCCACCTGGCGAATACCTTCCTGGCGTACTTCGTGGGCACCGAGAACCTGACGCGGTGGATCTGGACCACGACGCCTTGGCAACACCCCGGCGCGTTCGCCCTCTTCATCGGGATCACCGGGTTCATGATGTTCGACTTCGCCTACTGGCGTGAGCAGCTGTGCATCATCGGCTGCCCCTACGGCCGGTTCCAGAGCGTCATGCTGGACCGCCAATCCCTGGTGATCAGCTACGACCCGCCGCGTGGCGAGCCGCGCGGCAAACCCCGCAAAGCCAAGCGCGGCGCGGAAGTCGCCCTGCCCGTCCTCGGCGACTGCGTCGACTGCAACCAGTGCGTCGACGTCTGCCCCACCGGCATCGACATCCGCGACGGCCTGCAACTCGAATGCATCAACTGCGCCCAGTGCATCGACGCCTGCAACGACATCATGACCCGCTTCGATCGTCCCCAGGGCCTGATCCGCTACAGCTCGCA
Source organism: Planctomycetota bacterium (assembly GCA_038747275.1). Taxonomy (GTDB): domain Bacteria; phylum Planctomycetota; class Phycisphaerae; order Phycisphaerales; family Phycisphaeraceae; genus Algisphaera. Next base: position 61,261 of record JBCDJW010000012.1, on the reverse strand, counting down.
AGACGCGATCGACGGCAAGCCCGCCAAGCTGCTCCGCCCCCGCGTGGTGCTCTACCCGCTGGCGGTGTGCGGGCTGTTGACCGCGCTGGTCGTCTTCCTGCTCAGCAAACCCACCTCCGACATCGAGGTCATGCGCACGTTCGGCCGGCCGTTCGCAGTCATGCCCGACGGCCGGGTCGACAACACGCTCCGCGTCAAGATCACCAACCGCACCGACGCGTCGCGGACCTACACCTTCTCGACGCCGAGCACTCCGACCGCCGAGCTCGTGGTCAGCCCGCCGACGTTTGCCCTCGAACCGGGCGCCACCACCACCGGCTCTGTCCGCGTGCTGCTGCCTTACGACGCGTTTACCGGCGGCCGGCTGACCGCCGACCTCGAGATCACCGACGACCTGGGCACCGCCTTCACCCACCCCCTGCGGCTGCAGGGCCCCACCGCCCCGCCCGCCTCACGCCAAGCCGAAACCGAGCCCGCCGATGCCAACGACTAAACCCGCTACCGAAAAAACGTCCCTCCGCCGCCAGCTGTCCTGGCCGGTCATCGTCGTCATGCTCCTGGGCGGCCACGCCACGCTCATCATCACCGCGGTCACGATGGCCGTCGGCGGCACCGGCCGGGGCGTCGTCCCCGACTACTACCAAAAAGCCATCGACTACGACCAACACAAGGCCGATCTCGCGACCAGCGCCCGGCTCGGCTGGCAACTCACGCTGACCCCCGGCTCGCTTGTCGATGCCGACGGTCAGCGAATCGTCTCCGCGACCCTCATCGACGCGCAGGGCCACGCCGTCGAACAAGCCGAAGTACACCTGCGGTTCGTCCGGCTGGTCGACGGCCAAACCGTGGATACCGTTCTCAGCGCTCACGCCAAACGCCTCGGCGTCTACGAAGCGGTCGTCCACCTCCCCGAAGCCGGCTGGTACCAGGCCGACTTGTTGGCCGAGCTCGAAACGAACCGCTTTGTCGAACGCCAGGAAATCAAGATCACGGGCGGCACGGCAACGGCCGGGGAAGAAGGCGTGTGATGATCGCTCTAGTGACCGCCGTTTTTCTCGCCAGCGTCCTGGGCTCGCTGCACTGCGTGGGCATGTGCGGGGCGTTCCTCGCGGTCGCGTTCACCGACGTCCCCACGACCGGGCGTTGGCGGCTGTCGGCCGCGTACCACGGCGGCCGGCTGTTGACCTACACCGCCCTCGGCATCGCGGCGGGTACGGCGGGTTCGCTGCTCGATCTGGGCGGCACCTTGGCGGGGATCAGCCGCGTGGCTTTGCCCTTGGCGGGAACCACCATCATCGTGTTCGGCGTGATCGGGCTGCTGCGGCAGGCCGGGGTTTCGGTCCGCCGGCTCCGCCTGCCCGCGGCGTGGACCACGCGGGTACACCGCCTCCAAAACCTGGCGATGCGGATGCCGCCCGCCCGGCGGGCGTTGGCGATCGGGTTGTTAACCACGCTCCTGCCGTGCGGCTGGCTGTACGCTTTCGCCGCTACGGCCGCGGGCACCGCCAGCCCGGTGTGGGGCGGACTGGTCATGGCCGTGTTTTGGAGCGGCACCCTGCCGGCCTTGGCGTCGTTCGGGCTGGGGATCCAGGCGTTGGCCGGGCCGCTCGGCCGGAGGCTGCCGGCCGCGACCTGCTTGGTCCTGATCGGTTTCGGCACCTGGGCCGTGGCGGGCCGGGCGCAATTCGACATCCCCACGATGACCAGCCACGCCTGGGCCGCGAGCGAACAAGCCCCGGTCCCCTCCGCGGCAGCGCCCTGCCACGACACGCCCAAAGCGTCCGTCGAGTTCGACCCCGTCACCGGGTTAATCATCGAAAACCCCGCCCATCAATGCCGATCTCGGCGAGCCGATGAGGTATCGCCATGAGCACGCTCGCCCCGCCCAGCCCGAACGAGACGCTGTCGACCGCCGCCCGGCCCACGCCCGCCGCGTCGCCGACCGCCTGCAGCCACTGCGGCCTACCCGTGCCACAGGGACTGCTTGTCGCCGAGTCCACGCAACAATTCTGCTGCGACGGATGCGCCGGGGTCTACCGCATGATCCACGGCTGCGATCTCGGCCGGTACTACGAACTCCGCGATGCGCCGTCGGGCGACGCACGATCGTCGGTCTCGGAACCGAGCAGCGACCGCTACCGCACGTTCGACGATCCGGCGTTCCTGGAGGCGCACACCCAACCGCTCGCTCGGGGCCTGCGCCACATCGATTTCCGTTTGTCCGACGTGCAATGCGCAGCCTGCGTCTGGCTCATCGAACGGCTACCGCGGGTCTGCACCGGCGTCGTGGACGCACGGGTCAGCCTCCGCCAAACCACCGCCCGCGTCGTGTGGGATCCGAACGAAACGCGGCTGTCCGACGTCGCGTTGGCGTTGCACCGTTTGGGCTACCCGCCGCACCCCGCGTCCGACACCGATGCGCAGAACAACCGCTTGGAAAGCGAACGACGGATGATCATCCGGGTGGGGATCGCGGGGGTCTGCGCGGGCAACACGATGCTCTTGGCGGTCGCGTTGTACATGGGCCTGATCGACGGGATGGCCGCCGAGTTCGAGACGTTTTTACGCTGGGTCAGCATGGGCCTTGGGGGGTTCGCCTTATGCTGGCCCGGCGCTTTATTTTTCCGCGGCGCCTGGGCGGGGCTGCGGACACGCCGGATCACGCTAGACCTGCCGATCGCTTTAGCGTTGGGCGTCGGCGGCATCGCGGGCGTAGCCAACGTCATACTCGGCCGCGGCGAGGTCTATTTTGATTCGCTCTGCGTCTTGGTGTTCCTCTTACTGGTGGGACGCTACCTGCAAATGCGGCAGCAACGCCACACCACCGACGCGGTCACGCTGATGCAGTCGCTCACGAGTGTCGGCTGCGCGACTTGGCGGCGCGGCAAATGGGTCGACCTGCCGCTCGAAGCCGTCGAACCCGGCGACCGCGTCCGCATCCCCAGCAACGAGCGGCTGCCGATCGACGGCGAGGTCGTGGCGGGCAGCTCGCACCTCGATACCGCCTCGCTCACCGGCGAGTCTCACCCCATCGCGGTAAAGCCCGGGGACCGGGTCTTCGCCGGATCGCAAAACGTCGGCCCCGCCCTCGAGATCTCGGTCGACGCCACCGGGACGCAAACCCGTCTCGCCCGGCTGATGGAAGACGCCACCGCCAGCGTCAAAAACAAACCCGAAATCGTCCGGTCCTCCGACCGGATCGCGGGGGTGTTTACGCTGACCGTCGTGGTGTTGGCCGGCTTGGTATTCGCTAGCTGGTGGTGGGCGGTCGGCCTCGAACCCGCGATCAACCACGCGGTCGCGCTGCTGATCGTTGCCTGCCCCTGCGCGCTGGGCCTCGCCACGCCGCTCACCCTCGCCCTGGGTATCGGCGTTGCGGCCCGCCGCGACATCCTCGTCAAAGACGCCGCGGTCTTCGAGAAACTCGCCGCGGTCAACCCCGAACAACCTGGCACCCTCGCGCTCGACAAGACCGGCACCCTGACCCGCGGCCAGCTCCGCGTCGTCGCCTGGCTGGGCCAACAAGACGCCGACCTGCTCGCCGACATCGCCGCCGCCGAGCGTGACGCCCGCCACCCGGTCGGCCAAGCGCTGCATCGCCGATGCCGCGAGGCCGTGGATGAAGCATCAGAATTACATGAACGATTCAGCAAGGTCATCGAAGACCCTCGCGGCGGACTCACCGCCGAACGCTCCGGCGATACACTCCACTTAGGTAACACCCGCTTCTTCCAAGCCCAGCAAATCACGATCCCCGACACTTGGCATTCCCGGGCGGAGCCTCACGTTCAAGGAGGCAGCACCCTGGTTTGGGGCGCGGTCGACCGCCACATCGTTGCCCTCGTTGTCTTAAAAGACGAGTTGAGGGAGGACAGCAGGGCCACGGTGGAACAACTCATCGCCGACGGCTGGACGCCCGCCTTGCTGTCGGGAGACCTGGAACCCGCGGTTCGCCGCGTGGCCCACGAACTCAAGGTGAGCTCCGACCACACCCACGCCCAGCTCGATCCCGAAGATAAGCCGCAGCTCGTAAGCCGTTATCGCGAGGACGATCGGCCCGTGCTCATGGTCGGCGACGGAGTCAACGACGCCGCCGCCCTCGCGGTGGCCGACGTCGGGCTCGCGGTTCACGGCGGAGCCGAAGCGGCCATGGCCGTCGCCGACGCCTACACCGCCCGCCCCGGCCTGGGCCCGGTCGCCGAGCTCGTCGCGCTCAGCCGACTCACCGTCCGCGTTATCCGACATAACCTCTGGGTCTCGCTGGCCTACAACACCACCGCCGTCGCGATCGCCGCCGCCGGATTCCTCACGCCTTGGCTCGCCGCCATCCTGATGCCCATCAGTTCGCTCTCCGTCCTCACCCTGGCCGTCAACCGGCTCAGCCGCTGGAAAGGATCGCCGCCGTGTCCGTGATCTACCTCATGATCCCGCTGGCGATCGTCCTGGCCGGGACCGCGTTGTGGGCGTTCGTATGGTCGATTAAACGCGGCCAACTCGACGACCTCGATACACCCCCCAAGCGAATCCTCTTCGACGATGAAGAGTAAAAAGCGATCAAGGCTCGTTGGACGCCCCAAGTCGCCCCCGCCATCCACCGGGCACCTGACGGCCACCTGTGGTCGCGCGGCCTCCTGGTTGGTATATTCGGCCCTCCAACCGGGTTTTGGTTGGAATCGTGGTTGGTAGGCCCCTCGGGCGGCCAAAATCCTGGCAAAGCCATGACCCGCAAGCCCCTCACCAACAAGAGCTTGCATCAAAAACGCGGGTGTAGCTCAGTTGGTAGAGCGTCAGCTTCCCAAGCTGAATGTCGGCGGTTCGAACCCGCTCACCCGCTTTCGATAAACAATTACATATCGGCCTGCTGCTTTCGCTAACTCGCGATGCGGCTTTTAGGCTTGCAGTTCGTGGGCGCTGATTCGGCGAAATGGTGGAGTACGGAGGAACGCGGCCTCGCGTATTTTTGTGCGAACACGTCCCGTCGCCACTTGGTCTGTTCTTCGCTGTACAGCCGCACGACGAGGTCTCGGAAGCCTTGGGTGAGTTGGTCGGCGGTCATGCCACGCGGCTCGTAGTTGAGGTCGAAAAGCGTGCAGCGTTCCCACTGGCCGTCGTGGGTTAAACGGCCCTCGGCTTTGAGCCGGTTGTAGAGCGGCGTGCCGGGGAACGGGGTCTGTAGGGTGACCTGCACGTCGTAGAGTTCATACTCCTTCGCCGCGTCGAACACGGCGTCAAATATTTCCGGGGTGTGGCCGTCGAGGCCGAGGACGAAGCAGCCGTTGACGCGGATGCCGTGGGACTGGATGCGGTGGATCGCTTCGCGGTGCGACGGCAGGCGTTTGCGTTTCCAGTCGCTGCGGAGTTCGAGGCGGTGCAGGCCGGTTTCGACCGGCGACTCCAGGCCGGTCAACACCTGCGCACAGCCCGACGCCCGCATCATCGCCAGCAGCTCGTCGTCCTCGGCGATGCTCAGGTCCGTCTCGGTAAACCAACGCACCCGCCGCTTGGCCAACTCGGGCAGCAGGCGTTTCCAGTGCTTGCGGTTGATAAAGCTGTTGTCGTCGGCAAACTCGAGGAACGGCCGGGGCCAGCGTGCGCAGATCGCATCCACCTCCGCCAACACGCGTTCGATCGGCTTGGTCTTGTACTTGTTCGTCAACAGGATCGAACTCGCGCAGAACTCGCACCGCAGCGGACAGCCGCGCGTCGTCTGCACCGTGATCCGATTGTAGCGATCCATGTCCAGCAGCTCGTAAGCGGGCATCGGTGACTCGCGCAGGTCAAACTCGCCCGGCTGACTCCGATAGATTCTCTGCAAACGGTCCGCCTCGACATCTTCCAGTATCTGCGGCCAGCAGAGCTCACCTTCGCCGACCATCACCGCGTCGCAGTGCTGCAGTGCTTCCTCGGGCAGCGTCGTGACGTGCAGCCCGCCCATCACGACCTTCGCCCCCGCCGCCCGCAGCACCCGCGCGATGCGGTACGCCTCGGGGGCCTGCGCGGTGAACGTCGAGATCGCGACGAGGTCGAAGTTGTCGCCCAGCGTCACGTCCTCGATCTGCTGGATGTCGCGGTAGATCACCTGATGCTTCCGGGGGGTCATGCCCGCCAACGTCAGCAAGCCCAGGCTCGGCAGCGACGCGATCGTCTCGCTCCGCTCCACAAACCCCGGCAGCGTCAACCCGAGCCGCAACAACTCCGCGTCACATGCCCGTACTCCGCTCATCGCGATCAAACCGATCCTCATGACAACCACCTCTTGCGTAGGGTAGGCACCGCCCACCGGATCCGAAACTTTTTCCACACGCAGTGGGACTTGCCCACCCTACGGTTAATTCATAAAACGCCTTGCCAAGCCGCCCGTACCAAGACTGTGGTAAAGCCCAACAAACCCACGCTCAACGCCGCCACCGGCACCGGGAACCACCCCCGGAAAGGCTTCCGCCAAGCAGACAAACCACACACCAACGGCATCGTTACCGCCCCGACCACCACTGTCGGCCCGACCCACCGCAATACCTCCGCAACACCCGACTCCAGCGGCAGAGCCGTCGCGGTCAACGCCATCGCCAACACGAGCAGCCCCGTCCCGAAGAACGAGATATGCCCCAGCCGGGCGAGCCGCCGCCGCCACGACCCGTACCCGCCCCACCCGTCGTCGCGGTGGAACACCAGCCCCAGGACCGCCCCGGAAACGATCCCCAGGCCAAACCACAACCAAGCGAAGGCGAGCAGGCCGGCAATCACGCCCCACCCCCTATGATCGTCGCGTCGTTCTTCTCCGCTTCGCCGAACAACTCGTTCACGAACGCGAACGCGCCCATCGTCGCCGCCACGATGCCCAGGCTCGTGATCGCCCGCCACGGCACGCCCGGCGACGTCGCGTCCCACACCGCCAACAAACACAACGCCCCGCAAGCAAAAATCGACAGCGAGATGATCCCGAACGCCGCGGTCCGCACCGCCTTGGTCGGCAACACGCCCAGACGACGGACCCGCCCCGGAAATTTCGGCCGCCCCGGCCTCTCCGCCACCGCGGAAGGCTTACGGTCCAACTGAGGAGCCCGCGCCCCCGCCAACTTCGTCGCCAAAGCTTCGCTCGGCTGATCTTCCCGACGCTCTTGATCTACGTTTTCGTTCGACACCGACCACCTCATTTCGGATTAGAGTAATTTTGTTAGTGAATGCTTACGTTATTATGTAAGTATCCACTAACACCAATCGCCTGTCAAGCACCGAACCTGCTTTTTTGGCAAAATTTATTGACGCACCCCGGTAAAGCCCCATGCCCCGACCCAACCGCAGCGAAGAACGCAAGACCGAACTCACCCCCGTCCTAGCCCGGGCCTTCGCCGACCTGGGCTACCGCAGCGCAACCACCGCCGCGCTCGCCGAGGCCTGCGGGCTCCGCGAAAACCAACTTTACCGGCTATGGCCGAGCAAAAAAGCCATGTTCCTCGCCACCCTCGACTACCTCTACGAGCTCGAGACCCGGTGGTGGGACGAGCACCTGTCCGCCGCCGCGGCCGACCCTTCCGGGGCCGCCGCGGCAGCCCAACGCATCTTGGAAGAAGAAGGTAAACGACGGGGCGAGACCGGGCTGCACCGCATCATCTTCGCCGGACTCTCCGAATCCGACGACCCCGAGATCAGCGCCGCCGTCACCGCGATGTACCACCGCTTCCACAAATTCATCGCCAACGTCCTCCGACGCAGCGCCAAAGCCCGCGGCGGCGACCTCCCCGACCACGCCGCCCCGCCCAACCTCGCCGCCTGGTCCCTCATCGCCCTCGCCACGTTCAGCAACATCGCCCGCGAGTTCGACCTCTTCCCCCTCGCTACCCAACGCAAACTCATGGCCCAGGTCGGCAGCTCCCTCGCCGGGCTCAACGCACACGAAACACCGAGCGATTAACTCAAATTACGCCCCCGCCAACACACCACTTCACTTATCCAAACAACCGCAGCCCGCTCCGCTGGCTGCCGCCGCATCCCGGCTGGCACACCGACAGCCGTGCAGGTTGATCCCGTGGGCCAAGACAAGGAAGAGGCTGCCGAGGATCGTTACCAAACTGCCAGCAGGCAGGGACACGCTCGCTCGGCCGGTCTCCGCATCAAACGCCACCGACGGGCAACAAGTATCGATCGCCGCCACAGCAACCGCCGGGGGCGTGTCGATACCGATCGGGTCGGCCGAGTTGAAAACCGCTAATGCCGCAGCGTCGTTCGCACACGCTCCGCCGTCCGTGCATTCGGTCTCACATTCAGAAACCGTCGCTTCGGGCGACGCCTGCAACGCCGCCAATGCCGATGTCAGTTTGGTTTCACCCGGCTCTTTCTCGGCCGTCGTCTTGGAGCTACACGTCTCGGGTCCGCTCGGACAGTCGCCGCCAGCTGCGCACGCTTGCGTCGCAGCCGCCTCGGCCGCCGTCGGCTCTTGAGACATCGTGAAATCCGGAATCACCGCAGCCGCCGCGGTCGGAACCACGATGGCCCCGCCCGGAGCCGGCCCCAAACGCACCGCCGCCTGTGCCGCCGGGCTATCGAGGTGCGGCAACACCGCCCCCGCTAAAACCAACCCCCCGCCCAACGCCACAGCCACCAAAGCCACGCGTCGGCGGTGCTTTTGGTAGCCCCGCAACACCACCCACCCCGCCAACGGCAACACCAACCCCGCCAACAACCAGTGCGCCGCCGGGTGCGACCACCAGCCCCCCAACACCGGCACGAACAACAGCAACAGCGGCGCCGCCAAGCAGTGCACCGCACACGCCGCCGACGCCACGATCCCGACCCGGTCGCCCCAGGATGTCGGGCGGCCAGTTGGCAGAGAAACGTTACGAGACGTTGTGGTGTTGTAAGTAGTCATTCGACCCGATTTTTAGACTTCGCGGAAGCACAAAACAAGCAGGCTTCGATGATATACGACCGTTAACGTAGATCAAGTTTTGCGGTGGTTTCGGATCAGCCGACGCCGGAGCTATTTCTAGTACATCCTGCCCACAACAGATTGCCCGAAGAGGTCGGTCGTCGGAGGCCGAGCGATGCCTTGATGGTGCTTCGCACCTGACGGGTTTTGCGCGGCGGATCGCCGTTGATTAATACCAAACAAAATACTATCATATTCAGATGAATAACGGTTTTATCGTTCCGGGTTCGATAGCTACACCGCCGCCGATCACGCCGCGGGGGCGGGTGTTGCGGTGGGTGCGGGGGCAGGTCGAGAGCGGGGGATTGCAGCCCGGCGACGATCTGCCGGGGGAGCGGCGAGTGGCCGCGGCGGTCGGGGTGTCGCGGGAGACGGTGCGGGCGGCGTGGACCCAGCTCGAACGGATGGGGCTGATCGAGTTCGGGCGACAGGGCAAAACCCGGCGGATCGCGGAGGCCCCCAGAACCCCTCCCCTCGCCGGAGGACTTCGGACACCGGCCCCTGCGATCGCTACAGGGGCCGACCCAACTGGTCTAACGCCAAACCAGACCACCGAAAACGGACCGATTCCAGACCAGTCCAGCCGAAAAGGCCGACGAAAGCGGCGGCGAAAGGGGAAACGGAAAGGGCAGAGCGACCCACAGCGGGAGGCGTCGGTGGTATCGTGTTCGTCTCCTCAGGAAAAGGCGTCCGCCACGCCGATGACCCCGGAATCTCCTGAGGACCCGGAAACGCTGGATATTCTGGAGCGATTGGAATTCCCGTTCCTCCCCGCCCCCCGGAAACTCAGGAAAGCCCGGAAGCCCCGGAAACCCCCGATCCCCCCGCCGTCCCCCCTACCCCGCCTTGCTGCCATGAATAGCTCCACCCCCGCCGCCCCCTCCCACCGCATCTACAACTTTTCGGCCGGGCCATGCACGCTGCCGCTCGAAGTCCTCGAGCAAGCCCAAGCGGAGCTGACCAACTTCCGAGGGACGGGCATGGGCGTCATGGAGATGAGCCACCGCAGCAAGCCCGTCGTCGAGGTGCACGAGGCGGCGTTGGCGTCGCTGCGTGAAGTGATGCAGCTGCCGGACAACTACCAAGTGCTGTTCCTGACCGGCGGGGCGACGTTCCAGTTCGGCATGGTGCCGTTGAACCTGGCTGCTCCCGCCCCCGGAAGCCAAACCGGCCAACGCGTCGACTACACGCATTCCGGGGCGTGGGCGAAAAAGGCGATCGCCGACGCCAAGGCCGTCGGGGCCGACGTCAACCTCGTCTTCGACGGCACCGACTCCAGCTACACCACCCTGCCCGACCCGGCCACCGTCCAGTCCACCGAAGACAGCGCCTACCTGCACCTCACCACCAACGAGACCATCGGCGGCCTGCAGTGGAAAGCGATGCCCGACTGCAACGCCCCCATCGTCGCCGACATGAGCAGCGACTTCTTGAGCAAGCCGATCGACGTCTCGCCGTTCGGGCTGATCTACGCCGGGGCCCAGAAGAACATCGGCCCCGCGGGCGTGTGCGTCGTCATCATCCGCGACGATGTGCTTAAAAAATGTAACGGCAAGCAGGTGAACTACCTGAACTACGCCAACCACCACAAGGGAGGGTCGATGCTTAACACCCCGCCGGTGTTCCAGATCTACATGGTCGGACTGGTGATGGAGTGGCTGAAGGCAAAGGGGGGCGTGGCCTGGGCCGAGGAGATGGCCGAGAAGCGCAGCGGGCTGCTGTACGACACGATCGCCACTTCTGGGGGCGGGGGCTTCTATAGCTGCCCGGTCGACGAGCGTTTCCGCTCTACCATGAACGTGGTCTTCCGCCTGCCGACCGAAGAGCTGGAAGCGAAGTTCATCACCGACGCCGCCGCCCAGGGCCTAGACGGGCTCAAGGGGCACCGCAGCGTCGGCGGCTGCCGCGCGTCGATCTACAACGCCATGCCGCTCGAAGGCGCCCAGGCCCTCGCCGACTTTATGCGCGAGTTTGCCCGGACCCACGGCTGAGGTTGATTCGATCCGCAGACCAACCGCCCAGACGTTCCAGCCCGCACCGCTTGCCGCCCCTTCGACGTTTAGCTCGTTTTCCTGTTCATCCCCGCCGCCCGCCGCCCGATAAATCAGCGGAGTATCGGCATGGCCAATTTTTCCCGACAACCCCAGCTGCCCCCGCACCAACAACCCGCCGCGGCTGAAGAGCCGTCGCGTCGGCCCGGTGCGCCGAAGCCGCCCAGTCAGCCGATGGCCCACTTCGCGATCGTCGGCCTCGATCACAAAACCGGCGAAAACATCAGCACCGTCATCGAGGCCCGCAGCGAAGACGACGCACAGGAAACCGCCCTGCGCCTGGGCATCACCGTCCACGAGTTCAAGCCGATGCACCCGCTCGCCGGGGCCGCCGCCGTGCAGATGGCCCGCAGCGACCCGCACGACCGCTTCAACCAACACCCCGCCTACGTCAACCCCCACACCGGCCACCCCGTAGACGCCCCGGACTCCCCCGAAGCCCCCACGATCCCCCTCGCCGCCGGCCCGGGCGTGCCTGGCTCGATCCGCGAACCCGAGACGAGCAACTCGGCGGGCGCGTTCGCGGTGCTGGGCGTCGTACTCGTCGTCGGATCGCTGCTTTACTTCACCGTCCTCCGCGACGGCGGGGCCCAGCAGGTCATGGCGATGATCGCCCCGCCGCCGGTTGAGGTCGAAGCAGCGTTCGACGTCACCGAGCCGCTTAATATCGACCTCAGCGAAGTCCCCGGCTACGAAAACGCCAGCACGACCACCAACCAAACGCTCGACCAGATCGGCGCGGGCAAGCAAACCCCGCTCCGCCTCGAAGCCACCATCCCCCCCAGCGAAACCGCCCGGGCCAACGGCCTCCGCGGCTCCGCCGTCATCGGCGGCCAGATCGTCACCCCCGGCCAAACCATCGCCGGCTACCGCCTCATCCAAGTCCGCGACAGCGTCGTGCTGCTCCAGAAAAACGGCAAAGTCGTTGCGTTGCGGATTACACCTCAAGAGTAAATGTAGATCACTCACTTACGCTTCGGTTGCGTGGATGAACTGGCGATAGAGGTTGGCGTAGACGCCATTCTCGGCGAGCAGCTGAGTGTGCGGGCCTTCTTCGACGATCTTACCGTGGTCGAGGACGAGCACGGTGTCGGCGTGACGGATCGTCGAGAGGCGGTGAGCGACGACGAAACTTGTTCGGCCTTCGAGCAAAACTTCCAAGGCTTTTTGAATCCTCGCCTCGGTCATCGTATCGACGCTGCTGGTCGCTTCGTCGAGGATCAAGATACGCGGGTCGGCGAGCATGGCCCGGGCGAAACAAACAAGCTGGCGTTGGCCGAGTGAGAGACTGCTGCCCTTTTCGCCGACCTGGCTTTGGAGTCCTTCGGGCAGGGCTTCGAGCAGGTCGAGGCAGTCGAGTCGGCGGGCGGCGTCGATGACTTCGTCGTCGGTCGCATCGGGTCGGCCGATACGGATGTTGTCCATCACGGTGCCGGTGAAGAGGAAGTTGGACTGCAGCACGATGCCGACCTGGGCCATGAGCGCCGCGGTCGAGAGTTGAAAAGACTCGATGCCGTCGATCAACAGCTCGCCCTTGGTCGGCAGATAGAACTTGCTGATGAGTTTGATGACCGTGGACTTGCCGCTGCCCGTATGACCCACAAGCGCAACGGTTTGGCCGGGCTCGGCGGTGAAGTCGATGCCGTGGAGCACGGGGCGATCGGGGTCGTAGCCGAAGTGGACACCGCGGAACTCGACCCGGCCGGTGAGCTGGGGCGGGGCGACCGCGTCGTCGGCGTCGAGCTGCTGGGGTTTATCGTCGAGCAACCCAAAGACCCGCTCAGCCCCCGCCATCGCGGTCAGGGCCGTGTTGAACTGCCGGGCCATTACGCGGATCGGGTTAAAGAACAGCGGGATCATGAACCAAAACACGACGAGCGCCGCGAACGTCTTCTCCGGCGGCGGGTCGCCGATCGTGAACCCGCCCTCCAACACCTGGTACCCCGCGAGCACGGTCAGCCCCGCGATGATGAACTGGGTCTTGAACTCCAAGAGCGGCAGCTGCGTCCCCGCCAGGCGGGCCTGAGCGAGGTTGTAGTTCGAGTGGTCGCGCACGAGCTCGCGGAACAGCTCGGCGTTGACCTCCTGGCGGACGAATCCTTGCGTGACCCGCACGCCGTTGACCGACTCGGCCAGCGTCGCGGTCACCCGGCTGAACGACTCCTGGATGAGCCGGGCCTGCTTGGTCAGCCGCTTGGTGAAGTAGCTGTTGAGCAGGTAGATGATCGGCGTCATCGCCAACACGAAAAAGAACAGCGGCGGGTCGTACCAAAGCATCACCCCCGCGGCGATCACCATGCCCCCGCCCTGCACCATCCCGATGAACAGGACGTCCTGGATCCCCTGCCGCATCGCCTCGGCATCCGACGTCATCCGGCTGATAATCCGGCCGAGCTTCGTGCGGTCGTAGAAACTCATGCCCATCTTCTGCAGGTGCGCGAAGATGTCCCGACGCAGGTCTTGCACCACCGCCTCGCCGAGCTGCAACGCCAGCTTCGTGCGGTAGTGGTGGGTGACCTCGGTAAACAAAACGAGCGCCGCGAAGATCAGCGAGCCGCGGACGACGCCTGGCCAGTCGCGATTAAAGATCGGGCCGTTGATCACCGTCGCGACCCACCACGCCAAGGCCGGCATCTGGAACGCGCGCACGATCACAATGAACAGGAGGAAGTTACGTTTCCCGCGGTGCGGCCGGGCGTAGTTCCACAGGCGGGTAATGAGACGCCAGTCGAGCGGGCGTTGCTTGGCTTCGCCCTCGCCGAGCCTTGCTAAAGCAGTGATCCGCGTCGCGTGTTTGTGCGACCCGGCATCCGGGGCGTCAGGGACGTTGGTGTTGAGCGTTTTCTTTTCGTCCACGATTATTCTCCCCCTTGCGCGGCCATGCCCAGCAGGCGACGCGACTCGTCGTCGGCCGACTGCAACTCGGCGGCCCGCTGGTAATGCCCCTTGCCGTTCATGAGCGCTTCGTGTGATCCCGCCTCGACGAGCCGGCCCTTATCGAGCACCAAAATCACATCGGCCCGCCGCAGCGTGCTCAGCCGGTGCGCCACGACGAACGTGGTCCGCCCCGCCATCGCCCGGCCCATCGCGTCGAGAATCTCGTGCTCGGTCTCGGGGTCGATCGCCGCGGTCGGGTCGTCCATCAGCAGGATCGGCGGGTCGAGCAGCAGCGCCCGGGCGATCGCGATGCGTTGCCGCTGGCCGCCGGAGAGGTTCTCGCCGCCCTCGGTGAGGAGCGTGTTGTAACCATCGGACAGGTCTTCGGTGATGAAGCCGTGGGCGGCGGCGATGGTCGCGGCACGTTCGATCTGCTGGGGCGTCGCGTCGGGGTGGCCGAAGGCGATGTTCTCCGCGACCGTGTTCGAGAACAAAAAGCTCTCCTGAAACACTAAGCCGATGTTGCGGCGCACCGCGTCGAGGTCGTACTCCCGCACATCAACCCCGTCGAGCGTGACCCGCCCGGCGGTGGGGTCGTAGAACCGCGGGATCAGTGACAAAAGCGTGCTCTTGCCCGCCCCCGTCGCCCCGAGGATCGCCACCGTCTGCCCCGGCTCGGCGGTGAACGAAACGTCCGACAAAGCGCCCTGCCGATCGTTCGCCCCGTAGCCAAACGACACGCTCTCGAACGACACCCGCCCCTTCGCCCTTTCGAGCGGCCGAGATTCTTCGGGCGAGACGATCTCCAGAGGCGTGTCCAAAACCTCGAACACCCGCTGCGCCCCGGTCAGCGACGACTGCACCGCGTTGGCGATCTGGGCGATGTTGCCGATCTGCGAGGAGAACTGCTGCAACAGCCCCGAGAAGACGACGAGCATGCCGAAGGTGAACGCGGGGTCGTGGATGTAGACGTAGCCGCCGACCAAGAGCAGCAGCAAGACGTTGACCTGCGACATGCCGACGATCAGCGGGGTGAAAATCGAGACTCGTTTGAAGATCCAGTTCTTCTGCTCGGCGACCGCGTCGCTGGCCCGGTTGAATTTTTCTTCTTCGAGTTCTTGGCGGGCGAAACCTTTGACGACATGCACGCCCTGCGCGTTTTCCGAGAGCAGGCGGATCGCCCGGTCGAACAGCCGACGGTTCTCGCGGTATGCCGGCTTGACCGTCTTGCTGAACCACCCGGTCAGCAGCCAGATCACCGGCGTCGTCGCCAGACACACCAGCGTCAGCATCGGGTGCAGGCTGAACATGAACCCCGCAAAAAACACCAACGAGATCAGCAGCATCAGGACCTGGATCAAGACCTGGTCGACGAACATTCGCACCATCTGCACGTCGCCGGTGACGCGGTTGATGATCGAGCCGGACTCGTTGGCGTCGTAGAAGCGGAACGAGAGGCGTTGCAGCTTGTCGTACACCCAGCCGCGCAGGTCGACGACAACGTTCTGCACCAACCCGGCGAGGGTCACCGCGCTCCAGCGGTCGAGGAAGAAACGCGCCCCGCCGATGGCGACGATCAGGATCGCGACGAACGCCACGCGGTCGAGCGTGCCCCAGCCCTCGGGTGGCGTGAAGCCGAACGGCCAGCGCGGCGGCTTCGCCCCGTTCTGATTTTCAACGGGGTCGAACGGGTTGAAGCCGTAGCCGATGACGTCGATGCCCAAGCCCAGCAGCCCCAGCCCCGACAACGCCATCGCCAGCAGGACGAACTGCAGGATGATCGCCTTGAGCGACGCCCCGCGATATCGCCACGCGAGGCGGAGCAGGCGCTTGATGAGTTGGGCGTTGGTCTGGGTCACCCCGTCGGCACCCATCGCGGCGGTCGGCAGAGGCGGCGTGGCCATACGAGAATCGGGACGAGCAGACACCGAGAAACTTCCGGGGGACTTCCGGGGCGAGTAAAGAAGAGAAGGGCTCGCCGACACCCTATCCCCCGCGGAAGCCACCTTAACCGCTCGGCGGGACCCGGCAACCCCGGCGGGCTAAACTCGGGCAAAATCCATCACCTTCACGCTTATTTGAAAGCCTCGCCCTTGCCCCTGCACGTCTGCGTCTTCTGCTCGTCCACCTCCCGCTCCGAGCCCGCTTTTGGCGACCTTGCCGACGAGGTCGGCCGACGCCTCGCCGAGGCTGGCCACACCCTGGTCTTCGGCGGCGGCAGTACGGGCCTCATGGGCCGCCTCGCCCGCTCGGTGCACGCCCACAAAGGCAGAGTGATCGGCGTCATCCCCGAGTCGATGAAATCCGTCGAGATCGCCTACCTCGACGCCGACGAACTCGTCGTCACCCAGACGATGCGGGAGCGCAAGCAGGTCATGGACGACCGCGCCGACGCCTTCCTCATCCTCCCTGGCGGCTTCGGCACCCTCGAAGAACTCTCCGAGGTCATCACCCACCGCTACCTCAAGTTCCACGACAAGCCGATCGTGATCCTGAACCCCGATGGGTTCTACAACGACCTGCTGGTGCTGTTTGATCACTTCATCGAAACGGGCATGGCCAAGGCGTCGTACCGAGAAGCATTCACGGTGACCAACGACATCGCTTCTGCGGTGAAATCCTTGGGCGATGCACGCTGACGCCTAAGCAAATACGCGACACGGAAAAACACAATCCGCCCACGGAGCCCTTGGCTTGAGGCTATCGCCTGCGATATTCGCCGCCCACCGGGTCGGCAGGAGGCGATCAAGGTTTCCGGGGGGCTGTCTGTAGGGAATAGAACGTATCTAACGCGCTTAATGTCGAAAGGTTTATTTGCCGAATGTTACGTCAGGGTTAATTTTAGATTAGCGATATTTTCCTGGACGGATTTAACATGCTCAAGCCACAACACCACCAATCGATGTGTTTCGTTATCCGCGGGCTTTGGCTCGGCGCGGCGCTGCTGACCGCGGGCCACCTGCTGAACTGGGCGATCGGCGGCCGGCTGTCGGTGGAAACCATCAACCTGTTCCTCGCCAAGTTCCATCTCGACAGCGAAAACAGCGTCGCGGCGTGGTTTAGCTCGTTACTGCTGACGTTCGTCGCCGCCGGTTGGCTGGTGTTGGCCGGAGTGAAGTATCGAAACGTTGGGGAGCGGATGCCGTGGCGGTTGGTGCTGCTCGCGGCGGTTTTTGTGCTGCTGTCATGCGATGAAACCGCGAGCCTGCACGAGCTGCTGATCGCCCCGGTCCGCAACGGCCTGGGCGTGGGCGGCATCCTCCACCTTGCGTGGATCATCCCCGCGATGGGCTTCTTGATGGTGCTGGGGCTGGTCGTCTGGCCGCTGTATTTCCAGGTCTCGCCGACGCTGAGGCGTGGGGCGATTATTGCCGGGATGCTGTTCGTCGGCGGCGTGATCGGGGCCGAGATGGTCGGCGGCAAGATGATCTCCGAAGGCGACTACGGCAGCTTCGCCTACATCCTCACGATCACCTTCGAAGAAGGCCTCGAGATCGTCGGGCTGCTGTTCATGCTCACAACGATGTGCCGCGACCTCGACCCCGCCCGAGTCACGCAGGAAGCAAGCGACGCCGTGACAGCGACGCCCGCGGTGCAAACAGCTTAATTAGTAGACATTTGACTGGCAGCTGATATTTTTGATTTTGCAAGACCGGATAAATCTGGTTGCATCGAGGGTACCTCTTGGCCAGATTAATCCGGCTTTACCTGCTCGACGCGACAAAGGCCCAACCAAAAAACTAGTTGGGGGCGACTCATTTTCGTTTTTTAACGATCTCACTCACTGTGCCGTCAAGTTCTACAAAAACAATATGTGGATGGTTACCGTTGACTGGAATAACGTGGCCATCAATATGCAATTCACTATTGCGAAACTGAAAATCTACTCCACCAAAACTACACAGTGTCGCACTTTCACCCAGACGTGTTTCAAAACGTCTTAAGCCAACACCCGTAGAACTCTGAAATCCACCTGCAGGACCAACGTAATCTATCAAGATTGAATCCCTAGACCACCCAGTATCTGTGATCCCGGTTATCGCGATACGGACGTCACCGATATCGCTGATGAGGTGATTGTTTGTCGAGTAGGTTTCTCGTAACGCGAAAGTTTGGCCATCTTCATTATTAATCGTCATACGAAACGGCAAATTAACAATAGCTTGGCGATCTCTTTCCAATTTCGCTGCGCGAAAGTCATGTAACCATTCGGGGCCAAAAGCTATAAGTAAAATAAAACTCAGAACAATCGGAATAATTATCCAAACAAACCGAAATTGATATTTTTTGCGATCCATACACAAGCATCCATAAATCTATCCCTACGCCAGCCGATCCGTCATCACGTGGTAGTGCGGGTCTTCGCTGATGTTTGCTTCGACGAGGTCGCCCGCTTTGCCCAGCAACTCTTGGCATTCTTCGCTGAGGTGAGTGAGGTGGACGCGTTTGCCGAGGGCGGAGTATTTCTCGGTGACGTTATTGATCGCTTCGAGGCCGGACTGGTCGTAGACGCGGGTGAAGTAGAAATCGATGACCACGTCGTCGGGGTCGGCGGCGGCGTTGAACAGGGCTTTGAACGAGTCGGCGGAGGCGAAGAAGAGCGGGCCGTGGAGCTGGTAGATCTTGCTGCCGGCCTCGTTAAGCTTGGTGTCGGCCATGATGTGGGTCGACTTCTTCCAGGCGAAGACGAGGGCGGCGAGGACGACGCCGAGGATGACGGCGCTGGCCAGGTCGTGCATGAACACGGTGTAGGCGGCGACGAAGACCATGATGAGGACGTCGGACATGGGGACCTTGTGCCAGGTGCGGAGGGTGGTCCATTCGAACGTGCCGATGACGACCATGAACATGACGCCGACAAGCGCGGCCATCGGGACCATCTCGATCCACGGGGCGAGCAGCAGGATGAACAGCAGCAGGCAGACCGCGGCGGTGATGCCCGATAGCCGGCCCTTGCCGCCGGACTTCACGTTGATGAGCGACTGGCCGATCATGGCGCAGCCGCCCATGCCGCCGAAGAGGCCGGAGGTGATGTTGGCGACGCCCTGGCCGACGCACTCGCGGTTGCCCCGGCCGCGGGTCTCGGTGATCTCGTCGATCAGCGTCATCGTCATGAGGGATTCGATCAGGCCGACGCCCGCCAGGACCAACGCGAAGGGCAGGATGATCCAGAGGGTGTCGAGGTTCAGCGGCGGGATGAGGCTGCTGCCGTCGAAGCCGCCCTCGGTGTAGGTGTCGTCGAGGAAGAAGAGCTTCGGCAGGCCGCCGGACATCGTGACTTCTTCGGGGTTGACGGTCGCGAGGGCCGTAGCCACCGCGTCGTCGGGCAAGGCGTCGACGGCGTTAGCGATGGCGTGCTTGTCGAGCTCGGCCTTGGCGTCCGCCGCGGCCTCGGACGACAGCAGGCCCGCCTCGACGAGCAGGGCGTTGGACTGCTCGGCCGTCTCTTTGATCTCGGCCTTGGCGGCGGCGGTCACGGCGGCGGCCTGCTGGCCGTCGGCGAGCATGTTCTGCACCGTGGGCACGACGACCTTACCGTCGTCTCCCGTAAACGCCGCGTTGATCCCCGCGGCAATCAGGCTGACCGTCACGATCGCCGCCAGCGACGACGGCACCGCCTTGGTGAATTTGGGGAGGAAGTAGATGATCGCCATCGTCAAAGCGACCAAGCCGACCATCAACGCAAGTCGGCCGCCGGTGAGGAACTGCAGCACGCCGTCGGCGTTGATCTCTTTGAAGCTGCCGATCTGGGCGAGGCCGATGACGATCGCCAGGCCGTTGACGAAGCCGAGCATGACCGGGTGCGGCACCATGCGGATGAGCTTGCCGAGTCTTAAGAGGCCGACAGTGATCTGGATCAGCCCGCAGAGGATCACCGCCGGGAACAGGTAGGCCACGCCGTGGATCGCCACCAGCGCCACGACCACGACCGCCATCGCCCCGGTCGCCCCCGAGATCATGCCCGGCCGGCCGCCGAGCACCGCGGTGATCAGCCCCATGAAAAACGCCGAATACAGCCCGATCATCGGGTCGACCCCCGCCACAAACGCAAACGCCACCGCCTCGGGCACCAACGCCAACGCAACGGTCAGCCCCGACAAGAGGTCCGCCTTCGGCGAAGCGGGCAGTACCGAACGCAGGGCGATGCGCGGCTTCCGCTCGCCTTCGTTGCGGCGGGCGGCGGACGAAGAACGAGATTCCGAGGAAGCGGGGGCTTCCGGCGAAGCAGTGGTCATCGGAGATTGTTCCGGGGGCTAAGGGGCGGCGATCAGCAGGGCAGAACCGAGAGAATTTATCGATTTCGACCCAGCGACGCAAAAACCAGCAGAGGAATCCGGTGGGATACAATACGTTCATGGCCATGTCGATCGGAACACTCTCAACGACTCCACCCGCAGACAAACCCGTCACGATGCGCGACCTGCGTCGGCGGGTAAAGAACGACCAAAAGATCGCGATGCTGACCTGCTACGACGCGACCACAGCCCGCTGGCTGTACCGCGGCGGGGTGGACGTCATGCTCGTCGGCGACACCGCCGGGAGCATGGTGCTGGGCTTCGACGACACGATCCATGCGCCGCTGGACTTCATGCTGACGATCACCGCGGCGGTGAAACGCGGCGCGCCGAACGCGTTCGTCATGGGCGACATGCCGTTCATGAGCTATCAAGCCAACGAGTGGGAGGCGGTGAAGAACGCCGGGCGTTTCATGACCGAGGGCATGGCCGACGCGGTGAAGATCGAGGTCGACGAGCGGTTCGTCGGGCTGGTCGAGAAGATGGATCGGGCGTCGATCCCGGTGGTCGCGCACATCGGCTGGCGGCCGCAGCGGACGCCGCGGACAGGCGTGCCGATCGTCGCGGGACGGACCGAAGAGAGCATTCAGAAAATGGTCGACCTCGCGAAGCGGTTAGTCGACGCGGGCACCGCGATCCTGCTGATCGAGCAGGCCACCGCCGAGGCCGCCCGGGCCGTGATGGACGCGACCCCCGGGATCCCCGTCATCGGCTGCGGCGCCGGGCCGGACTGCCACGGCCACGTCGTCGTCCTCCACGACTGGCTCGGCATGACCGACTGGCAACCCAGCTTCGCCCCGCCCGCAGCGAATGGGGGTAAGTCCGTGCAAGACATGGCGGCAAGGTGGGTCGATCTGGTGAAGAGCGGGAAATACCTTGCGGACGGCGGGCCGTATGCGATGAGAGAAGAACAGCAATAGAGCAGGAAAGCTGGAAGTTAAGACAACCGAAGATTTCCTGCTCTTAAGCTCTCCTGCTTTAAGGCTCTGCTTTTTAAAGTAAACAAAACCCGTTTTTATGCGTATGATCGATTGAAACCATACCCCGACGGAGTTTCCCATTGCCCATCCGCTGGTACGGCCCATCCCTGATCCTGCTCTTCACCGTCGTCGCGGTGATGCTGCTAGGCCCGCGGATCGCTCGGTCGCTGGCGTGGAACCATTCAGAGGCCAACATCCAGCAGGTCCGCCAGGACCTCGTCGAGAGCCCGACGCTCAGCACGCTCTCCGAGGCCTTCAGCAAGGTCTCCGAGGTCGTCGAGCCCAGCGTTGTCCACATCCAGACCTTCGGCCCCTCGGCCCGGTCGGGCGGCGGCTTCTTCTCCCGCTTCGATCCGCTCGACCCCGTCGGCAACGGCTCGGGCTGGGTCTACCAACACACCGACACTGAGTCGGGCGAAACCAAGAACTACATCCTGACGAACCACCACGTCGTCGCGACCGCGTCCCGGATTCGCGTCCGCTTCGCCGACGGCAGCGAACACACCGCTCGGCTGGTGAACTCCGACGAGTTGACCGACGTGGCCGTGCTCCAGGTGCCCGATCAGTTCTTGCACCCCGCGACGCTGAACCCCGAACCGGTGAAGAAGGGCCAGATCGTCTTCGCCTTCGGCAGCCCGTTCCGCTTCGACTTCTCGGTCAGCCAGGGCATCGTCTCGGCCAGCGGTCGGCGGCTCGACATCGGCAACTCCGGCAAGTACGAAGACTTCATCCAGACCGACGCCGCGATCAACCCCGGCAACTCCGGCGGCCCGCTCACCGACATCTACGGCCGGGTCGTCGGCATGAACACCGCCATCGCCTCCAGCCGAACCAACCCCAACGACCCCGGCGGGTTCATGGGTCTGGGCTTCGCGATCCCGGTCGATATGGCCGTCGATGTTGCGACCCGCATCATCGAAGAGGGCGACGTCCGCCGGGGCTACCTCGGCGTGCTGATCCGCGACCTCGACCCCAGGCTCGCCGCGTCGTTCGGCTTCGACGGCGAAGGCATCCTCGTCGAGCACCCGGTCGGCGGCGGCGCGGCCGACGAGGCGGGCATGCGGCCCGGCGACATCATCACCGCGATCAACGGCCAACCCGTCGGCAGCGTCGATGACCTTCGTTACACCGTGGCGGGCTTCCCGCCCGGCAGCACCGTGCAAGTTTCGCTGATGCGCGGCGGCCAGGAATCTATCTTGTCCGTCACCCTTGCCGAGCTGCCCGAGCAAAGCACGGCCACGCGTCAGCTGACGCCGCGGTTCCGTTTCTCTCCCCTGACCACCGTCCAAGACGACCGACTTCGCGAACTGGGCATCGGCCGTATCGCCGACTTCTCCGCCGACGACGCCCGGGCCAACGGCCTCCGGCCGGTCGAAGGGGTCATCGTCATCGACGCCCGGCCCGGCTCGATCGCCTTCCGCCAGAGCGTTCAGGCCCAATCGATTATCACCCATGTCGGCGAAACCCCCGTCCGCAGCACCGCAGAATTTCTTCAAGCCCTCGATCAGTACCCCGAAGCGATTCCTCTACGTATCACGGCCTTGACCTTCGATCCATCAATGGACGAACTTGTCAGCCGGTTCGCATTGCTTGAGATCGATCCCGAGTAAGCGAAGAATCCGGGCTACTTCTCGGCGGTATGATGTTCCCTTCGTGAGCGAGCCCACCCCCCCACTGCTGAGCGTCAAGAACCTCAAGACCTACTTCCCGGTCAAGCGGGGGCTGCTGAAGTCGCACGTCGGCGACGTCCGGGCGGTCGATGACGTGTCGTTCGATATCGCCGAGAACGAAACGCTTGGCCTCGTCGGCGAGTCGGGCTGCGGCAAGTCGACCGTCGGCCGATCGATCCTCCGGCTGATCCCCGCGACCGCGGGCAGCGTGCATTACCGCGGGGAAGATGTCCTGAACGCTCCCGGCGGCCGGATGAAGCAGCTCCGCCGGGAGATGCAGATTATTTTCCAAGACCCGGTGGGCAGCCTAAACCCGCGGATGGCGGTCGGCAAGATCATCGGCGAGCCCATGGCGGTGCACCGCGTCTGCGACAAGGACGAGATCCCCGACCGTGTGGCAGACCTTTTGGTAAAGGTCGGCCTGCAGAAAGACCACGCCCGCCGCTACCCCCACGAGTTCTCCGGCGGCCAGCGCCAACGCATCGGCATCGCCCGAGCTCTAGCGCTCTCACCCAAGTTCATCGTTTGCGACGAACCCGTCTCAGCCCTCGACGTCTCGGTGCAGTCGCAGGTGCTCAACCTGCTCAACGACCTGCAAGACGAGTTCGGCCTGTCATACCTGTTCATCGCCCACAACCTCGCTGTGGTCGAGCACTTCTGCGACCGCGTGGCGGTGATGTACCTGGGACGGATCGTCGAGCTAGCCGATCGCGACACGCTGTACCGCAACCCGGTGCACCCCTACACCCGGGCGTTGCTCAGCGCCGCCCCGATGCCCGACCCCGAGGCCGAGCGGAAGCGGATCATGCTGCTGGGCGACGTGCCCTCGCCGATCCGGCTGTTTAAAAACGAAGAAAACGGCCCCGCTTCGATGAGCCCCGAAGAGCAGGCCGAGCTCGACGCCCAGCGCCGCCCCGGCGTCGAGTACATCACCCGCCACCGCCTGCTCCACCGCCCCGACCTCGTCCCCGTCGACGGCGAGCCGGGCCATTTCGTCTCGCCGAGCGAATAACCCACGCCCCCGATATTTGTATTACGGCTGATACTTCGCCCCCACGGACTCAAGCTCGGCAACGGGCTCAGGCAAATTCAAAATGCGGCTCGGCCTGTTCGTGCGGCGGTAACGCCTGCTGCCCAAAAATAGTCGTCAGTTGAGTGGCGGTGCAGTACTGCCACGCCAGGGTCTTGATTACCTGCGTCTCGGTATCGTCGGTAAAGAAATAGAACGCCTCTTCATCATTCGCTTGGCTGACCAGCCAGACCATCGTGCCATCGGACCGCTGTTTGCGGTCTGCTCGGACCTCGTAGCCGTTGCTGAGAATCGCCTGAAAAACCTGTCGCGTAAAAGAAAGCAAAACGATCAACCTCCGGAGCCGGGTGGCGGGCCACGAAATCAGGCCTAAGCAAGATTTGGGGGACAAGCAGGCAGGACGATACACGCCGTGTACCCCTTAAAAATAAGGGATTGGCGAGGCCGTTCAATAGGTATATCCCCGAAAACCCCAAATCCCCGACGCGGCGGCGGGTTTGCGAATTGCTTTGGGCAGAGTTAAAGTGTTTGACTCGCCCTGGCGGACGTTCCGCCCCGGCAAACCGTTCACGGTCACGCCTCCCGAACCCTCGGCGGCCCCCCGGAGATCAAAATCATGGTTCGTCTACGTCTCAAGCGATTCGGTCGCACCCACAAGCCCTTCTACCGCCTCAACGCCATCGATCAGCGCTCGCCCCGCGACGGCAAGCCGATCGAGCAGCTCGGATACTTCGACCCCTGCAACCAAGACGAGTCGAAGCAGGTCAACCTCAAAGAAGACCGCATCCGCTACTGGCTGGGCGTCGGTGCCCAACCGTCGGAAACCGTCCGCGACATCCTTAGCAAGGCCGGCATCCTCGACAAGAAGACCGGCAAAGCGACCGCCGCGGCCGAGTAAGCCTGATCACACACCACATAATCAAGAACCCGGCCGAATTTATTTTCGCCGGTTTTTTCGTATTTACTCTGCCGCCAACGTTCAACGATGCTGACACCGGTTCGCGATCCGGGTTTTATTCGTAGGATGAGCCGATGCGGATCGACGTACTGACCCTGTTCCCCGAGATGTTTACGGGCGTACTTGAATCGAGCATCCTCAAGCGGGCGGGGGCCGACGTCCCTGATCCCGCGGCCCCGAACAACCCGGCGCGGGTGCGGAAAGCGGTGGCGTCGTACCACATCCACAACCTCCGCGACTGGTCGGGCGACGAGAAGCACCAGAAGGTCGACAGCCCGCCCTACGGCGGCGGGCCGGGGATGGTGATCCAGTGCCAACCGGTGTGGGATGCGGTCGCGGCGGTGACCGCAGAACATGCAGCGAAGCCGCGACGCATCCTAACCACGCCGAAGGGTCGGCCGCTGAAGCAAGAACTCTGCGAAGAACTCGTACAGGAAGAGCGGCTGTTGATCATCGCAGGGCATTACGAGGGATTAGACCAACGCGTGGTCGACCGGCTGCGAGAAGACGAAGACGGCGGAGGTCTACTTGAAATTAGCCTCGGCGACTACGTCCTCTCCGGCGGCGAACTCCCGGCGATGACGATCATCGACAGCGTGGTCCGCTTGCTCCCGGGGGCGCTGGGCCACGCAGACTCGGCCCACGAAGACAGCTTTTCACCCGGGGTCGACCGTCTGCTCGACCACCCGCCCTACACCCGCCCCCCGGAATGGGAAGAACATAAAGTCCCCGACGTATTACTCAGCGGCGACCACGCCAAGATCGCCGCTTGGCGCAAAGAACGCTCCCGCGAACTGACCCGGGAGCGTCGGCCCGATCTGCTTGGCGAGCCGCCCACACGGGATAACACCAGCAATACGCCAATCGTAACGCTGCGCGACGCCGACGAATCCGACCGCGACGCTCTGCTCGCCGTCCACGCCGCCGCCTTCCCGACCGACGCCGAAGCGAAGCTCGTCGGCCAACTTCTCGACGGCCACGACGTCCTCTTTTCGATCGCCGCCGAACAGCGCGGCGAGATCGTCGGCCACGCCCTGCTCACCGCTATGACCCACGAGCACGGCGGTAGCGTCCGCGGCCTCGTCGGCCTCGCCCCGGTAGCCGTCCACCCCGATTTTCAACGCCGCGGCATCGGCCGGGCTCTCGTCCGCGAGGCGATTCGGCAGTGCCGGGCCAACCGCGTGACTGCCCTCTTCGTACTGGGGGACCCGACCTTCTACGGACCGCTGGGATTCCAAACCGCTTCTGACAATGGGTTTACCGCCGATTTCGACGCGGAAGACGCGTTCCGGGTGATCGTATTGAAGCCTAATCGGCCGCCCCCGCCGGGCCGGGTGAGCTACGCCCCGCCGTTCGCTGATATGAACGGCTGAGCAAATCCACTCCCTCAGCATGTCCAGGGGATTCTGGGGTACTTCCGGGCTCCTTCCGGGGGGTCGACAGATTCGTTGACAACCGCTACACTACGCGGCTCGCCGTGAGGCGACGGGGGCGACGTCCGCCCCAACCACAGACCCCGACTCTTACCCCGGTACCCGCCATGAGCGACGCCATCATCGCTGCCGTCCAGTCCAAGCAACTCAAGACCGACCTGCCCGTGGTCCACGTCGGCGACACCGTCGACGTCCACGTCCGCATCATCGAGGGTGCCAAGGAACGTATCCAGGTGTTCCAAGGCGTCGTGATCAAGCAGCAGAACAGCGGCTTGGAAACCACCATCACCGTCCGCCGGATTGTCGCGAATGAAGGCGTCGAGCGGACCTTCCCGCTGCACAGCCCCCGCATCGCCAAGATCGAGGTCGTGCGTCGTGGCGACGCCCGCCGGGCCAAGCTGTACTACCTGCGTGACCGCGTGGGTAAGAAGCGTCGCCTCCGCGACCGCCGCCGCGGCCTCGGTGCCCTGCTCAAGCAAGAAGAAGCCGCAACCGCCGCCGCCGCAGAAGCCGCTGCTTCCGCGGGCAGCGAGTCCAAACCCGAAGAAACCGCCGAAGCGTAAACCCGCGGCCGGTTTCGCCCCCCGGAATTTTCCCCCGGAAATTAATAAGACCTCGCCGCGTGATCGTGGCGAGGTTTTTTAACGCCAAGACGCCAAGTTAGGGAGACGCCAAGAATGACAAGCCAAGGCATTGATTTGAAAACCAATGAGTCCTCACCGTCTTGTTTTCCTTGGCGTCTTGGCGTCTCTGCGTCTTGGCGTTAAGTCCTCACCAATCCCTGCTACGATCGGATACTCATGCCCGACGCCAAGAAACCCGCGAAACCCCAAAAGTCCGACAACCAGCTCCTCGGCGACCGCCGCAACAAGCTCAAACGCCTCCGCGACGAGTTCGGCATGGACCCCTACGGCCAACGCACCGCCGGAATCATCGATATCGCCGACGCCCGCGGAAGCTACAACGCCGAAGCCGACGAAGCGTTCAAGTCCGCGGAAGACCCCTCGGCGGCGGAAGACACCCGTGCCGTAGTCGCCGTGGCCGGCCGGGTGGTGCAGCACCGCGTCATGGGCAACCTGATCTTCCTGTCGCTCCGCGACCACTCGGGCGATATCCAGATCGCGGCCTCCAAAAAGACCGTCGGCCAACCCGATTTCGGCCTCGCCAAGATGACCGACTACGGCGACCTCGTCACCGCCCGCGGCGCCCTCGGCACGACCAAGACCGGCGAGGTCACCGTCTGGGCGGGCGAAGGCTTCGAGCTTTCCGAAGACAACCCCGCCTACCGCATCACCACCAAGTCGCTCGCCCTGCCCCCCGGCAAGCACCACGGCCTCACCGACCCCGAGACCCGCTACCGCAAACGCTACGTCGACCTCTACTCCAACCCCGAAGTCATGCAGACGATGCAACTCCGCATCCGCATCATCGACGCGATCCGCGACTACCTCCGCGGCAAGGGCTACATGGAAGTCGAGACCCCGATGCTCCAGAGCATCCACGGCGGCGCCGCGGCCCGGCCGTTCCACACCCACCACAACGCCCTCGACATCCCCCTCACCCTCCGCATCGCCCCCGAGCTCTACCTCAAGCGGCTCCTGGTTGGCGGTATGCCCAAGGTCTTCGAGATCAACCGCAACTTCCGCAACGAAGGTATCAGCCCCCGCCACAACCCCGAGTTCACCATGCTCGAAGCCTACGAGGCCTACAGCAACTGGGAGACCATGGCCGAGCTGGTCGAAGACATGACCTGTACGGTCGCCGAGCAGATCTTCGGCACGCTGAAGATCGAACATAAGAACGCCGAGGGCGAAGTCACCCGAACCATCGACCTGACCCGGCCGTGGCGTCGTGTGTCGATGGCCGAGTTGGTCAAAGAAAAAACCGGATGGGAATTCGATAAAACGCCGCTGAAACTAGATGGTGGTCCGCAGACCAAGCTACTTCTTGTTCTTTCCGATAAAGGAAAGTTAGACGATCTCAAAGATGTATCTGTCGAAGACTTAAATGACACTTACAAACGATTTGGCGTCGATGCTTACCTCGAGCATTTAAAGCCAATGTCCCCTGCTGAACAGCTTACTGAAGTCTACGAAAAGCTAATCGAACCTAAATTAATTGATCCGTGCTTCGTCACCCGCGTGCCGAGCGTGATCATTCCGTTAGCAAAGAAGTGTGCGGACGACGACTACTTCGCCGACGTTTACGAGCTGGCGATCAACGGCGTCGAGATCAGCCCGGGCTACACCGAGCTCAACGACCCGGCCGTGCAAGAAGCCAACTTCCGCGAGCAGGTCGGCGACGATGAAGAGAAACAACAGATCGACGAAGACTTCCTCGAGGCCCTGCGCGTCGGCATGCCCCCCGCGGGCGGGATGGGCCTAGGGATTGACCGCTTGGTGATGATGCTGACCGGGGCCGAGTCGATCCGCGACGTCATCCTGTTCCCGCTGATGAAGCCGCAGGGCGAGTGAACCACGAAGACGCAGCGGACGCGGAGCTAAGACGAATCATTCTGTAGTTACCTCGGCTACTTCCGTGAACGAACCCGTGAGTTCTGCCGTCTTGATGAAAGAGATTGATTCGTCTTCGCGCTCTTAGCGCCTTCGCGGTTAAACTTCTTATTCCCATGTACAAGCTGCTCCTCATCCTGAAGTACCTCCGCCGAAAACTCGCGCCGCTGTTCGCGGCGGTAGCGGTGATGCTTTGCACCGCGATGGTGATCATCGTGATGAGCGTGATGGGCGGCTTCCTCGACCAGTTCCGCGTCTCGGCCCGCAACCTCACCGGCGACGTCATCGTCGAGAGCCCGTCGATCGGCGGGTTCGAGGGTTACGAAGAACTGTTAGAGGTTTTGGAGGAGCTACCCGAGATCGCCATCGGCACGCCGAGCATCGAGACGTTTGGCTTGGTGAACTTCGGCGACAGCGCGAAACCCGTCCGGGTCCAGGGCGTAAATCTCGAAAAATTCGAAGAGATCGTCGGCTACCGGCACACGCTGCTGTGGAAGCCCGAAGAACTTCTAGGGCCGATCCGCGAGCTGGTGCCGGAAGGCGATCCGAGTCTTAAGACCCTCGAAGAGAAACTCCATCGCGAACACCCCATCGACCCGGGCCGGGGCAACGGGCTGCCCGAGGCGGTGATCGGGGTGGAGGTCAACCCGCTGCACAGCCGGGACGAGAACGGGCAGTACGCGATCAACAAGAGCTGGGCGATGCGGCCGCTGCCGCTGACCGTGGTGCCGGTGTCTTCGTCGGGGACGACCTCGCTGGAGCAGGAGCGCCGGGAGCTGCTGGTCGTTAACGAGTTCAAGAGCGGGCTGTTCGATATCGACGGGCAGTACGTTTTTCTGCCGTTCGAGACTTTGCAATCGATGCTTGGCATGGACGAGCGTAAGGGCTTCGATCCGACCACGATCGATCCGCAGACCGGCCTCGGCGGCGACGAGGTCACTATCCCCGGGCGGGCCAACCGGCTGATCCTAAAGGCCGCCCCCGGCTTTACCGTCGAGGACGCCCGCAACGCGGCGCAGGACGCAATCCTAATTTTCTACGGCGACGCGCTGCCCTTCGGCACACCGCGGGCATACACCTGGGAAGACGTGCACAGCCAGATCCTCGGCGCAGTGCAAAATGAGAAGGGCCTGATTACGTTCCTCTTCGGCGTCATCGGCATCGTCGCGATCGTCATGGTCGCCACGACGTTCTACATGATCGTCCTCGAGAAGACCCGCGACATCGGCGTGCTGCGGGCGATCGGAGCGTCACGCTTCGGTATCATCCAGATGTTCCTCGGCTACGGCCTGGCGATCGGCGTCGTCGGCTCTTTGCTGGGACTGCTCATCGCGGTCGGCGTCGTGACCAACCTCAACGAGATCCAAGACCTCATCGCCAAGACGACCGGCTGGCGGATGTGGAACCCGCAGACGTATTTCTTCGACCGGATCCCCGACCAAGTCGATTACGCCGAGGCGTGGTTCGCGGTGGCCGGGGCGGTGGTGAGCAGCGTGATCGGGGCGACGCTCCCGGCGTTGTTGGCCGGTCGGCTGAAGCCCGTGGAGGCGCTGCGATATGAGTGACGCGACCCCCATCCTACGGGCCACGGACCTGCACAAGCACTACCGGACGGGGGCGTTGGACCTACACATCCTCCGGGGGGTCGATGTCGAGCTCTACCGCGGCGAGATGCTGGCGGTGCTCGGCCGATCGGGGTCGGGTAAGTCGACGCTGCTGCACCTGCTCGGCGGGCTCGACCAACCCGACGACGGCGGCGTCCTGTTCAACGGCGAAAACCTGTTCCGCTATTCCGGCGGCAAGCTCGACCGCTACCGCAACCGGCACGTTGGGTTCGTGTTCCAGTTCTACCACCTATTGCCCGAACTCTCGGCGCTGGAGAACGTCACCATCGGGGCGATGCTGGGATCAAGCGTCTTCGCTTGGCCCGGCCAGAAACAGAAGGTCCGAAACCGAGCCGAGGCGTTGCTCGAACGGGTCGGGCTGAAGGACCGGCTCAAGCACCGCCCCGCCAGGCTGTCGGGCGGCGAGCGGCAGCGCGTCGCGATCGCCCGGGCCCTCATCAACGAGCCAGACGTCCTGCTGGCCGACGAGCCGACGGGCAACCTCGACGCCGAGACCGGCTCGTCGATCCTCGAGCTGTTCCACGAGCTGCACCGCGACGGCCAAACCACCGTCATGGTCACCCACGACGACAAGGTCGCTGCCGCCGCGGACCGTGTGGTCACGCTCGTCGGCGGGCGGCTGGCCGACACCCCGGTTTCGGAAACCGCCTCGGCGGATTGACACCGGCCCGGCAGCCGTTACTTTTTTCGTCTACCTCGCACGGAGGTCGTCGGCCCACCCCCGGAATTGATCCGCTCCACCGGACGCGGTGAATATTTATTCTGGGGCGGGGTGTCAGGAGGGACGTGCATTCCCCGCAGCACCACTCCCGAGGAGCCTCCGTGAAAATCCTACTCACCACCACCAGCTACCAAGACACTCCCGGCGACCACCACCAGGTCCTACAGGACAGCGGCTTCGAAGTCGTCCGCGCCCGCGGCCCGCTCAACGAAGCCGAGATGCTCGACCTCATCGAAACGTCCGGCGGCTTCGACGGCCTGCTCAACGGCGACGACGAGATCAACGTCACCGTCATCGACGCCTTACTTGCCGCCCCGACACCGCTGCGGGTCATCGCGAAATACGGTATCGGCCTCGACTCGATCGACGTCGACCACGCCACCGCCAAGCGGATCCCCGTGCTGTTCACGCCGGGGGTGAACCACACCACCGTGGCCGAGCACGCCTTCGGGCTGATGATCGGGCTGTCCAAGTACTTCGGCATGCACCTGCGCGAGACCGCGGCCGGGCGGTGGACCCGGAAGACCGGCGTCGAGTTGGCGGGCAAAACGCTGGGTGTCGTGGGCCTGGGCCGAGTCGGACGGGAAGTCGTGCCCCGTGGCCGGGCATTCGGGATGGACGTGATCGCCTACAACCGCACCTGGGACGAAGGATTCGCCAATCAGTACGGCGTGACCCACTGCCCGACACCGCAAGATGTGCTCGAACAGGCGGATGTTGTCAGCCTGCATCTCCCGCTGCTGCCCAACACGGCGGAGATGGTCGATGCGGCGATGATCGGCCGGATGAAAGACGGGGCGATGATTGTTAACACAAGCCGCGGCGGGCTGGTCGTGGAGGCCGATATCGTCGCCGCCTGCCGGTGCGGCAAGCTCCACGGCTACGCCACCGACGTCCTCGCCACCGAGCCGATGACCCGGCCCCACCCCTTCGACGGCGTGGAAAATATCTTCGTCACCCCCCACATCGGCAGCCGGACGATCGAGTCCGTCGGCCGGCAGGCCATGCGGGCGACGAAGAATCTAGTAAACTTCCTCACCGGCGGGGATGATTACATCCAAGCCAATGAGTTTTAGACTGATAATTTCATCAACGTCGATGAAACTACTCCAAGACGCCAAGGCGCCAAGACGCCGAGGCGAACCCCAGGAAGTGTTTCTCTTCTTGGCGTCTTGGCGACATGGCGTCTTGGCGTAACTGCCTTTTCCCCCAGCGTTTTTCCCTATGGCTAAGAAATCCAACCACTCCGACATCGGCCTCATCGGCCTGGCCGTCATGGGCCAGAACCTCGTCCTCAACATGGCCGACCACGGCTACAAGGTCAGCGTCTACAACCGCACGACCTCCAAGATGGAAGCCTTCATCAAGGACTGCGAAGAAAACGAGCCCTCGGCCGAGCGCGTCGTCGGCTTCGCCGAGCTCAAGGACTTCGTCAAGTCCATCGCCAAGCCCCGCAAGATCGTCTTGCTCGTTCAGTCGACCGCGGTCCTCCCCGGTGACCGCGACGCGGTCGACGCGACCATCGCCGGGTTGCTCCCGCTGATCGACAAGGGTGACATCATCATCGACGGCGGCAACTCGAACTGGAACGCCACCATCCGCCGCGAGAAAGAGCTCACCGAGGCCGGCTACGAGTTCATCGGCTCGGGCGTCTCCGGCGGCGAGCTCGGTGCCCGCTTCGGCCCCTCGCTCATGCCCGGGGGCAGCAAGAAAGCATGGAAATCGCTCAAGCCCATCTGGGAAGCGATCGCCGCCAAGGTCGACCCCAAGACCGGCAAGGCCATCGAAGACTACGAAAAAGGCGTGCCCATCACCAAGGGCGAGACCTGTACCACCCACATCGGCGCCGACGGCGCGGGCCACTACGTCAAGATGGTCCACAACGGCATCGAGTACATCGACATGCAGCTGATCTGCGAAGCCTATCAGCTCATGAAAGACCTCCTGGGCATGAAGCCCGACGAAATGTCCAAGGTCTTCGGCAAGTGGAACGAAGGCGTCCTCGACAGCTTCCTCGTCGAGATCACCGCCGACATCCTCCAGCAGAAAGACCCGGCCAACAAACGCAAGTTCTTCGTCGACATCGTCCTCGACGCGGCCGGCCAAAAAGGCACCGGCAAGTGGACCAGCACGAGCGCCCTCGATCTGGGTATTCCCGCCAACGCGATCGCCGAGGCCGTGTTCGCCCGCTGCCTCAGCGCGATCAAAGAAGAACGCGTCGCCGCCAGCAAAAAACTGAAAGGCCCGAAGAACACCAAGCCCGTCCGCGGCAAAAAGGCCCTAGTCGAAGCGATCCACGACGCCCTCTACAGCTCGAAGATTTGTGCTTACGCCCAGGGCTTCCAGCTCATGGCCGAGGCCCAGAAAGAATACGACTGGAAGCTCAACTTCGGCGAGATCGCCAAGATCTTCCGCGGCGGCTGCATCATCCGCGCCCGCTTCCTGCAGAAAATTACCGAGGCCTACGCCAAGGACCCCAAGCTGCAGAACCTCATGCTCGACCCGTTCTTCAAGAAAGAACTTCACCGCTGCCAGGAGAACTGGCGGAAGGTCGTCAGCCTCGCCGTCCTCAACGGCGTGCCGACCCCGGCCTTCAGCTCGGCGTTGGCCTACTTCGACGGCTACCGCTCGGCCGTGGTCCCCGCCAACCTGCTCCAGGCCCAACGCGACTACTTCGGCGCCCACACCTACGAGCGCGTCGACAAGCCCCGCGGCCAGAAGTTCCACGTCGACTGGCCCGAGCCCGATCGCCCGCAGCTGAAGATGTAAGGCGACGCCAACCGCACCGGGGTAAATCATGTGGTCATGGCTCACCCAATTCATCGGTAGCTCTAGCACACCTCATCGAAACCCCCGGGAAGTCTGCCAGCAATACTGGCAGGCCCCCGGGGTAGAGGTGAGTTACGGCCAATATGTAGAAGCAACCAACCAACTTCATCGTTCTGCATTCGAACAGATCGACTGGGCTATCGAATTGCTCACACACCAAGACTACGAAGGGCGAGCAACGGGAGCCGCACTGCTAGAGGCCGCTGCGCGAACCAACCCCACTGAGCCACGTCTCGTTGCAACGATAAATGAACTTGAATCGTTGGCGGTCAGACCAATGGCCGAGGACGGCAAAGAGTTTGAAGCCAATTGTGCAGCGATTATGGCCTTGCACCAAATCAAAACCGACGAGGCGATTGAAGCCCTAAAGCGTATCGTTACTTGCCCCTTGTGGGATGAAATGGGAGGCGATGATTGCCAATGGGAAGCCGCATCCGCTCTGTCGGAGCGGGTGGGCCAGCCGTTTATGGTGTCGGATAATCCGGTCCAAGCCGCAATCAACTGGGTTACCAAAAACTAATTCGGTAACTGCCGCAGCATGAAACCGTTGAGCCACAGCGATTGGCCAGGCTCGACGGCGCGGAGTTCGAACGTGGATACCACGTCGGCGGAGGTCACGTCGAACGTGATCACGCCACGGCCCGCGCCTTGACGCGGCACACGGCCGCCTTGGGTTTGGATTACCGCGGCCACTCCACCATCGGGGGCGGTCAGATGGAACACCTCGGCGGGAGCGCCCATCGTGTCGCCTTCTTCGCGGTCGGCGATGTCCATGACGTCGCTGTTGTGGGCCGGGGCGTGGTGGATCGTGTCGAGTCGGTAGCGGCCGGGCTGGAGGCCCGCCAGAGTGAAACGCAGGCCGGCGTCGGATGTGCCGGGACTTCCGGGGGTGGGTGAGACGCCGTCCTCGGCGACGAAGCCCAGCGGGCCGGTGGTGTTGGCTTCGCCGCGCCAGTGCAGCATGGCGGTGCCGGTGGTGCTGATCGCTTCGACGGTCGCGGTGACACCGTCGCACAAGTCGAAAGAACTCGGGCCCTGCTCGGTGTCATCGGTCCAGCCCTGCCAACCCTCGGGCTGGATGTGTTGGCCAGGGCCGCCGAGGTCGACTTTTGCGACGGAGTAGTCGTAGATCGGCTTGGCTTTTGCAACGATCTGGTCGGGTTGCCAGGCGATACTATCGAGCGTGATCTCGACGGACGTCAATCCGTCGGCCGAGGCCTTGAGCGTAATCTTGCCGGGCTCACGGCCCGCCCGCAGCAGACACGCCGCAACGCCTTGCCAAGGGGCCATCGGGTTGGCGTCGATCGACTCGTCACCAATGACTTCGCCGGGGCCTTGCACTTCGAAGGTGACTAACGAGTCGGCGTCGTAGACCCGTTGGCCGTGGCTATCGACGACCTCGGCGAAACAAGTCACGAAGTCACTACCGTCGGCGACGAGCTGTCGGCCCTCATCGTCGGCCACCAGCCGGATCGCAACGGGCTGGCCGGGCGTACGGGCCGAGACGGATGCGACTACGTTGCCGTCGGCGTCGAACGCTTTCGCCTCGACCTCGCCGTCTTCGTAGATCACGGGGAACGTGAACGGCGGCGAGACCAGGTTTGCGTAAGCTTCGTCGCGATCGGGCGTGCGGCGATCAATGAGTTTGCCGTTGATCCAGAGCTCGACCTCGGCCGCGTTGCTGAACACGCGTAGCTTGGTTAGTCCCGGCAGCCAGTGCTCGCCGAACGCGGCCATCGGCTCGGTCGTCAGCTCGCTCTGATACCAGTCCATCACGGGGAACGGCATACGGAAGATATCCATCATGCCGCCGCGGCTGCGGGCCCGCGACTCGCCCGGCGGGTCGTGGAAGGTGAGGTAGGCGTGGGCGGTCCACGCGGCCATCGCGAAGCGGTTCTTCGAACCGCGGTACCGGGAGACGAGCTCCATGTTCGGCCCCCCGGCCCAGGTGGCGCGGTGCTCGTTGGCGAAGGTGAGCTCATTGGGCTCGGGGTCGTTGTGGTAGTCCATCGTGGTGAAGAAGTCAGCTACACCCGCGCTCTGTTCGCCGGTCCACGGCGCGTGGTTCGATCCCGTCAGCCGTGTCGGGTCTTCTTCTTTACATGCAGTATGCAGCTGCTCGATCGTGCCGCGGTGGTTGATGCCCGCGCCCCAGAACGCGACGCAGGGGTGGTTGCGGTGGTTGCGGATCGCCCGGCGGGTGACGAGCTCCAGCTTGTCCCGCCACGCCTGGTCCTCCAGCTGGATCCAACTCGGCCCTTCTTCGTAAACCAGCATGCCCAGCTCGTCGCAGGCTTGCAGGAACGCGTCGTCGTGCGGGTAGTGGGCCAGGCGGATCATGTTGAACCCGCGGGCCTTGAGCTGGATCGCGTCCTGCAGGTGGAGGCTGTTGGGCATGGCGTCGCCGACGTAGGCGAAGTGCTGGTGGCGGTTGACACCGATGAGCATCGTCGGCTCGCCGTTGACCAGGCAGCCGACGCCCCCGCGCAGCTCGATCGTGCGGACGCCCAGCGGGGTCTCGTAACTATCGACCGCTTCGCCGTCCACGCTGACGAGCGTGTGGACGCGGTAGAGGCATGGGTCGTCACAAGACCATTTGCGGAGGTTCTCGGTGATCGCCCCGGTTTGGAAAAACGTATGGTCGCCCCGGCCCAAAACGGTAGCGGTCTCTTCGAATCGTTGCACTACGATGCCGTCCGCATCGGTGATCCGCGTCAGCAGCGTCGCGTCGGCCGGCTCATTCCCGGCGTTGGTCAGCGTGGTGCGGACACTCACCGTGGCGGAGTCATCCTTCACCGTCGGCGTCGTCACGCTCACCCCCGCCAGCTTCTTGTCCCACGCAAAACCGACGTGCACGTCGTGCGTCTGCACGAGATACACATCGCGGTACAGCCCGGCAAACTTGATGTAGTCGAACGGCCCCGGGTCCGGCGGGACGTCGGGCCGACGCGTGTTGTCCGCCTTGACCACGACGACGTTCTTGCCTCCGCGATCGACCAAGTCGGTGACATCGAAATGGAACGGCGTGTATCCGCCTAGATCGTGTAGGCCGACTTCGGTGCCGTTGACCCAGACCGTGGTGACCTGGTGCACACCTTCGAACTCGATGAACACCCGCGAGCCGCCCCGGGGATCAACGGTGAACTCCCTGCGGTACCAGCCCACGTCACGCAGAAACGTCGGCTGGGTCTTGTCGTCCTGGCAGCCGTCGAGTTCGAGCGAGGTGAGCTTCAGGCCGTGGGGGATGGTGACGGCGTCCCAGCCGTCGGGATCGAAGCCGAGCCGGGAGATCGCCGCCCCGTCACGCTCCCCGCCGAGAACGAAACGCCAGTCGGCGTTCAAGCAGAATTTACGGCGGGCGGTGGGCTTGACCCCGGCGGGCAGGAGATTCGTATCGTGGTGCAAAGCAGGCTCTCGTCAAACGGAGGATAAAGAAATACATACGCGGCTGATACTGAAGATTAACTACTTTTACCAGGAATAATCATCTGCCTCCGGCCGCCCGGGCTAATCTCGCCGCGGCGGGATACGATATAGAACCCAAGGAGCAAACCGATGCCCACTTACCAGTACTACTGCACCGACAACCACCAGACCCTCGAGGTCATCCACGGCATGACCGCCACCGTCGCGACCTGGGGCGAGCTTTGCGACATTGCTGAGCACGACCCCGGTAACACGCCTACCGACAGCCCGGTCGAAAAACTGATGGGCACCGGCATGGTGATGCCCCAAACCCCTGACCCGGAAGACGCGAGAAACCGCCCCGTGAAGAGCTGCGGCTGCGGCGGGCCGTGTCACCACTGAGGCGTTTCCGAAACCACCGCTTCCACTACAATCGAAACCGCCTTGGCGAAGCTCCGTAGAGCGCAGGGCGATGTTTCGTCGCCCGGGTCGCGTCGCGCGGCCTTGAGACTCGGTCGTTAGTCGAACGTAAAGATTTACGTCCCGTAAAACTTTACCCCGACTAAGCAAGGCGGGCCGGCTTGCGTTAACGCGGGAGCCTGCCTTTGTGTGGGTGTTGTCCGTCATCTTGTCTTTAACGACGGTCATCCCCCTGATGGTTTGGCTCATCGTCCGCATGCAGAATCGGGCGCTGCTCTCCAAGCGGAACGAGACCCACCGCCACGAACGGCGGCGGGCGTTGAAAGGTCGCGGGTACAACACCGAAGAGTTGGCCCGACGCCTCGGCATCTCCGCTGAATTATTGCTCACAACCGAGCCCCGATACCACCGCTTCAGTGTCCCCAAGAAACGCGGCGGAACCCGCGTCCTCCACGCCCCGCACCCCGAGCTCAAACGTCTCCAACGGCTCATCCTCCGCAGACTACTCCGTAACCTCCGGCCGCACTGGTGCGCGACCGGCTTTGAGCCCGGCCTCTCCATCGTCCATAACGCCGCATGCCACGCTGGCCAAGCGGTCGTCATCAAGCTGGACGTCAAAGACTTCTTCCCGCAGACCGCCGCAGAACGAGTAGAGGCCTACTTCCGCCGTATCGGGTGGGACGCCGAGGCCGCCGCCCTGCTCACCAAACTCACGACACATGAAACCGGCCTGCCGCAGGGCGCCCCGACCAGCCCGCGGCTCAGCAACCTCGTCAACCACGTCCTCGACGCCCAGATCCTACGCTACGTCGAGGCCCACCGCGGCACCTACACCCGCTACGCCGACGACATCACGATCAGCTACCCCGAAGACTGGCCCAAGTATGTCCGCGGCACGGTCCAACACGTCCGTCGGGTCGCCAGACGCCAGGGCTACGAAATCCACACCCGCGGCAAACTACGCGTCGTTCGCCGACACCAACAGCAACGCGTCACCGGACTGGTCGTGAACGACCGCGTCAACCTGTCCCGCGAAAAACGCCGCTGGTTGCGAGCGGTGGAACATCGGATGCGGACCAAAGGGCGGGCGTCGCTCACCCCTGAGCAACTCGCCGGCTGGCGGGGGCTCCAAGAAATGATCGAGCAGCAACGCCTTATTCCAGAAAAAACACTGGACACCCCCACCGATCAGCTATAAAAATGCCCCACGGGCCGAAGCCCGCGGGACACTTTGAGGTATCGGTCGTCTTTAAACGTGGCCAGCCTATCCGTGTACCACTCTGAAACCGTCCGGGGCAGTCTCACAAATACGAAAGCGGTACCATCCGGGTGTTTTATCTCTTGGATAAGTATATCCTAAATGCGATTAAAATGAGAATAAATCTCAAATAAACACCCCGATTTACA
This sequence comes from Planctomycetota bacterium, assembly GCA_038747275.1. GTDB lineage: Bacteria > Planctomycetota > Phycisphaerae > Phycisphaerales > Phycisphaeraceae > Algisphaera. The sequence continues at coordinate 22,120 of JBCDJW010000012.1, read as the reverse complement.
TCGATAGAGCCTCTTTAAGCGCTTATCCAACTTGAGGCTGGCCGAAGCGAAAACTCAACCAAGGAGCGAAATTTGATTATTTCGCTCAAAAATCTAGCGCAGCTTATCCACCCCGCCACATCTTACTCGCCTGCGTTATCTTATCGCCCGATGCAAAACCTAATCCTGCCCGTCGAAACCCACAACGCCCTCGTCGCCGCTGCGTACCGCCACCGCGGCTACACGGATGACGAATCCGCGCAGGCCGCCCGGTTCAGCCAGCTCACCGCTTGGTACGGCATCAAGACGCATAACGCCCTCAAGGCCCTACACCTCGACCACCTCTTCGGCAGCGGTAACGCCACCAACCCCGGCTGCGTCCCTGGGGCCGAGATCGAAAAACTGCCCAGCCGGTTCGCCGCGGCCCAGCAATGGAACGCCAACCGCAAGCTCGGCCAGGCCGTGGCCTTCGAAGCGATCGACGCCTGCGAGAAGATGGCCGACCAATACGGCGTCGGCATCGTGTCCGTCGACTACGCCTTCCACTACCTCTGGGGCGGCGGCTACGTCATGGACTCGGCCAAGCGCGGCTACATCGCCTACACCTGCTGCACCGCCGCCCTCGCCGAGGTCGTCCCCTTCATGGGCAAGCACCCCACCCTCGGCACCAACCCCCACTCCTGGGGCTTCCCCACCACCGACGCCATCGGCTACCCCATCGTCATCGACTGGGCCACCTCCACCGTCGCCATGGGACGCGTCCAACAATTCAAACGCGAAGGCATGACCCTGCCCCCCGACTCGGCGGTCGACAAGGACGGCAACCCCACGCAAGACCCCAACGAAGTCGCCGCGCTACAACCCTTTGGCCGCCACAAGGGCTACGGCCTGTCGCTCATCGACGAACTCGTCGGCGGCTTCATCGGCGGCAGCCTCCCCACCCTACGCTCCCGCCCCGAAGATATCCCCGCGGGCGTCACCGACGAGAAGACCACGCCGTCGTTCTACTTCCAGATTATCCACCCCGACGCGGTCAGCGGCGGCGCGTTCGCCTGCGGCCGCGACCAAGCCGCCAACGTCAAAGCCGTGATCGAAGACGTCATGGGCCACGGCAACGCAGACAGCGGCGCGATCCTTCCGGGGGAACTCGAGTACCGCGCCTCACTCGAAAGCGAAAAGGCCGGCGGCCTGCTCTTCACCGAAGCCGAAATCGCTGAGTTCAAAGAACTCGCGGATGAGTGTGGGCATGCGTTCGATCCAAGCACACTCAATTCCGTTTGAACCCACGTCGTTCACCGTAGGTCAGCAGCCATGCCTGACCCACCGGGAAGATTACTCGGCGTCCAAATCCAGGATGTGGATATTGCGGTAGCGGGCGGTGCCGCCGGGCTTCCAGCGGTTCCATTTGCCGGCGGGGTGGAGCTGCAGGGCGATCGAGCCGCGGTTGCCGGTGATCCGTTGGACCTTTTCGGCGTCCCAGGACGACGGGGCGTCCCAGTTGCGTTTGCCCGAGTCGCGGAGGTGTCGCCCGGCGAAGACGGTGCCGTCGAACTCCATCAGCTTTTCGCCGTTGATCCAAGTAGTGATGTAGGGCTCATGGCCGACGCAGCGGACCTTGAGCGTGTTCCACTCGCCGGGCTTGAAGGTGGCGTTCCACGTCTCGGCGTCCATGGCGTAGGTGAGCTTGTCGATCTCGACGCCGTCGTAGTTGTCCTTCACGAGGATCTGTCCGTCTTTTTCGTAGAGAACAAGCGGGCGGGACATGTAGTCGCCGGTGCCTTGGCCGTAGACGAAGCCGATGGTGCCCCAGCTGAGGTAGTCGTTGAGGATTTGGATGGCCTTGCCGTCTTCAGTACAGCGGAGGAAGACGCCCGAGTCGCAACCCCAGTCGCTCTGGAACTCGAGCTCGAGTTCGAAATCGCCGAACTTGCGGTCGGTCAGCAGCAAGCCGCCTTTCTTGTTGGGCAGCTGGAAGCAGTGGATCGCGCCGTCTTCCACGTAGAAGTTTTCGGGCACGGCGTGGTAATTGTGGTTCTCGGGCACCTGCATGATGTGCCAGCCGGCGAGGGTTTCGCCATCGAAGAGCGATTCGTAGGCCGGTGATTCGGCGGTCGGCTGGGCGACGGCGCAGCCGACCAAACCGAGCGTGAGACTCAGCAGGTAAACGGGAAGCTTCATGACGAGGTCCTGGGGAACGGTGATGCGGTAAAAGATACCGCCGATACTCCCAAGCATCTCGCTTTATGTCCAGAGGTCTTCGCCGTACTCCCAGCCGGGACGTACCTCGGGCTTGACGTAGGCGTCGAGTTCGGGGCGGTTGGTGATCCGCTGGTTCTGGGCGTCCCACTCGATCCGGCCGCCGTGCCGCATCACCAAGGCCCCCAGCAGCGACATCACCGTGAACGGCGAGGCGAAGTCGAAGTTCGCGCCCGGCTCGGGGCCCTCGCCCTTGATCGCCCGCAGCCATTCGCCGAACGGGCCGTCTTTAACCCGAGGATAGACCTCGTCGGGGTAGCCGGCCGCTTTGAATCCGCGCATCGCTTCCTTGTCGGCCAGCCGGGGTTTGTTTGAGCGATTGTCGGTGTGCGCGACGTGCTTCTCGCCGTAGTAGAGTGTACCGGCCGGCACTTTTTCGCCCCAAGACCACGACTCGGGTTTCTCGGGCATGTACTTGCCCCAGCCGTTGTGCCAGTAGAACGTACAGGGCGCTTTGTCGCCGCGCCGCTCGAAGTCCCAGCGGACGACGTTGGCGTCCGGCACGATGAGATCGCTGCCGCCCTGCACCATCTCGAGTTCGACCGAGACGGGGTCGTAGAGGTCGAGCACCCAGACCGCGGCGTCGGAGACGTGGACCAGCCAGTCGCCGATCAGACCGTTGCCGAAGGGGAAGTAACCGCGCCAGCTCTTGGGGTGGTAGACGCCGTGATACGGCAGGTCGGTTGTCGACGGCCCCTTCCAAAGGTCCCAGTCGAAGTGCGACGGCACGGCTTGAGCCTGAGGCGGCAGCGGCTCGGGCCGGACGAAGTAGTGGTTGTTGGCGGGATTGCCATCGAAGTCGCGCCAACCGGGGCCACCAAAGAACGAACGCACCTCGGTGATCTGGCCGAAGACGTCGGCCTCGTACCACTCCTTCATCTGACGGATGCCGTCGTAGGTATGGCCCTGCACCGCCATGTTGGTGACCACACCGTACTTGTGCTTCGCCTTCTGCAGCGTCTGCGCCTCCCAGATGTTGTGCGTCAACGGTTTCTGGGTAATGACGTGCATCCCGCGCTCCATCGCGGCGATGGTCGCCACGAAGTGCGTATGGTCCGGCGTGTTGATGCACACCGCGTCGATCTCGCCTTCCATCTCGTCGAGCATTACCCGGAAGTCTTTGAACTTGCGCGCCTTCTCGATCTGGGGGAATTCTTTGGCTTTCTGCGAGAACATGGTCTCGTCAACATCCGCCAAAGCAACGATGTTTTCTTTGTTGCATCCCCAATACGCCATAGCCGCGATGTTGCCCGCGCCGATCATCGCAATGTTCAGTTTGCTGTTCGCCGAAGGGCCCGGCTGGCCGATCGAAAAACTCGGCAGAACGCCCGCACCGGCGGCGGTCGCGGCTGTTGTTTTCAAGAAAGTCCGACGATTTATAGATGACGACATTACAGAGATACTCCAAGAGAGAGATGATTAATACATTCGAATGTGCAAATAAGCTGTCAGTTTAAGTAAAAAATAAACAGTAACACTTTATGCTCGTTTTAAATACAAAGGCAACGGCTCGTGTTTTTTAGCCGGATTGGAGTCTTTGCTGATCTGATTAACTGTCAAGCCAGGGCCCAAGCGGCTCTCACCATAAGTCTTGTCCGTAAGCCCAGCCCGACCGGACTTCGGGCTTGACGAAGGCGTTTAATTCGGGGCGGTTGGTGATCCGGCTGCTCCGGGCGTCCCACTCGATCTTGCCGCCGAACCGCATCGCCAGCGCGCCCAGCAAGGCGGTGACGGTAAAGGGCGTGGCGTAATCGAAGTTGGCACCGGGCTCGGGGCCTTCGCCCTTGATCGCGCGGATCCACTCGTTGAAGGGGCCTCCCTTGACGCGGGGGTAGACCTCGTCGGGGTAGCCGGCGTTCTTGAAATCGCGGGATGCTTCACGGCTGCCGAGGCGGGGCTTATTGGAGCGTTCGTCGGTGTAGCCCAGTTGCTTCTCGCCGAAGTAGAACGTCCCGTGCCAGGGAGTCTTGTCGTCCCAGGTCCAAGCGTCCGGTTTGGCGGGCTGGAACCGGCCGCCCGGCCCGTTGTGCCAGTAGAACGTACAGGGCGCTTTGTCGCCGCGGCGTTCGAAGTCCCAGCGGACCCGGTTGCCGTCGGGGACGATCCAGGCGTTGCCCTCCTCAACGTCTTCGAGTTCGACGGAGACGGGGTCGTAGAGATCGAGGATCCAGATCGGGGCGTCGGCGACGTGGACGAGCCAATCGCCGACGAGCCCGTTGCCGAAGGCGTAGTGCCCACGCCAGCCACGGGGGTGGTAGAAGCGGCTGTAGGGGAGATCGGTCTTAACCGGGCCGACCCAGAGGTCCCAGTCGAGCTGGCTCGGCACCGGGTAAGGCTCGGGCGGGAAGCTGGCGGGCTTCATCCAGTAAGCGGACTCGCTGCCGTCGTCTTCGGTCCACTTGGGCCCGCCGCGCCAGGAATGGACCTCGGTGATTTGGCCAAAGACGTCCGCCTCGTACCACTCACGCATCTGCCGGATGCCGTTGAAGGTGTGTCCCTGCACCGCCATGTTGGTGACCACACCGTATTTTTGTTTTGCTTTGAGCAGTGTCTGGGCTTCCCAGATGTTGTGCGTAAGTGGCTTCTGGGTGCAAACGTGCATGCCGCGTTGCATGGCGTCGATCGTGGCGACGAAGTGGGTGTGGTCGGGGGTGTTGATGCAGACCGCGTCGATCTCGTTCTCCATCTTGTCCAACATGACGCGGAAGTCTTTGAACTTCCGCGCTTTGCCGAGCTGCGGAAATCGTTCGATGTGCTGCGAGAACCGGCGTTCGTCGACGTCGGCCAGAGCCACGATGTTTTCCGAACTGCAAGGCCCATAAGCCATCGCCGCGATGTTGCCCGCCCCGATCATGGCGATGTTGAGTTTGCTGTTGGCCGAGGGACCGGATTGGCCGATCGCGAAACTCGGCACGAAGTTCGCACCTGCGGCGGAGGCCGCGGTGGTCTTTAAGAACGTTCGCCGGTTTATCGAGCGGGTCATGGTGCGGAGGCTCCCGGGCGTGTAGCAGAGGGAAGCGTACAAGACGAATCATTCATCGATTAGCGAGGATCGATACGTACTGATCTACGACGCCAACCACTCGCCCGGACGCGTTGGGCCTACGTCCACAGGTCTTCGCCGTACGCCCAGCCCGACCGTACCTCCGGCTTGACGTAGGCGGCGAGCTCGGGGCGGTTGGTGATCTCGCCTTTCTCCGCATCCCACTCGATCCGGCCGCCGTGGCGGATGGCCAGGGCCCCCAGGAGTTGGGTCACGGTGAAGGGTGCGGAGTAGTCGAAATTGGCCCCGGGCTCGGGGCCTTCGCCCTTGATCGCGCGGATCCATTCTTTGAACGGCCCGCCCTTGATACGGGGGTATTTCTCTTCGGGGTAGCCCGCTTCCTTGAAGGCTTTTGCCGCCTCCCGGTTGGCGAGGCGAGGTTTATTCGATCGGTTGTCGGTGAAACCGTCTTGCTTTTCACCGAGGAACAACGTGCCGGAACCGGGCAGATCATCGCCCCAAGTCCAAGACTCGGGCGTCTTAGGTTTGAACTGCTTACCCCGCCCGTTGTGCCAGTAGAAAGTACACGGCGCTTTATCGCCGCGACGGGCGAAGTCCCAGCGGACGCGGTTCGAGTCGGGCACAACGGTATCGTTGCCGCCTACAACTTCTTCCGCCTCGACCGCGACGGGGTTGTAGAGGTCGAGGATGTAGATCGGCGCATCGGAGATGTGGGGCATCCAGTCGCCGATCAAGCCGTTACCGAAGGCGTGGTAGCCGCGCCAGGTTAAGGGGTGGTAAACGCTGTTGTAGGCGATGTCGGCGGCGACCGGACCACGCCACAGGTCCCAGTCGACGTTCGCCGGGATATCTTGGGCCGCGGGGGGAAGCACGTCGGGTTTCTGCCAAAACCTGCTGGGCTTTTCGGCGTCGGGCGTGGTCCACCACGGCCCGCCCATCCAGCTGTGCGCCTCGGTGACCTGCCCGAAGGCGTCGGCTTCGTACCATTCCTTCATCTGACGGATGCCGTCGAAAGTGTGGCCCTGCACCGCCATGTTGGTAACGACGCCGTACTTGTGCTTGGCCTTCTGCAGCGTCTGGGCCTCCCAGATGTTGTGTGTCAACGGTTTCTGGGTGATCACGTGCATCCCACGCTGCATCGCATCGATCGTCGCCACGAAGTGCGTGTGGTCCGGCGTGTTGATACACACCGCATCGATCTCTCCTTCCATCTTGTCCAGCATCACCCGGAAATCTTTGAACTTACGCGCCTTCTCTAGTTGAGGAAACTTCTCGGCGTGTTGGCCGAACATATTTTTGTCCACGTCGGCGAGGGCGACAATGTTCTCGCTGCTGCAGGGCCAGTAGGCCATACCGGCGATGTTACCTGCCCCCACCATCGCGATGTTCAGCTTGCTATTCGCCGAAGGGCCCGGCTGTCCGATCGAGAAGCTGGGCAGCACTCCCGCGCCTGCGGCGGTCGCGGCGGTAGTCTTCAGGAAGGTCCGGCGATTCATGGGCTGTTTCATCTGGCAGGTCTCCGAGTCAGTTTTTTAATTTGATTGAACAAAAGATAGATTTACCGCCGGATATTTTATCCCGATCTCAACGCCTACAGAAAAAACCCCGCCTCTGAAGAATCAACAGGCGAGCTGTTCGTGCGTGCGGACAATCACGACCACAGGTCGAGGCCGTACTCCCATCCCGAACGAACTTCCGGCTTGACGTAGGCGGCGAGCTCGGGGCGGTTGGTGATCTCACCCTTCTTGGCGTCCCACTCGATCCGGCCGCCGAAGCGTATCGCCAACGCGCCGAGAAGCGACATCACGGTGAAAGGCGTGGCATAGTCGAAGTTCGCCCCGGGCTCGGGGCCTTCACCCTTGATGGCGCGGATCCACTCGTTGAACGGGCCGCCCTTGATACGGGGGTATTTCTCTTCGGGGTAGCCGGCATCTTTGAAGGCCTTGGCGGCCTCGCGGTCGGCGAGGCGGGGCTTGTTCGAGCGTTCGTCGGTATAGCCGACCTGCTTTTCGCCGAAGTAGAGCGTGCCGTTGTTGGGTAGTTTTTCGCCCCACGTCCAGGCCTCCGGTTTTTCGGGCATGAATTTGTCGTTGCCGTTGTGCCAGTAGAACGTACAGGGGGCTTTATCGCCTCGGCGTTCGAAGTCCCAGCGGACCACGTTCCCGTCCGGAACGATCCGTTTATTCCCTCCGCCGACCTCTTCCAGTTCGACCGAGACAGGGTCATAGAGGTCGAGAATCCAGACGGGCGCATCGGAGATGTGCACCATCCAGTCACCGAGCATGCCGTTGCCGAAGGCGTAGTGCCCACGCCAGCCGATAGGGTGGTAAACGCCGTGGTGCGGCAAGTCGGTCGTCGAGGGGCCCTTCCACAAGTCCCAGTCGAAGTGTGATGGCACAGGCTGAGCGGGCGGCGTGACTTCCTCTGTACGGGTGAAGTAAGCGTTCTTCACGCCGTCGTAGGTCTTCCAGCCCGGGCCCTTCCGCCAGGAACGGACTTCAGTGACCTGCCCAAACACGTCGGCCTCGTACCACTCCTTCATCTGGCGGATGCCGTCGAACGTGTGGCCCTGCACCGCCATGTTCGTCACCACACCGTACTTCTGCTTCGCCTTCAGCAGCGTCTGGGCTTCCCAAATGTTGTGCGTCAACGGCTTCTGGGTACAAACGTGCATCCCGCGCTGCATCGCGTCGATCGTCGCCACGAAGTGAGTGTGGTCCGGCGTATTGATACACACCGCGTCGATCTCGCCCTCCATCTCGTCCAGCATCACCCGGAAGTCTTTGAACTTACGCGCCTTCTCGAGTTGAGGAAATTCTTCGGCGTGTTGTAAAAATTTGTTCTCGTCGACATCTGCCAACGCCACGATGTTCTCTTTGTTGCACGGCCAATACGCCATCTTTGCGATGTTGCCCGCCCCGACCATCGCGATGTTCAGTTTGCTGTTGGCCGAGGGACCGGATTGGCCGATCGCAAAGCTTGGCAGAATGCCCGCACCGGCAGCCGTCGCAGCCGAGGTTTTCAGGAAGGTCCGTCGGTTTATGGAACGTTTCAATGCAGATACTCCGAGAGAAACATGATTAATTAAGTAAGCTGTCTTGCTGGAAGGGAATTCGGGCGGAAAAATATAATCTGTCCTGACATCAGCATATAGCACATAGCTCGCTAATTGGTGGACAAAACCTGCATGCTTACTCCAGAATGCGTGATACGAGATGGCTCTTTATCAATATGCTTGAAAGGGTTATAGAGTTCGTAATTCTGAACTTATGGCTGTACAAGCGTAACTTCACCGCCAAAATTAATATTTGTCATCGGATGTATTTTTGTTAACAATCTAAATCTGGCGCAGATTCGAAGCGCTGAGTAACGAATTCGGTAGATGCTGAGCCGAATCATTCCCTGTCTACTCTGACAAAAGCAGGCCGGTTACCACGGGCAACTATTGCCCTCAGGTCCAATAAACCGTCCCGTGTCCCCCATACCGAGTTTCGCGATCGTGCGGGTCATCTTCGCGACGGCCTCGTCGACGGTGTCTGTAGCGTCTTTGCCGCCCATTTCCGTCTGCACCCACCCCGGGCTCATGGCGACCACAGCGATATCATCGGGGCGGAGCTTCTCGGCCAAACGGCGGGTCAGGATATTGAGGGCGCACTTACTCGCGGCGTAGGCGTCGAGCGGGTTTTCGGGGCCGATGTTGAGCTCGGCCGAGGCCATCCCCGAGCTCATGTTGATGACCACGCTGCCTGCCTTGAGGCAGGGCCGGATCGCCTGCACCGTCAATACCGGGCCGAAGGTGTTTACCGCGAAGTGCTCCGCGAAGTGCGACGCGGTCCATTCGCCGAAGCCCTCGCCGAGCGATATCCCGGCGTTGTTGATGACCAGGTCAAATAAAACGCCGCTTTCGGTAAGCGCTCGGCCGAACGCCGCGACCGAAGCCTCGTCGCCTACATCCAACGACCTCACCTTCAGCGTTTCGGAGTATTCCTCGGCCAACATCGCGAGCGCATCTCCCGGCTTGTCACGACGGGTCGTGGCGACGACGGAGGATCCCGCTGAGAGGTAATGCTCAACCAAACCCAAGCCGATACCCCGGTCGGCCCCGGTCACCATCACGCTTTCCGATCCGCTTTTATGACTCAACGTTTAAATCCACAAGAGAAGAGAAACAACTGTAAAATTCGAACAACTCATCTAGCCATATCACTAAGGGCAATTCAACAGAAATACGTTAATTATTTTCTCGGTTCAGCACATGCAAAAATTCAAATCTACCCAAGACATCAAAGTCGGCGTTGTCGGCTACGGCGGGGCCTTCAACATGGGCCGGCAACACCTCCAGGAAATGAAGAAAGCCGGGATGACGCCGTTCGCGGTCTGCGAGCTCAACCCGGATCGGCTAAAGGTCGCCGAGGACGACTTCCCCGGCATCGAGACTTACAGCAACCTCGATACGATGTTGAAGCAGTCGGACGTGAACCTGCTGGTGCATATCACCCCGCACAACCTGCACTACCCCTTGGCGGCCAAATGCGTGAAGGCGGGTAAGCACGTCGTGACCGAAAAGCCGTTCGTCGTGACCACCTCCGAAGCCGACCGGCTGATCGCCGCGGCTAAGAAAAACGACGTCATGGTTAGCACCTACCACAACCGCCACTGGGACGGCTGGATCATGCGCGCGGTCAAGCAAATCGTCGAGAAGCAGGCGATCGGCGAAGTCTACAAAGTTGAGGCCCACTTCGGCGGCTACGGCATGCCCAACGACTGGTGGCGGACCAGCCGATCGGTCTCCGGCGGGGTGCTTTATGACTGGGGCTGCCACCTGCTAGAGTACGTCTTGCAGGTTGTCGATTCGCCCGTCGTCGAGGTTAGCGGCTACGCCAAGAATGGTTATTGGGAAAGCCAAGCGCCCAAGAATTTCCCTTGGCGGGGCGACATGAACGAAGACGAGGCCAGCGCCGTCGTCCGCTTTGCCAACGGCACGAAGCTCGATCTCTGCATCAGTCAACTCGACCCCGTTAGTCGGCCGCCGCTAACGTTCTTTGGAACCAAGGGTACCTACATCATCAAGCACTTCGGCTGGGTCGACGCCCCCGACCAATGGGTCCTTAAGAAAGCCAACCGCAAACACGAAATCAAAGAGACCCACGGCAAGCACCCCCGCAGCCGGGGCGACCTGTTCTACAAAAACATCGCTGAATACCTCACCGGCCAAGCCGACCTTGTTATCACCCCCGAGTGGGCCCGCCGGCCGATCCATATCCTCGCCCTCGCCGGGAAGAGCGCCGCCCAAGGAAAAGCAATAAAAGCCAAATACGGATAAAACCGCAAGCTCCGCAAGTAAAGCGTTTATCTGAAGCTCATTGATTCGTGGCTCTGAGAAACCCGGCGATTCTGTTCTATAGGATGGAGACCTCTCTATGCACCGTCTGCTTTCTTGCGTTCTGCTGTTCACGATCACGCTGGCAACCATCGGCTGCGCCGCACAACGCCACACCGAGCGGGGCGAAGCCGCACTTGTTTCTAACGACCCGATCAACGCCCGGCACCACTTTATGCGGGCTTTGGAACACGACCCGAAGCTTGCCCAGAAGCCTGACTTTGTAGAAAACCTCCGTCTCGCGAAGCGTGACGCCGCCGTTGCCGAGGGCGAGCAGGCGCTAAGACAAAGACGGCCGCTCGTCGCCGTCGAACGCTTCTCGGTGGCTCTGACGCATCAACCTAACTGGTCACCGGCGGTTGAAGGTTTGGCCCGGGCTAACGCCGACGCCGCCGACTATTTCCACGAACTCGCGCTCGATGCGGCGGATAACGCCGACCTCTCTCTGGCCCGTCAGCACCTACAGGTCGCGCTCAAGCACGGCCCCAACCACCCCGACGCCAAAACCGCCCTCGCCAGCCTCAGCCTCCCCGCCGCTCAGCAACCGGCCGATTATCGCCAGGCCCAAAACGAACGGGCCAAGCAGGCGTGGGACGACGCGCTCGCCAACTACCGCCAATCCGTTTCGCAATACCCGCAATATCTACCCGCCCGTGCCGCCATCGCTATGACTCTCGACGAAGGCGCTGGGGACATGCTCGAGCGGGGCGAACAGGCGCTTCGTGAAAACCGTCTAGAGGAAGCCGAGGCACTCACTCTACGCACCCGCGAATACCGCCCCCAGCACCCCGAGCTGCCGCCCGCTCTGTCCCGGATCGATCTCGCCCGTGGCGAGCGGGACCTGGCCGAAGACCTGCCCGGCGCCGCCTACGAGTGGTTTGTTCAGGCTCACGATCACGTCGAAAACCACGGCCCGGGGAGGGCCGAACACGACCGGGCCACCCAGCACCTCGACGACGTCGCCCAGCTCATCCGCGACCGCCACCGCCTCGATATCCGCCTCACCGCCAAGTCGGAAGTGCGTCCCCGGCTCGCCTCGGCGTTGACCCGTAGCGTCAAGGATTTGCTCTTCGCTGACCAGCTGGCCGCTTTGGGATTCGCGCCCGAAGGCGAGGAAATCGTCATCAACCTGTTAGACCTGGACCTCGCCCCCGCCGAGGTCACCGCCGAGCAGCTGACCCACCCCCACACCGTTTACTTCGACGTGCCCAACCCCAAAGCCGAAGACCTCGAACACACGCTGGCCGAGATCGATGTCTTCCTCGACGATTTGTCTCGCGCAATCCCCCGCCTCGAAAAACGTCATCATTCCCTGAATTTGAAATCACCAGACGCACCGGAAACCCTCGCCGCCTTCAAGAAACTCGACTCGGCTCGTCACGATTACGACAACGCCCGAAAAAAGCACAAGAAGCTACGTCGCCGACTCGCCGATACCCCGGCCTTTATCACCGAGTCTCGCGTCGAGTATTGGCCCTACATCAAACTCGAACACCACCGTACCGTCGCCCTCCACGCCGGCTACATGATGACCGAAAAATCAAAGAACCTACGGTCCTTTTCCGTAACGGTAACCGACCACGACATCACCCTAGAGGACGTCCGCCCCGACCTCGGCTTAGAACCCGACCCGCTGCAAATGCTTAGCAACGACGAACTCGAAGCCGAGCTGCTCGGCCTCATGGCTTCACGACTCGCTCAAGAACTGACCGACGAGCTCACGCAACGCCGCATCGACCTTCTTCAAATCGAGGCCAGCAGACTCGAAAACAGCGACCCCGCCGCCGCCCGTGAGGCCCGCGTCGCCGCCGAGGTGCTCCGACCGTAGACCACGCGGGTCAGATCTTTGCCACCCCCCATTACCGCCAGTGAGCGGGCAGGTTTGATTCGATGACCGATTCAGGGAACTCGCCCTGCTTAGCGTTCCGGGCGATCTCGATATCTGCCTCGGCGTGCTCTAGCAGCGTTCCCAGCCAATCGGTCGTGCTCACCCGAGCCAACATCTGAGTGTTGTATTGAGCAGAGGCGACACGGCCGTAGGCTTTCCAGTGATCGATGGCGTTTTCGAGATGCGTCACGGCCTCTTGCCGAACAGCTTCTTCGCCGGAAACGCGGAAACGGTGCACTTGCGTCGAACCACGGAACTTATCCGCGTAATAGGACGCAAGGTGTGCGAACGCCTCCATGTCCCCTAGCAGCAAACGCAGCTCTTTCGGCGGCAAAGCCTTGGCTGAACGCAAGTGCTTAACGCCCTCGAGCGTCTGCTCCGCCAAGGCTTCGAGTTCGTCCGCGACATCAAACGGCGACCGCCCTTCCGCCGAAGGGTCCTCGACAAACTTCTGGATCGAAAGCATGTTCTGCCCCCAGATCGGCCCAAACTCGATGAAGTGGTCGACCGAGTGGTACCCCTCCTTCTTCGAGTAGCAGGTCTCGACCGACCACATGTGGTCCCAGTCCCGCCAGTGCGCGAGGTTGATCAACGGCACGATCTGCGACGCGGTCTGCCAGGTCTCGTATAGCTGCAGCGCATCCGTTCCGGAGTAGCGCTGCGACAGCTTCTTCCGGAAGAACTCGGGGCTAAGCTTACGGTCGTAGCCCAGCCGGCCCCAGATCATGAAGTTGTACCAGTGCTTATCCAGCTCGAACTGCCGGGGCGATTCGGGCTCGGTGCTGGTGAACTCGCGGGTCCAGACGTAGCCGTCCGAGCCCATGTGGTAGCCAGCCATCGTCGGCTCGGGCGGCAGGTTTTCCATGTAGCTACGCACATACTCCGGATCGCCCCAGCGGAAATTGAAGATGTCGTCGTTACGCAGGTTCATCCACGTCGCCAGCCCGTTGGCCTCGGCCGCTTCGCGGAGCTGGTTGTTAAAGAACGGCGGGTCGGGCATCGAGTACAGCCGGGCCCGGGCGTACTTGAAGCCGATATCGATCTGCCCCAAGCCCGCCTCGACGTACTTGTCGATGAACGTCTGCTTCATCTCGCCGAGGCCGGTGTACCAAACGCGGTAGATGAAATCGAACTCCCGGCCGGGCTGCTGGGCCAGCGCGTCCTTGATGCCGAGGCCATAGGTCTTCCAGAACCAGTTGCCCGTAGAGTTTTCACCCTCGAGCTTGTTCTGCATATGCTCGCCGGCCGTGATCCCGAAGCCCTTGAGGTCGGGATACGTGAGCACCATCTGTTCCATGCAGCGGCGGAAGTACGCGTTGGTTTTCTCGTTGGTCTGGTCGGCGGTGATGCCGTACTTGCCCTCGGCCCCGTGGACCCAGACGTTCCACGTGATGAAGTAGATATCGATGCCCCGCTCTTTGGCGTATCGCATGACGTAACGCCAATGGGCGATTTTCTCGTCCATCGTCATCTTCTTGATCACTTTGAAATTATTCGGGTCGCGAAGGTCCGCCTGGCGGTATTGGGGCAGGATGTGTTCATCGACCTCAAAGGTCCGCACCCCGACGTCGGGCAACGCCACATCGGGGTACTCGTCGAGCTTGACCATCGTCGTAAACGGGTGGTTGCACCACAGCGTCAACACGTTGTAGCGGTGCTCGGCCATCCGATCGAGGAACCCCTCCCAGAATGAACGGTCCCACACCTGCTCGACCGCGTTGAGCGCCGCATCACCACTGTCGTCGTAGCTGGGTGCCCGGGCGTCTAGCGGGATGTTGAATTTCAACCCCCGGCGATGGATATCGGGTGATTGGCTCTTGGCGATCGGCATCCACAGCTTCAGGCTTTCGCCGAAGTCCATCACCCCGTACATCAGCCCGTGGTCGTCCGCCCCGGCGACCTCCCAGCCGTTATCTCCCAAAGAAATCACGTAACCCTGAGCCGGCAGCGTCTCGTCGCGATAGACGAACACTTCAGCATTGCCCAGGTCCGCCTGCCGGATCGCGAAATCCAGCATGGGCGATTCCGCCCCCAACCCAACCCGGACCTGCGATGCTGTCGGCTCGGCCCAAACACAAAAAATAGCGATCAACGCCACCATACGGATCAACATGACACAGCTCCAAGATATGACTTAAAGAAAAAACTGACGCGTTACTCGTGTCGCAGCGCAACGATCGGGTCCTGCTGCGACGCCCTTACCGCGGGGTAGAGCCCAAAAGCAATCCCCACCAGAACCGCAAAACTAAACGCCACCAAAACCGGCAACGCCAAGACCACCGGCGGCTCTAGCCCGCCGAAACGCGTGGCGTACCAACTCAATACCAGCGACACCCCCAGCCCCCCCGCCACGCCGATCAGCCCGCCGGCACACGACAGCGTCGTCGTCTCGACCAAAAACTGCGCCACGATGTGCCGTCGCGTCGCCCCCAGCGCCCGCCGGATGCCGATCTCCCGCGTCCGCTCGGTGACCGACGCCAGCATGATGTTCATGATCCCCACCCCGCCGACGAACAGGCTCAGCCCGCCGATGACGATCATCAGCACGTTGCTACGGAACTGCACCCGCTCCGCCTGCTCGATCAGCTCCAGCGGCACGATGAGCGTGACGTCCTGCGTCTCGGCGTGCTCGGTATCGATCAGCCGCTCGATCTTCGCGGCCACCGACTTGACCATGTCTTGCTCGGGCACCTGAACGATCACCTCGCTGATCTCGACGAGGCTGCGCTCTCGGGTGCCCTGCCCCTGTGATTGACGGATGTCGCCGAAGCGGGTGTTCGCGGTGCGTAGCGGGATGTGGATGTCGAAGTTCAGGTCCCGACCGACGAGTGCCGTTCCCGCTCCACCCGCCAGGCCGACCCGCCTCAACACGCCGATCACCTCGAACCGCTGCTCGTCCACTAAAAAACTGTGCTCCAACGGATCCATAAGCGGGAACAGCGTCTCGGCCACCTCCGCGCCGATCACCGCGAAGTTCCGCGTCCCCCGGTCGTCCGCATCCGTCAGGTAACGCCCCCGCTCCACGATCAGCGACGCCGCGTCGACCAGTTCCGGCGTCGTGCCGAACACCGCGCCCTGCACGCTCTGTGTCCCCCGCCGCACCCGGTCGCCGACCCGCTTCAACGGCACGAGCCGTTCGACCGGCTGCACCGTCCGTTCCAGCCGACGTACATCTCGCCGGGTCAGCCCGTAGTCGCTTAGTGCGGTCGCCTCGCTCTGCCCCGCGGCGCTTCCCCCGGCCGGCTGGACCGAACGGATAATGATGTTGCTCGCCCCTAACTTCAGAATGTCTTGGATCGCGGCGCGCTTAGTCCCTTCGCCATACGCCGCGATCGCCACGACCGCACCGACGCCGATGATGATCCCCAACGCCGTCAGCAGCGAACGCAGCTTGTGCACCCACAAGTTGGCCAGCCCCAGACGCAGCGTGGCGAATAAAAAATTCACATATCTATTATCCCATAAAGCCGCGACCGGTGGTCGCGCGGTCTTGAAATCGGGCCAATACGGATCGGCCGACGGCGCGACCACCGGTCGCGGCTTTGTAAACCAAACGCCAGCACCCCCAAAACCACCAAGGTATCGTACCCCCATGGCCGAGATCGAAGTCGGGCAAGAAACCGAGCACGCCACCGCGTGGTCCTACGACGTGACCGTCTTCGCCGACGGCCGAACGTTCCGCCACGCCGTCACCCTCAGCTTCCAGGACTACGACCTGTGGTGCCGCGGCCGGGTCAGCCCCTCACGCGTGGTCGAAGCCGCATTCAAATTTCTCTTGCAACACGAGCCGGCGGATGAGATATTGCCGAAGTTCGACTGTTCGGTCATCCGGAGGCATTTCGCCGACGTGGACACCGAACTCCCAAAATTTATTTGATCCGGGCCGGTGTGGCTGGGGTGATGACCGAGGGTATATTTTTCTGAGGGCTTTTCTGAGGGTACAGACATGATCAAGTTTCGTTGCAAGACCTGCCAAAAGAAGATCGGGGTTAAAGACGAGTACGCCGGCCGGGCGATCAAGTGCCCCGGCTGCGAGACCCGGATCGATATCCCCCTGCCGGAACCCCAACACGTTGCCGAACCATCCGTCCCCGCCGACCTACCCGACCTCGCCGGCTTGGCCGCTCTCGAAGACCAAGGCCCCGCCCGGGTCCGCTCCGTCGCCGCTCCCCTCCGGACTTGTCCGAAATGCAACGCCACGATGAGTGAAGACGCGGTTCTCTGTATCACCTGCGGCCATTCGCTCGACGGCAAACGTAAATCGCTCAACACCCAGATCATCGCGGGTGATGACGAGTCACCGCGGAAAACAACCGTCGGCGGCATGGGCCGGATGGCGCTGGGCCTCGGCGCCGCCTCGGGCGTTGCGGTGCTGTGTGGCGCTCTTTGGCTGGTGATCCTCTTCGTCAGCGGCTACGAGGTCGGCCTCGTTGCGTGGATCGGCGGCGGGCTGATCGGGCTGACCGCTGGGGTCATCGGCCGCAACCCCTCGCCGATCTACTGCGGCCTGACCGCAGGCGTCGCCGCCGCCAGCATCCTCGGGGCCAAGGCCGTGGTCGCCGGGTTGGCCACGCTCGCCGTCTGGGGGCTGGACTTTGTTGAAGAGTTCAGCCCCGAAAATCTGGCGGTCCACCACGCCGTGATGGAAGAGATGTACAACGAAGGGGTATTTACGGGTGACGAAGCCGAATACGCCCGAATCACCGTTGCGTTTTTCTTCAGCGACAAAATTACCGACGCTCAGGACTTTACGAACTACGACACGTATTTTGATTCGTGGGAATCGGTCGACAACCAAGTGATGGCCCGCACGGAACCCTTAGACGAAAATGACCGTGAGCAGATACTCGCCGACGCCGCGGCCCGCCACGCCAACTGGGACCCGGCAGCCATGGCCATAGATGACGCCGAGCTCGACGCCGCGATGGACGAATTGGAAGCCGAAGGCGTGACCAACAGCTTCGGGGCCAACTTCTTCCTGACCCTCAGCCTTTTCGACTTTATCTTCTTCGGCTTGGCCGTCACCACCGCGTATTCGGTGGCCTACAAACAGGGCGTTTAAGGCAAACAAACCCGCAAAACGCGGGCCCTCATCTCTCTTCGGTTTGGCCGCGTGCCGTCTCGATCGCCCGCAGCTCCCGCGGAATGATTTCCACCTGCGGCAACTCGCCCTCGGCGGGGAGCTCCTTCGGCGAGTCGGCCCCGAGTTCCTGGAACTTGCGGGTCTGGACCATGACCTGCGACTCGTAGCTACCCACAAACTTGTTGTAGTGTTCGACCGTCTTGCCCACCGCCTTGCCGAGGTTATCGAGGTGGCGGGTCAGCGTGGCGACGCGCTTGTGCAGCTCTTGGCCGAGGTCCTGAATCTTCTTGGCGTTGTCGGCGAGCTGCTCTTCCCGCCAACCCAACGCAACCACCTTTAGCAGCGAGATCAGCGTCGTCGGCGTGGCAATCACGACGTTGCGGTTCATCGCGTTCTCGATCAACTCGGGCTTGCGCGACGCGGCGGCGTAAAGAAAACTCTCGCCCGGGATAAACAGCACCACGAAGTCGGCTGACGCGAAGTGGTCCTGGTATCGCTTGCTCGACAGCTCCGTAACCTTGTCCTCGATATGGCGGACGTGGCGGGTCAGGTTCGTATCACGGCCCACGTCTTCGGTCGCCTCGGCGGCGTCGATGTACGCGGTGATCGGCGTCTTCGCGTCCACCACGATCTGCCGACCGCCCGGGAGGTCGACCACCATATCGGGGCGTAACGCGCCTCCCTCTACGGCGTTCTGTTCGGTGAAATCGCAATGAGCGGCCATACCCGCAAGCTCGGCGACCCGACGGAGCTGCATCTCGCCCCACTGCCCGCGGACCTCGGGGCGACGCAACGCCTTGACGAGGTTGGCCGTCTCGTCGCGGAGTTGTTTCTGGTCGGTCACCATCGCGGCGAGGTGCTGCTTTAGTCCGCCGTAGGCTTCTTTGCGGGATTTTTCGATCTCGGAGATCGCGGCGGTTGTCTGTTGTAGTTTTTCCTGAA
Organism: Planctomycetota bacterium; assembly: GCA_038747275.1. Lineage (GTDB taxonomy): Bacteria > Planctomycetota > Phycisphaerae > Phycisphaerales > Phycisphaeraceae > Algisphaera. Next base: position 3,588 of record JBCDJW010000012.1, on the reverse strand, counting down.
TCGGTTTGACGAGTGTCTCGATCGCGACCTGCCGCTGCTTCAGCGAAGCATCCGCATCCTTTTTCTCGCTCTCGAATGTCTTCTTGGCGAGTTCGAGGAACTGTTTATTCGATTCGTTGAGCGACTTGGTCGCCAGCCCTGCCAGCGAGTCGTCGAGTTTTTTGTGGAGCTGTTCCAGTGCCGCCCGATCGGCGGTGAGGCGTTCGACCTGCTTGACGAGGTCGGTGTTTTCGTCGCGGAGCTTGTCAGCGGCAGCCTTAACCGATTCGGTTTCTTCGAGGCTTCGCCGGGCGACGGCGGCTTCGGTTTCCAGCCGGCGGTTGTCTTGTTGCAACGAATCAACTTGCGCTTCACGTTCAGCCAGCCGAGTCGTCAGCCCCAAGCGGGATCGGTACAGGAATGCGCAGGCTGCCGAGGCCACCACTAGTAACACCGCCACAACCGCGAGAACAGTTTCAAACATCAATTGATTGTATCGCCCCCGACACCGCGCAAATAATCGGAATCTTTACGCCTTGATGTCGAGATGCTGATACAGCGGATGGCCCGGGGCGACGGGCGGCGGCACAGCGGCGGCGGCATCTTGAGTTTCTTGAGTAATTTCCGGGGGTGGCGGGGCGAGGGATTCGCCGTCGCCGTCTTGGAGGTATAGCTGTTCATAGCCCGCGGCCTGGCGATCGGGCAGCTCGGCGTCGGGGTCGTCGGCCTGACCAGCCGACTGGAGGCGCTCGACGAAGGCGTCGGCGGTGTCCCGGGCGACACGCTGATTGGTGCTGCGGACTTTGTCTTGGGCGCGGGCGGTCTGCTGGGCCGTCTGGGCGACGGCCGCGACGCCGGTGGCGATACCGGTTCCGATACTGGACATGAGAGGTGACCCCTTTCGGCCTCCGGTCCACGAACGCGGTGGCCACGCACCATCCGCCACGACATTTATCGTCAAGATGGGGCGAACACCTGAATCGCGCGCACAATCTGGAAGCGTGGGGGCGGTTTTTATTGGTCCTGACCCGCAATGAACAACGCCGCGACAAATCGCGGCGTTGTGTGGGTCAAATTCTAGGATCGAGAGATTACTCTTCGATGCGCTCGATGATCCAGTACTCGAGCTCGACGGGCGTGGCCCGTCCGAAGATGGTCACGATGACCTTGACCTTGCCTTGGTCCGGCATGAGCTCGTCGACAGTCGCTTCCATATTTTCGAAAGCGCCGGAGGTGATCTTGACGTGGTCGCCCTTCTGGTACTCCATCTTGACCTGCGGCTGTTCTTCCGCGGGCTTGGAGGCCATGAGCATTTTCTCGATCTCGGGGATCGACATGGGCGAGGGTCGGCCGGCGGTGCCGATGAAGTCGCCGACGCCGGTGGTTTCTTTGATGAGGAAGAAGATGTCCTGGGGGATCCGGCCGTCGTCTTCGAGCATCATCTCGACGAAGACGTAGCCGGGGTAGAGCTTGGTCTCGACGATCTTCTGCTTACCGGCCTTGATGGTCTTGGTCTTCTCGGTGGGGACAAGGATGCGGTTGACCAGGTGCGGCTTGGCTTCGTCTTCGCCGTCGTAGCCCTCGATCTTGATCTTGCGGAGCAGGGTCTTTCGAACCGAGGATTCTTTATTGGAGGCGACGCGGAGGACGAACCAGTTCATCCCCGGCATAACCAGCAGGTCGTCCTCGTCGATCTGGTCTTCGACTTCGGGGCGCTCTTCGGGTTCTCCCGGAAGCTGTTCTTCAGGTTGCTCCGAGTTGGTCTCGTCGGTCATGACGTAGGGGCTTTCTTCTTCGGACATGGTTGGGCTTATGCCGCTCACTCCGCTGTAGCGTCGTGGACAGTTTTTTATTTGTAGTTACGACTCGGTCGGAGCCAGGATGCCGATTTCAACGAAGATGAAACCGAAGAGGATGTTGATGACGAACAGCAGGCCGGCGAAGAGGAATGTGCCGCAGATCACCACCCAAGTCGAGCCGATGATCTCTTTCTTGCTGGGCCAGTTGACCTTCTTCATCTCGGCCTCGACGGCGATCATGAAGTCGACGACCCGAGCCTTGTTGAGCAGGAAGTAGATCAGCAGGCCGAAACCGATGACGACCGCGGTGGCGACCGACGCCTTGATCGGCAGTTCGTTAGCGTTACTCACGAAGCCAAACTTCGTGACGGGGCTGCTCGGTCCCATCAGCCAGCCGGCGCCGGCGAGGACGAGGGTCCCCGCGCCCACAGCCGACAGCACGCGGGTCCAGTAGCCTTGTCCGGGTTTGTAGATCGGTAGTCCCATGGTATTCACTGCTCGGTAACGCGAAGCCGTAGGCGGATAATTAAGAAACACGGGTGGAGGGACTCGAACCCACGACCTGCGGATTTGGAATCCGCTGCTCTAGCCAACTGAGCTACACCCGTAGCTGGGGAGGCCTGAGTCGTGAGGGCTGAGACGTGAGCAACGGGCGGTCGCCTCGGTCCTCAAACCTCATCGCTCAAGCCGGTTTACTTCCGCTTGATCTTGTGCAGGGTGTGCTTGCGCAGGCGGGGCGAGTACTTCTTCAGGCCGGCCTTCATCTTCTCGGGCATACCGCCCTTGACGTTGATGGGGGTGCGGTAATTGAGGTCGCCGCACTCGCTGCACTGCAGCCAGACGTATTCGACGGCATCTTTGGACTTGGCCATGACAATCTCTTTCGGGTGGCCGCGTTACGTTTGGCGGCGGGAGGCGAGGCGGCGCGACCAGCGATCGCGGGTTTTTGTTTTGGAAACGTGTCGGCGGCGTTTCCGCCGCCGACACGGGTTGGTTTTTACGATTACTCGATGATGCTGGTGACGACGCCGGCACCCACGGTGCGGCCGCCTTCACGGACGGCGAAGCGGACGCCTTCTTCCATGGCGATAGGCTTGTCACCGAGGTCGACGATGACCTTGATGTTGTCGCCGGGCATGGCCATTTCGGCGCCACCGGTCAGCTCGATCGCACCGGTCACGTCGGTGGTGCGGAAGTAGAACTGCGGCTTGTAGCCGGCGAAGAACGGGCTGGTCCGGCCGCCTTCTTCCTTGGTGAGGATGTAGATCTCGGCCTCGAACTTCTTGTGGGGCGTGATCGACTTCGGAGCGGCAAGCACTTGGCCACGCTGGACCTGGTCCTTCTCGATACCACGGAGCAGGGCGCCGCAGTTGTCGCCAGCGATGGCGGTGTCGAGGGTCTTGTTGAACATCTCGACACCGGTGACGGTGGTTTCCTGGGTGTCGCCGAGGCCGACGATCTCGACCTTGTCGCCGACCTTCACTTCGCCACGCTCCACACGACCGGTGGCGACGGTGCCGCGGCCCTTGATGGAGAAGACGTCTTCGATCGACATCAGGAACGGCTTGTCGGTTTCCCGCTCGGGCTCGGGGATCCAGGTGTCGATGGCTTCCATCAGCTCGGTGATGCAGGCCGAGGCGTCGGCGTCGCCAGGGTTCTGCAGCGCGGGGAAGGCGGCACCCTTGATGATCGGGGTGTCGGCTTCGAAGTCGTACTTCTCGAGCAGTTCCTGGACTTCCATCTCGACGAGGTCGAGCAGCTCGGGGTCGTCGACGAGGTCGACCTTGTTGAGGAAGACGACGAGCTTGGG
>JBCDJW010000011.1:0-95541 GCA_038747275.1 Planctomycetota bacterium | reverse complement strand
TTGTCGAGCAGGTACGGCCGGGCGGGGTCGACGGATTCGAGGACGGGGCTAGCGAGGCCGACGGAGGGGATGGCCTGGCCGGTGAGCTTGAGGGAGATGGCGACGGCGGGGATGAGGAAGGCGGTGATGAGGACCCAGAACTGGGCGACCTGGGTGTAGGTGATGCCCTTCATGCCGCCGAAGACGGCGTAGGCGAAGACGATGGTCATGCCGATGAAGACGCCGGTGGCGGGGGTGACGCCGAGGAAGCCGGAGAAGACGACGCCGACGCCCTTCATCTGGCCGACGACGTAGGTGAAGCTCACGAAGATGGCGCAGAGCAGGGCGATGAGGCGGGCGTAGTTTTTTGCACTGGTCGCCGTCGCTTGCGTATTTCCGGGGGCGGGGGGGTAGCGGTCGCCGATGAAGTCGGGGACGGTGAAGTGGCCGAATTTGCGGAGGTAGGGGGCGAGGAGGAGTGCGAGGAGGACGTAGCCGCCGGTCCAGCCCATGAGGTAGACGCCGCCGGCGAAGCCCATGCCGGAGATGAGGCCGGCCATGGAGATGAAGCTGGCGGCGGACATCCAGTCGGCGGCGGTGGCCATGCCGTTGGCGGGTGCGGGGACGCCGCCGCCGGCGATGAAGAAGCCCTTGGTGTCGGAGACGCGGGAGAGCCAGGCGATGGCAAGGTAGAGGCCGAAGGTGACGACGACGAAGGCGACGGTCCAGGTCATGAGGCTGGACATGCCGAAGAGTCCAGCCAGTAACCCCGGAACCTCCCCCGGAAGTTGCGCAAGCGTTGGCGATAAGTGTGTTGGTAGCCAGTCGGTCAAGCGTCACCGCCTTCGGTTGATTCGACACTTTCGGCTGATTTGTCGGCGTTTAGCGTAGCCTTGGCGTCGGCGACCTCGCGGTGGTACCGGCGGTCGAGGCGGTTCATGGTGAGGGCGTAGACGAGGATGAGCAGGACGAAGGTGAGGATGCTGCCCTGCTGGGCAAACCAGAAGCCGAGGGGGACGCCGCCTAGTCGGCCCGCGTCGTTGAGGATGTCGGCGAAGAGGACGCCGCAGCCGAGGCCGACGAAGGCCCAGATGGACAGCAGGACGATCATGACCGTGACGTTGCTCCGCCAGTAGCGTCGTTGGGCCCGGCGGATGACGGCGGAGGGTTCGGGGATCGTGGCGTCGTTGTTCAGAGAGGCGTACCCCGTGCGGCGGAAGTAGAAGCGAGGAATTGACGTGCTTTCGTAAAACGAACCCACCGACGTAGAACAGCGGTGTGCCTGAAGCAGATCAATAAAAAAGTAACCGTCGCGTCGGAGTGACGCAACGGTTTTCTGTATGGAGTAGCGGTGGTTTTTAGCCCTCGGCTTTGGGCGTGAATTCGAACTCGACGGTGCCTTCGCCCTCGGCGAGGGTGGCGGTGAACATGTAGGTGACGCCGGGCTCGAGGGGGACGCCGCGGCGGGGGATGCCCTGGGCCCGGCGGAGGCCGCGCATACCGCGGCCGTAAGTGATGTTGTCGGTGGGGCGGAGGCCGGGTGGCTCGCGTCCCTCGCGGGGTTCGCGGCGGATCAGGTGCCAGACGACCTCGTCCTCGGGAGCGACGTAGACCTCGCCCTCAGGCGGCTCGACACCGGGACGGACGACTTTGATTTCTTCGAAGGTGAGTTCGTCGTTGAAGGAAAATATCGGCCGGGCCCCGGGCAGCTCGACGTACATCGCTTCGATCGGTGGAATCTGCCGGCTGTTGAAGAGGACGAGGTAGCCGACGCCGATGAGCATCAGGACGACGGTCAGGCTAACGGTTCTTTTATTCATGGTGGCACCTCCATGGCCGCGGCAGACCGGGCCGCACGATTCATAAAATACAGGAAATAACTAATCCGTTAGACGTTTGCCTACCTATATTATTGCGAAGGGCCGATAATTCTTCACCTCTTTCTTGTTTGGGACTTATTTGATGAGTACTTCGCGGCGTAACGGTTTTACCCTGATCGAGTTGTTGGTGGTCATCAGCATTATCGCGTTGTTGATCGGCCTGCTGCTGCCGTCGCTGGCGGCGGCCCGCGAGACGGCGCGGTCGATCTCTTGTTCCAGCAAGATGCGGCAGCTCTCGCTGGCGGCGGAGATCTACGCCAACGACAGTGACGGCAAGTACCCGACGCGTAATGCCAATCCGCGCTGGCCGGAGCAGTTCCGCGAGACGATTCAGACCCAGGAATTATTGGTTTGCCCGAACGCAATCGATCCGGTGTCGGGCACGATGCCAGAGGTGACCGAAGAGTTTGATTTAGCTCCGCGTAGTTATATTTTTAATGGTTTTAATGACCTGCGGAGCGATGGCTCTGCGGTCGATCCGAATAACCCCGCCCCTGGCGAATGGACCGAGAACGACGACACCACTATGCCTCAAGCGGCGTTGGTCAATCTTTCGGAGGTGATTTTCTTCGGTGAAAAAGAAGACGACAACCCCAGCTACTACGTCGATATCTTCGCCAACACGCCGGACCCGTTCGACGTGCTTGAGCAGTCGCGACACGGCGGTACCGGCAACCCGGAACGCGGCGGCGTCTCGAACTACGCCTTCGGCGACGTGAGCGTGCGGAGTTTTGGATTTAACGAAACGGTGCTGCCCGAGAATTTCTGGGCAATTACGGCGGCGGCGCGGCGGCGGCCGTAACCGAGTCGAGTGGACAGTTACTCTGGGGCTGGGCGTCTGTCTAGATCATTTGGTGGGTCTGTGGCTCGCGGCGCGATCTCGTATAGTGCCGTCTGAGATTTTTGACCATGACCCACGCCGATTCTGCCGACAGCCCGATCGAGCCTTTGCCGCGTGACGGGCGGGTGGACGGGTTGGTTGAAGCTCATCCGGAGTGGTTCACCTGGCCGGATGATAAGGAGGCTTGGCCGGAGCGGGGGTCGGTGCCGGTGACGGTTCTGGTGTCGACGAAGAACGAGGAGGCGGACCTGCCGGAGTGCTTGCGGAGGCTGACGTGGGCCGAGCAGGTGTTAGTGGTGGATTCGGGGTCGACGGACGCGACGGTGCCGATCGCCCAGGCGTTGGGGGCGGAGGTGGTGCGGTTTGATTACGCGCAGCATTCGCCGACGGGCTGGCCGAAGAAGCGGAACTGGGCGTTGGACCACGCGCCGCTTCGGCACGAGTGGGTGCTGCTGATGGACGCGGACGAGCACGTGGTCGCGCCGCTGGCGGCGCAGGTGGCGGACGTGGTGACGCGGCGGGCGTTGCCGACGCGGGCGGGTGGCGGGCAGGCGTTTTGGTTGAACCGGCGGTTTATTTTCCACGGGCGGTGGGTGCGTTACGGCGGGTACTACCCGGCCTGGAACCTGCGGCTGTTCAAGCACGCCCTGGGCCGGTTCGAGCGGATGACCGAGGCGGGCGATACCGGGTCGGGCGACATGGAGGTCCACGAACACATCAAGCTGGCCCCCGAGGCGGGCGAGGCGGGTTTCCTCGACCACGACTTGCTTCACTACGAGATCGCGGATTTCGCGGAGTGGATCGAGAAGCACAACCGCTACAGCTCGTGGGAAGCCGCGGTCGCCCGACGCGGTTCGGTGGATAACATCTCGCCGAAGCTGCTTGGGACTCCGCAGCAGCGGCGTCGGTGGCTGAAGCGCGCGGCCCGTCGGCTGCCGTTCCGCCCTACGCTGCGTTTTATTTACCACTTCGTGCTACGCCAGGGGTTCCGCGAGGGCTATCTCGGTTTCACGCTGGCGCGGATGCTGGCGGCTTACGAAGCGATGACGCTGGCCAAGACTTACGAGCCGGCCGGTTCGGTGGAGGGGTCGTCGGTTGACGATCCTCCTGAGTCGGGTTGATGAACGGAGACGGCGTAGGTCAACGTCGATTGCTTAATAAACCGGGTGGTTATGCTGCTTCGTTAGATTTAACGCAGACTTAGGTGGTGCGTTAGAATCCCCGCCCATCGAAAGATTATTTGAGCATCAGCGATGCAGATTCTATTTATCAATCAGACCTACGCGCCGGACGTGGCGGCCTCGGCCCAGCTGCTGGAGGACATGGCCCGCCGGTTCGCCGACGCGGGGCACGAGGTGGCGATCGTGACCTCGCGTTCGCTCTACGGCCAGGCCGGGGCGGCGCTGCCGCGGTACGAAAAACGGGACGGCGTTGAGGTGCACCGCGTCGGTGTTTCGCGGTTCGGCAAAGAGTCGGTGCCGGCGCGGATTTTTGACGCCACGATGTTTTATCTGGCGGCGACGTTCAAGGCGTGGCGGGTGCGGCTTCCCGGCGGCAAGCCGCAGGTGGTGGTCACGCTGACCAGCCCGCCGTACATCGCATTGATCGGGCTGATCGTGCGGTTCCTGCTGGGCGGGAACCGCCGGGGGCGTTACGCGGTCAACTGGTCCATGGACCTGTACCCCGACGTGCTGACCTCGGCGGGCGTGGTGAAATCGGGCTCGCTGTTTGGCCGGGTGATGCACCGTTTTAACCTGTGGTGCATGCGGAAGGCGGACCGGGTGGTGACGGTGGGGCGGTGCATGCGGGACCGGGTGATAGGCCAGGGGGTTCCGGCCGACAAGGTCGAGATGATCAGCGTCTGGCCGGTGAGCCGGGTGCTAGACGCGGAGGAAGCACGGCGGCCATCCACTTACCGGGCGGACTGGGGCCTGGAAGGTAAGTTCGTCGTGATGTACTCGGGCAACCTGGGGATCGCGCACCGGGCGAAGGTCCTGGGCGAGGCGGCCGAGCGGCTCAAGCACCGCGACGACATCCGGTTCGTCTTCGTCGGCGGCGGGCGGCGGCGGGACGAGATCTCCCGGATGGTGCGCGAGCGTCAGCTGACGAACGTGATCGAGAAAGACTACGAGCCGCGGGAGAAGCTCGAAGATCTGCTGCGGCTGGGCGACGTCCACTTGATTAGCCAGCGTGACGAGTTCACCGGTGTGGTCGTGCCCAGCAAGCTGTTCGGGATCATGGCGACCAGCCGGCCGTCGCTTTACGTCGGCCCGGCGGAAGCGGAGGTCGCACGGGTCATCAACGAGAGCGGCGGCGGGACGGTCTGCGGTTCGCAAAACGCGGATCAACTCGTTGCCGAGATCGAGCGGCTGGCCGACGCCCCGGAATTAGCCCGGGAGATGGGCGACCGGGCCCGCGAGGCGGCGTTGACCAGCCACAACCTGACCGATCGCTTCGGTAAGCTCCAGCAAATGCTTGATGAGCTTGTGGGCGGTGTGCCTGCCGCGGCGGCTGCGTCACCGACGCCTCCGGTCGAGGCCGAGCCATTACGGGTGCTGCTGATCAACCAGGCCTACGCCCCCGACGCCGCGGCGACGGCCCAGCACTGCGAGGACCTGGCCCGCTATCTCGTCGACCAGGGCCACGGCGTGTCGGTCATCGCGTCGCGATCGATCTATGGTCAGACCGGGGCGGACCTGCCCGGACGGGAAGTGCGCCACGGCGTCCACGTCAATCGGGTGGGTCTGTCGCTGTTCGGCAAGCGGGGAATCGTGCTGCGGGCGGTCGATTTCGGGTTGTTTTACGCCGCGGCGATGTGGCGTTCGTTCTGGATCAAGGTGCCGGTCGAGGGGCGCAGCCGGAAGCCCGACGTGGTGGTGACGCTGACGACGCCGCCGTTGATCGGCATGGTCGGGTGGGTAATGGGTCGGCTCCGCCGGACCCGGCAGGTTGTTTGGACGATGGACCTCTACCCGGATGTATTAGTGTCGGCGGGCGTGGCGAAACCCGATAGTTTGTTGACGCGGTTCTTCGCCTGGCTGAACCGGCGGGAGATGGGACGGGCTGACCGGGTGGTTGCGCTCGGACGCTGCATGCGCGACCGCATCCACGCCAAGGGCATCGGCGAAAACCACGTCGAAGTCATCGGCGTCTGGTCACCCAACGACCCGCCCGAAAAAATGCCCGAACCCGCGGATTCGAGCTACCGCCAGGAATGGGACCTCGCGGGCAAGTTTATCGTCCAATACTCGGGCAACTTTGGGCTGGCCCACGACTACCAGACGTTCTGCGACGCGATTCTTCAACTGCGTGACCGCGACGACATTGTGTTCGTTTTCGCGGGCGGCGGAAAGCAGATCCCGGTGCTCAAGGACTTTGTTGAGCAGCACCGGTTGAACAACGTAATGGTCCAGCCCTACCAGCCACGCGAACGGCTGCTGGACCTTTTGAGCCTGGCGGACGTCCACCTGATCAGCCAGTCCGAATTGTTCACCGGCGTCGTTGTTCCCAGCAAGCTATTCGGGATCATGGCGGCGGGGCGGATGTCGCTTTTTGTCGGGCCGACCGACGCGGAGGTTGCCCGGGTCATCGACGAGACCGGCGGGGGGATCCGCTTTGGGTTGGGTGACGCCGAGGCGTTGGCCCAGAACATCATCCAACTCGCGGGGGACCCCGATCGGGTCCGGCGGTCCGGCCAAGCGGCGTTACAGGCGTCGCGAAACGAACACCACCGCAACAGCCGGTTCCTCGCGTGGGAAAACCTTTTACTGAGTGTCGCCGCCAAACAGGCTGGGCGTACCCAAACCGCTGTGGCTCCGGCCTGATTTACTGTCGCTTCAACCCCAGCCGCGGATCGTGCCACGGTTCGCCTTGCACCACTCGACCGTCTGGCGGACGCCCTGCTTCAGCGGGACTTCGGCGGCCCAACCCAGTTTTTCGTGGGAGCGTTCCATGCTGAGGCATCGGCGGGGCTGGCCGTCGGGCTTGTCGTGGTCCCAGACGATCTCGCCGGTGAAGCCGGTGGTCTCGGCGATCAGCTCGGCGAGCTCGCGGATCGGCGTCTCGACGCCCGAGCCCAGGTTGATCGGGACCGTCTCGTCGACCCGTTCCGCGGCGCGGATCAGGCCCTCGGCCGCGTCGGTGACATACAAAAACTCACGACTGGCTTGGCCGGAGCCCCAGACGCTGACGGTGTCTTCGCCGCGTTCGATCGCGCTGATGAACTTGCGGATGAGGGCGGGCATAACGTGGGCCGAACCGAGGTCGAAGTTATCGCCCGGGCCGTAGAGGTTGACGGGGATGAGCATGCAGGAGGCTAGGCCGTGCTCCCGGCGGTAGCCGTCAAGCATGACGCCGAGCGAGAGCTTGGCGACGCCGTAGGGCGCGGTGATCGGAGCGGGGTAGCCGTTCCAGAACTGGTCTTCGGTAAACGGGCGGGCGGTGTTTTCGGGGTAGGCGCAGACGGTGCCGCAGTGGACGAATTTTTTGAGGCCGTGGACGCGGGCCTGCTCGATAAGGTGGATACCCATCGCGAAGTTGGCGTAGAAGAACCGGCCGGGGTGGGCCTGGTTGGCGCCGATCCCGCCGACCTCGGCGGCGAGGTGGAAGATCACGTCGGGCTTGTACTTGCGGTACATCTCTGCGACTTGGCTCTCGTCGGTCAGCTCGACCTCGGCGTGGGTCGGGGCAAACAAGCGGTCCTCGGCCACGCCGCGTTCACGCAGCGTCACGCAGAGCTGGGTGCCCAGGAATCCGTGCCCCCCCGTGACCAGTACGCGGTCTTTGGTGAAATCGATTTGCGGCATAGGAGAAATTGAACCCGAAAAAAGAAATGAAAACTTACATTGTTAACATCATACGCGTTGTCGTCTGGCGGGTTCACCCCGACGCCCACAACGCCAACACCATAACCCCCAAAACCATCGCCCAGCTTACCCGGTCGCCCACGGCCCAGGCCACCGGGTCTTCTTTCATCTTGCCGCGCTTGGCGATCAGCCAGACCCGTGAAACCCAATACAGAAACAGCGGCACCACCGGCCAGAGCAGCTCCGGCCGGGCGTAAAGCGTCGTGCTCGATGGGTCGTTGAGGTACAGACAGAGCACGACCGCCGCGGCGTAGCCCGACACGACGCCCATCTGCTGGATCAGCCCGCGGTCTTCGGGGAGGTAGCCGCGTTCGCTGTGACGCGGTGATTCTGACTCGGCAGCGAGCTCTTCCGCGGTGTTGTGCAGCTCGGCGTACCGCTTAAGGAAACCCAGGCTGAGGAATAGAAAAACCGACATCGTTAATAGCCAGAACGACGGCGTGATCGCGACCAAAGCACCGCCCGCAAAGATCCGCAGCGTGTATAGCCCCGCCAGCGTGATCACGTCGACGAGCATGCGGCCTCGCAGGTTCACGCTGTAAAGCAGCGTCAACGCCAGGTACGCCAGCAGCCAGCCCGTAAACGCCCAGGGCAGAAACACCAAAGCGATCAACAGCGAAACCCCCATGAGTACGGGCGTCGCCAAAATCGCCCGGGTTATCGGCAGCCGGCCGGCGGCGATGGGACGCCGAGACTTGGTCGGGTGAGAGCGGTCCGCGTGGACGTCGAGCGTGTCGTTGACCAGGTAGATGCTCGACGCGGCGAGGGAGAAGCTGGCGACGCCGAGGATGACGCTCTGCAGGTTGTCGGCGGTGACCGCGTGGCCGGCGAGCATCGGTGCGAAGAGCAGGCCGTTTTTGACCCACTGCCGGGGACGCATCGCTCCGAGCAGCGGTCCGAGCGTCGGGCCGCGTTCCGCGAGGCTGCGGCAGCCCTTGCCGTCGGCCGCGACCCGCTGACGCAGGGCTTCTGTCCCCCCGGCCATAAGCCTCTCCTCGGCTTCGGCCCAGATCGGCTCGTCCGCAGAGCAGTCGCCCAGGTAAGCAAACGACTGGCCGTCGGCGTGTTCCCGGATCGCTGCAAGTTTCGCCCGGCCCTTGAGGTTGTGGTCCGCGTCCGTGGCCAGCACGTCGTCGAACAACCCGAGGTGCTCGGCGACCCGCTCGGCGGCCAAGCGATCTGCCGCGGTCGCCAACACGATCCGCCGCCCGCCCGCCCGCTGCTCCCGGAGATAATCCACCACCTTGTCCCGGTAGGGCAGTTCGTCGGGGTTGGGCATCGCCCGCTCGGCCAAGCGACGCTTGAGCGTCGGCCGGCCCTGAAGCAGCCAGCCCGGCAGCGACCAGACCGACGCTCCGTCGTGCTTAATCAACCCCACGGCGGTCTCAATCAAGAGGTCGCTCTTGATCAGCGTACCGTCGAGGTCGACGTACAGCGGGGCCGCCGATTCTTGGCGGTTCGCGGCGTCGGCTGGGGGTGGGGCGGTGGTCGTCATGGGTGGTGGCGCGACCCAAGGTTTGGTCGCAGCGGGACTAACAGACTCGTTTGCTTACGCAGAATCGGCGTGTCGCGTTCGTGATGGGGTTTGTCGCGGACAACGGTAATTTCGGTCGGAACGGGTAAAACGGCCCGACAATTATGTGGTATTTTTTGTTGCCGCAAACTTTTTACGGGCGAAACTTTACTTCGCTTCCGGGTTAAGCCCGTTGGGGCGGCAGTAAGTTGTTGATCACAACTCGGGCGAGGCCGACGCGGCCTACCCGCACAAGCGTCAGGGGACCCGACTATCCGCCAACCCGTACCGCCAAGCCAGGAAACCGACGCGGCGCGCCGCCACGTCAGCCCGTGGACCACACGGCAAAAGATAGGCCGGGTGTTGTGGTGGTTTGTCCAGGCGACGCTGTGGCGGTGGAGCTGGCACAGCCACTATGGGGTTCGCCGGGCCATCTTGCGTTGCTTCGGGGCCTCGGTCGATCCCGCCGCCCGGGTCCGCCCCAGCGTGCGGATCGAGTGTCCGTGGAACGTCAGCCTCGGGGCGAATTCGGTCGTCGGCGATTTCGCGATCCTCTACGCCCTCGGTCCGATCACGATAGGCCAACGCGTCACGGTCAGCCAGTACGCGCACCTCTGCGCCGGCACCCACGATTTTTCCCGGCCCGACTTCCCGCTGCTCCGTCTGCCGATCGTCATCGAAGACGACGTCTGGCTGGCCGCCGACACGTTTGTCGGCCCCGGAGTCACCGTCGGGCAGTCGGCGGTTCTCGGTGCACGCGGCTGCGCCTTCAAAAACCTCGAACCCCGGACCGTTTACGGGGGTAACCCTGCGAAGGCGCTCCGCTCGATCGATCCCCCAGAATCAAACCCCGACCCGGCCTCCTAACCGGCCTCATTTCCGACTGTCTCATCCCATGGCTCATCCCCCCGTATTCATCATCGGCTCGCCCCGCTCGGGCACGACCCTGCTGGGCAACGTGTTGTCGGCCCACCCCGACGTGGCCTACGCCGAGGAGCCGCGGCTGATCTGGCGGATCGGCAACGACCGGCGGTCCGACTACCTGCGTCCGGAAGACGCCCGCCCCGAAGTCGTTAAAGCGATCCGTGAGCGATTCGACCAAACGGTGTCCGAGGCCGGCAAGGTACGCCTGCTCGAAAAGACGCCGAGCAACGCGCTGCGTCTCGACTTCATGCGGGCGGTCTACCCCGAAGGGATTTTCATCCACGTCCTGCGTAACGCCTACGACGCGGTCCTTTCGATCCGCTCCTACAGCGACCGGCACAGCACCGGCGTGCCGCGGGCCGCGGTGCTCAAGCGGCTGCGTGAGGTGCGTCTGCGACAGCTGCCGCACTACGGCCGGGAGATGGCGGCGCGGGTGCTGCCCAAGCCGCTGAACGTGTTCGGCGTCGCTCCGGCGTGGGGCCCGCGTCTGCCCGCGATGACCGGCCTCCAGGGAGAACTCGACCCGCTGCAGATCGCCTGTTTGCAGTGGCGTAGCTGCGTCGAGGCGGCGTGCCAGGCGGGGCGGGCCTTTCCTGAGGGCCGCTACATGGAGTTCCGTCTGGAAGACCTTGATGAGTCTGTCTTGCGTAAGGTGATGGATTTTGCGGGGCTGCCCGAGAGCCCGGAGGTCATCGAAACGTTCCGCGAGAAGTTCCGGCCGCAAGACCCCACCGGGCGGCGGAAAGCGGCGGACCTCGACCAGCTGCGGGTGATCCGCCGCTGGACCGAGCCCACGATGGAGTGGCTGGGTTACCCGACCGAGTTGCCGGAGAGCGGAGAGAGCGATGAGTAGTAGGGTCCTGCATGTGATCCCGACCCTCGACGTACTGGCCGGGGGCACGACCGCGGCGGTCGCGGGGATGGCGGCGGCTCAGGCGGACGCGGGGCTCGGCGTGAGCGTGCTTGCCACGTTTGCCGACCCGCAGGCCGAGACGTTTGCCCCGGCTTTGTCGGACCAGGGTGTGGACGTATCCCTGCTGGGTCCGTCTTCGGGTTCGCTGCGTCGTCACGCAGACCTGCCCGCGACCCTGCGGCAGAAGATCGGTGAGGCGGACGTGGTGCACATCCACGGGCTATGGGAAGAACCGCAGCACCTCGCGTTCGGGATCTCGCGGGAATTGGGCCGGCCGACGGTGCTCTCGCCGCACGGCATGCTGGACCGCTGGAGCCTCAGTCAATCCCGGATCAAGAAGCAGGTCTACCTCGCCTGGCGGCTACGCCGAAACCTGCGGCGGGCCGACGCCTTCCACTTCACAACCGAGGAAGAACGCCGCAGCGTCGAGCGTTTCGGTTTCCCGGGCAAGCCGCTGGTCGTGCCTCTGGGACTTGACCTCGGCGAGTTCGACCCGCTGCCCGACGCGGGGCGTTTCCGCCAGCGTTTCCCCAAGCTCGGCGATCGTCCCTACGCTTTGTTCCTTTCACGCCTGCACCACAAGAAGGGCCTGGAGCTGCTGCTGCCCGCTTTCGCCAAGGTCCACGAAGCGAACCCCGATTGGCGGCTAGTGGTGGCCGGCCCGCCCGAGTCGCCGGAGTACCTGTCTTCGCTGCAATCGCTGACAAAAGAAATCGGCTTGATCGAAGACGAACACGTTTTTTTTGTGGGGATGCAGCGGGGCGTGGAACGCGTCGAGGCGATGGCGGACGCGGCTTTTTTTGTGCTGCCGAGCTACCAGGAGAACTTCGGCATCGTTGTCGCCGAGGCCGGCGCCGCGGGGCTGCCGTTGGTGGTTTCGGAACACGTGAACCTTGCGAGCTTTGTGGAATCGCACGGCCTCGGCGTGATCACCAAACAAGACGTCGAGTCGTTAAGTCACGACCTCAATGGTGTGGTCGGGCGTACCGACCTCGAGGAGTTGGGACGCCGGGCCCGGGAGGTCGTGTTTGAACAATTCGATTGGCGGAATCTCGGTGCCCGCTGGGATCAGCTGTACGCCGATCTATCGGATACCAAATCGAAATAATCCGCACCGATTTTCTCGAACGATATCTTGCCGCAACCCTCACCCGAAGACCACACTTTGCCGACCGATTCGCCAACCCGAGTTGTGATCATCCAGCCCTCGCTGGCGAAGTATCGGGTACCGGTCTACCGGATGCTGGCCCAAGAGCCGGGGATCGATCTCAAAGTGGTCTACGGCAAAGACCCCGGGGTGCCCAACGTCGAACCCGACGGTTTTGAGGCATCTTTCGAGCCGCACCGGCATCTCGGGATTGGGCGTCGGCGGCCGTTTGTTTGGCAGCCGGCCCAGCTGCGTTACGCCGACCCGCGTTTGGCGGACGTGATGATCACGGTCTGGAACAGCCGGTGGTTGAGCCTGCTGCTGGCCCTGCGTAAAGCCCGGAAGCGGGGGGTGCGAACCGTGGTCTGGGGGCACGGCTACTCGAAACAGGAATCACCCACGCGGGCCCGCCTGCGGAAGCGGGTGGGGGGCATGGCGGACGCGATGTTGTTCTACTCGCGGCGGGTTGCGGATCGGTACATCGAGCAGGGCGTAGACCCGACGAAAGTCTTCGTCGCGCCCAATGGCCTAGACCAGGAACCGATCCAGGCCGCACGGGAGGTCTGGCTGGCGACGCCCGACCGTTTGGCCGTTTTCCGCCGGGAGCAAAACGTACCCGAAGAGGCTGAGCCGATTCTTTACGTTTCACGTTTTGATCCCGCGAACCGGGTTGACCTGCTACTCCACGCTGTGGCCCGGCTGGCGGGGGGGCGGCCCAATCTGCGAGTCCATCTAGTAGGCAAAGGCGAGCCCGAGATGACACGTCTCCAAAACCTGGCGTCAGAACTAGGGATTGAAGACCGGCTTCGTTTCCTCGGGCCGATTTATACGGAAGACGAACTGGCGCCGTGGTTTCTGACGGCCCGTGCGTTTTGCTATCCCGATAACATCGGCCTCAGCCTCCACCACGCCATGGGTTATGGTCTGCCCGTGGTGACCGGAGACAACGCCGCGACACAAAACCCCGAGTACGAAGCGTTGGTCCCCGGAGAAAACGGGCTGATCTACCCGGCGGGCGACGCGGACGGCTTGGCGGATTCACTGAACAAGCTTTTGTCCGAAGAGCGCTTGGCCGATCGTCTCGGTCAAGCGGCGTTGCAGACGGCTCGAACCCGTTACAATTTACCGAATATGTGTCGCGGATTTCTTGAGGCCATCAGAGCTAAAGCCGATTAAATAAGTGTGTTAATTGCCTGAGGCTTGGTCATCCGGCGTACCGTTTCCCGTCACCCTTGAACCCGAATTAAACAACGTGCAAACCGCATTAACGATCGCAGAAATTTAGCAGGCCATCAGCGCTTTTGGGAGTACTTGAACCAAAAAACGGGGTTTTATCTATTACTTTCACATTTTTGGCTTTCACGTAGCGAGACACGCAAGGCGTTTAAGTAAGTACGAATGCTTTTAAATCAATCGGAGTCAACCGCGACAACCGACAAGATTCAGGCAGCCGAAGCTTGAGTCGTCCCTTCTTGGTCATCGGCCACTTTGGGAATGACGCGAAACGAGTTGACATCCGAGCCCGATGGCCCGATTTCTGAATTATTTTCTATTATCCGACTCACGTCGTATTTCGCTCGAACGTCTGCACCGTTTTCGATCAGCCCAGGTTCTTGAACCGCTTTTTCTAGCCATCGGTCTCGGAGTTCTCTGGCAGCCGCGACGAGTTTGGGATCGTTTTTGAGGGCTTTTTTTGGTTTGGTTTTGGCCGCCTTGGTGGACTTGGCGGGCTTCTTCGCCGCAAAGTAGAGGCCGCCGGCAGAGACCGACGCCGCTCGCGCCTGGGCTTCACGGCGAGCGACCCGCTTCGCTTCGCGTGCCTTCTTCTTGACATCCCGGTCGTAGGGCGATTCCAGCAGACGACTCTGTTTGTCCGCTTCTTTTCGTTCAGCCACGATCTCGGTGAAAAGGTGATCCATCCCCGGCAACACCTTGGGCTTCGCCTCCGACCAGTGAACCCCCGGCGGGATCGGCAGCACGATCCGATCTTCCCGCAACGCCCCGGATCCGGTCTGGCTCGGGTACCACCATGGCGTCCCGCTCATCGCCGGGTCGCCGTCGTCGCCAGCCCGGATACGCTTCTGCCAGAAGATGTGTGTCCTCCCGTTGCGTCGGCTCCCAGATCGGAAGGCCAGGGGTACGAACCCCATCGCTTCCCAGAACCGGTTCGCCGACAGGTCTTGGGCGCACCAGCAGCAGAACAGCCGAACTCCATACGCGCTGCGTTCGAACATCGATTTCAGCAGCGTCGCACCGACTAACCCCCCGCTGCCGCTTCGGGTCGATGTTCATCTGGTAAATAATTCCGACATCCTCCCGCTTGAAGTACCGATCGACGCCGATGCAATAGCCAACCAGTACAGGATGAATATCGGTGGTTTCCGCGACGACGACGTGCCGCTTGGCGAGATGGCCTTCGAGTTGAGCGGTCGGCATCCACCCGACCGCTTTGGAGTGCTTGCGTTGCAGGGCATCGATGAACGGCAGGTCGCAGGTCTCGCCGTTCCGCACCCGGATGGCACCTCCGGGAAGCTGCTCGGGCAGGGGCAGCGGCCGGAGTCTGGCTGAGGGCAAGTCGGGGCGTTCATGGTGCGACTGGACAATTGTGAAATCGGACACGGCAGAGCCTCCCGAAAGTGGTAGGGGTAGCGTAAGGACCAAGAATAGATAAAAGCAGAAAACCAAACCTCCGAAACGCGGAGTGAGCATGTCGCCCAGCCACGTCTCGGAGGGTAATTAAATTCACGCCGCTTGAGACAACCCGCCGAACCCCACGTGAGTACTGATCGGCGTAGTCGCGGGGCCGCTCTCGGCCCGGCGGTTGTACCAGAACGCGGTTAGCCAGACCTTGCTTCCGGGGGCGACTGAACTAGGCATGACCACGTCCACGCTTGTCCGGGTGGTGTTGCCCTCGAACTTCCAGCCCGCCAGTTCCGTCGGCGGTTCATCGCCGACGTGGCTGAACACCGTCGCTCCCATCACGTGCTCGGGTTTGCGGCGGCGAATCGATTAGCCGTTGTGCAGCCGGAGCTTGATCACGTGGCCCTGGACCGCCACGAGGTCGATGTTGGGCGCGCTGCCCGGGACGGGGCTGGGCGTGAGTTCTTTGTCCCGGACCGTCAGGCCCAGGTCGTAGCGTTGCTGGTCGGTCACACCGGGGTGGTTGGTGATCGCCATGGCGAGCTTGCGCGACTGAGCCACCAGGCTTTTCCTGGCCGTGTTCTTGGCGAGCACGGTGGCCCCGCCGCGGGTGTCGGGGTTGGTCGCCGCCGCGTATTTCGTGGTAAAGTCGGCTTGTAGGGCGGTATAGGAGGTCACTTCGGCCGCGGTGATCCCGAGGGCTTCGGGGTCGGCGGCGATTTGGGTCGCAAAGTTCTGCGCCCAGCTGTTCAACGCGGCATCGGTCTGAGGAAGGTACGAACTGGCCATCGGAAAACTCCTGTCAAAAGGGGAAAGAACCACGCCACAGCGACGCGGGAAAGTGGGTATAACCACCGCCGGAGGCACAAGCCTGGCCGCGACCCCATGCCAAAACCGCTCTGAAAAAGCGTTTGGCGTCAGGAGACCTACGGAAGCAGTATGTAGACACCGGAGGAAAAAGGCAGGCGAGGTATGCGTGTCAAAACGCGTCAACCGTTACGATAATTATTTATCGGGGACTCACCCGAAAACGTTCAGAATTTTCTGGACCGCTTCAGGAAACCTGGAACAGCTAAATTATCGGAACACAATTGCATAAAGTGGCGTCAAAGCGAGATCTCACCTGCCGAGTCGACGAATGGAAGATGTAAACGAAACACTCGTTACAGCATGAAGAAATTGAGTTATTCACACTTCACGTTGTATCAGCAAGCCGTAAGTGAGAGTTTTTGGTTCAACAACGACGCTTTTTTTGGAGTAAGCAACGCTTGCCGTAGCGTAAGTGACGCATCAACGGCACAAAACTGCAATTGCTGCGGCTTGAGATACAGTTTGAGTAGTCTTGTCAGCCATCGGTGCGACAATATGTATTATTCAGTAATCTTCAAGAGTGATTACTACCACGCCAACCGATAGAACCGATGGCAAAATTGGCTACCGCCATCAAAAAAGTCGTGATGTACAGCCGCCAAGAATATCACGGGGGAGAAAGTCAAACTGGCGGCGTTAAGCGGCTCAGGCAAAGTGGATTCGGCAGTGAAGCAACCAGAAAATGATACATTCGCCCAGGGTTCGTCAGAAATAAAGCCCTTGAGCCGTGCCGATCGTTGGTTCCAAGTTGACGACCTGAAACACGGTTTGGGGCAACGAACCGCCCGAGGGGGGGCGTACACCCTAGGTACCACGGCTATTAACTTAGTAGTCACAACTATCTGCACGGTACTGGTTACCCGAAACCTAACCGACGAGGACTTTGGGCTTTACGGCATGGTCATCGTGATCACCGGTTTCGCTTCAATGTTTGTCGACCTGGGCCTCTCCCGCGCGGTCGTACAGAAGCCGCAGATCAACCACAACCAAGTTTCCACGCTGTTCTGGATAAACCTAGGCGCTGCGACGCTGCTGGCGATCGTGGTCGCTGCCGCGACTCCGCTAATAGTTTGGTTTTTCAACGAGCCTAGGCTCGTTCCGATTAATATCGCCATTTCCGGTCTGTTTGTGGTCAGCGCTCTGGCCCTACAACACCGCGCGTTACTCGAGCGGCGCATGGAATTCGGGCGGCTTAACCTCGTCGCCCTAGTCGCGCCGCTGATTGCCTCGGCCGTTGCTGTAGTGTTGGCCTTAATGGACCTAGGCTATTGGGCCCTTGTCGCGATACCCGCGGTCGGCCAGATGCTGACCACAATAGGTATGTGGTCGATGTGTCGGTGGGTACCCGGTCGCCCCCGGCGGAAGACAGGCGTCCGCCAGATGCTCGCCTTTGGCGGCCACGTTACCGGCTTCCAGTTCATCAACTACTTCTCCCGCAACGCCGACAACGTGATACTGGGATACGTCTGGGGGGCAAGTTCTCTCGGACTTTACGCCCGCGCTTTCAGCCTCATGATGCTGCCCGTAACGAAAGTACTGGCACCCCTGAATCCGTTAGTTATCCCAGCGCTTGCTCGAGCTGTAGATGATCCTTTTGCCTACCGGCATCGATACCGACGTGCTTTAGGTTTAGTGACGACCGCTTCGACAATTCCTACAACCGCATTGCTACTGATCGGCCCTGAAATGGTCCCCCTGTTACTGGGACCAAATTGGCATCAAATTGTACCACTATATCTCATACTTGGGCCGGCTATCTTAACCGTCTGCTCCAACAGTGCCAGCGCGTGGCTTTATCTCAGCTACGGGCACGTCAAGCGGCAAACTTTAGCCAGTTTATTTTCAATGGCATTTACTGTGCTGTGTCTAATAGTTGGAGTGTGGTACGGGGCGTTGGGTGTCGCGTTCGCTGTTAGTTTTTCCCGCGTACTCAGTAAAGTGCCCTACGTGGCTTATAGTTGCCGAGGGACCCCCGTCTGTTTGCGGGATTACTTCGGTGCGGTCGGGTGGCCGACGCTGACCGCGTTGGCTCCCGGCGTAGCTGTTTTTCTTACCGCTCACCTCTTCGTCAAACCCGCTTTTGTAAGTACCGGAGACATGCCATCCGCCTTATGGGAAGCATCCGTGCTGAACTCCGGACCAGCTCTGCTTATGATCACTTTCAAGCTTGTAGCGTGGACGCTGCTAATCGGAGTGACTACTTTAATATTTAAAGGCGCTCGCCAAGCCATCATTTACGAACCTGTCTCTGCTCTCCGAAGCCTTCGCTCCGCGTAACCCAGCGCAATGATAAAATAAAACGCTATAACCGATACATGATAGCGAGGCACTTAGATTGTTCGACAAGCCCATACAAATGAATAAACGGATCAGAAGTACTGTCGGGCGTGTTAAGCGGTTGTTGGCTCTAAGATTTCGACAGTTGTGCGTGCGATCGTCTCTGCTTTCAAATATTTATTTTTGCTTCGATCGGAGTTTTGAATCCGAGCACCATGCGGTTCTTGCGGGGCAATGTGCTTACCAGGCGGGAATCAATCGGTTCACCCCCGAAGCCCACGCTGTACGCCTACGTAGAAACACGCATCGCTTGGAAAAAGGCCTGATCTCAAAGCCTATGAAGAAGGTTTTTGCTTCAAACTACATCGGCGACACACTGTGTTCTTACGTCGTAATGCGTCGGCATAGCAAAGAGATGGACAGCGGGTTGATTGCGTGGTCTCATGGTGTTTTAAGTAAATATTTCACCGTCGTAACCTCAACCGCCAGCCCTGCTGTGAACGACGCCCGAGAACAGTTCCGGTGCTGTCTCGATCAAATGGGCCAACCCGATCCAACCTCTTTGTCGCTGCGCGATCGGCTGCTCAGATCGAGTGAGCCCGCTTCGGAAAGGAGCTCGCCTACCGAAGGGACCGCGCTGCGTGTGCCCTTTAAAAGAAGCGGTAATCCGCTGCGAATCGATATCGATGGCCTCCACGAGTTGGCGATACGCCGCCGCAGCGTAAGGTGGTATCTCGCTAAACCGATATCTCGCAAAATTATTGACCGGGCCGTCCAGATTGCGGCCGAATCCCCCAGCGCGTGCAACCGCCAACCTTATTTTTTTAGGGTCTTCGACAATCCCGAGTTGGCGCAACGACTTGGGAGCATACCTATGGGGACTAAAGGGTTCAGCCATCAGTTCCCGGTTTTCATCGTGATCGTGGGCAAACTCGGAGCGTACCCGTTTTCTCGGGACCGACACGCTATTTATGTTGATGCTTCGCTGGCCGCCATGGCTTTACAGCTGTCGCTTGAGGCGCAAGGCGTCTCGTCCTGTTCGATCAATTGGCCTGATATCCCCAGCAAAAATCGAGAGATGGCCGAAGCGTTACGTCTAGCCGACGACGAAAGAATTGTCATGTGCATGTCCGCTGGCTACTCCGACCCCGAAGCGCTGATTCCTTTTTCTCAAAAAAAACCAGTCGATGAACTAAGGAGTTATAACCAACTATGACTATTGAGATTTGCGGCGGCGGTTTTGATAACAAAGGGGCAGATTTGATGTTGCGCACCACTCTTCAAAAGCTCGCGACGTCCGCGCAAGATCGATCGATAGCCATCGAGTCTCATTCAGACTCTATGTTTCGGCGGGCCGCGCAGCTAGGCGTGGCATCTATCTATCCAACCAATGCGATTCTGCCCCGCCTGCTCCGCTCCGCTGCGATTCGATCGAACATGATTAATAGCTTACTCATGTCCGGCATACGACAGTTTGCTAAGTGCACTTGGGCACAGAAAAGCGGTACAGTCGCACGTGAAGCATGTGACGGTTTGCTCGACATCTCTGGTTATGTTTATGGTGATAAGTTTCCTCATGTAAGGGTTAAGTCTGCAATGCAGCGAATGGCTCCGTATGTGAAGCGGGAGCGACCGATTATTTTCCTTCCCCAGATGTTTGGGCCTTTCGATGATTCCGGCCGACATGATTCGTTCAGACGTTGTTTCGCCATGGCGACGCGGATCTATGCCCGTGACCGAAAATCGTTTTCGGCTTTGAGTGATCTCATGGGACATGACGAGCGGCTAAGGATTGCTCCGGACCTGACTATTTTCAGTTCATTATCGCCGGGATCAACATTCGATGCTAAGAAAGCTTCTGGAAACAAGTATGCTTGTATAGTGCCGAACCAAAAATTGGATGATGCGGGCCTGTCCGAGTGGGATGGGGAGGCTTTTGATCGGTGGGCTGTCGCGGGCAAACAAATACTGGCTTCAGGCTTGGACGTTTCGATCGTTATCCACTCCGACGAACCAGGCGATCGTGTTTTAGCGGATCGCTTGTACAAAGCGTTGAGTGAAAAAAGCTTCGAAAAGACGGTGTCGATTTATCACGATCCAGACCCCTTCCGACTCAAATCGTATTTGGCGAACTCTCAATTCGCTGTTGCTTCCCGCTACCATGCCTTGGTAGGTGTATTTTCTTCAGGTGTCCCCGCCGTGGTGATGGGCTGGGCACATAAGTACGATGAACTCGCCGAGGAGTTTTGCTTGAGCGAATTTATTCATCGCAGGGCGGACGGTCCCGACCACCTCGAATCTCTAATTAGGCAACTTTTGAATGAAAGCTACAACCAAAAAAAGCGTCGTTTACTTATAAATGCCAAAGAGTCAATGGAAAACCGTGCTCAGCAGATGTGGGACGACGTTTTACATTTAATCGGACAGCCCCGGAAAGATTAGCCTTTCTTCACCCTCAATGGCGGTAGGATGACTCGGTGGCGTGCGGAGTAGTTTCCTGTGACCCAATATTTTCACGATCGCCCCAGCTGCAGCACCAAAGGATATAGCTTTAGTGCAAACGGTAATGATAATTAGCACAGTGTTTTTTCCTTTCCCGGCTGTTGGGTCAGTGCGGGTGACCAGCTGGGCTCGGGCTCTTCCGGACCTAGGGTATCGTCCAGTCGTGGTTTGCCGGGACTATGGCCACCGCGCTTCGCGCGAGACGTTGGCTAAGAGAATACATCCGGACGTTGAGGTGCATGCGTTCACCCAGCAAGGGGAGATAGTCCAAGCTGAAGACCGCACGGCTGGCCCATTATCCTCGACTCGTCGGGGGTGTATCGATCTGTTGGCCTCGTCCTCGGTACTAGGCTGGATGGTGCCGGATCCGCAAGTCTTATTTTGGAAGAAGGTGCTTCCCCGGATCGAAGTAATTGCGGAGCAGGTGCGGCCCGCTGCGGTGATTACGTCCAGCCCGATGCATTCGGTGCATGTGGTCGGAAAAACCTTGAAGCGACGATTCGCTTTACCCTGGGCTGCCGACTTCCGTGATCCGTATACCCTGGATCATCGGTTTCGCCCACGGTGTCTAGGCCGCTCAGCCCTAACTTTGCACCGTCGATTTGAGCGATCCATTTATAACGAAGCGGATCAGGTTTGGCACGCGATCCCTTTACACGCCCGCTGGGCCAGCCGTCAATTTCCCAGGGCCAGAGGCAAGATTCGCGTGCTGACCCACCCGGTCCCTCAACTCCCAGAGCCAAACGAAGCCCGAGGACCTGTTGCTAAGAAATCGCTTACTGTCAGCGTTGTAGGTAGCATTAGCCCAGAAATTGCACTGCTGCTAGCTCAGGCTATCACCAAACTCAACGCCATTGAGGTCACCGAAAAATTCGTCTTGCGTTTGGTCGGGCGTATGCCTGAGAACACCGCGACACTTCGCGAGGTTTTCGGTGAAGCGGTTAAGGTCGTCGGACCATTAGTGCACGAATTGGCGAAGAGAGAGATCTCCTCGGCAGACATTCTAGTGAATGTTTTATCTCCCGAGCGGCAGGCAAATATCGGTGTTAGCAGCAAACTATACGAATACGCTGCTACAAGCAGCCCGATTCTGACAATCAATCCCACACGTCCCGACCGCTGGTTACTGCGGCGGCTAAAAGGGGTCGAGTGTATCGACCATCCGGACGTGTCTGCGGTTGCTAGTTGTTTACGAGGCTTGGCCCGAACTTCTGACGACTTGCGTTCCGCTCGTGAAAGTTTTCGCGAAAATTTCAGTTGGAACGCCCACCTTAATACCGTCACCCACTCCCTTAAGGATCTTACGGAAGTTCGCCACACTAGCGATGGATAGCTGCACGTTTGCAGGTCCAAAATTATTTACATTGCTCTAACTTCCTATCTTGAGCTTCGATTTTATGTACTTCAAGGATTTGATTAATGTTGATCGCTGACAAAATTGAGAATCGTTCTGCTGTAGTTGCGGTAATGGCGCTTGGCTACGTCGGGCTTCCGCTGCTCCGTACCTTCTTCGACGCCGGTTTCTGCGTCTTAGGCTTCGATGTGGATCCACGGAAGATTGCGCAACTGCAAAAGGGGGAGAACTACCTGAAGCACCTAGGCCAAGATTTCGTCCATGAGATGGCGGAGTCAGATCGTTTCGACGTGACGACTGATATGTCTCGGCTCGGCGAAGCCGACGCGATCCTAGTCTGCGTACCCACGCCGCTGGGGCAACACCTTGAGCCGGATCTGTCGTACGTCGAGCAGGCTGCCCGTGACATCGCCGAGCACTTAGTGGACAGGCAACTCGTCGTGCTGGAATCGACGACGTATCCAGGGACGACGCGGAAGGTGATGCAGCCGCCGCTGGCCGCGACGGGCAAAGAATATTACCTCGCCTACTCGCCCGAGCGCGAAGACCCGGGGCGTAAGGACCATTCTACCCAGACGATCCCGAAGCTTCTTGGCGGCGTGACCTCGGAAGCCGGCGAACTAGCCGCGGCGCTGTACCGAACGGCGATCGAACAGGTCGTCTCAGTCAGCAGCTCCGAGGTTGCCGAGGCGGCGAAGATTCTGGAGAACGTGTACCGATCGGTAAATATCGCTTTGGTCAATGAAATGAAGGTCATCCTCACGGCAATGGACGTGGACGTGTGGGAGGTGATCGACGCGGCTGCGACCAAGCCGTTCGGGTTTCAGGCCTTCTACCCCGGCCCGGGGCTAGGCGGGCACTGTATTCCGATTGACCCGTTCTACCTGACCTGGGCAGCACGGGAGTTCGGCCAGACTACGAAATTTATCGAGTTGGCTGGGCAGGTCAACCACCAGATGCCTGACTACGTCGTGCAGCGTTGCCTTTTGGCTCTGAATGACGACGGCCTCGCGGCGCGGGGGGCCAGGGTGCTTGTGCTAGGGCTGGCTTACAAGCCAGATATTGATGACGTGCGCGAGAGCCCGAGCTTCGAGTTGATCGTGCAACTGCGCCAGTTCGGAGCCGAGGTAGACTATCACGACCCGCATGTGCCGGCGACGCACTTCATGCGACATTACCCCGACCTGCCTCCAATGTCTAGCATCGAACTGACCGAGGATACGATGGCTGGATATGACCTTGTGCTAGTGGCGACCCACCACGCAGCCTATAACTGGATGTGGATTGCTGAGCACGCGAAACGGATTGTCGATACGCGTGGAGTGATGAGAGGTCTGCACAAAGGAATAAAATATACCTCAGCTTGACCCAAGCGGATATATCGAGATTATTCGTATAAAGAAATTAAATTGAGATATATATTGTAAATGGTTATGTAGGCGTAGTGCTGCACGGTGACGTGGTTTTGCAAGATCCAAGAGATTAACCCCCGTAACTCGATTACGGTCAAATATATAAGATTTACTCGTCAATCTTGGCAGGGCTCGGGGCAGAATTTTGCGTGGTGGGCGACTGAAGCCACCGCCGCAAGCGCGTGGCTGATCCGGCCCCGTCGAGGCGTGTCGCTACAGTGTATGGCGTTTCGGTCAGCAGGCGGTCCAGTTCGGCTAAACGTGCGCTATGATCGGGCGGACGGACAAGCAGTATAACGATCTCTCCCATGAGGTCGCTGTTCCGGGCGTTGTGGTTCGCTGCTGGGAACCTGTCTGGATCGGAGCGGAACCAATGCCGCCTCGCTGAGACAACCGGGAAACGCCAGAGATGAGGCACCGTAGCCAAGGGCCGAGATTCGATATAGCAACGATGGCCGAGCGAATCGAGCAGTTGAATCAGGCGAAATTCGGCGCTGTCTTCCGGTAGGTTCGACGATGAGTCAAAACCTATAGACATTCCCGCCGCCAAGGCTGGCTCGATACTCTCAAAAGCTCGGCGTAGCCAATCTGCGGACCAGCCGGTAGGCTCGTTTTCTCGGATCGCGAGAAAGTCGCGGTCAATGTCGATGGACCCGACGTAGCAGATGACCTCCACCGGTTCACCATCGGTGTAGAAGCCATCGACAACCGGCTTCCAAGCCTCGACAAACCCCTCGGTGATCCGAGTGTGTCCGCCCTCACGGGCTTCGACGTATTGGTCGAACGCCATCGGTTCTGAAAGCGGTTTATGTCCAAATGGATTATGAATCATCACCCGGCGGACGCCGAGTTTGAGTGTCGGGACGACTTGCAGCCGCACGAACGGCTCCCAACCTCGTCCAGCTATCCCCCAGCCAATGTGACGATTCTCAGGGTGAGGCGAACTCCCCCCGATTAAGTGCCAAGCGATAAGTCGCTCGACCATTGGTCTCGACGCGGGTTCTGTCGATAAACTATTGTTTGGCTGCGCCTGGGTGCCGATGGCAAAGGTAATGCAAACAAGCACACTTGCCACTACATTAAAACAACAGAGCCAGAACGTATGCATCACCTTGACTCGGTAGGTATCAGATAGTCTCATTGGTTTACCGGCTTGACCATACGCCCGTAAATCTCCAACAGCCTTTCTGGCGCTTTTCGATTCTGTCGGCTTCGCAACCGCCAGTTATAAAAGAGCCTGAGAGGTCCCGGAAAATAGGACACCGGTCCCTTTACTTCAGTATAGGCGTACTGAGGCGATTCAAAGCCGACGCGTTCCGCAACTTGGTCGATTATTTTGGGATGGTTGAATCGATAGGCGACCGGGTAATGGTAATTCTCGGTTTTTTTTCCGTGGACCATCCTAAGGACTGGTTCGTCTATCTTGAGTCGATGTAAGGCCGAGGCAATACGGGTGAAATAATGTCGTTGGTTCATCGTCATAAAGATAAATACGCCACCCGGCTTTAAAGCACGATAGGCGGTCTCAACGAACGGCACCGGGTCGGTGACATGTTCCATCACGAGAAAGCTGTAAACCACGTCAAATTGTTCAGTTGGCAGTTCGCTTTCTTCGAATAACGCATGCTGCAGTTGATCGAAGCAGCCGTGTGTAGGTTTTACATCAGGGTCGGGCTCAACACCGAAATACTGCTCGCAGTGCGCGGCGATCGCGCGGACGTAATCTTGCGCTTGCTTGCCGCGGCCCAATCCGAGGCCACAGCCCGCATCCACAACACCCCGAGGGCTCGGGCGGTGCTGCAATTCCTTGATGATCAATCGAGCGAAGAGGCGGGAGCGGTCGCTGACGTTACGGAAGTTGTATGCAGCGGCGAGTTCATCGAACAATAAGTCGTCGTGCGGCAGAATTGGTTTGATAGCGTCAAGATCGTCGATGGTGAAGTCGTTAGCTTCCACGATTAGTTGCTCCGGATGGGAGTGGCGCGGGATGAAAGTATGGGGAATAGTATCTTCTCGGCAAAAGAACCAGCGCGATTTTTGCTACACCGCCCACAAACACAAGACCCCAGAGAATATTGGCGAAGAATACACCGCAGTCGCCTCGAGATAGTCCAATGAGGTGGCCGCTTACTGAAACCATCATGGCCAACTGCCACGGATTATCCGGATCTAAAGCGATACGTCGGTCCATAAAACGGAATCCGGCGCCGAGTAAAACCGCGTAAAATATCACAATCGGCCAACCCCCATCGTAGAAACAATGGCCGACAACAGTGGGCCCCCAATTAACAACGCGCTCCCCCATCATTACGGGAAGTATTTTTCCTAAGCCTTCAGGCTTATTTGGCCAGTAGGCACGTGGGATCGGATTGACAGCAATAAAATGCAGACAATGAAACCAATCGTAATCAATGTCGTTGTCTACGGTCGTGAGATTGATTACGAGCATCCCGGCCCATACGCCGTTTTGTGCATCGATGAATGCGCCTTGCTCTCCAAAAATCACGATATTTTTGGCGCGCTCGCTGACGGCTGCTGGTAGTTTTTTGATCCGCGCGATAGCAGTGTCGGTTTTCGAATCATGCGCACCGCGATCTTGATGGCGGATTGTTGCATACGCAGAAATAATCACAAGTCCCGCCATCGCTATCCCGCCGAGCCAGAAGAGATTTTGCTTGCGTGAGCGGTGCCGCAGAACCTGCCAATAAAAAGCTACAGGTACACATGCGAGCAAAGCCAAAAGTTCCCGCCGACCACCGCCCCGCGTAAGCACCGCGAACAACCCGAGTACGCCGGTAATGATCAAAACCACTAGAATGAAAGGAGACAGCGGATATCTAATCGCCGCTAAGATGCCGAGGAAGAACGCCGCTATGGCCAACGGCCCCTTCGCTACAAAGAAGATTTGAGCACCTTGAAACCCAGGGAGTAGCGCAAGCACCACTGCGATTACGCTTAATGCAAGTGCTGTGACGGCTAATGTAGCTGGTGTGTCGTTAGGCCACCACTGCTGGGGAGATTTAGGCTTCTCGGGCTTTCGAGGCGGGCGGTAATAGACGTAACCTGCGATTGCGTAAAAAAGATACGCGGCACTAATGTAGATCCAGGACGCTTTTTCAAAACCAGCCCCGAGGTGGCCAGCCGCGGTCATTCCCAACGCGTTCTGCACCATGCCGAAGCCAATAAAATTGATCGATCCGATGATAAAAAAATTCCAGTACGTGATCAGATGATTCTTTCCGCTCCACCAGCGGTAAAAGATCCAAGTGCCCCAGAAAACATTTAATACCCAGCCAGCGATGACGAGATTAATATATTCAGTCATAAATCTGCTCGCAGGGCTTCATCCTTTGACTTGGCGATGATCCTGATAAGGCTTTCGAAAATAAATTGAGAATACAATATATAATTTTGAACGGTCACGAGGGTGTTTTCAAAGAGTTACTACTCGTAACATGCATTTTCTATGGACATATTAAACTGCATCATAGATTCTGCATACTCGCAGGTTAATATTTAGACTGTTATGGTCATGCCTAGGCCATTCGATATAATGGTCTAGGCTACTTCAGAGACGCGCAGGTAAACAGCGTCAGACCCTATACTACGGGTTTGTTTGGACCGAGTCCGATATTCGGAGGGATAGCCGAAGTCTTCGTCGGTTAGGCTGCGGGTGATGAGTACAGTGCCAACCGTGCTGACAACAAAATTGATGCCGGTACTGGTGAAAACGATTAAGCCGCCGCGCGCGGTCTGCCGTCCTAGATTCGCTTTGAGGTCATCGACTCTGAACCAGCGGTCACGTGCTTCAGGCCCGTTGCGGGCAGATTCGATTGTTTCGTCAGGCCCTGTCTTCTGCGACATGGCTGCAGATCATAGCCAAAGTATAAATCACACGTGATAAAGCAGTGCTAACGCACACCTTGAGTCAATATGAAAGCTTCCGGAGCGTCAGCTTTTTGCGTATTATGGCCTTCAAAATTAAGTACATGAAGGTGATTTTTGTTTTATGATTTAATGGAGCCGATGGGGATCGAACCCACAACCTCTGCATTGCGAACACAGCGCTCTCCCAATTGAGCTACGGCCCCAACAACACCATCTTCACCGGGGGTAATCGCCAGGTCAAATACGGGATCCTCTCGCTTGGTTGAGTGTCGGGATTTCTGATAATCGGCGCAACAGTTACGTAACAAAAAATAACCGTAAAGAGAAAACTCTCGGGGAAAGAACCGCATTTGGGGGATTAAATTGTTTGACGTTTAAGGTGCTGAGAAATGAACTCTGCTCGAAACTTCTCGGCTAATCCTTTCAACTAATACTATTGCGAGATTCGAGCACAATTTAGTCGGAAATAGTCCTTGACCGTTGACCGCTAAGGGCGTTACATTCTGGTGTACATACAACTTGTACAAGGGCACAGGCCGACATTCGTTATCCCCTTTTTGGCCCTGGACGCCCCTTCTCGATTAATATGAAATTTTTTTAGTATCCTTGCGTAAAACGAACGACGCTTTTCTTGACGACGTAAATAATTTTCGTCATAGCAGCGTCATTATTCGCTTCTCATTTTCGTACAGTTTGTATGCTTCCCTATTGCTCAGGCATCCTTGCCTCAAGCTAGATTAGGAGACTTAACACCATGGCCAAGAAGAACGAAGCTTGGGGCATCGACGTCGGGGCGAACGCGGTCAAAGCGGTCAAGCTGGTGCGGAATGCCGGCGGAGTGGCCGTTGAGGACTTCGCCGTCCTGCCTTTCAAGCAAGTCTTGACGACGCCCGACCTTGACGTCGATCAGGCGATTCAGGTTCAGCTTGAGACGCTGATGCAAAAACACGAGATCGACAAGACACAGGTCGTAGTGTCGGTGCCGGGCAATATGGCATTTGCTCGATTTGCCAAACTGCCCCCCGTCGAGCCGAAGAAGATCCCCGACATCGTGAAGTTCGAGGCGCAGCAACAGATACCTTTCCCGATCGAGCAGGTCGAGTGGGACTATCAAGTTTTTCAGCAGGAGGACATGCCCGACGTAGAAGTCGGCATCTTCGCCATCACCAAAGAGCGGGTGATGAGTTACCTCAACAACTACCGAGCCGTCGATATGAAAGTCGACTCGCTTACGCTTTCACCCCTCGGCGTCTATAACCTCTTCCACCACGAGTCGCCCGGCGAAGGGGCGATCTACATGGATATCGGCACGGTCTCCACCGATGTCATTATCGTTGAAGACGGGGGCATTTGGCTCCGAACTCTCCCTATCGGCGGTAACAACTTTACCGAGGCGCTTGTAAAACAATTTAAAATCAGTTTCCCGAAAGCGGAGAAGCTCAAGCGCGAAGCGGCAACGAGTAAATACGCGAAGCAGATCTTCCAGGCGATGCGGGCCGTTTTTGCCGATCTCGTCCAAGAGGTGCAACGGTCGCTGGGCTTCTATCAGTCACTCAACAGAGACTCTAACCTAACCAAGCTAGTGGGGGTGGGCTCTACCTTCCGCCTGCCCGGCCTGCAGAAATTTCTTAAGCAACAGCTTCAAATCGATGTTGTCCGCCCCGACGGGTTCGAGAACCTCCCGGTACTTGATGGCAAGCGTGAATCGGAGTTTGCCAACCACGCCCTGAACATGGCAACCGCGGCGGGGCTTGCGTTGCAGGGGCTGGGGCTCGAGAAAGTCTCAGCGAATATCCTGCCCAGCCATGTACTTGCGGCCCGGATGTGGAAGGCGAAGCAGCCCTGGATCGCCGCGAGCGCTGCCTGTTTCGTAATGGCGGCAGGTTTGGTTGGGGTGAAGCATTTCTCTGATGCTTCGATTATTGATAGCCAACTCGCTGAGATGGAACGAGAGGTGCGGCCGATTCTTAGCGACGCCAACGCGCAAGTCGCGGCATGGACGGAGATCCAACAAGATTCCGACCCCCGTCAATTTATTAAAAACCTTCGGCGTACCCTTGATCACCGAAACGTCTGGCCGAGGCTGATCGAAGATATCAGTAATGCCGTACTCGCAATGCAGCCGCAAGAAGCCTTGCTAGGTACGGATTACGCGGCGCAGGCCGAGATTCCACGCAACCGCAGGCAACGCGTCCACATCGAGTCGATCGTGCCTCGGTATGAGTCGCGATTAGGCGGCAGCCAAGCCGCGGCAAGTGCCCCCAGTAATCCTTCCGAGCTTGTCGCCAAGAACTACACCGCTGAAGAGTTCTTTACCAGCGATAGCGCCCCGGCTTTTGTGATCACATTGACCGGTACAACTCCCTTGGCCACGGCTGACGCTCAACTTAATGCAAAGCTAATTCAATGGTTCCGCGACAACGCTGAACGTGAGGATCGGCCCTACCGTTTCGTATTTACCGAAGGTGAAAACCCGATCACCGAACTACGCCGAGTGATTGCGAACTCTACGCGGGATCGCTTCGGTAGGACACAGCGGCTCTCCCAACTCGGAGGTGGGCAATTAGACCCGTTCGGTGGCTTTGACAGTGGATTCAGAGGCGGGTCTGGCTTCTCTTCAGGACGTCGGCAAGCGGCAGACGTCGATGGTTTAATCCCCGAGCGTCCTATGTCTGAAGAAGAGCGGTCGGACTGGCAGTTTGTGATCGAGATTGAAGTTGAACTTAAGGCACCGTTAGAAGCTCGTCCAAAAGTTGATACGACACCTTCACGACCGACTCCAGAATCTGCTCCGTCTTCGGCCGAAACCGTACCGGATTCGGCAACCGCTTCGACACTCGCTCAAGCTCCACTAAATGCGGAGGGCAATCGATGAAAAATTTAATCGCATGGATCAAAACGAACCCTATTTCCGTCATTGCGCTGGCGTGCATCATCGCGTCGGTGGGTGTGATCGGCTACTTCCTTTTCGTGGCAAATCCAGAGTTGCAAGCTAAAGCGGAAAAGCCGGTCAATCAAAAGCTGAACGAAATCCGCCGGCTGATGCAGCAGCCGGTCGAAGTGCCGCCCGCGAACGCCGATGATCCGCCGGAAATACATAACGTTACGATCACGGATAACGTGGTCGAGGACCTGGGTAAGATCTACGAAGACCTCAACCGTGAATCTGAAGACATCTTCGCCGCAGCACTCCAGATTAATCAAGCCAATCGGCAGCCGATGATGGAAGGATTATTTCCGGAAACACCGGCCGGACTCGGCTTTAGTGCACAAACTCGCTATGGCCAACTTCTGCAAGCAATGGTAGGAACGGAGGCAAATGCCCGTGAAGTTGCTGAAAAAACGGGCATCTTTGTGCCATACCTCAATGCACAGCCGCCGCTGGCGCGTGAGGAGGTCGACAGGCTTTTAGTTCAGCAACTCGACGACTTGAACCGGGGAGACCCGCGTTCGGGCGAGGTAAGCCAAGCGAGACTTGAGCAGCAGAAGCTCGAGCAACAGCGTGAGTTGATGAACGTGCTGCTACGTCATGCGAAAACCATCAATATCTACGCTAATCCGGAACTTGGCGAAATGCTTCAGGCGAATCCGGAATTCCCCCTGCAGATCGCTTCGTTGGGTGCTTCGTCTACTTCGCCTACGCCCAGTCAGCTGTGGGAAGCTCAACTCGAACTTTGGATACTTAAAGACATTGTCCAAGCCATCGCGCTGGCTAACGACGTGGCCAACCTGCGTGATCATTTTAATGCTGAGGGCGAGCAAGTTACTTCCAACGTCCTCAATGCACCCGTCAAACGCTTGCTGCGGGCGGAGGTTTTGCAGGGCTACGTAGGTCTACATGGTTTGGGCGGCGTGCAATCTATCGGCTCTCAGCGCTCGCCACAGCGATCGACGCGTAGGGGCGGTGGTGGGGGGGCTCGGAGCGTTGTATCAGGTGAGCCCGGCGGTGCTAACTACCCGCCCCCGATTGGCGGTATGACCAACCAGCCTCGAGAAACAAAGCTTTCGGAAAACTTCACGTTCGGGCCGACCGGCCGGGCCTCCAACTCGCTTTACGATGTACGACACGCCCGAGTCGTAGCTCACGTTGATATTACCCGCCTCCCGGAATTCCTTAATGCGATCGGTCAGGTCAACCTGATGACGGTTCTGAACATGAGCGTTAATTCTGTAGATGAATACGAATTGCTCAGAGACCTTTACATGTACGGGCAGGGCGACGTGGTCGAAGTCGAGATGATTATCGAGACGTTGTGGCTAAGAGAATGGACTACGGCACTAATGCCGGATGATGCTAAGGTTTACGTCGGCCTCAAAGAGCCGCCTGCGGGT
Organism: Planctomycetota bacterium; assembly: GCA_038747275.1. Lineage (GTDB taxonomy): Bacteria > Planctomycetota > Phycisphaerae > Phycisphaerales > Phycisphaeraceae > Algisphaera. The sequence continues at coordinate 64,204 of JBCDJW010000011.1, read as the reverse complement.
AGTGCTCAACCCGGATTTAATACACCAGGAAACTTTGGTGGCTTCCCCGGCGGTGGTTTTGATGGTGGCTTCGGCGGCGGTTTTGGTGGTGGCTACGGCGGCGGTTTTGGCGATCCCGGATACCAATACGGCCAATAAGAAGTGCTTATCCGCTGCCATTATGGCTCGCGAATTACAAGTTAAATATCCAAATAGACTACAGTTTAATGCTAGCTACAGCCTAACTTGATTTGATCGTAGGTATCATCATGAATAATAAAGACCTGGGTTTTTTTCAGCAGCACATCGAAAAGATTGTCTTAGGGATCGGCGGTGTTGTGCTGATCGGCGTTGGGGCGACCCAATTCCTTCTGGGGCAGCCCAATGCGATCGAAGTTAATAATAAAGTAGTCTCACCCGACGAGATTAAGGACAACGTAACTAGGCCCGCTCAGACCTTGGCGGGTCGGCTCGATCAGCCGAGCCCGCTACCAGAGATTGTTATCCCTAAGTATTCTCAGTCGTTTATTAAGCTCTTTGATCTCGATGTGGCCACCAATCAGCAGCTTGCCGCAATCGATAATACGGGCTTAGCCGACGAATTTAACGTAATTGTCAGCCCGGACTATCCGACGAAATTTCTGCCGACGCCCCCGCTACCTATCGATGTCTTAGCTAAAAAAGGTCACGGGGTACTCGCTGATGACGGCAGCGACTTATATTTGGATTTCTTAGAATTTGTTAGTAGTCAACCCGATCGTCCCGTTGATTTTCCGTATGTTTCGGTTAGTGCCGAGTTTTCGTTTGAGGATCTAGTCGCGCGTTATGAATCTACAGATATCCCCGGCGACCAACGAATCGATGAGGGGCTGTGGCGTGAGCGCCTAGCCATCACATCGGTGCAGTTGTACCGGGAAGAGCTAGATCCCGTGACGGGCGAGTGGGGTGCTGGCAAGCTGATTGATCCTATGCCTGGTCAGTTTGCGCTTGTACCGACGTTTAATGAATCTCTGCCGTTTGAGAGGGCACAAGCACTCGAACAAAAAATCCAGTCGAGCCAGGCGGCGATCCGTCGGCCTGAATTCCCTTCGATCCACAACGGGCCCTGGACACCGCCTAATGCCGATGACCGTGTTCTCAACTCGGAGGAAATTAAGAAACGCGATGAGTTAGAACAGCAAATCCGAAAACTTGAGCGTCAACTTGCGCGTCTACGTGGAGTGGATAATGACCGTAGCCGGAGTAGTAGCCGAAATCGCTCACGAGAGCGTCGTGCTACTCCAGATTTCCAGGATTTCGGCGGAGATCCATTTGGCGGTGGCTTAGAGCGAAGTGGCCGTAGTGACCGGAGTCGGGATAGAGACCGTGCCAATGACGAGCGTCGAGCCGAACGCGAAGCCGCAAGGATTACGGAAACCCAGCAGCAACTTGCGGAGGCAAAAACCGAATTGAACAAGTTGCTTGGGATTGATGATGATGCCTCACCAAATACCTCGGGTTCGCAGCTATCTGATCCCAGTCTCTCAGGCATTCCAGCAGATTTTTTTGGAGATCCCTTTGGTGCTTCTGGAGGTTTCGATCCGAGTTTTACGGATCCCAATTTTGGGGGAGGTTTCTCACCGGCAACGAGTCGTAGCCGTGGATCCGCAGCCGCCGATACACCCGAGAGCGTAAAGGTCTGGGCTCACGACCTTTCTGTCGAGCCGGGTAAGACGTACCGATATAAAGTTTTAGTTAGCGTGATGAACCCGCTTTACAACTTCACCCGGTTAAACGAAACGCAACTGGAAGAGAACCGTAATCGCATCTCCCTCGGTCCGTCGCAAGAAGAAATCGATGCGGCGGAGTGGTCGGCGTCAGCTACTGTTGAGATCGATCCGGTTTATTACTTCTTTGTCGACAGTGCGAACAAAGATCAGAAGCGGGCTAATATCGAAGTCTGGACTGTTTACGACGGGCTATGGCGGCGGAGCGAGTTTACCGAATATCCCGGAAACGAAGTGGGTGGGATTGTTGAGATTGACGGACTTGATACCAAAGGCCTTGGCGTTCAGATGAACGCAGGTCCTATTATGCTCGACGTCGATTCGGTCTCGGTGGCGAACGGTTCGTCTGCTGTGCGTGTGTTGTTTATGGACCCGGAAAGCAATCAGATCATTACCCGTTTGGTAAACGAAGATAAAAACAGCGAGGAGAGAAAGCTTCTCGAGATCGAAGCTGATAAACAGCAGCGACTGCTCGACCAGCTGAGCACAGCCCGGCCGTAGTGCTGTATCGTTAATCCATCAATATGGATCACCGAAAAGTAAATATTAACCGGTGTCGTTTTTGACACCGGTTTTTTTATATCCCCCTAACTCCGAATAAAGCCGCGGCACACCAAGCATTCCCGATGCGGTCGGTAATCGGAAAGCCCCGCACAGCGGGTGGGCCGACGGGGTAGCCTTTATCGACGCAGCGGGTGTGCCATGCCGCGAGGTCGTGTTCGGCGGTTTCTTGGTTGTCGGTAAATAACACTAAGAGTAATCCGCCGAAGCGGATCACGGCGTCGGACCAGATCTTTTTTACGTCCTTGGTCACCGGCTGAAGCAACTCCGCCGAGTACCGCCGGAACGGACCGGAGGTTTCAAACTGGGCCACGGTCTTGATTTCTAACCAAAAGGCCAGGTTGGCGTCGGTCGCGGGCTGACCGCCGAAGAGCGTTCCTTTTACATCCGGATCGCGTAAGGGCTGCTTATCCAAAGTGAGTACGAGGTCGCAGCGACGACCTTCGGCCTTGGACTTTTTGTGCCACTCACCCGGGTAGCGCTGCTCGGGCCAAACGCCGTACCCTGCGTCGAGGTACGCTCCGCGAACAATCGGGTGTAAACCGAGTTCGTCGAACGCATCAAAACCATAGACCTCCTGAGCGGCATCGTCTTCCTTGGCTCGTCGTTGTAGTCCGGCTGCGACCATGTCCGCCAGATCAGGTATTGACCAATTCAAGAAGACCGTCCTTGACGTAGGCGTTTGAGTAGATACGCTGCAAATCTGTTAATTATAAGTTATCAATCTTGTACGTAGTACTGGTACTTGTTTAAGCAAACGATAAGGGGTTGTCATGTTTCAAGTCTTGGCTCAACAGTATGGTGGTGGTGGCGGTGATGCAGCGGTTGCAAGCGCGGTTTTCTTAGTAGCGATCTTGGTGGGTTTGGTCATCGGGATCGGCATCGCGGTTCTGATTTCCTGGCTGCTCTACAGTCCATACAGTAAGCTCCCCGCCGATTTTCAGCAGATGAAGCCTGGGTTGGTCTTCCTCATGGTCATCCCGCTGTTCGGTTTGATCTGGGCGTTTTTTATCGCGATCCAGCTTCCGGCGTCTTTCAAGGCTTATTTCGACTCGATCGGTGACACGACGATCGGCGATGCGGGCAAGGGCATCGGGCTGGCGTGGGCAATTTGTGCGGTCTGCAGCTTTATCCCGATTATCGGTGCGCTCCCCGGCTTGGCGTCGCTGGTCCTGTTGATCTTGTTTATTGTGAAGCTATGGGGCATGGCCAAACGTCTTGGACAGATCGAAGAACGTAGCGTTGCGATGTGACCGCATTGTCGGGTTTTTCTAATCGATTACTCTAGCTCTGTGCTGCGCTTAGCGGTTACCAGCTGCTGAGGTTACCGGTGATCGGTTCGACGAGGTCTTTAACGGTAACGACGCCAACGGGGAGATCGTTTTCGGTCACGATTGCTATGCCCAGGCTTTCATTTTGAAAACGTTGTAGCGCCTGGCGGAGTGGGGTGTGGATATCGACGGTGTGCGTGTCGGTCATCAAGTTGTGGATCGGGGGGCAGGTGTCGGGGCTGTGTTGCAGCGCGTCAAAGATATCAATGAGTCCGACGGGTTCGCCTGCCGAGTCAATGACCGGGAAACGCGAACGGCTGGTTCGGTCGGCTAACTCCCATAGTCGCCGGGGAGGATCGCCGACATTAACCGATAGCACGCTGGCCCAAGGGATCATCTCTTGCCTGACCGTCCCATCGCCCATCTGGAGCACGCGGTCGACGATGGCGGACTGCTCGTCGCTGAGCAGGCCGTGGCCGACGCCCTCGCGGACGAGCATCTCGACGCGTTTGCGGGCCGGGAAGACTTGGTCGCCGGGCGGCTGATTCATCAGCCGCAGCACCCCGGCGCTGAACATCTGGACGATGGGTACCAGAGCGGTGAAGGTGAAAAGCCAACGCGAGCCGGTGAGTATCGGGGTCAAAGGGGGCATCAGCCGATCGCTGTGCGCGGCCATGGTGTCTTTGGGCAGCGTTTCGCCGAAGACGAAGAGCAGGGGAGTAACGATAAGTGTATTGAGCAAGATCGATTGCCAGTCGGAGAAAGCCATCGATTCGAGGATGACTGCTAATCCCGCGGTGCCGAGGTAGTTCGCCACGTTATTACCAATCAGAAGTGTAGCCAATAGTGAGGCGGGGCGGTCGATGAGCCTTCTTAATGCAACGGGGGTTCGTTCACCGCGGTCGGCCAAGACGTGCAGTCGAACGCGGTTGATCGTGTATGCCCCAGTCTCCATACCCGAATACAACGCGGAGCCTCCGAAGCCAAGAAGCATTACGCCGATCCAGAATAAAAGTTCGCCGCCGGTCATTCGTCTCCCCCTTTGGCGTCTGGTAGCTGGCTTGGACGTTCCGTATCCTCACCGCCCACGCCCCGCAATTCGATAACCACGGTCTCGATCCTCGGTCCGTCCATACGGTCAACGGTCAGGCGGACGTTGCCTAACGCGATGGTGTCATCTTTGCGCGGCACCCGCCCCAGCTCGGCCATCACCAGCCCGCCGATTGTGTTGGCGGTGGCGAGCCGACGGGCGGTTTCGACGTGTTGGTGGCGGCCGAAGAAGTCGGCCCAGTCGTGGACAGAAAGGTCTGCGTCGACCCGCCAGCGGTTGTCGCCGATCGGTTCGACGTCGATCTCGCCGCTCTGCTCGTAGGCTCCGGGAATGTTGCCGACCAGGTGCTCGACGAGGTCTTCGAGGGTGATAAGCCCGGCCGTTCCTCCGTATTCATCGACGGCGAGGGCGAAGGTCGTCCCGCTCTTGCGTAGCTCGATCAGCGTGCGGTCGGCCCGCTGCAACTCGGGGACGAATTGCACGCCGCGGACCAGCTTCTCAACGTCTTCTGCAGTGTCGGGTTGGGCGAGCAAGGCCTGTCTGGAGTAGATCAACCCGACAACGTTATCGAGGTCGCCGCGGCAGGCGGGGATATGGCGTAGCCGGGTCCGGCGGATCAGTTCCATGAGCTGGGTTGGCGAATCGTCGAGGTCGAACGCCTGCACGTCGACCCGCGGCACCATCAGGTTGCGGACTTTGAGTTGGCTGAGCTCGAGGACTTGTTCGAGGACGCGTTGTTCGCTGTAGTCGATCACGCCGTGCTGCCGACTGAGCTGGAGCATCGACTCGAGCTCTTGGGGTGATAGTTCGGGTGAGGGCGTGGGTGGTGACAGGAGTCGGGACAGTGGTGTGATGACCAGAAACGAAGACGCCACGCGGATCGGCGTCAACACGCGGTGCACGCCCAGCATCGGTATCGCTATGACCTTCGCGAATCGGTCGGGTAAGCGTGAAGCGACGAGCTTGGGCATCACCTCGCCCAGCAGGATGATCGTCAGCAGGGGGATTAATGTGAGTGCCGCTAACAGCGGGCCGCTGAACCGGTCGGACTCGCTGGCTTTAATCAGCAGCACCGAGCTGACCACGAAGTACAGCACGTTGACGGTCATGTTGCCCAGCAGCAGCGTGATGAGCAGGCCGCGCGTCTCCGCTAAGAGCGTGAGGATTGTGCGGGCAGTGACGGCTTCGCTCTGAGCGAAGCGGGCCCGTTGGTGGCGGGATAGGCTGAACAACGCGGTCTCGCTGCCGCTGAAGAAACCGCTGGCGACCAGCAGCAAGGCGAGGAGCAGGAGCATGAAAAGGATCGAAAGCGGCATACGTAGGGCGTTAAGTATCGTCGGGTGGGCTGTGACCGACAAGCATGACCGTTTAGCGTGTGACGCGTAACCTTACGCCCCTTCCGGATGACCGCGACCGAACCGGCGTCTTCGCTGCTGCCGCTAAACGAATGGACAAATAGTCGGCTTGGGAGGCGTATCTGCTAAAATCTTTCGATGGCCAAGACCCGCGAAAACCTGCCCGAACCTCTCGGCCGCAAGCCGGTAATCGGGATCACCATGGGCGAGCCCGGCGGTATCGGCCCCGAAGTGGTGGTCAAAGCCTTGGCCGACCCCGCGGTCCGTAAACTCGCGCGGTTTGTGATCTACGGGATGAACGAGTCGATCAGCTACGCCGCGGACTTGGCCGAGCTCGACCCGTATTGGCACCGTTTGAACCACGACTCGCCGCGGGCCGAGTACGGGCTGGTCCACGACGTGGTGGTGCTGGACTACGACGAGTACTCGATGTTGACCGCCCGTGATACGGGGCCGTCGAAGCTCGGCGGCCAGGCCTCGGCCCGCTTCCTCGAAGACGCGATTGCCGCGGCCCACCGCCCGATCGACGACGCGGGGATCGACGCCATCGTCACCGCGCCGATCTGCAAGGAGTCCTGGCAGCTCGCCGGTATCCGCCTGCCCGGTCACACCGAGTTCTTGCAGAAACGCTGCAAATCGAAACGCGTGGCGATGATGTTCCACGCCGCGGGAATTGAGCAGTCCGATGTATCGGGAGGCCTCAATGTCGTCCTCGCCACGATCCACCTACCGCTGATGGACGTGCGCCACGTCCTGACTATCGGCTGTGTCTTCGACCCGATCGACCTGGGGCATCAGGCATTGGTCCGCATGGGGATCAAAAATCCGAAGATCGCGGTGTGCGGCCTCAACCCCCACGCCGGAGAAAACGGCCTGTTCGGCGACGAAGAAGAACGCCTCATCAAGCCCGCGATCCAGATGGCCCATCAGGCCGGTATCGACGCCCACGGCCCGTTCCCCGCCGACACGCTCTTCACCCCGCGGATGCGGTCGAAGTATGACCTCATCGTCGCCATGTATCACGACCAGGGGCTGATTCCGGTGAAGATGCTGGCCTTCGACGATGCGGTCAACGTCACGCTGGGCCTGCCCATCATCCGTACCAGCGTCGACCACGGCACCGCCTTCGACCTAGTCGGTAAGAATCAAGCAAACCCAGGATCGATGAAGTCGGCAATCCGCCTGGCCGTGCAGATGGCCCGAGGCGAATCGGCGGCAGAAGCGAAACGTGCCGCGGTATAAAGCCGCGACCGTTGGTCGTGCTGCCTTGGTAGATTTTTATGGAATCATGGAGACCGAAAACCGCGCGACCAACGGTCGCGCCTTTATGTCAGCGGCGGATCGGTTTTGGCCAAACGACTCGGCCGGTGGAGTTGATGTATTTTTTTTGGCCGTCGATCTCGACCGAGGCGAGGCCGTTTTCGTGGGGCCAAGCTTCGTCGAACTGCGGGTCGATGACGTATTGCCCTTCGGGGTTGATATAACCCCAAGCGACGCCGTTGTGGGCGGGGGCGAGGCCTTCTGAGAAGGGGCGGGCGGCGGCGTACTTGGTTTGGATGACCCAATCGCCCTGACGGTTGAGGTAGCCCCATTGGCCGTCATACTTGGCGGCGGCTTTGTCGTGGCTGAACGTGCCCACACCCTCAAAGTCGGGCCGGATACGCAATCGGCCGGCGGTGTCGATGAAGCCCCACTTGTCCTTGACCAGTACGCCGGCGTAGCCCTCGCTGAAGTCGTTGACGGCGTGGAACTCCGGTTCGACGGCGACTTCGCCGTACTTATCAATAAAGCCGAATCGGTTGCCGTTCTTGTTGGCGAACCAGGCGAGGCCGTTATGGAAATCGCCGACGAGTTGGAAGCCGTCGGCCCCGTCGAAGCGCGGCAGGATCGCCCATTCGCCGTCGAGATCGAGGAAGCCCCAGACGTTGCGTTGGGTCCGCGCCGCGGCGAGGCCGTCCCAGAACGGCCGGGCGGCGAGGTCGTGCGGCACGTCAGGGTCAACCACGAAACGTGGGGCGATCGCCCACTGGTCGTTGGCGTCGATATAGCCCGCCAGTCCCTCGAACTCGACCAGGCCTCGGCCGTTGAGGAACAGGTCGGCGTGGTCGTACTTGGCGGGGATGGCGATCTTGGTATCAGCGTCGAGGTAGCCCCATAGGCCCGTCTCGGCGTCCTGGAAGGGGAAGAACTCGGACTTCTCGATCGGCGGGATCGCCTCGGCCCGGTTGAGCACGAAGTACGCGGCGATCGCAGTGACCACCAGCGAGATGCCGAGGGTCAGGAGTGCAGAGTTTGACTTGGATTTCGTTACGGCCATGCCTTGGTTATCGGTCACGGCGGGGCGACGGCTCGAATTGATCGAAACTGCGTTCAGTGTTTCAGTTCGCGGCCTCGATCAGGGCGTGCACCGCGTAGGCGGTGACGAGGTTCGCATTGCTCTCCATCCAGCGAGGCTCGGTGTTGACAAACGAGCCGTCGGGCTTCTGAAGCGTAACGAGCTTGGCGATCAGGGCGTTGGCCCAGTCAACAGGCGATCCATCGCTGATATTGAGGTACGTGCTGCCGTAAGCGGCCAACGCCCGGGCGTGGGTCAGGTAGTAGTAGTAAAGTCCTTGGAACTTCACCGAATCGGGCATGCCGGGGTTTTGGTCGAGGGTGTAGTTGTTTTCGATCCAGTCGAGGGCGGCGACGACGCGGGGGTCGTCGCGGTCGAGATCGGCGTAGAGGAAGCTCTTGAAGGCGGCGTAGGTGATGCTGCCGTAGCCGCGGAGGCCCGACACCGGCCGGCCGGCCTTGGCTTCGTCGACCTGATCCGGGTTGGCGTAGCTGACGGGGATATTCTTATTGTTTTTGTTGACCGAAGTGGCGTAGATCACGCCGCCGTCGTTGACGATCGTGCCTTCGGGGAAGAAGTCGTTGGACTCGATGCCCTGGCAGCGGGAGATGAACTTGAGGGCGGCCTGGAAAGCGGGGTCGTCGCAGTCGACGCCGGAGTCGTAGAGGCCTTGCAGGAGGAACTGGGTGTTGGACATGTCGGGCCGGCCGTTGCGGCCGTAGCCAGCCCCCCCGGCGTAGGGGTGGTCTTCGGTGATGGTCTCGCCGTCGGGCGTGACGTCGCCGACGTTCCACTGGATGGACTTGAGGAATTGCTGAGCGTTACGGACTGCCTCGGCCACCTTTGGGTCGTTGTCGATGCGGGCGAGGGCAGAGAGGCAGATGGCGGTGTTGTAGTTGGCGAGGATGCCGTCGGGGCTGTCGCGGATCGAGCCGTCGGGCTGGACGCGGTCGAGGATGTATTCGAGGCCCTTGGCGACGACCGGGTCGGTCGCGTCGAGGTCGGGCTGGTCGAGCAGGGCGGCGACGATCAGCCCGGTGACAGCGGGGCCGGGCTCGGGGGTCCAGCTGCCGTCGGGGTTCTGGGTTGAGCGCAGGTAGTCAAGCCCCTGGGCGATGGCGACGCGTGCCTTGGCTTGGTGTTCGGAATCGAGTGCGTGTACTGTCGAAATCCAACCGGTGGTGGCGAAGACCATACACACAAACATCACGACACGGACGGCGGAAGACTTGGGCATGGTGCTGCTCCGGTTGGCCTAGTACGAACTCGACTTTAATAGTCTATGCGTGAGATCAGTCGTCTAGCATGAGATTACAGTGAGTTTTCCCACGGATCGTCGTCGCCCGATCGGCCGTAGTTCGTGCCGTACCCGGGATTGATTCCGTCTGTCACGATTTGGCCCGTGACGGAGAGGGCTTTTTTGAGCGATAAGACGCACCAGACCCAGCAGCCGGTCATCCCGCCGAACAGGCTCAGGCTGCAGATGTCGATCGCTCCAGACGTGACCATGTTGATCACCGTGATCAGAAACATCAGCCCCATGATCAATAGTGCGAGGCAGGCCAGGATCAGCGTCACGATCGTCGCTCCGCGTTTGCTGCTCTTGACCGAGAAGCCGAGGATGATCATCGCCAGAGCAGGGACCACGGTAAGCAAGGCGAGCACGATGGCGATTACCGCGGCGTAAGGCTGGATCGTAGCAATCTGGTCCCAAGCTTCGGCGGGAACGTCTTCCGCCCCCGGCGATTGCCGGAACTGATCCATCGGGACTACGCCGATCATTCCGATCACCGCGGAGCAGCAGGTCGCGAGAATGAGGAACAGCGTCGCGCTGATCCAGACCGCGATCGCCGCGTTGAGTCCTTCACGCTGCGGGCCGGCTCCGGAAGCTGGGTAATCGGCGTACGGGTTGGGCGGAAGCGGCGGGGGAGACATGGACATGCGTCGATGATATCGCGTTTCGCCGATTGGCTGGGACTATTGCTACGCGATGGTCAGGTCTGCGCCGACGCGGTCAATGCATAGGATCGTCAGGTCGTCGTCGGCCCGGCGGGGGTGGCGGTGGGTGCCGACGTCGCGGCGGAGGCTGGAGACGACTTGGTCGCACTTAAGTTCTTGGTCGCCGATCAGCCGTTCGAGCGGGGCGATTCCGAACTGCCGGTTCGCGGGGTCTTGGGCCTCGTTGACGCCGTCGGAGGTGAGCAGAACTCGGTCGCCGGGGGCGAGTTGGAGGGTGGTCTGGAGTTCTTCCCCGTCGAGCGGGATGATGACGCCTAAGGGAGGGCGGTGGGAGGGCAGATGGGTGACGCCGTCGTGGGCGGTGCGGATCATGGCGGGGGCGTGGCCGGCGTTGGCGTAGGTGAAGGTGCCGTCTTCGTGGAGCACGCCGTAGATCATGGTGATGAAACGGCCTTCGGTGAGGTCCGAAGCGAGTTGATCTTCGAGGCGTTGCAACAGCTCGCCGGGCTCGAGGCCGGTGCGGGCCAGGGCGTGGAGGGCCGAGCGGCAGGTGGCCATGATGAGTGACGGGCCGAGGCCGTGGCCGGTGACGTCGGCCATGACCACGGCGGTGCGTTGGTCGTCGAGCTTGAAGGCGTCGTAGTAGTCGCCGCCGGTGGCGTCGCAGGGTTCGGAAGCCCCGGCCATGCGGTAGCCGACGCATGCGGGCAGCTCTTCGGGGAAGAAGCCGGCCTGGATCGTGCTGGCGACGTTCAGTTGATCGGACAGGACGTTGAGCGCATCGCCGAGTTTTTGAAACTCGTCTTTGGTGTTGAGATTAACGCGGTGGCCGAAGTCGTGGTCGCCGAGGGCCTCGAGGCCCTTGTGGATCTCGCCAACTGGGCGGATGACCAGTTTGTTGAGTACTAGGTAGCCCAGCAGTGAGGAGATAGCGATACCCAATACCGCGATGATTGTGTTGACGATAAGCAGCTGGTCGTAGCGGGCGAAGTAGGCCTCGGACGGTTGCGTGACTTCGAGCAGCCCTACGATTTCGCCCGCAGCGTTTCTGAGCGGCGTAGCGGCAGAGATCCATTTGCCGTTTACGTCGCGGTATAGCCCGGTGGTCGCGACCTCGTTGGTGTCGAGTACTTGGCGGTGGTGCGGCTTGATCGGGTAAACGTCTCCAATGAACGGCTCGCCCTCGTGGGGCATCACACCAAAGTGCAGCATTTCATCTTCGCCGAGGTAAAACGTGTAAAGGTGATCCGATTCGAGTCCGTTGGCGTCGCGGACGGCCCGGAGTTTTTCGCGTAGTTCGAGGAACGGTTGTCCGTTGGGGTCTTGAGATTCGACGACTTGTTCGTGGAGGTCGCCGTCGATCTGTAGCGCGGCGGTGAGCCCGATCGCGGCCAGCTGGTTTTGTAGGTCAACGGTGACCTGCTCCCGCATCCCCGATCGGGTCGGCACCAGCAGCGCGAAAGCGAGCAGCAGCAGCACCAGTTCCGAGATGATCAGCAGCTTGGTGCTCAGGCGCATGACGGGTCAACCTTCGTCGGCGGGGTTTTCTTCCGGGCGAATACGGCCGTCGGAGGTGTGAGCGGTGGCTAAGCCAGTGGCGCGAACAATGCCGAAACAATCGCCGTAACTTCAATATATCGATGTTTCGACAAGGTAAAAACGTGACTTAGTAAAAATACGCCATAGACTTTTCCCGTAGGCATTGATTACATAGTCAAAAAAACAAGCCTGCTCGGTTTCATCAGCCGTAAACAGAGGTGATTATGTTTCGAACCCCCTTTTTTGTTTTGGTGATTATTGCGTTTTCCGCCACTAGTTTTTCAGCGGTAACAATGGCCGAACCGGCCAGCCACGAAGTTTTCAGCAAAATAGCACCTGAGAGTTTAGACGACCTGCGGGCGATCGAAGCCCGCGTCGAGGAGATCACTGCTCAGGCCGCCCCCGCGACGGTATCGCTCGAGTTAGGACGCCAAGGCACCGGCAGCGGCGTCGTCGTTGGGACCGAGGGCTACATCCTTACCGCTGCTCACGTGATCGGGGACGCCGGGCGACGTATCGGTGTGACGTTCCCGGACGGCCGGGTCGAGACCGCGATCACCTTAGGCAGCGATAAGCGAAACGACGCTGGGCTCGCCAAGCTTGAGGGCGAAGGGCCTTGGCCCCACGTGGATATGGCAGAAGAAGGCGGGAGGATCACGTACGGCGACTGGGTGGTGGCTTTAGGGCACCCCGGTGGATTCGACGCAGAGCGCAGTATTGTCGTAAGGCTGGGGCGGGTCGTTCGCGTGAGGACTCAAGCGATACAGTCCGACTGCTCGCTGATCGGTGGCGATTCGGGCGGGCCGCTATTCAATATGGAAGGTAAAGTCGTCGGCATCCATAGCCGTATCGGCAGCAGCGAGCGAACGAATATCCACGTCCCGATCGATGAATACCACATCTACTGGGACCGTCTCATCTCTGACCGCCCTCCGGTGATACTTGGCGTAAGAATCGATTCTGACCCGCAAGGCCGCGGCGTGGTTGTTACCAGTGTGGGGCGTAGAACCCCAGCGGCTCAAGCGGGTCTGCGGACTGGAGATATCATTACAGCTATCGATGGCCAAGCGGTTTTAAGTCAGCGTGATGTGACAGATATCTTTAATTTCAAAGTGCCGGGTGATGCGCTTCGTATATCTGTTCTGCGAGATGAGCAGGAGATTGAACTCGAAGTTCGACTGGGAGGCATTCTGTGATAAACGCCCTATTCCGATGTTTTGATCGTTACGCCGTTCTTAGAAAAAATTTGTTCCCGACCGTGTTGGTTTTCGGATTAACGTTACCCTTGGCATGGTCTAGCCCTGTCACTGCGCAGAACTACCTCAAACGCAACTACGACACAGACGGGAAAGAAGTGCTCAGAGCCTTCGCTCCGGTTGTTGCCGAGGCTCGTCACGGTGTCGTTGAGTTCTATCTTGGGGACGAACAGATTGTCCTCGGCACGGTGGTAACCGCCGACGGATTGGTTCTCACCAAGGCCAGCGACTTGCGTCAGGGCTTGGACGAGCCTGAGGATATAGAACGAGAATTGACCGCCCAACTTGCCGACGGCCGCCGGGTGGTGGCGCAGCTTTTAAACGAAGACCGGCTCAATGATTTGGCCTTGGTACAGCTAGAGGCCGATGAACTCCGGCCGGTGACGTTTGATCTGGCAGCGCCACCTCGGTTGGGGCAGTGGGTCGTTGTGCCTGGGCTGGGCGAGTCGCCCGAGGCGGTCGGGGTGATGAGCGCGTTGCCGCGGCGGGTCAACGGGGTCCGCCTGGGGATCGCGCTCGGTGATCGTCAGTCTGATGGCCGCCCCGTTATTGGCATGACCCAGCCGGGCATGGGGGCTCGTGTCGCGGGCCTGCAGCAAGGCGACGTCCTGGTTTCGATTGCCGGTAAACCCGTTACCAATTCGCAAGACGTAATCGACGCGATTCAGCATGTCATCGCAGGCGACGTCGTCGAGGTCATTGTCGAACGTAACGGATCGCGGCTGGTTTTCGGGGTTGAGATGATGCTGCCCGAAGTAGATCCAGAAAATTCACGGGTGGACCGAATGAATACGATGGGTAACGACATCTCGACCCGCCGTGACGGCTTCGCTTCGGTGCTGCAGCACGACGCGACGCTGGCCCCCACCGAGTGCGGCGGGCCGCTGCTGGACCTCGACGGCCGGTGTGTCGGGCTCAATATCGCTCGGGCGGGGCGGATCGAGGCGTATGCGTTGCCCGCTGAAGTCGTGGTTGCGGCCCTGGCGAAGATGACGGATCAAGTCATGGTCCGTGACGCCGATCCAGAGGCCGCCGACCATTGAGATCAAGCGGGTTTAGCTGGGTTTCGCGTCTTACCTAAGTTGACTGAGCCTTACAAAAATAGGTGTTTTTTTAGGGTTTCGGGGATTGTGTAGGCCGCGAGCGCTTACGTATCCTGAGGTGGCATATTTAGGCAGCAGGCGTGCTGCTTAGTATGGTTGTTGTCCGTTTTAAATTAGATCCTGTGGAAGGGAAAGAGAAAACATGCGATCCGTCCGTGATTGTCGTCGTGGCGCTGCCGCGTTCACCCTGATCGAGCTGCTGGTGGTCATCTCGATCATCGCCTTGCTGCTGGGCATCCTGCTGCCGGCCCTGGGCAGCGCTCGGCAGACGGCGACGCTGGTGAAGTGTTCGAGCAACCAACGCCAGATCGGAATCTCGCTTCACGCTTACGCCGCGGATCACGACGACCGCCTGCCCCCGCCGCACCGCAACGAGGCGTTTGTGGCGTCGCTGTTCTACCTCAACGCCGGACCGACAAACACGTATGATCTCCGCCCCTACATCGCTGACTACATCGGAGACTTCGCCGTATGGAACTGCCCGTCGACCGAGAGCCGGGCGTTTATTGACGATCCGGCCAACACGCGACCAAACGGGTCCTACGGCACCTACGGCTACTACCCCGGCCGGACGCGTCCCGACTTCGGCTTGCCCGGCGGCAACCCTGAGTCGCTTAACAACCTGTACCAGGCTTCAGAGCTGACTATGGTGCAAGACACCTACCGTGACGATATCCCCGGCACGCTGGTCTATAACCACGGCGACGGCCGGAGCGATACCATCGCCTCGGGCAACCCGTCTTATTTTGCTTATCAGGGCAACGACGGCGAGGGCGTTAACACGCTGTTTTTCGACGGCCACGTCGCGTGGACGCCGGCGGATCAGCTCGACATCATTGGTCCGGCGGATACGGCTGGCCTCCGCGCTTTTGGTGTATTGCCGAACAACTGATCGGCGAAAATAGCTGCGGATGCGTCGCAGAAACAAGTGGAGATGTGAACCTGAGACTAATTATCAAGTGTATGTAAAATAATAACTTAGGTTGATTCGCCTTCGTGGTTTGCCTATATTTTTGTGGCAACGAATATTTCAAACCACACTCGAAAGGGATAACCATGATTCAACTTACCGACGGTCAATGTGGCCTCTGCAAGCACTACGGTGAAGAGCACGCCGACCAGCCCCAACTCATCCAGATCCGTACGTCCAAGTCGGCTCCGCAAGATTTCAAAGACACCTGCGGTCACCCCGAACTGGAGCCGTTGCAGCTAACGGTCACTGCTGACTCCGGATGCCGAGGCTTTGAGGCCGCGGCGTAACGGGTATCACCAAAATTTTCCTTCTCCTCCACGAAAAACACGCCTTTTGAGGGGCGTGTTTTTCTATGGCTAGTTTTTTTGGGTAACCCGGGCAAACGCATGGATCTGCTGTGGGTTCAGGATGATGCGTTTTGCTGGGCGTACTCCTCAACCTCTTCGCGGGTGACTTGGAGCCATTCCAGCATATGTTGTTCGTAGAGGTCTTGGTGGGCGACGTTGGAGAAGTCGAGGCGGAGTTCGTTGATGACCTTGGTGCCTTGGCCGATCCACTGGTTCCAGGTGATCTGGCCGAAGTGGTCGTAGATGAATTGGCCGAGCGGCCCGCGCATCGGCGGGTCGGCGAGGCGGGGCTGGGGCTGACCCGCCCGGCGATCCAGGACCATGTTGCCGCCGTCGCCCTCGACCGCGGCTTTCTTGGCGGCGTAGTCTTCGACTTCGGGCAGCTCTTCGCCGAGACGTTTGAGCATCTCGCCCAGCGAACGCTGCGGCATCAGGTCGCCCCGCTCGGCGGCGGTCTTGTAGCCCTTGATGAGCATGGGCTTGGCGTCCTCGCCCCGGCCGGCCTTGATGAGTGATTCGCCGAGGAATTGGTAGGCCCGGCTCATGCCTTGGTTAAGGCCGATCGCTTGGCCGTAGGCCTTGGCGGCGTCGTCCCAGCGCTCGGCCTCTTTGTAGGAGTTACCGAGGCTGAAGTAAGCCATGTCGTCGGGGGCCTCGGCGGCCATTTTTTCCCACTGGGCGATCCGTTCTTCTATGCTGCTCATGTCCGTAGATTAGGCCCGGCGGCGGTGTAGGTCTAGCCACCCTAGTTCGGGAAGAGGCCCGCGGTGTAGCCTTGGTACATCTCGGCTTGACCGCCGAGCCCCGAAGCCGGACGCTAGAGGTCGCAATGACCGAACGACGCATCTTTTTGGGCTGGGACAGGGCGGTACTACCGGCGGCGGCCGATTGGCTAATCACGAAACATGGATACGACCTGAGTCGGTTGGTCGTGGCGGTCCCCGCGGCCCGGGCGGGGCGACGCCTCGAAGAAATCCTGGCCGACGCCGCGGCGGATGCGGGCGAAGTGCTCTCGCCACCGATGCTGGTGACGGTCGGCCAACTCCCCGAACTGCTCTACACAACCAAAGCGGAGCCGCCCGATGCCTTGACGACCACGCTAACCCGAGCCGCGTCTCTTCGTTCGGCCGAACGCGAATTGTTGCAACGCGTGATCCCGAATCCGCCCGACGATAACGATGCTCCGGGTTGGTACCGCTTGGCTGAGCAACTCGGGCAGATCAGCGAAGAACTGGCCGCCGCCCGCCTGAACTCCGACAAGGTGGTCCAAATCGCTGCCGACCACGGGATCGATCTCGGCCTCAGTGAAACACGTTGGCAAGCACTCGCTGAGCTTGATGCGGCGTACCGTAGGGCTCTCGATGCGCCCGACCGGCAAATGGCCCGCCAACGCGCGATCGTCGAACGCCGATGCCGCAGCGAACGCCCGGTCGTGCTGATCGGGCTGGTTGATCTCTCGGCCCAACTCGCCGGTATGCTCGAACAACTCGACGATCTCACTCCCCTTGTTCCCGCCCCCGCCGCGCACGCCGCGGGCTTCGATTGGCTCGGCGGCCTGGTCGTCGACTATTGGCAAGAACAATCAGTAGAGCTCGCCGACCTCCGACTCGTCGATCAACCGCGCGACCAAGCGATCGAACTCGTCCGTGTACTCGGCGAGCTGCCTCCCGATACGGCGGCGGATGATGTGACCGTCGGCCTCGGCGACGAGGACGCCGCGGGCTCACTCGTCCGCGCGATCGAACTCGCCGGTACCCCCGCCCGCCCCGCGGCGGGGCGGGCCGTCACACAGTCGGCGCCCGCGGTGCTGCTAGAGACACTCGGGCGTTACGCAACTGGTCGACGCTTCGCCGACCTCGCGGCACTGGTACGCCACCCCGACTTGGTTGGTGTGTTGGGTAAAAAGCCTTGGCCAAACACGCTCGATCAGTATGCGGCGAACTATCTGCAGGCAGACACGCGCGGGCCGTGGCGCGGCGACGAGAAGACTCGCCGCGCACTCAATGAGTTGACCGAACGTCTAAGCAAGCTCCAGCCCGAAGCCCCAGATACCCTGCGTCCGCTACCCGAGTGGAGTGGTTTGATCTCTCAGATGCTTGCCGCCGCCTACGGCCAACGCGAACTCGACCGCTTCGCCGATCACGACACCGTTGAAGCGTTAACCCAGATTGGCCGCGTTCTCGGCGGACAGTCGCATTTATCCGCCGACTTATCGATTACACCGCCACTGACTTTTTCCCAGGCGGTGACCATCACTCTCACCCGCCTCGCCGGCCAACTTATCCCCGAGCCCGGCGGAACCCCGGCCGTCGAACTGCTCGGCTTCCTCGAACTACCGTGGGACGACGCCGAGCACGTCGTCCTGACCGACGTTAACGAAGGCAACGTGCCCGACTCCCGTAATGCGGACGCCTTCCTGCCCGACGGTCTGCGGCGGCCGCTCGGCCTGCCCGACAACGCCCGGCGCTACGCGCGGGACGTACTGCTGCTCAACATCGTGCTGCGCACTCGGCCGGCTGATGCGGTGAGTGTGTTGGCGTGTCGTCGCTCGGCCGAGGGCGACCCGAAAACGCCGAGTCGGCTGCTGCTGGCTTGTGACGAACAAAAGCTCGTCGAACGCGTCACCGACTTCTACCCCGAAGACGAAGCCCAAAAAGTTATACCGCTGCCGCGCCTGCTTACCCCCGGTGGGACGAACCGTTTTTTGATCCCCAAGCCGTTGATCGACGGCCCGCCGCTCGACGAACTTAGCGTGACCAAGTTCCGCGACTACCTCGCCTGCCCGTACCGGTTCTACCTCAAGCATATCCACGGCCTGCGAACCATCGACGACCGCGCCGTCGAGCTCAACGGCGCCGCGTTCGGCAACCTGGCCCACGAAGTGCTCGCCGCCTTCGGCCGATCGTCTGTGGCGGCCGCTACAGAAGCCCCGCCGATCCGAGACTGGCTCACCCACGAACTCGACCGCCAGGCCGCGAAACGGTACGGCCAATCACCCGCCGCCGCGGTCCGTGTGCAGATCGAACAGCTGCGCCAACGTCTAACGCTCTTCGCCCATACTCAAGCCCGCGAAGCCGCGTCCGGCTGGCGCATCGATCCCGAGTTGATTGAGCAAGACTTCGCCGTGTCGATCGATGTCGACGGCCAGCCGTTTCGGATCAAAGGCAAGATCGACCGTATCGACCGCCACCCCGAGCTCGGTGTCCGCCTGATCGACTACAAGACCCGCGACAAGAGCGCCGCCCGGGCCGACGACCTCAAGCCCGATCGGGTGCACCGCCAGCGTGGAGAATGGGTCGATTTGCAGCTGCCGCTGTACCGTTTGCTTGCCGCCGACCGCGGGATGCCGAACGCAGAAACGGGCTATTTCAACCTAGGCGGATCACCAGCGACCACCGCGATGCACCCCGCCGGCTGGTCGGACGAAGACTACGCCTCGGCCGCCGACGCACGGGACCACGTCATCCGCCAGCTACGGGCCCAGCGATTCTGGCCGCCCAAAGAGCCGCCGCCGTTCGATGATGGGTTCGCCCGCCTCGCTGCCGACCACCACCCCGACCGTAGTGAACTGATCGGGGCCTCGACATGAGCAGTGAGCTGTCTCACCTACTGATCCGCGCCTCGGCCGGGTCGGGCAAGACGTACCGCCTGACCGAGCGTTACCTGAACCTATTGCGGGCCGGGGCCGAGCCCGACGGGATCCTGGCGACCACGTTCACCCGCAAGGCCGCCGGCGAGATCACGGGACGCGTCGTCACGACCCTCGCCGAAGCGGCCGACAAAAACCCCGCCGACCGTGAACTGCTAGTAACCCTCTGCCGCCAGCTACACCGCATCAATATCTCAACGATCGACAGCTTCTTCTTCCGGCTGGCCAATAGCTTCCGCCTCGAGCTGGATTTGCCGGACAGCCCGACGTTGGTGGCCGACGACCACCCGGTCGCCGTCGACCTGCGCCGCCAAGCGATCGAGGCGGTGCTCACGGACGCCGGCTCGTCCGAAGACTCATTCGAGGCGTTGCTCGGCTTGCTGCGTCGTCTCTATAACGACGAAGCCCGGCGCGGCGTGACCGAGGCGTTGCGTGACGTGATCGATACCCACCTCGAGGTCTACCGCGAAGCGCCGTACGCCAGAGCTTGGACATCAGGCGAAGCGCTTGGGCTGCTGGATGGGCCGGAGCTCACCGCGGCAATCAACCTCTTACTCGCCGCCGAGCCGCTGCTGCCGCAACACAAAACATGGGCCAAGACTTGGCGAGCCGATTGTGCCGCGGCCACGGCCGGTGACTGGGACCAGTTTGCCAAGGGCGGTATCACCGCAGCTATACGCGACGGCAAAGACAGCTACTGTCGTAAGGTGGTAACGCCGGAAATCATCGAGACCTACGGCCCGCTGGTTACGCACGCCCAAGCGATTTACATCGACCGTATTTTCAGGCAAACCGCCGCGACATACGAACTCATACAACGCTTCGTCGGTGTATACGACGCGCTGCGTCGCCGGCAGAACGTGTTGCTCTACAGCGATGTCGGCCGAAGGCTGGCGGAGTTGCCATTGTCAGAAGACGAAGCCTTGCTCCGCGAGGTCTACTTCCGCCTCGACGCGTCCGTCTCGCACCTGCTGCTCGACGAATTCCAGGACACCAGCCTCGACCAGTGGCGGGTGTTGTTTCCGATGGCGGATGAGCTGACGAGCGACGAGGCGGCCGACCGCAGTCTGTTCGTCGTCGGCGATCCGAAACAGGCGATCTACGGCTGGCGGGGAGGCTGCGTCGAGTTGTTCGATGCCGCCGAGACGTTGCGTGGTGTGACGGCAGAGCCGATGGCGAAGAGCTACCGCTCCTCCCAAGTCGTGCTCGACGTGGTCAACCGGGTCTTCGGAAACTTGGCTCAGGCTCCTTCGTTGCAAGACGATCGGGAGGCGGCCGAGGCCTGGTCCGAGCGATTCGATCAGCACTCGGCGGCCAAAGACAAGGCCGGCTACGTCCGCTTCGAATCAACCGACCCCGCCGCAGAAGGCGAAGACGATTCGCGTGCACACCTCCGGCAAGTGGCCGAACGGATTAAGGCGATCCACTACAAAGCGCCGAAGGCAACGCTTGGGGTCTTGCTGCGGACGAACCGCTCGATCCGCAGTCTGCTCGACGAACTGCGTCGCGCCGGTCTGCCGGCTAGTGGTGAGGCCGGTAACCCTATCGCGGACCACCCGGCGGTCGCGGCGGTACTCTCGGCCTTGGTGTTGGCCGACCACCCCGGAGATGGTCCGGCCGCGTTCCACGTGGTCAACTCGCCGTTAAGCGAAACCCTGGGTATGACGAGAGTTCAGCAGGCAGACTCGATCGCGAGGAAGACCCGGGCAATGCTGCTGCGTGATGGCTATGCCGGTGTCATCGCCGACTGGGTAAAGGTATTGGCCGGGGCGTGCGACGAGTTGGGGCTCCGCCGGCTGACGCAGCTCGTCGAATTAGCCGAGGCGTACGAAAGTTCGAGCGGGAACGGAGCCTCGCCGCTGCGTGCTTCGCGATTCGTTGATCTGGTCGAGGCGGCCAAGGTCGAGGAGCCGGGCGGGTCGCTGATCCGGGTGATGACGATCCACAAGAGCAAGGGGCTCCAGTTCGATGCGGTCGTGCTGCCCGAACTCGATGCGGAACTCACGACAAAAATGGACGTCCTCATCGATCGCCCCGATCCTTTGGGGCCGATCGGCCGGGTCTGGCGAACCCCCAAACAGGAAATGCGTCGCGCGGTCCCCGCGTGGGACACCGCCTACGCCCGGGAGCGCGCCCGCCGCCGATCCGAAGATTTCTCGACGCTCTATGTCGCGATGACCCGTCCACGGCACGGGCTCTACCTCCTCGCGAAACCCGCGTCCGCCAAAGGGCTCCGCGGATTACGCTTCGCCGCGATCCTCCGCGACACGCTGGGCGATCCCGACGAATCACCGTTGGTTTGGGGCGAGGGGGACTGGCACAAGCAGTTCCAGCACGACCAAATTTCGATTGAAGCCAAGGCCGCCGATCCGGTATTGCGGGAAGCTCTAGGCGTGAAGCTGTCCACTGGTAATCAATCCCAACGTATGCGTCTTCGAGTAACGCCCTCGCGGTTGCACAACAACGGCAAGGTCTCGGCCGACGATTTACTCATGGCCGAACCCTCCGAAGCGCAGCGGCGGGGCGCAGAAATCCATAAACAATTAGAAGCGGTCCAATACGTCGATGAGGTCTCGGCTCTCGAAACGCTTCCGTCATCACTCGCCAGCATTTTTGAGAGTGAAGCTGTTCGTCGGGCGTTTACTCGACGCTTCGGCGACAGCGAAGTCCTCTGGCGGGAGCGAGCTTTTGTCGTCGCCGATGGCAAGCATCTTGTCCGTGGCCAGTTTGATCGCGTAGCAATTAAACTCGACGAGAGCGGTAGGCCAGCGGCAGCACACCTGATCGACTTTAAGACCGATGTGATCCCAAGTTCCGGTGAGGCCTTAGATCGACGTGTAGAGATTTACCGAGCTCAGATCCAGGC
This sequence comes from Planctomycetota bacterium, assembly GCA_038747275.1. Lineage (GTDB taxonomy): Bacteria > Planctomycetota > Phycisphaerae > Phycisphaerales > Phycisphaeraceae > Algisphaera. The sequence goes on along the minus strand of JBCDJW010000011.1, from coordinate 42,194 downwards.
CTACCGCCGGGCGCTGGCGTCGATGTTGAATTTAGCGGTCTCCCAGGTGAACTCTGAATTATTGTTCATTCGTTCCGGCGTATCGGTAGCGATATAGCGATTGAGTTACTCGTAACCCCAGATGAAATTTCTAACTCAAGACAAGAAATGTTTGGATTAAAACAGGATGGCGTATATCATTTACGGATATCCGCCAGTGTCCCTCCCGATTCAATCATTTTTTAACTCGCCGTATCCAATCTATGAGATCTTTTATCTGTCTGTTATTTGTGTTTGTTTCGGCAGCGTCTATCTCAGCGCAAACTAATTTTTCCGACGATATTTCGAACCCAACGGTCATCACACTCACCGATGACTTAACCATAGAAAATACCGTCGTGAACAGCGGATCGGCGCTGGCAAATGCTGATACCGACTTTTTTACGATAGTCGTGCCGTCCGGGCTCCAGATCGACCGTATCAGCCTTTCTCGCTACGCGGAAGTGAACGATTCGGGGCAGCTGAATGACAATACGGACGCGGTTTCGTTTTTTGGTGTCGAGGAAGGTTCGACGCTGAGCCACAACCCCGCGGGCAACGCACAAGACCAGGCCGATTTTGAAGAAGATGCGTCGGGATTTACGTTGGTTGATGCAAATATCGTGGGAAGTGATCTCAGGTTCCGGCTTGCCACGGCTGACATCTTGGGCGTGCCTAGGCGGCCGGACCCCAGTGAATGGGGCCTTGATCCCTTTTCTCCTTTGCCATCGGGTTCTTACGCATTCGTGTTTCAGGATACCGGGGCACGAAAAATTTTCTACGAGCTCAGTTTTGAAACATCGGTCATTCCGGAGCCTAGTTCTTTTTTATTACTGGGTTTAGCGGTCTTGATCTCAGCCGCGTGCTTTAGAAATCGGCGGCAAATGAGGCTATAAGATTGTTGATTTATAGCGTTTTCTGAACTAAGATAATGTAGTTTAGCAGCCATTCCCGCCAAATATCATTGCACTGTGCCCTGCCTTTTTTTGTTCTGAATCTGACTTTTAATCAAGTATATGTCTTATATGTGTCACTTAGAGATCAAACGGTGATTTCACGTTTGGTCATTCACGTTTCGCAGCGGAGAATATGTTTTGAGATACAAATTAACGAAGCAAATCCAATTTTTTTCGCTTAATTACTTACTTTTTACCGTACTAGCGTACGTTATATTATCTCCTGCTGGGATGGCTGCCGCTCAAAGCTTGAGCTTTGAAAATGCTTCGTCTGACCCTGCTGTTTTTGATCCTTCCGAGGCTTTCACGGTAAACGTTTTCTTGAATTTTGAGGCAAGTCAAGTTCAAGGCGGAGCAGTAACTAATGTTGCCTTCGATGTTGAAACTTTTTCTGATTCGAATTCATCGGTGTCGGGCATTTTGCTATTGCAGAGTGTTGATCGCTCTACAAGTCTGTTTACCGATCGGTTTATCGGGGAGCCATCAAATGTGGTATTGGAACCTAGAGTTGGTGCTGATCTCGGCGCGGCGGTAGCGTTTAATGCTCAGCCAGTCCCACCTCCTACTAATCCGGGGGAAGGTCAGTTTATAGTAGCTCTGAATTTTCAAGTTTTGCAGTCTGCTGCAGCCGGTAACTATTCACTTGGTCTAGACTCAGTCATTGACTCATTGGTTATCGGTGTGGATAACGCAACATTTGCTTTGCTGAGTGCAGATCCGTTTGGATTTACTGTCACTGCGATACCCGAGCCTGCAACACTTAGTTTATTTTTAGCCGCAGCTGCTTTGGTTTTGCGACGTTCTAAAGTAATTTAACTGCAAATAAGACTATACAGATATACCGTTATTTACATATATGTTTTATTTTTTGAGGTATTTGTATCTACTGTGTAAATGTAGACATTGCCCATTGGCAATATTCTACTTTATTTACAAGCGTAATTTAAATATCGGTGTTTTGATTTATTTGTGAATTTAAAGCTTTCGCTAGCGTACAGAAATTATTTTTAGATATTTTTCAATCTAAAATCCTATATTTAGGCTGAATATATGCGTGGTTCCTGTAAATCAATATTCACCTGGCTAGAACTTTTACCTGCGTTTGTTTTTGTATGGGTAATTGTAATCGACACGAGCGCAGCACCGCCTGTTTTCGAGTATGCGCGTTCCGAGATGCGGCACAGCGACTCCAGCACAAATTCATTTCTTGCAATTAGGCTGAACGAATCGGGGCCTAGATCGATCGAAACACGTATTCCCCGCAACGGTGAAACGGTTATCATTTTCGTCTTCGATCAGCCGCTTCAAGATGTTGGGTCAATTACTTCTACCCACGGAGCGATCCAGTCTGTTTCTGGGGTACGGTCTGCTTTCCCAGACACGGTAGCAGTTCATCTTCTGGATCTGCCGAACGGTGAATATGTAACGGTAAGCCTTTCAGATATTCAATCCACAGGCGGTGAAATTCTCCCTTCTGCAGTCGCAACGGTTGGCATGTTGCGAGGTGATGTGAATGGTAACCGCTTGGTCGAATTTGCCGACGCAAGATTGATTGCGAGTGCTAACCGCCAGGACGTGACGCAAAATAACAATTTTATATTTGATTTGAACTTAAACCGGGTTCTTGAATTTGCGGATGCGAGACTTGCCGCTTTGGCTAATCGAACTGTTTTAGCGAATACGCCGCCCAGCATTACGGCGTTAACAGACCAGTTTCTGACCTCGGGTTCGCTGTCGACGTCTCAGGCTTTTACGATCGATGATTTCTCGACCCCTGCAGAAGACCTTTTCGTTACGGCTACATCAAGCAACTCTGCCGTACTGCCGGATAGCAATATTCTCATCGACGGGACCGGGGCGAGCAGAATGATTACCGTGCAACCGGTCGCGGGTGTCGAGGGCGGCTCGACGGTAACGGTAACGGTTTCAGACGGAAGTTTGTCGGCCAGCGAAACCTTTACGGTCGAGGTTTCTGAAAATACTCCCCCCACAGCTTTTTTGGATTTAACAAACTTTCTGGGACAAGTTCCGCTCACGGTTGATTTCGATGCGAGCCGTTCTGTTGATAACGAGACCGCGATAGTCAACTTTGCGATAGATACCGGGGATGGTGGCTTTTCAAACGAGGCCGTTTTTACGCATACATACAACACACCTGGTACATACCCTGTAACCGTCACAGTGATAGATACCGGTGGCTTAGCAAGCAGTATTGAATCTACAATAACAGTGGCGGATGGTAATTTCGATGTAAACGCTCAGCCGTCGGTAACAGATGCCAGTCGTTTCTTGTGGCAGGCGGCTTTTGGCCCTACGGCAAGTGATATCGCGGCCGTCAGGTCGCGTGGATACGAAGGCTGGATCGATGACCAGATGGCGTTATCTCCGACCTTGCTAACGCAAGCGCTTTTCGACTTGGCTTCGACGCGTAACGGGGCTGGGCAAGTTTTTGATCAGCGTTATTCGTGGGCGAATATTGCGGTCGAAGCAGATGACCAGCTTCGGCAGCGTGTGGCTTGGGCTTTGATCCAGATCTTGGTCATGAACAACGACCAGGATAGTGCTGGCCCGATCCCTAGCCGGAATTACTACAACTACATGGTCGAAAACGCTTTCGGCAACTACCGCGACCTGCTTAGCGACGTGACTTTTTCTTTCTCGATGGGTAACTATCTCACGTATCGTGATAACGCCCGCGCGAACCTTTCTCAGGGTACGGTCCCCGACGAAAACTACGCACGGGAAATCATGCAGCTGTTTTCGATCGGCCTGTTCGAACTTAACCTCGACGGGACGCTCAAGCTCGACGCCCAGGGCAATCCGATTCCCACCTACACCAACGAAGATATCGTCCAATTCGCCCGGGTATTTACCGGCCTGCGGACTTCGAATATCGGGGGTAATTTCCAGATCCGTACCGGCAACCCGATGCGGATGGATGCGAATATCCACGAGTTCGGTTCCAAACAGTTGTTGAATTACCCCGGAGCGGTCAACGGCGGTTTCATCCCCGCGCGTAACGCCAGCGAGGCCAACGGCATCGCCGACATCAACTTTGCCATCGATAACGTTTTTAACCACCCCAGCACGCCGCCGTTTATCAGCCACCTTCTGATTCAACGGCTGGTAACCAGTAACCCTACGCCGGGTTACATTGAACGGGTTGCTTCGGTTTTTGTGGACGACGGGACCGGCACGCGGGGGAATCTCGGGGCAGTGGTTAAGGCGATCCTGCTAGACCCCGAAGCGCGTGATCGTACTTACAGCAGCAATCCTTATTTCGGCAAGATCATCGAGCCTTTCTTGCTCAAGTGGTCGCTTTACCGCGTCTTGGATCGTCTTGACCGGCCAACGCAACCGTTTGGACTAAGGGTTGATCAGTTTCAGTTTGGAGAGATCGATCTATTCGGGCAGTCGTACATGACTTCGCCTTCGGTTTTTAACTTTTATCTACCCGATTACACCATCCCTAACGGCGGCCTCGATCTCCGATCGCTAGACGCCCCCGAGCTTCAGATCATCAACGAGATCACCGTTTTCTCTGGGCTGAACAATCATCGTCAAGTGAGTATTGCTAGGGGCGGCAGTTCCGAGTCGAACGTTTACGACCAACTCCGCGCACTTATCCCGGCAAACAACGTGACCAACAATACTGCGTTGATCGATGCGATCGACGAGCTGTTGATGTACGGCACGATGAGCCCGGAAATGAAACAGATCCTCCTAACCGTCGCTCCGCGGATTTCCAATCAAACCGAGCGTGTTCGGGCGATGGTTTACATGACGATTGCATCGCCTGAATTCCAACTTGTTAATTAAAACTATAAACGCGCTCGTGACCACAGAGCGCGGCTATCGCGTAAATACGTATCTTTCGTCGGGGTAAGTGAAAAGGAGCTCCAAGACATGGAAGACAACCTCGATAAGCTCATCTCGCGTCGTTCTTTTCTGAGACGTGGGTCGTGCGCTGCTTTAGGGGTGGGGGGGCTTATGTCGCAGCTCTTTACGCTGCGGATGACGGGGGCGGCGCTAGCGCAAACGGGATCAGGATTTAACGACTATAAAGCCTTGGTCTGCGTATTCCTTTTTGGCGGAAACGACTCGGGTAACACAATCATCCCGATCGACGGGGGTAACCAGAACTACGCCGACTACGCCTCGGGTCGAACCGGTTTGGCGATCCCCCGGGGGGACCTAAATAACACCATCATTACGCCCGGCGGCGGAACGAGGCGTTTCGCGTTCCACCCTCGATTCGGTGACATGGCGAACCTGTTCAATCAGGGCAACCTGGCTATCGTCGGCAACACGGGCACGCTCGTCGAGCCGACGACGCTCTCTCAATACCAAAACCGCAGCGTGGCGCTGCCCCCACAGCTTTTTGCCCACAACACGCAGCAGGAGTTGTGGCAGATCTCAACGGCGGACGCCATCGGCCGTATCGGCTGGGGTGGGCGTATCGCCGACGTGTTGCAGGCGTTCGGCGCGCAAAACGACTCGGGCGTCTCGATGAATATTTCGATCGCGGGGGCGAACTTTTTTCTTTCCGGTAACGAGGTGACACCTTACGCCGTCTCGCCCAACGGGGCGATCGGTTTGGAAACTGCCGGGCTGGGATCGAATTCGGACCGCCAGATCATCGCTACGGCATACGCCGACCTGATCGCGTTGCAGGGCAACCCGAACTATTCGGCTCGTAACGAACTGAGCAAGGCTTACGCGGATGTGGCTTCCCGGGCGTTGCGGAACGAAGAAATTATTTCGACGATCGACGCTAGGCAAGACCCCAACACGGGCGATTCGGTGCTGCGTAACCTCGCGATACCGGGCAACAACTCGTTGGCTGCGCAGCTCGGGGCGGTTGCCCGCCTGATCGAGTCCGGCCCGACGATACTCGGTCAAAACCGTCAGATATTCTTCGTGTCTCTCGGTGGGTTTGACAACCACAACGGCCTGATCGGTCCGCACGACGATAACCTCACCCGGGTTAATGATGCCTTCAGGTATTTCTGGGACGCTTTAGGCCTGCTCAATCGGCGTAACGACGTGACAACGTTTTCTGCTTCGGACTTTAGCCGCACGTACCGCTCTAACGGTAACGGGTCGGACCACGGGTGGGGCGGCCATCATTTTGTGATGGGCGGCAACCAAGTCAACGGCGGTCAACTGTACGGAGACTACGGCAACATTCTGATCGGCGGTCCGGAAGACACCGGCAACGGCCGTTTTATCCCGAGTACGTCTGTCGACGAGTATGCTTTCGAGTTTGCAAACTGGATGGGTGTGCCGATGTCGGAAATGAGCAGCCTCTTGCCGAACCTGAGTCGATTTCTTGATATCAATAATTCGAGTACTCACCTAGGCTTTATGAACGTATAAAAACGATCACATATAAGTGGTCCTCACTAGCAAATAGGATTTGCCAAGGATTAATTTCTTAGATTTGGGCGGAGCCAAAATGGGGATATAATTCAACATATCGTCATTAAGTTTTTGGGCTGCACCAAATTATGCTCCTAACTCATCATATAACAAATACCCGTTTTTCATTGTCAACGCTAAAGGCGGCTTTGTTTGCAGTCACGATGTTGTGTGTTACGACATTTGCGGTAAGCCAGCCCGCGCAAGAAGCGACGATACGGCTAGACCTGCCGGACCCAGTCTCGCTTGAGCGCCTGATCGATTTTGGCAGCCAACGGCTTAAACTCAACATTATCTACGATCCGAACCAGCTTGCTGGGCAGCAGGTTTCCATTAAATCGCCAGCGGATCTTCCCGCTAACGCTTTGCGTGACTTAATCGATGAGGTCTTACTCAGTCGCGGTTTGGTGTTATCTGAAGACGACAAGGCGGGTTGGCTACGAGTGGTCGGCACAGAACAGCTTTCGCAGGCGGCTCGGATCACTCAGGATGAATCCGCACTTGAGCGTGGCGGAGTACTAACGCGTGTTTTTACGCTTGCTGGGATGTCGACCAAAGAGGCCTCGGAGTTGGTATCGCCGTTTTTGACGCCCCAAGCGGGGCGAGTCGCCACCAAGGGGTCTTCCGGTCTGCTGCTCGTCACCGACTACGCCAGTAACATCCGGCGTATTGAAAGCCTTTTGGCGGCTTTGAACGAAGCTTCTGGGCCTAGACAGGAGCGTTATTACTCGGTTCAATACCTGGCCGCGGCCGATTTGGCGACGATGTTGTTTCAAGCTTTGGGGGTAGAGGAAAACGGGGCATCGCCGGTTGAGGTGGTGATCGACGAGCCGGCGAACCGTTTGCTTTTGCTTGGGGTAAAAGCGCAAGTCGATTCTGCGATCAAGCTGGCTGAAAGTATCGATGTCGACCCGGGGCTTACGCCCAAGGTCTACCGCTTCCGCCACACGTCTCCGGATCGGTTTGAGACGCAGATGCGGCGTATGCTCGAGGCGTCGGTATCGATCCCTAGCTACGAGTCCAGCGTCGACGCCGCTTCGGGCGTCATGATCCTGACCGCGCCCGAAGTGGTGCACCGGCGGGTCGAGGCGTTAAGAGAGCAACTCGATGTGCCGAGCGATACCTTGGCGAGCCCGATCCGCTTTTACCCAGTTAAGAACGCAAACGCCGCCGATCTTTTGGAGACCATCCGCGGTTTAGAAGATGAGGGGCCGGCAACCGATCGCATTGTGATCGAGGGTGAAGACGGTGCGTTTGGCCCGATAGTATCCGCGGACCGTCTTGATGGGGCGGAACCGACTCGGAGGCGGGAGATCGACCTCGGATCGCCTTTTGGCCGTTCTCCGGTTGATGAAAATCTTGATGGTGACCGGCCGCGTGCGGTGCGTACGCCCAACGCGACACTTACCGCCGACGAAAATACCAACAGCATTATCGTCGTCGCGGTACCCGCTACGCAGGCCATCTACGCCAAGCTGATCGAACAACTCGATCGCCGTCGGGCTCAGGTCATGATCGAGGTCACTCTGGTCACGCTCGATACCACGGATAATTTTTCCCTCGGCGTTGAGGTGTTGGCCGGGGACCGAGAAGACAGCAACCAGTCGTTTCTTTTCAATAACTTCGGGCTGAGCGAGGTCACGGACGACGGTCGGCTTGACCTGGTGCCGGGCCTCGGCTTCAACGGGGTGGTGCTCTCGGCTGACATCGCCGACGTGGTCGTGCAGGCGTTGAAGTCCGACGGCAACACCCGGGTCGTTTCGGCCCCCCGTATCCTCGTCAACGATAACGAGACCGGCACGGTGGCGAGCGTCCTGGGGCAGCCCGTTGCCAGTATTAATCAGGGGCAGAACTCCGACACGGTGACTTTCGAGGGTTTTGTTGAAGCGGGCACCAGCATCGAGATGACCCCGCATATCGCCGAGGGCGATCACCTCCGGCTTGAGTTTACGGTCGCCCTCGAGGCGTTTGCCGGCGAAGCCGCGGGCAGCACGGTTCCGCCCCCGCGGCAGAGCAATACGGTTGAGAGCCACGTCACCCTGCCCGATGGCGATACGATCGTGGTGGGGGGGCTGAACTTCGATAGCTTTTCCGAGCAGGTGCAGCGTATACCGATTCTGGGTGAAATCCCGGTTTTGGAATATCTGTTCAGCAGCCGTGAAGTCTTGTCGTCGCAGAGTACGTTGTTTGTTTTTCTTCGCCCGGTGATCTTGCGTGACGATGATTTTTCGGATCTCCGTTTTTATTCGAGCGGCAGCCGTGAGGCGGCGGGCTTATACGGTGAATTTGCCTTCGATAGAGATGGGTACCCGGCCAGCGAACCGTTGTGGGTCTGGTGATTAATAGTCGATAGACCGCTTACAGAACGTCATAAGTTTGAAATCTGAACCCGCCAAAACGATGTCCGCTGCCGACAAGGCGAAGCCACAACCGTGGCCGGGATTTGTTGCGCGGGTACCTATCGGGTTTGCTCGTCGTCACGGCATCCTCGGGTTGACCAACCGCTCGGGGCGACCCGTTTTTGTGGCGACAACGGAGACCGACGACGAAGTGATCGACGCGTTGCGGCGGCGGGTGGTTCCGGCGCGGGTCAAGCGTTGGCCGGCAGAGCACGTGGCGGCGGCGATCGAGTCTGCCTATTCCGAGGCCGGGATCGATACCGCTGGGGCGATCGCCCGCGTCGAAGATAAGCCGGCGGATGAGGCTTTGATCCCCGATGGCCCGCAGCGTGTCGCCGACCTGCTCGACGATGAGGGCCGGGCACCGGTGGTGAAGCTGGTCAACGCTTTGATCTACGAGGCGGTGGTTGCCGAGGCTTCGGACGTCCACGTCCAGCCGCGTAACGGTAAGACGCTGGTCCGCCTCCGCAGCGACGGCCTTTTGTACGAAGCGTTCGAGTTTCCTGCTTCGGTACACGAAGAGCTGGTCAGCCGGGTCAAGATCATGGGCGGCATGGACATCGCCGAGAAACGTCTGCCCCAAGACGGCCGGGCGAGCGTCCGCCTCGGCGAGCGCGAGGTTGACCTGCGTCTATCGAGCGTGCCGACGCAGCACGGCGAGCGGGTGGTGCTGCGTCTGCTCGATCAGAGCACCCGCCGATTCGGGCTCGACGAGTTAGGTATGCCCGGCCGGGTACGCGAGCAGTTCATGCCGCTGATCGAAGCGGAGCACGGCTTGGTCCTGGTCACCGGCCCGACCGGCAGCGGGAAATCGACGACGCTCTACGGGGCGCTCCGACAAGTCGACGCGACGCAGCTGAATGTCCTGACCCTCGAAGACCCGATCGAGTACCAACTCGACAACATCAGCCAGATGCAGGTCTCAACCCAACGGGGGATGACCTTCGCCAAAGGGCTACGTAGCGTCCTGCGGCAGGACCCCGACATCATCATGGTCGGCGAGATCCGCGACCGCGAGACGGCGGAACTCGCGATCCAGGCGGCGCTGACCGGCCACCTCGTTTTCTCGACGCTCCACACCAACGACGCGGCGAGTGCGGTGACCCGGCTCATCGATCTCGGCGTTGAGCCGTACCTCGTAGCGAGCTCGCTGCTGGGGGTGATGGCCCAGCGGCTGGTGCGGCGGGTCTGTGCCGATTGCGCCGAGCCGGTCGATGCCGACCAGATCGATCAAGAGATCAACCGTGTCGGCGACACGCCCTGGGTGACGCCGATGCAGCCGCGTCATGGCGTGGGCTGCGAGGCCTGTCGAGGGACGGGCTACCGCGGCCGTCTGGGGCTTTTCGAGTTATTAACCGTGACGCCCGAGTTCTCTGAGCTCGTGGGCGACCGCCGACCCGCTAGCGAACTCAAACGCCACGCGATCGCCGCGGGGATGACGACGCTACGCGAAGACGGAGCGGAAAAAATCGCCCGCGGGCTGACCACGGCCGAGGAGGTGCTGCGGGTTACGCGGCGGTCAACGATATCGAGCGAGGGCGGAGACGGCGGCAGCGACGTACCCCCGTTAGAGGCTGAGGGCTTCTAGGCCATGCCCGTATTTTCTTATATCGCAGTCAACGGCGGCACCAAGGAAAGCGGCACCTTGGTCGCCGACACCGCCCGTGACGCCCGGGACCAGATCCGCGACCGGGGTTTGGATCTGCGATCACTCGAGGCTTACCGCAAGCAGGAATCTGCGGGGGTTAAGAAAAAACGCTCGGGCTCGTTCCGATTCGCTTGGCCGACGCTGCGGCGACCCGATGCCGCAGGCTTCCTGCAGGAGATGGCGACCCTGATCGAGGTGGGCGTGTCGATCTTGGAGTCGTTGGACGTCTTGATCGAGCAGCAGCCCGCCCGCGCGGCCCGGTTCCGCGCGGTGCTGCAAGGAATGCGGGACAGGGTCGTTTCGGGCGGCGCGTTGGCCGACGCGATGGCCGCGGCGCGGCTGTCGTCGGGAGGCAGGGTTTTTGACGACGCGACCGTGGCGATGGTCCGGGTCGGTGAAGAGACCGGTCGGCTCAACGTTGTGCTTGAGCGGGTCGCTGAGTATCAGGAGCGACGCTCGACGATGAAAAACCGTCTGCTGGGGGCATTGACCTACCCGGTCGTTGTGGGGGTTTTTGGTTTGGGGGTTTGTCTGTTTTTGATGACTTACGTCGTGCCCGACATCCTCGAAGCGTTGTCGGACACGGGTCGACCGCTGCCGACGCCGACGCGTTGGGTCAAGGGATTCAGCGACGCACTGGTTGATTACGGGTTTTGGCTGGGCTTGGGGGTGTTGATCTTGGCGGGTATGGGGTATTTGGTTTTCCGCCTGCCGAAAAGCCGGAGGGCGTTTGACGCAGCCGTACTCGCCACGCCGATCGTCGGCGAGATCGAACGCAAGCAGGCGGTCGTCCGGCTGGCCTTTGTGCTATCGACACTGCTCAGGAGCGGAGTGAGTTTCGAGCGTGGTTTGGGGATCGCCCGCCGATCCGTACGGAACCGCGTACTCGGGGACGCCCTTGAGCGATGCGAAACCGCGGTCCACGAGGGCCGAGACCTCGGCCCCGCTCTCGAACAGACCCGGGCTTTCCCGCCGGCCGTGGTCAAAGTCTTTGGGCTCGGGCAGGAGAGCGGCCGCTTGGCTGAACTACTCGAACGCTTGGCCGGTAGTTACGATCGTCAGGTATCGGCGTTGACCACGAGGCTTACCGCTTTGGTCGAGCCGGCATTGATCGTTCTGTTGGCGTTGCTGGTCGGGCTTATCGCTTTCGCAACCTTGCTTCCCATCCTGGAGATCGGTAATGGGATTTAATAATTTTAAAAGATGTCGCCGTTCAGGCTTTTCGTTGATCGAGATCATGGTGGTGCTGGTCATCGTCGGCTTGTTGGCAGGGCTCGTCGGGCTGAACGTCAGGGGCCAACTTGTCCGCGCAAAAGTCACGGCAACACAAGTCGAGATCAAGGCCTTCGAGGACGCGTTGACCGATTTCTTCACGGTCTACGGCCGTTACCCGACGAACCAAGAAGGCCTCGAAATCCTGATGCGGCCCACCGAACGCCTGCCCGAGCCGATCATGAGCAACGGGGACCTGCGCGACGCCTGGGACCGCGAATACCTCTACAACCAGCCGGGGGCCAACGGGCCTTACGAGGTGATGAGCCTGGGCGCTGATGGCTTACAGGGCGGCGAAAACGCGGACGCCGATTTGGTCGGCGGGATTAACGAAGGGGCCGGTTCTTGATCTGTCGCTGCGCCCAAAACGTCTTGGGTAGACCTTCGCGTGGCTTCAGCATGATCGAGCTGATCGTTGTGCTGGTGCTTTTAGGGATCACCTCGGGGTTAGCGGCGACCTCGCTGCGGGGAACACAACAGGTGGTGGACGGGGCGATGCTCCAACGGCAGCTTGTCGACTTCGATCAGCGTGTACGTCAGCGAGCGGAGAGGAGCGGAGCGGTACGCCGGGTCGCGCTGGACCTCGACGCGGCGACGTTTACCGAAACCGGCGAAGACGACACGTTTACTAAGCCTCTCACTTGGTCCAAGAATGGTGGTAACGGCGCACGGGTATCCCGGGTGTGGACCCCGGAGCGGGGCTGGGTTAGGCGGGGCCAGGTAACGTGGAACTGCTCGTCGGATGCGGTCACGCCGACGTATGCTTTGGAGCTGTCGCTATACGAAGGGCAAGACGCGGCAGAGATTTGGTTAGTGGCGGGCGCAAGCGGTCAATGGACGCGGATGGATGAGGGGCAGCGATCGGGTGAGATCGCTCTAGAATCGCTACGGAGGGCCAGCGATGGATAAAGCACGCCGCCGAGCCGGCCTGACGCTGATCGAAGTAGTTGCGGCTATGGCCCTCATGGCGGGCGTGTTGACGGCGGCGCTCGTGGCCCGGGGACGGCTGACCGAACAAGGACAACGGGCAGAGATTCGGCAACAGGCGGTGGAGTTGTTGACCGAAATCGTAGCCGACGGAAACGAAGCGATCGGTTCCGGTTCGTTCCGCCGCGGCAATTTTTTTGTCGTGATCGACGAGCGGTCCCCGGGGTCGCTGGATACGTTGGGGCTGGATGTGCGGACCTTCAGCGTCTACCCGGCCGATGCTCCGGGGGCGATGGCCCTCGCCAGCGTCGAGCGTTTCGTTCCGCGACCGGAGCCGTTTGCCTCGGTCGATGACCGGATCGGGGGAGCGCGATGACGAAACACAAACAAGGCTTGACGCTCATCGAGATGCTCGCGGGTTTGGCGTTGACGGGTCTACTCGTCGCGGCGTTGTTCCAATCGTTGGGGGTGATTGTCGGGAGCGAACGGCGTTTGGCCCAGGTGGCACCGCCCGAAACGGCTACGCCCTGGCGGGAGGCGGTCCGTCGGCAGGTTACAAGTGACCTTGATCAGGCGATCTGGGCGGTATTCGAAAACGGTGAACTACAGATGGAGGGATGGTCCGGCCGTGATGTCGAAACGGGTAGCCGTCACCACGAAGCGGTCGCGGTCACTTACATGATCGAACGGGAAACCGGATTTTTGATCCGCGAACAGAAAACCCTTGGCGATGCCCGGCAACGTATCCCCCAGCGCGAACTCGTCGCCGCGGGAGCGGCCGATATCGCTCTCGATCGTCGAGGCGAGGTGCAGATCGACTTCCTCGACGACCAAGTCACGCCGATGACTTTTAATTTGGCCGCCCCTCTCGGCCGTAGGGGGGCGAGATGATCGGGAGCCGTCCGCGTGGTTTTGTACTGATTCTGGTGCTGGTGGCGTTAGCTCTAGTCGGCACCGCTCTTGCGAGCCTCGCCCTGCGGGTGCACGAGCAGCAGCAGGCGACACTGCTTCAGCTCGATCGGCTTCAGCGTACGCTCGTTATTGAAAGCGCAGACGCGGCGGTGCTTATCCAGGAAAAGCGGCTAGCCAAACAAGACGCCGGCGTAGTCGCCGGCCAGGCGATGCTCGGACGGCACCGTGTCCAGCTGCGTTGGGCGAACGAAAACGCCAAGGCGAATCTCAACGTGCTGCGAGAAACCTTGGGGCGTGAGGTATTCGAGCGTGAACTCAACCACTTTGTTGATGGGGGCGGGGCTGATCCGCTTGATCTCGATCCGAAAAACGCTTACACCGACTTTGGACTAACTGCCTCGGGTGCCCAGGGACAGTGGCCGGCTTACGCCTCATTCGATCAATTCGTCGACCGGGAAGAGGTCGCGGAGGAACTGAGGAAGGGACGGGCAGAAATCGGCGTTTTCGACCGCCTGACGCTCTGGGGTTCGGGCCGGATTTACACTCTCCACGCCGACCCGACTGCACTGGCGTTGGCCCTGCGAGTCCACCTGCCGCCGCGAGAAGCCGACGACGCAGCAGAGGTGCTCGCGGGCCAACGGGTGTCGGATCGCGAGTCGCTACGTATCGCCTTGGCTGAATTTCTCGCCGATCAGGACGAACCGGGAAGGTTTGAAGGGCTCGAGGTACATCTCGCCGGCGAGGCGGAGACGACGAGTCTGCGGATTACGGTCGATGATGGGCGACGCGTGGATACCACGCTTCGCCTCCGCAACGCTTCCCGGAACAGCCGAACCGGGCAATACGAGCTGCGTTGGTAAGCATTCTGTAACACGGCAGCCGATAGTAAAGGCGTTACTGCAACGACGTCTATTGAACAATGAGTCTTTCTTACCACCAGATTTTTGCTCGACTCACGGCGACCGCCCTCATATGTGCGGGTGGATTCGTGGGGTGGCTGCTCGTTGTTAAAAACGGAGCCGATCCGGCCGAGCGTATTCAAGACGCCGCTCCCCGAGTCGTTACGCCCGTTATCCAGGCTTCCGCCGCTCCCGCTTTGACCGACGAAGAGATGCTTCGGCTCGAAACGATCAGTCTGCAGGGGCGTAAAGCTGAATCTCGGATCCCTCAGCAAAAGAACACACCCGTGACTCAAGCACGGGGTATCAAACTGCTCGGCACACTGGTGCCCTCGAATGGGCCGCCCGAAGGCCTGTTCATCGACGATAACGACAAACTGGTCGTTACCCGCGTGGGGACGGAACTGCCCGGCAATATCCGGGTCGAAGCGGTTTCTGAAGGCGAAGCGACGCTGCTTATCAACGGGCGCCGCCTCCAACTGCAGACCGAGCGTAAGCGAGCGGAACGAGCCGCGGGGGGTACGCGTTGAGCGAAACGGTCGCCGCGGTATTTATCGAAGCCGATGCGTTTGCCCTCGGCTTGGTCTCTGATGCCGGCAGCCGCATCGAGCGTTTTACGATGTCCGGAGATAGTTTGGACGAGGAGGGGCTGCGGGCCTGGCTCGACGCCGAGGGGTTAACGCCGGGGCCGATCGTTGTCGGATTGGCGAGCACGGCGTGTTACGCCGTACAGATCTCAACCGAAGGCCTGCCGCGGCTCGGGCGCGAAGCGGCGATGCGTTATCGGTTGGAAGCCAAACTGCCCGACGATCTGGAAACGCTCGGTATCCGGTTCATCGGCCCACACCGCAGTAACGCACTCGCGGTCGCGGTACGGAACGATCCTTGGGAGCCGATCGTTCGTTCGCTTGAAAATCTGGGCTTTTCGGTACAAAGCCTCGTGCCAACCGCGTTGATGAGTACGTCGGAGTTGGCTAAGCCGGGCGGCAGCGTGTTGGTCCAAAACGAACCGGGGGGTGTTGATCACCTTGTTTTTGGTGAGGACGGCTTGCCCGAAGCTTGGCGTTACCTGCCGTCTTACCCGAATGACATTTCCCGATCGATAGCGGAGGTTGCGGGAGAAGTCGACGCGGTAGGCGTTGAACCACAGTTGCTGCCCGAGCAATACGCCGCACGAAAAGCTAAGGGCGGGGTGCCGGAAGCCGGCTACAACGCGGCGACCCGTTTTGCTTCGTCGATGCTGTCGGGCGCTGCGGCCCCCGTCCTGGATTTCATGCAGACAGATAGCACCCGTCGCCGTGTGCAAAGAGCGTGGTGGCCCGCGGTGGCGGTATTGGCGTTCGTGAGTTGGGGCTTGGGCGGGCTGCTTTTGTTTTCGGGGATTCAGCAAAATAACCGCGCCGAAAATATACGGTCAGAAATCCGTGATGCGTATGTCGAGTTATACCCCGATCAGCGGGCACCTGCCGTCGTGCTACCTCGGCTTCGCAGTGAAGCTGCGGTACTAACGTCGTCGGACCGGAAGGTTGGGCAGCGTGACGCGCTGGCGGATGTGCTGGGTGTGGTCCTGCGTATGCCGGATGGTGGGGATTACGAGGTTGTAGAAATCAACGCCGACGCCGTTTCCTTGAGGATCGTCGGCCAGGCCGATTCACTTCCTGAGATCGATCGGATATCCCGCGCCCTGGCTGACCACCCCGCTGCGGTCGCGCAGGGCAACGCTCTTCCCCCGACGACACAAGTCATGCCTTCCGGCCAGACACGTTTCGAATTCACCATCGATACGCAAGCGCCGGAGGTGGCGGCGGGGGGGCGTCCTTGAGAAATCTGTTCGGCAATAACGCGTTGTGGATCATCGCTCTGTTGGGTGTTGCGGTATTGGTCGCGGGGTACGTTTACCAACGCTCGGCTACGAACGATCTCTCCCGCGCCACTGCGGAGCAGAGCGAAGCGATGGCGCTGATCAATCAACTCCGTCTGGCGAAAGGTGATGTCGGGTCAACCGAAACCTCCTCCGGCTTGGCCGAAACGGCGTTTATCCCCCGCATCGAGTCCGCGCTGGAGGGAGCGGGCATCGCGATGACGACGCTCCGCTCGGTAACGCCCCGGATCGACCGATCGGGGGGGGTGTCTTACCGTATGGTGATGACCCCCGTAGCTCTGGCTCCGGCGGCAAACGCCTTGCAGCGACTCGTCGGAGATCGCGGAGCCCGGGTGACAACCCTTGCCCTCAGAGCAGATAATTCGGCGGTAGCTAACGATGCGGGGGCCGAGCGGTGGCGGATCGAAGCCGAGATCCTTGACCCTACAGGAACAGCGCCTTGATCTTGATGAACCACTCTCCGATCTTCTGCGGCCGCCTCATAATGATGTCGCTGCTTGCTACGACGCTATGTCTTGGCGCGTGTGAAACGCCCAGAGAATCAACACGTCAAGTTGTTGTCGAACTGTCGGGCGATCCCCGGATAGCCCAGACTGCGTACGAACTCGGCCTGGCGAAAATCGGAGTCGGGAACCTAGACGCCGCCGAAGTACACTTCCGGGACGCTATTGACGCCGACGTCAGCCACGGCCCAGCGCACAATAACCTCGGCAAGATCCAGTACCAGAACCGTCAACTGCGTGATGCGGCATTGTCTTTCCAGCGGGCGGCAGAAAATATGCCATTCCGTCCCGAGCCGGCCAACAACCTGGGGCTGGTTTTCGAGGCGGGTAATCGGCTGGACGCGGCGGTCCGTGAATACGAAAAAGCGTTGAGCCTGGACAGCGAAAACCTGGTCTACGTCGGCAACCTGGCCCGGGCCCGGGTCAAGCGGGGGGACGACGACGCCAGCCTGCGTCGGCAGCTCTGGCAGATCGCCGACAACGACTCGCGTGAGCCCTGGGTCGAGTGGGCACGCAAGCAGATCGACCGGCTCGATTAAAACAGTTGGATTAGAAGAAGTTTGCGGCAGTTCTACGGCAGAGAATCCCCTTAGCTTGCCGTAATGAAATGGTGAAATTACAATGCCGGGCCGGAAAGTGCCGGGGAGAGTTTGGCTGTAAAAGTCAAAATCGTTATTACACTTTCTGGAAAATGGGCCATTGGCGCAGTTGGCTAGCGCGCCTCGTTGACATCGAGGAGGTCACAGGTTCAAGTCCTGTATGGCCCACTGAGGCTCTTTCGACACACGGTCGGAAGAGCCTTTTTTTAATTATCTCGGTTCGAAAAGCTGTGATTTTTAATAATGGCTACCTTTTTGATCACACTCGTCGTCTTGGGGGGGCTGAGTACCTGTTGTGCTTCGGCGATCCCGCGGCGTTGGTGGGTCTGCTTGCTGCCGTCGTGGGCCATTGCCGTCGGGCTGTTCGTGGTTCACCCCTGGATCGCGGCGGTCAACATCAACGACCTGTTGGACAGCGTGCTCGCACCGGGGGCGATGGCGCAGATCATGCTGTTGCTGGTGGTGGAGAGCATGCTGTTGGCCTGGGCCTGCTACGCGAGTGTGACTCGGGTTGCGGGGGAGAAGACAGCGGCGGCTTGGCCGGGTGGTCAGCGTTTTGTGTGGCTGCGGCGAGGCGTGTTGTCGTTGGGGCGGTTTGTGGTCTATCTGCCGTCGCCGGCGTTGATCCTCGGGCTCCTCTATGCCCAATCCTGGATCTTCCACCATTTCAGCAACGCGACGTTTGCCCGTCTGGCGTTAATGCATGCCGCCGGGGTTTTTGTGCTGCTGGTTGCCGCATCCGTGGCGTGCCGATTGGTATTGCCGGGGCGTTCGGTGCGGCTCGAGTTTCGGTTCCTGCTCGCCATGCTTCAGTTGGGGCTGGCGGTTTTCCTGCCGGTCTGGATTAACGGGGCGCGGGCGGTCAGCCCGCCGCAACCCTCTGAGGTTTTACCTGCGATAACGGTCTGGGTATGCTTAGCCGCCTTGGCGGGAGCGGGCTTCGCTATGTCCCGGAAGGGCAAACGCCTCTGACGAATCATCAGCTAAGTATGCGTCTGATCACCGACATTCTGTATTGGATCTCTACCGGTCTGTTGATCCCGGTCATCGTCCTGCTGGTCATCGGCTTTGTCTGGGCGGTCTTGGTGCTCGGTGGGCTGTACGGCAGCCATATGGCCCGACGGCGGCTGCAGCGGGTCATGGCAGAAATCGAGGAGCAGCTCGAAACCAAGCCCGTCCGCGAGGTGGACTATTCGGCGATCGGCCGGTTCCACCCGGCCCTGCGTGAGGCGATCGCTAAGATCGAAAAGCTCGGCTGGAAGCCGGTACATGCGGACAAGGTTTTGGCGGATTTCGAGATGGCCGGGGACGCCGGTCTCAGGCCGTCTAGGATTCTGATGCGGCTGGGCCCGACGCTGGGCTTGATGGGCACGCTGATCCCCATGGGGCCCGCGTTGGTCGGCCTCGCGGCGGGGGATATCGTTTCGATGGCCGCTAATATGCAGGTGGCTTTCGCGACGACGGTCGTCGGCGTGTTCGGCGGCGGCGTCGGATACCTCACCCTCCAGATCAAGAAGCGGTGGTTTGTTCAGGACATAAATAGCTTGCGTTACGTCATTGAGCTGAATGAGAATGAGTCTTCGTAAATCCCGCCGAGCCTACCGCAGCCCAACCGAGGCCGACAGCAGCGACCCGCTGGACGGGCTGGCGAACCTGTTCGACGTGGCGATGGTGTTTGCGGTGGCGTTGATGGTGGCGGTGGTGACGCGGATGCAGATCGCCGAGGTCTTTACCCAGGAAGACTTCACGATGGTCAAGAACCCCGGCCAAGAAGACATGCAGATCATCGTCAAGGAAGGCGAAGAAATCCGCCGTTACGAAGCGAGCGGCGAGCAGGGCGTCGGCAAAGGCAAGCGCGTCGGCGCGGCGTATCAAATGGAAGACGGAAGGATTATCTACGTCCCGGAATAAAACGCGGGGCGACGATTCAATTTTGGTTTAAACGATGAAGAAGAAATTAATCGGCCTGTTTGTAGTGTTGGCTTTGCTGGTTACGGGAGGATTCGGGGGCTTCGCCTACTACCAAAACAACCTCGCGCCGACCCGCGTGGCGTTCGTCAACTTCATGGACTTCCAGTACGACAAGTTCCTCGAGGTCAACGATAACCCTTATATCGAAATCAATCGGCTGAGCCTGGGCGAAGACGACTTCCCCGATATCCGCGGGTACGACGCTGTCTATTTCTTCGCCCACGGCGCGGTCAACCTCAACGAGCAGCAGAAGCAGGCGATCACGGCTGGCCGAGACAGCGGCGTCAAGATCTACTTCTTCGCCCGCACCACCGACGCGGACCTGTCCAACCTCACCGAAGAAGAGACCGAGTTCATCCAGACCAGCCTCCGTAACGGCGGGACGAAAAACCTCCGCGGCGTGTTGAACTACTCCCGCCGAGTGTTCGACGGCAAGACCGCGTACACCGACGAGATCGAAGAGCCGTTCGTCTATCCCAGCACGTACTACTACCACCTCGGCGAGGAAGAAGTCTTCGAGTCGTTGGAGGACTACGAGGCGTTTCTTAAAGACGCCGGGCGTTACACCGAGGGCGGTCCGAAGGTCGCGCTGGTGAGTCAGATTTTGGGCATGCAGAGCGGGTCGGGCTTCCTGAGTCCGTTGATCGAGTCGCTGGAGAACCGGGGGATGAACGTCTACCCGGTCTCGGGCTTCCGCGGGCGGATGGATTTGCTCCGCGCGGTCGAGCCTGACCTGATGATCTTTAGCCCCCACGGTCGGCTGTCCGGCAACTCCGGCGTCGATTGGCTGAAGGAAGCCAACATCCCGATGCTCAGCCCGCTCGTCGTCTTTTCCCCCCACGACGACTGGGAGAAGAGCCAGCAGGGCATGGACGGCGGCATGCTCAGTCAGAACGTCGTCATGGCCGAGCTCGACGGCGGGATCGTCCCCTACACCATCGCGGCCCAGTTCGAGAACGAGCGCGGCCTGATGCTCTTCGAAGGGCTGGACAACCGCATCGAGAAGTTCACCGACCTCGCCGAGCGCTGGATCAAGCTGCAGACCGCGGAAAACAAAGACAAAAAAGTCGTCGTGTTCTATTACAAGGGCGCGGGCAAGAACGCGATGGTGGCTGAGGGTTTGGAACTCGCCCCGTCGCTGTTCAGCCTGCTCAAGCGACTCAAAGACGAGGGCTACGACACCGGCCCGATCCCCGCCGACGCCGACGCGCTGTACGAACGCATCCAGGCCGAGGGCCCGGTCATCGGGTCCTACGCCAAGGGTGCGCTCGAAGACTACTTCGCCAACGGCAACCCCGCTTTGGTTCCGGCGGACACCTTCCGGGGGTGGATGGAGAAGTGGATCCCCGCCGACGTCTTCGCCGAGATCGAAGAGACCTACGGCCCGGCCCCGGGCAGCTACATGGGCACCGTCAAAGACGGCGAGCCTCATCTCGTCGTCTCCCGTGTCCAGTTCGGCAACGTCGTGCTGATGCCCGTCCCGCCCGCGGGTTCCGGCGAAAACGACGTGCAGCTCGTCCACGGCGTGAAGCAGGCCCCGCCGTACCCCTACATCGGCGGCTATTTATGGGCCAAAGAAGGCTTCAAAGCCGACGCCATCATCCACTTCGGCACCCACGGCAGCGTCGAGTTTACGCCGTGGAAACAGGTCGCGTTGTCCGACTACGACTGGCCGGACATTCTGACCTCCGGCGTCCCGCACTTCTACCTCTACTCCATGAGTAACATCGGCGAGGCCCTGGTCGCCAAGCGGCGCAGCTACGCCACGATGACAACCCACATCACCCCACCGTTTATGCCCTCAGGCATCTACGACGACCTGCAGAACCTGCACTCGGCTCTCGACCGCTACTGGAGCGTCGAGGACCCGTTGCTCAAAAACCGTATCCTCGAAACCGTCCGCGGACTCATCGTCACGCTCGACCTCGACAAAGACCTGAGCATCGACGACATCGACAACGTCGAGCTCACCAAAGAAAAGCTGCTCGAGTTCCACACCCACATGCACGAGCTCGAACAGGCCAAAGTCGCCAAGGGCCTGCACGTGCTCGGCCGGCCGTACAGCGACGAAGATGTTTTCGAGACCGTCCGCCTCATCGCGATCGACTACCTGGCCTACACCATGGCCCAGCTCGACCGCTTGGCGGGCAAGATCACCAAAGAAGAGTCCGAGGAAGACCACCTCATACTCGAAAGGTACCGCGAGCCCTCGCTCAAGATGATCGACACGATTTACACGGGGCAGGCCGAGCCCGAGGAGTTCTTCACCGTCTCGGACACCGGCGAAATGACCATCCACCGCCCGGTCACCGTCGGCCACACCCACGCCGACGGCACGACCCACACCCACGTCGTCGGCGAAGGCAACGACCACACCCACGGCGCCACCCACACCCACGCCGACGGCCACACCCACGATCACGCCCACGACGGTGACCACGACCACGTCGGATCTCACGACGGCGTCCTCGCTGCTCTGCGTGCATCCGACGGCCAACGCGTCGGCGAGATCGAGCTTAAGCTCCACGACGACAAGGGCGACCTCGAGCTCTGGCTGCTGGCCCCCGATGGCGCGACGCCCTACGACCTCGCCGCCGACACGCCGATTACCGTGACCTTCGAAACCGTTGAGGGCAAAGCTGCTAAAAACGGTACCGCGGTCACGCTCGCCGTCCGCAACCTGGACCAGAACGAAGACGAAGACGGCGTCGCCAACCTGCGCGACGGCAACCAGACGAACTACTTCATCTTCCCCGGCGACACCGGAGCCGACGCTTCATGGCTGCAAGGCAAAGAGTTCGAGGCCGAGGTCTTGGTGTCGTTCAAGGTCGGCGGCGAGACCTTCCGCACCGACGCCTTCCGTCTGATCCCGCATACCCACGGTGGTCACGGACACGGTCATGACCATGATCACGGAGAAACGAAAGCTAAACCGCAAGCGGCGAAACCTGCCGCCCCGGCGTCGGGCCAATCGCAAAACAGCGGTGGCGGCGGAAGCCCTTTCGGCGGCCCACCTGCACCGTCCGAGCCTGTAGACCCGGCCGAGCAGAAGCGGGCCGACCTGGAAGAAACCTTCCGCGAAACCCTCGAGTCGATCAACCTCTACCGCGCCGGGATCGAAGACTCGCCCCAGCTTGAAGTCGACGCGATCATCAACGGCCTCAACGGCGGCTACGTCGCCCCGCAGACCGGCGGCGACCCCGTGGTCAATCCCTCCGCCATCCCCACGGGCCGCAACCTCATCGGTATCGACGCCGAGAAGACCCCGACCCTCGAGGCCTGGGACGTCGGCAAGCAGCTCGTCGACCAACTCATCGAAGCCAAGATCGCCGAGACCGGCGACTACCCGAAGAAGGTCGCGTTCAGCCTCTGGAGCAGCGAGTTCGTCCGGCAGGAAGGCATCACTATCGCCGAGATCTTCTACCTGCTCGGCGCCGAGCCGGTGCGCAACCGACGCGGCACCGTGCACGACATCCGCCTGATCCCCGCCGAGGAGCTCGGCCGGCCGCGCATCGACGTGGTCGTGCAGACCTCCGGCCAGTTCCGGGACCTGGGCGCGAGCCGTATCTACCTGATCAACGACGCCGTCGCGTTGGCCGCCCAGGCCGAGGGGACGGACGAGTTCCCGAACTACGTCAAAGACGGCGTGATCGCCGCCGAGACGGTCATGAAAGAGAAGGGGGCCTCGCCGGCCGAGGCCAAGGAACTCGCCACGATCCGCGTCTTCGGCGGCCTCAACGGCAACTACGGCACCGGCATCATGGGCATGGTCGAGTCCGGCGACAGCTGGGAGGAAGAATCCGAGGTCGCCGAGCAGTACCTCTACAACATGGGCGCGTTCTACGACGAAGACCGCTGGGCCGACTACCAGCCCGGGATGTTCGAGGCCGCGCTGCAAAACACCGACACGGTGATCCAGCCCCGCTCGTCCAACACCTGGGGCCCGCTCTCGCTCGACCACGTCTACGAGTTCATGGGCGGCATGACCCTCGCCATCCGCCACACCACCGGCGAAGACCCCGACTCCTACTTCAGCGACCTGCGCAACCCCAACCGGCCGATCGTCCAAAACGCCAAGAAGGCGATCTGGGTCGAGGCCCGCACGACGATGCTCAACCCCAAGTACATCGCCGAGATGCAGAAGGAGGGCGCGACCGCCGCCGAGAACTTCGCCGAGACCTTCCGCAACACCTACGGCTGGGACGTGATGCAGCCGACCATGATCGACGAAGAGATCTGGGACAAGTACGAAGAGGTCTACGTCCAGGACAAGCTCAACCTCAACATGCGGGAGTACTTCGAAGAGAAGAACCCTTACGCCCTGCAAGAGATGACCGCGATCATGCTCGAGACCGTCCGCAAGGGCTACTGGAGACCGAGCGAAGAAGTCATCGACCGCTTGGTCGACGTCCACACCGAGCTGATCGAAGACTTCGAAGCGGGCTGTAGCGGCTTCGTCTGCGACAACGCCGCCCTGCGTCAGCTGATCAGCGACCGCCTCGACGGGACCGCCCGCGAGAACTACGCCGCGGCCATCGAGACCGTCCGCGTCGCCAACAACCCGCCGGCCGAGGAGACCGCCGAGGGTATCACGCTCGAGGAGCAGACCGACGCCTCGCAGGTCGAGGCCCCGGATCAAGACGCCGACCAACGCCCTGCGTGGCTGCCCGTCGCCATTGTCGCCGGAGTCGTGCTGCTGATCGTAGTGATCGCGCTGCGTAAGCGTAAGCAGACGGTTTGAGGCCGATCGTAGATCAGGCTGTCGCAGAGTTCGTATCGTCGGTCCCGCGGACCTCGATCCGTTCGTACTGAACGCGTTGAGCGCCCTCGCCGCGGTATTCCTGACGCCGGACGCAGACCTCTTCGGGTCGGCCGGTGGCAGTGATTTTCCCACGACGCATGACGCTGACCGTGTCCGCTGCGACCAGGGCTTCACGCGGGTCGTGCGTGACCATCAGCACCGCGACGCCCGCCTCCCGCATGACCTTCAGCGTCGTTTCCCGCACCGCGTCCCGCATCGCCGCGTCCAGCCCGCTGAACGGCTCGTCCAGCAGCATGACCTTCGGGTCCCGCGCCAGCGCCCGCGCCAACGCGACCCGCTGCTGCTGTCCGCCGCTGAGCGTGTAGGGCATCGCCGTCTCGAAGCCGCTCATCCCGACACGCTGAAGCAGCTCGTCGGCGATCGCCCGCCGCTCGGCCCGCGGTCGGTGGCGCATGCCGAACGCAACGTTCTTGCGCACCGAAAGGTGCGGGAACAAAGCGTAGTCCTGAAAGACCATCCCGATCGGTCGGTCCTCGGCCGGCAAGTGTTTCGGTCCGCCGCTGACGAGTTGGCCGGCGATTTTTATTTCCCCTTCGTCGGGCCGCTCAAGCCCGGCGATCAATCGCAGCAGGGTGGTCTTGCCGCTGCCCGAATCGCCCAGCAGGCAGTGCACCCGGCCCGTATCCAGCCGGAAGTCGACGCCGTCGACGACGGGTGTATTTTTCCGGTAGCCGAACCGCAGCCCGGTCGCGAGGACGTCGGCGTCGCCGGAACCGTTCGGCGGGTTGGCGGGGGTGGGGGGGAGACTCTCGGTCATACGCGGGCAACCTCGTCGGTCGGCGGGGCGGGAGCCTTGCGGCCGTGGCGGTCTAACAGCAGCGACAACACCAGCACGGGGATCAGCCCGACGCCGATGATAACCAACGCACCGAAAGCGGCTTCTTCCAGCCGTTCGTCGCTGGCCAGCTGGTAGACCCGCACCGCCAGCGTGTCGAAATTAAACGGCCGCAGCATCAGCGTCGCGGGTAGTTCCTTGGCCACATCGACAAAGACCAACAAGAAAGCGGCAAAGACGCTCGCCCGCAGTAGCGGCAGGTGGATACGGGTCATCAGCCCAGTGTTGGACGCGCCGAGCGTACGGGCCGCATCGTCGAGCGACGGCTTGATTCGGCCGAAGCTCGTCTCGAGCATCGAGAGCGCAACCGCCAGGAAGCGCGTCTGGTATCCCATTACGACCGCGAAGACGCTGCCGGTGAAGACCAGCCCGACCTGCAGATCGAACCCCGCGGTCAGCAGCCCGTTCAACTTGTGGTCGGCCCAGCTCAGCGGGGCGAGCAGCCCGATAGCGATCACCGGCCCGGGCAAAGCGTAACCCAGCCCGGCGAATTTACCGGCAATAAGTGTGGTGCGTGTACGGACGAGGCGTTGGCTGTAGACCACGATCAACGACAACGCGACCGCGATCGCCGCCGCGATGGCGGACAACACCAAGGTGTTCGAGCCGTACTCCCGCACCACCTCGACCGCCCGGCCGTCGCCGGTGTCGATCGCCATAAAAATAAAAATCGCCGCGGGTCCGATGAAGCCGACGAGGACCGGCAGGCCGCACACCACGATCGCTGCCGCCGAGCCGACAATGCCGAGCTTGGTCCGGCTTACCGCCGCCCGACCGCTGCTCAGCTGGTGATAACGCGCTCGTCGTCGGGCCAGCAATTCGACGAGCAATACCAGCGAGACCACGCTCAGCAGGACCGTCGCGAGTTGGGCGGCCGTGGTCGGCGACTCGAGGCCCCGCCAAGTCCGGTAGATCCCCGTAGCGAACGTGTCGACGGCGAAGTAGTCGACCGCCCCGAAGTCCGCCAGCGTCTCCATCATCACCAGCAGCGTCCCCGCCACGATCGACGGTCGGGCCAAGGGCAACGCGATACGAAAAAAGCTCCGCCACGGCCCGCAGTCCAGCGTCCGCCCGACCTCGAGCACGCACCGCGACTGCTCAACGAAGGCCGCCCGCGCCGCGAGGTAGACGTACGGGTACAGCGTGAAGGTTAATATCGCGACCGCTCCAGGCAGTGAACGCACCTGCGGGAACCAGTAGTCCCGCCGGCCCCAGCCGAAGGTTCCCCGCAGCCAGGTTTGCAGCGGGCCGCTGAACTCAAGGAGATCGGTGTAGGCGTAGGCCGCGATGTACCCCGGCACCGCCAGCGGCAGGATCAACGCCCAACTGAAAAAGCCCCGCCCCGGGAAGTCGTGGTTGCCGACGAGATAGGCCGCGGCCGTGCCGATCAACGCGGCAAAAAAACAAACCGCGACCCCGAGGATCGCGGTGTTGCGGATATAGTCCGTCAGCCGGGTCTCGGCGAGGTGGTTCCACTCTTCGCCGAAGGGCTGAAACAAGCTGGACAAAACAGTAACGGTCGGCAACGCTACCAATCCGCAGATCATCAGGCAGGCCAGGGGCCAAGGTCGGATCAACTTGGCCATAGCCTAAAAGTCTCGCTGCCGTCGCGCTAAAGGAAGAGCGCTTAGCGCCAGCCCGCCCGGTCCATCACCTTCACCGCGTCGCGGTTGCCTTCGCCGAGCTTGGCGGCGTTGATCTCGTCGCCCTTGAAATCGCCGAAGGTCTTCAGGACTTCGGAGAGTTCAACGCCTTCAACGACGGGGAACTCGTGGTTCGCTACGGCGAACTGCTTCTGGGCATTAGCCGTGGTGAGGTACTCGAGGAAGCGGACCGCGTTGTCGCGGTTCGGGGCGCCCTTGACGACGCCGGCCCCGGAGATGTTGACGTGGGCACCGCGGCCGTCCTGGTTGGGGAAGACGACCTGCAGCCCTTCGGCGACTTTGCGGTCGGTTTTCTTGCTGCTCGCCATCAGCCGGGCCAGGTAGTAGTGGTTGGCGACCGCCAACTCGCCCTCGCCGGCCGCCAGGGCGCGGATCTGGTCGGTGTCGCCGCCTTGCGGGGCGCGGGCCATGTTGCCGACCACGCCTTGGGCCCACTGGACGACCGCTTCTTCGCCGTGGTATTCGATGAGCGAGGCCAGCAGGCTCTGGTTGTAGATGTTGCTTGAAGAGCGGATCAGCAGGCCGCCGTCGATTTTATCTTCCGCCAGTTCTTCGTAGGTGCTCACGAAGTCGCTGGGCATCCCGGGGGCGAGCAGGATGATGCGGAACCGTTTGCTGAGGCCAAACCACAAACCTTCGGGCTGACGCAGATTCGCCGGGATACGCTCGGAAAGCACCGACGACTCGACCGGCTGGAGCACGCCCTGTTCAACCGCCTTGTGCAGCCGGCCCGCATCGACGGCGATAAACACGTCGGCTGGGCTGAGTTCTCCCTCGCGTTTCAGCCGAGCGATCAACTCGTCGGCCTTGCCTTCGATCACGTTGACCGCGATGCCGGTGTCTTCCGTGAACTGCTTATACAGCACCTCGTCGGTGTCGTAGTGGCGTGATGTGTATAGGTTTACCACGCTTTCTTGGGCGCTGGCCGGCACGAAGATCCCGAGCAGGCAGAGCAGGGCAAACGCGAATCGAACGGGGGATAAGAATTTCATAGCAGCAGGCTTTCTTGATTTGGTTTACTAGCCCAGTCTAGGCAAAAGTAGGCAGAAAATATAGCGGTTTTCGTTTCGACGCGAACACCGATTTACCTCTCTCGACTTGCGTGCCAATCTGGCTGTATCTCGTTTTTTTTATTTTGGTTACGAACAAAAAACAACGAAAAACGAAAAAGGCTTTGGCCTAATCATAGCCCCTAGGAACAAACTTTACTGAGAATTGCTCTCAAAATTGGTTGACAACGTTTTTGTGGTCGTTAATATGAGACGACTTCTCAACAAGAGACCTTCTTGCGGAGCAGCCTCATGATCAAATTCACCATCACGATCTTGGTCGTTATCGGCACCCTCGGCTTTACGGCCTGGGTCGCGACGACGGCGCCCCAAGTCGAGGCCGCTTCCACTGAAACCACAAAAACGTCCGGGGTAGCCGGGGTTCGGGGGGTAACGGCCAGCCACGCCGCGGTCGATACGCCTTTATTTGTACAGGCCGAGGATAGAGACAGAGATGATGACTGAGCCGACCAAGATGACGGCTGGAGAGGTTTGGTTAACGGACGCTTCGGGGAACAAGATCGGCGCGGTGCAGCAAGCCCAGCCCGATCCGATGCACGCCGGTTGTGTCGACGTTCACCTGTCGGCCCAGAACCCCGTGCTGCTGAGCCAAGGGAGTGGGGATTGGCGGGTTCGCGACGAGCGGATCGGGACTTCGTACTGCGTGCAAGCCTTGTACGCAGCCCCCGGTCAGGAAGGGTACTACCTGCGCGTATCCACGCTCGGCGAACCGACTCTTCTTCAGGAAGAGTACGACGAGGACTACTTGCTTGTGGAGGGGCAGGCACCGGTCCGGCTGAAGGAGCTGCTGATCGCGGACGGTCAGTGTGCGCAGGGGCTCCATATCCGGTGTGAGTTAACCGAAGAGGATTTGCGATCGGTTCGCCTCGACTTTACCCAGCCATCACGCTGTAGCTGTGCCAAAAATAATGCCGGTGCGATGGGATCGGCCGAGGCGGCCGATGCCGCGCACCGCTGGCAGTTTTCGGATGTCGCCCATCATTGCGAGATCCAGGACGAGACCCGCCCGGTGACCAACATCGACATTATCCGATTAAAGCAGCGCAAGACCTTCCACTGCCGCTTCCACATCGGCCTGCCGGAAAGCGAATGCGGCTACGCGGTTTTGATCGGTCACATTACGTCCAGCGAAAGCTGGGCTTAGCCTAGTCGGGCTTCCGGATTGAGCCAGCTCCGCCGACCTTCCCGGGATTTTTTTACGCGGCTTTCTCCTGCGGATCGGCGTAGACCCGGATCGTTTTCGATAGTAGTTCGTCTGCGTCGAGGTGCCTGACGCGGTGGACCATCTCCGGGCTGAGCTGAGTGCCTGCTTTCGCCAGCAGCACGTCTTGGGCGTTGATGAGGTCGGCCACGAGCACCATCCCCTCGCGGATCTGGCGCGGGGTCACCTCGACAATCTCGTTCTTCTCCGAACCGTTGTCGGTGGTCTTGAGGTTGTCTAGCATCAACCCACATAGTTCCGGGTCCAGTCGTTTATTTCGGCCGGTTTCCAGGATGCGGTAGCCCGCTTGGCGGTCGACCTGCGTGGGGTCGAGGCGGTTGAACACCGCGGTGTCGTAGGCGTCGGCGACCGCGATGATGCGGGCGATGACCGACAGGTCCCCACCCTTGATCGAGCTCCGATTGCCCATGCCGTCGTACCGCTCGGCGTGGTCGCGGACGCCCTCGGCGATCGGGCGGAAGCCCACGATCTTCGACAGGATGCGGTAGCCCGCCTGGGCGGTCCCCCGGACCGCGGTGGCCGTGGCGTTTCCGTAGTCGTTGATGAAGTCGGGCTTGGCCCCGACGAGGCCGATCTCGTGCAGCAGCGAAGCGAACTCGAGCTCACGCATCGTTTTGTCGTCGAGCTCAAGCCACTCGCCCAGACGTTTGGCGATCGCCGCGACCCGTTTGCCGTGCAGGCCGAGCGAGGGGTGGGACATCTCCAGCATCGACGCCAACAGGTTGACGGTATCGCGCAGCGAGTCTTCCATCGCGTCGTTGAGCCGGTTGAGGAACTCGTTGCGTTTGCGGAGTTGCTCTGTTCGTTCTTCGATCTTTTCTTCGAGCTTGGCGTTCCACTGCCCGAGCTCGCGGTTCTGTTTCTGGGTGAGTTCCTGGAGGTGCCGGTTTTCGAGGACCAGGCGGTACGAACGCAGGCCGTCCTCGACGCAGCGTCGCAGGTGGTTGTCGTCCCAGGGCTTCATGAGGAACTGGTTGACGTGGCCGTCGTTGATCGATTTCTGCGCGGCTTCGAGATCGGTGTGGCCGGTCAGTGTGATGCGGAAGGCGTCGGGCTGGAGCTGGTACGCCTTGGCCAGCACCTCGGGGCCGGGGACGTCCGGCATGCGTTGGTCGCAGATGATCAGGTGAATCTCTTGCTGCTCGAGGATATCGATCCCCGCGGCGCCGCCCTCGGCGGTGATCACCTCGTGACCGCCGCGGCGGAGCGTCCGCTTGAGCGAACGCAGGATGCTCGGCTCGTCGTCGACCAACAAGATACGGCTACGTTCCGCCCCGGCGTTCGGCGTTCTCATATCGGTGGTCATGGCAGTTGTTCCTCGGCCCAAGCCAGGTCGAAGGTGCTGAAATCGCGGGGGATCCTGAAGCGGTCGGCGTTGTCCGAGTCTTCCCGTAGACGCAGGCCGGGCACGAGTTCGATGCCGGCTCGGCCGGGGCAGACATCGTGCTTGTCGGCAAAGATCAACAGGTCCGAGTCCGAGGCCGGCCCGAGGTCGTCGAGACGGATGGCCTTGACGCTGTAGCCCCGGGTCTCCAGCAGCAGGCGGGTCATGTCGTCGGGTGCTTGCCCCGATTCAGTCACCCAATTCACCACCGGGCCTTCTTCGGGGTTCGCCCACTTGGCGAGGCGGTCGGTCTGCTGCAGCATGTCGCTGGCCTGAGTGACGCGGGCGGGAAGGGCCTGGGCGATTCGCAGCCCGTCTGCGTTCGATAGCCCTAGGGCATTGAGTGCAACTTCGGTCCGAGCCGTAGTGCCCGTCGTGAAGTCCATCCCCATGCCCATGCGCTGAGCCATGGTGTCGGCGAGCACGACGACCGCCACCAACGGTCGCTGCTTGAGTTCTTCCGCTTGGTCGGTGTGGTGGTGGCGGGCGGCGTCGATCAACGCGGCCGGCAATCCCCAGTGACGCATCAAGACCGCTCCGGCTTCGGTGTGGTCGATCCCGAAGGCTTCGCGTTCCCGGTAGAGGAATTTCATCCCGCCCTTGGCGGTCTGCTCGGCGACCTCGTGGAAACGAGCGGTCTCCGTGACGAGCATGGCGAGCTGGCCGAAGTCGTGCAGCAGGCCGGCGATAAACGCTTCTTCGGGCAGAGGGTAATCGACCTCCCGGGCGATGAGTTCTGCCGCCGCCGCGGTGCCGACGCTGTGGGTCCAGAGCAGGCCGTGGCTTTCCCGGGCCTTGCCGATGCCGCGGATCGCCGAGCCGGCGCAGAGCCCGACGACGAGGTTACGCACCGCCATCACCCCGAGCCGGATGACTGCGCGGGTGGTGTCCGTGACCTCACGCTGGGCGCTGTAGAACGGCGAGTTCGCGACCCGCAAAACCTTTGCGGCTACCGTGGGGTCGCGACGCAGGACCTCGGCGACGTGCTCGGCCGAGGCGGTCTCGTCCGTGGTTGCGTCGAGGATGGCCGGCACGATGGCGGGCAGCGGGGGGAGGGTTTCGATCCGTTGGATGAATGCCGAGGGGTTGGCGGTTTTCATGCGTGTTGCTCCCAGAACGTGATGACTTGTCCGCGGACGTCGGCCCCGCGTTGGAACGGCCGACAGCTCCAGTGAAGGTTACGCTCGTCGAGCGAGACCTCACCGGACGTGAGCGGCGAGCAGGCGAGCACGTCCGGGACGATGTCGCAGATCGCTTCGGGCAACACATCTTGCATCGGCATGCCGACGAGCTCGATCGGGTCGTCCGACAGCAGTTCGGACATCCGGGCGTTGGCTCCGACCACAAGGCCCTGCGGATCGACGCAGAGGACCCCAGCGTGGATGAATTCCATAAGCTCTTGCGTGAAACTTAAACCCAAGTTGGCGTCCTGCGCTTTGCGATCGAGCGCGGCGTTGAGTTCCCGCAGCTTCTCGTTTTGCCGCGAGACTTCCTCGGCGAGTTCGGCGTTCGCTGATTCCAAGAAACGCTGTTCCAAAGCACGGCGGATATGCAGCTTCAGCTCTTCGTCGTTCCAAGGCTTGGTCAGGTATTTGTAGATCGAGCCGTCGTTGATCGCGTCGATGATCGCGTGGACCTCGGAGTAGCCGCTGAGGATGATGCGGATGGTCTCGGGCGATCGGTCACGGACCTGGCTGAGCAGCTCGGCCCCGGTCATGCCGGGCATGCGGAAGTCGGACATGACCAGGTCGAACGGGCCGTGGGCGTCGAAGATCTCTAAGGCTTCGGCTCCCGAGTTGGCGGTGAACAGGTCGTAGCCTTCGCGTCGGACGAGGCGTTTCAGCGAAGCGATGATGCTCTGCTCGTCGTCGACAAACAGGACTTTGGGGCGTTTGGTTGATTCAAGCGGCTTGTTCATGGGCCAGCTCCTTGTCTTCGGGGTTACCGGGGGTTCCGGGGGTTTGGGTGGCTTTAGGGCCTTTGGCCGGGAGGTTGATGCGGAAGGTGGTTCCCTTGCCGACGACCGAGTCGACGTCGATCTTGCCGTCGTGCGACTGGACGATGTTGTAGGCGAGGTTGAGTCCCAGCCCGGTGCCTTTGCCGACGTCTTTGGTGGTGAAGAACGGGTCGAAGATCCGTTTAAGGTTTTCTTCGGGGATGCCGCAGCCGGTGTCGGCGACCTCGACCCAGACGTCCTGCCGATCGTCGCTGCAGCCGGTGCGGACGGTGACGGTACCGGCTTCGTCGAGCGACTGAGCGGCGTTGACGATCAGGTTGAGGAAGACCTGGGTGAGCTTGCCGCCGAAGCAGGCGACCTCGGGGATGTCGCCGAACTCGGTTTTGACAGTGGCTTGGTACTTCAGCTCGTTGTGGGCGACGTTGAGCGTCTTCTCGAGCATGACGTTGAGGTCTTCGACGCCGAGGTCCGGGCTGTCGACGTGGGAGAAGTCCCGCAGGTCCGCCACGATCTGACGCACCCGGCCGGTTCCTTCGACGGACTCGGCGATCAGGCTGTCGAGGTCCTCGATCAAGAAGGGCAGGTCGACTTCTTTACAGACCGCCTCGACTTTAGATGCCGCCTCGGCGGAGTCGCCGCCGTTTTGGGTGGCGTCTTTCAGCTCTTGATAGGCGTCGAGCACGGCCTTGATGTCGTCAAGGTATTCGTTGAGCGTGTTGAGGTTCGACGAGATGAAGCCGATGGGGTTGTTGATCTCGTGGGCGACGCCCGCGGCGAGCTGGCCGATGCTGGCCATCTTCTCGTTCTGGAGCATCTGGCTCTGCTGCTCTTCGATTTTTGATCGGAGTTTTTTCTCGACCTCGGCCTGGGCCTTGATCTCGGCAAGCTGATGCTTGAGTTCTTTCTGCAGGGTGGCGAGGTGGAGGTGGGTGCGGACGCGGGCGATGAGTTCCATGGCCTCGGCGTCCTTGCCGATGAAGTCCGAGCCGCCGACCTCGAAGCCGAGGATCAGCTGTTCAGGCCGGGTGCTGGAGGTGACGAATAGCACCGGAATGTCGGCGGTGCGCGGCTCGGCTTTCAGTGCGAGGCAGAGATCGAACCCGTCCAGTTCCGGCATCTCGACATCGCTGATGATGACGTCGGGCTGGCGTTCGATGGCCTCGGCGACGGCCTCGGTCGATTTTTCGAGTTGGAAGACTTCGAAGTTGTAGTCTTCGAGGCTTCGGGCCATGGCTCCACGCGCGGTGCGGCTGTCGTCAACGATCAGAACGCGGAAGTGTCGGCCGTCGGCGTGGCAGGATTCGCTGTCGAAGATGCTGGTCTGGCTCATGCGGCGGCTCCGGAAAGGGGGGTGGGGGAAGAGTCGGCGATCGGTTGGATAGGCGACTGGGTTTTTCGGTGGTGGCGAAGCTGAGCGCAGACCCGGGCACGTAGTTCTTCGGGGTCGAAGGGCTTGGTGATGTAGTCGACCGCGCCGGCGTTGAGCCCGTCGATGCGTTGGCGGTGCCCGGCCTGAGCGGTCAGGAAGATGACGGGCACGGGCAGAGCGTTGCTGCCGGCGGCCTGATTTATCTGCGCTTCTTTTTCTCGGAACCGTCGGAGGAAAGCCTGCCCCGACATGTGGGGCATCGAGACGTCGAGGAGCACCAACTCCGGCATCCAGTGGTCCAGAGCCCGCAGCGCCGCCTTGCCGTTTTTCGCGGCGTGGACCCCGATCTTGGAGCGGCGGAGGACACGCGTAACCGAGGCGAGCATCGCGGAGTCGTCGTCGACGGCGAGCACCGTAGCGCTGATCTCTGCGGAAAGGGTTTTAGACACGGAATGCTCGGCGACGGGGTGTGAATACGGTGAGACGTCTTCCGAAATAATCGGTCCGCTTGGTGGGCGAATTAATGGTTGAGGTGTTTGGTTCATGGGCGTACTCCGTTGGTGATGCAGAAATGGACGGCCGATAACGTCAGGCGGGGATCTGACCGGTGAGTTGATGGATATGCGTCAGCAGCGTCTGGTTATCGAAGGGCTTCTGGATGCCGCGGTCGGCCCCGGCGTTGATCGCGTCCTGGATCTCGCGGAGGCTTTGGCCCGACACGACCAGCACTTTGAGGTTTGTGTAGTCCGCGTGGTCGCGGATGAACCGCAGCACGTCCCGGCCGTTGACGCCGGGCATCTGCAGGTCGAGGGTGACGACCTGCGGGGCGAACGTGTTGAGCATTGCGCCAGCCTGGAAGCCGTTCGGGGCGTACTGCGTTTCGTAGCCGGCCCGGCGTAAAACTCGGCCGATGCTGTTAGCCATCGCGGGCTCGTCGTCGACGATCAGAACCCGCTTCGTATTGCGGACGAACTCCAGCGGGATGGGCAGGTCGTTTTCCTGGAGGAACGAGACGAAATCGTCAACTTCGACCCGGTGATCGCCGCGGCTGCCGGGCAGTTGGTGGGCGGTGAGTCGGCCGGCCTTGATCCACCGCAGCACAGTGCGGTAGTTCACCCGGCAGTGCTTGGCGATCTGGCCGGTGGTGAGGTTGGTGGGGGAAGTGGGCTGCGGCATAGGGTTGGTCCTCTGTGACCTCTGGCTGAAGCGACGAACAACCCAAACATCGCATTTGCGTCGGATACGACAAATGCGACATCGCGTTTTTGTAGATCAAATTTTGGGTGCGACGGCTGCTTCCCGTCATAAACGGAACAGCCCGCCCCGTTTTAACCGGGGCGTGGCTGACTTACGGGCATTGCATTTAAGATTAAATGATCGGGACTTTGAAACGATCGCAACAGGGGCAGGGGTCAGGCGTCCACGTGCTCCGCGAGCGTGTCGAGCACGGCCTCGACGTGGCCGGGGACTTTTACTTTGTCCCAGCGGGCGGCGACTTTGCCTTTGGGATCGATGAGGTAGGTGGTGCGGACGGCTCCCATGTACTTCTTGCCGTACATGGATTTTTCCTGCCAGACGCCGTATTTCGTACAGATTTTCTGTTCCGGGTCGGCCAGCAGGGGGAAGTTGAGGCTCTGCTTTTCGGCGAACTTGGCGTGAGATTTGACGTCGTCCGGGCTGACGCCGAAGACCTTGGCCCCAGCTTTCTGGAGGTCTTTCGCCGCGTCGCGGAAGGCACAGGCCTCTTTGGTGCAGCCGGGGGTGCTGTCTTTGGGGTAGAAGTAGAGTACGACCCAGTCGCCTTTGTAGGCCGAGAGCCGGTGCGATTCGCCGTCTTGGTCGGGCGCGTTGAAGGCGGGGGCGGATTTTCCGATATCAACGAACTCGGGCATTTTGTCTCTTCTTTCTGTGGTTTTGCAGGAAATCGGCGTCAGACTGTAGGGCACGGGGCGAACAAAATCGCACGAGATTGGGCTACAATCTGTGCGGCGGACATGGGGCGCTGGTTTTGCCGGGCTGCGGCGAGCTCTGCCTGCCCCAAGCGAATAAAAAAAATGCGTTTATATCCCTGGAGAAATCGCCTTGGCTACCGATTCTAAATGCGCCCTGATCACGGGGATCACCGGGCAGGACGGCTCGTACCTCGCTGAATTCCTGCTCGAGAAGGGCTACGACGTGCACGGCATCATCCGCCGGGCGTCGACTTTCAACACCGATCGTATCGACCACATCTATACCGACCCGCACGAGGACGGCCCCAGCCTAAAGCTGCACTACGGCGACCTGACCGACGCCAATAGCCTGTTCAAGATCATCCGCCAGACCCACCCGACCGAGGTCTACAACCTCGGGGCCCAGAGCCACGTCCGCGTCAGTTTCGATCAGCCGATCTATACGGCAGAGGCCACCGGGGCCGGCACGATCAACCTGCTCGAAGCGATCCGCCAGTACCAGGACGAGTCGGGCCACGTCGTCCGCTACTACCAGGCCTCGACCTCCGAGATGTTCGGCGGGATGCCCGAGACGGCCCCGCAGTCCGAGGCCACCCCGTTCCACCCGCGGTCGCCCTACGGCTGCGCCAAGCTCTACGGCCACTGGATCACGATCAATTACCGCGAGTCGTACAACATGCACGCCTCCTGCGGCATCCTGTTCAACCACGAGTCGCCCCGCCGCGGCGAGACGTTTGTGACCCGCAAGATCACCCGGGCGGTCGGCCGGATCAAGCACGGCCTGCAAGAAAAGCTGTTCATGGGCAACCTCGACGCCAAGCGCGACTGGGGCTACGCCGGCGACTACGTCGAGCAGATGTGGCTGATGCTCCAACAGGACACCCCCGACGACTACGTCGTCGCCACCGGCGAGACGCACACCGTCCGCCAATTCTGCGAGCGGGCGTTCGGCCGGGTCGGCCTGGACTACAACGACTACGTCGAGATCGATCCCCGCTACTACCGGCCCGCCGAGGTCGACCTGCTCTGGGGCGACCCGAGCAAGGCTAAGCGGCAGCTCGGCTGGGAGCCGCGGGTCTCGTTCGAGGGGCTGGTCGACATGATGGTCGACGCCGACATGGACCTGGCTGCCCGCGAAAAGACGCTGATCGACGCGGGTCACGAGGTCGCGGGGGTCGAGGGCGTGCGGCACTGATGGGCCTGGGTTCCGTCGAATTGATCATGACGGTCGAAGAAGCCTTCGGCATCCGGATCAGCGACGAAATTGCTTCAGAGGTTGTTACGGTCGAAGACTTGGTCAAGGCGGTGTTGCACCAGATCGAGTACGACCCCGTAGACGCGGAAGATCGGATTTGTTGGCAAT
The DNA here is from genome assembly GCA_038747275.1 of Planctomycetota bacterium. Taxonomy (GTDB): domain Bacteria; phylum Planctomycetota; class Phycisphaerae; order Phycisphaerales; family Phycisphaeraceae; genus Algisphaera. The sequence continues at coordinate 5,149 of JBCDJW010000011.1, read as the reverse complement.
GCCGTTACAGCCTGCGGGGTCTGGATTCGAACCGTTGCCCAGAATGCGGAGTGGAATTCATCCCGCACGATCAAGCGACGGTAACGCGAGTCTGGAAGCTCTTGGTTGATATCCTGGTTTCTGAAACAGGCGTCGAAAGGACGCGTATCAAGCCAAATACCAGGATACTGAAGGACCTTGGCTTGGATTGAATCGGGGTGGTTAAGAAAGACATCATGATCAATCTCAGTGAAAAGAAAATCGTCATCACCGGCGGAGCCGGCTTCCTCGGCCGTTTCGTCGTTGAACGACTCAAACAACGCGGCGTCACCGACGAACAGGTCTTTATCCCGCGACGTAGCGACTACGACCTGACCCAAGAAGCCGCGGTCGTGCGGATGTACGACGACGCGCAGCCTGAAGTCGTCATCCACCTCGCGGCCGAGGTCGGCGGGATCGGAGCGAACCAGAAACACCCCGGCCGATTCTTCTTTGCTAACGCCGCGATGGGCATGCACCTGATCGAGCACGGCCGACGCCGGGGCATCGACAAGTTCCTGCAGACCGGCACGGTGTGCGCCTACCCGAAGTTTGCCCCGGTGCCCTTCAACGAAGAAGACCTCTGGAAGGGCTTCCCGGAAGAGACCAACGCGCCCTACGGCGTCGCCAAGAAAGCGCTCTTCGTCATGCTCGACGGCTACAAGCGGGAGTACGGCCTCGACAGCACCGTCGTCGTCCCGGTCAACCTCTACGGGCCGCACGACAACTTCGACCTCGAAACCAGCCACGTCATCCCCGCCCTGATCCGCAAATGTGTCGAGGCTCGCGACAACGGCGACGAGACGATCACCTGCTGGGGAACGGGCAGTGCATCGCGAGAGTTCCTGTTCGCCGAGGATGCGGCGGAGGGGATCGTCGTGGCGGCCGAGACGGTGGACGACCCCACGCCGATCAACCTCGGCACGGGCAACGAGATCAAGATCAAAGACCTCGTCGAACTCGTCGCCCGCCTCAGCAAGTTCGAGGGCGAGATCGTCTGGGACACCGACAAGCCTGACGGCCAGCCGCGGCGGTGCCTCGATACGGGCAAAGCCGAGCGGCTCATGGGCTGGAAGGCACAGGTCGGTTTCGAGGAAGGCTTGAGCCGGACGATCGCGTGGTTCGAGCAGAACCGCCACCAGGTCCGCGAAGTCGTCTACGGCTAAACCGGCCCCGAAAGATTACCGGCGGGATGTCCCTATCGGTCAGGTAGGCCCGCGGTTGCTCGGATACACTTTCCGGCACACAAAACGAGATCTAGACAACCACGGTTTTGGGACACGATTCAACATGGTGATCAAAAAAGACGGCGACTTCGTAACCTTCACCCAGTTCATCCAGCAAGAGCAAGACCAATACCCCGGGGCGTCGGGCCAGTTCTCTTGGCTGATGTCTGGCGTGGCGTTGGCGACCCGGATGATCGGCAGCTACATCCGCCGGGCGGGGCTGATCGACGTCTGGGGCGAGCACGGCACGACCAACGTCCAGGGCGAAGTCGTCAAAAAACTCGACATCATGGCCAACGATGCGCTCAAGCGCACCCTCGCCTACCGCGGCAACGTTGGCGTCATCGCGTCCGAAGAAGACGACAAGCCCCGGGTCCTCTCCGAGGTCGACAGCGACGACAACTACATCGTGATGTTCGACCCGCTCGACGGCTCATCCAACATCGACGTCAACGTGTCGGTCGGCACGATCTTCACGGTCTTCAAGAACCCCAAAGACGTCAAGGGTGCCGAGCGTTCCGTGCTGCAGCCCGGCTCGAAACAGGTTGCCGCGGGCTACGTCCTCTACGGCAGCTCGACGGTGCTGGTTTACACCGCCGGCGAGGGCACGCATATGTTTACCCTCGACCCGCAGTTCGGCACGTACCTGCTGACCCGCGAAAACATCCAGATGCCCAAGCACGCCCCGCAGTACTCGGTCAACGAGGCGTACAGCCATACCTTCCCCGAGGGTTACCGGCGGTACCTCGACTGGGTTAAGCTGCAGGACAGCCCGCTTTACTCGTCGCGGTACGTCGGCTCGCTGGTCGCCGACTTCCACCGCATCCTGATCAACGGCGGCGTCTACATGTACCCGCCCACCAGCAAAGACCCCGAGGGCAAGCTGCGGCTGATGTACGAGTGCAACCCGCTGGCTTTCGTCGCCGAGCAGGCCGGCGGCGCCGCGACCACCGGTAGCGAACGCGTCATGGAGATCACCCCCGGCGACGTCCACGACCGCGTCCCGCTGATCATCGGCTCGGAGAAAAACGTCGAAGAAGTGGTCCGCTACGCGGGCAAATGACTCGGTGGACTTTTTCGATGTAACGCCAGCCGTGCCGCCGCAGGCGTAAAGTAATGTCATGCCTGACCGAACCGTCCTGACCCTCGGCAATTTCGACGGGCCGCACGTCGGCCACCGGGTGATTATCCAGCATGCCCGCGCGATCACCGACGAACACGCGGCCCAAGTTGTGGCCGTGACCTTCGATCCCCCTCCCGTAGAAATCTTGAACCCCGCGGCAAGGCCGCCCGCGATCACCACCCTCGAACAAAGGGTATTACGCCTAAGAGAAGCGGGAGCCGATGCGGTCGAGGTCTTACGCCCGGACCGGGAGATGCTGGCTCAGTCGGCCGATACGTTCATCGAAAAGCTGGTGACGCAGTATCGCCCCGTCGCCATCGTCGAGGGCCCGGATTTCCGCTTCGGCAAGGGGCGGGAGGGGGATATGGATCGCTTGGCCGAGCTCGGTAAACGCCTGGACTTCGAAGCCGTGACCGTGCCGCGGGTCGAGGTGCCGCTGCACGATCAGCAGCTGGTCCCGGTGAGCAGCTCGCTCGTGCGTTGGTTAGTCGGGCGGGGCCGGGTGGCCGACGCGGCGGCGTGCCTGGGCCAGCCGTTCAGTTTGACCGCGACCGTCGTAAAGGGCGAGCAGCGCGGCCGGCAGCTCGGTATCCCCACCGCGAACCTCGACCCCGACCAGATCGCCCCCTACATCGTCCCCGCCGACGGCGTCTACGCGGGTTTAGCCGAGCTCGACGGCCAGCCGCTGATCCCCGCCGCGATCTCCGTCGGCATCAAGCCGACCTTTGGCAAGAAGGCCCTCACCGTCGAGGCCCACCTCCTCGACCAGGACCTCGACCTCTACGGCCAAACGCTCACGCTGCACTTTGCCCGCTGGGTCCGCGACCAGTACCCTTTCCCCGGCGCCGAAGCGCTGCTCGAACAGCTCCACCGCGACATCGACCAGACCCGCCGGTGGCACGCCAACGGCACGTTAGATTCACTCGATACCGCTCCCAAGGCCTCTGCTTGAACCATTTCGATTACACCCAACCGACGCTCGACCTGCCCGCTGTGGCCGACCTGCTGCGGCAAGCCGACGGCCCGATCCTTGTACTCACCCACGTCAAGCCGGACGGCGACGCCTTCGGCTCGGTCGTCTCGCTGGTCGCGACGCTCCAACTCGTCGGCAAGACCGCCCGCGGCGTATTCGTCCCGCCGCTGCCCGCGGCGCTTGGTAACCTCAACGGGGCCGACTTGGCCGACCTGTGGGACGAAAACTACGCCCTGCCTTTCGATCCGGCTTTATTCGTTGTCGTCGACACCGGCGCGTGGTCACAAGTCGGCCCGCTCCGCCCGCTCGTCGAGCCACATCTCGATAAAACCCTGATTGTGGACCACCACCTCTCCGGCGACATCCACGCCCAGCACCGCCACGTCGTCGGCGAGGCCGCCGCCGCCTGCGAAGTCTTGGCCGAGCTGATCGAACTGCTCGTGCCGTCTTGCATCCCCCCCGGCCGACGCGACGGCGACGCCTCGGGCTACACCCCGCTGCCCCCCACGATCCGCGAAGCCCTCTTCGTCGGCATCGCCTCCGACACCGGCTGGTTCCGCTTCTCCAACGTCCGCCCCCAGACCCACGAGCTCGCCGCCAAGCTCATCCGCCAGGGCGTCGACCACGCCGATCTCTACCAACGTCTGGAGCAGGGCGAACGCCCCGAAAAATTAGCCCTGCTGACCCGCGCCCTGCAGAGCCTGACGCTCCACGCCGACGGCCGCGCCGCCGTGATGACGCTGCGCGAAAAAGATTTCGCCGAGACCGGTGCGCTGCCCGAAGAGACCGAACGCCTGATCGACACCCCCCAAATGGTGGGGGGGCTCGAGGTCTTCGTCATCGTCACCGAATCCATCACGCCCGACGGCCAATCCCTGGCCCGCATGAGCTTCCGCTCCAAACACGCCGCCGACGACTCGGCGATCAACGTCGCGGATTTGGCCGGCCGCTTCGGCGGCGGCGGCCACGCCCGGGCCGCCGGGGCGAAGGTCGATCGCCCGGTAGACGAGGTCTTGGCCGAGCTCGAGGGCGTCCTCGCCAAGCTGTAATCCTCATTGCTGGCTTTTGTAATAAGAAGGCGGGACCGAACTAACCCACGGCCGTCGGTTTCCCTGGCCCTACATCTTGTGGTTTGCGCGGGCTTTTGCCTTGGCTTCCGCTCCCGCGGCGGCACCGAAACTGTCGCTATCTCCCCGAGTCGTGGTGGATAACTTGTCCGGTTCGGTCGACTATCGTGCGTTCCGTGGTATAATATACTAACAAAAACCGTACTATAAGAAATATGTAAATCCGGGTAAGCGCTTGAAATCATGGCGCTTAAGTAATTTCCCCGTCTTTCGACACAATATTTGGTAAAGAAATCGGTTGAAAGCGCAAGATATAGTGTCTAGGATGGTCATCGGTCAAGCCTTTCTGCGAGGCCACGGACGCTAGGGGCGTCCAGCAAAAACCATCTTACCGGCACCCGTATCAACCGTATGGACGGTGTTTATTTGGGTGCTCTAGGTGGTGAATCGGTGGATTCGAATAACCCAACCCACGCACCGCTCGGCGTATACCCGCCGGGGCTTTGCTGCCGCTCGGCCCAAGCCTAAACGCACCACTCCGCGAGAAACACGTCCATGCCCGTACTCTGCGACACCCAGATCCGCGAACTCGTCCCCATCGAGCCCTTCGAAGACGCCGTCAAACGCCCCGGCAAGATCTCCTACGGCGTCTCGTCCTACGGTTACGACGTCCGCGTCGGCACCCTCTTCAAGATCTTCACCAACGCCCCGACCGACGGCGGCCAATCCATCGTCGACCCCA
>JBCDJW010000010.1:0-96417 GCA_038747275.1 Planctomycetota bacterium | reverse complement strand
GGCGGCGTCGCCGCCTTCATCGACGCCGAGCACGCCCTCGACCCCTCCTGGGCCCGCCGCCTCGGCGTCAACCTCGAAGAGCTCCTCGTCTCCCAGCCCGACACCGGCGAGCAGGGCCTCGAGATCTGTGAACTCCTCGTCCGCTCCAACGCCGTCGACCTCATCGTCGTCGACTCCGTCGCCGCCCTCATCCCCCGGGCCGAGATCGAAGGCGAGATGGGCGATTCCCACGTCGGCCTCCAGGCCCGCCTCATGTCGCAGGCCCTCCGCAAGCTCACCGGCGCGATCAGCCGGTCCAAGACCACCGTCATCTTCATCAACCAGATCCGCGAAAAAATCGGCGTCATGTTCGGCAACCCCGAAACCACCCCCGGCGGCCGGGCCCTCAAGTTCTACGCCTCCGTCCGCATCGACATCCGCCGCACCGCCTCGATCAAAGACGGCGACAAGGCCGTGGGCAACCGCACCCGCGCCCGCGTCGTCAAAAACAAGATCGCCCCGCCGTTCCGCCAGGCCGAGTTCGACATCATGTTCAACGAAGGCATCTCCGCCTCCGGCGACCTCCTCGACATGGCCGTCGAAGAAGACGTCGTCCAGAAGTCCGGCGCCTGGTTCAGCTTCGGCGAAGTCCGCCTCGGCCAAGGCCGCGAAAACTCCAAAACCTTCATCCGCGAAAACGAAGACCTCTTCAACGAGATCAAAAAACTGGTCCTCGAAAAGAAAGGCGTCCTCCCCGTGGGCGAACTCCCCGAAGAAGATGAACCCCTCGACGCCCCTGAGGATATCTAAACAACTAAATTTAAAGTCTAGCCCCGGGCCACTGGCCCGGGGTTTTATTCATTTGATAGCGTAATTCGGGAAATCACATTTGATAGAAAAAGATATAGGCCTAGTAAACCTTGCTGTGCCTCGATTTGGCTTACTTGCGTATGTACACCTTTCGAGGCCAAGCTATTTAGCTTTCTTAGGTATGAAGTTAAGAGATCTAGCTCCACTTGGATAAGCTTTTTGGAATCAGAAGATTTTAGGCTATTAATAAATTCTTGTAGACGATTCAGGTATTGGTCTGGTCCTAATTTACGCGTAACACCGTCGCTGCAAGTAATTTCTTCATCTTTTGGGGGGTAAAAATAATCGGCGGTGGCATGCATGGCTCGGCGTACTTGAGTAAGTAAAAGAGAGGGCGACTCGTTGTCATTACTCATCGCAAGGTCGTTTGCGCTCTGAAGCTTGGTGTACACTGTTTCGCAATGCGTTTTAAAGTAGTTATTAACTGAAGCGTAAGTAGAGAAAATTAAATTTTCTGTCTTCTCCTGCCTCTTGTTTTCGATATCGATGCGAGTTGCGTAATTGAAGCAAAGGCTTTTGATTCGTTGTTTTAGAATGTTTAGGCATCTTATTCTTGTGCGCACTAGCGTTTTTTGCTTGTCGACTGAGTCTGCAAAAGCAGCGGTATCATATTCTCCCATTCCAGATGGAACGCCCATATCCGTAATACTTTTTTCACATTGTTCAATTTCAAAATCTATTTCTGTGGCAGGGATACCGAATATTATTTTGTCTGAATCTTGAGTTATATTTTCTATATCGCCTTCAAGGTTATGCGTTGCAATCCATAGTTCCTCTGAACGCTCCCATAGTAAGTTACGTTAATCATTATCTAGGTGCTCAGTATCTTCGCAGTATGCTCTTAGTGCGTCTTTTCTGTTGGATGAGAGTTCTCTTAGAAAAATTGCTGTGCGTAGAAAATCGTTGCGTGACCTAGAAATTCGCAAGCAATACATGACAGCTTTGTCTACTAGATCATCGTGGATACTGTTAAAAACACCTTCGACAAGTGCGTTTGATGACATGCGTAAATCATACTATGTGCAGAGTAAAAGTACTCGGTTTAGTCGCCAGGTGCCCGTCGGGAATGCGTCTCTATGCTTTTGTTTTTGTGCGGGCCATGATTCCTCTGAGCCCGTCTGCAACTGGTCTGCTTTTGGTACGAAACTGGAAGACGAGCAGACCAGACCACCAGTTTCAGACCAGTTATTGGGCAGCGACAAGAAGCTCACGAGCTAGATCCGTGGGTTACCTCGCCATAGAAAGGCGGGGCTTCGGGGGTGAAGGAATGGAGCTAAATGTCGGTGGATCATGGGAAGATGCCGCGGAGGCGGTAGGCCTCGGCGAGGTGTTTGAGGGCGGCGGCGAAGGCGGCGGTGCGCATGTCGCAGTTGAGGTCGGTGCGGGCGGCAAGGGCCTTGGCGGTGGGGCTGCCATCCTCCCAGAAGTATCTTTTTGCTCTTATCGATCTACCTCTGTACGGAGAACGACAGGCGTGATAAAGATGGCCTAAACTCCGGGCGATGGCCCTAACCGAAATCAAAATCCGTGGTGCTCGCGAGCACAACCTGAAAGGCATCGACCTCGACATCCCCCGCGACCAGATGGTCGTGGTGACGGGGCTGTCGGGGAGCGGGAAGTCGACGCTGGCGTTCGACACGATCTACGCCGAGGGGCAGCGGAAGTACATGGAATCGATGTCGGCGTACGCCCGGCAGTTCCTCGATCAACTTCAGAAGCCGGACGTCGAGTCGGTCGAGGGTCTGCCCCCGACGATCGCGATAGAGCAGCGGGGCAGCTCGCACAACCCGCGGTCGACCGTGGCGACGACGACGGAGATCTACGACTACCTCCGACTGCTGTTTGCCCGCGTCGGGCTGCCGCGGTGTTGGCACGTGGATGAGGACGGCAAGAAGTGTCTGGAGCCGATCGAGTCTCAGTCGGCGACGCAGATCGTCGACCACGTCATGGGCCTGCCCGAGGGCAGCAAGCTGATGGTCCTGGCCCCGGTGATCCGCGGCAAGAAGGGGCACCATAAAGAGGTCTTTGAGGGGATGGTCCGGCAGGGCTTCGTCCGCGCCCGCGTCGACGGCGAGGTGATGGACCTCCGGGAGATCGCCAAGACCAAAGCGGCGACACCCTTCACGACCAAGACCCAGCGCTACCAAAAGCACACGGTCGAAGCGGTGGTCGACCGCATCGTCGTTCGGCACGAGGGGGTCGACGAAGAAGGCAATAACCCCGTGCGGACGCGGGTGGCGGATTCGATCGAATTGTCACTGAAGCTAGCTGAGGGGCTGGCGGTGGTGAGCGTGGCGGACGAGAAGGCAGAAGGGGGGTGGCAGGACACTCTGTTCAGCGAAAAGTATGCGTGTGCACTCCACCCCGAGTGTTCGTTAGAAGACCTTGAGCCGAGGCTGTTTTCGTTCAACTCGCCTTACGGGGCCTGCCCGGAGTGTTCGGGGCTGGGGACGGTGTTTGAGTTCGATGCGGAGCTGGTCGTGGCGGACGCGGAGCTGTCGCTGACCGAGGGGGCCATCGAGCCTTGGCGGAAGAACGGCAAGCGGATGAATATTTTCTACAACCGCATCATCCGCAAGTTCTGCACCGAATTCAGCGTCAGCCCGCAGACGCCGTGGAAACGGCTGCCTAAGCCAATCCAGCGGATCATGATGGAGGGCACCACCACGCGGGACGAGACGAAGTACGGGGCGCACTTCGAGGGTGTGCTTCCTAACCTGCAACGGCGGTTCGAGACGACCGACAGCGAGTTCGTGAAGCAGCGGCTTTCGAGTTATCTGTCCGAGTCGCTTTGCGAGGCCTGCGGCGGTGCGAGGCTGCGGACTGAGGCGTTGCACGTCTTCATCGCTTCCGGCGCATCGGGCAAGGGTTCATTGGGCGATGAATACAACATCCACGACGTGGTCCAGATGACCATCGAAGAGGCGTCGGAGTTCTTCGGCAAGCTGAAGCTGAGCAAGGAAGGCGAGCAGATCGCCGAGCCGATCGTTAAAGAAATCCGTGCCCGGCTGGGTTTCATGCTCAGCGTCGGTCTCGGCTACCTCAACCTGTCGCGCAACACCGGCACGCTCTCCGGGGGGGAGTCGCAGCGTATCCGTCTCGCGACGCAGGTCGGCAGCGGGCTGGTCGGCTGCTGCTACGTCCTCGACGAACCCACCATCGGCCTGCACCAACGCGACAACGACCGCCTCATCAAGACCCTCCGACACCTCACCGACATCGGCAACACCGTGCTCGTCGTCGAACACGACGAAGACACGATCCGCGCCGCGGACTACTTGATAGACGTCGGCCCCGGCCCCGGCCGGCACGGCGGGACCATCGTCGCCCACGGCCCCCGGAAGCAGTTCCTTCGCGACAAGAAATCACTTACGGCGAAATTCTTACGTGGCGACGAAGAAATCTATACACCTAACCAACGCCGCAAGCTCGACCATAAGAAATGCCTGACCCTCAAGGGCGCCCGCCACAACAACCTCAAAGAAGTCACCACGAAGTTCCCGCTCGGCGGGATCGTCACCGTTACCGGCGTCTCGGGCAGCGGCAAGTCGACGCTGGTCAATCAGATTTTGCTCAAGGCGGCGAAGCGGGAGCTGCTCGGCTCGCGTATCAAGCCGGGCGATCACGACAAGCTGACCGGGGTGACGAACATCGATCGGATCATCGAGGTCGATCAGTCACCCATCGGCCGAACCCCGCGGTCGAACCCCGCGACCTACACCGGCGTGTTCGACATGATCCGCGACCTGTTCACCAAAACCAAGGAAGCAAAAATCCGCGGATACAAGCCCGGCCGGTTCAGCTTTAACGTCAAGGGCGGGCGGTGCGAGGCGTGTCAGGGCCAAGGAACAAAGAAGATCGAGATGCACTTCCTGCCGGACGTGTTCGTCGAGTGTGATGTGTGCAAGGGCAAGCGGTACAACCGGGAGACGCTGGAGATTACATACCGCGGAAAAAATATTAGTGATGTACTGAACATGACGGTCGAAGAGGCGCTGGAGTTCTTCGATAGCTTCAGCGACGTTAAACGCTTGCTTACCGCGCTAAACGACGTAGGCCTGAGTTATGTCCAGCTCGGCCAGGCAAGTACAACTCTTTCCGGGGGCGAAGCGCAACGCGTTAAGCTCGCCACCGAACTCGGCAAGCGGTCGACTGGGCATACGCTGTACGTCCTCGACGAGCCGACGACCGGCCTCCACTTCGCCGACGTGAAAAAACTCATCAGCGTGCTCGATCGACTCGCCGACGCGGGTAATACCGTGATCCTGATCGAGCACAACCTCGACGTGATCAAGTGCAGCGACTGGCTAATCGATCTGGGCCCCGAAGGCGGCGACCGCGGCGGCACGATCGTCGCGACCGGCACGCCCGAGGACGTGGCTGAGCATGAGACCTCGTACACCGGTAAGTTCCTCAAAGCCCACCTGCCCGAGCCGATAACGGCGTAGCGGGTTAACCCGTTTGACAGGCCAAGCGACGGGATTACGATGCCTCTCCCACTCATCAGCGGAGTACCCCCATGCCCGGCACCTTCACCTGCAGCGTCGTCACCCCCGAACAAGAAGTTTTCGACGGAGAGGTTTCGTATATCGTCCTGCCCGCGTGGGACGGCGAGATGGGCTTCGCGGTCAACCGGGCTCCGATCCTGGTACAGATCGGCGAAGGTTCACTCCGCCTCACCGGAGCGGGCGGCGACAAAACCACGCTCCAGATCGAAGGCGGATTCGCTCAGATGAAGGGCAGCCAGCTCACGGTGCTGACCGACAAGGCCCAGGTCGACGCGGCCTGACCCGGCGGGTTTTCTTCGCCCCCGACTCAAGTAGAATATGGATCGAGACACGGACGTCGCGGGCGCGGCGTGTTGTCACGTTGAGGCCATGCGAGACGCTCTCCGCCAACTGATCCCGAGCATGTTCCACCGCCGGTTGCTGCTGTTGGCCGTGATGTCGCTGGGGTTGATGGCTCTGCTCGCGGCTCAGACCGTGAAGCTCACCACCGGCGAGGAACATAGCCAACGGCAGGCCACGCTCAAGGCCCACCTCGAAAACGCAGCCTACACGCCGACTTCCCGCGGCAAGATACGCGACCGCAAGGGCCGCCTGCTGGCCGAGGACCGGCCCGGCTGGGACGTGCAGGTCAGCTTCGCTTTACTCTCCGGCAACTGGGCCTACGAGCAAGCATCGGCCGCGGCCCGACGGACCATGTCCCGGCAGGCCTGGCGCGGGCTTACGCTCGACCAGCGGGCCGAGCTCACCCGGCAATACATCGAGCCTTACCTGGTGAAAACCGAGGCGTTGAAGGTGACGCTGGCCGAGCTCGGCGGCGTCTCGCCGGACGCGATCGACGAGCGTCGCCGCGAGGTTGTCCGCTGGGTTCAGACGATGGGCGCGGACGCCACCGCGAAAAACCGCCGGAAGAAATACAAAATCCTGACCGAAGACCAGGCCAAGAAGCTGAGCTGGGCCGAGGTCGACGTCCCGGTGCGGGAGGAGTATCAGCCGCACGCGGTGCTGTACGACGTGACGCCGGAGACGGTGAGCTGGGTCGATCAGTTCATCGCGAAGGCCAAGCTCGAAGAAGCGGAATACACGGCGGCGCGTAAGCAAGCCCGGGACGACGGCCAACCCCCGCCGCCCGACACCCGAGAGTACGAAGCCTGGCTCGAGGTCGAGCCCGTCCGCGTTCGGCAGCGGGTCTACCCGTGGGAGTCGCGGACCTTCGAATTCGACCGCTCGACCCTGCCCGGCCCGCTGGCGAACCCTAAACCGCTGCTTGTCACCGTCGACGGGATCGGCCGACACATCATCGGCAGCCTGCGTCGGGTCAACACCAGCGACCCGCACTGGGACGTGTACCCGTTCTACCGCGAAGACGAGGGCAGTGGCAATCTAATCGTTGACCTCAACGGCTATCGCGACAACGACCTGATCGGGCGGTTCGGCGTTGAACGATCGATGGAGTCCGTCTTGCGCGGCCGTCGCGGACAACGTATCCTTCATCTCGATACCGGCGAGGAAACAATTCAACCGCCGTTAGCCGGTGAAGAAATCCATCTCAGCGTCGACATCCAGCTGCAGATGCGGATGCAGGCGATCTTGTCACAAGACCCTGCGATCGGTCTGATGCGGTCGCAGGAGTGGCACCGGTCGGGCTACCCGTCGGAGAGTAAGCCGATGACGCCCAAGCCGGGGGCGGCGTTAAACGGTGCCGCGGTGGTGTTAGATATCGACAACGGCGAAGTAATCGGCGCGGTCAGTGTGCCAGGCATTTCGCTCTTAGATTTAGAAAAACGAAGTGGTGAGATATACGGCGACTTCGAAAATCGGCCGACGACCTTTCGGCCCGTGGCTTATCGCTACGAGCCGGGATCGACCAACAAACCGCTGGTGCTAGCCGCCGCGATCACCGACGGCGTGATCGCCCCGGATGAGACGATCGACTGCAGCCAGGGCCACCTCTGGCCGGAGAAGCCCGGGACGTTCCGTGACTGGATCTACCGCCCGCAGCAAGGGCAGGACGTTAATTTCGGTACGCTTAATGGGATCGAGGCGATCCGGGTCAGCTCCAACGTTTTCTTCGGCCGGGTCGCCCAGAAATTCGGTGAACAACAAAGCTACCAACGTGTCGCCGAGTGGTTCAGCCTGTTCGGCTTCGGCCGAAGAGCGGGCGTCGGCCTGCAGGAAGAAGTGCGCGGAGCGTTACCCCGGCCGGGCCGACGGGTGACCGAGGAAGAGGCGGCGTACATGTCGATCGGCGAGGGCGCGATGTCGGCCACGCCGCTTCAGGTCGCCAACGCCCACGCTACCCTCGCCCGCGGCGGCCTGTTCATCCCGCCGACCTTTATTCAGGACCGTAGCCGCGTCGGCCCACCCCGCGAGGCGAGCCAGCTTCATTTGTCACCCGCCGCCCGCGACCGGGCGCTGCGCGGCATGGATGACTCTGCCAACTTCCGCGGCACCGACGGCCGCGACCGCGGCACCACCTACCGCATCGGCTTCGCCGACGGCAGCTACGAGCGGGTCTTCGACGTTCCTGGGGTGAAGGTGATGGCCAAGTCGGGCACGGCCGACGCCCCGCCGTTCCGCCGGGTCTACGACGGCGGCGAAGAGAAACCCGACGGCAGCATTGCGAACCCCGGCGACTGGAATCCTAAGGGAGCGATTCTCCGCGAGGGCTACCACGGCTGGGTCATCGCGCTCGTCCAGCCCGAGGGCGAGCCGCGGCCGACGCATGCGATCGCGGTGGTGGTGGAATACGGCGGTTCGGGCGGGCGGGTCGCCGGGCCGATCGTGAACCAGATCATCCGGGCGTTGGCGATCGAGGGATACCTCGGACAGACCGCCCTGGAAGCCGTCAGCCCGGTGGTTGATTTAGGGGCTAGCGCTAAGGCGGGGCGATGATCGAACTCGCCGCGGAACGGCTGAAAGAACTGGTGCGGCCGAACTTCGGCTGGCTGACGCTGCTGGCGGCGGTAGGTCTCGCGGCGATGGGAATCGCGTCGCAGGAGACGGTCGAGACGCTAGAGCCCGGGATCGCGGCGTCGCAGCAGCGCAACCTCGTCGTCGCGCTGCTCGCGATGGCTGTGATGCTGCTGCCGCACCCACGTCTGATCGGTTGGCTTGCGTACCCCGTGTTTGGCTTAGTGATCGTGCTACTGGTCTTTCTGTTGATCCCGTTTGTCCCCGAGAGTATCGTCCGGCCGCGCAACGGTACGCGGGGGTGGATCGATCTGCGGGTGATGGACTTTCAGCCGTCGGAGATGGCGAAGGTTTCGTTTGTGATCTTGCTGGCGTGGTACCTGCGTTACCGCGAGAGCCAGCGGTCGTTCTTGGGGCTGATCCCGCCGTTCCTGTTCATGATGGTGCCGGTGGGGCTGATCATCTTGCAGCCGGACCTGGGACAGTCGCTGGCGTTCGGCCCGGCGTTGTTGGTGATGCTGATCGCGGCGGGGGCGAAGCTGCGTCACCTGTTTTCGGTGGTGGGTTTGGGGGTGTTGGTGGTGGGGGTGAACGTGACGCTGGTGCTGATGAGCTCGGGCGTGCCGGGCGAGCCGGACTACGCGCCGTGGCTGAAGTCGTACCAGAAGTCGCGGATCACTTCGATGCTCAAGCTCGCGTCGGGCGACTACAGCGAGGTGCAGGACGAGGCGTACCAGCAGCACAAGGCGATGACGCTGGCCGGGGCGGGCGGGGCCCGCGGCTACGGCGGCGAGCGGTCGGAGACGTTCATCGAGTTCTATAAATTGCCCGAAGCCCACAACGACATGATCTACGCGGTGATCGTCAACCGCTGGGGCATGCTCGGCGGGCTGGCCACGATGGGCTTGTACCTGCTTTTGATTGGGTCGATGCTCGCGGTCGCGGCGACGAGCCAGGAGCCGATGGGCCGAGTCGCGTGCGTCGGCTTCGCGGGGATTTTTCTTGCCCAGGCGGTGATCAACATCGGCATGACGGTGGGTTTGCTGCCGATCACGGGCATCACGCTGCCGCTAGTGAGCTACGGCGGGTCGTCGCTGCTGTTCAGCTTTGTAATGGTCGGCCTGGTAATGAACTTCGCGTCCCGCCCCGCGGGGTTCGTATCGCGGCCATCCTTCGAGTTCGACGGCCGGGGCCGCAACTAGCTCGGCGTAATTTTTGTGATGCGTCGGTAAAGAGATGAGCGTGACCCTTTTACCGGCCGATCCAGTATCCGTAACCTTTGGCGGTTGTTGACGAATACCGCCGTGCCAGACACACTTGCTCGACCTGCTGAGTAAGATTCACACAGATACCCTAATACAGTCCAAGTATTAGGAAGAGCTGTTTCCGCAGGGGTTTTCTCCTTTTTGCTTTACACGCCTCCCCTCGCTTCATTAAGCTTTGTAGAAAACGCAACAGACCCGTTTACTTAATCACTGTTAGGCCTCCGAGGGCATCCATGAACATTCACGGCCGCTACGTTGTAGACCCTGAAAAGTCCGCCATCCTTATGACCGGTTATTTCACCGACCGGTTCGAGATGAAGCCGGGCTACGAGCAAGCGGTCGAGCAATTCCTCAAGGAGAATGGCGCAACACTTGACGGCATCGCGATCGAAATCTCAGCAGATACATTCCGTCTGTCCAGCCTGGATGGAGAGGAGCAATTCGATGTTATCTCCACCGAACAGCAAACTGGCGCCCCGACATTGGTGGTTGATTGGGAAGGCGTGGCTGAGACTTTCATTGTGCGAGACATGGGCAACCAGTGCATTCAACTCGATAATGCCGAGAACGAATTGTCGCATTTTGCATGGCGTAAAGAGGCCTAACCTTTTGTTAGCCCTTCGTTACGAAACTACCTCGAACGGGAGTTGGTGGGTACGGTCGCCGATGTGAAGTAGCTGACTGATTCGGAAAGAAACCCATGAAGTGCGCTTATTCGGCGGCTGTGCGCCTAAGCACCAACGGGCTGGTGAGCAGGGCGGCGACGGCGACGGCGGCGATGAGGGCTGGGCCCAGCCAGCCGATCTTCATGTAGGCGGCCCAACCTGAGAGCAATGTGTAGATTACGGTGACGACGATACCGATGAGCAGTATCACCGGTCCGAATCGCGCTTCGCCGAGGCTTTTTTGTTGGCCGAGCAGCACGAAGCCCCACAGCGCGACCGGCAAGAGCATCAGGCCGATCATGCTGGTGGGGATGACGAGGTAGGCGCTGAGCTCGCCCCAGACGAACGGGCCGGTGACGGCGATCAGCGGGAGCAGGCTGCCGATCTTGCGTGGGATGCCGAAGCCGACCTCGAGGGCGTAGCCGTTGATGAGCATGTGGACGAGGACGGTGGAGAGGGCGATGAAGAACACGCCGACGCCGAAGACGAAGGCGCCGGTCTTGCCGTCGAAGAGGGCGGTGAGCGTCGCGGCGAGGGCGGCGGTGCCGTGCTTGATCGTGGCGGCGGCGATGAAGCGTTCGGGTTCAGGGATGGTGTCGAGCAGCGTGTTTTTTTGCCTGTCGTCGGCCGCCGCCCAGCCCTCGAATTGGTCGGCCGCGTAGGCTTCGAGGTTGGCCCGGTAGGGCTTCAGGCCGCTCGGAGCGGCCTCGCCGGGGGTGCTGAAGCTCCACTGGATTAGTTCGGGGTTGACGTTGTCCTTGCCGTGCAGCGTCGCGGCAGCGGCGGAGACGACGAACGTGCTGACGAGGATGAACGGCAAGAGCAGCCCGACAAAGAGGTCGGCCCGGGCGAGGCCGCGCTGCTTCCGCCCCCAGCCGCGGGCGAGCAGGGCGTAGGGCATTAGGAATGTCATGTTGATCCCGACGGCGGCGCTGATCGCCGCCAATGCGGTGTTCCGCTGCGCCGTCGTTATCCGATCCGCCCAGAAGTCGGCGTGCAGGCTTTGTCCCAGCATCTCGGCGTAGCCTGCGGTCGGTTCGAAGAAGATCGACGGCGAAGGCACGAACCCGCCCAGTACCCCCCCGAACGACAGGTCGCCGGTGGTCAGTAGCTTGACGCCGACAACGCCGAAGCAGAGCACGATGCCCGCGACAACGAGCTGGATAAACCGGTCGAATAGGCGGGCGCCGGGGCCTTTGCTGATCTGGGTCAGGATGATGCCGACGGCGCAGCCGGCCATGATCGCGGTGGCGATGACCCGGCCGGTGGTGCCGTCGGCCCCGCCCGCGGCCATACCGGGCCCGAGGAGGCCGGGCAGGACCATCTGCGTCAAAGCGTCGGTGCCGAGGTTGTATTGCGGCAGGCCCCAGACCATGTTGGCGGCGACGGTCGCGATCAGCCAGCCCCAGCCGAGCACCGGGCTGACTTTTTTGTTGATCAGGCCGAACGGGCTCTGCTCCGTGCTCAGCGTGACGTGGGCGATCATCAGCAGCACACCCACGCCCAGCAGCATCGCCACCGGCTGGACCCACAACGCCGTCAGCCCCGCGAACGACCCGAGGAAGAGGCATGCTCCCAACGTGCCGCCGCCGATAGTACAGGCGCTCTGGAGGAAGCCCGGGCCGAGTTGTTTGACGAACTGGCTGAAGGTCTGCGGCGAATCGGTAGCGTCGGGCATTGTTGATGAATTCCGGAGGACCAAAGACATGAAGGACGGTGAGCGAAAACGTCAAAATCACTGCCGTGTATCGTAATGATAAGATTCAAAAATGGCTATCCCCGAATTTGTGCACGCCGACCTTCAAGCCCTGGGCTTCGAGGTCCCCGCCGAGATGTTGAGTAAGCTCGAGGCGTACCTCGACCTCGTGCTGAAGGCGAACGAAACGACCAACCTCACCGCGATCCGCCACCGCGAGCTGGCGTGGAGCCGGCTGATCGTCGACAGCCTGACCCCGCTGCCCGGCATTTCCGACAGCGAAACTGATGGTGGGCAAGAGCTACGCCTCGTCGACATCGGCACCGGCGCAGGCCTGCCGGGCATCCCGCTCGCGATAGCTCGGCCCGACGTCGCAGTGACGCTCATCGAGGCCACCGGCAAGAAAATCGCGTTTATCCAATCGGTGATCGAATCCCTCGGCTTGGTCAACACCACCGCCGTCCAGGAACGCGTCGAGACGCTCGGCCAGGACCCGAAGTTTCGAGGTCGATACGACGTGGCCGTAAGCCGGGCGGTCGGGCCGATGCCGGTAGTGCTGGAGTATTCGCTGCCGCTGCTGAAGACGGGTGGGCGGGTGCTGGCGATGAAGGGGCCCAAGGCCGAAACCGAGCTTGAAGCCAGCGGCGATGCGCTGCTGAAGCTCGGCGGCGGCGAGGTCGCGGTGGTCGACGCGTACCCCGAGTCGTTCGACAACGAGTTGGTCTTAGTTTCGGTGATAAAGGCGGCCGCGACGCCGAAGGAATTCCCCCGCTTGCCGGGGCTTCCAAAGAAGCAGCCTCTGTAGGCATTCGAAAAGGCGGATTGCCCAGCGGCGAACGCCTACGATTTCGCATGAAGTTTTCTTACTCAGAGTTCGACGGCCAAGGTTTCCTCAGTCCGGACCAACTGTTCGCCCAGCCGAACGTGATGAACTTCATCCTACAGTACGGCGAGCAGGCGCTAGACGCGATGAACAACCTCGATAACCCTGAGGAGCAGGAGTTCATCCAGGCGATGATCGACGCCGGGCTGCTGGAGGAGTACGAAGACGAAGACGGCAACACCAAGCTGCGGATGACTCCGCGGATGCTCAAGGGGTTCCAGCACCAGGCGCTGCTGGACATCTTCGCCGAGATGAAAAAGGGCTCACGGGATGGGCACCAGACCCGTCACCAGGGGCGAACCACGGAGCGGGCCGACGGGACCAAGGCATATGAATTCGGCGACCCGATCAGCGAGCTTGAGCTCGGCCAGACGCTGCGGAACGCGATCAGCCGGCAGACCGCCGAGCGGGCGCGGGCTGGCCACGGCTCTGGTGGGGCGTCGCTGCCGATCAAGATTGGCTTCAGCGACTTCGAGCTGCACATGACCGAGGGCTCGGCCGACTGTGCGACCGTCATGCTGATCGACCTGTCCGGGTCGATGATGCGTTACGGCCGATTCATCCAGGCCAAGCGGATCGCTTTAGGGATGCAGGAACTGATCCGCGGCCGGTTCCCGCAGGACACGCTGGACTACGTCGGGTTTTATTCGCTGGCCGACAAGCTGCACGAGCGAGACGTGCCGCTGGTGATGCCCAAGCCGGTGTCGGTGCGTGACTACGAAGTACGCATCCGCGTCCCACTCGAACAAGCGCGGGCCAACGTCGAAAAAATCCCCCAGCACTTCACCAACCTCCAGCTCGGCCTCCGCACCGCCCGCCAGATGCTCGCCCGCAGCGGTGCCGCCAACAAACAGATCTTCGTCATCACCGACGGCCAACCCACCGCCCATGTCGCCACCCCCGGAAGTAGTTTTGAGGGGGCCACGGGGGAAGAGATGCTGTACCTGCTCTACCCGCCGACGGAAGAGACGAGCAACATCACGCTGCAGGAAGCCCTCAAGTGCCAGCAGATGGGCATCCGCATCGCGACCTTCGCCCTGATCGAAGACTACTGGGGCATGGACTGGGTCGGCTTCGTCGACAAGCTCACCCGCCTCACCCGCGGCATGGCCTACTACTGCACCAGCGAGAACCTCAGCTCGACCGTCATCGAGAGCTACCTCACCGGCAAGAAGACCAAGTCGTTCATACACTGACCCCGGAAGGGTAACGCTGCGAGGCCCGGCGTTGATCAGGCTTGAGGTAGACTGGCCGTATGACCGATTCTTCTACGCTAAGCATTGATATCTTCGCCCTCGGCGATTTCCAAACCAACTGTTTCGTTGTTTCTCGGCCAAGTAAATCGGCTTGGCTGATAGATGTCGGCCAACGCCCGGCGGAGATGCTCGACCATGTCGAAGCGGCGGGGCTGAGTGTCGAAAAAATCATCCTCACCCATGCCCACGCCGACCATATTGAGGGTGTGGCCGAGGCTTTGCAACGGTTCCCGGATACGCCCATCTATATCCACAAGGCGGAGAAAGATTTCCTCAGCGACGCGTCGTTGAATCTATCGCTCTACCTCAGCCAACCCGTCGTTGCCCCCGATCCGACCGACGTCCTGGTCCACGGCCAAGCCCTCGAACTCGACGGCATCGTGTTCGAAGTCCGCCACACCCCCGGCCACAGCCCCGGCGGGATCACGCTGTACCAACCCGAACTCGCCACCGCGATCGTCGGCGATACGCTTTTCGCCCAGTCCATCGGCCGATACGACTTCCCCACGTCCGACGGGCCGCTGCTCATTAAATCGATCCACAAGCAATTACTTACGCTGCCCGACGATACACGTGTGCTTCCCGGCCACGGTCCCGAGACGACAATCGGCCGTGAACGGCAGGCCAATCCTTACCTCCAACAAACCGATCTGGTCTGAATGGCCTTAGGCGACTCAACGCTTACGCCCGATGCGGAACGAGGCCGCAACGGGATAGTGGTCCGAGCCCGAGGTCAAAGCCCGGCCTTTAACGATCTTGGCCGAGCCGCGGACGTATCGCTCCGCCATCGCGGGGGTCACCAGGACGTAATCGAAGGTGGCGGGGGGGAACCGGCCGCTGCCCGGGATGGTGACGCGGGCTTCGTCGGAGAGGTGGGCGTGGACGTCGGTGAGTAGCCGCGTACCGTCGTCTTCCGGGGCGAGCAGGTGCTCCATCGCCGGCCAGGGGCGGGGCTGCTCGGGGCGGGTCTCGTAGTTGGAGTTGAAGTCGCCGGCGAGCACGCCGAGGTAACCGGGGTCTTTCTCGACCTCGGCCCGCACGATGTTCTTCAGCGCGATGGCCTCGGCGGTGCGGTACAGGCGGGAGTTCGGGTCGTCCGGGCCGTCGCGGTTGCTCTTGAGGTGGATCGAGTACACGTTGACCGGGCGGTCCAGCCCGACGTCAACCGCGACCTGCATCACGTCGCGGGCAAACCGCCATTCGCGGTCGGGGGCTTTGGGGTTGGTGAGTTTGGTGAAGCGGAAGCTGCGGAGCTCAACGATCGGGTAGCGGCTGACGACGCCGAGGTTGATACCCCGGCCGGAGTTGGTGCGTTGAGCGGCGACGTACTCGTAGCCGGCGTTGGGCAGGAACTCGTCGACCATCGCTTGAAGCAAGTGCTCGTTTTCCAACTCCTGGAAAACGAGCACGTCGGCGTCTAGCCGCTGCACCGCTTTAGCGATCGCTTCGATCTGACGACGCGACTTAACCGCAACGTCTTCGTCGTTGGCGTAAGGGTCGTCGAAGACATCGAAAAAGTTCTGGACGTTATACGCCCCGATCGTGATGTCCTGCGCTGTTGCTACATGGCTGATCGGCAAGCCGAAAAACAGAGCCAGCAAAAGGAGTTTGGCATAGTGTATTGATATTGATTGCATAGAGCAGCTTTCGATACGTCTCTTGGAGTACAGCCAACAGCATATGCCGTGGGAACCGAGAAAGTCTTGAGACTAACGCAACAAAAACGAATCGCTTTTAAACGATACCAATGGCGGGGGTTGGTGACGGGGCGGTTTCGAGCCAGTCGGCCCACAAAGATAGTTGTAGGAGGCTGAAGAGCCGGTGGGTGTGATCGTCGCGTTGCTCGCGGTGTTCGTCGAAGAGTCGTTGGCACTCGGACCGGTTGACGCCGAGGGATTCGAGTCGGCCGTCGAAGAGGCGGTCGTGCAGGTCATCTCGGAGACGGCCGCGTAGCCAATCGCCGATGGGTACCGTGAAGCCGCGTTTGGGTCGGCGGCAGATGTCCTGAGGCAACAGCCGTTCGCCGAGCTGACGCAGCAGGGCCTTGGGGCGGCCGCCCGGCATCAGGACGCTGGTCGGTAGGTGACCGGCGAGGTCGCAGACTTGCGTGTCGAGTATCGGGCAGCGGACCTCGAGCGACACGGCCATCGCGGCGCGGTCGACTTTACGCAACAACTCGAACGGCAGGTAGTGCTGGAAGTCCCATCGCATCGCGGCGTGAGCCAGGTCGTCCCAGGCCGGCCAGTCGGGCAGGGCCGGTGGCGTGACCGTCTTTGGCTCGACCTCATTGATCAGGTCGGGCATCAGCCGTTCGATCCCGGTATCGGTGAATAGGTGGATCATCGAACGGTACTGTTGCTCTGGCCGATCACCCGATTGGGCTGCATCGATCAGTCGGCCGAGGCGGGCGCGACGTGACTTGGCGTGTCCCCGGAACAAGCTACGGGGAAGGTGCTGGAGCCAGGCCCGGTGGCGGCGGAGCAGACGCATCGCCCGGTAGCGGTCGTAACCGCCGAACAGTTCGTCGCCGCCGTCGCCCGACAGTGCGGCTTTGCAGTAAGGGCGGGCGGTCTTGCACAGCCAGTGCGTCGGCAGCAGTGAGCTGTCGGCGGTCGGTTCGCCCGCTACGGCCATCATGCGTTCGAGGTCACGCATCGCGTCGCCGACTTCGCATTCCAGGACCGTGTGGTCCGCGCCGATGTGGTCAGCGACTTGTTTTGCGTACGGGGTCTCGTCGTAAAGCGCGTCCGGCATCGCGACGCTGAATGTCCGCAGACGATCACCGCCGAGTTCGTTAAGCCGCCTCTGGCCGAAAGCCGCGACGACCGACGAATCGATCCCGCCCGATAGGAAACAGCCCAGCGGGACGTCGGCCTCCAGCCGCTTGACCACCGATTCGTTGAGAACTTC
The DNA here is from genome assembly GCA_038747275.1 of Planctomycetota bacterium. Taxonomy (GTDB): domain Bacteria; phylum Planctomycetota; class Phycisphaerae; order Phycisphaerales; family Phycisphaeraceae; genus Algisphaera. The sequence continues at coordinate 79,475 of JBCDJW010000010.1, read as the reverse complement.
TTCCAGGGCGTCGATCGCGCCCAACGCGGTCGAGTGTTTACTGATCGGCGGAGGACGCCAGTATCGGCGGACTTGGACCTCGCCGTCGTGCTCGATCCGCATGAAGTGGGCTGCGGGCAGTTCGTTAACCCCGTCGATCATCGAGCGCCCGAACGTGTAGCCGAGCCGCAGATAATTCAGCAGGGCGGAACGGTCGGCCGCGGGTTTTTCGTCGCTCGGTAGCCCTGCTACAACTGTGCCGACGAGGCTGGCGAAGGTGAGCTCTTTTTGATCGGCCGAATAACGGATGAACAGCGGCTTCTTACCCGCGCGGTCTCGGGCCATGAACATCCGGCGGGCCTGTTCGTCCCAGATGGCGAAGGCGAACATGCCGTGGATGTGTTTCGGCAGGTTCTCGCCCCACTGGCGGTAGCCGTAGAGCAGGACCTCGGTGTCGGAGTGGGTTGAGGCGAAGACGTGGCCACGCTTCTCGAGTTTTTTGCGCAGCTCTTTGTGGTTGTAGATCTCGCCGTTGAAGATCAGGTGCAAGGGGCCAGACGAACCTCGGCGGGGGATGTCGCGGGGTTCGGCGTCCATTGATCCGCTCTCGGCGAGGTGCATCGGTTGCTGGCCGGAAAGCAAGTCGATGATCGACAGGCGGGTGTGAACCAGCGCACAACGTCCGTGCTCGCTGATGCCGTCACCGTCGGGGCCCCGGTGCTTGAGGTGCGCGAGCATCGCTCCGAGCCGATCTCGATCGATCGGCTGGTCGTCGAAACGCACGATGCCCGCGATTCCGCACATGAGAAAGGCCCCTCGTCATCCGTGAGATCGGCCAGAAGAAGCCCCGGAAGCGAATTTATCCTGCCGGCGATTTCGGCGGGAGCTGGATACGCAGATTCAGTTCCTTGAGCTGGTCTTCGTCGACAGGTGACGGCGCCTCGGTCATCAGGTCGGCGCCGTTCTGGGTCTTGGGGAAAGCGATCACGTCGCGGATATTGGACGTGCCAACGAGTTGCATGACGGTTCGGTCGAGGCCGAAGGCGAGGCCGCCGTGGGGCGGGGCGCCGTACTTGAGCGCGTCGAGCAGGAAGCCGAACTTGGCTTGAGCTTCCTCTTCGTCGATGCCCAGAAGCTTGAAGACCTTGGACTGGACGTCGGGCCTGTGGATACGGATCGAGCCGCCGCCCATCTCGCTGCCGTTGAGGACGAGGTCGTAGGCCTTGGACTTGATCAAGGCGATGGTATCGTGATCGCCGCTTTCGAGTTTTTCGAGGTCTTCGTCGTTCGGGGCGGTGAACGGGTGGTGGAGGCTGTCCCAGCGTTTCTTGTCTTCGCTCCACTCGACCAGCGGGAAGTCGACGACCCACAGCCACTCGGCCTGTTTGGGGTCGATCAACTCGAGGTCGTGGGCAATCTTGACGCGGAGCTCTCCGAGCACTCGGTGGACCGTCGCGGGCTTAGGGTCGACGCCGAAGCAGAGCAGGTCGCCGTCTTCAGCGCCCATGCGTTCGACCAGCGGCTCGGCGATCGGCGTGAGGAACTTCGCGACGCCGGTGGCGATGGTGCCGCCTTCGACCTTGCAAACCGGCAGGCCGCCCGCACCGAACTGCTTGACCCACTCGGCCAAAGCGTCGGTCTCTTTGCGGGTCATCTTGGCGCCGCCGGGGACGCGGATGGCTTTGACGATGCCGCCTTTTTCGACCGCGCCGCTGAATACCTTGAAGTCGGTCTGCGTGGCGAGGTCGGAGACGTCGACGAGCTTCATGTCGAAGCGGAGGTCGGGGCGGTCGCTGCCGTAGTCGTTCATCGCCTCGGCGTAGGTCATCCGCTTAATTGGATTTGGGATATCGACGTCGAGCACGTCCTTCCAGATCCGCCGCATCAACCCTTCGTTGACGCCCATGACGTCTTCTTGCTCGACGAAGGCCATCTCCATATCGACCTGCGTGAACTCGGCCTGTCGGTCGGCCCGAGGGTCTTCGTCGCGGAAGCACCGGGCGATCTGGATGTACTTCTCGATCCCGCCGACCATCAGGATCTGCTTGAAGAGCTGAGGACTCTGAGGCAGGGCGTAGAACTCGCCTTCCTGCAGGCGAGACGGCACGAGGAAGTCCCGTGCCCCCTCGGGCGTGCTGCGGCAGAGGAACGGGGTCTCGACCTCGTAGAAGCCGTGCTCGTCGAAGTAGTCGCGGGTGATCTTGGTGACGCGGTGGCGGGTCTTAAGCGTGTGCTGCATCGCGGGGCGGCGTAGGTCGACGTAGCGGTAGCGCAGCCGGGTCTCCTCGCCGACCTTCTCGGCCTCGTCGGGGATGAACGGCGGGTTCTCGGCGTCGTTGAGTACGATGGCCTCGCTCGCGTCGACCTCGATCTTGCCGGTGGGCAGTTTCGGGTTCTCGCCGCCGGCGCGGACGATGCACTTGCCGGTGACGGTAATGACGTCTTCCCGCCGAAGCTTCTGCGCGGTAGCGTGGGCCTCGGCGGCTTCCGGGTGAAATACCACTTGGGTGATCCCGTCGCGGTCGCGGAGGTCGATGAAGCGGACGCCGCCGTGGTCGCGGTAGTTGTTGACCCAGCCCGAGAGGGTCACGGTCTGGTCGAGGTGGGTGTCGCGGAGCTCGCCGCAGTTGTGGGTTCGGTATTTCATGGGGTTTCGATTCGATCCGGGGTGCAAAATAGCCCCGCCGGGCGGGGATCGCGGATGATACCTAAACTAACTTCTATGTTCACTGGCATCGTCCAAACCGTCGGCCGTATCGTTTCGCTTATCCCCAATGAATTCGGGGCGAGACTCACTATCGAGCGGGCCGGGCTGACCTCGGAAACGCATCCAATTGCCCACGGCGACTCGGTCTGCGTGTCGGGCTGCTGCCTGACCGCGGTCGAGATCGCCGACCAAACGCTGAGCTTCGATGTCATCGCCGAGTCGTTGGCCAAAACCAAGCTCGGCGATCTGGCCGAGGGCGACGCGGTCAATCTCGAAATCGCGGTGACGCCGAACCAGCCGCTGGGCGGCCACTTTATGCAGGGTCATGTCGACGGCGTCGGCGAAATTGTCGCGGTGCTCGACACGCCCGAAGAGTGGCGGACGACGGTCCGTCCCCCGGAAGAATTGATGCCCTATCTGATCCCGAAGGGATCGGTTGCGGTCGACGGGGTGAGCCTAACGCTCGCGTCGGTTGGCCCGGAAACGTTCGACGTCGCCTTGATCCCCGAGACCTTAAGCCGCACAACCCTCGGCGTCAGTCGTGAGGGCGTCCGCGTCAATCTCGAAGCAGACATCCTGACGAAAACCACGGTCCACACGCTCCAGCGGATGCAGAGCCAAGCGTCAACACCGCCAGAAAACAAGCTACTCAACATGGCAACACTAAAGCAGGCTGGCTTCGCAGAATAATGTGTCGCCAGCTGCGGCTACTTTAACTCGCCGCGTCGCGGAGCAGATCAGGCAGCTTAGGTTTTTTCATGCCGATAAGTTGGTCGATGGCCAGCCCGTTGCTGTGGTCTTTCGACTGGATCCAGTCGTGCATGATGGCGGCGGCGAACTCGAGTTTTTTCTCGTCGAAGCGGCAAAACACTTCGGCCATTTCGGGGTCGAACTGAGAACCCGCGCACCGCTCGATCTCCCGCATCGCCTCTTCGTGGCTCTTGGTCCGACGGTACGAGCGGTCGCTGGTCATCGCGTCGTAAGAGTCGGCAATCGCCAAGACGCGCGAGAGCTTGGGGATGTGTTTGCCGCCAAGTTTGTCGGGGTACCCTGTGCCGTCCCAGCGTTCGTGGTGGTGCCGGACGATCTGGTTTGCGCGGTCGAGATGGGGGATACGTTTCAGGATCTCGTGGCCGACGACCGGGTGGGCCTTGATAACGTCGAACTCTTCGTTCGAGAGCTTTGCGTCTTTGTTGAGGATGTCGTCGGGGATGGCGACCTTACCGATGTCGTGTAGCAGCCCGCCCAATCGGACGATCGATTGTTCTTCGTCGCTCAGCCCCATCGCCTGGGCCAATGCCAACGCGTAGGCGGTGACCCGTTGTACGTGGCCGCCCGTATAGGAATCCCGGGACTCGATCGCTAACGAGAAGCCGCAGACGACCTCCACGATCATCTCGTTTAAGGACTCGATGAAGTGGCGGTTTTCAACCGATATCGCCACGTAACGCAGGATCGAATGCAGCAACCGGTCGCGTAGCTCGTCGTCGACAGGCGAAGCTTTGCGCGTGGCGAAAACCAGGCTGCCAAAAAAACGCTGGTTCGTGAGGATCGGCATCGCGGTCGCCGTACTGCCGTCTGCCCGTATCATCCGCTGAGATTCGGGCTGCGGCCGTTGGAAGAAGACGCTTTCGCACAACGCGCTTATCTCGGGTGGAAGTTCGGACTCCCCGACGACGACCTCGCCGAGCATATGAACCATCCCCACCGCGCTTTCCGGGCCGGCCTCGACGATCCAGACTTCGTTGCTGGCCGTCATCATGGCCACCTGCTCCATAGCGTCCGCCAGCAATTCATCGTTATCGGTATGAACCGCTAAGCCGTCGATGACATGCTCGAGCAGCCGGAGCTGCTTGTACTGCTGTGCGGAAGAAGACGCTGCCTCGTTGATCTCGCCATTGAGCTGCGACGCCAGCTCAGTGACGTTGTTAAACCGTTGGACAACGTCGTGAGCGGATGTGGAACTCACCTGAGTGTGTTGAGTTAAAGGTGGATTTGACGGCGAAGGCATGGTCCTGGACTCGAGCTTCGGGCGGCTGACGAAATGAAAATTGCGCCCTGATTATCCCCAAAATTTAGATCGGCTTTTTCGGCCTCAGACTAAAGAAATCTAAACCCTACAGAATTGCAAAAATATCTTTTCTGGCTAACCGATCCAGCGATTGCCTGCTGATTTATTCAGGCAACCGAGCGGATATGTGCTTTGTCGTACTCGTCACGGTTTGCAGCAATATCAGGCAGCGCCGCAACGCTGGAGCAGATCACCGTCAGGTCGTCGCGTTGGTTGAGAGAACCGCTCTGCAAGTCAAGTCGGCCCTGCAAGAAATCGAGTGCTTCCTGCCCGCTGCCGTTACGTAGCCCTTCAAACTCTTCGGCGTAGTGTTCGTTGGCTAATCGCCCACCCTTGCCACGGCCGGGGAAGGCGACCTCGAAGCCGTCGGAATACAGCAGGAAACGGTCGTTATCTTCAAGGTCAATAACGATCTCTTCGAAAACCTCCTCGGCGAAGATGCCGAGCATCGCGCCGTCGGGTTCGAGCCACTGTGACTCACCGTTGCCGCGCAGCAGCAGCGGGGCGGGGTGCCCGGCCCGGGCGATCGTGAGCCGCTGCGTTCGTGTATCAAGTACCCCGTAGGCCGCGGTGCCGAGGCTGGCGCTACCCGCGTCGAGTTCGATCATCGCGCGGTTGAGCGTTGACAACGCCTCGCCGGGCGGTAGCACGCGGTATCCGGGGCCGATGCCGGGCGTGATCTGGCGGGTCTGGATCGATTGCTTGATAAAGATCGAGACCAGCGCCGCGGGTACGCCGTGGCCCACCGCGTCGGCGATGAAGACGCCGATATGGTGCTCGTCGAGCCGCATGACGTCGTAGATGTCGCCGCTGACGTAAGACGCCGGGCGCCAGAGCACGTCGAAGTGCAGGCCCTCAGGGTCGGGCAGTTCTTTCGGCAAGAATTCGCGTTGGATCTTGACCGCCATCCGCAGCTCTTCGTCGATCTTGTCGAACTGCCCAGCCATACCGCTGCTCTGGGCTCGGAGCATCCGCGACTCGACCGAGATAGCTTGCAAGACCGGTGACGTGGCCAGCAACCCGCTAAAAACTCCCCATACGCTTGCTGGATCGGCCTCGGCGGGGCACGCCACGACGCCCGAGTCGATCATCTCGCCCAGGCATTCGGTCATTTCCGGGCGGGTCAACGCGGCGGGGACGACTTTGTCCTGCAGCGCCGCGATGAGGGAAAATTCATCGATTTCGGAATTGTCGCCCGTACACCAGAGCCAGGCGGCTTGGATTTCGGACAGGTCAACTTGACCCGCAACCAGATCCTCTCCCGAAGCGGTGGCGATATCGGGGCGGGCGGATTCGGGGGCGGCCGATAAAACCTGTTCTGCGAACGCCTCTGCCTTGTTTTGAGCGTCGGGCTGATCCGAGACAATCAACAGCTTTGATCTGGGCATGCCACGCGGTCCTCATAGAAACAGGAACTAGTCCGTCCCTGAAACTATCGACTCACTGCGCACGACGCTTAAGCTCCAACACCGGCAGCTCGATCAGGTCTCCCTTCTCGATCCCCAGCCGCTCGACGGTGCCCCCGGCGAGCTCAATCACCAGCGACGACTTAGCTTCGCTGCGGTAAGGCTTCAGCTCTCTTTCCGGCGTACCAGGGGGCTCGACCTGCATCGCGTGGGTGTTGATAACCGCACCGCGGGGGTCGAGGAATAAAATGTCGATCGGCACCAAGCACTCACGCATCACAAACGTCCGCTCCGCCTCGCGAGGAAACACAAACAGCATCCCGCCGTCTGGAGCGATCGACTCTCGACCACTCAGGCCGCTGAACTGCTCTTGGCGAGTCAGGGCAAGCTCTAGGTCGAATACCTCGCCTTTGATCTCTACTTTTTGAATCCCACCGGCATTTTCGTTCGCGCAGCCCGCAAGCAAAACCGTGAGAGCGACAAGCGAAAGGCCAATAAACGAACGTAGGTGAGTTAAATGCATCAGATTTTTTCCGTGAGCCATTGATGGTCGGCCGGGGTGAAAGTGATAGGGCCGTCCGGCAGTGCCGCCCAATCAAATGCGACGAGGAATTCGGTGGCATTCATCTCTGTGCTGTCTTCGGTAAGCCCGCACCATCGGGCGAGCAGACCGATTATCCGCTCCGGGCGGACGCCTTTTTCGCGGTACATAACGGTGCGGGTGTCGCCGTGACGTTTGGCGAGGCGGTGGCCGTCTTCGCCGAGGACCAACGGCACGTGGTAGTACCGCGGCGTTGGGCGGAGGCCGAGGGCTTTTTGGAGGAAGACCTGCCGGGCGGTAGAGCGGAGCAAATCGTCGCCGCGGACGACGTCGGTCACGCCCTGCCGGGCGTCGTCAACCACGACGGCGAGTTGATAAGACGGCAAGCCCGCTTTGGTCTGGACGATGAAGTCGCCGACTTGCTGCTGCACGTCCACGGCCTGCGGGCCGAGCAGTTCGTCGACAAATGCGATCTCGCCGTCGGGCACGATCACACGGACCGCGGTCTCAGCACCGTCGGGAATAGCGGGGGAGGGACTTCCGGGGGCGGGGCGGTACAAACCCGGGTAACGCTGCTCGTGCTCATCGGCGTGCGGGGCTGAGGCGGCGGCGAGGATCTCACTGCGTGTCGCGGGGCAGCGGTAGGTGAGTTGTTGGCGGGCCAGCTTCTCAAGCGCAGTCTCGTACGGCGATAAGTCGTGCGACTGATACAGCACCTCGCCGTCCCAGTCCATCCCTAACCACGTGAGGAGGTCGATGGCCTGCTGTGAGGACTCGGCCTTGACGCGGGGGCCGTCGAGGTCTTCGATGCGCAGGACGATCTTCCAGCCGTTCTGCCGGGCGACGGCCCAGTTGATAAGGAACGTGCGGATGTTGCCCAGGTGCAGCGCCCCGGTGGGCGACGGGGCCAGTCGTGTGACGCGTTCAACCATCGCGGGGTATGTTACCGCTATGCCCCCGGAAGAAGCTTCTGCAAATAAAACGACCCCGTTGCCGATCGCGGTGCTGCTCAGCGGCGGTGGAACGACGATGGTGAACCTGGCCGAACGTATCGCCGACGGTTCGCTGCCCGCTGAGATCAAATTGGTTATCGCGTCGAACGACACACTCGCGGCAAAAGGGATCGAGCGTGCCGAGGCGTTGGGCTTGCCTTGTCGGGTGATCCTTCGGAAAGACCACGCCAGCAGCGAGGCGTTTTCCGAATCGGTGTTCGATCAGGTTCGCGCGTCGGGCAGCGAGCTCGTCTGTATGGCGGGCTTTCTGAGTCTGTTACCGATCCCCGCTGATTTCGAGGGTCGAGTAATGAACATCCACCCGTCGCTTCTCCCCAAGTTCGGCGGCAAGGGGATGCACGGCCGACACGTCCACGAAGCGGTGGTCGCCGCGGGCGAAACCGAGTCTGGCTGTACGGTCCACTACGCAGACAACACCTACGACACGGGACCGGTGGTGCTCCAGCGGAGCTGCCTGGTCTTGCCGGGAGATGATGCCGAAGCGCTGGCGAAGCGGGTATTCGAGCAGGAGTGCTTGGCCTACCCCGAGGCGATCCGCAGGTTTATTTCCGATCGGCAAGCTTGAATAATAATGAGGCCGGTATCAGGGCTCGAGTAGTACCTTGATCGTGTCGCTGCGGGTCGCGGTCTTTAACGCAGTAACGCCGTCGGCGAGCTTCATGCGCCTACTTATAAGGCTGACGACGTCGATCTCTTGGGCGCTGAGGGCTTCGAGCGCGTCTGGGAACGGGCCGCAGCGCGAGCCGATGAGGTTGATCTCGTGGATCACCAATGGGCTCAGGTCGAGGTGCGGTTCGCCTTCCGCGGGCGGGGTGGTCGTGGTCTTCATCACGATCGTCCCGCGGGGGCGGACCATCTGCATCGCGGTCTCGATCCCGCGAGCCGAGCCGGTGCAGTCGATGACGATGTCTTGGTCTTGGCGGAGGCCGACGTCGGGCAGCAGGCGGTGCTTGATGCCCCATTTCTCGCAGAGGCGGAGTTTTTCTTCGTGCTTACCGACGACCCGGACGGTGGCGTTGAGTTGGTTAACGACCTGAGCGACGAGCAGGCCGAGTCGGCCGTCGCCGAGCACCGTGATAAACGGCCGGCCTTCAACAGTGAGCTGACGCAGGATCTGGAACGCCGCTGCGAGCGGCTCGGTGAAGACGGCGTGGTCGTCGTCGACGTGGTCGGGGACTTCGTAGAGGTTTTCGACGGGCAGCGTGAAGCGGTCGGCGAAGCAGCCGTCGCGCTCGAAAATGCCCAAGACACTGCGATCGCGGGCGTGTTCGCGGAGGCCCGACTTGACCAGGTCGCAGACCGAGCGGACACAGTTGATGCTGCCTACTACCCGCTTGCCGATCCAGTCGGCGTGATTCTTCTCGGCGACGACTTCGACGACGCCCACAAACTCGTGCCCGAGTACGCCGGTGAACCCCATGTAGCCGCGGCAGATCTCGATGTCGGTCGAACACACGCCCAGCCGGGTGGGGCGGATGACGCACTCGCCCGGCGGCGGGGCGGGTTCGTCACGACGCGGTTCTAGAACAGGTTGGGTTCCGTTGAAAACAAGGGCTTGCATAAGAAGAGCCGTAGAGCAGGAGAGCACAAAAGCAGGAAAACAAACGGTACACCGAGTCATCGGACGGCTGAAGGGTGATCTTTGGGATTTTACCTTAAGGCTTTCCTGCTCTCGGGTTGTCCTGCTTTCGTATGCCGTACACTACGGCCATGGGTAAGCCGCGTGTCCTCATCCTGGCGAACAAGAAAAAAGAACAAGTCATCCAAAAGATCGACGAGTTCGGGCCTTGGCTGCGGGAGCGGGCCGAGATCGTGGGGCTGATGGATACATGGGAGACGCGGGACGGTTTCGACGAAGAGCCGCCCGAGTGCGACCTGACGCTGGTACTCGGCGGTGACGGCACGTTCCTGTCGCAGGCCCGGGTGATGGTCGATCGCGGCGTGCCGCTCTTGGGGGTGAACTTCGGGAAGGTCGGCTTCCTGGCCGAATTCGAGATCGAAGACGTCAAGAAACACTGGGACGCGATCGCGTCGGGTTCCTGCCGGCAGACGCAGCGGGTGATGATCGATGTGGACGTGATGCCGCTGGATACGCCGAAGTGGCACGGCGAGGGTTTCGAACCCGAGCATTCCTACATTGCGATGAACGACGCGGTGATCACCTCCGGCCCGCCGTACCGTATGATCGAGATGGACCTGGCGATCGAGCCGGATGTCTCGGAGCGGTCGGCGCTGACCTTCGGCGGCGACGGGATCATCGTAGCGACGGCGTCAGGGTCTACGGCCTACAACCTCAGCGTAGGCGGGCCGATCGTTTCGCCGGGCGTCGACGCGCTCGTGGTCTCGGCGATCGCGCCTCAGTCGATCGCCTACCGTCCGATCGTGTTCGAGGCGGACTGCGACGTGTGGATCACCATGAACCGTACAAACCCGGGCACGACACTGGTGATCGACGGCCAGGAATCGACCACCGTCAAAGAGGGTCAGCAGATTCGTATCCGCAGCCACCCCAAACGCCTACAGCTCATCCAGAACCCCGACCGGACGTACTGGAACATGCTTTCGCACAAGATGCACTGGGCGGTACGGCCCAGCCGCACATGACCTTCCCCTGAGAAACTCTTCCTAATCGAGCGTAGAGACAGGCGTATTTATGTCGCGAACGTTGCTGCTGTTTGACATCGACGGGACGCTGGTCGACACGGGCGGTGCGGGGCTCAAGGTGCTTCACGAAACGGCGGCCGAGTTGTTCGGCGGCGAGCTTTCGTTCGAAGGCATCGACACCGCGGGCCGGCTGGACCCGTCGCTTTTTGCCGAAGCCGCCCGCAACAGCGGGTTCGATTTCGGCCCCGATGACGAGGCCCGCTTACGTGACGCCTACATCGCCAACCTCGCCGAGGCTTTGACCCAGCCAGAAGGAAGACTCCGAGCGCTGCCGGGCACGCTCGCCCTGATGCAGCAACTCGGAAAGCTAATCGCCGAGCGTAACGGCGACGCCCCGGTCCTCGGCTGCCTAACCGGAAACTACGGCGGCGCGGCCCGCGTCAAGCTTGAGGCAACCGGTTTCGACCCTTCGCAATTCACGATCACCGCCTTCGGCGACGAGGCTCCGACCCGGCCCGGCCTGACCGCTTTAGCGATACAGCGTTACGAGACGCAGTACGGCCACCCCGTCGACCCGCAACGGGTGATCGTGATCGGCGATACGCCGCATGATGTCGACTGTGCGAAAGCTCACGGCTGTGTCGCGTTTGCCGTCGCTACGGGGCGTTTTGGTCTTCAAGAACTTATTGCCGCCGGAGCCGATATCGCGGTCGCCGATCTTTGTGATGCCTTTCCGTTGATCGATCTAGTCGTTTGATGTTTTTGCGTTTTGCTTGGCAGCAAACAACGGAATTAGGTTAGGGCTTGGCCGTCTCGTTATTTATCAAGATACGGAAAAATAATTTTATCAGCAAAATTATTTTCGTTCGTCCTGTGATCATCCTTCAGCTGAGTTGAAATTGGATATAAATATCTGCTAATAAGTTATTTGTGTCGAAATGTTTTTTTAAGTGGGCTGTTGATCGTATCTACGTCGGTTTCTGACACTGTTTTTTGGCCAATAAACTGCATTGCAGATAATTTACAAAATTACATTTCCTGTTACGATTATCCGACTCACAACGTCTTACCTAGACCTGTCTATTAAAATCATACATAACACAGCTTTACCACCAACCCTGTGAGAAGATTTGTACACATGGCCACATCCGAAACCCATCTGAGTGCTGCTTCGATCCGTGCGAAAAACTACACACGTGGGCCCGAGTGGTACACCGAATTTAAAGAAATCGAACTCAAGGGCGACTTCGCCTACGAAGAAGGCGTCATCCGTCGAGATCCCAGCGCGGTACTGAAGGTCGATGGGCTTTTTTATTGCTGGTACACCCGCGGCGAGGGCATTACGCCTCGGTTCGGCAAGTTCAACTACGACGATCCGTCGCTGAAGACCTTCCCCTGGGACCTTTGCGAAGTCTGGTACGCCACGTCGGAAGACGGCGTGACGTGGAAAGAAGAAGGCCTCGCCGTCGGCCGAGGGCCGGAAGGTGCTTACGACGACCGCTCGATCTTCACCCCCGAAATCATGGCCCACGACGGGAAGTACTACCTCGTCTACCAAGTGGTCCAGTCGCCCTACACCATCCGTGTGAAAGAGCACATCTCGATGGCGGTCGCTGACTCGCCGCGCGGCCCTTGGACAAAAGTAGATGGGCCGATCGTTTCCCCCGCCGACAACGGCGTTTGGAAGGGCGAAGAAGACGACCGCTTCGCTATCCTCGAACAAGGCGACTTCGACAGCCACAAGACCCACGACCCCTGCTTGGTCCACTATAAAGGCAAGTTCTACCTGTATTACAAGGGCGAACGGATGGGCGAGGGCCTGACCTTCGGCGGCCGGGAGATAAACTGGGGCGTTGCCATCGCCGACAACCCCACCGGCCCTTACGTCAAGTCGCCGTACAACCCGATCACCAATAGCGGTCATGAAGTCTGCGTCTGGCCTTACAAGGGCGGCATCGCGGGCTTGCTCACGACCGACGGCCCCGAACGCAACACGTTCCAATACGCCGAAGACGGCGTGAACTTCGAGATCATGGCCCACATCAAAGGCGCCCCTCAAGCATTAGGCTTGTTCCGCGACGTCGATGACCCCGAAGGCCATCCCCTCAACCAGATCACCTGGGGCCTCTGCCACCGCTACACCCCGGACGGGAAGTGGCAGTACATCAACGCCTTTACCAGCGCAAAGCCGCGGAAAATATGACGCCGGTCCGTTCCTGCAAGCCTTGGAGCAACTGATGCCTGATGCAACACGTTTCGAAGTCATGGAAGCCGTCAACCGCCTCGGCTTTTCGATGGACACCGGCAACTGGCAAGGTGTCCGCGGATGCCTCGCCGATACGCTTTATACGGATTACACCTCGCTCGTCGGCGGTGATCCCGCTGAAGTTTCTGCGGACGATCTGGTGGCGGCCTGGAAGCAGGCCATCGAGCCGCTCGACGCAATCCAGCACGTCGTGGGTAGCCATCTCGTCACGCTGGGTGCGGACGAAGCGGTAAGCACCGCTCAAGGCATCGTCAGCCACCGCTTCGGTGAGCGTGAGCTGGGTGTTGCGGACGTATGGACGGTTGCCGGCCACTACGAGTACAAGCTCTCCAAAGCCGAGGGGCAATGGAAGATTAGGTCCGCCGAATTCACCCTACTCTGGGAGACCGGCGATCGCGGCGTCATGGAACGCGCCGCCAACGCCGCGTCTTAATGATTGAAGCTTTAAATCCAATCCGACTAGACCAATCCTTGTCGCTATCTACCCCTGATCGCGACTAAACCCGTCCGAGAATTCTCTGTGTCCCACCCCATCAACTTTTCTCGTAGTGCCAACTTCAACCACGGCTGGCGTTTCAACCTCGGCGACGTCGCCGAGGCTTCACAGGCCGCGTTCGATGACAATGATTGGCGTACTCTGTCGGTCCCTCACGACTGGAGCGTGGAGCACCCGTTTGATGAAAAGCTTGAAGGCTGCACCGGCTACCTTCCTGGCGGGATCGGTTGGTACCGCAAGCGATTCGTCACGCCGGAAAGCGTTCCGGGCGGGCGGACTCTGGTGGTGTTTGATGGCATCTACAGCCGCAGCGAGGTCTGGATCAACGGTGTCTCGCTCGGCTTTCGGCCGTATGGCTACGTGCCGATCGTCGTCGATCTGACGGATCACCTCGTCGAGGCAGGCGGCGAAAACGTGTTGGCGGTGCGGGTCGACCACTCCCACTACGGTGACAGCCGCTGGTATACCGGATCGGGCATCTACCGCGAGGTTGAGCTTGTTCAGTTAGGCCCGACGCATATCCCGGTATGGGGGACATTCGTCACCACGCCCCAAGTCAGCAACGACGAAGCCCAGGTACGCGTCCAAACGAAGGTGAACCATACGGGTTCCGAGGCGGGTGAATTCACGCTCAACACCACCGTGCTTGATCCAGCGGGCACCGAAGTCGCTAAATCCTCTTCCACGGTTAGTCTCGCAGCCCAAACCCAAAAAGAAGTGACTCAGGAGATCGCGGTTGCCAATCCGAAGCGGTGGGGGATCGATACGCCAAATCTCTACCGCGTGGTGACGACGCTGGAGCAGGACGGCGAAACACTCGACCGATACGAAACGCCCTTCGGTATCCGCACGATCCGCTTCGACAAGCAGAAGGGTTTCTTCCTCAATGAGCAGCAGACCCCGATCAAAGGCGTCTGCCTCCACCACGACGCGGGCTTGGTTGGTGTGGCGGTCCCCAAAGGCGTCTGGCGTCAGCGGCTAGAAACCCTCAAGGCGGGCGGCTGCAACGCGATCCGTACCGCCCACAACCCGCCTAGCGCCGAGTTCCTCGACCTCTGCGACGAGATGGGCTTCCTCGTCCAGAACGAGTTCTACGACGAGTGGGACAACCCCAAAGACAAACGGCAGAACTGCAACGAGAAAGAGCGTGACGAGATCGTGGCGGGCCACGACGAGTTCTTCCAGGAATGGGCCGAGCGTGACCTGAAGGACACGATGCTCCGCGACCGCAACCACCCCAGCGTCTTCCAGTGGAGCATTGGCAACGAGATCGAGTGGACCTACCCCAACTACTCCAAGGCCACCGGCTTCTTCGACATGGACTGGTCTGGCAACTACTTCTGGTCTCAGCCGCCGCTACCGCCCGAAGAGATCAAGAAACGCATCCTGGAAACCGAGACCGGCGAAAACGGCGAGTACGTCTGCGCCACGACCGCCCAGAAGCTCGCCGCCTGGACCCGCGAACTCGATACCACTCGGCCCGTGACCGCCAACTGCATCCTGCCCTCAGCCAGCCACGCCTCGGGCTACGCCGACGCGCTCGACGTCGTCGGCTACAGCTACCGACGGGTGATGTACGACTACGGCCAAGAAAACAGCGACAAGTGCATCATGGGCACCGAGAACGTCCCGCACTGGCACGAGTGGAAAGCCGTCGAAGAACGCGAGTTCATCCCCGGCCTCTTCCTCTGGACGGGTGTCGATTACATGGGCGAATCGAACGGCAGGTGGCCGGTCAAGAGCAGTGCTAGCGGTCTGCTCGACACGGCCGGATTCCCTAAGCCGTCTTACCACCTCTACAAAACTTTCTGGAGCGATGAGCCGCACGTCGTGGCGTATACAGCACCGTTAGACGGTTCTCCCTACGTCGCCGGCGAAGGCGAAAACGAGGTCGTCGAGAAAGAACCCGGCGCGTGGGAGCGTCGCTTGTGGTTCTGGCACGAGTTGCATCCCCACTGGGAATACGAACCGGGCGAAGAAGTGGTGATCGAGGTGTTCACAAATGGTGCATCGGCAACGCTCAGCCTCAACGGCAAGCCACTCGGCTCGCGTACCCTCGCCGATCAGGCCGACCGGATGTGCAAGTGGCGGGTTCCATACGAGCCCGGCGAACTGAGCGTCCGGATCGACGGCACGGACATCGAACACCTCTTGGTCACCCCGGGTAAGCCCGCCGCGGTCAGGCTAACGGCCGAATCCACCGCGTTATCTCAAGACCCCGGCGACGTCTGCCGTGTCGTCGCCCAGGTGGTTGATGCCGACGGAAACCCCGTCCGTCAGCAACAACAAGAAATCGCATTCGAGCTGTCACAAGGATTGGTCAGTTTGGGCGTAGACAACGGTGCACGCGACAACGTCCAGCCGTATCAGTCCGACCGCATCGTCACCCATTACGGCCGGGCACTGCTCGTCGTCCGTGCGGACGGCGACTTCACCGAAGCTCAAGTCACCGCAAACGCCGAAGGCCTCACCGCCGCATCCCTGACGATCCAGCCCGCCCCGGCGGAATCTAATCACACCCGTCAACCTGCCCAGGAGCCTGCTTTCCGATGAAAAATACCAACCTTTTGACGATCTGCGGCTTAATACTGGGGACAGCCAGCCCCGCGTTCTGCGACGACCACGCCGTCTCGATCGATCTCGTCCCCGACGAAGTCCGGTCGATCGGCGGGATCACGACGCTGGAACGGGAAAAGTACCTCGTCATCCACGCCACGCCCGACGAGAGCGACATGAGCGAGGAGATCGTCTCGTACATCCTCAACGACCTCGGGGCCTACTACGGCAGGGACGGCGGTATCCAGACCGGCCGCCTCCAAACGGTCCCCGCCGACCCCGACCGACCGGGTATGCCCGACACCGCCTATATGGCTCAGGAAGGCAAGCAATGGATCGCCGAGCGGGCCGGCAACCCTCGCTTTGCCCCCGAGCACATGCGCGAGGTCGTCCTCTGCACCCACCCCGAATATATGGTGGCGCGGGAGGGCAACGACTCCGCGGCGTTCGGCCCCGAAACCTTCGAATCCGCCGCCGAGTTCGTCGCCAACTTTCTTAAGCACTACTACACCGACGAGACCCGGCCGCAGTATTACGAGGTTTTCAACGAGCCGTTCATCAAGACCGAAAAGACCGGCACGACCGCCCGGCACATGGCCGAGCAGCACGTCGTCGCCGCCCGACGGATCCGCGAGCTGCTCCCGAACGACGACATCATGATCGGCGGCTACTCCGCCGCTTGGGCCGAGGTCGAGGCTCGTAACTTCGAGCACTGGAACGGCTGGCAGAAGATGTTTATGGACGTCGCCGGCGACGAGATGGACTTCTTCTCGACGCACCTCTACGACGGCATCAACGTTAAGGGCACCCACGCCGAGCGTACCGGCAGCAACACCGAAGCGATCCTCGACCTCATCGATTCGTACAGCTTCATCAAGTTTGGTGTCGCCAAGCCGCAGGCCATCACCGAGTACGGCCGGATCAATAAGTCTCCGGAAAATAAAGTGTGGCCCGACCGGCTCCGCCGCATGGGCATCCTGCTCGCATCATTCAACGGAATGATGATGACGTATATGGACCACCCCGATCGCTTGATCAAGACCGTGCCATACATCCTTGGCGTGGGTAGCTGGACCTACGGTAACCCGGCCAATATGACTAGCACGGAGGAAGTACCCAATTCGTTCCTCCTGTTCCGCCGGGCCGGAGACAACTACGTCCCGACTGAGTTGGAAAAGTTTTACCTCGTCTGGAAGGGCATCGACGGCGAGCGGCGGGTGCTGCACTCCGACGACCCCGACCTGCGCGGCCACTACTTCGCCGACGGCCTCCGCCACTCCGTGGTCCTGCACAACATGGACGACCGCCCGCGGACGGTCAAGCTATCGGGCCTCGACGATGTCGACATCACCAAGACCGCACTCCGCTCCCTGCAAACCCACGGCGAGATCCCGCTGTTGACCGAACGTACGCTCTTCGGGGTCCCCGAAGAACTCGAGCTACAGGTAGGCGAAACCGCCGTGCTGCTGCTGGACCTCCGCAAGGAACACGCGGCCAAACAGGTCCGACTCGAGACCCGGGTGTACGCCACCGATTACCTCCAGGCGATCGAAGCCGACCAAGACATCTCCTTCACCTTCAACGACGTGCCGGGCGGAGAGGGCGACGGGGTGCTTCGTCTGGCGATCGGCCGCGAGCAAGACAAGTCGCTCCAACCCCAAGTCACCATCGGCGGTAAGGAACTCGTAGTCCCCACCGACTGGGCCGGTGACCAAAGGGATCGGAAGCTGTTCTTCGGCGTCATCGAGGTACCCGTGCCGAGCGATCTACTCACCCCGACCACCGAAGTCCAACTCCGGTTCCCCGACACCGGCGGGAAAGTCGCCTCGGCCGTCCTACAGGTCAACCGCCTAAGCGCGAACTGATATGGATTATCCAACGACCCAATACATCCAGATCGAGACCAAAGACGGCGTCGCCACCATCACCCTCGACCGGCCGAAGGCCAACGCCTACGACCCAGACTTCATGGGGCACCTGAGCAACGCGGTCGCACAGACCGACGACAACCCTTCCGTCAAAGTCGTGCTGATCCGTAGCGCGTCGCCAAAGTTTTTCTGCGCCGGGGCGGACGTGAAGGCTTTTGCGACCAACTCGAACGAAGTGAATCAGCAGTTAGTGCTCAAAGCACGGGGTGTGGTCGAGCGGATGCGGACCAGCGGCAAGCTGTTCATCGCCGTGATCGCAGGCCACACGCTGGGCGGGGGGCTGGAGTTGGCGATGGGCTGCGATCTGCGTTTCGCCGCCGAGGGTGAATACGGCCTCGGCCTGCCCGAAGTGAAGCTCGGCTTGATGCCCGGCAACGGCGGCTGCGTTGCGTTACCCCGTCTGGTGGGCCGTAGTCGAGCGATCGACCTGCTGGTCACCGGCCGAATGATCGATCCCCAAGAGGCCTACCGCCTCGGCCTGGTCGACTATTTGGTGCCGGCTGATCAACTTGAAGCTCAAGCCCGTACTTACGCCAACGATCTGGCGAAGTCTGCCGGCCGTGCGATCGCCGAGATCAAGCAGTGCGTCTACCAAAGCGTCCACCTCGACTACGACGCCGCGCTGCGTGCCGAAGCGGACGCCGTCGGCAAGCTCTACGACACCGAAGACGCGGCCGAGGGGCTGCGGGCCTTTACCGAAAAACGCGAGCCGCAATTTACCGGCCGATAGACCCCGAATCTCCGCTGACCCATTCCAAACGAGGTAAGCCATGACCGCAACCGCATCAACCGTCGACACCTACCGCTGCTACATCCACGGCGAATGGGTCGAGTCCGAAACCCACAAAACCATCGAAGTCCAGTACCCCGCGACCGGGGAGGTGTGGGCGACCGTCCCGGACTGCACCAAGGCCCAGGCTGAGCAAGCCCTCCAGTCTTCGCAAGAAGCGCAGCCCGCCTGGGCCGCGCTCCCCGCCCAGGCCCGGGCGGACTACCTGATGAAAATCGTCCGGGGCATCGAGGCCGAGCGCGACCTCTTCGCCAAGCTGCTGGTGATGGAGCAAGGCAAGACCCTCGCCGAAGCTCAGGGCGAGATCGACGGCACGCTGCGCTACATGACGTACTCCGCTGAGGCCGCCCGCCGGATCCAGGGCGAGATCTTCCCGTCAGACATGGCCGACGAATCGCTCATGATTACCCGCGTGCCGTTCGGCGTCACCGTCGGGCTGTGTGCGTTCAACTACCCGCTCGCGCTCATCGGCCGCAAGGTCGGTCCGGCGCTCGTGACCGGCAACACGATGGTCCTCAAACCCCACGACGCCACCCCCGTCACCGCCAGCGAGTTCTGCCGTGTTGTCCACGAGGCCGGCCTGCCCGCGGGGGTGATCAACATGATCACCGGCAGCGTCCAGGAAGTCGGCAGCACCCTCGTCGAGAGCCCGATCACCAAGCTGGTCACCGTGACCGGCAGCATACCCGCCGGTCGGGCGATCTACGCCGCCGGGGCCAAAAACATCACCGCGATGTCGCTCGAGCTGGGCGGCAAGGCCCCGTTCATCGTCCTCGACGATGTCGACGTCGACGAGGTCGTCGAAGCGGCGGTCATCGCCCGCTACGCCAACTGCGGCCAGGTGTGCATCTGCAACGAGATGGCCCTGGTCCACGAAAACATCGCCGACGAGTTCACCGAGAAGCTGATCGCCCGGACCAAGCAGATCACCGTCGGCGACCCGATGAACTCTGCGACCGGGATGGGTCCGTACACCACAGCCGGTGGCATGGACCGCTTCCACGGCATCGTGCAGGACAGCGTCAAGCAGGGCGCCGAGCTGGCTCTGGGCGGCGACTACGCCGAGGTGCCGGGGTTTGAAGGCGGCAACTGGTACCAGCCGACCGTGCTCGTTAACGCCACGAAAGACACCGCGGCCGTGGAACACGAGGTGTTCGGGCCGGTGCTGCCGATCGTCAAGATCTCCGGCTACGACGAGGCCGCGGCGATGGTCAACGGCCGCAGCGAAGGTTTGTCCGCATACCTCTGGACCCAGAACCACAAAACGATCATGCAAGCAACGAAAAAACTCGAGGTCGGCACCGTCTTTGTCAACAAGGGCATCTGCGGCTACATCCAGGGCTACCACACCGGCCACAAACTCAGCGGCCTCGGCGGCGAGGACGGCATCCACGGCATCGAGGGCTACCTGCAGAAGCGCACGATCTACATGAGCCACGCCTAAGCAGCCTTGTTTTTATTTTTTCATCATCAATAATTCTTACGGAAATCAGTCTTGTCCGATCCCCGAACCGTCATCGACCTCAGCGGCAACCACTGGAAGATGGAGCGTGCCCGCCCCGGCACCGGCGTCCAGGAAGGCTTCCACGACGTCCCCTCCGAATACCAAGGTATCTACTACAGCTGGAACCAGGGCTCGGTCCCCGGCGACGTGTTCACCGACCTGCAGCGGGCGGGTGAGATCGACGACCCGTTCTTCGGCCGCAACTACCACAAGACCAAGTGGGTCACCGACTACGAGTGGTGGTACGTCTGCAAATTCAACCTGCCCGAAGGCCTCGAAGGCAAGCGCTTCCAGATCCACTTCGAGGGAGTCGACTACAGCTTCGAGGCCTGGCTTAACGGCAAGCCCATCGGTGGCCATACCGGCATGTTCAGCTCGTACCGCCCCGATGTGACGGAGCACGTCCGCTTCGAGCAATGGAACGAGGGCTGCAACATCTTGATGATCAAGCTCGACCCGGCGCCGAAAAACCTGATGAACGTCGGCGGCCGGAAGCAGTGTTTCCAGGGCGACTACATGACCGGCGTGGTGCCGACGGGCATCTGGCGGCCGGTCAAGGTCGTCGCGACCGACGCGGTCAAGATCGACTACGCCCGCATCGAGACCCCGCTCGGCGGGGCCGACCATGACGGCCCGGAAGACCCCAACGCACCGATCAACGCCACCGCCGAGGTCGAGCTGGAAGTCACCAACGCCGGCGAACAACCCGTCGAAGTCACCTTCGCCGCCGATGTCACCGCCGCGAACGTAGACGCCGGCTCGGGCAAGGGCCACACGACTCACGTCGCGACGGTCGCGCCCGGCGAGAGCACGGTGAAGTTCGAAGTCCCGCTGGAAGACGTCCACCGCTGGTGGCCGTGGGACATGGGCAACCAGCCGCTCTACCACGCCAAGATCAGCGCGACGATCGGCGACACCGCCAGCGACGAAGTCACCGAACGCTTCGGCGTCCGCGAAATCGTGATGACCCGCAACCCCGGCTACACCGAGGAAGAGGCCGAGTTCCCGTGGACCTTCACGATGAACGGCAAGCGGCACTACCTCCGCGGAGCCTGCTGGTCCGGGCCGCCGTCGCTGCTCTACGGCCGCAACAACTCCGCCAAGTACCAGGCCCGCATCAAGCAGGTCCGCCAGGCGAATATTAACCACCTGCGTATCTTCGGCTGGCACCCCCCCGAAGTCCCCGAGTTCTACAAGCTCTGCGACGAGGCGGGCATCACGGTCTGGACCAACTTCACCTTCGCCACCCAAGCCTACCGCGCGACCGAAGAGTTCATGACCGGGGCCAAAAACGACTGCATCCACATCGTCAAAGACCGCCGGAATCACCCCTGCGCGGTGATGTTCATGGGCGGCGAAGAGGTCTTCTTCAGCCACGCCCACGCCGAGAGCGACAACCGCCGGATCATGGAGGCGATGGGCGAAGCCATCGCGCCGTACACCTCGATCCCCTACGGCCTGGCATCCCCGCTCTCCGAGCAGTTTGGCCAAAAGATGGGCTTCAAGGCCCACGACTCGGTCCACGCCAACGGCCACTACTACGGTGCCGGCCGGACGATGATGGAAGAGTTTTATCCCAAGCTCGACTACTGCATCGTCCCCGAACTCACCGCCGCCTCGGCCCCGAACATCGAATCACTCAAGCGGTTCATCCCCGAAGACGAGCTCTGGCCGATGGGTCCGAGCTGGGGCTACCACCACGCCGACCTCGACATCCTCAAGAACCTCAACTTCGAGGTCTTCGGCCAGATCCGCTGCGACTCGCTCGAAGACTTCGTCACCGGCACGCAGACCGCCCACGGCATCATCGCCCACTTCGCGCTCGAGTCGCTCCGCCGACTCAAGCCGAAGAACAGCGGCATCGGCCTATGCCACTTCATGACCCACTGGCCCGACATCAAGTGGGGCATCGTCGACTACTACGCCAAGAAGAAGCTCTGCTTCGATTACGTCACCCGGGCCTACCAGCCGGTGCTACCCAGCGTCGACTACGTCAAGCGGCGGTGGAACCCCGGCGAGTCGGCCGACCTCGGCCTCTTCGTCATCAACGACACGTTCGATGCGAAGCCGGGCTCGACCCTGAGATGGAAAATCACCACTGCAAACGGAGAAGCCGCCCAAGGCAGCGAGCCGGTCGACATAACGGCCGACAGCTGCCGCGAGCTGAAGCGGATCGCGTGGGAAGTCCCCTCCGGACTCCCCGTCGATGCGGCGGGGGGGTACGCCGTGCCGACGTTCCGCGTAGACGTTTCTCTCGAAGACGGTGACGGCCAAATTTTCGCGGATAACCATCACGTCTTGCTGGTCGACGACCAGGATTCAGCCAAGGTTCGCTACCGCGAACTCAACGATGAGATGAGTGCCCGCCACGGCGAGTTCGGAAAAAGTTATTATCGATACTTCCCGCAGATGTTTGATCTGGACCAGGAGGTTCCAGATCTCTAAAACCCGTTCTGTGAGAAAAAAGACCGACCCGGACCGGAAGTACGGGAACGAAGGTATTTGTTTATGACCCAGGCATCGATGAGTATTGAATCAATAGACGTGGCTCTTTACGAGGTCCCGCTCCCGCGGATCCTGACCGATGCGAAGCACGGCACCCACACCTGTTTCGAATTGATTACCGCCACGGTCAACCTGGCCGACGGCAGCAGCGGCACCGGTTACACCTACACCGGCGGGCGGGGCGGGCGTTCGATCGCCGCGTTGATTGAACACGACCTGGCCCCGGGCCTCATCGGCCGGGACGGCTCGGAGATCGCGGAAATCAACGACGGGATGGAGTGGCACATCCACTACGTCGGCCGCGGCGGCATCGCCTCGTTCGCGATCTCGGCGATTGATATCGCTTTGTGGGACGCCAAAGCCAAGCGGGCCGACCAACCGCTCTGGAAACTGCTCGGCGGCGACGGCCCCGAATGCGACGCCTACTACGGCGGGATCGACCTCGCCTACACCCTCGAAGAACTCGTCGAGAGCATCGAAGAACAACTCGCCCGCGGCTTCCGCGGCGTGAAGATCAAGATCGGCCAGCCCACCCTGGCCGAAGACGTCCAGCGCGTCGAAGCCATCCGCAAGACCGTGGGCGACGACGTTGCGTTCATGGTCGACGCCAACTACTCGATGACCGTTGACCAAGCAATCGAAGCATCCAAAGCCTTCAAAGACTACAACCTGCTCTGGTTCGAAGAACCCACGCTACCCGACGACTACCAGGGTTTTGCCCGCATCGCCGACGCGACGGGCATGCCCCTGGCCATGGGTGAAAACCTGCATACACTCCACGAGTTCGGCTACGCTTTCGACCAGGCCAAGCTCTCGTTCATCCAGCCCGACGCCTCCAACTGCGGCGGCATCACCAACTGGCTGCACGTCTCTGAGATGTCCAAGAAGTACGGCCTGCCCGTCTGTTCGCACGGCATGCACGAGCTCCACGTCAGCCTGCTCGCCAGCCAGCCTCATTCTGGCTGGATGGAGTGGCACAGCTTCCCAATCGACCAGTACGTCGTCGATCCACTCCAACTGATCGATGGCCGAGCGGTAGCCCCGTCGAGCGCCGGCACCGGCGTCGAGTTCGATCTGGCCAAGTTGAAGCCTTACGAATCCCAGAGCGTGAGAGTTCATAGCTCTCAGAGCGCGATGGCCTAAAGTAATTAAGCGGATTGCCTTCTTTTTACATTTTGAATATTTGGTATTACTTTATACATATTCCATTCCACCAGAAGGCAGGCCAAAATTTGAAAACAGTACGCGAACAAGTGACGATCAAGCTACGAGACGAACTCGTTGCCGGCCAACACGAGGGCGGTAAAGTATTACGAGAAAACGATTTGGCTGAGCGCCTCGGGGTCAGCCGGGGTCCGATTCGTGACGCGATCTTGCAGCTCGCGTCGGAGGGTTTTCTTGCGTATCAAGCCAACCGTGGCGTAACCGTCAAGCACCCGCCGAACCCGCGAAACCGGAGGTTCATCGTTTCGCTGCGCACCCAGATCGAAGAGTTCGCGATACAAACGGGCCTGGAAAGTATTACCGACGAGGCGATCCAAGAGATCGAATCGGCTCTCGGCGAACTAAAAAAGGCGTGCGGCAGCGACGACGGCGCGAAAGTTGCTCGATGCGATTCTGCTTTCCACGAATCGATCTTGATCAGCTGCGGCGGTGAAGATTTTGTCAACGCCTGGCGCCAGCTGTGTGCGAAGATGCTGATGCAGTACTCTCGCCTCGATAACTTCCAAGACGTCTACGGCGAGCACTTACGGATTTTTAAGGCGGTGCGTGCCCGTGACGCCCAGAAGGCCATCGAAGCGATTAAATCTAACCTTCAGTGATCAAGACTTAGCGTGATTTGTGCTTTCCTCGTCCCGGCTTCTAGTGCGGTGTGGTGACGTTTGCGTTTTTGCTACGAATGTGTACTATTTCCGCTCGCCCAACGCGGTCCTATGGTCCGACGAAAGCGAAATAAAAACGGCCCAAACCATGCCGGTAATTAAACGTCTGTTTCCTTCAGCAGAAAAATGGCCAGGTAGCTCAGTTGGTAGAGCACGGCATTGAAAATGCCGGTGTCCCCGGTTCAAGTCCGGGTCTGGCCACTCTTAAAAACACCCCAATTAGGGGTGTTTTTAATTGGCGGTAGGGTAGGTTTAAATTTACGGCCCGCAACTCAACGCAGAACACGCTTCTGTAAGAAACGCCGTATTTTCTTTTAACCCATTACCAAGCGTAGGCCTCGGGAGCTCCACGGCCGACCCGGAGTGGCCGACCTGCCGAGGGCGGGAATAGTTCGTCCAGCTTTGCCGTAACCTCGTTGCTGAGTTCTAACTCGGTCGCCTCCGCGAGGCCGTCGAGGTGTTTTACGGTGCGAACCCCCACGATCGCTGACGCCACCGCCGGGCGGCTCAGTACCCACGCGATCGCCAGGCTGTGCGGCCGAACGCCGAGGTCGCCCGCCAACTCGGCGAAAGCCTTGAGCTTGGAGTTTCCGGGGCCGGCTTCGATGCCGTACTCCGCGGCGACCTGTGCTGTGCGAGAAGCTTCGACGATATCGACGTTACCGCTGAGCAGCCCGCCGGCGAGCGGCATGTAGGGGATGACGCCGATGCCGTGGGCATCCGACGACGGCAAGACCTCCAACTCCGCGTACCGGCAAAGCAGGCTGAACATCGACTGCTCAGACACAAAGCCCAGTCGGCCCCGCGCCCTCGCGGCCGCCTGATACTGTGCCAAGCCCCACCCGGTGAAATTACTTGCGCCGGCATACAAGAACTTGCCGTCATCCTGGTGTCGATCCATCGTGCCCCAGAACTCTTCGAGTGTGACGTTACGGTCGATATGGTGCACTTGATAGAGGTCGACGTGGTCGGTCTGCAGCCGGCGGAGCGAGTCTTCGAGGTGCCGGCGAACCCGATAGGCGGAGAACCCTTGGCGGCGGTTCGGGCCGTCGCCTTCGTTCATGTTGTTGTAGACCTTGGTCGCCAGCACGATACGCTCTCGGCGGGCCGGGTCTTGGGCCAGCCACCGGCCGATTATCGTCTCGGTTAAGCCCCGCTCTTTAGGGAAGCCGTAGACGTTGGCGGTATCGAAAAAGTTGATGCCCATCTCCAGGGCCCGGTCCATGACGGCAAACGATTCGGCCTCGTCGGTCCGACCCCCCAAGTGCATCGTGCCGAGGCAGACGCGGCTGACAGAAAGAGTAGAAGCGCCGAGGTTGGTGTGTTTCATAGCGTGACAGTGTAGGCCGATTGTTTGGATTGCCACTTATGGAGTTATGATTATCCGATCGTTATCGACGCCCACCGCTAATTGGAAGCCGACATGAAACAGATGACCGTCGCCGCACTACTCGTTATCGCAAGCATCGCCCCCAACGGCTTCGCCGAGAACCGGGTCGCCGAGAGCCAACAGAAATACATCGCCCAATACGAGAAGCAGCCTAGGCTGCCCGACCCCGCAGACATGCTGCTCAATACCGATCCCGAGCCCGACCTAACCGAGGGTTTCGTTGATCTTTACAACGGCAAAGATCTCGACAATTGGATCGCCTACGCCGGCTACTCGACCTTCGAGGCCGCCGACGGCATGATCATCGGCCAACACGTCAAGGGCTCGCCCAGCACCTATCTTTCCACGGTCCGCGACGACTACACCGACTTCGTCTTTACCGCGGAATTCAAGTGGGAGATCGATAACAACACCGGCGTCATCTTCCGGGGCCGAGTCGAAGACCGCAACGGCAAGCAGGTCGTCGTCGGGCCGCAGGCGGAGATGGAAGACGAGAAGAAACAGCGGTTCTGGTCCGGCGGGATCTACGGCCAATCCTGCGGCGGCTGGATCTACCCGCTCTGGCTCGAAGCGCACGAAGAAGCCCGCGGCGCGATCGATCGCAGCGGCTGGAACCGCGTCACCATCCACGCCGAGGGAAAAACCGTCAAAACCTGGGTCAACGGCATCCCCGCGGCGCACTGGGAAACCGATGAGTTCGAGCGAGGGTTCTTCAGCCTCCAGATCCACAAAGCGGCGCAGGGCCGGGTGCTCTTCCGCCGCATTATGGTGAAAGAGCTTCCGACCACTTCCGCTGAAGCGACGGCTGGGTAGATCACCCTCCCCAGAGCCGGCTTTAGATCTATTCCACGTCGTTGACGCCCACGGTCTGGTTCAGCACCGCGGGGCCATTGGTTTCACGGACGCCGAGGCGGATATCGCTCTGGGCGAGCGCGGGGGCGGCGTTATTGAAGCGGAACTGGCGGATCACCGCTTGGCCGGGGTCGAGGCGGGGGATGAGGCGTTCTTTGCGGGCGTGGCCCTGGAGCTTGGCGAAGACGTTGAGGGAGATCGGCTCGTTGCCGGTGTTGGTGATGATCGTCGTCACCGCGGCGTTGACCGTGCCGGGGGCGGCGCCTTGTTCCAACGCCAGCGACGCCTCGAACCGCACGCCCTCAAGCCCCAGCTCCATCGGCGTGGCGAACTCGACCTCGTACTTGCGGTCGGCGGTAAATTCCATCTCGGCCCGCAGCTTCTTACCCCCCGCGACTTCGCTGATCGGGAACCGTAGCGCGAGCGGCAGCTCGAGCGTCCGCCCCGGGCCGATGGAGAAGACGTGGCGGCGGGGCCGGATCGTCCAGCCTTCGGGGCCGGTGATCGTGAAGTTGCCGCTGATCGTCACGGGCCAGGGGTTGGTCAGGCGGATCGTCCGCAGGTGCGGTATCTGGGTCGAGGTGATGAACGGCTCGTTGACCGCGAAGCTGCTGCGGAACATCGCGAGCTTGGCGTTAATCCCGGTGACGAACACCGGCGTGTCGCTGAGCGGCAGGACGTGCTCGCCGTCTTCGTTGATTTCGAGCGAGTCGGAATTACCCCACACGTCGTAGGCTTTCGGCCGATCGCCGAGGAAGATTGCTAGCCGGTCGCGGCCCGACGGGGCTTTGACGTTCCACGCGACGAGCATGCCCTCGCCGACGCGGGCGTTAGGCAGGGCGTCCGCATCGTTTTCCGAAAGCGTCTTGCGTTCGAAGATGATGCCGACGCGTTCCTCGCCGAGGTTCAGCCGGCCGATGGCTTCGTAGCCCGACAGCCGGCTGGCGACGTTGGCCGCGACGCCCAACAGCGGGTCGGGCAGCAACGACTCCCGGCGTTCGAGCCCGCGGGCCCAGAGGTCGGGGATCGCGACGCCCGTCTGGTCTTGCTCCCAAGCGTGGACCATCCGCAACGCGAGGTCGCTGATCCGGGCGGCGTGGGGCACGGCGTCGGCGGGGGCCGGCTTGATGTGCAGCCGGCGGGATGTGGTTGGCGAGGCCCAGCCCTGCTCGCCCTGCTGCTGGATATGGTCGACGAGTCGATCGGGCGTTACCCCGGCCGGCCACTGCACCGCGTAGCCGACGTGCTGATCGGGCAGGTCGTTGCGGGCTGGCTGATCAACCCGCCAGGGCAAGGCCAAGACCGGTGCCGGGGTCCAGTGACGGAACTCTTCGTAGACCCGCCGGGCGGCGTCGCCCAACTCGGGAAGGTACGCCGCGGCGGGCTGCTGCGCCGTACCGAGCTGCCAGGTGTTGATGCGTTGTCCGTGGTGCGTCAGGATCGGCTGAACGTAAGGCATCCACAGCTCGCTGGGCGCGGCGAAGACCGCAGCGGGCAGGGGGGTGTTGACCCCGCGGGTGTGAATCAGTTCTTCGGGGACCGGGGTAAACGACAGCTCGACGCGTCGGCCCCCGTTCTTGAGCGGGCCGATGGTTTCCTTGAGCGTATTTAGCCGGAGGTCGAACCCGGCCAGCGAAGTCTCGGGGCTCCAAGCTGACAAGATCACCGTGCCGATGCCCGCCACGTTGGCCAACTCGGGCAGCAAGGCGAGCTGCCGCTGGCTCATGCCCTCGGCCACGATCGCGAAACGCTCGGCGTCCGCCCCGACCCCGCCCGACCCCGGCGGCAGCCACAACACCGCGTTGTACGTCCGGGCGATCACCCGGTCGCTTTCAACTTCCGTCGGCGCGTTGGCACGGGGAGTAGCGTCGTCGTCCGGCGATTCGATCGATAGGTCTTCCGACATCCCGCCGATGGTCAGCGATCGGCCGTCCGCCGAGCCGCCGCGGTTGCGGACCGTGCGTTGACCCTCGACCACCGCGAGCTCGGTCAGGTACCAGCCGTAGCCCGGCAGCTTCGGCGTCCACCGCCACTTCGATGGCGCCCCCCAGCCCATCGGCCGGCGGTCCTGCAGCACCTGTTTCAGGTTGTGGTCGTAGACCGTCACGCGGGCGGTGAGCTTGCCTCCGACCAGGTCCCGCACCGCGATGTCCCAGAACGGCCCGCCGTTGCTCCGCGTCACGTTGACTGGGCTACCCGTGCTGACCTGGACGTGCGGCAGCTGCCACACCCCGATGTCGTCGAACCACGCGTGGCCGACTACGTCGTTCAACACGATCTGTTGATTACCCAAGATGTTCCGTGGGTCGGAGGTCGGCTGAATAAGTTCGAGTTCGATACCGACGTAAGCCGCTTCGCGGTACTCGCCGGGGATGATCAATTCGACCTCGGACCATTCGCCTTCGGTGCGGATACGGGGGGACTGACGGGCGCTGGTTTCGAGCCGTTTCCCGGCGGCGTCGACGAAGTAGGTCCGCATGCGGGCGGCGGCGTGTTCGAGGTCCGCCGTCTTCACTTTCGCGCTGACGAGGTAGTCGCTGCCCGG
Source organism: Planctomycetota bacterium (assembly GCA_038747275.1). Classification (GTDB taxonomy): domain Bacteria; phylum Planctomycetota; class Phycisphaerae; order Phycisphaerales; family Phycisphaeraceae; genus Algisphaera. The sequence continues at coordinate 50,439 of JBCDJW010000010.1, read as the reverse complement.
CACGGCGGGGAGGGCACCGATCTGCAGATACGCCCCGGCGCTGCCGCCGTCGATCGCCAGGTGCAGGCTGTAGTCTTCGGAGTAGGACGCGCCGAGGGCCGAGTAGCGCACCGTGTTGTGCATAGGGAAGCCGGGCCGACGCGAGAGGCGGTCGTGCATCGGCAGGCGGTTGAAGTTCGGGTCGCTGGACTGCGGCGGCCGGCCGGTGGCGTACCAGCCCGGCGGCAACGCGAGGCCGCGGCCGAGCTTCACGCCCTGATCATTCATGTCTTCAAAGTCGAATTTCTCGACCAGCCGCTTCGGCGTTAGCGCGTCGCCTTGGGCCAACGCATCGCTTCCGCCAAACGCAGCAAACAGCACCCCGGAAACGACGACGGCAACGAGCTTACGCATCTCTTGCATACAAACTTATCGGCCGCAGCGGACATGAACGGCGATTTTTTAGCCGGAAATAACGGAGAGCAAACCCTCGCTCGAGCGCGGTTCCTAACCGTCGAAAAATCAGTCCGGCAAGGCCGCCGCGGGGGGTTGGGTCAACGGCTTCTGGCCACTCAAACGCAGCAAAATATCCGCCCGGATCCGCGGGTCGCGGTAGGCCTCCTGGTGCGAGCGGCGTTGGGGCGGTGTATCCACCCACCACGGCGTCAAGCCCGGCGGGGCGGTGTTTTCGCTGCCGACGATCGGGTCGTTCAGACGCGTGTAAGCGGTGAGCGAATATTCCGCGTCAGTGAACGCGCGATCGAGATACGCCAAAAACGCAGACCCCGGCCGCATGTCGATCACCCGCTGGTCAAACGTCGGCACCCCCGCCATCACGGCCCCGCGGTGCGGTGTGCTGATCGTGTAGAGGTTGCGGATCCGCAAGCGACGCTTTTCCTGACCGCCCTCCACTTGGCTAGGGGCGGCGCTGTAACGCGACACCAGCCCGCCCATCGAAAACGCGACCACATCTACTTCTGCCGTCCACTGCGAATCCTCGCTCGGCCAAGCCGCCTGCACCGCCTCGATCACGTGGTCCCGACAACGCTCAAAATCACCCAGGAAAATAAACTTCAGACCCAACACCCGGTCTTCCGCCGCCCCGGCCCGCCGCAGCTGCCGCACCCAGTACGCATTCACAAACCCCGGGTCCGCCCACCCCGCCAGCACCACCACCGGCCGATCCAGCGTGATACCGTCCGCTTCAATCTTTTCGATGACCGATTTTGCTTCCGTTTCGGTTACCGAAAACGACGGATTAACGGGACGGGATACACACCCGATCGCAAGCACAGAAAACATGATGCAAAACGAAGCCAGCCAAAGATTGCGTCCAACCTCTCGATACATCCGAACAACTTACGCGGTGACAAACGAAAAACGCAAATGCCTGTCATTGATACGAGACTTAATACGCCGACTCGATGAATATCTCCCGCTTAACATCGCGGCTGAAGTTGTCCTGAACCTGGCCGTTGCTCGAGTTCAGCTTGTCGCGGTCCTTGATCTCGATGATGGTGAAGACCGGCGGAAGGAATCCGGAATCGACGCCGCGTCGGTTGTCGAGGCGGCTGTGGTACCACGCGGTGCGGTCGTCGAGCCAGGGCTGAAGCTCTTGCAGTTCAGCCATCTCCCTGCTGTCTAGGGACAAGGACCGTCGCGTACCGTCGGCGTCAACCAACGGGCCGAGCACGAACCGCATCTCGGCGTCGCGGGCCTGTTCTGCTTGGGAGACTTTCGAGTTGGACTGACAGCCGGCCGTGGCCAGCAAGACCACGGTCAGGGCAAGGCACAACATGGGCGCGGAGGTTTTGGGATACATGCTCGAATGGCTTCGAACCGTATGCCTCTTGCGATCATCAACATGAATCGTCTCTAAGTATTTTAATTTAATGGGCTTGTTGAAATCCTTAGTTTTCGGGTCAAGCTGACGTTTCTGCGGCATGTCGCGTGGGCACCACATCAGCCGTAGCGGGCAGGTCGCAACGCATCGCCGACTTGACGCCGCGGCGTGATCCGTCACAATATGTGGCTCAACACCGCAGACCCGCCGTGGGCCTGAACTCTGTCGAAACCGCGACGCCGTAGCCACGGCCGAGCATCAACAAGGGCCTCGTCGGGCAACCGACAGGTAAACACATCATGGCCAACTACACCGGTCCCAAGGTTAAGCTTTCCCGCCGCGTCGGCGTACCCATCGCCGACATTCCGAAGCACACCACCAAGCGTCAGCTCAACCCGCCGGGCATGCACGGCTTCCGCGGCCGCCGCCTCCGCGACTACGGCATCCGCCTCAACGAGAAGCAGAAGCTCCGCTTCCACTACAACGTCCTCGAGAAGCAGTTCCGCCGCTACCTCGACGAGGCCGGCCGGACCCAGGGCAACACCGGCACCGTCCTCCTGCGTCTGCTCGAGCAACGCCTCGACAACGTCATCCGCCGCCTCGGCTGGGCCCGCACCATCTGGGCCGCCCGCCAGATCGTCAGCCACGGCCACGTCCTCGTAAACGGCAAGAAGTGCAACATCGCCTCCTTCCAAGTCAAGGTCGGCGACGAGATCACCCTCAAGGAAGGCATCCACAAGCTCGTCCGCGAGAACATGGAATCCCTCCCCGGCCACGAAACCCCCGAGTGGCTAACCTTCGACCCCTCGACGCTGACCGCTAAAGTTGCCGCCGTCCCCACGGCCGACCAGGTGCCGTTCGACGTCAACCTAAACCTGATCATCGAATTCTATCGCTGATCAAACTCCTCTCATCAAAACCAAGAAGCCCACGGATTCAATCCGCGGGCTTTTTTCATCGCACTTACCTGCCGCAACTTTATAACGAGCGGTGTGTGGCAGGGGCAGAATGTACGGGCCTAGTTGGGTGATCAACCAATTTAAGATTCGGTTTTCGTCTCGGTTTTTCCGACGGTATCGAATATAATTAACTCATGATAAAGGATGCTTTTCAAAGCCAACTGGCCTCGCTCCCGGACGAGCAGTTTGGGAAGCTTACGTCGTTAGCTTCGATAACCGGTAGTTCCAACGTGCAATGCGTAGCGCCGGATTTATCCGACCATCGGTTGCAAAGATCGGCCGTATAAACCCGGCCCTTTGGTAAAGAGATCGCTTCCTGAAGGATGTTTCGAAATGATTGTTCTGGGGTATTGAATGATTGGCAGATTGCCTATTCCGGGTGTTCGGTGGATACGTACCGATGAGGTCTCGTATTGCGGTAGCAAAGGTCGCCCGAAGTGGTCTGCAACTGGTATGTTTCTGGTACGGAACTGGTATGCGAGCAGACCAGACCACCAGTTCCAGACCAGTGATGGGATAGCGGCCAGAAGCCCACGGACTGGGTCTGCGGGTTTCTCAGCCATGGAATGGCGGGGCTTCGGGGGTGAGGAAGTGGGGCTGTCCGCTGGCGGATCAGGGGAAGATGCCGCGGAGGCGGTAGACTTCGGCGAGGTGTTTGAGGGCGGCGGCGAAGGCGGCGGTGCGCATGTCGCAGTTCAGCTCGGTGCGGGCGGCGAGGTCCTTGGCGGCGGCGCTGCGCATGTGTTTGCGGAGTTCGCCGTCGACGCGGTCGAGCTCCCAGATCTCGCTCTGGCGGTTCTGCATCCACTCGAAGTAGCTGACGATCACGCCGCCGCAGTTGCACAGGATCGCGGGCAGGACGTCGATACCCCGCTCGGCCAAGACCTTTTCGCCCTCGGGTGTGGTGGGGGCGTTGGCGGCCTCGGCGATGACCTTGCAGTTGAGCATGCCGGCCTCTTTTGTGCCGATCATCTGCTCGAGCGCAGCGGGGACGAAGAGGTCGACCTTGGTCGTGTAGAACACCTCTTCGCTGATCGGCTTGGAGCCGGGGAAGTCGGCGACGCCGCCGGTTTTTTCGACGTGTTCGGCGAGCGCGATCGCGTCCAGTCCACCAGTGTTGCCGCTTACGGGGGTACTTCCGGGGTCGGGGGCGATGGCACCGGTGTGGTCCATGACGGCGGCGAGGTGGCTGCCGTGGGCGGCGAGGAGTTTGGCGGTCCAAGACCCGACGTTGCCGAAGCCGACGACGGAGTAGGTCGTGTTGGCGAGGGGCTTGTCGATCATCTCGGGCAGGAGGTCTTCGATGACGTAGACGACGCCCTGGCCGGTGGCTTTCTCTCGGCCGACCGAGCCGCCGAAGGCGACGGGCTTGCCGGTGACGACGGCGGCGCCGCTGCCGTGGTGGGTGGCGTTGTTGAAGTTGATGTAGGTGTCGGCCATCCAGGCCATGACCTGGGCGTTGGTGCCGACGTCGGGGGCGGGGATGTCGTGGCTGGGGCCGATATTGTCGCCGAGGGCCGCGGTGAATCGGCGGGTGAGCCGCATGAGTTCGGTCTCGGAGAGCTCCCGCGGATTGACCTGGACGCCGCCTTTGCCTCCGCCCAGCGGCAGCCCGGCGAGCGAGCACTTCATGGTCATGAGGACGGACAACGCTTTGACGTGGTCGAGGCTGACGCCGTGGTGGAAACGCATGCCGCCCTTGTACGGGCCGAGGATGTTGTTGTGCTGGACGCGGTAGCCTTTGAAGAGTTTGTAGCTGCCGTCGTCCATCTCGACGGGGAAGTGCACCATGACCTCGGACTTGGGCTCGGCCATGATGAGCTGGAGGTGGCGGGGCAGGTCGAGGCGGTGGCCGGCGTCGAGGACCTGGGTGATGACCTGCTGGTAGACGTTGGCGGGGTCGTAGCGGAAGCCGAGGTCGGCGAGGATGCGGGCGGGGGAGTTGGGCATGGTCGGCTTCCGTGGAATCAGAGATGGGCAGTCGTTACGGATAGTAACGCACGCGGTGGTTTCATCAGCAGTTGTTTTTCGTATCGAGGGATTTACCTAAGTGCTTGGTTTGGTTCGATCTGCGGAATCAAAGTCACTACTTGTATTAGCTACAATCGGCCAACCATGCTTGTCTATTCCTGTAGCGACCTGATTTTTGCGACCAAGATCCGCGGCACGGCCGACGCGCTGAACGTCACGTCCCGGCCGGCACGTAACCTCGACATGCTGCGGGCCCGGCTCGAACGGGTCGACGACGGCAAGGCAAACGACGCGGTGACGTGCGTGATGGTCGATATGGAACTCGGTGAACACGCGTTCGAGTTGATCCGTTTGGCGAGCAGTTTTGAACCCCCGGAAGCTGAAGGCGAAGAGGGCTACACCAAACCACAAGTGATCGCCTTCGCGCCGCACGTCATGGTCGAGGCGATGGCGGGGGCCGAGAGGGTCGGGGCGGACTTGGTGTTTGCGCGGGGGTCGTTTACGAATCAGCTGCCGGAGCTGGTGACGCGTTACGGGAGCTGATGCGATGGCGTTCACCTACGAAGGTTTCGTGGCGGCGGTCCAGGAGGCGGCGAGCGGTGACAAGCCAGCCGAGGCGGTGGGGCAGTTGATGCGTGAGACGCTGGCTGATCCGGCGGCGGTGGCGGCGGCGATCCCGCCGCGGGACGAAGACGAGGTGCATCTGTTCGAGGACGGTGCGGTTTCGATCTGGAACTGCCGGTTTCAGTCGGACGTGGTCGTGCCGCCGCACGAGCACAAGATGCCGGTGTGGATCGGCGTGATCTCCGGGGCGGAGAAAAATATCTTTTATCGCCGCGACGATGATGGCCTGCACGAGATCGGCACGCGGGTGATCCGCCCCGGGGAGGTTGTTGCCATCGGCGACGACGCGATCCACGCCGTGACGGCCGAGGGCGACGAGCCGAGCGATGCGCTGCACGTTTATCTCGGCGAACTCACCGCGGTCGAACGCGATCTGTTCGACTGGTTTTCTGGCGAGGCGGTGGAATTTACGATGGATAATTTCGAGAAGATGAAGAAGATCAAATAGCGGGATTTAGTTGTGTTTTGTGGGTCGCCTACGCGGCGGGCGGTCAGGGCTCCGCCCCGACACCCCATAAGGCAAGGCTAGGGCTTTATTTGATATTTCTCGAGTTGCAGGCGCAGAACCTCTGCCGTTCGCCGCGAGGGCGGGAGGTGATCAATCAACTCGGTAAGTCAAGGATTCGGTAGATCACCGGTTGGCCATGCGTTTCCGCGAGTTGTTCGATTTCGCTTGCGGCGGCTTGGAGGTCGCCGAGTTTTGCTTCGTGGGTGGCGATGACGACGGGGACGGTATCTTGGCCGGGTAGGGCGTCGTGTTGGAGGAGTGAGGAGAGGCTGATGCCGCGGGTGCCGAGGGCGGCGGTGAGCTTGGCCATGACACCGGGGACGTCGAGGGCGTTGACGCGGAGGTACCACCGGCTTTCGAGATCCCCGGGCTCGACGAGCGGGGCGGGGGCGTGGAGGTCGGGGGTCAGCCGCATGTTCTGGAACGCTTGCGGGTAGGCGCCGCAGGCGACGTTGAGCAGGTCGCTGACAATAGCGGAGGCGGTGGGGCCTTGTCCGGCGCCGCGGCCGTAGAACATGGTGTGGCCGACGGCGTGGCCGACGACGGAGAGCGCGTTGAACGAGCCGTGGACCTGGGCGAGCTGCTCGGACTTGGGGATGAAGCAGGGGGCGGTGTTGACGCTGATGTGTTCCTGGCCGGGCCAACGCTCGGCCGAGGCGATGAGCTTGATGTCGAAGCCGAGCTCGTCGCCGAAGCGGACGTCGTCGAGGTCGAGGGTGTCTATGCCGTGGCAGGGTATGTCGTCTTCGGTGATGTTGACGCCGTAGGCGAGCGAGGCGAGGACGGCGAGCTTCTGGGCGGCGTCGGCTCCGGAGACGTCGAGGGTTTCGTCCGCCTCGGCGTAGCCTTTTTCTTTGGCACCCTGGAGGGCGTCGGCGTAGGACTCGCCGTGCTGGGTCATCTGGGTGAGGATGTAGTTGCAGGTGCCGTTGAGGATGCCGAAGAGGCCGGTGATCTGGTTCGCCATGAGCCCGACGGTGAGGGCGGTGACGCAGGGGATGCCGCCGCCGATCGAGGCCTCGAAGGCGATCGAGACGTTGTGTTTCCGAGCGGCGGCGAAGAGGGCGGGGCCGTCTTTGGCGAGCAGGGACTTGTTCGCCGTGATGACGTGTTTGCCGGCTTCGAGGGCGCGTTTGACGTAGCCTCCGACGGGGTCGATGCCGCCCGCGACTTCGATCACAACCTGCGAATCTGCAGCGAAAAATGTGTCGGGATCGTCGGTAAAGACGTCTGCGTCGAGGCCGCCGGGGCCCGGTGTCGCGGTTGCTTTGGCGACGTCGCGGACGAGAATTTGGGTAAGCGTGATCTCTCGGCCGACGCGGTCGGCGTAGAGGTCGGCCTGTTCGTGGAGCAGTTGGGCGACACCCCGGCCGACGGTGCCGTAGCCGATCATGGCGACCTTGAGGGGGGGCTGCGGCATCGGGGTGAACTCCTTCGCGCCCGGCGGAACGGACGTCTTGCTTTCTTGGGGTTAATAACAGGGCGGGCAGGATACCAGTCGGCCGTGCGCTCGGCTACACTACGGTTAGTGAACGAAGCAACTCCCCCCGCCGCGTCGGCCCCGCCGTCCCCGTCCGACGACCTGATGATCACGCCGATCTGCGCGATCTTCCGCCGTTTCCTCAAACGGCAGGGGTTGAAGTTCACCACCGAGCGTGCGCAAACGCTCGACGTCGTCCTCGGTAAGGAACACGTCTTCGAGGCCGACGAACTGCTCGAAGAACTCAAGACGTCCGGCCACCGCGTCAGCCGAGCGACGGTCTACCGCACACTCAAGCACCTTCTTGAAGCCGGTGTCATCCGCGAGGTGCTGATCGACTCGGGCAAAGCTCACTACGAACTCGCCTACGGCAAAGCGCCCAAGGGGCACCTCGTCTGCGTCGAGACGCAGCGCATCGTCGAGTTCCCTACCGCCGAACTAGACGCGTTGATGAACCGCATCTGTGAAGAAAACGGTTTTGATCCGGTGAGTCACCGGTTTGTTGTTTACGGGGTTTCGCCGGACGCACAAAAGGCGGAGCAGGCGGAGCAAGCCGAGGGCGATTGATAATCTTCAGTTCCTGGTCTGTTGGTTCCACCAATCAGGTAGCTTCGGATTTATCATGCGCCAAAATACGCCGTGATAAGAGGGCTTACGAATGCCGATTCCGATGACCGTCAGGGTGGTGGCTGCGATTATCAAAATGGTCACGACCCACGGCGGGATACCTGTCGCTATCGACAACCCCACGAAGCCGACGAATAGTCCGGCCCATACAAGTTCGAGGGATCGTTGAATCCGGAAGACATTGCAAAAGAGAAAAAAGTGTATGGTGACTATTGCAATGACGGTGGCCGCAAATCGTGATTCTTGGAGCACTATGGCCACTACGGCAGAGCCTGTAACTAAGACCACTAGATCAATCATTGATAGCCGAAAACCAGGGCTAAATTTAGGGGTTTGGTTTGGTTCCGGTGGCTCTTGTATTTCGATCTTATTCGCCTTCCTCGATATCCGATTGCTCGATCGGGCGGCTGACTTTGTATGACTCATCGAACCATCGGCCGAGGTCGATGGTTTTGCAGCGGGCGTTGCAGAAGGGGAAAGTCTTGGTGTCTTCGGACACCGGCACCCTGCAGGTGGGACAAGGTACGGTTTTTGAAGCGGGGTTTAGGTTGCGGTCGTTCATCGCTTAGGAGGTGGGGCAGAGTATGCGTTGGTTGCGGCGGCCCCGGGTCAGTGACCCGGGGCTAAATTTTTGAGTTCGGCGAGGCGGGCGGTCCAGCGGCCGTGGGGTTCGAGGGTGAGTTGGCGCTGGTCATCGCCGCGGTGTTCGATCTGGATGTGTAGCCGGTGTTCGCCCAACGCAGGCTGGATAAGTCTAGCCCACTCGACGGCGGTCACGGAGGTTTCGCGGAGTTCGTCGTCGAAGCCGAGGGTAGCGAGGTCGTCGGGGCCGGTGACGCGGTAGGCGTCGATGTGGACGAGCGGTGTGGCGTCTTCGTCGATGTATTCGTGCATGAAGACGAAGGTGGGGCTGCTGACTTGGGTGGGGTCGAGTTTCATGCCGAGGGCGAGGCCGCGGACGAGTTGGGTCTTGCCGGCCCCGAGTTCGCCGTCGAGAGCGACGACGTCGCCGGGCTGGCAGAGTTGACTGAGGCGTCGGCCGAGGTCGACGGTGTGGTCGAGGCTGGTGGAAGTCAGTTCGATCACGCGGTGTGTTCCCATCCCTCGGCTTGGGTTTGGTCGAGCGGTACGCGCGAGCCGTCGGGGATGATGACAGTGATCTCCCCGGTGTCGGTGACGGTGCCGATACTGGTGATGGTGGTTGGGGTGTCAGTATGGTCTGCGATCGTGTCTGGGATATCGGCTTCGGGTGGTGCGGTGAAGAGTAATTCGTAATCTTCGCCGTCGCCGAGGGCGTGCTGCCACGGCTCACGGTCGGATGAGATATCGCAAGGGCGTAACGGCAGACGGCGGGCATCCAACTCGGCGTGTTCGACGAGGCGAGGCAGGTCTTGGGCGATACCATCGGACAGATCGATCATCGCGCTTGGTCGGCTTACGGAAGCCATCGCCAGTCGGCGGGCGAGTTCGATGCGGGGCGTAAAGTCGAGGTGATGGCCGGTGGGGAACGAGTGGCCGAGTTGGCCGGTGACGTAGATGCCGTCGCCGGGTTGAGCGCCTCGCCGTTCTACGGGCGGAATCGGTTGACCGCGGTCGTCTTGCCAGGGTTCGGCGAAGACGGTTACCGATAGCAGGAGCCTGCCATCCCACATCGCGATGTCGCCGCCGATCAGTGGGCAGTTGAAGTCTTGGGCCGTCGCTCGCATCGCGTCGAACAGGGCGTTTGCGTTCGCCTCGCCGAAGTCGCGGGGCAGGCAGGCGGCGGCGACCGCCGCCGTGGGCTTGACTGCCATCGCAGCGATGTCCGAGAGGTTGCGCGTCACCGCCTTGCGCCCGATTTTTTCGATCGGCGTATTAGTGAGATCGAAATGCACCCCGTCGGCGACCTGGTCGACGGCGACAAGTAATTTATTTCCGCCGAATGCGATCGCCCCCATGTCGTCACCCGGCGGGATGATCGCAGTTTCTTGTAAAGCCGCGTTCGCTTCGTAGATATGTTGGAGCAAATCGTTCTCGCGCATCGTTAAGCGAGATTGTAGTTCAGCCGTCGGCGGCCTACTTCGCGAGTTTGGCGACGATGCGCCAGATATCGTGGGGGGATAGGGATAGGCCGGTATCGGCGTTGAAGCTGTCTACGACGCGGTCGAAGGTGGGTTGATAGAGCAGTTGGTCTCGTTTGGATAGTTGGCTGATTTCGCTTTCGACCAGCGTAACGAGTTGTTGCTCTTGCTCGGCGTCGATCTTAGGGGGGGACGATTTTGCTCGACCGAGTTTGGGGAGTTTGCCGGCCTTGCGGAGGTTTTGCAGGCGGTGGATCACCTGGGCTTTGGTTTTTGGAGTGGACTGATCAGAGTCCCGGCCATCTGGACCATACATGTCGGCGTACAACTTTTCGAACTCTTCGGTGTACGGCAAATCGTCGAGGGTACGGCCCTGCTTGAGGTAGACGCTGATAAGCAACTCGTCGTCATTGATCGGAAAGAGGGCGTCGGGCATGGGCGCAAGCCGTCAATACTGGTTGGTTACCGGGCCGGTTCACGGTGCGTTTTTACTTTGTGGCCCACAGCATGCCGCGACGCACGATCTCTTTCGCTTCAGGGACGTCGAAGTCGGCGAAGGTGTGGCCCCAGGAGGCGCAGAAGACGCGGGCTTTACCCCAGGTCTTGGTCCAGGCGTAGGGCATGACGGTGTTCTGGGTGTAGAGCGACGGGTCGCCTTGGCCCTGGTCGAAGACGGTGGTGGCAAGCACGTGGTTGCCGGGGTCGTGGTGGCAGTAGTACTGCTCGGTGTTTTTGAGTTCGAAGTCGGGGATGCCGGCGGTGATGGGGTGGGTCGTGTCTTCGAGGTAGACGGTGTAGCGTTCGATGCAGTTTCCGGGGTGGGCGACCCACTGGGCCCCGGTCATCCACTGGTACTCGGTGTTCTCGCGGAAGGCGTCGATCATGCCGCCGTGGAAGCCCGCGACGCCGACGCCGGACTGGACGGCGGCGTTGAAGCCTTTCCACTGGTCGTCGCTGATCTTGTCCATGGTCCAGATCGGCACGATCAGGTCGAGGCCGGCCAACAAATCGGTGTCGGCGTAGGCGTCGAGCGTGTCTTTCATGTGCACGTCGTAGCCCGCCTCGTCGAGCAGGGGTGCGAAGACCTCGGCGGATTCTTTGGGGGTGTGTCCGTCCCAGCCGCCGAAGACGATCAGGGCCTGTTTCTTGGTGGGGGTGTCGCTCATAGCGCGTGGTTATACCACGGCGGCGGGGTGCGTGAGCGGGGGTGTGGCCAGATTAGCTAAGCCCGTCTTCGCGGTGCTCGTCGGAGAGGGTACCGGTCCACTGCTGGTCGCCGACACGGAGGGCGGCTTTGGCCAGCATATGGGAGCCGATGGGCGAGGCGACGAAGGCAAAAACCATGACGGTGACGACTTTGGCGTCGACCGCGCCGGTGCCGATGTGGAAGACGACGCCGATGAGCAGGCCCATCAGGCCGAGGGTGGCGGACTTGGTCGCGGCGTGGAGGCGGTGGTAGGTGTCGGGCATGCGGACGATGCCGATCGCACCGACGGCGAAGAAGAACAGGCCGACGAGGACGAAGAAGGCGGCGATGGAGTCGGTGTAGTAGTTCACGTGGGTGTTCCGAAGACGGAGTCGGGGCCGGGGATGTCTTCTTCCTCTTCCGGTTCGGGCGGCGTCGCGGGGTCGCTTCCTGATTTGGGATTACTTTCGGGGGGGTCGGAGGCTTGGGGGATACGGGGGGCTTGGGGGTCGACGGTCCGCGGAGCGGTGGCGAAGATGTACTGGGCGAAGCCGACGGTGCTGACGAAGCCGATGATGGCGACGACGAGGGCGGTGTCGAAGAAGACGAGGTTGCCGACGTAAATTGTCAGGACGATGACGAGGCCGACGACGTGCAGCGACAGCAGGTCCGCCGCCAGGACTCGGTCGGCCAGCTCTGGCCCGCGGGCCAAACGATACAGACACAACGCCATCCCGCCGCACAAGAGGTACACGCCCAGCGTCACGACATACGCCAGCGGCAGGGCCAACTCCCCACGGCCGGGCAGCGCGTTGGCCGCGTCCGCGGCTTCGGGGCTGGCCGCGAGCAGCGCTTGGCTTACGGTGGTGGAGATCAACAACGAATCAACGCCCATGGTCGAACACCTCCCTCATCAGCCATGCCTTGAGTTCGTCGAGTTCGGCGACCGCGGCGTCGCGGTTCCGGGCGTACATGCAGTGGACGTAGAGGGTGTCGCCGTCGTCGGAGATGTCGGCCGAGAGCGTGCCGGGCGTCAGCGTGATCGCGTTGGCGAGCGTGGTCGTCTCGACGTCGGACAGGCCCTCGACGCTGTAGCGGATGATCCGCGGAGCCATGCCGAAGCCGGGCGTCAGGATCTCCTTGGCCACGCCGATGTTTGCCTTGACCAGGATGTAGATGAAGTACACCCCGAACCGGCAGGCCCCGTACATCCGGCGGAGGTAGCCGCCCCGGCCGGTTGCTTGGCCGATGAGCGTGACGATAAACAGCCCGATCACAAAACCCGTGAGCAGGGTGAGGAAGTTGACTTCTCCCGCCAGCGCGACGTAGACGACCATCAAAAATAGATTAAGTAAAAACTTATTAATCAATGGTGGGCCTCCTGGGCTTTACCGGCGTACCCCGTGTCTTTTTGGGTCTTGTCGACTTTCGTTTCTACGGCGTAACGCGGGTTGTGCAGCACGGCGTCGACATAGGCACCGCGATCGGCGAGTTGTTGCCCCGCCCGGGCGGCGGTGCTCATCACCGGCTCGGCCACGAAGCCGATCGCCAGCGACGCGAATACCAATAGCGTTGCCCCGGCCCACTCGGTGATCGGTGCCCGCTTACTTTCGTCTGATTCATCGCTACCCGCCGTCGCTTGCGAAACTTCCGGGGGGCCCCAGAAGGTGGTGCCCCAGAGGCGGAGGGCGGCAAGCAGGGTGAGGCCGCCGACGAGCAGGGCCACCGCCCCGACCAGCCAAAATTGCTCGGTCAGCCCCTCGCGGATGATAAGCAGCTTGCCGTAGAAGCCCGAGGTCGGCGGCAGGCCGACGACGCTGAGCAGCCCGACGAAGATCATCACGCCCAGACCGATCAGCTTGGGTTGTTGCAGCAACGCGCCCATTCCGCCGACGTCATCGGTACCTGTCTTGCGTTCGACGAGTCCGCAGCAGAGTAACAGCCCGGCCATGACGACCATCGACTGGGCCATGTAGAACGCGGCGCCCTGCAGCGAGCCGTCACTCATCACGACAATGCCGAACAGCGAATAGCCCACGCCGACCAGGAGCATCATGCTCAGCACCCGGCGGACGCTGGTGTACGCCAACGCGCCCAGCACGGCGACGAACATCGTGAGTGCCGCGCCCACCGCGATCACCGGCACAAGTATTTCTGCTGCGCTTCCTGCCAGGAAAACTAGCGAGAACGTTCGGGCCGTGGCGTACAGCCCAACCTTGGTTAGAATCCCGCCGAACAACGCAGCGATCGAGATCGGCAGCGTCGGGTAGGTGTCGGGCAGCCAGAACCACAGCGGGAACACACCCGCCTTCAGCGTGAACACGAAGAGGAAGAGCAGGCCGAGGGCGGTGAAGCCGACCGGCAGTTCGTCCTTCGCCGCCAGCTCCGTGGTGATGCGGGCGAGGTCGGCCATATTCAGCGTGCCGAGCATGCCGTAGGCCATCCCCGCCGCGATGACGAAGATGCTGGACGCCAGCAGGTTCATCAGGACGTATTTGTACGCTTGGCGGAGCTGGGCCTTACCGCCGCCGATGACCAGCAGGCCGTAGCTGGCCATGAGCATGATCTCGAAGGCTACGAACAGGTTGAACAAGTCCCCGGTGAGGAAGCTTAGGTTGACCCCTAGCATCAAAAAGTTAACCAACGGGTGGAAGTACCGCCGTTCGGTACGCACCGGCAGCGAGCCCACCGCGTGCAGCGTCGTGCAGAACGCCACCAGCGAAGCCGCCGCAAGCATTAGCCCCGACAGCGAATCGAACACCAGCGTGATCCCGTAAGGCGCCGCCCAGTCCCCCATCTGCGACACCATCACCCCCCCGGAAGTACCCCCGCCCCCGGAAGAATCATTTCCCCAGGTATCGAGTTGGCTTAATAGAACCACTGCGACAATAAACGTCGTCAGAAAACTCGCCTGACTGATGATCCGACAAGCCACATGATGATTTACCAGCGGCACGCACAGCAGCCCCATGACCACAGGCACCACGGCCATCAAAACGATCCAGTTGTTGGTCGGGTCGCTCAAGCACCACCTCCCGCAGGCGTAAGTCCCGCAGCATCGCGGTCTGGTGTAGGCGGCGGATCTCCAGCGTCTTTGGCCAGTTCAGAAAGCTCTAGCGTCCCGGTCGAGCGGGCGGTGATGACTAATAGCGTCAATAAGAAGCCCATCACTGCAAAGCCGATGACGATCGCGGTGAGGATCAACGCTTGCGGCAGCGGATCGACCATGGTGTCGAGTGCGGGCGACGGGGTGTTGTACGACGAGAGGGGGGCTTCTTTGAGTAGTGCCCCAGCGGTCTGGCCGTGGGCCTCATCGGTTTCGGGCACGGGCGAGCCGCTCATCGCGAGGATGCTCAGGTTCGCCGCGTGGCCGATGAGGAACACGCCCATCGCCACGCCTTTGAGCTCTCGGCCCAACAGCAGATACACACTCACCCCAAAACACACCGCGACGCACACGGCCAACACAAACGTCATAACGCCGCCTCCTGATTCTGTTCCGCGCGGTCTTGCTCGGCCCGGACCTCCTGCACATCGATCTCTTCGTTCAGCCGCTGGATCATCCCGACCGATACGCCGATGACGACCATCAACACGCCCACGTCGAAAAACACCGCCGAGGCGAAGTGGATTTTTTGTCCCATGCCGATCGACAATTCGTCGATCACCAGCGACGTCAGCATCGGCCGACCAAACAGCAGCGGCACCACCGCCGTGATGAACGCGATACCCAGCCCCGCCGAGACAAGCAGCCGGGGGTGGAAGGGCATCAGCTTAACCAGCGCGTCCCGGCCGTTGGTCATGCGGAATAGCAGCACCGCGACCGCCCCCATGAGTCCGCCGATGAACCCGCCGCCGGGCTCGTTGTGGCCTTTGAGCGCGGTGTAGGCAGCGAAGATCAACACGAGCGGGAAGATCAGCTTGATGGCGGTACGTACGAGGATCGAGCTCATCGTTTATCCAGCTCCTTCCGCCGCCCGGGCAGCATCGACCACACACCCAGCGCCGCCAGCACCAGCACCGTCACTTCACCCATCGTGTCGAATCCGCGGAAGTCGACCAGAATCACGTTGACCACGTTGAACCCGCCGCCGCCTCGGCCGTAGCTGCCGTCGGCCAGCTTCTCGCCGTGGTACGAGTTCTGCACGAACCACTCGCCGAGTACCTGGGCGGGCTCGCCCGACGCGGCGACCAGCGTCATCACCCCGAACACCAGCCCGGCCGCCACGCCCGCTACCGCCCGCACGACCTTCCCGCCGATTTCTTTACGCTTGTCGGGCTCGTCGGGCAGTAGCCGCAGCACCAGCACGAAGAGCAAGACCGAAATGATCTCGACCATCAGCTGCGTCAACGCCAGGTCCGGAGCCTGGTAGACGATGTACATCGCCACCACGATAAATCCGCAAGAGCCCAAGACCAGCACTCGCACCACCCGTTGGGACACCATCGGTAGCAGCAGCGCGCTCACACAGATCAACACGCCGAGGATCACGCCCAGCGGTAGCTCGAATGCTTTAGTTGCCTCGGTCCCGACCAGTTCCAGCATCGCCCGGTCCCGATTGATAACCACGATAAACACAGCGGTCAGAGTCGCCAGAACGGTCAGGACGTAATAGCGCAGGTTGCCGTTCTGCAGCACCGCGAACAACCCTTTACCCATCCCGACGAAAGCGTTTTCGGTCGCGGGGTACAGTTGATCGTTAACGTCTGTGTGTTGGCCACGCAGTAGTTTGCTGAGTCCCAGCAAAACGCCGAGGACGATCGCGAGGATGGAAAGATAGAGTGGCAGCGTCTTGAAGCTGACCTGCCACAACGCGGGGACGGCATCGAAGTAGAAAGCGTACTTTTCGAGGGGCAGAAACATGACGTTCCAAAGCGGCGTGATGACCCCGCCGAGGTATTGCAACGCGACCAACGGCACGGCGGGCAGCCAGATCAACGCACCCCAGAAGCCGTGCTCATGATGATGTTCGTGATCGCCGTGATGGTCATCTGTTTCCGCGTCTTCTTCCGCCGCCTGCATGCCGAACCGCCAGCCCATCAGCGTGGTGAGCAGCCTGACGAAGATCGCGACGTTGCACGCCGCGGTCACGATCGTCATGACCAGTACTAACCACAGCCACGGCTCGTATTTCGCCGCGTGGACGATCGCGTAGAGGAACAGCTCTTTCGCCTGGAAACTGATCGTGCCGGGCCCTGCCGCGAGCGCATAGCCGGCCAGCAGCATCGTCAGACAGATCGCCTTGTGCTTATGGAACGCCCCGAAGAGTTCGGGCAGCTTGCGGGACGCGACGTGGCCGATCGCCCCGGCGGTGATGAACAGCGGGGCTTTGTAGAACGCGTGGTTGGCGATTTGCGTGATATCGAAGTCGATGGTCGGCAGATCGTGGTACGAGAACCCGCCGAGGCCGTACATCGCCATGAGCAGGCCGAGCTGCGAGACGGTGGTGTAGGCGAAGATGCGTTTGAGGTCGTGCTGGTTGACCGCGGTGATACCGCCGTAGAGCATCGTGACCGCGCCGAAGCTGACGACGACGTAGGGCCAGATTTCCAAACCCGTGCCGGCGGCTTGGCCGGCGTACACGCCGGGGGCGAATACCGGGAAGAGTCGTCCGACGAAGAACACGCCCGCTTTGACCATCGTCGCCGAGTGGAGGTAGGCCGAGACAGGCGTCGGCGCCGCCATCGCCCCGGGCAGCCAGTAGTGCAGCGGCCACTGGGCGCTCTTCGCCGCGGCCCCGATAAACATCAGCACAAACGCCCACGTTACGGCAGCCGATCCGAAATCGATCTCCGCAACACTTCCGGGGGCGAGCATGTCGCTCCACCGCCAGATACCCGTCGTCGCACCGAACAGGGCGATGCCGCCGAGCAGGCCCATGCCGCCGAGGCCGGTGGTGAAGAACGCCTGCTTGGCGAGCTTGATCGCGTGCTTGTCGTAGCGGTCCCAGCCGATGAGCAGGAAGCTGCTGATCGAGGTGAGTTCCCAAAAGACCAGCGTCAGCAACGTGTAGTCGGCCAGGACCACGCCCATCATCGCCGTGGCGAAGAAGCCGAGCGTGGGGTAGAAGCGGAAGAGGTCGCGCTGCGCCTGTTCGGTGTTGCCGAAGTAGCCGCGGGCGTAGAGCACGATGAGCACGCCGGTGCCCGAGACGAGCAGGGCGAAGAACCCGCCCAGGCCGTCGGCGAGGAACGCGAGGTTGAGCTGCATCGAAGGCACCCAAGGGATCACGGCAGTGCCCGACGGGGCGTCGTGGTTTAACCCGGGCGGGTCTGCGTAAGATTCCGCTTTTTTATCGTGTGCGGGTTCGTCGTCCCCAGCCTCGTGTCCGTGACCATCCTCAACGTGGCCGTGATGGTGGGCTTCGTCGATGTGGGTCAGTCCGCCCTCAACGCCATTCGCTCCGAGGTGCGACAGCACCAGCACGAACGCAAGGGCCGGCCCGATGGCCGCGAGCAGCACCCGCGGCGTGATCCACGCCTTGGGCAGCACCAGCGTCAGCAACCCCGCCGCACCCGGGGCCAACACCGCAAACAACAGAAGCCAAGACGAATCCATAAATAAAAGTCTCTCGAGTCCGACCGCTAATCCCAGAAACGGCGTTTCTGGTATCGGCCGCCGGGGGGCAACCGCTGAAGTAGCTCACGCGTCGAGTGGGGTAACGTCCGCGGAGGTTCGCAGGAGTTATCGGCAGCGCACCGCCTCGCCGTCCAGTTACCCTGTGGTAATGAGCAAGCCGAACCTCTGGGCCCCGTGGCGGATCGACTACCTCAAAGACCTGGGCAGCGCGAAACCGCCCGGCCACGCCGCGGGGGCCGAGGGCTGTTTCCTGTGTGCCGCGGGCGAGGCCGGCCTTACCGAAGAGCAGCAACGCGAACGCCTCGTCCTCCACCGAGACGACCACGGCGTGCTCCTGCTCAACCGCTACCCCTACACCAACGGGCATCTGCTCGCGGCGCCGCTCAAGCACGTCCCCGAGCTGTCGGACCTCACCCGCGATGAAAGGGCGGGGCTGATGGAGCTATGCGAGCTGGGGACCCGGCTGCTCAAGCAGGTGGTGAATCCTCAAGGCGTCAACGTGGGCCTGAACCTCGGCCGCGCCGCGGGCGCGGGTGTACCGGGGCACCTGCACTGGCACATGGTGCCACGCTGGTCGGGCGATACGAACTTTATCGATGTCGTGGGCGGGGTCCGCGTGATCCCGCAGGCGCTTGAAGAGAGCTACCACGCGATGAAGGACGCGGTGGCGGGGTTGCTTTAAAAAAAATTACGCCGCGGCCATCTGCGACTCGAGCAGCAGCCCGATGCTGTAGCCGCCCTGCGAAGCGTCGCAGCGGACGACCCGGCCGACGCTGTTGTAGCCCGGTTCTGATCCGTGGGCGGGGAAGAACACCGTGATCCGCGCCCCGATCGCGACAGGCTCGATCGACCACGCACCTAGCCCCGAGGCCGACTGGTCGGTCAATTCCAGAGCACAGATCTGCCCGGGCCCGCGTTCTTCGCGTTCTTCGGCGGGGTTCTCGGCGACGGCGGTGACTCGGGCGTATAGCTTGTGCCGGGGCTCACGCCGCTGTTCAAACTTAAACGAGTCGGGGGTGCGTTCGGTTTCGGTGACGAGTCGGAGGGTCGGCGTAGACATGATGGTTGCCTCGGAGGTGGTCCTTACGACGATTTACCAACACCATCGGCGGGATAATCGTTAAGGTTTACGCGACGTGAACACCAAACCCAAAAACACCTACGGAAAAGTTTGCCTCGTCGGCGCCGGGCCCGGCGATGCCGGCCTCATCACGGTTACCGGACTCGAACGGCTGCGCCGCTGCGACGTGGTGGTGTTCGACGCGTTGGCGAACCCCGAACTGCTCGCCGAAGCGCCCGATAACGCCGAGCGGATCGACGTCGGCAAACGCGCCCGCAACCACAAGCTGACCCAGGACGAAACCAACCAACTGCTCGTCGACCTCGCCAGGGAAGGCAAAAACGTCGTCCGGCTGAAGGGTGGCGACCCGTATCTATTCGGCAGGGGGGCCGAGGAGTGCGCGTTCCTCACCCGCAACGGCGTGCATTGCGAAGTCGTACCCGGCGTGACCTCGGGCATCGCCGCCCCCACCACCGCGGGCATCCCCGTCACCCACCGCAAGGTCGCCTCGACGGTCACCATCGTCACCGGCCATGAAGACCCGACCAAGGGCGAGACCTCGGTCGATTACGACGGCCTGGCGAAACTCATCGCCCGCGGCGGCACCGCCTGCTTCTATATGGGCGTCGGCCGCCTACAACAGATCGCCGATTCACTGGCCGAATGCGGCTTGGCGCGAACGACCCCCGCTGCCGTTGTGCAATGGGGCACGCTGCCGTACCAGCGCAGCGCTAAAGGCACGCTGGATAAGATCAAGGCCGAGGTCGAAAACACCGGCGTCTCGTCCCCCGCGATCATCGTCGTCGGCGACGTCGCCGCCATCGAAGAGCCCGGACTGGACTACTTCACCGATCGACCGCTGTTCGGCCAGCGGGTATTGGTCACCCGAACTCGCCAGCAGGCCTCGGAGTTGCGTCTCGGCTTGGCCGAGCTCGGAGCCCACGTCTTCGAAGCCCCGACGCTCGAACTCGCCCCGCCCTCGGCCGACGACGAGGCCCGGCTAAATAATGCGATTAAACACATCGACGAAAACGACTGGATCCTGCTGACCAGCGCAAACGCCGTGAACGTCTTGGCGGACCGCTTGGCCGAGACGGGCGACGACGCCCGGCGGCTGGCCGGCGTAGGCATCGCCTCGGTCGGCGATGCGACCACCACGTCTCTCTGGGACCGCTTACGGCTGAAGAGCGACTTCGTTCCCGAGCAGTTCTCCGGCGAAGCGATGGCCCGTCAGTTCATCGACGAGTACGACATCAAGGGCCAACGCTGCCTGCTGCTGCGGGCCGATATCGCCCGCCCGGCCCTGCCCCGCCTGCTCGTCGAGGCCGGGGCGATCGTCAACGAAGCCGTCGCTTACCAAACCCAGAAGCCCGCGGCGTTGCCCGCCGATGTGCTGGAAGCGCTGCGCGAGGGTATCGACTGGGTCACGTTTACCAGCTCCTCGACCGTACGGAACTTCGTCGAGCTTCTGGGCGAAGAAGCGTCGCTGCTGAAAAACGTTCGGGCCGCTTCCATCGGGCCGATTACTTCGGAGACGATGCGTGAACTCGGCATTGAGGTCGCGGTTGAATCGGAGTCGGCAAGCGTCGCCTCGCTGATCGAGGCCGTGGCGGAGTGTGTTTCCTCAGCTTCAGATTGAACGATCCCGGAGGTATCCATGTCTGTTGGTCGACTCGATCCCGAACGCTCAGCCGTCCTGCTGGTCGATCTGCAGGAAAAGCTTCTCCCCGTCATGCACGAAAAAACAACGGTAGAGAGGCGGGCGGGCCGTCTGATCCAGGGGGCGAACATCTTGAAAGTCCCGGTGATCCTGACCGAGCAGTACCCCAAGGGCCTGGGGCGAACGGTGGGCTCGATCGCCCGCCAACTCGACGCCGCGGTCTGCACCGACGAGAAGACACGTTTCTCCGCCTGCTCCGATTCGGTGATACGTCTATTAGAGAAGTTCGAGGTATCGAGCGTCGTAGTCGCGGGGCTCGAGACACATATCTGCGTGCTCCAGACCTGTTTGGACTTAGTAGACCGCGGATATACCGTCGGCCTGTGTGAAGACGCGGTGAGTTCACGTCGGCCGGTCGACAAAAAGGCGGCGGTCGGACGGATGGTACAGGCCGGTGTCTTGCCCACGACGGTCGAGGCGGTGCTTTACGAACTGTTGGGCGACGCCAGTTCGATGTCGTTCCGCGAGCTGCGCAAAATCATCACGTCGAAAGACGGCTGACCGATCGGGCGGAGCCGAAAGCGGGCCGCAGAGTTTTTTTAGGTTGTATTTGCCGTGTTTTACGGGGTTGTGTACGCTAATCGACTAAATTATCCCGTCCCGCGGGTACTCATCCAGATCAATACCAAGGAGACCGGTATGCTCGAAACCTACGAATCGCTCAAGGCCCTGATCGTGTCCATCGAAGAAGACATCAAAAAGGCCGCCGGAGGCAACCGGGCCGCAGGCACGCGGGTGCGGAAAGAGATGCAGGAAGTCAAAAACATCGCTCAAGACCTGCGTAAGAAGATTCTCGAGGCCCGCGAAGGCGAATCGTCGTAATCGGCATACCGTTCTGTTCCATGCGGTTAGCTCCAAGCGGTTAGAGCGTTCATTCTCTCCGCCGAGGGCTATCCCCCTGAAGGCCAATTATGCCGCCAACACTTCTGTTTGATATTAGCGGTATCGACTGGTCGCAAGACCTCTACGACACCGCCGCGATCGAAGCGATCAATCCGCACCGAGGCGTGATGCGTCTGCTCGACGGCGTGGTCTATGAGTCTCCGGACCACGTCGACTACGTCGCCTACCGCGACATCGGCGAAGACGAGTTCTGGGTCGAGGGGCACATCCCCGGCCGGCCGATCTTCCCCGGCGTCTTAATGATCGAGGCGGCGGCTCAGCTCTCCAGCTTCATCACGCTCAAGAAGATGACCGGCGAGGCCTTCATGGGCTTTGTCGGTGTCGACGGCGTGAAGTTCCGCGGCCAGGTCAAGCCCGGCGACCGCCTCGTGATCCTCATCCACGAAACCGAACACCGCCGTCGGCGGTGTACCTGTCTCGCACAGGGCTTAGTGGACGGAGAATTGGTTTTCGAGGCCACGATCAAAGGCATGCCCATGTGAGCCCGCGGGCCTTTGACCGCTGATTCGATCGGTTTACTCACCACTCCGCACCTGATCTAGCATTATCAAGGATTAAACATGCCCCGCTCGCTCAACGTCGGCCTGATCGGCTCAAAATTCATGGGCCGCACCCACTCGAACGCCTACCTGAAAGCGGCCAAGTTTTTCGACCTGCCCCGCACGCCGGTGATGCACACCATCGCTGCGCGTAATCTCGAAGAGACCCAGGCGTTCGCCGAACGCTGGGGCTGGCAGAACGCCAGCGACGACTGGAAGGCAACCGTCAACAATCCTGAGATCGACCTCATCGATATCGGAACGCCCAACCATGTGCACCGCGACCAAGCGATCGCCGCACTCGAAGCGGGTAAGCATGTCGCTTGCGAAAAACCCCTCGCCAACACGCTCGATGCCGCGCGAGAAATGGTGCAGGCCGCCAAGAAGGCGAAAAAACAGAAGACCTTCGTTTGGTACAACTACCGCCGCTGCCCGGCGCTCGCGCTCGCCCACCAGTTGGTGAAAGACGGCAAGCTCGGACGCCTCTACCACGTCCGCGGCTTCTACCTCCAGGATTGGGCCGGCCCCGACACGCCGATGCTGTGGCGATTCAGCGGCAAGGAGGCCGGCAGCGGTTCTCTGGGCGATCTGTGTGCCCACTCCATCGACGCCGCCCGCTTCGTCACCGGCGACGAGTTCACCAACGTCAACGGCGCGATCCTCAAGACCTTCATCAAAGAACGCACCGTGCTCGAAGGCGGCGCGGGTGGCGAGATCTCCGGCCGCGGAGCGAAGACGAGAAAAGCCCGCAAGGCGAAGTCCACCGTCGACGACGCCGCGCTTTTCACCGCTGAGTTTAAAGGCGGCGCCGTCGCGACCTTCGAGGCTACCCGCCTGTCTACCGGCGATAAGAACGGCAACAAGCTAGAGGTCCACGGCGAGAAGGGCGCGATCAAATTCGACTTCGAACGCATGTGCGAGCTCGAGTGGTACGACGCCACGCTGCCCGAACGCGAGCAGGGCTGGTCGACCATCAACGTCAGCAACGGCGACGCCAGCCACCCCTACGCCGAAGCGTGGTGGCCCACCGCCCACGCCATCGGCTACGAGCACGGCTTCGTTAATCAGGCCGCCGACATGGTCAAGGCGCTCAGCAACCGCAAGCCGGTCGTCCCGATCCCCGACTTCGCCGACGCCTACGAGACGCAGCGGGTCCTCGAGGCCGTGGTCCAGTCGGCCAAGAACCGCTGCCCGGTCAAGCTGTCCGAGATCAAGTAACGGACTTGGCCGGTTCACTCATTGATTTTTATCCCATCTCTATCCCTCATTCGAAGGTGAATTATGCCCAAGACCGTGAAATACGGCGTCATCGGTGCCGGAGCGATTAACCAACGCCGCCACCTGCCTGAGATCTACGCCCACCCCGATGCGGCGGTGGTGGCGATAAGCGACCCCAATCGGCAGCGGGTTAAAACCATCGCCGAGTGCTACGGGGCCGCGGCTTACACGGACCACAAAAAACTCTTGGCCGAGTGCGATCTCGACGCGGTCGTCATCGGCACGCCCAACGCGCTGCACGCCCCGCAAACGATCGATGCTTTCAAGGCGGGCTACCATGTATTGGTCGAGAAACCCATGGCCACGACCAAGCAGGAAGCCAAGGCCATGATCGCGGCCTCCAAAAAAGCTAAGAAATACCTGATGGTCGGCATGAACCAACGCTTGATGCCGCCGCACGTCAAGGCCCGCGAGGTCCTGGATCAGGGCAAGCTCGGCCGTATCCTCGCCTTCGAGACCAACTTCAAGCACGGCGGCCCCGACGGCTGGTCCGTCGACGGGGCGAAGTCGTGGTTCTTTAAAAAGAAGCAGGCCGTCCTCGGCGTCAACGGCGACCTGGGTATCCACAAGGCCGACCTGATGCGGTTCCTGCTCGGCGAAGAATTCACCCACGTTGGCGGGATCGTGACCACCCTCGATAAGACCTACGAAAACGGCAAGCCGATCAACGTCGACGACAACGCCTACCTCACCCTCACGACCGAGTTCGGCACAATCGGCTCGATCCACATCTCGTGGACGAACTACGGCGGTCTTGAAGACAACGGCACTGTACTGCACTGCGCTAACGGCGTCATGCGGATCGGGATGGACCACGAATACGGCGTGATGGTTGACTACGCCGACGGCAGCAAAGAGCGTTACGCCGTGGGTGAAGTGGCTACGAACGAGAAGCAGGTCAGCTCCGGCGTCTCCGACTTGTTTACTGCATGTATTCTTAATCGCCGGAAGCCCGCGATCGACGGGGAAGAAGGCTACCGCGCCCTGCAGGTGATTCTGACCGCAGTAGAGGCGGCGAAGACCGGCGTCAACAAAAAAATACGTTATTGATTTATCTATACGTTTACTCGCAACGATAAATATCGACGACACTCTTTCGCTTCGCTGTTTTCGGGTAGTTATATTTACGAATAAAAACGCCAATCGAATTCTTCGATTGGCGTTTTTGAATATGCTGTGTAATTTAAAAAAGAGCAGTTTCGCATCAAGCTGAGCGACGGCGTGTAAGCACTAAAACCGCACCGCTCAAAGCCAGCAATGCGGTGCTAGGCTCCGGTATAACAAACTGTACCGCATCGATCGCAAAGTCGCTCGCGAAACGGGTCGTTGCGATTTTTAGCTCAATGGACTGAATATCGGTGAGGTCAACCGAACTCAGGCTAGCCGTGGTCAGCGAAAGCAGCAGCGAACCACTGGAGCTCACCGACTCGGTGGTCGTTCCCGAGTTGGAAGAGCCATCGGTTAGCGTGACAGTAACGTCGGCCGAACCTTCAACGACGAGGAATTCGACGGAGACGGCTCCGTTTGTTCCGCCCTCGGTAACGTCAACGGAGGTGGTGGTAAAGCTGTCGTACAAGATAGTGAGCAGCGTGTTAACGCCCGCGGTCGCGCCGGTGTCGAAAGTTAGGATCCCACCGGTGGGTGGAAGGATAGCCGCCGTAGCGGTGCCGCTGCCCCCGTTACCGGTGGTATCGACGGTAACGGTGCGTGCGGTGCCGAAGACGTCACCAGCTCCCCCATTCAGGTCACCGGGCACGATGACCGTTTCCATCGTACTCACTGAAGGAGTCAGGGTAGGAACCGTAATAATAAATTGGTCGCCGATGAAATCGTCGAGTGTCAGTTGCGCGTGGCTGGGTGAAGCCAACAGGATTCCCGCAACGAGACAGGCCACACAAGATGAACTTAGATACCGTCGGAAGTTTTGAAGTCTAAACATATCTTTTCCCATACTCTCCTCGTCTCTCTCAACATCCTTTAAGTGAATCAGACATGATCTCAGTACTTTCGAAACAATCTTGAGAAACTGATCTAGTACCAAAAAATATAGCCGCAGGGGCTGTAATTTACAAGAAATCCAAGACTTAAATCGAAAAATTTTATCGTGTCGTAGTTTAGCGTTAGATAATTAGTTTGCGGACGATTCTTGGGGGAATTTTTTCTTAAAGTTATATTTTAAATAGATATACGTATTTTTTGAGAGCGGTCCATGTTTTCGGCATCCGGAGCCAATCCAGTACGGATCATCTCGACAAAGCAGTCGAACAAGTATCGGCTGTCGTGGGGCCCGGGGCTGGCTTCGGGGTGGTATTGAACCGCGAAAACGGGTTCGCTGGCGTGGCGGAAGCCTTCGAGGGTCTTGTCGTTCAGGTTGATGTGGGTTGGTTCTCCCCCCGCCTGAGCGAGGCTGTCGGGGTCTACGGCGAAGCCGTGGTTTTGGCTGGTGATCTCGACCTTCTGGGTGATTAGGTTCTGGACCGGCTGGTTGCCGCCGCGGTGGCCGAACTTGAGCTTGAAGGTGTCCGCTCCCATCGCCAGGCTGAGAAGCTGGTGGCCGAGGCAGATGCCGAAGATCGGCTGCTGGCCGATGAGTTGCTTCAGGTTGTCGACGGTGGGTTGGACCGCGGAGGGGTCGCCGGGGCCGTTGGAGACGAACAGGCCGTCAGGCCGGTGCTCGCGTATTTGTTCCGGGGGCGTGTCGTACGGCAGCACGGTGACGTCGCAGCCCGAGTCGGTGAGGTTGCGGAGGATATTGAGCTTGGCTCCGCAGTCCAGGGCGACGACTTTGTACCGCTTTTCGCTCGGCGGGATCTTACCCTGCAGGGGCAGCCATTCGCCCAGGTCTTCGCTCCACGCCAGCGGGTCTTGACGGCTGACGTCGGCCACGAGGTTACGTCCGACCAGACCCGCCGAGGCTTGAGCTTGGGCTACGAGTTGCTCGTCGGTTTTTTCCGGGTCGGTGCAGAGCACGCCCCGCAGCGCCCCTTCGGTCCGCAGCCGGCGGGTCAGGGCCCGGGTGTCGACGCCGGCGATCCCCGTCACGCCTTGGCTCGCCAGCCAGTCTTCCAGTTTCGCGGTCGCCCGGTAGTTGCTGGACGTGTTGGAGAGCTCGCGGACCACGAACCCGCTGACCTGGACGCGGGCGGATTCGAGATCGCGTTCGTTGACGCCGTAGTTGCCGATGAGCGGGTAGGTCATCGTCACGATCTGGCCGGCGTAGGACGGGTCGGTGACGACTTCCTGATACCCCGAAAGCGACGTGTTGAAACAGACCTCGCCCTCGACGCATTTAGGGGTCGCGTCGCCGAATGCTCGGCCGAAGAAAACGCTGCCGTCTTCTAGGGCGAGGCGGGCGGCGGTTGGTTCTGTTGTTGGTTGCGGCATGGCGAGAGTTTAATCCACCGCCGTCTCCCGAGCCACACGCTCAAGCATCGCCGGTGGAGTCCTCTTCGGCGAAGACCGAGGGCTCGCCGTCCTCGTCGGTTGCGGGCCGGTTCGCGGTGAACAATTTGATCTGGGGGGGTAGGCCCTCGGCGGGGTCGAGCGGGGTAACTTCGGCCAGCACGGTGATACCCGCCAGGACTTTTTGGCCTTGCTGGACCTTGACTTCCGGCCGCAGGGTCAATGGCAGGTACAGCTCGGTGGTCGAGCCGAGTTTGATGATGCCCATGCGTTGCCCGCGTTGGACGACCTGCTCGTCGCGGAGGGCGTTGTGGATGGTGCGGGCGAGCAGGCCGGCGACCTGGCGGACGGCGGCGACGGGGTGTTGTTTGACCGGGTGGACGAACAGCGTGGTCATTGACTCGTTGTCTTCGATCGATTCGGGGTTGAGCGTGTTGCCGTGGTTGCCGAGCTGGTGTGTGATCGAGGCGACCTTGCCGTGGCAGGGGCAGCGGTTGAGGTGGACGTCGAACACCGACATGAAGACGCGGACGCACACGGCCGGGCCGTCGAAAGGGGGAAAGTGTTCGACGTCGTGGATCGAAGAGATCTTGCCGTCCGCCGGGGCGACCGCGATGTTCCTTGGGCTGGGGACTTGACGGTCGGGGTCGCGGAAGAAAGATAAAACCGCGATCGTCGCGAGCCCGACCAAGACCGCTGCCGGCCAGTAATCCAGCAACACGAGAGAAAGCCCCACGCATCCGCCTACGGCGATGATCGAAAGCCACTCATTTTTGGCGTATGGGCTTAACATCAGGAGGCAGCCAGCCGTCGAACAAAACAGTTTCAGTTCAGCATCGCGGGAGCGGGTGAGACCCGGCAAAGGTCTTGCAGACTGACACGCAATAGCCGTAGCTTACCACGCCACAGCAAAGCCAAGCGATAAACAATCAGCCGAATCAAAAAATTACTAGTAACCGGTGCCCGCGTTAGGCGGACTTCTTGCCGATCACGAGGCCCACACCGCCGAGCACCGCGCTGAGCACCGCTAGGCCTACAGCCAGGTACAACACCTTGCCGGGATCGCCGTCGACCACGAAGGTGCTGGTCAGCGAGCTGCGGCTGCCGGCGATCGCTGCGGCGATCACGATCAGGCCGATCAACAGGGCGGCCATCGCCCCGATCAGCAGGCCCGCACCCATCGCGCTGCCCGCGGGGTCGGCTTCTTCGGCGGCGGCGTAGGTCACCGCTGCCGATGCCGACGCAGTCACGCCGGCGCCGGGAAGGTCCATCGAGCCGGGATCGGTCTCGACAAGGTTTTCGAGGCCCGACGGGCCGGACATGCCCGTGTCCATCGAAAGGGCGCCCTCGAACACGCCCGATGAGCCAACGGACGACTCGAGGCCGAAGTCGGCCGAGGAAGCGCCCGCCCCGGTGTCGCCGCCGCCGGGGTAGATTTCGTCGAGCAGCTCCGCACCGAGGCTGGTGTCGTCGGACTCGCGGGTCAGGTCGAGCAGCCCCGAGCCCGAGCCGACGGACTCGAGGGCGAGTTCTTCGTCGTCGATCTGTGGCTGGGTGACTTGGGTCTGGGCCATAGGGTCGGCCGGCTCGACTTCGCCGGCGTCGAACACGCTGATGCCGGTACCTTCGCGCGGGTCGTCGGGTTCGCCCTCGGCCATCGAGTCGGCGAGGTTCAGGGCGTCGGTGTCGTCCGGACCGGGGTCGGCCAAGGGGATGCCCAGGCTGGAGCCCTCGATGCTGTCGTCGGCGCCGGCCATCGAGTCGACCTGTTCCCGCTTGAACATCAGCTTGTCGCGGTCGCGGAACTGCTGGAGCTTGCCGCTGGCGGCCATCTCTTTGATCGCTTCGGCGTCGAGGCCGAGCCGGGCGGAAGCCTCTTCCAACGTGTAGAACATCTTGGCCATGCGGGGGAACTCCGTGAATCTTGACGGGCGGGGTGGATCGGCGTGTGCCGGCGGGCGGGGAGGTGAAAAGCCTCAAAACGAACTACGAATAAGATAAACCCAAGCCGCGGTGCTGACAAGGATTGGGAGCGTTATGCGGACTATCGGTCGTCAGTACGCGTTTTTGTGGCGTCTTTCATTCAGAACACATCGCGGGCCTGGGGGAACGAGCCGAGCACCGTGAGCTGCAGGCAGTGCTTCTTAGCCTCGGCGAGGGCGGTCTGGACGTGCGGTTCGTCGACGTGGCCTTCAACGTCTACGAAGAAGTAGTACTCCCAGTTCATCCGCTGGCTGGGCCGCTCGGCCAGCCGGGTCAAGTTCAGGCCGTGGTCGCGGAAGACGTTGAGCACATCCGTCAAAGCCCCGGACTTGTGCTCGGTGGTGAAGAGGATCGAGGTCTTGTCGTCGCCGCTGGGCTTGGCGTTCTGGCGGGCGATGACGAAGAAGCGGGTCTCGTTGTTGGGGTTGTCTTCGATGTTGTCGAAGAGGATCGGCACGTCGTTGAGCTGGGCGGCGAGGGTTGAGCCGATGGCCGCGGCCCCTTCCTCGGCGGCGGCCTGGGCGGCGGCCTGCGACGTTGAGACGGTCGCGACCTGCTCAGCCCCCGGGAGCTGCGCACTTAGCCAACGCCGGCACTGGCCGAGTGCCTGCTGGTGCGAGTAGACGCGGGTGATCTGGTCGAGCGGGTAACGCGACAGCAGGTTGTGGTGGATTGCGATCCGCATCTCGGCGGCGATCTTGACGGGGGTGTCGAGGAAGCAGTCGAGGCTGGCGGTGACCCCGCCGTGGGTTGAGTTTTCGATGGGGATCAGGCCGTAGTCCACGTGGCCGCGGGCGACTTCGTCGAAGATCGCGGGGAAGTCGGTGAGCTCGTCGTAGTCGACCGACGCGCCGAATTTCTTACGTGCCGCAAGATGAGAAAAACTTCCGGGTGGTCCGAGGTAGCCGATGCGCAGCGGGCGTTCTAGCGCGAAGCTGCCGGACATGAGCTCTCGCCAGATCGCCTGTACGCAGGCGTCGGGCAGCGGCCCGGCGTTAGCTTTGCGGATCTTCTGCATGACCGCCTGCTCGCGGTCGGGGGCGTAGATCGGGATCGCTTCCCCGGCGGCCCGCTTGATGTGGCCGACCTCGACCACCACCCCAGCCCGCTCGTTGAGCAGCTTGACGATCTTCTCGTCGAGCTCGTCGATGTGCGCCCGCAGCGGGGCGAGCTGACGCTGCGCCTCTTCGCTGGCGTCGGGATGACCGGGCGTGGTCGGCGGTACAGCATCGGTCGGGAGTTCGGGCGCGGGGTCGTTTGACATTGTCGAACAGTGTATCTCACACCAATAAAACCGACCACGAATCGCAGTGTGGCGGATTCGAAGACGAGAACCTCTTCTGCTGCAGCGATCTATATGATCGAGTTCGTATCCAATCGACCATCAGGTGCTTGAATTGATTACGTGGTCGACCCGCTCGTGTTTTCATGTTGCTGCTTTCTCTGGACCTGCGAGGTAGTCAAGGCTCTCGCCCTCGCCGCCGAAACGGTCGCGTAGCGTGGCGATGCCTTCGGTTGCGCCGATGACGGTCAGCCGATCGTTCAGTTGCAGGATCATCCGGCCGTGGGGCGCGACGGTCTGGCCGTCGCGGTGGATCATGGCGACAAGGGTGTCGTCGGGCAGCGCGAGGTCGGCCAATACCGTGCCGATCAATTCGGCGCTCGGCGCGTGGTGCTGTAGCCGGATCGCGACGTAGCGCTCGTGGTGCAGGAGGGTTTCTTTGAGCTTCTGCTCGTTGGGGGCCTGGCACCAGCTTTCCATGAAGCCCTCGGACTCGAGGCGGGTGGCGATCTGGGCGAGCACCCGGAGGTGTAGGCCCGGGGCGTCGTCGGGGCTGATGAGGAAGAAGATCGCGCGGACGGTGACCTCGTCGGGCGCTTCGCTGCGGCGTTCGCGCTGCTCGGCTTCGCGGCGCTGGACCCGCGTGGTGGCGGCGCTGTCGTCGATGGTTTGGGGCAGCGGCCGGGGGTTGATCGGAATCGCCAGGCCCGTGCGGCAGCGCACCAACACGAGTTCGGGTTCGCTGAGGCCCTTGAGTCGGAAGTGCGGCAGCATGGCTTGGTGGCTGAGGACCGTGTTCGGGTCGTGGTACGGGTCGGCGATGCGCTCGCGGGTCTCGCCGTAGCTCATCGCCCCGTCTTGTTGCGTGAGGTGCTCGGCCGCTTCGTCGGCGATCTGGTCGTAGGTCGTGTTTTCGCCAGCGTCGATCAAGCGGGCGCGGGCGACCAGGTCGTTGAACGGGTCGTTCTCCCGTAGCCCCTTCTCCTTGATGATCTGCCGGAACTCGCGGTCGAGTTCTTCGAACCGGCGTTGGCCCAGCCGGGAGAAGACGTGGTAGATCGCCCCGTCGCGGACGACCTTGTTGCGGGCGTAGTACCAGTACCACGCAGCACCCAGGCTCCCGAGGACGAACGAAGCGATGACCGCCATCGGCCCCATCTCCAGGATCAGCCCGCCCGCAATGACCACCCCCAGCAGCTGCGTCCACGGATAGAACGGGCTGCGGAACCCCGGATCGTAGCTCTCGATCTTGCTCTCGCGCATCACGATGACCGAGATGTTCATGAGCCCGAAAACGAAGAGGTTGAACGCGCTGGCGACCTTGGCTACGCCCTCGGCCGAGAGGGCGAGGATGAAGAAGATCATTAGCCCCGCGGTTACGAGGATACCCAGGGTCGGCGTGCCGAAGCGGCCCAGCTCGTTGAACTTGGCGGGGAGCAGGCGGTCGCGCCCCATGGCTAGCGGGTAGCGGCTGGCCGAGAGGATTCCCGCGTTGCCGGTCGAAGCGAAGGCCGCGAGGGCCGCGATCACGATCAGGATCAGCCCCGTCGAGCCCGGCAGCCAATCCAGGAACTGGGAAGCCGAGGTGGCGACGGGGGTGTAGTCGGTCTTCAGGGGTTCGCTGTCGACCGTGGCGATGATTATGGCCACGCCGACGACGTAGATCGTCGTGGCGGTGATCAGCGACAGGATCATGCCCAGCGGGAGGTTGCGGTCGGGGCGTTTCACTTCTTCGCTGACGCTGGCGACTTTGGTCAGGCCGGCGTAGGACACGAAGACCAGGCCGACCGTGGCGAAGAAGCCGTTGAGGCCGTTTTCTTGCGGCATAAACGGGGTGTACCGCGCCTTGACCTGTTCCGGCGAGAGGTCGAACAGCAGGTGCCCCAAGCCCACGACCACGAAGAACGCCAACACGCTGAGCAGCGCGATCACGAGCAGGCCCTGCAGTCGGGTCGTCTCTTTGGCCCCGATGATGTTGAGCGCCGCGAAGGCCACCGTGAGCGCGACCGCGATCCCCTTGATGACCCAAAGCTGCATCTCCGGATCGCCCGGCAGAAACGACGCTACGCCCGGAGCGATCGCTAGGTACGCCCCCATACCCAGGAGCGCAAAGGCCGACTTGAGCACCAACGCGAGCCAAGTCCCTAACCCGCCGACGGTGCCCGCGCCGGGGCCGAGGCTGCGGTCCAGAAAGTAGTAGGTGCCGCCGGCCCGGGGCAGAGCGGTCGACAACTCACTCATGCTCAGCATCGCCGGGATCATCAAGATCCCCGCCACGAGGTACGCCAGCACCGTGCTGGGTCCGGCGTACGCCGTCGCCAACCCCGGCAGCAGAAAAAAACCCGAGCTGAACATCGCCCCGGTGCTGATGGCGTACACGTCCCACAACCCCAGGTCTTTCGCGAGTCTCTTGTTGGGGGTCCCAACGGCAGCGGTGTCAGCCATGCAAAAGATCGTAAGCGAAGCGCCGTCGGGGCGTTTGCACTGGGCCAGTAGGCATCAGTGGGCCGTGGTACTGCTCGTGACCAGCGCCGCCTTGAACTCGGTGAAGTTCTCTGCTTCTAGGCAGTGGCGGCGGGCGTCGTCGGCGATGAACGCCTCGGCGACGGCGGCGAGCATCTCGAGCTGGACCTCGCCGTCGGCCTCGGGGGTGAGGATCATGCAGATGATCTCGGCGAGTTGGCCGTCGGCGGCGTCGAAGTCGATGCCCGCGTTGGACTGGCCGATGACGACGACGGGCTTTTCGAGGGCGCCGAGGCGGGCGTGCGGCACGGCGATGGCGTGGGGCAGGCCGGTGGAAAGCATCAGCTCACGCCGCCAAACCGCGGCGTCGATGATGTCGGCGTCGAGCCCGGTGTTCTCGGCGGCGACCTCGGCGAGTTCGCGGATCGCTGACTTACGGGTTGAGGCCTTGAGCTGTCCGGCGAAAGACTTGTCGCTGAGGAAGTCTTCGAGCCGACGCTTCTGCTTGCGTTTGAGCACCGCCTGCATCGCCGGCCCGGCCAAGAGCGAGGTGGCGATCGCCATCACGACGATGGCGACGAATAGTTTCTCGGTGATCAGGCCGTAAGACAACGCGAGCTGGCCGAGGATGATCTCGAGCGCCCCGCGGGCCGACATCCCGAAGCCGATCGCGGCGGACTCGCGTTTAGAGAGGCCCGCCCACTTCGCCCCGAAGTAGCAGCCGACTAGCTTGCCGATGATAGCGACGACCAGGACCAACAGCACCGCCCAGATATCGAAGCCCTCAATGAAGTTCACCCGCAGGCCGATGCCCGCGAAGAACAGGGGGGCGAAGATATTGTTGATGAACTGCTCGATCGTCTCCCGGGTCTTGGCCCGGAGGTGCTTCGAGTCGCCGATGGCCACGCCAGCGATAAACGCGCCGAAGATCGAGTGGATGCCGATCGCCTCGGTCGCCGCCGCGCAGAACAACGCGATCGTCAGCACGAACCCCAGCACCCCGCCGGGCCACGACGTATTCGCCTGCACGAACGGCAACGCTTTATTGATCAGCCATCGGCCGACCGTCAGCATCCCGCCGACGAAAAACATGGTCCAGCCCACCGTGACCAGCATCTGCACCACCGCCGACCCGCTCTCGGCTCCCCCGGAAGCATCCCCGGTCGATTCGATACCCGCGGCGACCAACGCCAGCACCATCGCGAAGCCGACCCAGCCGAGGATGTCGTTGACCATCGCCGACGACATGATCAGCATGCCAATGTCCGAGCGGAACAGGTTCAGGTCCATCAGAATCTTGGCGATCACCGGCAACGCCGTGATCGACATCGCGATCCCTAGGAACAACGCGAACGCCAGCTTCAGGTCCGACTCCGTGTCGTAGCCGATCACTTCGGGCAGGAACCATGCCAACGCGAACCCCAATGCGAACGGCACGACCATCCCCATCAGGCTGACCCACAGCGCCGCCTTGCCCTGCTTCCAGACGATCGACAGGTCGACCTCCAGCCCCGCCACCAGCAGCAGAAACACCGCCGCGAGGTTAAGGAACATCGACATCGACAGGAAGCCGCCGTCGTACTTCCGCTTCGCTTCGACGGGCTCGTTGTTCTCCGGCACGACCGTGCTGCCGTCGTTGTCGATCACCATGTCCTGCACCGGATCGGCCGGGGCGAGGGTCAGCGTGTCGATTTCTTTCAGCGGCACGTACTCGACCGGGTCGCCGTCGGCGTCGAGTTCGTACTGTGGAAACAACCACTCATAGAACCGCACGTTCGCCCCGTCGTCGCCGAGGATCGCGGGGTTGCCCAGTACCGTCGCCCCGAGCACGACGCCCGCTAGGATCTCGCCTAGCACCGTGGGTTGCCCGAGCTTGCGGGCGATTTCGCCGAACAGCCGAGCGGTACCCAATAGGACACCGAACGCCAATAAAAAGACCGTGATCTGCTCGTAGGTCAGCGGGCCGGCGGCGAGGATGGTGGAAGTGTCGGGCATCAAATGATCCGGAGTGGTTTTTCTTCAAAC
Source organism: Planctomycetota bacterium (assembly GCA_038747275.1). GTDB lineage: Bacteria > Planctomycetota > Phycisphaerae > Phycisphaerales > Phycisphaeraceae > Algisphaera. Next base: position 15,967 of record JBCDJW010000010.1, on the reverse strand, counting down.
ATCAACTAGGCACACTGTAGCGGCAGCCTTCACCACGAACTACGCCGCCCCCGGGAAAGCCCGCAGGTCGATCTGCGGTTCTGGGCTTAGTCGGCTTGATCGCTAAGCGTCAGTTTTGGCGTGTGTCCGATAAGCTAAGATGTCGTGATGAAGCAATCGTCGGGGTCGACAATACATGCTCATCGAGAACCGCGTTGCGTGCTGCTAGTCGGCGAGTCCGGCGCGGTGCCGTCTAGTCTGGTCGGAGCCCTCGATCGGCGGGGCCTGGAGGTCGTCATCGTCCGCCAGCCGCCGCAGGTCATGCTCGAACTCGCGTCTGCACAAGACCGAGAGGCGGCGGGGCATCTGAATCAGAACGAAGCACTCAGCGATTTGTCCGCTCCCAAAGCGTCTATTGACCGGTCTTCGGAGGCATCGGTCGTCGTGGTCGAGCCGCAGCTCCAGCCGCGCGTCGGCGAGCTCCGCGCGGCGATCGACGCCTACTACCCGGCGGTCCGCTGTTGGCAGTACCACGCCCACGGCCCCGAAGGCCGGGCCACCCTCGAAGACCTGGCCCCGGCCGAAGAAAACATGGCGTCGCGGGAGCAAGATTTAGTGGACGCCGCCGGTTCTGATCCGCATACTTCCCCCAGTCAACCAAACGCCCCGGCCGACGACGCCGGCCGGGTAAAAGGAGCAAGCGAACGCTTGCGGTCGCTGGTGGTGCAGGTCGATGACCCCCGCCCCCCCGACGACGGTCCGGTCGTGAGCGAGGAAGAACTCGCGATGCTCCTGGGCGTAACCCCTTCAGGAATCACCGACTTACCGAGCCACGAAACACAACCCCATCACGCGGACGGCCCGCCCCCGGAGAAACCCGCCGACCCGCCCGCAACCCCTGGAGAAAGAGAGTAGGCCGTCGTGCCCAACCCGGGCCAACGCACAACCCGAACCGGCCCCCAAGCCCGTAACCCCCGTCTCGTGACGAGCGAAGCCAAGCCGACTGCGGTTCCGCGGCCTGTCGTCGTTGTGGGCGATATCGGTTTAGCCGACCGCATCGAACGCCTGCTCAACGAAGCCGCGGCGGCCGCGTCGATGCAATCCGAAACGGCCGAGTCTAAATCGGGCGGCGTATTGCGGGTCCCGAGTTTCCTCAGCGCGATCGGCGAAGCGGCTCGGACCGAGGTCGCCGCGGTGATCGGCCCGTCCCGCGGTCTGTCGGGCATGGCCGCGTCGACCGCCGAGTCGCTCCGCAAGCTCGCGCCCGACGCGAAGCTGCTGCTCCTGCGCTCTGAGTCATCGGACGAAGGCGAAATTAAGCTCGCACTGGGGGCAGGTTTTGACCGGGCGCTGCCCGCCGATCCCGATCGTGCGTCGATCGCCGATGCATTAGAAGTTTCAGTCACGCCGACCCTTTCGGCGGATGCCACAAGCGAGCCTGCACTTCGCCGGGCTGACCCCCACGACCTGTCGACCCTCGACCTCGGCCCGGCTTCCGCGTTGCCCGAGCGTCGTGGGCCGCAAGCCGCCGCTGCGGCGTATCAAGCCACACTCGACGCGGTGCTACCGAAAGACATCCAGGACCTGGCCCCACCCGCGACGCCCATCGTTTCGCCCGACCGTAACGCCTCGGCCCCGGACAATGGCGGCGCATCCCTCGGCGACACCGACTTGGTCGACCTCGTCCTCCGCGGCGAAGGCGGCATGAAGGAGATGGCGTTGTCGATGATCCGCGCCCAGTCGGGTCTGCCGGACATCAACCTCTACGCCCCCGGCGAAAGCCCGGAACAAAAAGACGCCTCGACGATCGCGGTGTCCTACTGCGACCAGACCTTCGGCTGTTTGACCTGCTCCGACCGCGACGCCGGGCCGCAGCTCGCCGTCTGGGCCGACTGGCTGGTGCACTGGCTGCGGCTCGAGGCCCAGTTCAACCGTCTGCGCGACCTGGCGATGAAGGACGAACTCACCGGCGTGTGGAACCGTCGGTACTTCAATCACTTCCTCGCCAAGATCCTCGACCACGCCGCCGCCGGCCGACAACAGGTCACGTTGCTGGTCTTCGATATCGACGACTTTAAGCGCTACAACGATTCCTACGGCCACGCCGCGGGCGACGAGATACTCCGGGGTGTGGCGAACCTCATGAAGACTTCGGTCCGTGAGCACGACGTCGTCGCCCGCATCGGCGGCGACGAGTTCGCCGTCATCTTCTGGGACGCCGGCCAGGAGCCGCGACACCCGCATTCCAAGCACCCCGACGACGTGCTCAACGCCGCCCGGCGTTTCCAGAAGGCCGTCGTCGGCCACCGCTTCCCCCGCCTGCTCGACAAGGCCGCCGGCACGCTTACCGTCTCGGGCGGCCTCGCCGGCTTCCCCTGGGACGGCCGCACTCCGGAAGAACTCCTCGAAGCCGCCGACAACATGGCCATGCAGTCCAAGCAGCAGGGCAAAAACGCCATCACCTTCGGCCCAGGGGCGACGAAAGAGTCGGACCGAGATTCGGAATGATGCGGTTTGGCCATCGCTTTGATTTGATACGTTAAGCGGATGAACTTAAGCGAAACGGCCGAAGCGAAAACCCGCCGGCCCAACGTCCTGCTCATCGTCACCGACGACCAGGGCTACGGCGACTTCGGCTGCACCGGCAACCCCTGGCTCAAGACCCCCGCGCTCGATGACCTCCAGGCCGACGCGGTCCGCCTGCAGCAGTTCCATACCGACCCGATGTGCGCTCCCAGCCGGGCGGCGTTGCTGACCGGGCAATACTCGGCCCGGGCCGGGGTGTGGAGCACGCTGACGGGGCGGTACTTCTTGAACCGCGATCTGCCGACCATGGCCGACCTCTTTCGGGGGGCGGGGTACCGGACGGGGCACTTCGGCAAGTGGCACCTGGGCGACTCGGCGTCTTACCTGCCGCACGACCGCGGATTCGACGAGACGCTCTACCACGGCGGCGGCGTCATCGGGGAGATGCCCGACCACTGGGACAACGACTACTTCAACGCCGTGTTTCGACGCAACGGCCAACCCGAGCGTTTTGCCGACACCTACTGCACCAACGTCTGGTTCAACGAGGCGGCGGGCTTTATCGAACGCAGCGCCGCGGCCGACACGCCGTTCTTCTGCTACCTCGCCGCCAACGCCCCGCACACGCCCCACGACGTCCACGCCCGCTACGCCCAGCCGTACCTCGACCAAGGCCTGCCGCCTGAGCGGGCGAAGTTCTTCGGCATGATCGCCAACCTCGACGAGAACGTCGCCCGCCTGCGCAGTCGGCTCGAAACGCTCGGACTCGCCGACAACACCGTGATTATCTATATGGGTGACAACGGCACCGCCGGCGGGGCGGAGGTCGACGGCGAGGGCTACCTCGACGCTGGCTATAACGCTGGGATGCGCGGCAAGAAGTGCTGGGCGTTCGACGGTGGCCACCGCAACCTATGTATGGTCCATTGGCCGAACGGCGGGTGGTCCGGCGGGCGGGACGTGAACGAGCTGACCGCCATCTTCGACCTGCTGCCCACCTTCACCGCGAGTTGCGGGTTAGCTGAGTCCGTTGAATCGCCGCCAACGTTTGACGGCCGTGATCTTTCGACCCTGCTCGCGGGTCGTGACGACTCTACGTTTACCGATCGGACGCTGGTCGTCCACAATCAGCAACGCGACAACCCAGAGAAGTACAAAGATTTTTCCGTGATGACTCCGCAGTGGCGGCTGACCCAGACCAACGACTGGGGACCGGGTCGCCGTGAGTTGACCTCAGCAAACGACGATCCGGGCCAGGCCCGCGACGTGTCCGCGGAACACCCCGAGGTGGTCGAGCGGCTGATGGGTGTTTACGAATCGTGGTGGGAGGAACTCACGCCGGCGTTCGACCAGATGTGGCCGTTCTATCTAAGTAATGACCTGCCGGAAACGATGATGACCGCCCACGCTTGGCACGCCGCCGCCGGCCGAGGCATCTACGACCAAAACCACTGCCGCAAAGGCGTCGTGCAGGACGGCTATTGGTTAATAGAAGTTCTCGATGCAGGCGATTACATATTCGAGCTACGTCGCTGGCCGCGAGAAGCGAACGCCACCATCACCGCCGGCCTGCCAGCTCGCACCGGCGTGCCCCACGTCTCCGACCGGCCCGCGGGTGTGGCCCTCGATATCCAGTCGATTCGGTTCACAGTCACCCCCGATCTTCCGGGAGCCAAAGCCTTGGCAGATGAAGTGATCGCGGTCGGCAGCAACGATTCGTGCGTTCGCCGGCAGTGTTCGCTGCAACCTGGCCGGTACCGGGTGCAAGCCACTATGACAGACCGCGGTGGCGTCGAGCGAGGTGCTTACTACGCCTATGCGGGCCCTACCTGAAAAACCAAATGCCACTTGCTCATCGTGAATCGGTGACTTGTCAGCTACGGGAAAGTAGTCGCCCCGCGCGTCCGCCCCGCGCGGTTTAATCGCAAGTATAATCCCGGCTTGTCGAAATTTTTCGGCCCTTTTGGCACCGAAAAAACGTATCCCCGCCTCGATCAAACGATTATTTCCTGGAAGGAACCGCCGCGATGTCCCTCGATTCGACCCTCCACCAGAAAGCCGTCGACCTCGCCAAGCTGACCTACCAGATCACCGGCAGCGCCGGCTCGGGCCACCCCTCGACCGGCGCATCGCTCGCCCACCTGCTCTCGGCCCTGCTCTACACCCACATGCGGCACGAGCCGGCCAACCCCGGCCACCCCTCAGCCGATCGCCTCGTCCTCTCCGAGGGCCACGCCGTGCCCGTCGTCTACGCCGCGATGGCCGACCTGGGCATCCACTACCGCGACGCCAACGACGACCTCAAGCCCGTAACCCGCGAGCTGGCCCTGACCCTGCGTCAGCTCGACTCGCCGATCGATGGCCACCCCAACCCCGCCCTCGGTATGCCGTTCTTCGACGCCGCGACCGGTTCGCTCGGCCAGGGCCTCTCGGTCGCCGCCGGCCTCGCCGTCGCGGCCCGGCTCGACGGCCTCGACAAACGTATCTTCTGCATCATGGGCGACGGCGAATCGCGTGAGGGTCAGATCTGGGAAGCCATCGACTTCATCCGCGACCACGACCTCAAGGCTGTCTGCCCCATCTTCAACGCCAACGCCTTCGGCCAGACCGCCGAGGTCTCGCCCCAGCAGTCGGCCGACACCCTCGTCAAGAAATGCGAGGCCGCCGGCTACCACGTCCTCGATATCGACGGCCACCAGCCCTCCGCCATCGTCGAAGCGTTGGCGACTCACGTCCAGCACCAGCACGACCCCGAGGCCGCCCCCGTCGCCATCGTCGCCCGCACCGTCAAGGGCTGGGGCAGCGCTTCACAACAAGGCAACGGCCACCACGGCACCGCGCCCACCGGCGAGGCCCTCGACACGGTCCTCGAAGAACTTGCCGCCACCGAGCGCCAGGTCGGCGCCGCCGCCGACACCCCGCTCAAGATCCCGATGCTGCCGGCCGACAAGCCTGCCGCTCCGACGTATCAGCCGGCGATGTCGTTCGACGAAGCGCTCAGAGCCTTCGGCATGGAAAGCGTCCTCGAAAAAGGCAAGCTCGCTACCCGCAAGGCCTATGGCGTCGCCCTCCGCGCCGCCGGCCACGCCCGCTCCGACGTCGTTGCCCTCGACGCCGAGGTCAGCAACTCGACCGGGGCCGACGCGTTCAAGAAAGACGAGCAGCTCGCCCCGCGGTTTATCGAGTGCAAGATCGCCGAGCAGAACATGCTCAGCGCCGCCCTCGGCGTCTCCGCCGCCGGCAAGGTCCCGTTCGTCTCGACCTTCGGCAAGTTCATGGTCCGGGCCTACGACCAGATCGAGATGGCGATCCTCTCCGGCAAGCCGATCAAGCTCGTCGGCAGCCACGCCGGCGCGACCCTCGGGGCCGACGGCCCGTCGCAGATGGCGTTGTGCGACGTCGCCTTCGCCCGCAGCTTCGCCACCATGCGGACCCACGCCGGCCACCCCGGCATGGTCGTGCTCACCCCGTCCGACGCCTACCAGTGCTACGCCCTCGTCCAGCAGATGGCCGAGTACGAAGGCTTCGCCTACCTCCGCACCCTCCGCCCCGACACCGAGTTCCTCTACGGCCCCGAAGACCAGTTCGTCCTCGGCGGACACGAGCTGCTCATCGAAGGCCGCGACCTGCTCATCCTCGCCAGCGGCTACATGGTCCATGAGGCCAACCGCGCCCTCGAAAAGCTCGACGAGGCCGGCATCGACGCCACGCTGGTCGACCTCTACAGCCTGCCCTTCGACGAAGAGGCCATCGCCGACCTCGCCAACGAGAACAACGGCATGGTCCTGACCCTCGAAGACAACTACGGCAACGCGATGGGCTCGACCGTCGCCGACGCCCTCTCCGCCACCGGCGACGGCTTCACCATCCAGCAGATGCACGTCAAGCACCTGCCCAAGTCGGGCCAGTCGCCGGACGAGCTGCTGCGTTACTGCAACCTGAGCGCCGACCACATCCTCGACACCGCGATGAACATGCTCGAGCTCTCGGCGACTTGAGACGGCCCCATCCACCGCGAACCACCCCGATCGGCCCGGCGATATGCTGCGACGCTGCCTGAGAAAGCTGCGAAACCCGAGCGGCTCTGCGGCTCCCAATACCGACCTCGCCCGGGCCATCGATCGCCTGCGGCAAGAAGTCGCCAGTCTGCACGAAAAAATCGAGTCGATCCGGGTACACACTTGGATCGACAAAGAAGCGTCCATCATCGCCGCGCAAGACGTCGCGCTCATGACCGCGCCCCGTTACGCCGACCCCAAGTGTCTCGTGCCGCACCAGGCCCAGATGTTCAGCCAGAACGGCGAAGACGGCCTGATCGCCGAGGTCTTCCGGCGTATCGGGCCGAGCGACCGCTTCTTCGTCGAGATCGGCGTGGGCAACGGCCTGGAAAACAACACCCGCCTGCTGCTGCAAGCCGGTTGGCGTGGCGTTTGGATCGAAGCGGATGCTCGCGCCGTCGCCGACGCCCGGCGGCACTTCACGCAGGAAATCGCCGACGGGCGGCTGCGGATCGTCTCGGAATCGGTGACGCGGGATAACGTCGCCGGCCTGCTGCGTGGGGCGCGTGTGGCGGAGGCCTTTGATTTCCTGTCGCTGGACATCGATATTAACACCGGACACGTCTGGGAGGCTCTGCTGGAGCGGGGGTATCGGCCGCGGGTAGCGTGCGTCGAATACAACGCCTCGGTCCCGCCCAGCGTCGACTGGCAGGTGCCCTACGACCCCGCCGGCCAATGGACCGACGCCAGCAACTATTACGGCGCCGGCCTCAAGACCCTGGAAAACATCGGCCGGCGGGCGGAGATGTCGCTGGTCGCCTGCGACTACCTCGGGGCTAACGCGTTTTTCGTACGCGACCAGGATCTGGGCGACCATTTCCTCCAACCCTTCACCGCCGAGCGTCACTACGAGCCCCCGCGTTTTTCGCTGCTCAACCACCGCGGGCACCGTAAATACAAGACCTAAGGTCGAGCAACGCTCATTACGTCCCCGCCCGGTTCAGGGTGGCTGTTGAAGCAAAGCTGACAGCGGCAGTCGTCAACCGCTGTCAGACTGACAGGCGGCCCGTTCTGACGAACTCGTAAATAGCATCTTTTGGTCAAAAAAAGTGCCTTGGCGTATGCCTGAGGGCATTTTTTGGTCGGTCCAGTCGCTGTTCAAACTTGCCCTGTATGGCACATCGATTGCCACAAACATTTCCACGCGGACGGATACCCCTTGTATTGCGTCCAAAACACCGTCGGGTGCGTAGCAGAAAACCGCCCGATTCCTAATTTCGAGACCACTTTCACGTTACTGGAGCAGTACGAATGGCCGTCAAGGACTTGGCGTTTGAATCGGAAGCAAGAGCGAGCCTGCTGGCGGGGGTTGAAAAACTCGCCGCCGCAGTCAAGAGCACCCTCGGTCCCCGCGGCCGCAACGCGGTGATCGACAAGAGCTGGGGCGGCCCGACCGTCACCAAGGACGGCGTCACCGTCGCTGAGGAAATCGACCTCGTCGACAAGGCCGAGAATATGGGGGCTCAACTTGTCAAAGAGGCCGCCAGCCAGACCTCGGACAAGGCCGGCGACGGCACCACGACCTCGACCGTCCTCGCCGAAGCGTTGTTCAAAGAAGGCCTCCGCCAAGTCACCGCCGGCGTCGACGCCAACGCCTTGGTCCGCGGCATGAAGAAGGCCGTTACTGCCGCGACAGCCGCCATCGAAAAACAGGCCAAGCCCATCACCGGCAAGGGCGACATCACCAACGTCGCCACCATCTCCGCCAACAACGACCCCGAGATCGGCAAGATCATGGCCGACGCCATGGAAAAAGTCGGCCAAGACGGCGTCATCACCGTCGAAGAAGGCAAGGCCCTCGAAACCTACGTCGATGTCGTCGAAGGCATGCAGTTCGACCGCGGCTACCTCTCGCCGAACTTCATCACCAACCCCGACGACATGCTCGTCGAGCTCGACAAGGCCCTGATCTTGGTCTACGAAGACAAGATCAGCAACATCCAGAAGCTCGTCCCGCTGCTCGAAAAGGTGCAGGGCGCTAAGAAGCCCCTGTTCATCATCGCCGAGGATATCGAAGGCGAAGCCCTCTCGACCCTGGTCATCAACAAACTCCGCGGCGTCCTGAACGTCTGCGCCGTCAAGGCCCCCGGCTACGGCGACCGCCGCAAGGCCATGCTCGGCGATATCGCCGCGCTGACCGGCGCCGAGCCGATCATGAAGGACCTCGGCGTCGAGCTCGACGCCGTCGAGCTCTCCCAGCTCGGCATGGCCAAGAAAATCACCGTCGACGCCGACAACACCACCATCATCGAAGGCGCCGGCAAGTCCTCGGACATCCAGGGCCGGATCGCCCAGATCCGCAACGAGATCGCCACCACAACCTCCGATTACGATCGCGAAAAGCTGCAGGAACGCCTCGCCAAGCTTGCCGGCGGCGTCGCCCAGATCAACGTCGGGGCCGCCTCCGAAGCCGAACTCAAAGAGAAGAAGGCCCGCGTCGAAGACGCCCTGCACGCCACCCGCGCCGCCGTTGAAGAAGGCATCGTCCCCGGCGGCGGCATCAGCTTCATCCGCGCCCTCAAGTCGCTCGACAAGGTCGAAGCCACTGGCGATGAAACCGCCGGCGTCGACACCGTCCGCAAGGCCTTGACCGTGCCGCTGTTTACCATCGCCGAAAACGCCGGCGAACGCGGCAGCGTCGTCGTGGCCAAGGTCGCGGCCCTCAAGGGTAGCAACGGCTTCGACGCCCTCAAGCTGGACTACGTCGATCTCGTCGAGGCCGGCGTCATCACCCCCGCCAAGGTCGACCGCACCGCGCTGCAAAACGCGGTCAGCGTTGCGACGCTCCTGCTCACCTGCGACTGCGTCGTCTCCGAGGCCCCGGCCGATGAAGACGCCGGCCCCGCGGGCGGCCCGGACATGGGCGGCATGGGCGGTATGGGCGGCGGCATGCCGGGCATGGGCGGAATGGGTGGCATGGGCGGTATGCCCGGCATGATGTAAGCCGATCACGGCTTAGCCCGTTCCCCAATCAGATTCTCTAAATTCAACTTCAAACAACAAACTCAAATCAACCACTCAACGGAGTAGAACCCATGGCCACCGCCGCCAAGACCAAAACCAAGATCAAGCCCCTCGACGACCGTGTCCTCGTGAAGCCTGAAGCAGCCGAAGAAAAAACCGCCTCGGGCATCTACCTCCCCGAAGGCGCGAAAGAAAAGCCCCAGCACGGCAAGATCGTCGCCGCCGGCCCCGGCTCGCTCAACGACGACGGCAGCCGCACCGCCCTGACCGTCAAGAAGGGCGACACCGTCCTCTACGGCAAGTACGCCGGCACCGAGATCGACGTCGACGGCGTCACCCACATGATCATGCGTGAGTCCGAACTCCTCGGCGTCATGGAAAAGTAAACCGCCGCGGATAACGCGTCGTCCCGTGGTCTGCCAGCTGGTCTAAACCCAGACCAGACCACCAAAATCCAGACCACTTTTAGACCAGAACCCAACCACCCCAACCACGGAGCCACCTCAAGATGGCCAAGAAGCAAATGATTTTCGGAGCCGAGGCCCAGGCCGAGCTCAAGAAAGGCCTGCAGCAGCTCGCCGCGGCCGTCAAAGTCACGATGGGCCCGACCGGCCGCAACGTCGTGATGCAGAAGTCCTTCGGCGGCCCGTCCGTCACCAAGGACGGCGTCAGCGTCGCTAAAGAAGTCGAACTCGACAGCCCGTTCCAGAACATGGGCGCGAAAATGGTCGTCGAGGTCGCCAAGAAGACCGCTGACAAGGCCGGCGACGGTACGACCACCGCGACCGTCCTCGCCGAGGCCATCTACAACGAAGGCCTCCGCCACGTCGCCTCCGGTGCGAACGCGATGGCCCTGCAGCGCGGCATCAACGCCGCCGCCGAAGCCGCCGCCGAAGCCATCCAAGCCCTCGCCACCAAGTGCAAGGGCCGCGACGACCTCCAGGCCGTCGCCACCGTCTCCGCCAACCACGACGTCGAGATCGGCGAGCTCATCGCCGAAGCCATCTACAAGGTCGGCAAGGACGGCGTCGTCGAGGTCGAAGAAGGCAAGTCCGCCGAGACCACCCTCGACTACGTCGAAGGCATGCAGTTTGACAAGGGCTACCTCTCGCCGTACTTCATGACCGACCCCGCCACGCAGGAGTGCGAGCTGGAAGACCCGCTGATCCTCGTTCACGAAAAGAAGATCAGCAACCTGCCCGACCTGTTGCCGCTGCTAAACAAAGTAGCCATGGCTCAGAAGCCGCTGCTCATCATCGCCGAGGACGTCGAGAACGAAGCGCTCGCCGCTCTCGTCGTCAACCGTCTGCGTGGCGTGCTCAAGGTCGCCGCCGTCAAGGCCCCGGGCTTCGGCGACCGCCGCAAGGCCCTGCTCGGCGATATCGCCGCCGTCACCGGCGCGACCTTCGTCAGCGAAGACCTCGGCGTCCAGCTCGAAACCCTCGAGATTGACGCCCTCGGCAGCGCTAAGAAAGTCACCATCGACAAGGACAACACCACGATCATCGAAGGCTCGGGCAAGAAGAAAGACATCAACGCCCGCATCGACCAGATCCGCAGCCAGATCGAAAAGACCACCAGCGACTACGACCGCGAGAAGCTCCAGGAACGCCTGGCCAAACTCACCGGCGGCGTCGCCATGATCCGCGTCGGTGCTACCACCGAGACGGCCATGAAAGAACGCAAGGACCGCGTCGACGACGCCCTCGCCGCGACCAAGGCCGCGGCCCAGGAAGGATACGTCCCCGGCGGCGGCGTGTCGTTCGTTAGGGCGATCGAGGCCGTCGAAGCCAAGCGTAAGTCCGCCAAGGGCGACGCCAAGATCGGCTTCGACATCGTCGCCGCCGCCCTCGAGGCCCCGCTGCGTCAGATCGTCGACAACGCCGGCGAAGACGGCTACGTCGTCGTCGAAGCCGTCCGCGGGTCGAAGGGCAACAAGGGCTACAACGCCGCCACCGGCGAGCACGTCGACCTCGTCAAGGCCGGCATCATCGACCCCGCCCTCGTCAGCCGCACCGCGTTGCAGAACGCCGCGTCCGTCGCCGGCCTGATGCTCACCACCAACGTGCTCATCAGCGACTACGACGAAGACGCCGACGCCGTCGCGGGTGCGGTCCACTAAGCAAACCCGTTCGTTAAAACAAAACCCTGAAGCCCAGCGGCTAGCGTCTCTGGGCTTCTTTTTCAGAAAAGCCTTCACGAAATAGTTCATGGCCACCCAACGCGACTACTACGAGATCCTCAGCGTCGAACGCTCCGCCAGCGGCGACGAGATCAAACGCTCGTACCGCAAGCTAGCCATGAAATATCACCCCGACCGGAACCCCGGCGACGCCGAGGCCGAGGCGAAGTTTAAAGAGTGTGCCGAGGCCTACGAGGTCTTGTCCGACGCCGAGAAGCGTCAGCGCTACGACCAATTCGGCCACGCCGGGCTCAAGGGCCAGGCCGGCCACGACTTCAGCCACATGAACGCCGGCGACATCTTTTCGATGTTCGACGAGATCTTCGGCGGCATGGGCGGCGGCCGTTCTCGGAGAGGCCGCGGCCCGGGCGGCGCCCAACGCGGCTACGACCTCGAGACCCAGGCCGAGATCACGCTCAACGAGGCCTTCGCCGGCACCCAGGCCGAGATCGAGTTCACCCGCCAAGATATCTGCGACACCTGCAAAGGCACCGGCGGCAAGCCCGGCACCGACCCGTCGACCTGCACCATGTGTGGAGGCAGCGGCCAGGTCCAGCAGGCCGGCCTCGGCGGGATGTTCCGCATGGTCAACACCTGCCCCAACTGCAAAGGGGCCGGCAAGATCTACCTCGATAAATGCGTCAACTGCCGCGGCCTCGGCCGGATCGGCAAACAACGCAAGCTATCGGTCAAAGTCCCCGCGGGCATCCACGACGGCCAGGCCATCCGCGTCTCCGGCGAAGGCGAACCGGGTAGCAACGGCGGCCCGCAGGGCGACCTCCACGTCGTCATCCGTGTCGCCGACCACGAGCTGTTCACCCGCGAAGAAGACCACCTCATCATGAAGATGCCGGTCAGCTTCACGCAGGCGGCGCTGGGCGCAAACGTCAGCGTCCCGACCCTCGACGGCGAGACCGAGATCACCATCAAGCCCGGCACCCAACACGGCGAGCTCTTCCGCGTCCGCGGCGAGGGCATGCCCGACCTCCGCACCGGCCGGCGGGGCGACCTGATCGTCGCGCTGCTGCTCGAAGTGCCGACCAAGCTGACCGCCAAACAGGAAGAACTGCTCCGCGAGTACGCCGAGAGCGAAGACCACGACGTGCTCCCGGAGAACAAGGGCTTCTGGAGCAAGATCAAAGAACACCTGGGCTGAGCCCGAGTTGAGCCATGAGCGAAGACCAACCCCGCGAAGACGAAGAGCAAACCCTGCCGGAAACAGAGGCCGAAACGGTCGACGAATTCGATCTGACGCCCGACGGCGAAGAGCCTACGTTTGAAGAGGCACTCGAAACCGAAGAAGGATCGGAGGCGTTCGAGGACGATCCGCCCACTGCCGAGGAATTCGCAGCGGTTCGTCAACGCGCCGCTGCCGCCGAGGCCGCCCGCGACGAGTTCGAGGCGAAGCTGATGCGTACCGCAGCCGACTACCAGAACTTCGTCCGCCGATCGGAGCTCAACCTCCAGGCCACCAAGCAGGAAACCTTGATGAAGGTTGCCAAGGCCCTCGTCGGCGTGATGGACAACTTCGACCGCGCCCTCGAACTCGATCCCGAGACCACCACCGCCGAGGACGTGCAGAAGGGCGCCGCCTCTATCCAGTCGGCTCTACTCCAGGCCCTCGAAGGTTTCGGCCTCCAGAAGATCAGTGTCGAGCCCGGCGACGAGTTCGATCCGAATCTCCACGAAGCTTTGATGCGACAGCCCTCCGAAGAGATCGAATCCAACCACGTCGCCGCCCAGTTCCTGCCCGGCTACGTCCTCAACGACCAACCCGTCCGCCCCGCCCAAGTCAGCGTGGCGGAGTGACATCTTTGGCGATTGAAACCGATCGCCGAATGGAGCAAAGCGGCCCATGCCCACTTACGACTACGTCTGCGACGCGTGCGAGCACGCCTTCGAAGAGTTCCAATCGATGACCGCCAAGGTCCTCAAGAAGTGCCCCGAGTGCGGCAAACCTAAGCTGCGCCGCCTCATCGGCACCGGTGCCGGCGTCATCTTCAAGGGCGGCGGCTTCTACGAAACCGACTACCGCTCCGAGAGTTACCAGAAAGATGCGAAGGCCGACAAGCCCGCCGAGTCTAAAGCAGAGAGTAAATCAGGCGACAAGAAATCCGAATCGAAGAAGTCCGAGGCCAAGCCGGCTGCTGACAAAAAGAAACCCGCGGCCAAAAAAGACGCGGGTTCGTAGATCTCAGTGTTGGCCGTAGCCGTGATGTGCACAACTTATTTGGCAATTACATCGCGTTCACGCAGCATCGTGATGATTTTTTCGACGCATTCGTCGATCGATAGGTCGTTGGTGGCCAACCGCAGTGCAGGAGATTCGGGGGCTTCGTAAGGCGCGGCCATGTCGCTGAAGGCGGCCATGTTGGAGCCCTCGGCTTCGGCCCGTTCTTTACATATTTCCGGGGGGGCATCCGTGAAGACTTCGAAGAAGCGGTCGTTGCCGACGATTTCTCTGGCTGCGGCACGGTCGGCGGCGGAGGGGGAGAGGAAGGCGCAGACGGCGATGAGGCCGGCGCCGTTGGCGGTCTTGGCGAGCTCGGCGGCGCGGCGGAGGTTTTCGCTGCGGTCGGCGTCGCTGAAGGTCAGGCCGGCAGACAAGCCCATGCGGGTGTTGCGGCCGTCGATAGCGAGGGGGGTGTAGCCCTCGTCGAAGAGCCGGCGTTCTAGCGCGTAGGCGACGGGCGACTTGCCCGAGCCGGTGAGGCCGGTGATCCAAACGGTCGCGGGCTGCTGCTTGAGGCGGAGGGCCCGCTCCTCGGCGGTGATCAGCGACGAGTGCTGGCGGGCGTCGGTCGCAAGGGACTGGGCGAGGCGTTCGCGGGCGGCCTGCTCGGCGGTCGTCGACTGGTCGAGGATCATGCCCGCAGCAACCGTGTTGTTGGTCAGCCGATCGATGACGATGAACCCGCCGGTGCCGCGGTTCTTCTTGTAGGGGTCGAAGGCGATGGGGCGGGCGAGCTCGATGACGACCCGGCCGATCTCGTTGAGCTCAAGGGTCGGGGCGTCTTCGTCCTTCCGCAGCGTGTTGACGTCCATGCGGTAACGCAGGTCGGCGACGACGCCGGGGGTTTGGCGGGTGGTGTGCTTGATGAGGTACTGGCCGCCGGGGGTCATGGCGTCTTCGCTCATCCAGGCGAGCATGGCCTCGAAGGCCTGGGCGACCTTCGGCTGGTTGTTGACGTGGACGAGCATGTCGCCGCGGCTGACGTCGATCTCGTCTTCGAGGGTGATCGTCGGCGACATCGGAGCGAATGCCTCGTCGGCCTCGCCGTCGAAGGTGACGATCGACTTCACCTTGGAGGTCTTGCGGGAGGGCAGGGCCATGACCTCGTCGCCGGGGCGGACGATGCCCGAGGCGAGGGTGCCGCAGAAGCCGCGGAAATCGAGATTCGGCCGATTGACGTACTGCACGGGGAACCGCAGGTCGATCAGGTTGCGGTCGCTGCCGATGTAGACGGTTTCGAGCAGGTGCATCAGCGTGCCGCCGTTGTACCAAGGCGTGTGCTCGCTGTGGTTGACGACGTTGTCGCCGTTGAGGGCAGACATCGGTACGAAGCGGATGTCGGGTAGGTCGAGCTTGGCCGAGAACGCGGTGTATTCTTTTTTGATCTCGTTGTAGCGGTCCTCGGAGAAGTCGACGAGGTCCATCTTGTTCACGGCGACGACGACGTGCTTGATGCCCAGCAGCGACGCGATGAACGAGTGGCGGCGGGTCTGGGTCTGTACGCCGTGGCGGGCGTCGATGAGGATGATGGCGAGGTCGGCGGTCGAGGCGCCGGTGGCCATGTTGCGGGTGTACTGCTCGTGGCCGGGCGTGTCGGCGATGATGAACTTGCGTTTGGTCGTTGAGAAGTAGCGGTAGGCGACGTCGATGGTGATGCCCTGCTCACGCTCGGCCTTGAGGCCGTCGGTCAGGAGGGCGGGGTCGAACGCGCCGCCGGTGGTGCCGAACTTCTTGGAGTCGACCTCGAGCGAGGCGAGTTGGTCTTCGTACACCATCTTCGAGTCGAAGAGCAACCGGCCGATGAGGGTCGATTTGCCGTCATCGACGCTGCCGCAGGTCAGGAAGCGGAGCAGTTCTTTCTGCTCGTGCTGCTTGAGGTAGGCGTCGATGTCGGTGGCGATGAGTTCGCTTTGGTGGGACATGGTCGTCGTTGGGTTTGGCCGAGGCGTTTTGGTGTCGGGAGCAGATTCGAGGGGTCGTCGAGGGCGAGGCTTAGTAGTAGCCCTGCTTCTTTTTCTCTTCCAT
>JBCDJW010000009.1:0-101614 GCA_038747275.1 Planctomycetota bacterium | reverse complement strand
CCCCGCCCGCCGCCCCCCCCGCCGGCCCGCGGCCGGGCGCTGCCCCCCGGGGGGGGCGATCCGGGGGAGATAGTCCCGACGGCGTTGGCGGAGCGGAAGATCAACGTGGATCTCGTGCCGCCGGGCGGCTTCCCGCGGGACGCGGCGGCGTTGTCGCGGTACGACGCGGTGATCTTCCAGAACGTCCCGGCCGAGGCGATCACCGGCCAGCAGCAGACGATGCTGGCCCGCTACGTCAACGACCTGGGCGGCGGGTTCATTATGCTCGGCGGGCCGGACAGCTTCGGCGCGGGGGGGTGGACCAACTCGGTCATCGACCGCAGCATCCTGCCGGTGGCCTGCGAGATCCCCAGCCAGACGGTGCTTCCCTCGGGGGCATTGGCGATTGTGATCGACCGCTCGGGTTCGATGAGCGCAGCCGTCGGCAACTCCGGACAGACTCAGCAGGAGCTCGCCAGCGAGGCGGCTGCCCTGGCCATCCAGACCCTCTACCCCCACGACATGATCGGCGTCGTTGCCTTCGATACATTCGCCCAGTGGGTCGTGCCGCTCGAACGCAATACCAACCCCGATGGGGTTAAGCGTACTGTTCGTTCGATCGAGCCCGGCGGTGGCACCGAAATCATCAATGGCCTTGAACGTGCCTATGAAGGGCTGACTCAGAACACCGCCGACCTCCGCGGCTCGTCTATCAAGCACGTCATCCTCCTTACCGACGGACAGTCCGGCGGCAACTATCTGCCAACGGTCAACAAATTCCGCCGGGCCAATATCAGTGTCTCGACGATCGGCGTCGGTGACGGCCACGACGCCAAACGCCTCGAGTCTATCGCCTTCGCCACCGGCGGCGAATACCACCCCATCATCGACCCCAACGACCTGCCCCAGGTCTTCGTCAAAGAAGCCCGCACCATCCGCAAGAATTTGATCAAGGAGGTCACCTTCACGCCGACGCGGCGCAACACCGGCTCGCCGATCATGGCCAACCTGCCGTCGGCCCCGCCGCTCAACGGCCTCGTTCTCACCGGCCCGAAATACGACCGGCGGATCGACATGCCCCTGCTCGGCCCCGAGGGCGAGCCGCTCTTCGCCCACTGGCAGGTTGGCCTCGGTAAAGCCGCCGCCTGGACCAGCGACGCGACCAACAAGTGGGCCACGCCCTGGGTCGACTGGGGCAGCTACGGCGACTTCTGGGCGCGCACCGTCCGCTACGTCAGCCGGCCCACCGCCAGCCAACAGGCCGAGCTCACCGCGACCGTCGACGGCGACCAACTCCGCGTCCGCCTCGACGCTCCCCCCGGAAGCCAAGGCAGCAACGCCACGGATGCAGACGATGTGGTGATCCAAGGCAAAGTCCTCCGCCCAGACGGCACCGTCACCGACATCGACCTCAAACAGACCGGCCCCGGCCTGTTCGAAGGCGTCGCTCCCGCCACCGAAACGGGTAGCTACATCCTCAACCTTTTCAAAGGCACCCCCGGCGGTGACCAAGAGTTTATTGCTGGCGGTGCCACCCGCGCCGCAGGCGAAGAGCTCCGGCGGTTTACGCCTAACACCCAGCTGCTCCGCGAGGTCGCCGCCGCGACGGGCGGCCGGGTGCTCGACCCCGCCGACCCGGTCGCCGCCAGTTTGTTTGATCGCACGCACCGCTTCGAGTCGGTCTCGACCCGGCCGCTGCGTTGGCTGTTATTGCCCTGGCTGCTGGGTTTGCTGTTGGTTGATGTGGCGAACCGCCGGATCGCCTGGGACCACCGGGCCATCGCGGCGTGGGCCAAGCAGAAGGCGACCGTCCAGCGTCGTTCCGCGACCGAGACCAAGCAGACCATGTCCGCCCTCAAGCAGCGCCGCCAACGTGTCCAGCATGGCGACGACGATGCCGACGGGAAGACGGCGGCGGGCGGCGACACGTTCATCCCCGCCCCGGCCAAGAAGAAGAAATTCGAGGCCGCCCCGAACGCGAAGCCCGCCACCGACTTCGCCGACGCCGTGGGCGGGGCGAAGGTCAGTGCGGATACAGCTTCAACCGTTACTCAAGCCAAAGCCCAAACCGATGCCCCGGCCGAAGAAGCCTCGACCGCCAACCGCCTGCTCGCCGCCAAACGCCGCGCTCGTCAGCAACTCGATGATTGAATCTAACCAATGTTAAGCCGTCGATCGAAGATCGACGCTCCCCTGCAGGAGACCCACCCATGGCTCAAAACGAAACCAACGAATCCCAGATCCTTGAACTCGCCGCCGACTTCCGCCGCGACTACGGCGCCGTCCGCGAACAGATCGGCAAGGCCATCGTCGGCCACGACCAGATCATCGACGGCATCCTTACCTGCCTCTTCGTCGGCGGCAACGCCCTGCTCGAAGGCGTCCCCGGCCTGGGAAAGACGATGCTGATCCGCTCGCTCTCCGAAGCGCTGTCGCTCAACTTCTCCCGCATCCAGTTCACCCCCGACCTGATGCCCGCCGACATCACCGGCACCACCATCGTCGTCGAGAACCAACGCCCCGACGGCACGGTGGCCCGCGAGTTCCAGTTCCAGAAGGGCCCGATCTTCGCCCAGATCGTCCTGGCCGACGAGATCAACCGCGCCACCCCCAAGACCCAGGCCGCGATGCTCGAAGCGATGCAGGAAAAATCCGTCACCGTCGGCGGGACGACCTACAAGATGGCCAAGCCCTTCTTCGTGATGGCCACGCAGAACCCCATCGAGCAGGAGGGCACCTACCCGCTGCCCGAGGCCCAGCTCGACCGTTTCATGCTCAAGCTCGATGTGGGCTACTCCAGCCGGGAGGAACTCAACGAGATCGTCAACCGCACAACGATGGCCGTGAGCCCGACGATCGAGCCGGTGCTGGACGCCGAGAAGATCGTGACTTACCAGCATCTCGCCCGTCAGGTTTTGATCGCGCCGCACGTCCAGGACTACGCGATCCGTTCGGTCTTGGCGACGCACCCCGACGGCGAGTTTGCCACTTCGCTGAGCAAGCAGTTCCTACGCTTCGGTGCCAGCCCACGTGCCGCCCAAGCCTTGGTCCTCGGCGGTAAGGTCAAGGCCTTGCTCGACGGTCGGGCCCACGTCGCCGTCGCCGACATCAGTGATGTGATGCTGCCGGTGCTGCGTCACCGCGTGCTGCTGAACTTCGAAGGCCAGGCCGAGGGCATCACCGCGGACATGGTTGTGAACGACATCATCGACAATCTGCCGGTCGAGGCGGCCGGTATGCCTGTTTAAGTGAATTTGAGTTAGACATGCGGGGGTAATGGATAAAGGTAATCATGGGATATGAGTCTGCCATGCAATCAGAAGTTCTCAAACTCTTGGATTACTTCCAGAGCCATGTTGAGGATCAGTCCATGAACGAGCAGGTAAGCGCTCTTATTTCAGATCGCGGGCGATGGCCAAAGGCGAAAGGGCTGTTTGACCAAGTTCGGGTAAAGCTGCTGAAGAAGCAAAACAATTCCATGAGGTCGCGTTCCTCGGAGGAATCCCATTATTTGTTTCTGGAGGTGTGTTTAAAGACCTTCTACAACGAGACTCATACGAGTGCGCCATATGATTCCTGCAGCCCATATTGGATCATTAAAAATGCTCTCGTATTAGCGAGAGCCTTAGAGTTACCAAGCGACTCTGTTGTTGATCTCGTTGCTCCAAGCGCAGATTAACCACCTTGCCTTTTCCGCGATCTCCGTGCTTTGGCCTTCATAAAGCAACCCGTCATGTCCCAAGCTGCTCTAAACGCCGACACCCTCCTCTCCCCCGAGTTCATGCGCCAGCTCGATCGGCTGGACGTGCGCTCGCGGAAGATGCTGCGTGGCACGGTGCAGGGCGAGCGGCGGTCGAAAAAGCGGGGGGCCTCCGTCGAGTTTGCCGATTACCGCAACTACGTCGTCGGCGATGACCTGCGGCGGATCGACTGGAACCTCTACGCCCGGCTCGACAAGCTGTTCCTCCGGCTGTTCATGGAAGAGGAAGACCTGTCGGTGTCGCTGGTCATCGACACGACGGCGTCGATGAACTACGGCGAGCCGAACAAGCTGCTCTACGCCAAGCAGATGGTCGCGGCGCTGGGGTACATCGGGCTGACGCACTACAACCGGGTCAACCTCTACAGCTTCACCGACACGGTCACCGGCACGGCCGAGGGCCTTCGTGGAAGGCGTCCCATCCCGCGGATGGTCGACTGGCTTAACCAGCAACAACCGACTCCCGGCGAAGGCAACCTGGCCGCGGTTTGTAAACGCCTCGCGATGCTCAACCAACGCCCCGGCGTCGTCGTGCTGGTCAGCGACTTCTTCGACAAGGGCGACCTCTCCGCGGCGCTGCGCTACCTCGCGGGCGACCGCTACGACGCCTACGCGATCCAGCTGCTCTCGCCCCAAGAAGTCGACCCGGCCAAGGGCGGCGTTGTCGGCGACCTCAAACTCACCGATATGGAAGACGGCGACCTCGCCGAGGTGTCGGTGAGCAAGGCGCTGCTCGATAAGTACCAAGCCAATCTGCAGGCGTACTGCCAGCACGTCCGCGACACCTGCACCAAACGCGGGTTGAGCTATATGACGGCGACGACGGACGTGGCGGTTGAACTGGTGGTGTTGAAGTATCTGCGCGAGAGGGGGCTGCTGGGATGAGTTTTCTTAATCCCGTTACTGCGCTGATTGCCGCGGGGATCACGATCCCGTTGTTGGTGTCGCTGTACTTCCTGAAGCTCCGCCGCAAGCCGATGACGGTGCCTTCGACGCTGCTGTGGAAGAAGGCGATCCAGGACCTGCAGGTCAACGCGCCGTTCCAGCGAATCCGTAACAACCTGTTGTTGTGGTTGCAGCTGTTGTTGTTGGCGTTGCTGCTATTGGCGATGGCCCGGCCGACGCAGCGGGCGACGGTTTCGCCGGGGGAGCGGGTGGTGATCGTGATCGATCAATCGGGGTCGATGAATACGCAAACCACTGGCGGGGGAACCCGGCTGGAAGAAGCGAAAGAACGTGCTCTCGAGCTTATCGATTCTCTAGACGCTGCTTCCGGGGGCGGGGGTACTTCCGGGGGGGCGATGGTGGTGGGGTTTGCGGAGCGGGCGCAGGTGTTGCAGTCGTTCACGAACGACCGGGGGTTGTTGCGGGCGGCGGTGCGGAGCATCGGGGCGACGGATCAGCGGAGCCGGATCGAGCCGGCGTTGGGTTTGATCCAGCCGCACACGTCTGCCGCGGCAAGCTCGGATGCGGACGGTGAAAGCTTGACGGTGTACGTCTTCAGCGACGGGCGGGTGCATCGTGATGGAGCCGAGGCGTTGGCGTTGCCGGGGGCGACGCTGGCGTTCGAGCGGATCGGTGAAGTGATTGAGACGAACGTTGGTATCGTCTCGGCCTCGGCCCGCCGAGACTACGACCAGCCGTCGCAGGTCAGCGTGTTCGCCCGGCTGACCAACACGGGCCCAGCGACGACGGCGAACGTGACATTGAAGGTCGACGGCCGGGCGGCACGGACGACCGCGGTGTCGCTACCCGCCGCGGCCGGTCCGACGGTCGACGACCAAGGCAGCACCCTTCCGGGGGCGACCGGTGAGGCGGCGGTGACGTTCGATGTGGTTTTGTCGGGCGGGGCCGAGATCGAGCTGACCCACGACGTGTTGGACACGCTGCCCGTCGACGATACGGCCCGCCTGCAACTACTGCCCGCCCAACGCCTCAGCGTGCTGCTGGTCACCGAAGGCAACCGCTACCTCCGCGAAGCGATCCGCGCTGCGGGGGCGAGGAATCTGGAACTGATGTCCCCGGGTGAGTACGAGACGCTACCCCCGGAAGTGTTGCGTGACGGCGACGGCTCGCCGGGCAGCGACGGTTTCGACGTCGTTGTGTTCGACCGCTACTCGCCCACGGCAATTCCGTTGGTGAGCAGCCTGTCGTTCGGGGCTGCGGTCCCGGTGCCGGGGTTGAGCGTGCGGGCCTCGGCCGAAGAAGCGCCGACCATGCAGGCGGTGCTCACGTGGACGCGGGACCACCCGCTGATGCAGTACGTCGTGTTGGACGACGTGACGCTGCGCCGGCCGGGCCGGCTGACGGTCCCGCTAGACGCAAAGGTGTTGGCGGTCGGCTTGGCGGGTCCGTTGATCGCCGAGACGCGGGAGGCGCAGCAACGGCACGTCGCGGTGAGTTTCGATGTGCTCGAGAGCCGTTGGCCGCACCACTGGAGCTTCCAGGTGTTCATGGTGAACGCCCTAGAGACGCTGGGCCTGAGCAACACGGCCAACGCCAACGCGGGCGAAGTCGGCCATTCCGTCGACGCGACGCTGTCGTTCCGGGCGGGCGAGTCGGCGACGGTGCCGGTCAGCCCCGGCATCACCACCGTCGGCTACGGCGGGCCGACGCGGTTGTCCGCCACCGCCCGAGCGGGCCGGGCGACGCTCCCCGCGTTCGAGCGGGTCGGCTACTACAAGGCTGACAGCGCCGCGGGCGTCGACGCCCCGCTCGATCGGCTGGCGGTGAACCTGCTCGATGAACTCGAGAGCGATGTCCGCCCGGCCGCCCGGCTGGAGATCGGAACGGGAGTGACACAGACCACCGCCGAGGCGTCGCTGATCCGCAAAGAGATCTGGCCGTGGTTCGCGTGGGCGGCGCTGGGGCTGCTGCTTGTCGAGTGGTTCGTCTACACCCGGCGGATGCGGGTTTAGTTAGAACCAGAAAGCGAAAGAGCAGGAGAGCAGGAAAACAAAGCAGAATCAGCGGCGGCTTGACGTTTTATTTCCTGCTCTTTGGCTCTCCTGCTCTTTGGCTCTCTCCCCGCTAAACTGTCGGCCCATGGCGAAGACTAAAAGCCCTAAAAAGTCACTGACCTACGCCGACACCGGCGTCTCGATCGAGGCGGGCGACGCGATGGTCGGGCGGATCCAGCAGCACCTGCGTAAGACCCACGGCCCGCGGGTGCTGGGCAAGCACGGCGCTTTCGCGGGGATGTTCCGCCTCGACTTCAACGAGAAGCTGTTCAAACGCAACTACAAAGACCCGGTTTTGGTGAGCTGCACCGACGGTGTCGGAACGAAGGTCCTGCTGGCGATCCAACTCGGCAAACACGACACGATCGGCCAAGACTGCGTGGCGATGAACGTCAACGACATGATCGTGCAGGGGGCTGAGCCGTTGTTCTTCCTCGACTACATCGGCACGCACGCCGTCGATCCCGCCCATATGGAGCGGATCGTCAAGGGCGTGGCCGACGGCTGCGCGCTTGCGGACTGCGCCCTGATCGGCGGCGAGACCGCGGAGATGCCTGACGTATACGGCAAGAACGACTACGACCTCGCGGGTTTCTCCGTCGGCGTCGTCGAGCTCAGCCGGATTGTCGAAGGCGATCAGCGGGTCGAGAAAGGCGACGTGGTCTTGGGCCTGGCGTCCAGCGGTGTGCACAGTAACGGCTACACGCTGGTGCGGGCGATCGTGAAGCAGGCGAAGCTGGACCTCAACAAGGTCCACAACGACTTCGATGAAGACCCGCAGTTTGCGGGCAAGACGCTGGGCGAGATCTTGCTCGAGCCGACGCGGATCTACGTCAAGCCGATCGTGAAGCTGCTGCGGGGCTACAAACGCAAACGGCCGATCAGTGGGATGGCCCACATCACCGGCGGCGGCCTGCCGGGCAACGTGAACCGAGCGCTGCCAGGCAACCTCGACGCGAAGCTGAGCCGCAAGAGCTGGACGGTGCCTACGCTGTTTAAGTTCCTGCAGAAGCACGGCAACGTCGATGAAGACGAGATGCTGCGGGTCTTCAACATGGGCGTGGGCTACACGCTGATCGTCCGGCCGCACTTCGCCGACGCTGTGGCCGAGAAGCTGCGGAAGGCCGGCGAGACCGTTTACACCCTCGGCAAGATCACCGCGGGCAGCGGGAAAGTTGTCTTCACGAAGTGAAGCGGCCGGGGGCGTTGCGTGGGGGCAACATCCGGCCCGACCGTGCTATTCGGTAGGTGGGCGGACGGCCATGTGTGTATTCTCAAATATTTGAAAATAATGCATTTGCGATAATTTTTATATCACTGTTTAACTTCTCTTTCGCCCACTCGGGAGTCTGGGATATAACTGAGTGACGGCCTGCAGCTCGCCCGCCGCATCTTTTTCAGACTCAGTATTCGGAGCCTCGGCCATGAACGAACAAGACTTCCAGAAGAAACTCGGTGACCTGATGGGCGAGATCAGTACCCTGCCCAAGGCCGAGCGGGAAAAGCTCGAACAACTCGCCGAGCAGACCAAAGCCCGCCACGGCAAGCTCAAGAAGACCGTCGGCGAACTCCAAGAATCGCTCGACTACCTCCGCCTGTCGATCAAGTACCTCGTCTTCGACCTCGAAGCCACCCGCCGGGAGAACGGCTACCTCCGTAAGATGCTCGAAGAGTCGGGCGAGGCCGGCAAGCCCGCGTCCGCCGAAGACTTCTCGGCCGACGAAGTCGACTTTGATCTCGACCTCGAAGACGACTTCGATAACGAAGACGACGCCCAGGGCATGGCGTAAATTTTCACTCTGACAAAACTAAAGCAAAAAATCCAAAGACCCGATCCCCCGCACCCCGGCCGACGTCCACGCGACGCCTTCCGGGGTGCGGCTTTGCTATGATTCTGTTCCCACGAAGAAGAACCCAAATGCCCCAAGGACGAACCATGAATTTACCCTTCAACCCGCTAAGCCTGATCCCCCAAGCCACTCCCGGAAGCACCCACCCTTTCGGCCAAGCCCCGGTGGAAGCGGTCATGGGTTCAGGCATGGCCAACCCCTACCCCAACCCGCAACTCGCCCCGCCCATGGGCCGGTACCGCGAGATGACGATCGACGAGATGCTGCTCGACAACCGCGTCGTCTTCCTCGTCGGCGAGATCAACCACGCCTCGGCCATGGGCGTCGTCATGCGGCTTTTACACCTCCAAAACCAAAAACCCGGCCAGGACATCAACCTCTACATCAACTCCCCCGGCGGCAGCGTCGACGACACGCTCGCCATGATCGACACGATGGACTTCATCAGCTCCGACGTGAACACCTACTGCATCGGCAAGGCGATGTCCGGCGGGGCCCTCACCCTTGCCGCCGGCACCAAGGGCAAGCGGTATTGCCTGCCCCACGCCAAGGTCATGATCCACCAGCCCTACGGCGGGATCTACGGCCAAGCGTCGGACGTCCAGATCCAGGCCGACGAGATCCTCAAGACCAAAGCCGAGCTCAACGAACTCCTCGCCGGCTACACCGGCCAGTCCGTCGAGCAGATCGAAAAGGACGCCGAACGCGATAAGTTCTTCGGTGCCCAGGAAGCCAAAGACTACGGCCTGGTCGATGAAGTGATCGAAAAGCCCAAGGAAGAAGCCGCCACGGCGTCCTGATTTAGACCACCTAGCCCATCAATTCGCCCCCAAAGCCCGCGGCCGCCAGGTCTGCGGGCTTTTTTGTGGTCGGCCGGGCCGAGTGGTCTGGTCTGGTCTAGCCCCGAAAAACATCGCCTTACTATCGCCGTCTGCCGCCTCCGTTTGCCGGAGGTGATGGCTTCTCGGCAAACCGCCGGCGCCGGCCGTCGGTTCCGCAGCGGACGATCAGTCCCGCGCGCTCGAGCCGGTCCAGCGCCCCGCGAAGCGTTTCCCGCGACACGCCGATCGTCTTGGCCAACCCCCGCTCACCCGGCAGCACGTCCCCCGGCCCCCACCTCCCCGCCTTGATCTGCCCCCCGATCCACCGCACCGCCCACCCCCGCGCCCCGTGCACCGCGATCCCCACCCGCCGCGCCTTCGCCTCCGCCCGGAGCAGGTCTTCCTCGGATACGGATGTGCCGTTCATTAGCTTTGGATACTCGGCCAATTTAGCCCCTTCGATTTTTGGATCACGCTTATATTATAGGATTTTGTTTGGTAAAATAAAGTCGTAAATCGACCTATTCGAAGGCTGCTTTTTTTAGCCATTGTCTGCCTTATCCGGCACACCAATCTGCATCAGTTTGTGCCCATCGATTCACAGCAAGACGTGGCAACGTGGCAGGGCAAGCGATATAAATTCAAGCCCTTCGCTGCCGACCTGTGTGCTGCCAAGGTCGAGCATTTGCAGAGCTTTTAGCCCGGCGAGGTGTTGTAGTCCCTTGTCGCCGACTTGCGTGTTAGTGAGGTTGAGATTTTGGAGAGCTTTGAGGTCGGCGAGGTGTTGCAACCCCTTGTCGCCGATTTGCGTGTTAGTGAGGTTGAGATTTTGGAGAGCTTTGAGGTCGGTGAGGTGTTGCAACCCCTCGTCGCCGACCTGCGTGTTCGTGAGGTAAAGTACTTGAAGATCTTCGAGCTTGGCGATGTGTTTGAGTCCCTCGTCGCTGACCTGTGTGTTCGTGAGGTCGAGGTTTTGCAGAGCTTCGAGTCCGGCGAGGTGTTGTAGTCCTTCGTCGCCGATTTGCGTCTGGCTGAGGTCGAGGTTTCGCAAGGCTTCGAGCCTGGCGAGGTATTGCAGCCCTTTATCGCCGACCCGCGTGTTCATGAGGTCGAGGGTATGCAAAGCTTCGAGCCTGGCGAGGTGTTGCAGTCCCTTATCGCCGATCTGTGTATTCATGAGGTAAAGCATTTGCAGAGCTTCGAGTCCGGCGAGGTGTTGTACTCCGTCGTCGCCGATTTGCGTGTTACTAAGGTGGAGGATTTGTAGAGCTTCGAGTCCGGCGAGGTGTTGTATTCCCTTGTCACCGACTTGAGTGTTCAAGAGATAAAGTGTCTTCAGAGCTCCGAGTCCGGCGAGATATGGCGTGCCCTCGTCATTAAACTCATAGGGTAGACCGAGTTCGCTTATTTGATGTCGGTGTTCATCGGTTAGGGGTTCTTTTTCGGACAGGCCGAGCCACTTCCGAATCTCTTCGTCTACGAGTTGTTTCTGGTTAGTTGTGGCTTGATCTTCTTCGTCTCGTTGGGCGGCGAGGAACTCGTGGACGTTTTGCCGACCCTCTTTGTCGCCGAGCCAGTCTTGTCCTTCGGGGGTGCGGAGAAGCTCCTGGAGGTATTTGGTATCGAGGTCGCTGAGTCTGGCCAACAGCTTTTGGCGGCGTTCGCGGCGGCCGGTTTTACGGGGTGCGTTTTTGAATGACTCGTCCAGGTCGTAGAAATCGATTTCACCTCCGACTTCGTTTCCGAGTTGGCGGGAGATCGATTCGCACAGCGAATCGTCCTGGCGGAGGTCGTCGTAGAGGTCGTCGCCGAGCTTTTCGCGGAGGGCGCGGGCGATGACGAAGAGACCCATCGGGACGTTTTTGTCTTTGGGATTAATACTGAGCCAGACCCGGCGGTCGATGATGAGGCTGTTGATGAAGCGGACGAGGCTGCGGGGGTTGTGGTTCGAGCCGACGGCGAGGGCGGGCTTGAGGTCTTTGATGCTGGCGTAGACCTCGGGGTTGTATTTCTTGATGACGTCGGTCTCGACGAGTTTCTCGATGTAGTCGTCGAACCGGCTGCGGTGGGGCGGGATGGGCAGGGGGAGTTGGATGATCTTGTCGAGGTAGGAGCTGCCGGTGGCGGTGGAGACGCTGTCGTCGGTGTCGAACTGTTTCTCGTAGCGCTTGATGAGGAAGCGTTTGACGACGGCGTCGTCGACGGCGAGGGCGAAGACGAAGCCGGGCTGGTTGAAGACCAGCTTGATGCTTTCGAGGAGCTTGAGGGCCTGCTCGGGGAGGCAGCGGTCGAGGTCGTCGATGAAGACGACGATCTTGGGGGGCAGGGCGGCGTTATCGTCGGTGGCGGGGCGGTTGTTGTTTTCTTCGTCGTCGTCGGGGTCGGGGCGGGTGAGGGCTTCGAGGGTGTCGAAGGCGTTGAAGTAGAGGGTGCGTTGGATGAGGGGTCGTCGTTGCCGGCCTTTTCGCGGAGGGCTTCGTCGCGGTGGATCATGTCCTTGGCGACGAAGCCGGCTTCGATCTCGGCGAAGCCGGGGACGCCGAGCTTGGTCTTGGCGGAGAAGCCGTAGGCGATGGCGCGGAGGCCGCGGCTGAGGCGGGACAGCGCTTTGGTGCCGAACTCGAGGGCGTCGGCGCGGGTGCGCTGGGCGTCGTCCATGCTTCTGCGTTTGGCTTCGGCGGCTTGGGCTTCGAGTTTGCGGAGCTTGCGGTCGGCTTCGCGGACGATGGTGCTGACCAGCGGGACGATGGGGTGGTCTTCGTGCTGGAACTGCCAGGCGTCGAACCAGACGGTGACGGTGGCTTGCTGTTCGGGTGTTTCGCTGTCCTCGACCATGCGTTTGGCGAGGCGGAGGAGGGAGGTCTTGCCGCGGCCCCAGCCGCCGTAGACGCCGATGGTGAACGGGCCGGGGCTGCCGAGGGCGGCGCCGGCGACGACCTCGGCCTGGGGCTGGGCGTTGAGGATGTCTCCGTCACGCTCGCGGACGGGGTCGTCGTTGAGCAGGTAGAGCGGTTCGATCGGTTGTTTGTTGTACCCGGGCATGGCCATAGCGTAGCCGAAGGTAATTAGCCGGGCCGATCCGTTGGTCGGCTTTCATTTTTCGCTGATAATGCGTTCCTGCGTCGGGACGAGCCGGGTCACGATGCCGAATTGCTCGAATACTTTGTGGCGTGTTTCAGTTCGCGGTGCCGACCAGTTGGGTGCTTGGATCGGCTACCCGCAAGGTTTGGACGCGTTGGCCGGATTGAGCGGAGCGGGCGGAACGGCTGCGTTCGATCTCTTCGAGCAGGGGCAGGTCTTCGCCTTGGCGGATGAGGCGGGCGGAGTTGAAGATGACGAAGACGGAGCTGAAGCCGTGGGAGACGGCGGCGACGAACGGGGTGACGTAGCCGGCGCCGAGCAGGACGAGCATGGTGAGGATGTAGAGGAGGATGAAGACGATGTTCTGCCGGATGACGCGGTTGGTGGCGCGGGAGAGGCGGACGAGGAACGGCAGGCGGTTGAGCTGGCTGTTCATGAGGGCGATGGACGCGGCGTTGATGGCCACGTCGGATCCGGCGGCGCCCATGGCCACGGAGATGTCGGCGGCGGCGAGGGCGGGGCCGTCGTTCACGCCGTCGCCGATGACCGCGACCGTGTGGCCGCGTTCTTTGAGTTGGCGGACGATGTCGAGCTTGTCGCCGGGCAGGGCTTCGGCGACGACCTCGGTCAGGTCGAGCGTGTCGGCGGTCTGTTGGGCGGGGCCGCGGCGGTCGCCGGTGACCATGATGCGTTGCTTGATCCCCAGATCGCTCAGCTCTTCGAGGGCCGTCGCGGCGCCGCCACGGTTTTGATCGGATAGCCCGATCCACCCGAGGCAGCGTCCCTGTTCGGCCACGAGGAGGACGCTCAGAGCGCCCGCCTCGTCGAGCAACCCCTCGGGGATATCGACGCCGCTCTCACGGACCCAAGACTCCCGCCCGGCCATGACCTGCCGGCCGTTAACGGTGCCGCGTACGCCTCGGCCCGCGACTTCTTCGAAGCCGTCGACTGGCGACAGTTCGACTTTCGCCTTCTCCGAGATCGCCACCACCGCCCGGGCCACGGGGTGGCGTGAGTTCTGCTCCAAGGAGCCGGCTAGGTTGAGCAGGTCCGCTGGGTCGGCGTCTTCGGCGGGGAACAGCCGGGTGACGGCGAGGTTGCCGGTCGTCAGCGTGCCGGTCTTGTCGAAGACGATCGCGGTGAGGTTGCGGGCCACCTCGATGTCGGTGACGTTTTTGATCAGCACGCCCAAGCGGGCCGCGGCGCTCAGCGAGGCGACGGCGGCCAGCGGGCCGGAGATGATGATCTCCATCGGGCAGGCGATCAGCAGGAGGCTGATGACCCGCGACATGTCCTGGGTGAAAAACAGCACGATGCCCGCGAGGCAGAGGACCACCGGCATGTAGTAGCCCGAGAAGCGGTCGAGCATCTGGGCGACCGGGGTCTTGTGGTTCGCCGCGTCGAGGATCAGGGCCTGGACCCGGCCCAGCGTGCTCTCGGCCAGGGGTTTTTCGACTTCGATCGTCAGCACGCCGGTCAGGTTGATGCTGCCGGCGAAGACCTGGTCCTGAGTCGACTTGTCGACCGGGTGCGATTCCCCGGTGATGTATTTTTCGTCCAGCGAGCTGAAGCCCGACATGACCCGGCCGTCGCAGGGGACCTGGTCGCCGGGGCGCACGATGACCCGGTCTCCGGGGTTGAGCTTGGTGGCGAGGACGTCTTCTTCGGTGTCGTCTTCGCGGAGGCGGTTTGCCCGCTTGGGGGAGACGCGCATCAGCGATTCGATCGTGCGGCGGGCGCCGGTGGCGGTCCGGTGGACGATCAGCGAAGCGACGTACATGAACAGCGCGATCGAGGCGGCTTCCAGATAGCGTGCCGAGGCAAAAGACGCGAGGAAAGCGATCATGACCAGCGCTTCGGTGTGCTGGTCCTGGCTCTTGTAGCCGAGCAGGCCGCGGAGGGTGTTCCAGGTGACAGGCGTGCCGAGGCAGAGGGCGGCGAGCATCGCGAGTAATGCGGGGTGCTCGGCCGTATCGAACGAGAAGCGGGCGACGATGGCGCAAATCAGGAGTGCTGTACCGAGCAGTACGATCAGCAGCTGCGGGTCCGGCGTGGACCGGCCGTCGTTTTGCGGTGAGTTAGATTCCGTATCCGCCGAGCTCTCGGCAGCGCCGTTTTGCTGCGGCTCGTAGGCGGACCCTTCGTTCCCGTTGCCATTAGTCATGAATTGCCTTGTCTAGTCTTGAGAACAGATTTTGATTTTGCGATCTGCCCGTTTTGCGATGCAAACGGAGCTAGAAAGCGTGTCGGGTCGTTTCGGCCCGGGTAAGCGCTTGAAACAAATTCTTTGTTCCGCTGAGAGGTCTTTTAGCCAGTGATCGTCGTTAATCAGAACACGTTCCGGTTGAAGGCCAAAAACGTCTTCGAATTATATGGCAAAGCAGTCGATCAAAGCTGCTGCGTGGCGTAATCCCCGGCGGGGACCCCGTACACAGGTCAATCGATAGTGGCTGTCGATCAGATATATGCCGGATGTGAGGCTTAAATTGTGTTCTAAACCGGCGCGATTACCCCGGCAGGTTGAAATAGCAGATCGTCTCGACGATCACGACCAGCACCGGGATACAAGTCACGCCGATGGCGAGGGCCATGACGCGGCGGGCCGCGTGGGGCTTTTCGCGGACGATGCGTTCGCACATCAGGATGACCAGGGTCACGATGATGAACTTGTAGAGGACCATGCCGGGGAAGCCGAGGTGGGTGAGGACCGCATTGGCGACGGGGTTCACCTCGACTCCGCCGAGGGCGAGGATGAGGAAGGTTCCCAAGGCGTCCATGGCCGACAGGCCGACGTAGCTGAGATAGGCCCCAGGCAGTCGGAGTGTTTTACCGAGTGGGTGGCCGGGTTGGTTGAAATGCGACCAAATGAGGCCGGGGCGTTGCCGCCCCCCGGGAGATAGCGCGATGCCCATTTTGAGTGCCCTCGAATCCTTTCGTGGTGAACGCAGGCTTCGGAGGGAAACATGCAACCACGGTGCCAGATAGCAGCGTGTTTAGCGGGCGAGCGGTGTTTTGCTGATCAGATAGGCTTATTCAGGCGATACGAGATAGTTCACTTGTCCATTTGGCGCGCATTAAATAGCCGCGAAAGCAGCTGGAGTGGTGTTTATCGCCAAATTATTAGGCATTTTTTAGCTTTGCCGTTGCGGTCACTTCGCGTGGGCCGCGAGCCAACCCGTGATGACGTCGACGAGGGCGGCGCATTTTTTCGGGTTGGTTGCGTCGGGGTGGGGCTTGGCGAAGCGGCCGGAGTCGTTGTCGAAGTATTGGCCGTTGGCGTGAGCGAAGTCTTCGGACAGGGCGGCGCGGGTGAGGATATCGGCGCCGATCTGGAGGTCGCCGCCCGCCATGCCGTAGGCCTCGCGGACCATCTTGCTGCCGAGGAGCGAGCCGGGGTTGACCGCGACGAAGAGCGGGCCGTCGTCTTGGTGCAGGGCGGCGAGGTGGTTCGACCACATGGTGATCGCGAGTTTGCTCTGGGCGTAGGCTTCGTTGGCGGACAGCGGTCGGCGGTTCTGACCGGCCAGGGCATCGAGGTCGACTTTCGACTGCGCCGCCGACGAGAGGTTGATCACCCGGCCGCCCGGTCCCATCAGCGGTGACAGCCGAGTCCAGAGCAAGAACGGAGCGACCGTGTTAACTGCGAAGCGTATGTCCAGGCCGTCGAGCGTGAACGGATTCGGGGTCATGAACACCCCGGCGTTGTTGATGAGGACGTCGATCGTTTCGTGCTTGCTCGATACGGCGGCCGCGAGTGCTGCGGTCTGCGTCATGTCCGAGAGATCGGCGGCGTAGATTTCGATCGGTCCCGCGCCGGGCACCGCGGCGAGCTGTTGGGCGGTTTGTTCGAGTTTGTCGCTGCTTCGGCCGTGGAGCAGGAGGAGGTGGCCGAGCGGTGCGAGGGTCTTCGCGGTCTGTAAGCCGATGCCGTCGGTTGCGCCGGTGAGGAGAATAGTCTTGAGCATGGCGAAGCCTTGTGGTTCGGTGTAAAGGTTAGTCGTGGAATTGGGGGAGTAGTTGGTCGGCCAAACGTTTGAGGGTGGTCTCGATGTCGGCCTGGTTGAAGCGGAGGTTCAACGCCAAGTGGTTAACGCCGATGGCTTCGAGCGATTGGATGTATTCAATCAGATAACGCATGCCCAGCCGCATGCCGAGATGGATGGGCTGTGGCGGGGTGTCGGGGTCGTCGGCGAGGTCGATATAAACCGGCTGCAGCACGGGCTGTGGCGGCCGCCCGATCGCTTCGACACGTCGCTGCCAGTCTTGGATGACGTTGGCCTGGGCGTCGGGGTTGCGGGGGTAGGTCATCCAGCCGTTGGCGTGCTGCGCGACCCAGTCGGGGTCTTGTTGGCTGCCGCCGGTGACCAGCATCGGGATCGAGCCGGCGGTGGGCTTGGGCAGCATGTCGATGCCGCCGAGTGAGCTGCCGAAGTCGTTGTCGAACGACGGGGCGGTCTCGCTCATGTTGCGTATGTATTCGAAACTCTCGCGGAAGCGTTGGCCGCGTGATTCGTAGGGGATATTGAGGGCGGGGTACTCGTCCGGCCGATCGCCCGAGGCGACGCCGAGGATTAACCGGCCATCGGACAACGTATCCACACTCGCCGCCGCCTTGGCGACGTGTGCGGGGTGGCGCAGCGGCAGGATGATGCTGGAGACGCCGAGCGCGATTTTTTCGGTTTGGCCCGCGAGGAGGCCGAGGTAGACGAATGGATCATAGAGCTGCCCCGCATCGCCGAACGAAGGCACATCAAACGGCACGTCGCGCAGCCAGACCGCCGAGAAGCCCAAGGTCTCGGCGAGCTTGATCCGACGAGCCTGGCCGTGTATGTCGGGAGCCCGCGATTGGGTGTACTCCGCGATAGGCACAACGAGGCCGAGGGACAGCTTCCCTACGCGGAACACGCTGTTGTATCCGCGGTTCAGGCTGGGGAATCGGGTTGGCGAGGCGGTTGCAGTGGTCATGTCAGTTCTCGACGACGACTTTGCCCATGCCTTGTTTACTTTCGAGGCAGGCGTAGGCTGCGCCGACTTGGTCCAGGGTGAACTTGTTTTCGTCCAGTACGGGCTTGAGTCCGCCGGCCTCGGCGATAGCCGCGACGTCGCGGAGGATCGCGGCGTGTTCTTCACGTTTATGGCCGTGCAGCATCGGGATCAGCATGAAGACGACGTGCAGCGACAAGCCCTTGAAGTGGGCGGTGGTCAGGTCGAGCTCACACATCGAGACGGTCGAGGCGATTTGGCCGTTGAGGGCGGCAGCCTCGAAAGAGTTGGCCATGTTGGCCCCGCCGACCGAGTCGTACACGATGTCGAAGCCCACGCCGCCGGTGTGCTCGGCGACGTAGGCCTCGACGGATTCGGTCTTGTAATTGATGGGCGTGGCGCCGAGCTGCCTGATGAGTTCCAGCTGCTTGTCGCCGCCGCCGGTGGCGTAGACGTCAGCGCCCCAGTGCTTGGCAAGTTGCAGGGCGATGTGGCCCACGCCGCCCGAGCCGCCGTGGACGAGTACCTTTTGGCCCGCGGTGATGCCCGCACGCTTCAGGCCTTCGTAGGCGGTGATGACCACCAGCGGCAGCGCCGCGGCCTCGGCCATCGACAGGATCTTGGGCTTGTGCGCGACCAGTTTGCTGTCGGCCGCGATGTACTCGGCCAAAGTGCCGGGCAAGTCGGCCAAGCCGCCGGCGCAACCGTATACCTCATCGCCCACGGCGTAGCCTTCGACGTCCTCGCCAACGGCCTCGACCGTGCCGGCGAAGTCCATCCCCAGGATCGCAGGTGTCTCGGGCGATAGCGACAGATCGCTACCCATCGTGCGGATCATCGTGTCGACGGTGTTGACGCTCGACGCGGCGATCTTGACCAGCACCTCGCCGGCTTTGGCTTGGGGGGTATCAACCTCGACGGCCTCGAACACGGAGTCGGGGCCGTAGGATTTAAGAAGCATAGCTTTCATCAATCAGATTCCTTCAAAAGTGAATCGAGCAAAAAACAGGTAAACGGATTTACTGGATTTCCTGAACACCCATCACCAGGTCGTTCCAGTTGCGTTGATTCTCGATGTCGTGTTCGAGGCCCTTGTCGTCAGTAATCTGAAAGCGCTTGACCGCGGGGGTCTTGCTGGTGGCTTGGTAGAGCCAGTACGCTTCGGCCTTGAGGGCTTCGTCGATCGGTTTGTCGATCGATTCGTAGACCATGCTCTTGCAGGCGTTGATCGACTCGGCGGGGAACTTGGCGATCCGCTTGGCGAGGTCATCGACGTACTCGCCGATCTCGTCGGGCTCGAGCACCTTGTTGACGGTGCCGTAGGCCTCGGCTTCCTCGGCGGTGAAGTCGCGGGCGCTGAGGATGATTTCGAGCGCTCGGCCGAGGCCGGTCTGCCGTGCCATCCGTGAAGCGCCGCCGCCGCAGGGCAGGATGCCCATGCCGACTTCCATCTGCATGAACTTGAACTTGCCGCGGGCGGCGAAACGCATATCCAACGCGAGGGCGAGCTCGTGACCGCCGCCGCGGGCGAAGCCTTCGAGCTTGGCGATGGTGGCTTGGGGCAGCTTGCTGATACGCTCGCAGACCGACTGCAGGTCCAGCAGCTTCGCTTCTTCCCGCGATACCGCTTCGGTGGACATGTCTTTGAGAAGGTTCGTGTCGTAGTGGCAGACCCAGATCTCGGGGTTGGCTGACTGGAACACGACGACCTTGACGCTGCGATCGGTCTCGAGTCTTAGGGCAAGGCTGTTGAGGTCGGCCAGCATCTCCTGGCCCTGGACGTTGACGGGTGGGAAGTCGAAGGTGACCCACATGACCGCGTCTTCGATTTCGGTCTTAAACGTGGTGAATTTGTCGTAGCTCATGGCGGGTTTCTTTTTTCTTGGGGTTTTGTGTGGAGCGAGATAGGGAAGGTCAATGGGCCTGAGTCATTTCGTTTGACGTGAACTCAGCGACCACGCCTTCGGTCGTTTCCAGGTAAAGGGCGAGGTGCGGGGCGTTCATGTGGGCAACGATGGTGAGTTTGGTCAAAATAGGTTTTCTGATTTAGGTGGTACGGGGTGGCTTTCAGCCGCTTTGCGGCGGCTTTTAGTTTGGACTAATTCAGAATTTAGAAGGCAATATTTATATTGACAAGTACCTACATTTTTGTAAGTATTAGGATTATCGCCTCTTCCCGGATCGTTTTATGACGCGAAAGTACTGCTGGAAAACGGGTTGTGATGTTGAGGCGGCTTTGACCGTCATCGGCGGAAAATGGAAGCCGGTGCTGCTGTGCCATCTTTTGGAGGGGCCCAAACGCTTCGGCGAGCTCCGTCGGTTGGTCCCGAATGCCACCGAACGCATGATCACGCTCCAGCTGCGCGAGCTGGAGGCCGACGGCGTGGTGCACCGCGAGGTGTTCCCCGAGGTGCCGCCGCGGGTGGAGTATTCGATTACAGATTTTGGTCGCACCCTGGAGCCGATTCTGGTGCAGATGCAGCAGTGGGGCAGCGATTTCAAAGCGAAGCGTCGTGCCGAACAAGATACGCCCGTGCTTTAGAAATAAATCTACTTCGGCATGGGCGGAAGCGTTCAGCCTCTGATTTTGACGGGATTGCTCTACTTTAGAGCGTACAATCCGCAGATTTAGCGGGTGACGCGTAACGTCCCGCGGCCCGTCAACGCCCCGGCAAAGGCGGCTTCGCCGCACCCGCTTAACCTAGGGCTGGGATGCGTTAGAACTGCATTTGATACGCCCTAGCGGCCGGGCGTACATGGTAAATAGACCTATTCACGAACACGAAGCGATGTAAGGCTGCTGTGACTCGACCGCGGCCTATTGGATACCGCCGTCCCACCAATCGTTATTCGGGGTGTTGCCCTCGAAAAGGTCTCCGAGGTTGTTGTCTACAAATCTTGGGTCGGTGTGTACGTCAAAACGTACCTGCTCGTTGCTGGCGTGGCCGTCGGCCCACGCGGCGTTTGCGGTCTGGCCGGCATGGCGCCCGTGGA
The DNA here is from genome assembly GCA_038747275.1 of Planctomycetota bacterium. Lineage (GTDB taxonomy): Bacteria > Planctomycetota > Phycisphaerae > Phycisphaerales > Phycisphaeraceae > Algisphaera. Next base: position 81,186 of record JBCDJW010000009.1, on the reverse strand, counting down.
TCGTGGGGCTGGCCGACGTTGTTCCCCTGGAGATGCCGCCGGAGCTAATGACGAAGGAGACCGGCTGTTGCATCTCTAATTCGAGACTAAAAACGACGTTGTTACGGAAGAAAGGCGAATAGATGCCGGCGTCCGCGAACAAAATAGTATCTCCGGTGTTGCGGATATCCGAAAGCCGAAACCCTCGCCAAACGGCGTTGGGCGCAAGCCCGGGGAGCGTCAGTCCGACGCCCAGCATCCGTCCGTTGTATCCGTAATCGATCGAGGAAAACGAAATCGTCTGAGCTTGGATGTAAGCGGGGTCGACATCGAAAGACGGGCAGCCCCCGATTTGGCTCACCCCCGAGAGGTAAGGGCCCAGCATGCTGTTTTTAAACACGAAATCAGCGTCCCCCGCGGTTCGGACGACACACCAGGACATGGAAGCCCGGGCGGAGTTTGGTGCCCCCGGAGGTAGCGGCCCCGTTAATCCGAGTGTCGGGTGGATATCGGCGTGGGGGGGGAGCCGGCCGTCGTTTTCTGCGGCATAAGTTGCCGTAGCGATACCGATTTGCCGGATATTGGAGAGGCACACCGATTGACGTGCCGACTCGCGTGCCGAGCCTAGAACCGGCAGGAGAATCGCCATCAGCAGGGAGATGATGCTGATCACAACAATCAGTTCGATAAGCGTGAAGGCGTAGCGTTTCATGTTTTAGCGAGGGTAGATCGCTTGGTATCGGTAGAAAAAAGGGTGGAGTCTTACTCCACCCTTCCGATCATAGGCACATGTTTTATCGATGAACTTGTTAAGCAATCGATCGTCTTCTAATCGCCGTCAAGGTTCCTCCTAAAGCTAACAACAGCAGGCTGGAGGGTTCGGGGATCAGACGAGTAGCAACGATCTGGCCGGCGAAATCCGTCGTGATCGAAAGCCCGGTGTTCGGGTCGGCCAGGGTGAATGCGTACTCAACGGGAATTGTCAATGTTTCGACTTGGGTTTGGGCGTCGAGCAGGATCGAACCGTTGGTGGCCGCGCTGTTCGCGGCTGTCCCCGATCCACCGAGCGACAACAGGAACAGAGAAGCCGTCGAGTTGTCCTGCGCGTCGAGATCGGCGACACCGCCGGTGATCGCAACAGAGGTTGATGCGGCGGCAAATGAGCCGTTAGTAAGTGTTTTTGCCGAGCTGTCTTCTAGACCCAACGTAAACCCACGTGTTGCGAAGGCAAAGTCGGGCTGACCTACCCCGATAAAGGTGGCGAAAAAATCTTCTACAAACACGCCGTACGACGCCGGGGCACCGGCAGCGATGAACACGTCGTCCCCATCGTCGTTGGGGTTGGGGGGCCCCGGAGCGTAGGTGTCTTCATCCAATGCTGTGATTGAGGACCCGCTTAGAATCTGAAATGTGGTGGGCGTTAAGTCGGCGGTGATCGTCCCGCTGTATCGGGCCTCAAAGCTATCAGCAGTAATCGGCTGCGCATTTAGCGTTGGCACCGTGGTCCCGGGCAGACTGATGGGGGCTCCGGTAATCGTCGCAGATGTCGAGGTGATGTTGATTACGCTCAGGTCAGAATCGAGGGTGTAAACCGCGGTTTGTGCGCCGGCTTTCGGCAGACTAAACGTCAAACAGGCGGCAGCCATAACGGATGCAAGTGTGGTTTTTTTCATGATTTTCCTTCTTTCACTCCACAGAAACTAAATTTAGTCAAAAACCTTGTTTCAATTCGAATCGACTAAACACTGGTTGATAAAAATTATTCGAGTTTTTACTACAAACCGACCGTCGGTCTAAGTGCCGACTAGCGTTTTCTTTTTCGACGCGCGGTAAACGCGAACCCGCCGATCAGCAACGCCAAAACGGAGGGCTCGGGGATCACGACAATCGTTCCCGTGCTGTCCCAGATGAATCGGTTGTTACGAGCGGTGTCGTCGACCAGCAAGTCGAACTGGTCGCCGCTGAAGGTGAACGTCCCCGTGTAGACGGCGTCGCCGGTATTGTTAAGCACGTTGACGTAGGTGAAGACGATCTCGCTGGCCATCTCCAGGCTGGTGACCACGCCGTCGGTGAACGTCACCGTGCCGGTGACGTTGTTTACCTCGGTGGTGTAGGTGTTCGTGCCGAGGCTGGCCTCAAAGTTGGTGTCGTTGTCCGCGATGTACTGGTTGAACTGAAGCCCGGTGTAATCCGTGAGGTCGAAGGTTTCGACGCCGCTGCCCGTTGCCGTGCCGTCGTAGATAAGTGTGCCCAGGTCGTCGAAGTCGGCCTCGTTGGGGAAGAGGTCGACTCCCGAGCCTTGCTGGCCCGAAACGCCGGGCGCTAGGTCGATCTCGAAAGATGACGGGTTGAAGGACCTGGGATCAAACGTACTAAGCGTCGGGATGGTGACGCCTGATTCGCCGCTGATGCGGAAAAAACCATCCAGGCTTGGGTCGGGCCCGCCGCCTTGGCCGTCGTCGTAACCCTGGTCCAGTTGACCGAACGCATCTGCAGACGTGAAGAACCAGCGGGAATCACCATCCGCAATACCGGCAAGTTCTATGTTCCCGGCAAAAGTGTTGCCGGCAAAACACAGCATTGCAGCATTAGCGATTAGGTATTTTTGAGACACTTCCGTTCCTCCTCAGCGGTCGTTTTGTAACTTATATATCTTCGAAAACGAGTCACCGTTCATGGTTATTGAGATTTTTTCTCATCCACTGGCAACAACCTAGCAAATTATTGCGATAATGCAACTCTGATAAACACTTAGTTAAGCTGAAGTTTCTAGGATTTTTGTGAGGTCATATTGCCCAAGCGGCGTGGTGGAGGTGGCTGAGGGCGTGCGGGTTGGAGAGGACGGCGATTTGTTCGGGGCGGGGGAGGGGGGTAAGGGTGCCGGTCTGTTTGGCCTGTTCGAGGGCGGCGGCGAGGTTGACGTTGGAATCGAAGGGTTCGTGGTTCGCGGCTAGGGTCGCGAGGTGGAAACGGTGGAAGGCGGGGTCCTTGATGACGCGGTCCATCGGGTGTTCTTCACTAACGGCGTCGGCGACGGCCCGGGTCCGATGCATCGCTCGTTCGTGGAGGCGGAGCACCTCCGGTGTTTCGTATTCTTCGGGGATGAGGAGGATGCGGCGGTTACGGAGCCAACGGCCGACGCCGACGCTGGAGAGCAGGACGGAGGTCGGGATCGAGACGATCAGTCCGAGAAGAACGGGTAACGCCCAGATGAACAGCGACGGGGCAACCACAGCGATGAGGCCGGCGGAGGCGAGGCCGATGGCGGTGTGTTTCCATTGGTTGCGGGCGGCGTCGGGCCAGCCGACGGCGGCTTCGTCGCGCTGCTGGGCGTTCCATTTGACGCTGCGGCCGATGAGCGTGTTCACCACGAAGGTGGTGTGGTAGACCATCATCAGCGGGGCGATGAGCACGGAAACGGCGACCTCGATGATCGCACCGACGACGGCTTGCAGTTCGCCGCCGTGGGCCCGCATGACGTCGGGGCGTTGGAGCACGAGGCCGACGGCGTAGAACTTGGGGATCAGCAGCATCGCCATCACCACGACAAAGAGCGTGACGCCGACGAGGAACGGGCTGTAGGGCGAGAACGGGTCGTGCGAGATGCCGCCGCCGATGACCACGGCCAAGAGGCCGAGGAGCATAAACGCCAGCCACAGCGGCGAGGCGAGGTAGGACATCACGCCCATGCCCAGGTGGACGCGGGACATCCAGCGGTAGCCGCGGGTGAAGACGAGGCGGATGTGCTGCATGTTGCCTTGGCACCAGCGTTGGTCGCGGATGGCGTAGTCGACGAGGGTGGTCGGGCATTCTTCGTAGCTGCCGTCGAGGTCGAAAGCGATCTGGACTTTGTAGCCGGCTTTGCGGATCAACGCCGCTTCGACGAAGTCGTGGGAGAGGATCTCGCCGCCGAGCGGGGCTTTGCCGGGCAGCAGCGGTAGGCCGCAATGTTCGATGAAGGGCTGGACGCGGATGAGGGCGTTGTGGCCGTAGTAGTTGCCGTCGAGGTGGGTCCAGTGGCCGAAGCCGACGTTGAAGACTTCGCCGTAGACACTGGCGGCGTATTGCTGACAACGGGCGAAGAGCGAGTTGCGGTTCACGGGCTGGGGCGGGACCTGGAGGATACCGATGTCGTCCTCGGCGGCGGCGCGGTGGACCATCTCGACGATCGTGCCGCCGTCCATGACGGAGTCGGCGTCGAGGGTAAGCATGAAGGTGTAGGCGCTGCCGAAGCGTTCGCAGAAGTCTTCGATGTTGCCGGACTTCCGGGCTCGGTTATGGTGGCGCCTTCGGTAGTAGATGTTGACGTCGAGGCCTTCGTCTTCAAACTGGTCGAGGATCGCGGCGAGTTGGGTCTCTTCTTCGAGCCAGACGGTCGGGTTGGTGGTGTCGGAGAGGATGTAGTGGTCGAAGGCGGCGGTGTAGCCTTGCGCTTCGATGGATCGGATGATGGCTTCGACGCCGGCGAAGACGCGGACGCTGTCTTCGTTGTAGATCGGCATGAGTACGGCGGTTCGCGGCAGCTCCTCGGCGGGCTTCCACGGCTCGGCCTCGACCTTAACCTTGAACACCGCGTTCGGTGATCGGCGGAGCATCTGCAGCAGGCCGATGGTCGCGGTCCAGAAGCCCTGGGCGACCCATAGAAACAGCACGCAGAACAGCAGCCAGAGCGCGACGGTCACGGGATTAACCCCACCGCTCGTTTCGGAACTCCCGTCGCCGAAGACGACGTGGGCGAAGGCGTAGGACGCGAGATAGGTGCTGGCTATGGTTGCGGCGAGCAGGCCGAAGCGTGAGAACAGCGCGCCGCTGGTGGTGCGGAGCATGCGGGGGACGGGACTGGTCGGGACACGGTTAGTCACCGGCGGGAGGACCCTCGGGGGCGGGTGGCGTATCGGTGCCGGTGATATTGTCGGTGCGGGTTTTTTTGCCCGCGGCCCGCAGCATGCGTCGCGTGCCGGCGCCGACGGGGACGACCCAGCGGTACGTGCCGCTCCAGAACTCGCCCTGGAGCACGGCCGGCAGATCGCCAAGCGGCTGGCGGTGCATCTCTTGACGTGGCAGGCCGGGGAGGATTCCGTGCGGCCGGGCGTCGAGCAGCGGCTTGATCGAGTCGGCTAATCCGGTGGTGTCGCCGAGGGCTTCGGGGTGTTGGTTGAGCAGTCGGCCGAGGTGCGTCGCGAGTACGAAAGCGATACGGTCGGCGGCTTCGGACAGGCCCATCGCGTCAGGTAATTCTTCGGCCCAGCGGTCGAAGGCTTCGAGCATCAGTTGTGTTCGTTTGCCGGGCTCGTCTTCTTCGGAGGCGATGCGTTGATCGAGCGTATTGGACAGGCGCAGCGCGGTTTCGGGCTCGACACCAAGCGCAGCAAAATATGCGACGACACGCTCGATTGCGCTGCGGCCGTTGGCCGAGGCAGGCGTCGGATCATCGACCAACGGATTCACTGATGCCTCCGGGGAGGTAAGGACGTCGGGGCTCACGGCTGGTCTTCTTTCCGGGACGGGTCCCATCGGTAGAGCCAAGTCTCGCTGACCGGTGGGCCGGTGTCGGGGTCGACGTCGTCGTCGTCGTAAGTGCCTTCGGGGGCGGTTTCTTTTTTACGGTCGAGGGCGGTTGCGCCGCGGAGCGTGGCGCGCAGTTCGACCGGATTGGCGCCGTCGGCGATGACGTCGAAGAACAGGCGATAAGCGTGGTTGAACTTGTTGTATTGGATGACAGGTTCGCCGGCGAGCTTGCCGTTGGTCACGCCGACGTCGCTGCGGACGATCGTGCCACTGGGCAGGGCGGTGTCGGGGGCGGTATCGATGATGAAGCGGGCGACGGCCTTGCCCTCGGCTTCGGGGCCGACGGCGGTCCGGACGAGGCTCTTCGCGTTGGCCTCTTCGTCGCCGCCCTCGCCGAGCATGGCGCGGGTTGCGGTCCACGGCATCACAGCCCGCTCGTACGGCCGATCGTCTTGCGTGAAGTCGATTCGGTAAGCGAGTTCGATCTCGCTGCCGGCCGTGAGTTCCTTTTCGTTGGCGGGGATCCAGTACGCGCCGATGTTGTCGATGCCCTCGTCGTCCGAGGCGATCTCGAGGAGTTCAACCCAGCCCTCGCCCCATCCGCCCGTCGGCGTGACCCAGATGCTCGGCCGGATCTGCATCTCGGTCTCGAGGTCTTCGTAGTGGTTGAAGTTGCGGTCGCGTTGGATGAGGCCGAAACCCTTGGGGTCGGTCATCGCGAAGCGGCTGACGCGGGTGGCTTTGGGGTTTCGTAGGGGCCGCCAGTTGAGCTGGCCGTCGGCGTGCTGCATGAGCAGGCCGTCGGCGTCGTGCACCTCAGGGCGGTAGTCGCCGAATCGGCTGGGCGATTCCTCGCCGAAGAGGAACATGCCGGTAATCGGGGCGAGGCCTAACTTGTCGACCGACCCCCGGAAGAAGACCTTCGCGGTGACGTCCATCGAAGTGGTGGCGTCGGGGGTGATGACGAAGCGGTAGGCGCCGCTGACGCTGGGTCCGTCGAGGAGACCGTAGAGGGTCAGCGAGGTATCGCCGGGCATCGGCTGCTTGACCCAAAGCTCGATCCAGCGGGGGAACTCTTCGGGTTGCGGGAGGCCGGTGTTGACCGCGATGCCGCGGGCCGACGAGCCCCAGTGCTGGCCGAAGCCGATGGCGCGGAAGTAGCTACCGCCCTGGATCGACATGAACTCGTTGAAGGTTTCTTTCGTTTCATCGTCGACGGTTTCGTAGCCGACCTTGTGCAACGCGAGTCCCGCGTAGCCCATGTCGCCCGGCAGCGTTTTCGGGTCGAGGTTTTCCGAGGCGATCTTGCCGTAGGTGAACCGGTCGGCGGAGAACGGCAGGGGGCGGACTTGGGCCCCGTCGGCGTCGACAGTTTTGAGTCGAACCTCGTCCTTAAAAAGCCATCCGCGGTGGCGGAACTGGACGCGGAACGGCTCTTCGCCGCCGAACCAGAGGAAGTCTTCGGGAAGGCAGCGGATGTCTCGGTGGCCGTCGTAGTCGAGGGCGGCGACAGTTTCGGGCAGCGGCAGGTCGTGGTTGGTGTAAGGGGCCTGGGCGAGAGCGCGGGCCCGATCGACCAGAGCGTCGTAAGCAAGGTCTTCCCCGGCCGCGTGAGCGGTTGCCCCTACAGCCAAGATGACCATCGCAGCCAAGCGCGCGGCGGTTACATAAAAGCCGCCGGGTCGTTCTTGGTTCAGATAAGACATGGGTTTAGTCCCATCGGGTCCGGGCCTGAGGGGGGCGACAGGCCGGTTCTTTCCTCCACCCCTCGATCGACGAGTATATCGTGCCGATGCGATCGGGCCAACGGCGAGCAGTGTTCAGCTGCGGCATCGGTACCGCCGATCCCCGCGACACGGTAAGCCTTACCTTTCTGGAAAAATCGATCCAGCCGACAAGTATCGATGGCCGAGATATCCTCAGCTCGGCAAAACAAGCAGAGAAAACGCTGTTTTTTGATCAGCCCGTTTCAACTACCGGCTGAACTCAGGCACCTTTGACGTGAGAACGAAGAGTAACCCCAATGGGCTGTTCATCCTCAAAATCACGTCACATGCGAAATCTCGGCTGTGTTGGATAATCTCGACTTAACGCGAAGCGGACGAGGTCAGCCGCCGTTTCGTCATCGCGAGCCCCGCCGCCGCGATCAGCAGTACCCCGCTGCCGGGTGTGGGGACCCGGGAAAAAGCCTGGAACTCGATATCGGCCCCGGTCCTACCCACAAAGAACTCGTCGATCGAATCGAAATCGTCGGGTAACAAATCAACCAATTCGTCGGGTATGACACCACCGTTGGGCAGCAGATCGACCACGAAGGTGTCGACCAAGCTAAAAACTTCATTAATGTCGCCGCTTGGGGTTTGGCTTGAACTAAACAACAAATCGGGGGACACGGGATCGCCGAAACTGCCCGCGGGTCCGCTGTTGATGGGGTTCAGCGTGACCGAATCGAAGACGGGGCTGTCTACTTCGATTGAGGCCGAGCCTTCGACGCGTACTTCGAAGACCAGCCGAAAAGCGGTGTCGACGCTGGTATTGACGATATCAAATTGAACTTCGCTGAAGATGAAGCCGTCCATGATCGCGGTGTCGGTGATCGCCTGGGTCGATCCCGAAAGGTCAACGGTGGTCACATACGTATCACCGATATCGCCGGGCTCACTACCCGGCCCAGAGGTGGTGCTAAAAGCGTCGAGCTGCAGAGCCGCCGAGCCGACGCCGGGGATGTCGTCGGTGAAGGTTACGGGGATATCAGTCGATAAAGGAGTAGCGCCGATGCTGCCCGACAAACCATCTCCAGCAAAGAAATTGAAGATATCGATATCGAGCGCGCGGTCTGTCCCCGGGCCGAAGGTCTGGATATCTACGAGTGCCGTCTCGTTGACAAAACTAATGGAAAAATCGGTTGCGCCCCATGCTTGGCCAGCGAATCCGGCTGCGGATACCGCCGCCGCGATCGACCATATCTGTCGACGAACCGACCCTTCACTAAAGATCTGCAAACCCATTATCTCGTCTCCCAAAAAAATAAATTTGTCCCGGGTAAATCTTTTGCCCTACCCACGAAAGTAAACGCTGCGGTTTTAGGCTACGTGTTGTTACACAAATAGTCTAAACCTACACAATACAGTGTTGGAGAAGACAAACCAAGACTCTCATCTGTTTTTTGCCGTCAGGCACGCGTCGTTAAATCGCGGTTAATACCGGGTTGGATTTAGGGAATTCTCGCGATTAAGTTAGCGGTTTCTTGCTTTTTAAAACCTTACCGCTCAGTCCATTGCAAAAGCTACGGCGTAAAGATGGAAGCTTTTTTTGTCAATCGTTAGCACCGCTTACAGCGGCGGATTGTCATCAGTCCCAAAACTAAAACCCCTGCGGTGACTGCGGTCGGAGACGGAACGCCGACGGCATTCACCCTAGCCTGACTCGCGACCGGCTGAGACTCGATAAAGAATTCGAGGTCGGCGACGGTGGCACCTGCGTAGAAGAAGTCAGAGCCGCTGAAGTCTTCGGGCACCAGGGCCAATAGTTCGGGCGACAGCTCCAGATCGACGGTGTCGGGGAGCAGATCGATCACGAGGAAGCGGGTGAAGTCGAAGGTTTCGACGAGGTCCCCGCCGGGGGTGAGGTCGGAATCGAAGGCTTGGGGGTTAAGCCGAACGCCGGTGAAGGCCCCGTCCGCGGTCGACGGGCCGGTGATGATGGGCTCGAGGAAGACCGAGTCGAGGTCGGGGTCGTCGACGCTGATCTCGACCGAGCCCTGGGTGCGGACCTCGAAGGCGAGACGGAACGCGGTGTCTTCGCTGGTGTTGACGATCTCGTAAGCGGTTTCGCTGAACAAGAACCCGTCGAGAACCGCCGGGCCGGTGATCGCCTGGGTTGAGCCCGAAAACGCGACTTCCGTGACGAACGTGTCGCCGATGTCGCCCGCCTGGCTGCCGGGGCCGGAGCTTACGTCGAACGTGACGTTATCCAGCGACGCCGAGGCCACGCCGGGTATGCCTTCGGTAAACGCGGAGGGGACGCCGTTGATCACGCTGCCGCCGATGATGCCGGTTAGGCCGTCGCCGGCGAAGAAGTTAAATGCTTCGGTGTCTAGCTGAGACGCTGATCCAGGGCCGAACACCTGGACATCTACCAGTGCGGTCTCGGTGGTGAATTCGATGCCGAAGTCTGTTCCCGCTTGGGCCGCGTTGGTTGCGGCAAATCCGACAACTGCAGCAAACGCCGCGGTCGAAAACATAAGCCGCTGATGCCGATCCGCCGAATCGATCCAAGAAGTCAGTTTCATCGCTTCACCTCGTTGATGTCATAGAAAACAACGCCTGCAAGCTCAAGTCACCCGAATGGGTTCCTTATGACAGATGTGAATATCGGTTCACTGCGAAAAACAACGCCACCTGCCGGCAACGTGTTGATCAATTTTTACCTGCTCTACACGGGGATTACGCCGCTAACGGGGCCGTAAGTCGCTTTGACAAAATGAATACCGCCTATGTTCTGCTTGCCTTCGGGCAGAATTGAGTAGGGTCCCATAATTCATTGTGCTTGATTACGATCGCCCTCAAATAGTGATCTGGTGACCGCACCTTGGCCCGAGAAAAACGATTCGCACGGGGGCGTTTGGCCGATATCCATCCGATGCCCCGACCCGCTCATATTTTGATGGCTTGCGTGCTGGCCCTGCTGGGGATCGGGGTGGTCATGGTTCATTCGGCCGGGCTGAGCGTGGCGGCGGCGGACATCGACGCGACGACGTTCGAGCCCGACGTGGGGGTCAGCGGGGTGTTGGCTCCGCTGTTCAATCGCAATCTGTTCTATGCCTTGCTTGCGGTCGGGGCGATGCTGTTGGGGTCGCGGGTCGACCTGCAGGGGATCTTTCGTAGCCGGGGGTGGTGGAACCCGGTGTGGTTCGCGCTGTTGATATCGCTGGGGCTGTGCGGGCTGACGCTGGTGCCGGGCTTCGGCAAAGAAGTGAACGGCGCTTCGCGGTGGCTGGTGATCGGCCCTGCGGGGAGTGGCATCAGCTTCCAGCCTAGTGAACTACTGAAGTGGACGCTGGTCGTCGGTGTCGCCTGGTACTGCGCCCGGCGGCGGGGCGTCATGCACCGGTTTTGGTGGGGCTTGGTGCCGGGGCTGGTGTTAGTAGGGCTGGCCTGCGGGCTGGTGGTGATCGAGGACCTCGGCACCGCGGCGCTCATCGGCACGGTGGCGGTCGGCGTGCTGATCGCTGGCGGGGCGCGGGTGTGGCAGCTGGCCTTGATGCTGCCGTTGGCCGCGGGGGGGCTGGTCGCAGCGATCCTGCACAGCCCGTACCGCATTAAACGGCTGACCGCGTTCATGGACCCCTGGGCCGACCACCAGGGCACGGGGTACCACCCGATCCAGTCGATGCTCGCGTTCGCCCAGGGTGGCGTCGAGGGCAGCGGGCTCGGCCAGTCGATCCAGAAGTACTACATCCCCGAAGATACGACCGACTTCGTCTTCCCGATCCTGGCCGAGGAGTTAGGCTTTGGCGGGGCGGTGCTGGTCGTGGGGTTGTTCATCACGATCCTGTGGGTCGGTATGGGGATCGCCAAGGACACCGACAGCATGTTCGGCCGGCTGGTCGCGATTGGCGTCCTGTTGACCGTCGGGCTGCAGGCGGTGATCAACATCGCGGTAGTGACCGTAGTCGTGCCGACCAAAGGCATCGCGCTGCCGCTGATCTCGGCCGGCGGCACGGGATGGATCATCACGGCGTTCGCCATCGGGCTGGTCGCTTCGCTGGACAACGCGAAGGTTATGGCAACGCGAGAAGATGAAGAACACCGCGTTACGAATCGGGTGGGCGACCTAGGGGCGAGAGCGTCGGCCGTCTGAGTTCGAGTGTGGTTTCCGGACTCTGTTGATCGATTGCATTAACTGTAATTTTTTGCGGCGCCGCTGTTGAGAAGATTGCTTGGCGGGCGTCATCATGGTGCTGGCCCTCTGCGTGGGGCTGGGATACGGATAAGGATTCCAACCATGACCGACACTGACGCGCTTCGCGCCTACATCGACCGCCGTGACCCCGAGGCGTTTGCCTACCTAGTGCGGACCTACCAGGGCATGGTGTACAGCGCCTGCCGCCGTCGGCTTAACGAGCCCAGTGATATCGAAGACGCGGTACAGGCCACGTTTATCAAGCTGGCGGAGAAAGCCCAGAGCATCCGCAGCAGTGTGTCGTCGTGGCTCTACCGCTGCGCCTTGAACGCCGCCGCCGACATCGGGCGCAGCCAAACCCGCCGTCAACGCCACGAGCAGGCCTACGCTGAGACCGTGGCCACGGCCGAAGACCGCCACGCCCACCATCACCTCCAGCAGCACATCGATGACGCGTTGCTGTGCCTCGACGAAGATCAACGCGCGTTGATCGTAGAGCACTTCTTCCTCGGCCGAACCCAGGCGGACCTGGCGTCGTCGGCGGGCATCAGCGCGACCGTGGTCAGCCGACGTATGGCACGGGCGGTGTCGGACTTGCGGGGGCACCTCCGGGCGTCGTCTTTGGTGCTGCCCGCCGGCGTCGTGACGGGGTATATGGCCGAGCAGTCCGCCGCGACCGCGGTGCCGGCAACGCTTTCGAAGTCGTTGGTCAAGATCGGCGTGGCGGGTGTGGGACCCGCCGCCGCGGGCGGGACATCCGCCGTTTCTGTCGGGTCTTCCCTTGGAGGTTCTCTCATGGCTGCCGTGAAAGCCAAGCCGGTGCTGTCGTCCGTCGTTGCGTTGTTCATATTCCTAACCGCGGGCCTCGCGGTCGTCGGGGTCAATAACCTCGGCCAAGCCGCTCCGCCCGTCGCCTCGACCCCATCTCCGCCCCCGATCGGCACCCCGCCGACCGCACCACCGCCGCCTTTGAGCCTCGGTGTCGTGATCAGTCGAGCGGCGGTGGATGTCGAGGTCGCGTCATTTGCCGGCGAGTACGCTAAGGACTCTGAAACGGCGAAAGAATCCGAGAGACGCTTCGCTTTTGCTTGGCACAGCCGGGTGGCGGACCACGTCCGCGAGGAATTGGAGGTGCCCTATGAGTTGGTCGCGGTGATCGACCCCGGTACCGCCGAGGACGAGTTGATCCAGCGACGGGTGAACACGCTGGGTGTCACCCGCACCATCCTCGGGAACGACGCCGAGGCGCTTGCCGAGCTCGATGTGGTCTTAATGACCGCGACCGGGGAGTTGGGGGAAGATCAAGTCGAGGCGTTGCTTGAGGCGGTGCGCCGGGGCACGGGGCTACTCGCCATCGGCTGGCTGCCTGACCGGGGTAACGAGCTGTTGGGCGTCGGCGACACCGGGTACGTCGTCACGTTCCTCACGCACACCGCGGAGCTGGTCACGACCCACCCCGCGTTCGAAGGCTTCGACGTGGGCGAAACCTTCGACGTCAACATCAACGGAACGGTGGTGAACCCCCGGGACGTCACGCCGCTGCTGATGCTTAGCGAGCAGGAGACCGGTCGGCTGGAAGAAGGGCAACGCTTTGACCTGCACCAGTTCCCCGCGGGCTTCCGGTTCATTCCGCTGTTCGTGAACGAGGTGGGCCAAGGCCGGGTGCTGTACAGCGCCACGGCGGGGCATATGCAAGGCGGCCGGTTTCCGAGCTCGATCATGGAGCTGACCGACGGCGGGATCGTCGCCGACGGCATCGCTTGGCTGGCGGAAGGCAAGGCGTTGGCCGAAGCCGCGGCGGACAACAGATCTGCCGAGTAACAACGCCCCATGAAATAGTGGATGAACCGAACCGAAGGCAACCGCCCTCGGTTCATCCGCGTTACTCTGCGTCCATCAGCGATAACTCCTCGACATCCCGAACGGTCCTGCTCGTCGGCGGCGGCAGCGGCGGGCACATCTACCCCAACCTGGCGGTCGTCGAACGTCTAACGCCCGAGTTGCCACCGGAAATCACGCCGCACCTGGTGGTGTCGCAGCGGCCGTTGGACGCGAAGATTGCGGAGGATTCGGGGCTGGGGTTCACGGCGATCCCCGCGGCACCGCTGAGCGTGCGGCCGAGGGCAGGGCTGAAGTTCCTCAAGGCTTACCGGCAAGGCCAAGCGGCGACGGCAGGATTGATCCGTGAAACCAACGCGGCAGCGATGATCGCCACCGGCGGGTTTGTCAGTGGGCCGGCAGTATCCGCGGCGCGGAAGGCGGGGCTGCCGGTGGCTTTGGTGAGTCTGGATGCGGTACCGGGGCGGGCGAACCGTTTTGCGGCGAAGAAAGCGACTTCGGTGTTCAGCGCGTTTGAGACCCACGCCGGGGCGAAGCCGCTTCCCGGTGCCGAGGTGATCGGCTTCCCGCTACGGCGGTCGGCGGTCGCGCCGGAGAGTGTTAAGCCGCAAGCGGCTCGTGAGTATTTTGGATTAGACCCCGCGCGCAAAACTCTATTGGTGTTTGCCGGTTCGCAGGGCGCCCGGACCATCAATCGGTCGATGGTGGAAGTGCTTTCTAATACAAATAGCGTTTCTGCGATGGACGGTTGGCAGGTCATGCATGTGTCGGGCCCCGCTGAGCAAGAAGATGTCGAAGTTGGCTATTTTCGCATGGCGATTGAAGCGGGGAATCGGAACTTAGGCGAGCCGGTCCCGGCGAAGATCGATATAAATGCAAACACATTGATTCACGTTCTCTCGTTCTGCGACCGGATGGACCTGGCGTGGCGAGCCGCCGACTTCGCGGTCACGCGGTGTGGGGCCGGGACGGTGGCCGAGGCTTGGGGGAACGCGGTGCCGAGCGTGATGCTGCCGTACCCATTCCACAAAGATGAACATCAGAAGCACAACGCGGCTCCGTTAGTCGAACTCGGTGGGGCGGTCGTAGTGAAAGACCGTATCGAACCCGAAGCCAATGCGGAGTCCCTCAGAAAGATTTTTGCATCCGTGTTGGTTGACGATGCGAAAAGAGATGCGATGAGCCGCTCGCTTAGGGATAACCCGCCCCGCGATGGTGCACAGCGTTTGGCTGCCTGGGTCGCGTCAACGATTTGTGCCTAGCATGGGTTAGCATGTCCACCGCCACCATGAATCCACTCAGTGTTTTTCACCAAAAAACAGCAGGCTTACCGCACGATCGACTCGTTGCGGAAGTTGAATCCTGTGTACGTGACTTGGTCACGCAGCGAGGCTTGCCGAGTGATCTCGCCGACGCAGTTATGTACGCAGGGCTTGGTCCGGGTAAGCGGGTGCGGCCGACGCTGGTGGTACGGAGCTACGAAGCGGTGACGGGGCCGATCGATTCGCTTGTGGATTCGCCGTTGCAATTTTCCGGGGCGGCGATCGAGATGGTGCACGCGTTTAGTCTGGTGCACGACGACCTGCCGGCGATGGACGACGACGACCTGCGCCGCGGCCGACCGACGCTGCACAAATACACCAACGAGGCGATGGCGATCCTCGCGGGGGACGCGCTGCTATCACTAGCGGTAGAGATGTTAGCCACGGGCGTGGCGGACCCGGCGTTATCGGGTCGATTGATCCGCGAGTTAGTCGTCGGCACGAACGACATGATCGCGGGGCAGGTCTACGACACCTTCCCCGAAAGAGACGATCACCTGCCGGGGATCGATCGACTGGTGCGGGTCCACCGCAACAAGACCGGGGCGTTGCTGCGTGCTTCGGCCCGGATGGGGGGGCTGTGCGCCGGGGCGGACGCGGAGCAGCTCGAGGCACTCACGGCCTACGCCGATGCGATCGGGTTGATGTTCCAAGTTGTCGACGACTTGCTCGACGTGACCTCAGACACCGAGGCGCTGGGCAAAGCCACGCAAAAAGACGCCGCGGCGGGCAAGCTGACGTACCCCGGCCTGATGGGTGTCGACGGAGCCGAGGCCGAGGTCGAACGCTTACGCGCCGAGGCGCACTCTGCCTTGTTGTCGTTGGGCGAGCCGGCAGCGGCGTTGCGGGGCTTCGCGGATGACCTCGCGGTCAGGCGGAAGTAAAATGCGTAGGGAACTCCCGCATTTCACCGCGGACGAATCCCGGCGTATAAACCTTTATGGTTGGGCCACGTAATATCACCGAAGAAAGAATGATGACCGGGTCCGAAACGAGCCCGCCAAGACCCCGCCCGCCCATGCCCCAACCCCTGCTCCACCACATTCGAGGGCCGCATGACCTCAAGAAGCTGAGGCCCGATCAGCTCCCCGCCTTGGCGCAAGAAATCCGCGACGCGATCTGCGATCAGGTGTCCAAGACCGGCGGCCACCTCGCGCCAAATCTCGGCGTGGTCGAGTTGACCATCGCCCTGCACTACGTCTTCGACTTCAGCCACGACCGGCTGCTGTTCGACGTTGGGCACCAGTGCTACCCGCACAAGCTGCTCACCGGCCGGTACGGCCTCCTGCCCAAGCTGCGGCAGAAAGACGGCATGGCCGGCTTCCCCGAGCCGAAGGAGTCGGAGTTTGATCTGTTCAGCGTCGGCCACGCCGGCACCGCGATCAGCACCGCCGTGGGCATGGCCCGGGGCGACGACGTAGTCGCGGGTGGCGAAGGTAAGTCTGACCGCGCTGTCGTCTCGCTCATCGGCGATGCGTCGATCGTCAACGGCGTTGCCCTCGAAGGGCTCAACAACGCCGGCACGCTCCGGCGGCAGTTCCTCACGGTGCTCAACGACAACGGCATGTCCATCAGCCAGCCCCAGGGCGCGATGGCGAGTTACTTCGATCGCGTCCGCGTCAGCCCGACGTATCACGACATCAAGCGGCGCGGCAAAGAAGTCCTCGATCGTCTGCCGGGCGGCTCGATCCTCGAAGAGGTGTATCACCGCGGCGGCGAAGTACTCAAGGCCATGATTTCCGAAGGTCACATGTTCGAGCACTTCGGCCACATCTGCATCGGCCCGGTCGACGGCCACGACCTGCCGACGCTGATCCCCGCGCTCGCCGAAGTCAAAGACATCAACCGCCCGGTGCTGCTGCACGTGAAGACGATCAAAGGCAAGGGCTACGACTTCAGCGAAGGTGACGCGACAACGTGGCACTCGCCGAAGCCGTTCACGCAGGTCGGCTGCCGTGTTGAGATGAACGGCGGCGAGGGCAAGTCTTTTACCGCCGCCTTTGCCGACGCGATGCTCGACGTGATGGAGGAGGACGAAAAGGTCTTCGCCGTCACCGCCGCGATGGGCCCCGGCACTGGCGTCGATAAGCTCATCGAAAAATTCCGGGGGCGAACCCTCGACACCGGCATCTGCGAATCGCACGCGATGGACATGTGCGCTGGCATAGCCAAGAGCGGGCTCAAGCCGTTCTTCGCGGTGTACTCGACGTTCGCCCAACGCGCACTCGATCAGGTGTTTCAAGAAGTCGCGCTGCAGGGCCTTCCGGTCCGCGTGTGCATGGACCGGGCGGGCTACGTCGGCGGTGACGGCGCGGTGCATCACGGCTTCATGGATATCGCGATGTTCCGGGCGTTCCCCGGCGTGACGCTCTTGGCCGCGGCCGATGAGCCGTCGTTGCGATCGGCGTTGGCATTCATGCGGGCTCACGACGCCGGGGCGAGCTTCCTGCGTTACCCGCGGGACAACGTCGCGGTGCCAGCGGTAGAAGAAAACGCGACGCCGTTCGAACTCGGCAAGGCGGTCTGCGTCTGCCCGGCGAAGACCGATAGCCCGGACCTAGCGATCCTCGCTTACGGCACGCCGGTCGTAACGGCCCGTGCGGCCCTGCCGATGCTGCGGGAACACGACCACGACGTGGCGGTCTACGACGCCCGCTTCGCCAAGCCGGTCGATATCGAGCTGATCACACAGCTTCTCCAAGCCGGCACGCGGGTCCTGACCGTTGAAGACCACTTGGTCGACGGCGGCTTCGGCAGCGCGGTCCTCGAAGCCGGCAACGCCGCAGGCCTCGATACCCGGCTCATCCACCGCCACGGCATGCCGCTGAAATGGGTCGGCCCCGATAGCCGAGCCGGCCAACTCGCCGACGCCGGCCTCGATGCCGCGGGCATCGCCCAGCTGGCCCGCCAAATCATCGAGTCTCCCGGTATGACGCCGGCATCTAAACCTCCGGTCGGCACTACCCCGTCATAACTCCGGCAGTGATTTCTGACCCGGAATAAAGAGTGGTGTCGTTCGGTTGTTGTTTTATGGCCGATACTCCCTCGCGTTCTCACCATTTCTACTGGTTCCTCGCGACGCTTGCGGTCGCTGGGGGCATGTTTTTTGCCGGATGGCACAGCGGCATACGTTCGATTTTGGAGGCCCGCAATGCAGTTACGGTCCAGCAGTTTGAACGGGTCAGCGATAGGGGGCCGTCTCTTGGTTCCCAAGCTCCGGTCTCAAGCGACGAGCTACCGTTAGATGCGTTTTACAAATTGCAGGCCGACAGCCGCGCGGAATTCGATCGGGCCGCCGCAGATGTCCGCGAGCGCTGGCGACCGGGCTATATGCCTATCTTGATCGAGTTGTCTCGGTTCAGTCGCGGGACGCTGCGTTTATGGACAAACGATTTGATCGATGAATTGGCGGGGCAGTCTTTCAACGGCCAACTCGACGCGGCTTGGCGGTGGGTGTGGTCGCAGCCTTACGATCCGCACCCGCAGTACGGCCTGTTCAAGGCTGACCTTTATCGGTTGATCGATTCGCGGTTCCAGACCTATTTCGACGACTACACCGAAGACGCCACCATCCGCCTCGACGAGGTGCGTTGGGGCGGCGTGGAACGCGACGGTATCCCGCCGCTTAAAAATCCGGAGATGGTTGCTGCCGACTCGGATGCTGCCGATTACCTCGCCGACGAAAATGTCGTCTTCGGCATTGAACTCAATGGCGACGCCCGCGCCTACCCCAAACGCATCCTCGCCTGGCACGAGATGTTCAAAGACACCTTGGGCCCCGAAGGCAACCAGATCTCGATCAACGGCGTCTACTGCACGCTCTGCGGATCGATGATCGTCTACGACACGGTACACGAAGGACAACACTACGAGCTCGGCACCTCCGGCTTCCTCTACCGTAGCAACAAACTCATGTACGACCACGCCACCGAGTCGATGTGGTCCACCATCACCGGCGAGCCCGTCATCGGCCCGCTCGTCGGCCGGGGCATCAAGCTCAAGCCGTTCCATGTCGTCACCACCACCTGGGGCGAGTGGAAGAAACGCCACCCCGACACCACCGTCCTGAGCCTCAACACCGGCCACCGCCGCGACTACGGCGAAGGCGTCGCCTACCAGAGCTACTTCGCCACCGACCGCCTCATGTTTACCGTGCCGAAGGTCGACACCCGTCTCAAGAACAAGGCCGAAGTCCTGGCCCTTCGCTTCGCCGACGACAAGGCCCCGCCCACGGTCATCGCCGCCGACTTCCTGGCGAAGAACCCGGTCTATCACGGCAGCCTCGGCGGCACCGACTACGTTGTCCTGACCGACCCGTCGGGCGCCAACCGCATCTACGAGAGCCCTGAAATAACGTTTGAAACCTACGCCGGCGACGGACACGCCGTCAGTAAAGATGGGCGCGGGTGGACAGTGACCGAAGACCAACTCACCGCCGACGACGGCTACACCCTCAAACGTCTCGCCGCCCACCGCGCCTTCTGGTTCGGCTGGAACGCGGCCTACCCCGATACGGTTCTGATCTCGTCGCATTGAAGCCGGAAGCGGCGAAACGACTTTACTAAAACAAGTGCGATGATGAATGCTTCGGAGCAATTTCGTTGAGTTGCTAACGATCAACGGGTAGATTAACTGTATGCAAGACGAGCGAGATTTCGGGGGCCGTAGCTTTTGGTTGAGGCTGATTTGCGCGACGTTCTTGATTGTTTTTGTCTCGTCGTCAGGCCGAGCGGACGAAGAGCCACTACCGCCCGATCCGCGTGACGGCGTTCTACCGAGCGCTTCGTCGTTGGTGCCGCGTTTGAACGAAGTCACTGAGCGGATGGTGGCAGAGCCCGGGCGGCCCGTGCTCCGCGAACTGCAGATCGCGGGGATGTTGATGGTCCCGCCGTCTTCGCCTGGCGTATTCGCAGTACAACCCGATCTGCAGATCGAATCGGTGACCGACGCTACGGGCTATCGCTTCCCGATGAGTGAAGCTAAAACGCCTCCCCAGGGTTCGCAAGCAAGCTCCGTCGGCGCCGTCTGGCAGGCCTTACAAATGCCCCATGAGGCCTCGGCAGGCAATCGTGGGCATCTGCCGTTTTCCGCAACCATCCCGCTGCCGGGCATGACGCTGAGCTTCCCCGTGCAGATCAAAGGCCGGATCAAGGTGTTGGTACCCGAGGCCGTCGAAACCGTACAGCTGCCGCTGGATGCGCCGCTCACGCAGCCGGTGCTGCTGCCCGACGGCAGCCGACTGCTCGGGTTTGACGTGTCTCCGCCAAACTTTAAATCGGTAGGCTTCTCCTCCGTATCTTTGGAAATGGAGAGCCCCGCAGGCCGACGCATCGATTTGAGTGAACGGCCGATCTCCACCCTCTTTGGGGCCCGCCTGTTTCTCAACGACGGCTCGTCTTACCCGCTTTTGCCGCCGCGGCACAGCGGCAACCCGGCCAGTTTGATGCCCGACCGCCCGTGGGCGTGGAGTGCGCAAATATCGGGAGAAGTCGAGCGATCTGCTTTTGAACCCAAATACGTCGAGCTGGACTTCGCGACCGTCACTCACCCCGAATACGCACCCATCGAGATCCGGTTGGGTCGGTACGCATCAGAAGCCGAATAAGGGGGCAAGCAATGATTAAGAATCAGATCACGAGGCTTTTCGGCCGGCAGGGCGGCCTGCGATGTTTGGCTGGTCTAGCGTTTTTTTGCGCCGCGACGTCGATGGCCTGGGCCGAAGAGCCTCTGCCGAGTCATGAAGCGTTGACCCCCCCGCTCAACATCGGCCGCGGAATGACGGTGACGTGGCACCACGCCGCGTTGTCCCGCAGCGTCTACTCCAGACGTAATTCAAAACGTTTGAACCGACTCGAACTGCAGGGGGAACTCCGGGTGCCCGCCAACTCGGGCTTGCTGTTAATTCAGCCTCAGGTGCTCTACGAAGTCGATGACGAATCTTCCCGACCGGAAAGACACGATCCGCCGAGCCAATGGGCCAGGCACGAACCGCTGCGGGTGCTCAATAACCGGAGCCATCTGGTGGACCAAGCCGGGGAAACCCAGGTATTCCCGATGCACGGGTTTGCCTGGATCGGCAGCCAGCCCCGGTCGCTGACCCGGATGCGGGGCCTTGTCACGGTGCTGGTGGCGTTGTCGCCGCCGAAAGTGATCGACCTGCCGCTATCCCCCGAGGGGACTTACGACGGTGACCCGCTTGAGGGTACGCGGATATCGGTCAAGAGCACCAAAGGCATGGAGGGGCGGGACCGCTTCCGCCGCTTCGACTTCGAGTTGCGTCCGCTTCCACCCGACGACCCGGAGAACCATTTTGTGCGGGGTGGGCCGGCATGGGTCATCTCGGCGGAAGCTTTAGACGCCGAAGGTCAGCGGGTCGGCGAGAGCAGGTACGTGATGGGAGAAATAAGGGACAAGACCACGGTCCCGTCGATCGGCCTCGTCGCGCAGGCGAGTCTCATGTTCGGCCTGCCTCCCGGCGCGTCGGAGCCGCAGACCCTGCGGCTGACGGTTGTCGAGCGGTACGACCTCCGGGCCCTGCGTTTCGACGACCACGCCCTGCGCCACCTTATTGCCTCGCTGGTGACGACGCCCGGCATTACCGCCGAGACGGTTCATGATGAATGGCCTTCGGAATAAACCCGGGTTTAAAGTCACTTCGTCCCCGTCGGCCCGCCGTCCTTGAAGTACTTGTCGCGGATGGCTTGTTCAAGGTCGACGCCGTTGATGTTGGCGAGGGTGCAGAGCCAAGCGAGGACGTCGGCAAATTCGCCGGCCGGGTCGTCGTCCCCCGACGTATCGCCACCCTCGCCGACTGATTTGTGCAGGGCAGTCGCTAGTTCGCCGACTTCTTCGACCAGCCACATGAAAGTACCCGCCGTGCCACGCTCGCTGTCGGTGGCGTGGTACTTGTCGTAGATGTGCTGCTGGAATTCGCGGAAGGTTAGCGGTGTTTCTTGGTTCTGATCAGTCATCGGATAGATTCTACCGCGACGGCTTCTGAGTCTAATCGGCGACGCCGTAGCCCAAGCCGTGGACCGCTTCCTTTAGGCGTTGATCATCGAGGGTGTTGCCTTGGATCAAGGCTTGTCCGGTTTTGAGGTCGATGCGGGCGTCGCTAACTCCAACGACTTCTCGCAGCCCACGTTCGACCGCTTCGACACAGCGTGAGCAGTTCATCCCGGTGATGGTGAGTGTGACCTTATCGGTTTGTGCTGCCGTTTCGCCTTCACGGCGGGCAGGGCGATAGCGATTCCAAACCGCCGGCAGGAGCAGAGCAAGCATCAAGCCCGCCCAGATATGGTCTAAGGCAGATATGCCGTGGTGGTGCGCCGCCCCGGCGACAAGGGGCAGACGTAAGGCCTCGACCGTGAAGAGCGTGTCCAGCAGCTGCCCAGCACCAACCGCGGTGACGACCACGCTAAGCAAGTACAGCAAGCCGGTGCGTCGACCCAGCACATCCCACGTCACCGAGATCGTCGCGGCGTTCGTCGCTGGCCCGGCGATCAGGAACGCCAGCACCGCCCCCGGCGACGCCCCCGCGGCCAGCAGCCCCATGCCGATCGGGATCGACGCGGTCGCGCAGACGTAAATTGGTGCTCCAATCAGCACCGCCGCCCCCATCGCCAACACCCCGCCGCCCAGGTAGGGAGCCAACGCATCGGCGGGGACCAAAGCCGTAAGCAGCGCCGCGACCACCAGCCCCACCAGTAGCGCCCCGACGATGTCGGCCGGGAGGGTGATCAGCCCGTAACGCAACGCCTGCGACCATTTCGTCGGAGTTTTGATGGGCTCAGCGGATGTACTGTCGCATACAGTTCCAGATGATGAATCGCACTTAGCCTCCGCCATTGGTTTTTGGATTGCCTTCGTTCGATCCGCCGCGTCGATAAGTAGCCCGCCGAGAAGGCCATTGACCAACGCTACCATCGGCCGGACCACCGCGAACACCGGCCCCATCAGCGCGTAGGTCGCCAGGATCGAGTCGACCCCCGTCTGCGGTGTCGACAACATGAACGACGACGTCGCTCCCCGGCTCGCGCCGTGCCGGTAAAGCCCGGCCCCCACGGGGATCACGCCGCAAGAACACAACGGCAGCGGTACGCCCAGCACCGAAGCCTTCATCACCGAAGCCAACCCCCGGCCGCCGAGGTGCCGCTCAACAAAACGCGGCGAGAAAAATATCGACAGCACCCCGGCCGCCGCGAAGCCTAGAAGTAACCACGGGGCCATCGCGGCCATCGTCGCCCAAAACGCGAGGAGTATCGTTTGCAAGGTATCCATTGCTGGTGTTTATCGTAGCGGAGCGACTACGCGTTAAGCGGCAGGTGCCCCGTCTTCGGGGTGCAGGGGCAGAGCCCCTGCCGCTCGCCGCGCAGGCGACCGCGACACATAATCACCACTCATTATCTTCACCTACAGCAGTTCTAACCACGCCTCCGGCAAAACCTCCAGCCAGTACCGCCCGTACTCCCGTCGGACATAGACCTTGCAGCTAAACGTCTCGGACAGCGATTCGGGCGTAATCACCTCGGTCGGCGGCCCTTCGCGGAACACCCGTCCGCGTTGCATGAGCACCACCTTCTCGGTCTGCGGTGACAGCTCTTCGACGTGATGGGTAATCATGAGTACCGCGGGGGCGTCGGGACTTTTCAGGATTTGTTCGACGGTCGCTAAGACCTGCTCCCGTCCGGCCAAGTCTAACCCCGCGGTCGGCTCGTCGAGGATCAATAACTCGGGCTTCGGCGCAAGGGCACGCGCGATGAGTCCTCGTCGTTGTTCGCCGGTCGACAACACGCCGAAGCGGTGGTCTTTGCGGTGGCCCAGCCCGACGCCGTCGAGTGTGGCCCGTGCCTGCTCGCGTTGTTCAGCGGTGGGGCGGTCGTACAGGCCGACGGTCGCGAAGAATCCGGTGCACACCGCGTCGGTGACCGAGAGCGAAGCGTCGACGACGGCGCCGTTGACGTGGAAGCTGCCGGGGCCGGGCGTGGCGTCGGTGGTGGGGTTAACGACGCCGATGCGTCTACGAAGCTCGCGGACGTCGGTTCGGCCGAGGGTTTGGCCGAGCACGGTGACGGTGCCGCTGGTGGGGTAGAGCTGGCCGAGCATCAGGCGGGACAGCGACGTCTTGCCGCAGCCGTTCGGCCCAAGCAAGGCGACGCACTTGCCGCGGCCGATCGTCAGCGACACGCCGTTGAGGATCGTCGTCTCGCCGCGGCGCAGCACGGCGTCACATATCTCTACCGCCAAATCGCCGTGGCTCATTTCGCCAGATACTCCGCTACTCATGCCCGCAGGGTACCATCGCCGCCATGAAGAAAACGACCACCAACCGCCACGAACGCGACCTCGTCGAACTTACCGGCCTACCCACCGCCGCCGGCCGCGAAGACCGTGTGGTCGCGTGGGTCAAACGCTGGGCCGGCCGACGTAAAAACGTTGAACTCAAAACCGACCGCTACGGCAACCTGATGCTCAAGCGGGTCGGCGTCTCGTCTCGTCGGCCGATCGTCTTCACCGCCCACCTCGACCACCCCGCATTCGTCGTTACCGAAGCCAACGGCAAAACCGTCACGGCCGAGTTCCGTGGCGGCGTACACGATGCCTACTTCGTCGGCAGCAAGGTCCGGCACTACCCCGGCGATAAGTCGGTCAAACCCAGCCCGCCCGGCACGATCCGCGAGCTACAGGCCCCGGAAGCCGGCGGTTTCAAGACGGTGACCGTCGACTTCCGGCAGAAGATCGAAGCACAGCCGGGCGACGTGATGACGTGGGACGTCGGCCCGTCTCAGATCAAGGCGGGGCAACTGCACGCCCCGGCCTGCGACGACCTCGCCGGGGCCGCGGCGATGTTTGCCGCTTACAGCGAGCTACTCAAAAAACGCAAGACAACTTCCGGGGGCGCCGATGTCCGGCTGCTGTGTACCCGGGCCGAGGAGGTCGGATTCGTCGGCGCGATCGCCGCCTGCAAGTCCGGCATCATCCCGAAAAACGCTCGGCTGATCGCGTTGGAAAACAGCAAGAGCTTCGCCGAGTCGCCCCTGGGCGGTGGGCCGATCGTCCGCGTCGGCGATCGGACGAGTACCTTCGACCCCGAACTAACGCTCGCCGTGGGCCAGGTCGCCGCGGCGATCGAAGCGGCCGACACCAGCTTCAAATGGCAACGCAAGCTCATGACTGGCGGCACCTGCGAGGCCTCGGCCTATCAGGCCCTCGGCTACACCGCGACCTGCGTCTGCCTGCCCCTAGGCAACTACCACAACATGAACGAAGATCGCGGCGTGATTGAACGCGAATTTATTGACCTCGCCGACTACCACAGCCTCGTCCGCCTGCTCATCGGAATCGGCGAATCCTTGGACAATCCGGCAACCAATGTGCCGTTGACCGACCGGTTGGAACAGCTGTTCCGCGACCGCCGTTCACTGCTGGGTTGACTGAACTTTTCCTCGAGCTCACCCGGGGTGCGCACTATTATCGACCGCGCACACACTGCGCCCGCACGCAGGTGTTGCGCAGAAGCGATCTGTGTTCATTGGCGGCAGAATGCAAAATCAGCTGTGGGGATAATAAAAGTCTTATCCATTATTTCGCTTTTAAAACAAGGAAAAAATCTATTTATTGCTTGCGATTGACCGCGGTTCGGCGGCTTTGGCATGGGTGGCACCGCGGTTGCGATTTGTGGGGCGAACCGCTCCTCTTTTTGCGAGACCGCCTTGAGCCACGCTTCCGCCAACCCGACGCACGACGACACCCAGATCAACTGGCTCGAGCTGGCCCGCTTCGCCGCGGCCGGCCAGGGCCACGAGGACCTGGGCCGAGGCGTGCAGCGGCTGGCCACGCTGGCCGCAGCCGTGCACCGCGGAGCGGTCGTCAACCAACTATCGATTAACCGGGTGGAGAAAGACACCCAGTGGGTTCAGGGACGAACCCCGCAGGCCCGTAACGCACCCGTCACGGAGGACGCGCGATGAACTACGGCCTGTACCTATCCGCATCGGGCGTCCTGACGAACTCGTATCGTCAGGACGTCTTTGCCAACAACCTGGCGAACGTGAACACCGTCGGCTTCAAGCCCGACCTCCCGGTGATCACCGCACGCCCCGCCGAAGCCATCGAAGACCACTCGCCTTTCGGCACCGCGAACGCACTGCTCGACCGCCTCGGCGGCGGCGTCCTGGCCGGCCCGCAGAGGACCAGCTTCGCCCCCGCGCCCGTCGAGCAGACCGGCCGCGACCTCGACGTCGCCTTCACCGACGCCACCAGCTTCCTCGCGGTCCAAGACATCGATCCGAACACGGGTGAAGCATCCGTTCGCCTCACCCGCGACGGCCGTTTGGGTGTCGACGGCCATGGCTTCGTCGTCACCGCCACCGGCCACCGCGTCCTCGGCAACAACGACCGCCCGATCTCGGTGCAGCCCGGCGTCAAGCTGACCGTCACCGGCGATGGCCGGCTCCAGCAGGACGGTAGCGAGGTCGGCCAACTCCAGGTCGCCACTGTCGCCGACACCACCCAACTGCAAAAAGCCGGGGCCAACCTGTTCGCCTTCGCCGGCAACGACCCGCGTAGCCGTAACGACTCCCCCAACCTCCGCGTCGGGGCCTTGGAGTCGTCAGGAACCAACGCGATCCGCACGATGATGGCGGTCATGGCTAGCGGCCGAGCCTCCCAGAGCAACGGCCGCATGATCCAGCACCACGACCAGATGATGGACCGCACGGTAAACACGTTCGGCCGGGTCGCTTAACCAAGAATTAGATAGTTCTTTAGAACAAAATTAACGAATCAGGAAATCAATTTAATGGCCGTTCTCGCACTCCATTCCGCATCCACCGGGCTCTCGGCCCTCTCGACCGAGCTCGACGTGATCGCCAACAACCTTGCCAACGTCAACACCACCGCGTTCAAGACCCAGCGGGTGAACTTCGAAGACCTGATCTATCAACAGAAGAAGCAGCCCGGCGTCGAAAACGCTAACGGCGACCACAGCCCCGCTGGCCTCCAAGTCGGCCTCGGGACTCAGATCAGCAACACACAGTACGATTTTCAGCTCGGTTCGGCCGAGACGACCGGCCGTGAACTCGACGTCTTTATCGAAGGCGACGGCTTCTTCGAGCTCCAGATCCTCAGCGAGCAGGGCGGCGGCGTGGGCTACACCCGGGCCGGCAACTTCTTCGCCAACCGCGACGGCGAGCTGGTACTGGGTAACACCCAAGGCCCTCGCATCCAACCCGGGATCACGATCCCTGACGACGCGGTGAACATCAGTATCTCGGCCGACGGCACGATCAGCGTGACAAATCCGGACGGAAGTTCCAGCGATGTCGGGCAATTACAGCTTTCGACATTTGTGAATAAAGAAGGCCTGAAATCAATCGGCGGCAACGTCTACGTCGAATCCGAAGCCTCGGGCCCGCCGATCCAGGGCAACCCCGGCGAGGGCAGCCTCGGCACGATCCTGCAGGGGCACCTGGAAAACTCTAACGTCGATCCGGTGCGTGAGCTCGTCTCGTTGATCCAGACGCAGCGGGCGTTCGAGATGAACAGCCAGACGATCCAGGCCGCCGACGAAGTCATGCAGGTCGTCGGCAACCTCCGGCGGTAAATCAGTAATCACGCGGTAAGTAACGATTGATTCATAACTAGTCTTTAGAGATGAAAAACGTAATTTACATCTTATTTTTTAGCCTCGCTACTCAAGCGTTAGCCGACTCCGTACGGCTTTATGAGCAGGCAGGCACCGCGGGTCCTTCGATCCGCCTGGCCGAGGTCGCGGAACTTGAAGGTGAATACGCCGAGTCGCTGGGTGACCTGATCGTGGCAAGGTTTTCTGAGGGGCAAGGCGAATTATCGGTGCAGCTGGCAACGGTTCGGCGGGTGCTGAGCGAGTCGGGCGTGAACTGGGCGGAGTTGTCGCTGCGGGGCCGATCGGTTTGTGTGGTTACGAACATGACCGCCGATAAGGCCGACACAAAAGTATCAAACGATCGTGCCGTGACGACGAACAATAAGCTAGCGGTCGATCAAGAAAACGCCGGACAGACGGTCAGCGGGATGCTGATCGACGAGATCGTCTCTCTTAACGGTAACGCACCTATTGATGACATGAAAATTACTTTCCGGGGCGGCGCCGACGAAGCCGCTTGGCTGAACCGCAGCGCGGCGGTGGGGCGGTACGAGGTCCAGAGCCTGAGCCGTAGCGGCCTCGGCCGGGTGCCGATGAAGGTGCGACGTTACGCCCCGTCGGGCACTGTCGAAGAGGCAACGCTGATGGCCGAGGTCTCGCGGCGGATCCAAGCCGTAGTGGCACTGCGTCAGGTGCGTCGCGGCGAGGTGTTCAGCCGGGAGAACGCCGGGGTTAAAGAAATTTACATCACCTCGGACCAGGGCGAAACGCTGAGCCGGGGCGAATTGGTCTGGGGCCAACCCTCGGGGGCCGCGATCCGCGAAGGCGCGGTCGTGTTGACTGATCACGTGGCCCCGGATGTGTTGGTTAAGCGAGGTGACCTAGTCACCGTCGCCTGTGTCAGCGGATCGCTGGTGGTACGGATGGTGGGTCGGGCGTCGGAAAACGGCGGCCGGGGCGACATCATCGCGGTCCGTAACCCCGAGACGCGGGAGACGTTTTACGCGACGGTCTCGGGGAGGCGTCAGGCGACGATCAGTACCGACTCTAGCCGCGACCGCCTCGCCCTGCAGGAGGATAAATGACCATGAATAAACAGTTATTCACCATAGCAATTCTACTTTCGGCTTCGTTATCTGTCGGTGCCCAAGAACTAAGCTCATCGCTTTACACCACCGGCGATGAATTCTTCGCCGACCCGTTTGCATCGGAAACCGTTGAACAGGTCGGCGCTCCGGCCGCGGGGATGCAGACCGATGATCGCAAGCTTTCGCGATCCATTCAAGCGTCGAGCTTCATGGCCGTTGCCGCGCCGCAGCCCAAGCGTTTTGCGATCCACGACCTCGTCACGATCATCGTCCGCGAAGACACGCAGACCACTTTCTCTTCGTCGCTGGAGACCGAGAAGGAGTCGGGATGGACCGGCGAAATCGCCGAGTTCCCGCGTTTCACGCTCAGCGACCTGCTCGATCTGACGTTGACCCCGAACACCTTCCCCAACGGCACGGTTCAGGTTGACATCTCGGCCGACAGCGAGTTTGAGGGCGAAGGCGACTACAGCAATCAGCAAACGCTAACCGCTCGCCTTCAGGCCACCATCATCGACGTGAAGCCCAACGGCAACGTCGTTATCGAGGCCCGCAAGTCGGTCCGCAGCGACGAAGAACACTACACGCTGGTTGCCACCGGTATTTGCCGGGTCGACGATATCACGGCTGACAACACCGTCCTGTCGACCCATATCGCAGACCTGTTCATTGATAAACAACACGAAGGTCATCTAAAGAAAGCCGCGGAAAAAGGCTTACTGACCGAAATCGTCGACTTCATCTTCCCTTGGTAATTCACTAAAACCATGCGATACCCAAGCACCCCTCAAATTTTTTCCTCCCGCCTCGTGGTCACGGCCCTACTCGTGCTTTGTTGCTGCGGCCAAGCGGCGGCGTTGGAAATCGGCAGCGTCGTGCGGATCAAGGGTTCGGAGACCTCGACCCTGGTCGGCATGGGGCTGGTCGTGGGACTCGACGGAACCGGTGACGGCGGCGACTTTGCCCCGGCCCACCGCCCGCTTGTCGAGGTTGTTTCACGGCTGATGGATGATCAGACGAGCCTGCGTGAGTTAGTGGACAGCGACTCGGTGGCCCTGGTAGCGATCGAGGCGACGGTACCGGCTCAGGGTGCCCGCGAAGGTGATCTCTTGGATGTTTTCGTCTCGTGCGTCGGCCCTGCGAGTTCGTTGGCCGGCGGCCGGCTATTTCTCATTCCGATGGTCGGCGAGCACAAAGATTCCGACGTGATGGCTTTGGCCCGCGGAGCGATCAAGCTCGAGGACGAAGAGGCCCCCCGCACCGGCAAGATCGAAAACGGGGCGAAGATGACCCGCTCGGTCCGGGCCCGGTTTATGGATCAACGGGGCTACATTCAGCTTGTCGTGAACGAGGCCAACGCTTCGTGGACCACGACCAACAACCTCGCCGCCCTGATCAACGGCTTGGTCTCCCCCGACGGCCCCGAAGCCGCCCGGGCGATCGATGCCAAGAACGTATTCATCCGCGTCCCCGAATACGAGCGTTCGAACCCCGCGTCGTTCATCGCCAACATCCTAGAGGCCTACATCGACGGCTCGCAGGTGACCGGTTCGGCCCGTGTGGTGGTCAACGAACGCACGGGAACGATCGTGATGTCGGGCGATGTCGAGATCTCGCCGACGATTATCAGCCACGACGGGCTGACGATCACGATGCTCCGGCCCGAGCCCCAGCCCGAGCCGGGCGAAGAGCTGCCGCCGCGTGAAGTGACCGAAGACTTCCTCGCCCTGGATCCGGCCGGCCGCGGCGGGGCCCGATTGGCGGACCTCTTGACGGCGTTCAATCAGCTGAAGGTCCCGGCCGAGGACCGGATCACCATCGTGAAGCAGATGCACGACGCCGGGCAACTCCACGCGGAGCTGGTGATCCAATGAGCCTGATCAGCCCGCCGAACCTCGACACGCTTCTCCAGAACCCGGCCACTGCCGAAGCCGCAGTGCGTCCGGTTGGTAGCGACTTCGCGTCACTGCTCTCGGTTCAAGGCGAAAACGAATCTACTGAGCCAACCGACGCCAAGGCCCACAACCGCGAACTCCGCGAAGCGGCCGAGCAACTCGTCGCCAGCGCGTTCATCCTGCCGCTGTTGCAGCAGGCCCGCAACGACCCGTTCAAGAGCGACCTGTTCCACGGCGGCCGCGGCGAAGAAGCCTTCGGCCAACAGCTCGACGTGATCTACGCCGACAACATCACCCGCTCGGCCAACTTCGGCATCACCGATGCTCTCGTCTCCCGCTTCGAACGCACCGAACCCGCCAACCCAACCGAGGTCGACCTCCGTGGATAAGAAACTGCGTTTAAACATTGAACACCTCGAAGCAGTGCTGGCTCAGGCTTTGGAACGCCAGCGGCAGATGCTTTCGCTTCTAGAACGTAAACGCCTCGCCCTCCGCGGAGGCAAAGACCAGGAGATGATCGACCTCACCCGGCTGGAGAACGCCACGGTCCAGTCGATCAGCGAGATCGAGAAGCGCCGCCTGCAACTCGTGGCCGACCTGACGCTGGCGGTTGATCCGCAGGCGAAAGAGCCGCTGAAGATGAAGGATTTGGCTGAGCGTTTGCCCGAGCAGTACCGCGGCCGGTTATTGGTGATGCGCGGCAAGCTGGTCGAGGCGATCACGCAGGTCGCCGAGCAGACCTCGGTCGTCCGCCGGGCGAGCGAGTCGTTAATGAAACACGTCAACGGGCTGATCCGCACGATCGGTGTGGTGTCGCACGGCGGTGCGGCCTATGGCCAGACCGGCCGGGTCAACGCCAAACCCGCCCGAATGAGCACTTTGAACCTTACTGCCTAACTCCTCCGGAAACAGTTAATTCGAATACCTGATTTGTAACGCTTCGCACTAAGTCATGGGCCTTTCCTCTTCCCTCCAGATCGGACGCACCGGCCTCCTCGCCAGCCAGACGGCGATCGAGGTGACCGGTAACAACCTCGCAAACCTGGCGACGCCGGGCTACCGGGTGCAGCGCGTCGATCTGTCGGCGATCGGCGACCGCCGGATCGCCGGGGACCAAAACATCGGCCAGGGGGTGCAGATCGAGGCGATCACCCGCCAGGTCAGCGAGGCGGTCGAGGCCCGGCTACGCACGTCGATCGCCGACGAGTCCGCCGCGGCGGCCACGGCCGACCAGATCTCCCGCATCGAAGCGGTGCAGAACGAACTCACCGGCCGCGACCTGACGACCCGCCTCGGCGAATACTTCAACGCCTGGTCGCAGCTGACCACGAACCCGCAGGACCCGTCGCTGCGGACCTTGGTCACGGCCGAGGGCACCTCGCTGGCGTCGTTCGTCCAGGACCTACGTAACGGCTACAACGACATCACGGCCGAGTCGACGACCGCACTCGAAGAATCGATCGCCTCGGCCGACAGCCTGCTGGGCCGGATCGAAGAGATCAATCGGTCGATCGCCACGCAAGAAGGCGCGAGCAACGCCGAAGCCTCATCGTTGCGGGACCAGCGAGACACGTTGCTGCAAGAATTGTCACAGTTCCTCGACGTTTCGACGGTCGAGCAGAACAACGGCAGCATCGACGTCTACGTCGGCTCGCTGCCGATCGTGCTGAACGGCGAGTCGCGCGGCCTGGAACTGCGCACCCGGACAATCGACGGCGAGACGATCACCGAAGTCATCATCGCCGACGACGGCAGCGCCTTGGACATCTCCAGCGGCGAACTTGGCGCCCGCATCGATTTCATCAACGGCGACCTGCAAGATTCGATCGATGGGCTCGATACTCTCGCCGCCCAGCTGATCTTCGAGACCAACCGCATCCACAGCCAGGGCCAGGGCACCAGCCTCATCCAGTCGGTCACCGCGACGAACGCCGTGACCGACAGCACCGCGGCGCTCAACGACCTGACGCTGACCGATCTGCCGTTCCTCGCGCAGAACGGCTCGTTCGAGATCAGCGTAGTGTCGGAAGCGACGGGCCAGGCCACGACCACGGTGATCGATGTCGACCTCGACGGGATCAACCCCGCGACGGACACGACGCTCGACGACCTCGCGGCGTCGCTCAACGCGGTGGCGGGCGTGAGTGCATCGATCTCCTCTACCGGGCAACTGGTCATCGACAGCGACTCGGCAAACAACCGCCTGGCGTTCAGCAACGACACCTCGGGCGTGCTGGCGGTGCTGGGCATTAATAGCTTCTTCACCGGCGAAAACGCGTTCGACATCGGCATTAACCAAACCGTTTTGTCGGACCCGGCCCTGCTCGCCGCCGGCCAGGAACGATTAGCCGGCGACAACCGCAACGCGTTGGCGCTAGCGGCGTTGCGGGACGAACCGCTGGCGGCGCTCAACGGGCTGTCGCTTACCCGGGCGTGGTCGCGGCAGGTCGAAGAGGTCGGCACGAACCTCGCCCAGGCCCGCGACAACCGCGAAGCCTTCGGCGTCGTCCGCGAAAACCTCGAGAGCCGACAGGCCGCGATTTCCGGAGTCAACGCTGATGAGGAAACCATCAACCTCCTGACCTACCAGCGGGCATACCAGGCGAGCGCCCGCTTTATCACCGTCGTCGACGAGCTGACGCAGACCCTGCTGAACCTCGTCTAAACCCAGGCAAATCATGTCTTCTATCTCCTCCGCCACCAACCGCACGTCGTCGCTGCTCAGCAGCCAGCAGTCGCTCAACCGGCTGCAGTCCACGCAGCTGGCGCTCGACGAGGCGCAGCGGCAGATCGCGACCGGGCGGGCGATCAACCAGGTCTCGGACGACCCGTCGCAGGTCGCCTCGGTCTTGCTGATCGAACGTCGATTGCAGGAGCGCGAGCAGGAAGCACGCAACCTCGAATTAGCGACGCAGACGTTGAACACGGCCGACGCAGCGCTGGGCGAGGCGACGAACACGCTGATCGAGGCCCGGACGATCGGGCTGTCGCAGATCGGCGTCGGTTCGGATGCCGACACACGCAACGCCCAGTCGTTGGTGATCGACGCCCAGCTCTCGGCCTTGGTCGATATCGCCAACACCCAGTTCAACGGCGTCTCCGTCTTCGGCGGTAATAACGGCGCGGGCCTCGACGCTCAGGTGTTCGAGGCGTTCCTCGGCGGGGTGCGTTACGTCGGCTCGGACCAGAACCTGCAGACTGACGTCGGCGCGTTCACGAGTCAGGACTTCACCAGCTCGGGCCGGACCGCCTTCGGCTTGTTCGAAGCCAAGGTCAACAACCAACGCGACCTCGACCCGCAGGCCACCGGGGCGACGTCGCTTGACGCGATCGCCGGCGGCACGAACAACGGCTTTGTCCCCGGCACCTTGACGGTGGCGGTCAACGCGACGGAGGTCAACGTCGACCTCTCGACGGCCGACTCGCTGGATGACGTGGCGACGATCCTGACCAACGCGATCACCACTGCCGTGCCCGGCGCAGGCGGGGTGACGGTCGGCCCCGTGGGCCTGGTCGTCACGGGCAACGGCGGCAACACGGTCACGATCACCGACCCGCCCGGCACGCGGACTGCGGCCTCGCTGGGCTTGGACAACGTCACCAGTACCGGCGGTGTGCCGAGCGCGGGGGCGGACGTCGGCGTGCAGATTACCGAGCTCACGCCGTTGGCCGACCTCGGCGTGGCGATCGATTTCGCTTCGGGTTTGGTGGTGACGCAGGGTGAGCAGACGGTGACGGTTGATTTTTCGACCGCGACCAATGTGCAGGACCTGCAGAACGCCGTCGCTGATCTCGGGCTCGGCCTGCGTCTGGATATCGCCGAGGGCGGCCAACAACTCGAGATCGTCAGTACCGTCGCGGGCCTCGAATTCTCTGTCGGCGAGAACGGCGGCACGACCGCGACCGACCTCGGCATCCACAGCTTCAACGGCGACACCCGCCTGACCGACCTCCGTCAAGGGATCGGGCTGACCACCGTTGTTGGTGAAGACGACCTGCAGGTCACGCTGCATGACGGCACGAACTTCTCGGTCAACCTCGACACCGCGACGACGGTCGCCGACGCGATCACGCTGATCGACGCGGCGGCGGGCGCGGCGGGCGTGACGCCGGGCGACTTCACCGTCGCCATCGCGGCGACGGGCACCGGCCTAGTTGCGACCGACAACACCGCCGGCGGCACCGACTTCACGATCACCAACGTCGGCCAGTCGCACACGGCCGAGCACCTCGGCCTCCTCGCCAACGCCGGGGCGGCTACAACGATCAACGGCGAAGACACCGCGACGCGTCGCATCGACAACGCTTTCACCGATTTAATTATTTTGCGCGATTCGTTGAAGAACAACGACGAGTCTGGCATCTCACTTGCTTCTGATCGTTTGGACGACGACATCGATTCCGTCGTCAGTGCCCGCGCCATCGTCGGCGTGCAAGCCCAACGCCTCGAAGAGACCCGTTTACGCAACGAGGACCAGACCTTGCAGGAACAAAGCGTGCTTTCTGAGCTCCGGGACGCGGATCTGACCGAAGTCATCTCCCGTTTCCAACAGCTGCAGCTCCAGCTGCAGGCGTCGCTCCAGACCAGTGCGCAAATCCAGCAGACAAGCCTATTAGATTTCTTGCGCTAGTGGCGCAAAACATGCGCGGCGGCTCGGGCCCCGGCCCCCGACCACCCCGCCAAAACAAACCGCGGCAGGACGCCGCCCCCCCGGAAGTTTTTCAAAAGATATTGGAAGTAAAAACTTCAGGGATCGGGAAACAACGAAGCAGGACGCTGGCCGCGAAGGATTGAAGACGATGAAGATTCAGACCACACGATTCGGAGAAGTAGAAGTCGAAGACAGCCGGGTGATCAGCTTCCCGAAGGGCTTGCTGGGCTTCCCGAAGTACCGCGATTACGTGCTGATCGAATCGGGCGACCAGACCCGTCCCGAAGAAGAGAGCAACTTCTGGTGGCTGCAGTCGGTCGACCTGCCCGAGCTGGCGTTCGTCGTCACCGACCCGACGCTGTTCGTCTCGACCTACAAGGTGCCGATCCATCCCGAGCAGATGCTGGGGCTGGGCCTGAGCTCGATCGACGACGCCCAGGTCTTCGTCATCGTCAACAAACGTGGCCACGTCCTCACCGGCAACCTGCAGGGCCCGCTGGTGGTCAACGTCGGCAGCCGCTGCGGCGAGCAGCTCGTCCTCAGCGACCGCCGGTTCACCACCCGCGTGCCGCTCATCGAGATCCAGCAGCAACAGGAAGCCCCCGCCGCGATGTCGGCCTGATCCGCAATCATTTGTACCCGTCATGCAAACCTCGACGCTGACAACTCGAGCGATGACACGAACCTCCCCCGCGGCGCAAGGATGCGCCGCGTCACGGCCCACGGAAGGAGCCTACCCCCATGCTGGTGCTATCCCGGCAACGAGACGAAACGATCATGATCGGCGACGAGGTGGAGATCACCGTCGTCGACATCCGCGGCGACAAGGTGCGCCTGGGCATCAACGCCCCGCGGACCATCCAAGTCCACCGCAAGGAAGTCTACGAAGCGATCCAACGCGAGAACGCCGAGGCGGCCAACGTGCAGCTCGACGACCTCAACGGCTTGGATCAACACCTCAAACGCAAGCAGAGGCCCGCGTGAATCATCACTCGGCCGCCCCGGAAACCTCTCGGTGGTTTATGACCCACCGATGCCGAACGGTTCGGCGTGTTTCCGTAGGAGACGGCCTGGAGTTTTTCGTCAAAGGATCAGCCACACACAACCTTCTCGGGAGCCGGCGACACAGGAACTGACGCCACTGGCCGCACCGCCTGCTAATTAGGCCGGCCGACCCCGTAGACAATCAAGGAGGATTGTCGATGTCTCGGATTAACACCAACGTTTCTTCGCTTATTGCCCAGAACAACCTCGCGCGGACCAACCGCGACCTCGAGACCAGCCTCCAGCGGCTGAGCACGGGGCTGCAGATCAACCGCGGCGCCGACGACCCGGCCGGCCTGATCGTCTCCGAAAGACTGCGGAGCGAGATCCAGGGCGCGACCCAAGCGATCGACAACGCCGAGCGGGCCACCAACGTCATCTCGACCACCGAGGGCGCCCTCCAGGAAATCAGCACGCTGCTGACCTCCATCAAGGCCCTGACCATCGAGGCGGCCAACACCGGGGCTTTCAGCCCCGACGAGATCGCGGCCAACCAGCTCGAGATCGACTCCGCCGTCGAGTCCATCACCCGGATCAGCAACACCACCAGCTTCGCCGGCTTGAACCTCTTGAACGGCAGCCTCGACTACCTCGACTCCGGCATCGTCACCAGCCAGATCAGCGACGTCAACGTCTTCGGGGCCAACTTCGGCCTCGACGACTCGATCAACGTCCAGGTCGAGGTCATCAACTCGGCCGAGCGGGGCACGCTGTTCCTCTCGGGTAATACCGCCGGTGCGCCCGGGGCGCTGCTGTCGAGCGTCAGCTTCGAGCTGCAGGGTAACCGCGGCGTGCAGGTGTTCGACTTCGCCTCGGGCACGGCGCTCTCGGCCGTGGCCGCCGCGGTCAACAACGTCCGCGACGCGACCGGCGTTACGGCCCGCCTCGCCTCGGCGACCAACCAGACCTCCGGCCTGCTCTTCGAGTCCGAGGGCTACGGCAGCAACTCGTTCGTCTCGGTCCGCAAGCTCGACGACGGCGACTTCTTCGACACTTTTGACGCCCAGGGCGGCAACCAGATCAACCGCGATGAGGGCGAAGACGTCCTGTCGCTGGTCAACGGCAACCTCGCCCTCGGCGACGGCCTGGACATCTCTCTCAACACCAACACGATCAACCTCGGCCTGACGCTAACGTCCGGTGCCGCCCAGGTCGCGGGGACGCCTTACGAGTTCACCGTCACCGGCGGCGGGGCCAACTTCCAGATCGGCCCGCAGGTCAACAGCCTCCAGCAGGTCGGCTTCGGCATCCAGTCCGTCGCCGCCAGCAACCTCGGCAATACCCAAGTCGGCTTCCTTAACTCGGTCACAACCGGCGGCGACAACTCGCTTGTCGCCGGCAAGACCCGCGAAGCCTCGGAGATCATCGACGTCGCTATCGACGAGATCGCTCAGCTCCGCGGCCGATTGGGCGCTTTCGAACGCAACACCCTCCAAACCGCGGTCCGAGCCACCGGCATCACGCTGGAAAACCTCACCGCCTCGGAGAGTTCGATCCGCGACACCGACTTCGCCCAGCAGACCGCCGAGCTCACCCGGGCCCAGATCCTGCAGCAGGCCGGCACGTCCACCCTCGGCATCGCCAACAGCAACGCCCAGAACGTGCTCTCACTCCTCGGCTAAATTTAGCCCCGGGTCAATGACCCGGGGCCCACCGCTTGGTTACCCGTAATGTCCGAACCCTTCACCGCCCCGACCGTCGTCCCCGCCGCCGTGCGTCGCGCCGGCGACGGGGTGTTGGTCGAGGCGGCGCGGGCGCTGGGGGCGAGCAAGTGGCGCAAAGCCGAGCGGCTATGTCGGCAGGTCCTGCGCCTCGACCCGAACCACCCCACGGCCATACACCTGCTGGGCCTCGCCGCCCACCGCGGCGGACACCTGTTCGACGCGGTCTCGCTGCTACGGCGTTCGATCGAGCTCGACGACCAACAGCCGCTGTGGTGGTACAACCTCGGCGTCTCGTGCGCCGCGGGCGGCAAGCTGGCCGAGGCCTCGGAGTGTTACCGCGCTGCGCTGCGTCGCCAGCCGTACCTCGTCCCCGCGATCTACATGCTCGGCCGAGCGCTGCTGGACATGGGCCTGCTCTACGAAGCCGCCGCCGCGTTGGCACAGGTGCTACGCATCGAGCCGACCCACGAAGACGCCCGGGCGCTACTCAAGCAGGTCACCCACGACCTCCGCGACGCGGCGTAGGCCGAGCTGGTTTAAGCCGATACTTCGCGGATCCAACGATCCGACCGCGCGTCGCGGTGTTTGCCGGGGAAGCGGTCTTTTTTTTCGTCCATCGTTTCGGGGTATTCGATGAATACTGCGGCGCTGAGGCGTTCGCCGGCCGACGCCCCAATTTCGGTTAAGAATTTCGGGTCGCCGAGCTGGCCGCCGCTGGACCAGTAGGTGCCCATGCCGTGGGCGGTGAGCAGGAGCAAAAAATTCTGCACCATCGCGGCGGTCGCGGCGAGGTGTTCCTCGTTGACCGCCCGCTGCTTGGGCGTCGGCGTCTCGGGGTCTCCGAACTGCGGCAGCCAAGTGATCAAGACCAACGCCCCGCAGGCGTTCATCATCGGCACCAGCTTGTTGGTCGGCTTGAGGTTCTCGAACCACTCCGGCAGCTTCGCCGACAGCCGCTGACTTTCCTTGTGCCAAAGCACGTGCGCCCGCCACGGCTCGGCGATCCCGTCTTCGTTCAGTGCGTAGTGAAACGGCGCCCAGCCCGCGGTTTCCAATGAACGTAATACCACTTCTTGTTGCCGCTTTGTGACGTCTTCGGAGAAATCAACCGGGTTATCCGCATCGCCCAGAACTTTAAACGTCGCCCTTGAGCGGATAACTGATTCGATCGCCTCGGGGGTTTGTTTATCGACGGTGTACTTCATGTATCGGTCGGGGTTTGAAAATCAGTGGGGCTGTTTCAAGCGGTCTGCGGGGCGGTCATCGCCAAAAAATTCGCGAGCAGCTGCGGCCCTTCGACGGTCAGGAAACTCTCGGGGTGGAACTGCACCCCTTCGAGCGGGGCGTCGCCGCCCGGAAGCGATCCCGGTTTGGCCCGCAGGCCCATGATGACTTCTTGGCCGTCGTCTTCGCACCAGGCGGTGATATCGAAGTGTTCGGAGTCGAAGGTGTCTTTGAGGATGACGAGGCTGTGGTAGCGGGTGGCGACGAAGGGGTTGGACAGGCCGGCGAAGAGGCCTTGGCCGTCGTGGTGGATCTCGCTGGTCTTGCCGTGCATGAGCTTGGTGTGGCGGTCGACGGTCATGCCGAACTTGTGGCCGATGGACTGGTGGCCGAGGCAGACCCCGAGCACCGGCACCCGGCCGGCGAAGGCGTCGATGACGTCGCAGCTCACCCCGGCCTCTTTCGGCGTGCAAGGCCCCGGCGAAATGATCACCTTCTCCGGATTCATCTCGACCGCTTCCGGGGGGGTGATTTTGTCGTTGCGGACGACCTGCAGGTCGAGCGACGCGTCGAGCTCGCCCAGGCGTTGAACGAGGTTGTAGGTGAAGCTGTCGTAGTTATCGATCAAAAGGACCATGCGGCGATTATAGAGATCGGCGAGGGGCGGAGGGCGGCGACCCGTTGATCGACGTAGCCGGATACGATTGCAGGAGCATGATCATGATGACCGTACTGCACTTGGCCGCCGCCGCGTTGCTCTTAACGATGGCGGGCATCCAGCTGAACGATCCCGATCCGTTGTTCTGGGTAGTGTTGTACGTGGCGGCGGCGGTGGTGCCGATCGCACGGCTGATTCGCCGCCGGCTGCCGGTGTTTTGGGGCGTGGCGTTCGGGCTGGCCCTGGCCGGGTTGGTAGCCTCGCTACCGGGCTTTATCGACTTCGTTCGGTCGGGCGATTACACGTTGATCGGCGGGCAGATGACGGCCGACCGGCCCCAGATCGAATCGGCCCGTGAGTTTTTGGGCGCTGTGATCGGGTTGTCGTGCCTGCTGCCGTATCGGGGTTGGCACACCCGTAAGCCGGGGCATGATGCCGGATGATTAAGGGGCTAATGATCGCATAAGATTTGACGTCGTTTGGTTAGGCCGTGGCTTGGTCCATCGTCGGGTAATCGGTGTAGCCGCGTTCGCCGGCGTCGACGTTGTACAGCGTGTACGGGTCGGCGAGTTCGTTGAGCGGTTGGCCGAGGCGGTAGCGTTCGGGCAGGTCGGGGTTGGCGAGGAAGGGCTTGCCGAAGCTGATGAGGTCGCCGGCGTTGGCGTTGAGATCGGCGTGGGCACGCTCCGCGTCGTAGCCGTTGTTGAGGATGAGGGTGCGGGAAAAATTCGCGCGGGCCGCGGCGTTGACCCCGTCGTGTTGTTCGGGCATCCACGGGGCGCCGAGCACTTCGAGGTGGCCGAGCTGTTTTTGGTCGAAGGCGGCGAAGATCTCGGTGAAGTGTTCGACCACGGCCGAGTCGCGGATGCCGTTGTGTTCGCCCAGCGGCGAG
This sequence comes from Planctomycetota bacterium, assembly GCA_038747275.1. Lineage (GTDB taxonomy): Bacteria > Planctomycetota > Phycisphaerae > Phycisphaerales > Phycisphaeraceae > Algisphaera. The sequence goes on along the minus strand of JBCDJW010000009.1, from coordinate 40,892 downwards.
AGGCGGACGCCAACGCGTTCGGGGCCGAAGACCTCGACCAGTTCGTCGACGATAGCCAGCGGGAAGCGGAGGCGGTTCTGCACGCTGCCGCCGTAGCTGTCGGTGCGTTGGTTGGAGGCGTCTTTGAGGAAGTCGTTGATCAGGTAGGCGTTGGCGCCGTGGAGCTGGACGCCGTCGAAGCCCGCGGCCTTGGCGACCTCGGCGGCGCGGCGGTGGTCGGCGACGAGCTGCTCGATCTCCTCGGCGGTGAGTTCGTGCGGCGTAGGCAGCGGGAGCTTGCCTTCGGGGGTGTGGGCGACGCCGTCGGGGATCGGGATGGCCGACGGCCCGACGGGGCCGAGGCCGTCGGGAAGCAAATCGGGGTGCGTGGTGCGGCCGGCGTGGAACAGCTGGGCGAAGATGAAGCTGCCCGCTTCGTGCACGGCGTCGGTAACGAGCCGCCAGCCGTCACGCTGGGCGTCGGTGTAGATGCCGGGCATGGCGTGGAAGCCGAGCCCGCCGGGGGTGACGTGGGTGGCTTCGCTGATGATGAGGCCGGCGGTGCTGCGCTGGGCGTAGTACGTCGCGTTGAGCGGGTTCGGGATCTCGCCGGGCAGGGTCGCGCGGCAGCGGGTCATCGGGGCCATGACCATGCGGTTCTTGAGCCGCATCGGGCCGAAGTCGTAGGGGGAAAACAAGGGGGCTTCAGCGTTGGTCACGTGATCGGACTCCATCGGGGAGGTTCAGGGGCAGAGTAAGCGATTTGCTTGGAGGGAGATGATGGTAAACGTCACGTCTCCCGCCACGTGCGGACAAAGCCGGCGAAAGCGCCGCCGATCCCGGCTGCCAGCATAACGCCGGGGTGCGTGCCGAGGGTGAGCAGTAATCCGAAAACGAAGCCCAGCGGCAGGGTCACGATGAGCTTGGGGTTGTGGTGTTCTTCCAACGCTTCGAGCAGCAGGTAGACGCCGAGGAACGCCCAAGGCACCAACAGGAACACCACCCCGAAGCCAAGCACCGCGTCGGCGAAACGCCCGCCGAGGTTCTCGGCGACGAAACCCATCACCAGTCGGCCGATGACGAACAGAACCAGCAACGCGTAGCCCGCGAGGCGGGGCCGTTGCAGCCAGTAGTTGTCCTGCCTCGGCAGGGGGGTGTCGCGGGTGGTCGACTCGTCTTCGGGATCGAATTCTTTATCGCATCCCGGGCAGGGGCTGACGTCGACGTACGTCAGGTCGAACCCGCACGACCGGCAGTAGCGGGCGGGGTGGACTTCGAGTTCGGTGTCGTCGTCGGGCGATTCCTCGGCGACCGGATCGCGCGTGTCGCTCTCCTCCGCCACGCCTTCGACATCATTCGGGTCGTAGGCCAGCTCGATCAGCCCTTCGTCTAAAGGCTCCTCGTCCAGCGCGTCTTCATCGCTGAGGTCGTAGACGTCTTCCTCGTCGGGTGGGTCCGGCATCGTGATACAAGACGTTAACCAAGGACTGGTTGTTCCGCATCAATTCGCGATCAGGTTCACCATCCGCCCCGGCACGACGATGACTTTGCGTATCATCTTGCCTTCGAGGTGGACAGCGACGTTCTCCTCGGCCTTGGCGGCCTCGACGATCGCGTCCTCGTCGGCGTCGGCGGGGACGGTGATCTTGCCACGTATCTTGCCCATGACCTGCACCGGGTATTTGACGGTGTCTTCGACCAGCATCGCTTCGTCGTACTCCGGCCAGGCGGCGTCGGCGACGGTACCCCCCGGAAGAGTGTGGCCTAAGCGTTCCCACAGTTCTTCGGCAACGTGCGGGGCGATCGGGGCGAGCAGGCGGGCGATGACTTCGCCGACCCACTTGGGGGCCGTCGGGAGTTTGACGAGCGCGTTGTTGAGCTCGATCAGCGCGGCGATGGCGACGTTGAAGCTCATGCTGTCCATCGCTTCGGTGACGCGTTTGATAGTTTTGTGCGTCAGGCGTTCGAGGTCTTTGGGAGCCGTGTCTTCGGTAATCAGCGAGTCACCGGTGGCTTCGTCGACGAAGTTTCGCCAGAGGCGGTTGAGGAAGCGGTGGACGCCGACGATGTCGTTGGTGTTCCAGATCTTGGACTGGTCGAGCGGGCCGAGGTACATCTCGTAGAGCCGGAGGGTGTCGCAGCCGTACTGCTCGCAGACGTCGTCGGGGGCGACGGCATTTTTCAAGCTCTTCCCCATTTTTCCGAATTCTTCGGTGACCGGTTGATCGTTGTAGAAGAACTTCTGGTTCTTGGTGCCTTGTACGTCGGCGGCGGGTTTGCCGTCTTGGTTGACGACCTCGTCGGCAGGCACGGGGATGCCGCGTTCGTCGCGGTAGCAGTAGGCCTGGATATATCCCTGGCTGAACAGCTTGCCGAAGGGCTCGGGCGTAGAGACGTGGCCGAGGTCGAAAAGCACCTTGTGCCAGAACCGGGCGTAGAGCAGGTGGAGCACGGCGTGTTCGACCCCGCCGATGTAGAGGTCAACACCTCCCGCGTGATGACCGCCGGAAGATTTCTCCGAAAGCATCCAGTACTTCTCTGCGGCGTCCCCAACGAGTTGGTCATCGTTCCGGGGGTCGAGGTAGCGGAGGTAGTACCAGCACGAGCCGGCCCAGTTGGGCATGGTGTTGAGTTCGCGGGTGTAGGTCTGGCCGTCGAGTTCGACGTTGATCCAGTCGTCGCCCGCTCGGCCGAGCGGGGGGCGGGGCGGGGCGTCGGGGTCGTCGGTGCCGGTCGGCTTGAAGTCTTCCATCTCCGGCAGGTTGACCGGCAGGTCGGCTTCGTCGACGGCGCGGAGCTCGCCGTCGGGGCCGTGGAGGATGGGGAACGGCTCGCCCCAGTAACGCTGGCGGCTGAACAGCCAGTCGCGGAGGCGGTACTGGACCTTGGCTTGGCCTTGACCCTTTGATTCGAGCCATTCGATTATTTTTGGTTTTGCCTCTTCGGTACTCATGCCGGTCAGGAAGCTTGAATTGATCATTCTTCCGTCGCCGGGGTTTGCTTGTCCTGATTTCCATCTCCCCTCAGGATCTATCACGGCGTTGATCGGTAGGTTGAATTTTTCAGCAAACTCGAAGTCGCGTTGATCGTGGGCGGGCACGGCCATGATCGCGCCGGTGCCGTAGCCCATCATGACGTAGTCGGCGATCCAGATGGGGATCTGCTCGCCGTTGACGGGGTTGGTGGCGTAGGCCCCGGTGAAGACGCCGGTCTTCTCCTTGTCGGCCTGCCGGTCGACGCTGGTCTTTGCCGCGGCCTCGGCTTGGTAGGCCTTGACGGCCTCGGCTTGTTCGGGCGTGGTGATGTGTTCGACCAGTTCGTGCTCGGGGGCTAGGACCATATAGGTCGCCCCGAAGAGCGTGTCGGGACGCGTAGTGAAGACAGTGATTGATTCGTCGCTTTCGGTGACCGCGAAATCGACTTCTGCCCCGATCGACTTGCCGATCCAGTTGCGTTGCAGCAGCTTGATCGGTTCGGGCCAGGCGACATCATCCAGATCTTCGATCAGCCGGTCTGCGTACGCGGTGATCCGCAGCATCCACTGCTTCAGCGGCCGCTTGAACACGGGGAAGTTGCCGCGCTCGCTCTTGCCTTCGTTGGTGACTTCTTCGTTCGCCAGCACGGTGCCGAGCTGCGGGCACCAGTTGACCTCGACGTCGGCCAGGTACGCCAGCCGGTACTCGTCGAGCAGCCGGCGTTGCTGATCGGGTTCGAGTTCGTGCCATTTACGCGCACCGACCCGGCCGCCGGTGATGGCTTCGAGGTTTTCGTCGTCGCCGGACCAGAGTAATTCGCCGTCGAGGCCCAGTAGGTAGTCTTCGCCCTCCAGCTTGGCGACGAGGTGGTCGATCGGCATCGCCTTGTTTTCGACCGGGTCGTAGTAGCTGTGGAACATCTGGAGGAAGATCCACTGGGTCCACTTCATGTAGCCGGGGTCGGTGGTGGCGAAGCTGCGGTCCCAGTCGTAGGCCATGCCCAGGCGTTTGAGCTGGGTGACCATGTTCTCGATATTCTTTTCGGTGGTGATCCGGGGGTGGACGTTGGTCTCGATGGCGTACTGCTCGGCGGGCAGGCCGAAGGCGTCGAAGCCCATGGGGTGCAACACGTTGAAGCCGCGGGCCCGCTTGTAGCGGGCGACGATGTCGGTGGCGATGAACCCCAGCGGGTGGCCGACGTGCAGCCCGACGCCCGAGGGGTAGGGGAACATATCCATGCAGAAGAACTTCGGTTTTGACGTATCGAGCGGTTTTTCGCCGTCTTCCGGGGGGCCGGGGTTGGGCGTGTGGAACGTCTTGGCCTCGGCCCAGCGGGCCTGCCACTTGGATTCGATCTGCTGGAAGTCGTATTTCATAGGACCGACCAGTTTACTCAATCACTGTTCTTCCAGTTCCGGTCCGCAGAAGCCGTTGGCGGCTTTATTTTTCAGTATCGATGTGAGTGTCAACCGCAGGAAATAATTCGATCGTGATCAACTCGAACCATTGACTGCCTTGAGGACCTGTATCGAGGCGGACTCTATCTCTGCTAGACAGTGTGTTGAAGCCGGGGAAGGCTGGGTAGTTCCGGTTGTAAGCTATCAACGTTGCTGGCGTTGGGGCCTGGGTGAAGTAATAGCCGAAGGTATTCGCTAGTCGGCCAGTTTCGATCCCGTATTCATTCGTCGTGCCGGTAAGGGGGTGCGGACTATTTAGATAGAGTGCGTGGATAGGGATTAGATGGAAATCGAGCCCCGAGATCGGTTCACCGGTTTGCCCGTCAAGTACACGAACCGCCACGTCTCTGTAGGTGTACCACGCGCAGCCTGTTGTGGACCAGATCAAGATAGCCAGCGATAAGATCGATACGCTGCGTGTGATTGAATATCTCATCGGGGTTTCCCTATTCGAGATAAAGAGCCGATTTATTTTGATCGCTATCATACGCACCTAATGCCTTCGACCATCTCCCTCATCGACTGCTCCCTCCGCGATGGCCACCAGTCGCTGCTGGCCACGCGGATGAACGCCGAGCAGTCGCTGCGGGTCCTGCCGCTGATCCGCGACAGCGGGTACTCGATCCTCGAGCTGTGGGGCGGGGCGGTGCTGGACACGTCGATCCGGTTCACCGGCGACGACCCGTTCGAACGTCTGGAAAAGCTGCGGGCGTGCTTAGACGAAGGTTCCGGAGGTCCGGTGCAGATCCGCTCGCTCTGCCGGGGCCAAAACCTCTTCGGCTATACGCCCTACCCCGACAACGTCGTCTGCGAATTCCTCAAAGAAGCCATCCGCACCGGCACCCCCGGGAAGTACAACCCCGCGACAGCCAAAGAACGCTTCAGCCTCGCCGACCTCGCCACGACCACGCACCGGATGCGCATCTTCGACGCGCTCAACGACCACCGGAATTTGATCACCGCGATCATGGCGACCAAGACCTACAACGGCCACGCCGAGGCCGCGCTGTCCTACACCGTCAGCCCGGTGCACGACCACCAGCACTTCCTCAGCTTCGCCCGCCGGTGCTTAGATGCCGGGGCCGACTCGCTGGCGATCAAGGACATGGCCGGCCTGCTCCACCCCGCCGACGCCTGGACGCTCATCGAAGCCATCCGCGAAGAATTCCCCGGCGTCGAGCTGACGATGCACAGCCACTGCACCAACGGCCTGGCCACCGCCAGCTACGTCGTCGCCATGATGGCCGGCGTCGACCACCTCGACACCTGCTACGGCCCGATGTCCCACGGCACCGCCCAGCCGCCCGCCGAGCTCATCAAATACTTCGCCGACGAACTCGGCATCGAAACCAACGTCGACTTCGCCACCGCCCCCGAGATCGACGCCAAGCTCCGCGAGATCCGCACCGAGCTCAAAGAAGTCGACAAGGACCCCGAACACGCCGGCCAACCCTGGCCCGCCCAGCCGACCAAAGACGTCCTGGCGAAGGTCAAGGAAGCGATCAAGCTGCTCAAGCAACGCGACAAAACGTCCTGCGACCGCGCCATCGACCTCATCGAAGACGGCATCATGGTCCCCCACGGCTACCCCGAGATCGACAAGTCCCAGCTTGAAGGTCAAATCCCGGGCGGGATGATCTCGAACCTGCACAACCAGCTCAAAGAGCAGGGCCAGCTCGAACAGCTCCCGGCGATCCTCGAAGAAGTGCCGAAGGTCCGCAAGGCCGCGGGCTACCTGCCGCTGGTCACGCCGACCAGCCAGATCGTCGGCACGCAGGCCGCGTTCAACGTGATCCAGGGCAAGCCGTACCGCATCGTCAGCCAGCAGTTCCGCGACGTGATGATGGGCCACTACGGCAAGCTGCCCGGCCCGGTCGACCCGCAGGTCCTCGCCGCCGTCGCCGACGGCAAGCCGCCTTTCCACGGCCGACCCGCCGACCGCGTCCCGGATGCCGATATCGCCAAGCTCTACCGCGACTGCGGCGAACTCATCAAGTCGCAGCGCGACGTGCTCCTGCTCCTGCTTTTTCCGATACCGGCCAAGACGTTTCTCGAACAACGCGAAGCGGCGACCCGCGAGGGGATCGACGGGGCCGGAGTCTAACGCCGACGCTCGGCGTCGCTGTTTCGCATTCGTGTCTAACGACCGCCGCCGCATGCTGTGTGGCGATTTGCTACGCTCCCCGGCATGAATAACGACCGCGCCGCCATCGCCAAATCCGCCGCCGCCGGGCTCCGCGCTTTCGGTGGTCGGCCCGAGCCCGCCCCCGCCCTCGTGGGCTTCGACGGCTTCGTCGACTCGATCATCTCGGTCGTCGACAAACGCCGCGATGTCGACCGCTTCGACGCCATGCCCACCATCGCCGACTTCGGCGCCCGCGTCTCGGCCAAGGCGGGCCAGTCCAGCAACTACGAGCTCGCCGTCAATCTCGAAAAGCTCGGCGGCAACGGCCCGATCATGGCCAACGCCATGACCAAAGCCGGCATCGCCGTCAGCTACGTCGGCTGCCTCGGACATCCGAACCTGCACCCGATCTTCACCGACTTTGCCGAGGCCGCCGAGGTGTACAGCGTCGCCGAGCCGGGCTTCACCGATGCCCTCGAGTTCGACGACGGCAAGCTGATGCTCGGCAAGTACGAATCGATCAGCAAGCTCGATTGGCCAACGGTCGAGGCGGCCGTCGGCGCCGAGAAATTCGCGGAGCTCGTCGGCCGCAGCCGACTCATCGGCCTGGCCAACTGGACTATGCTCAACCGCATCGAGACCGTCTGGTCGCACATCGGCGAGCTGCTGGCCGCCGAGGCTGAGTCCGGGGGGGGCGGCGAGCGGAAGAAGATCTTCGTCGACCTCGCCGACCCCGCCAAGCGGACGCCCGAAGACATCCGCGGGGCGTTGACACTGTTGTCGAAGCTCCAGGATGCCGCCGACGTCACGCTCGGTCTCAACCTCAGCGAATCGACGCAGGCGTTGGAAGTCTTGGGCCTCCCCGTGCCGAGCGACCCCGAAGCCGCCATCGAGGAAACGTCTGCCGCGATCCGCGATAAGATGAACCTCTTCTGCTGCGTCGTCCACCCACGGAAAGGTGCCGCGGCGGCGATGGTGGATGAGACTGGCAACGCCGCCTCGGCCGAGTTCCGCGGCCCGTTCGTCGCCAAGCCGAAGCTGTCCACCGGCGCCGGCGACAACTTCAACGCCGGCTTCTGCCTCGGCCTCCTTGCCGGCCTGCCGATCGAACAATGCCTCTGCACCGGCGTCGGCACCAGCGGCTACTACGTCCGCAACGCCCACAGCCCCAGCCTCACCCAACTCGCCGAGTTCTGCGACGACCTCCCCGCCCCGGCCGAATAAAGGAACGCTTTCATTTGGGTGCAGGGGCAGCGCCCCTGCCGCTCGCCGCGCAGGCGACACGCTTTCCCCACGTTTTCCTAACCCGCGTTTTTATCATTTCGCTCCGATATGCCCCGGTTAAACTGACTTCTTTATGAGCACCGCCAGCAGCTTCAACTTCGGAGACCGCGACCGCAAGCGGCAGCCCATCGTCGAGATCGGCCCGCTGTTCGACAAGCAGCCGCCACACGCGATCGAGGCCGAGATGGCCCTGCTCGGGGCTTTGATTCTCGATGGCATGGTGGTAGGGGATGTGCTGCAGGTGTTGAAGGGGGCCGACGACTTCTACCGTCCGCAACACGCGGCGATCTTTGAATCGTTGGTCGAACTCTACGACCAGTCCCAATCGGTTGATATGGTCCAGCTCAACCAGAAGTTGGCCGACAAGCAGATGCTCGAGGAGGTCGGCGGGCTTGAGGCGCTCTTGGCCCTCGTCGACGCGGTGCCTGACTCGTCGGGCGCGACGCGCTACGCCCGGATCGTGCGGGACAAAGCGATCCTGCGTCGGCTGATCGAGACCACCGGCCAGGTCCTACACGAGTGCTACCACAGCGACGAGCCGGTGTACGACCTGCTCGACCGGGCCGAGACCCAGATCTTCGAGATCGCCGAAAAGAAGGGCGAAGACGAGCCGTCGGACATCGGCGTGCTGCTCAAGGAAACCTTCGAACGCCTCGAACGCGACGACGGCAGGGCCGTCACCGGCTACGAGACCGGCTTCTTCGAACTCGACGAGATGACCAACGGCCTGCAGGCCGGCGAGATGGTCATCATCGCGGCCAGGCCCTCGATGGGTAAGGCCCAGCCGCTCGACGCCTCGGTACTCACCCCCGAGGGCTTCGTGCCGATGGGCGACCTCCGCGTCGGCGACGAGGTAGCGTCGGTCGACGGCCAACCGTCGCGGGTGGCGGGTGTGTACCCCCAGGGCGAGCGGCAGGTGTACCGCGTGCAGCTGTCCGACGGCCGTAGCGCCGAGTGCTGCGACGAACATTTATGGCGGGTGAACTGCCGGCACTGGGACAGCCCGCGGACATTGACCACGGCCGATCTACGCAATCTGCTCGAACGCAAGCGTTACCAACGCCGGGTCTGGGTCGAGCCGTTTTCCGGCCGCTTCGGACGCGACTCTGAAGAGATGGCGTCGGTCGACGCGTGGCTGGTCGGCCTGCTGCTGGGAGACGGCTCACTGTCGGGCAGCTCCGTGCGGTTCAGCTCGGCCGAGCCCGACGTGGTGGGCCGGGTCCGCGACCGGGTTGAAGAAATGGACTTGGCCGTGAACCCCGCGGGCGGGTACGACTACCGCATCGCCCAGCCGGGCGGCGCACAGCGGCCGGGTATCGCCGGGGTCCATCCGAACCCGCTCAAAGAACGCTTGACCGAGTGGGGCTTGTGGGGCTGCGGGGCCCCGCAAAAATTCATCCCCGACGCGTTCCTCAACGCTTCGTACGAGACACGATTAAAACTGCTGGCGGGTCTGATCGACAGCGATGGCTGGGTCGAGTCCTGGGGAAGCCTCCGACTCGCTACTTCGAGCCCCCGCCTGGCCGACGACGTCATCCGGCTAACGCGGTCGCTGGGCGGTACGGCATCGAAGACACGCAAACGAACCACCTATACCTATGCCGGCAAAAAACGTGACGGGCTGCCCGCTTACGTCTGCAACCTGCAGCTGCCCGACCCGCGGTGCCTGCCTTTGGTGTGCCGCGACAAGTCCGAACGCCTCGCCGCCGGCCGTCGCCGGCAACGCCGGCTCAACATCGTGGCCATCGAACCGACCCGGCGGGTCCAGACCCAGTGCATCGCGGTCACCCACCCCACGCACCTCTACGTCACCGACCACTACACGGTCACGCACAACACCGCCTTCGCCGTCAACATCGCCGAGCACCTCGCGGCGATCAACCAGATCCCTGTCGCGATCTTCAGCCTGGAAATGTCTAAGCAGCAGCTCGCCCAGCGGATGCTCTGCTCACGCTCCGGCGTCGACTCGAACAAGGTCCGCCGGAACATGCTTAGCCGGGACGACTTCGGCAAGCTGACGCTGACCGTCGGCGAGCTGTCCGAGGCCCCGCTCTACATCGACGACACCGCCGGCCTCACGCTCATGGGCCTGCGGGCCAAGGCCCGGCGGATGAAGCAGCGGCACGACATCCAAGCCGTCTTCATCGACTACCTCCAGCTCATGTCCGCACCCAGCGCCGGCCGCGACGGCCGACAGAACGAAGTCTCAGCGATCAGCCGCGGCGTGAAAGCCTTGGCCCGTGAGCTCGCCGTCCCGGTGGTGTGCCTGAGTCAGTTGAACCGTGCCGCCGAGCAGCGCGAAGGACACCGCCCCCGCATGAGCGACCTGCGTGAGTCCGGCTCGATCGAGCAGGACGCCGACGTCATCATGATGCTGCACCGCGAAGACTACTACCACCGCGGCGACGAGGAATACGAAGACAACAATATCGCCGAGGTCATCATCAACAAACAACGTAACGGCCCGACCGGCACCGTAAAGCTCAACTTCCACGGCCCAACCACCCGCTTCCTCAACCTCGCCACCACCGGCCAGATGGGCTCGGCGGGGTATTAGATTGTGTTCCGCGACATTTTTTGAAAGTTATGCACATCGATAGAGGTCGATAAAGGTCGCCTAGTAGATTTGAGAAAAATGCGGTAGATAGTGATGGACATTCGATCTATCTTGCCCTCAGAATCCAAACTGAGGCGTCAAGATGAAACTGCGTGACCTTGAAATCCATCTTAAAAATCACAACTGTCGTTTCCTACGCCACGGCAGTCGGCATGATTTCTGGATCAATTCGGATAACGGCTCTTTGGCCCCAGTACCCCGTCACCGAGAAGTAAAAACCTACACGGCCAGAAACATTTGCCGTCAGCTAGGCATCCCTCAGCCAGATAAAGTTTGACATTCAGCCAGCAACGTCAAGCTTATCGAGAAGTTCTTTTCGCATTTCTGCGAGTTCAGCCTTCAGTTCATGAGCTAACTCAAATGCTTCCGAGATTGTCTCGGCTTGAGTGATGAGTTCAGGGTCGGTGGGGCAGGTAACGGCATAACCGCCACCTGGATCTTCTTCAAGTGCCAAAACCAAACGGCCATCGTTTACGTGATAGATCTTGCCTTCGCTCATAGCTAACTCCACTTACATGTTATCCGATAGACTCTTCGCCATGAAATACGAAACCGAACTAGAAGTCGCCGTCGCGGCGGTGCGGGCGGCGTCGAAGGTTTGTCAGGCCGTGCAGGCGAACCTGGTCACGGCGGCGACGCTGGAGAAGAAGGACAAGTCGCCGGTGACGGTGGCGGACTTTGCGTCGCAGGCGGTAGTGTGCGGGGCGTTGAAAGCGGCGTTCCCGGGGGTGCCGGTCGTGGGCGAAGAAGACTCCAAGGACCTCCGCCCCCGGAACGGGGAAGACGCCGCGGCCGAGCTGCGGGCCAAGGTCGCCCAGCACGCCGGCATGAGCGAGGGCGACGCCCTCGACGCCATCGACCACGGCGGGTTTGACCCGGTTACCGACCTAAGTGTTTCAACATATTGGACGCTCGACCCGATCGACGGCACGAAGGGCTTCCTCCGCGGCGAGCAGTACGCCGTCGCCCTTGGCCTGATCGAAAACGGCCGGGTCGTCCTCGGCGTCCTCGGCTGCCCGAACCTCGACGGCGGCCTGCTCATGACCGCGGTAAGAGGACAGGGCGCCAAGAAACTCGCGATCGACGGCGAGGGCCTCGACGGCGAAACGGTCACCGTCAGCGCCGTTGAAGTTCCGGGGGAAGCGAACTTCTGCGAGTCGGTCGAGTCGGGCCACAGCGACCAGGACGCGTCGGTAAAGATCGCCGCCGAGCTGGGCATCACCGCCGAGCCGTACCGGATCGACAGCCAGTGCAAGTACGCGGCCGTGGCCCGGGGCGACGCGGCGATCTACCTGCGTCTGCCCACCCGGCCGGGCTACCGCGAAAAGATCTGGGACCACGCCGCCGGCGTCATCGTCGTCGAAGAGGCCGGCGGCACCGTGACCGACGTCCGCGGCCAGCCGCTCGACTTCTCGCTCGGCCGACAGCTCGAAAACAACCGCGGCGTCATCGCCACCAACGGCAAGTTCCACGACCGCGTTGTCGAAGCCGTCTCCGGCGCGATCACCGTCGTCGATTAAAATCCATCCGACCGCAACGCTTCATCTCGACGCGGCCCACACCGGCCCACCTTTCCCCTGGCCTCTCGGAGTCGACATGCGAATCCTCGCCCGGACCGTTTTTGGCTTCTGCCTCCTCTGCCTGTCCGTCCTGCCGACGCCGGCCCCGGCCGACCCCGACCTCCCCGCCTCGCCTCCGAACATCCTGCTGCTCTGCGTCGACGACCTCCGCCCCGAGCTGCGCTCCTATGGCAAAGCCTACATCCACTCCCCCAATATCGACCGCCTCGCCGCCCGCGGCCGGCAGTTCAACCGCCACTACGTCCAGGCCCCGACCTGCGGCGCCTCCCGCTACGCCCTGCTCACCGGCCTCTACGGCCCGACCGGCAACACCGCGCTCGCCAAGCGCGCCGAATACCTGCTCAACGACCCCGCCAGCGTCCCGCCCTCGATGCCCGCCTGGTTCCGGCAGCACGGCTACACCGCCGTGTCCGTCGGCAAGGTCTCGCACCACCCCGGCGGGCGGATGGGCCAAGGCTGGAACCAAGACGACCAGCCCGAGATGCCCGCGTCCTGGGACCGCCACCTCATGCCCGCCGGGGCGTGGAAGACCCCCGTCGGCGCGATGCACGGCCTGGCCCACGGCGAGGTCCGCCAAAAACAGCCCGGCACGATGGACGTCTACCAATCCACCCCCGGCGACGACGCGATCTACCCCGACGGCCTGATCGCCGACGAAGCCATCCGCCAGCTCGACACGCTCACCGCCGACGCCGAAAACCAAAAGCCCTTCTTCCTCGCCGTCGGCTTCATCCGCCCGCACCTGCCCTTCGGCGCCCCGGCCCAATACCTCGAGCCGTACCGCGGCGTCGCCTTGCCGCCGATCCCCCACCCCGCCAAGCCCACCGGCGTCTCGACCTGGCACCGCTCGGGTGAGTTCAACCGCTACCACCTCTGGAACCGCGACCCGAACGCCGACGCCGATTTCGCCGACGAGGTCCGCCGCCACTACGCCGCCTGCGTGACCTACGCCGACGCCCTCGTCGGCCGGGTGATCGACAAGCTCGAAGCCACCGGCGCGGCCGAAAACACCATCGTGGTGTTGTGGGGCGACCACGGCTGGCACCTCGGCGAACACACGGTCTGGGGCAAGCACACCCTGTTCGAAGAGTCGCTGCGTTCCCCGCTGATCGTGGTGCAGCCGGGCATGTCCCGGCCCGGCATGGCGACCGACGCCGTCGTCGAGACGATCGACCTGTTCCCGACCCTCAGCGACCTCGCCGGCCTCGGCCGGCCCGCGTTCGTCGACGGCGTCTCCCTCCGCCCGATCCTCCACGCCCCCGAAACCCCCGGCCACGCCGCCGCCGGCTACCACCACCCCGGCCGCACCCTGCGGACCGCCACCCACCGCCTCGTCCTCCACAACAACGGCAAGCTCGAGCTCTACGACCACACCACCCCCGAAGCCGAAACCAAAAACCTCGCCGCCCAACAGCCCGACCTCACCCAAGCCCTCGTCGAAAAACTCGAAGCCAAGCTCCCACCCCGCACGCGATAACCCTCACGCCGCCCGCGACCGCTACGGCCTAATTACCCACGAAAAACCGCCTGTCGGTGGATCACCCGGTAACGTCGATCGCCTCGCCCTTGCCGGGCTGGATGGGCTGGTTCGCGATCTGGGCCGCCCCTTCGAGCAGCGAGATCGCCGCCGCGCCCTGCTGCTTGGCGTTGTCGAGCGACTTACGCGCCACCGCCACACCGATGTCGGCAGCGATGGTCGATTGGGTCAGGGCAGTAGCGTCGGCGGCGGAGAATGATGACATCACTAATCTATCGTCGGCTGGGCCGCACGAAGTTGAAGCCAAAACTGATTATCGGTCTCGCTACACACCGCCGATCTCTACCGAAGAAAAATGAACCTAGCGTAGATATCGAACACGATATTGAAAAAATCTATATCGAACTCCCCTATGTAGGAATTTTCTTTTCCTGATATCCTGTTTGCCTAGACAAATGATTCGCAATTTATTCATAAGGGGGCTACATGCCTAGCAAATTTCGATTAAAGATTGGCAATATTGAGATTGAATACGAAGGCTCGGACTCATACATCCAAAAAGAAGTTCCGAAGCTTCTTGCGGTAATTGATTCGCTCGGTTTTACGGGTCAGCAGTACGATGAATCTTCTCGAAAATTGAGTGAAGCCCCTCAAAGTACTGCCAGCAAGAAGGGTGCAAAGCTAGATATGAGTACAAGCACGGTTGCTAAAAAGCTTGACGCTAAATCATGCTCTGGCCTTGCTCTTGCAGCATCTGCAAAACTAGAATTGATTGATGGGAAAATCACGTACAGCCGTACGGATATTTTCACCGAGATGAAATCTGCTAATGCTTTTTATAAAGCTAGTATGTCTAGTAATCTTTCAAATTCTTTGAAAACTCTTGTAAAATCTGGAGCTTTAAACGCGCAATCTAATGATAATTACAGTTTGAATTCAGATAAAAAGGAAGAGCTGGAGAAGAAGCTTGCTGGTAAGTGATATTCTTAAAGAGCTTATTAATAAGGATGGGCTTAACCAAAGTGATGTATGTGTACTTTGCATAGCCCATGAGCAAGGGGGTGCTAAACGTGCGAAGGACATTGTTGAAATTGCGTGTAATCATGGTTTGCCAGAGGCGGCCAAATGGAACGTGGCAAGAGCACTTCGTAATTCAGAAAAACGTGCGGTCAAAATAAAGCAATCTTGGGAGTTAAGTCGAAGAGGTAGAGAATGGGTAAAAGAACTGGCAGGGCCACTTTTAGTTGGACCTATTGGTGAAACTGCTCCTCTTCTCCGAGAACAATTATCGAAAATAAGTTCGCATCAAACACGGTCTTTTGTGTCGGAGGCGATTGCTTGTTTTGAGACAAGACAGCACCGTGCAGCCGTTGTACTTTCATGGGTTGGTGCTATGTCCGTTCTACATACTCAAGTTGCAACAAGTCATCTAGCTGAGTTTAACCGTGAGGCTAAGAAGAGAAACGCTAAGTGGAAAATTGCCAAAAATACGGAAGACCTTACGCGTATGCAGGAACGTGATTTTCTAGAAATTCTCCCCGCAATATCTTTGGTGGGAAAAACTGTTAAAGCCCAACTCGTTCAGTGCTTGGACTTGAGAAATGGATGCGGGCATCCTAATAACCTTGAGATTGCGGACCATAGCGTTTCATCGCATATCGAAAAACTTATTCTCAACGTTTTTTCGAAGTTCGGCTGAAAGTAAGTGCATTAGATATCAGATGTAGCGATTGTCTGGGGTTGTATCGTTCCATAGCAACCGCTCTAAAAAATACGAAGTGAGAATTTTTAGGGCGCCTCATATGTAGGAAGTCAGAGATATATTAAATCGTACGCTGAGGTGATGTACTATTTCGGATATCTCCCGTTGCGCGAAAAAGTACAGTCTGTGCGCACAAAATAAATCGCTTTTCGAAAAAAATTGCCAGTTCTCAGAATTTTTTTCGCCCTTGTTTTTACTGCGTTTTCACACAAAATCTCCCTCAAAATCCCTTCCGGGGGCGCACGGAAGTGTCGTTTGGGCCCCTGGTAGACAGACCTATATCGGCCCCCGGGGGCGGCGGGTTGGTGGCAGGCAAGGACTGGCCCGTCAGACGCCCCGGGATCGCCGGGCTTGCGTTTTTAAGCGTGAGGGTTTCGGCGTTCGTCGGTGAGCCACCTTGCCGGCAAGAAACACGATGGACTACGGCGTAATCGCGTAGCCACCCTCAACACGCGGGTCGAGGACGACGGTTTGAAGTTTCGTTTGGCGTGCGGGCCGATGCGCACGCCGAACGAGGGCCGAGCGTTCGCTCTTTGAAAATTGGTGTGTAAAGGGTTTCGTAGGGTGGGCACCGCCCACCGCGGATTGATTCATCGCCGGAAAAGGTGGGCGATGCCCACCCTACTTCTGACCCCGGAGGTTCAGGTAGTCACGGAAGTGACGGGGGCGACGGTCTTTTCCGGCTTGAGCTGACGGTAGGCGGTGGCGATGTCGAGGTCTTGGCGTTGGCGTTGGTGGAAGACGCTGACCTTGCGGTAGCCGGCGGCCTGGATGAGGCGGAGGGCTTTGCGGAAGTTCTCGCCGACGCGTTGGGGGGAGTGGGCGTCGGAGCCGAGCGTGACGGGGATGCGGCGGCGGGCCATCTCGTAGAGGATGCGGGGGCAGGGGCAGGCTTCGCCGAAGGACTTGCGCCAGCCCGAGGTGTTGAACTCCATGGCGACGCCGGTGGCGGCGATGCGGTCGAGGCTCTTGCAGACGTCGTCGAGGATCTTGCTGACGCTCCAGCGGCGGGGCATGAGCATCTTGATCAGGTCGGGGTGGGCGAGCGAATCGAACAGCCCGGTCTCGGCGGAGTCGGCGAGGTGTTGGAAGTAGAGCTGCTGGAACTTGAAGGTGTCTTTTTCGTAGTAGCGCTCTTGGTACTCGGGGACCTGGGGGTGGACCGAGCCGAGGACGAAGTCGAAGTCGTGGGCGGCGAGTTGTTGCTCGAGGTATTTCTCGTAGCCGGGGACGTAGTCGGCCTCGAGGCCGAGGCGGACGTCAACGCGGCCCTCCATAACGTGGCGGGCGCGGTCGACGTACATGACGTATTCGTCGAGCTGGGCCTCGTCCATGCGCATGGCGGCGGCGTAGCCGTCGGGCAGGGGGTTGTGGCAGGTGACGATGATGCCCGAGAGGCCGCGCTGCTCGGCGACGCTGGCGTATTGCTCGATGCCGCCCTTGGCGTGCTTGCACAGCGGGGTGTGCATGTGGGATTCGTAGAGGCCTTGGGTGGTGTCGGGTCGGCGGGGCGGTTGTTGGGTTGGCTCTTTTTCCGGGGTGGGTGAATCGGCCTCGGAAAACGTGAGCGACAAGCCCGGGCCGGCGTCGATGTCGGTCGCGGCGAGGTCGGGGTTGGTTTGTGGCGGGGGGGGCGGAGCCGGGGAAGAAGGCTCGGCGGCGACGCGGGGCGTGGCGTCCCAGAACGTGATCGAGCCGGCGGGGCTATCCGGGGTTGCCGGAGTTTCCGGGGTCTCGTTCGTCGGAGTCTTGGGGTTCTGGTTCGGCGGCGGGGTCGAGGCCATCTCCAGACTCATCGGCATCGTCGGGCGGCGACTGACCCTTGGCAGCGTAAGTTGCCCGGATTTTTGCGCGTTTCTCGGCGCGGAGGCGGCTGGCTTCGTCCGGCCAGTCGTATTCGATCTCGCCGGTTTCGGGGTTTCGCCAGTCGCGATCCTCTTCATCGTCACCGTCGGCAAGATCGTTACGATCGGACTCGGGTCGGAGCTGAAGCCGGATGTCGCCGCCGGCGTCGGGTTGTTTGACCTTGACCCGGCGTTGGCGGACGAGTTCGAGGGTGGCGAGGAACAGGCCGATCATCTCGCTGCGTGACGCCCGGCCGACGAAGATCTCGCGGAGGGTCATGCCGTCGGCCCCGCCGTCGCGTTCGAGGCGGTCGGCGATGTCGTCGGCGTGGAGGGAGATGGGCGTGTCGTCGTAGGTGACTTCGTGGTCGCCGGTGAAGCCGATGGCGTCGAGCATCCGGCCGAAGGCGGCGCAGAGGTCGAGGACGTTGACGTCTTCGAGGTCGAGGTCCACGGGTTTGGCTGAGTCCTCGGCGTCGTCTTCCGGCGAAGCGGCGGGCGCTTTGGGCGTCTTGGCGATTGCAGGGAAGCGGACGTCCCACTCGCTGCGGCGTTCGTCGAGGGCCATCGAGGCGTCTTTGTATCGCTTGTAGGCGAGCAGCTGCTGGACGAGTTCGAAGCGGGGGTCGACGGTGGCGTCTTCGGTCGGGTCGTCGCCGTCCTCGGCCGACTCGGCCTCGACGCGGGGCATCAGTAAAGCGCTCTTGATCTCGACGAGCGTCGCCGCCATGACGAGGAACTCGCCGGCACGGTCAACGTCCATCGCGCCAGGAATATTCTGAATCACCTTGAGGTGGTCGAGGTACTGCTCGGTGAGCTCGGCCATCGGGATGTCCTGCAGGTCGATCTCGTGGCGTTTGACGAGGTAGAGCAGCAGGTCCAGCGGCCCGGCGTAGGCGTCGAGCTGGACGCGATAGTCGGTGGTGGGGTTCGGGTTTTGGATTTCGGATTTCGGAGTCGTCACGGGCTTTAAGTTACCATGAACCGAGGTACTCACCCGCGACCCAGCCCGCTATGGCCGAAGCAAAACCAGACATTTCGTCGCCCACGGCCGCCGAGGATTACGCGGCGTTTGCCCGCGAGGTGCTCGACGCCGAGGCGGACGCGATCCGGCGGATCGAGATCGGGCCGAGCTTCACCGCCGCGGTGCAATTGGTTCTGGACGCAACGCGGGACGGCGGGGGCAGCCTGGTCGTCTCGGGGCTCGGCAAGTCCGGGCTGATCGGCCAGAAGCTCTCGGCGACGTTCTCCAGCACGGGTACGCCTTCGCATTTCCTGCACCCCGTCGAGGCGATGCACGGGGACCTCGGCCGGGTCCGCCGGGGCGACGCGGTTTTGCTGCTGTCGTTCGGCGGCAACACCGAAGAACTCGTCACCCTGACGGAGCTGCTGCGGCAGGACGGGGTGCCGATGATCGCGATCACGAAAAACGACGGCCCGGGCAACGGCCTGGCCCGCCACGCGACGGTCACCCTGCCGGTCGGCGACGTCACCGAGGCCTGCCCGCACGAGCTCGCCCCGACGAGCAGCACGACGGCGATGTTGGCGCTGGGCGACGCGTTGGCGTTGGCGGTCAGTCGGGCACGGCGGTTCACGGCGGACGACTTCCAGAAGTTCCACCCCGGCGGCGGCCTGGGCCGGCAGCTCACGCCCGTGGTCGAGGCGATGCGTTTTACGGCGGATAAAAACCTGCCGCTGATCAAGCTAGGAGCCGTGGTTCAGGAGGCCTACGCCGACGCCGAGCGGCACGCCCAGGACAGCGGCCTGCGTCGCCCTGGGGCGCTGTTAATAGTTAATCCGGACGGCACCCTCGCGGGCATCGTGACCGACGGCGACCTCCGCACAGCATTGATCCGCACGGGGCCGCAGGTCTGGGCGGAGCCGATCGACCGGATCATGACCGCAGACCCCACGACGCTGACCGACACGGCCTTGGTCCGTGACGCGGTGCACATCGTCAGGGAAAAGCGATTCGATGAAATCCCGGTGGTGAACGAACAAGGCAAGCCCGTTGGCCTGATCGATGTGCAGGACCTGGCGGCGTTGAAAGTGATCGAGGGGTAACGGTGGCTGATCCGGCAACGATACGGCTGATGGTTTTCGACGTCGACGGCGTACTCACCGACGGCGCGATCACTTACCACCACGGCGGCGGCGAGTCTAAGAACTTCCACACCAAAGACGGCTTAGGCCTACGCGCGGCGATGCAATCGGGGTTGCGCGTGGCGATCATCACCGCCCGGCAGAGCGACATCGTCGCCCGGCGGATGAGCGAACTCGGCATCCCGGACGTGGTGCAGGGCTGCAAGGACAAAGCGAAGGAAGTCGCCCGGTTGGCCGACGCTTTGGGCGTGCCGTTGGAACAGACGGCTTACCTCGGCGATGACCTCGTGGATCTGCCGGCAATGAGCCGGGTGGGTTACCCGATGGCGGTCGCGGACGCGGCGGCGGAGTTGCGGGCGATGGCGGCGTTCGTCACGGAGCTTCCGGGTGGGCGTGGCGCGGCCCGTGAGGCAGTCGAACACGTGCTCAAGGCGCAAGACAAGTGGGACGCGGTCGTCGCGGGCTACCGGGCATGAGTGAGATATTCCGGGGGTCCGGGGGGTTTACATGTTGCCGAGGCCGCCGCGGTATTTTTTGACGCGGTCGATGAGCAGCATGGCCATGAGGTAGGCGTCGCGTTTGAGCGGGATGCTGGGGACGATGAGGTGGGTCTTCTCGTCGCGGGTGAGGACGTAGAGCTGGTATCGGCCGGATTCGCTCTGGTCGGGTTTTTCGACCTTGAATCGGCGGATGTTGTTGAGCGGCACGGCGGTGCCGATGCCGGGGACGGGCGGCCAGGGCCGGGCGATGAGGCCGATCTGGTTGATGCCCATGCGGGTGTGGGCGAACGAGGCGTAGATCGAGGCGACCAGCAGCGCGAGGGTGCCGACGGCGATCGCGGCCTGCACCACGCCGAACTCGTTGATCGGCGGCACCCAGCCCATGAGCCAGACGGTGATGATCCCCGCGATCACGCCGCCCAGCGCGAACCAGAACTTGCGTCGGCCGGGCGTGACGTGGGAGACGACCAACACTTTGGGGGTTTCGTTGATGGTGACCCAGGTGGGCAGGCGTTTGTGCTCGGTGAGGTGCTGGTCGAGCGTCCAGCCGTCGCCCTGGCCTTTGGGGCGTTGGGTTTCCCGGCTGATTTCCTGGCTGAGGTCGTAAGAGCTTCGTGTGCTCATGGCGGTAAAGACTAACGCGGGGCTTTGGGTTTACCAGCTTAATGCAACGGCGGACGCGATTTTACGGACCGGCTTTAGCGGTTTCGGACGGGCCGTGGAGGGGGTTACTGCATTGCGAGGCGGAGCTCTTGCAGCTCGCCGACGGCTTTGGCGTTGCCGTCGGCGGTGGCCTTGGCGACCCCGGCGTCGACGGCCGCGAGGGCGTCGTCGTCTTCGCCGAGTTCGCTGAGCATCTTGGCCTTCTGGAAGTAGGCGTAGTGGTAGCTGGGGTCGAGGTTTAGGGCTTTGTCTAGCCACTCGACGGCGGCCTCGGGGTCGTCGGCCTTGGCGTGCTCGAGGGCGATCATGTACGGCACGTCCGCGTCTTCCGGATCAGCGGCGAGGAGCTTGGTGAGTTGTTCCAGGCGGTCGCTCATGCGGAAGAATATAGCGATTTTGGGGAAATCGAGATGTAATTTTCGTCGCTGAGGAACGACTTGTCTGTAGTCTGGTCTCGTGAGTTTGGTGAGATACCTCTGTCTCGATCGTCATATTTCTATGAAGGAGTCTCTTATGTCCTGTCGTCTGGCTTCGGTGCGTTGGGTATTGACCGTCTTGGTGCTTTTATCCGGCGTGGGGGTGGCTTTGGCGGAAGATCAGATCGATCTGAGCATGAATCTTGAGCCCGGCGATTCCTTCACGATGGAGCTGCTGATGGAGCAGGACATCGATCAGAACATGATGGGGCGGCCGATCGGGATCGACCAGACGATCGGCCTGACCATGCGTTTCGACGTGCTGGACAAGCCCGCGGATTCCGGCGGCGACTGGATGAGCTGCACCTACACCCGGGTCCGGTTCAAGCAGAACGGCCCGATGGGTAACGCGGACTTCGATTCCGAAAACCCGCCCGCCAACGTCCCGATGACGGCGTGGGGGTTTGCGGGACTGACAGGGCAGGTGATCGAGATGGAGTTTGCTCCCGGCGGCGAGGTCGTACAGATCGAGGGCGTCGACGCCATGATCGCAAACATGCTCGACACCATCGATCTGCCCGAAGGCCCTCAGCGGAATGCCGCCCGCGACCTCATACGGACCCAGGTCAGCGAAGACATGCTCAAGCAGATGATGGGGATGTTCGCGGCGCTCTCTCCGCCCGGCCCGGTGGCCATCGGCGATACGTGGAACGACACGCAGGTCATCGGCGGCATGATGCCCATGAGCATCTCGAACGACCTCAAGCTTGTCGGCTTCGACGGAGACACCGCGACCCTCGACGTGACCGGGACGATCAGCCCCGACCCCGACGCCGAGCCGTTCGATATCAACAATATGCAGGTCGAGGCCGAGTTGACGGGTACTCAGGCTGGCCAAGTGGTGATGGATCGCCGCACCGGATGGGCCAAGTCTTCGAAGACGACCCAGAAGATGGAGGGCGGCATGATCATGCTGATGGAGAACGGCGGGGAGTTAGAAGTCGATATGACGATCGACAGCACCGTCACGATGACGATGATCAACTAAGCGGGCGCTGCGTTTCGATGCGTTGTGCTTGATGCATCCGTGGTGCGGCGGTGTAATAGCAGTATGAAGATCGGTGTGATCAGCGACACGCACGACCGCCTGCCGACGTTCCGCCGGGCGTTGCAGCTCTTTGCTCGGCTGGAGGTCGCGGCGGTGTTCCACGCGGGGGATCTGGTCGCGCCGTTTGCGGCGAAGCTGCTGACCCCGGAAGCACGACTGCTGCGGCCGGCGATGTTCCCCGGGTCGGTCCACGTGATCTACGGCAACAACGACGGCGAACGCGACGGCCTCAAGAAGATCCTCCCGCAGATCGCCGACGGCCCGCTGCGGGTCACGTTGGACACGCCTGGCTGCGGCAACGGAAAAACGACCGTGGCGATGGCCCACTTCATCGAGTGGTTCAAGCCCGCCGACCTGGCCGGGGCTGATGTGGTCATCTCCGGCCACGACCACACCCCCGCGATCCTGACCCGTCCGGCCGGCGACCGCGAGGTGTTGTTCATCAACCCCGGCGAGTGCTGCGGCTGGGTGAACGACCGCTGCACCGTGGCATTGATGGATTTGTCGGGGCCGAAACCCACCGCTGAGTTGATCGACGTGAAGGCGTAATCCGGTCCGTTTGGGGCGATAGCGAGTCGGCCCGAGAACCGCTAAACTGCCGCGAATTTAGCCCGTCTCCCGGAAGCCCTGCGGCCGCGGGACGGATCGGTTGCGCCTGCCAAAAACGGCGTGACACCATACGCCCCGCAAGCCCGCCCCCCGGAAGCTCATGCCCAAACGCACCGACCTCTCGACCATCCTCATCATCGGCTCCGGGCCTATCGTCATCGGCCAGGGCTGCGAGTTTGACTACTCCGGCACGCAGGCGTGCAAGGCCCTCCGCGAAGAGGGCTACAAGGTCGTCCTGATCAACTCGAACCCCGCGACGATCATGACGGACCCCGAGTTCGCCGACGCGACCTATATCGAGCCGATCACGCCGGAGGCGGTCGAGAAGATCATCGTCAAGCACAAGGGCACCGACCTGCACATCGACGCGGTTTTGCCCACCCTCGGCGGTCAGACGGCGCTCAACTGCGCCTGCGCCCTCGACGAGGCTGGCGTCTTCGCGAAGCACGACGTCGAGATGATCGGGGCCAACCGCGAAGTGATCTACCGGGCCGAGGATCGGTTGCAGTTCAAAGAAATCATGGATCAGATCGGGCTGCAGAGCCCCAAGTCCGGCGTGGCGAACACGATGGACGAGGCGTGGGCCGTACTGGAAGAAACCGGCCTGCCCGCGATCATCCGCCCGGCGTTCACGCTCGGCGGCACGGGCGGCGGCGTCGCCTACAACCGTGAAGAGTTCGAAGATATTTGCCGGCGTGGGCTTGATGCCTCCATGAACTCGCAGGTACTCATCGACCAGTCGCTGCTCGGCTGGAAGGAGTACGAGATGGAGGTGATGCGCGACAAGGACGACAACGCGGTCATCATCTGCGCGATCGAAAACTTCGACGCGATGGGCGTACACACCGGCGACTCGATCACCGTCGCCCCGGCCCAGACGCTGACCGACAAGGAATACCAATACATGCGGGACGCTTCGCTGGCGATCCTGCGAGCGGTCGGCGTCGAGACTGGCGGGTCGAACTGCCAGTTCGCCATCAACCCGGCCAACGGCGACATGGTCGTCGTCGAGATGAACCCCCGGGTATCGCGGTCCTCGGCCTTGGCGTCGAAGGCGACCGGCTTCCCGATCGCCAAGATCGCGGCGAAGCTGGCCGTGGGCTACACGCTCTGGGAGCTGCCTAACGATATCACGGGGCAGACGGTGGCCTGCTTCGAGCCGTCAATCGACTACGTCGTGACCAAGATCCCGCGGTGGACCTTCGAGAAGTTTCCCGAAGCGGACGAGACGCTGACCACCCAGATGAAGTCGGTCGGCGAGGCTATGAGCATCGGGCGAACCTTCAAAGAGTCGATGCAGAAGGGCATCCGCTCGATGGAGATCAAGCGCTTCGGCTACGGCCTCGACGCCAGCGACAAATGGCTTAACGCCCAGCGCGGCGTCGTCCGCCCCGACGGCACGAAGATCGATTTCCCCGTCGACGAAGGCAAGCTGGTCCGCAAGCTCGAGGTCCCGTCGCAGGGTCGGTGGTTCTACATCCGCTACGCCTTCAAGATGGGCTGGAGCGTCGAGCAGGTTCACGAGTCGACGAAGATCGACCCGTGGTTTCTCGACCAGCTCAAGCAACTCGTCGACTTCGAGAACACGCTGACGTCCTTCGACAATCTGGAAGACGTACCGCGGGACGTGCTGTTCGAAGCGAAGCAGCTCGGCTACAGCGACGCCCAACTCGCCAACCTCTACCTCGGCGCGATCAAGACCCCCGACATCATGGCGGTGCGGAAACGGCGGCAGGAATTGGGGATCGAGCCGGTGTACAAGCTGGTCGATACCTGCGCCGCCGAGTTTGAGGCGGTGACGCCGTATTACTACTCGACCTACGAAGCGCCCTACGCCCAGGCCGACGGCACGTCGGGCGTCGATGACGAGATCCGGGTCAGCGGCACCAAAAAAATCGTCATCCTCGGCGGCGGGCCGAACCGCATCGGCCAGGGGATTGAGTTCGATTACTGCTGCGTGCAGGCCGCCTTCGCCGCCCAGGAGCTCGGCTACGAAGCGGTACTGGTCAACTCCAACCCCGAGACGGTTTCGACCGACTACGACACGTCGGACCTCTTGTTCTTTGAGCCGCTGACGCTGGAAGATGTGCTGAACATCTGCGAACGCCTCAACGGCAAGCCCTTCGGCGCCCCCGGAAGCGACGGCGGTCTACTTCACGGCGTCGTGGTGCAATACGGCGGACAGACGCCGCTGAACCTGGCCGGCGGCCTGAAGGCGGCGGGCGTGCCGATTATCGGGACGAGTGTCGATTCGATCGATCTTGCGGAAGACCGCGATAAGTTCGCGGCGTTGTGTGATGAGCTGGGTGTGCAGCAGCCGCCCAACGGTATCGCCTACGACGTCGAGCAGGCCATCGAGATCGCCAACCGGATAACTTATCCCGTACTGGTCCGCCCATCGTTCGTGCTGGGCGGCCGAGCGATGGAGACCGTTTTCGACGACGAGCAGCTGCGGTTCTACATGGCCAAGGCGATCGGGGCGTCCGACCTCGCCGGTCAGCCGATCCTCGTCGATAAGTTCCTCGCCGAGGCGACCGAGTGCGACATCGACGTCATCGCGGACTTCGCCCCCGGAAGTGAAAACGCTGAGTGCAACGCCTTGGTCTGCGGCGTCCTTGAACACATCGAAGAGGCGGGCATTCACTCGGGCGACTCGGCCTGCACCATCCCCGCTTATTCGTTGCCACCCGCGATCGTGGAAGAACTGAAGGCCAAGTCGCGGAAGCTGGCCGAGGCGTTAAACGTCCGCGGCCTGATGAACGTGCAGTGGGCGGTCAAGGATGGCGAGATCTACGTGATTGAGGTCAACCCGCGGGCCTCGCGGACCGTGCCGTTCGTCGGCAAGGCGACCGGCGTGAGCTGGGCGCGGATCGCCGCCAAGGTCATGGCGGGTAAACAACTCGCCGAGCTGGGCGTTACCGAAGAAGTCACCCCGACGCACACGTCGATCAAGGAATCGGTCTTCCCCTTCGGTAAGTTCCCGGGCGTCGACGTCATCCTCGGCCCCGAGATGCGGTCCACCGGCGAGTGTATGGGGGCCGACGCCGACTTCCCCGTCGCGTTTGCCAAGGCCCAGATGGCGGCGGGCTCGAAGCTGCCGCTCGAAGGTAAGGTCTTCCTCTCGGTCCGCGAGAGCGATAAGCCGGCCCTGCTCGACGTGGCGAAGGGGCTGGTCGATCAGGGGTTTGAGGTCTTGACCACCCGCGGCACGCACAAATATCTGCTGGATCAAGGCGTCGAAACGACGCCGGTGAAGAAGATCCAAGAGGGCGGTCGGCCCAACGCGCTGGACCTGATGAAGAACGGCGAGCTCGCGCTCATCATCAACACCCCGACCCGCAAGGGCGCGGGCACCGACGAAGGCAAGCTGCGGGCGACCGCGATCCGCAACGGCGTGCCGATGATCACGACGATGACCGCGGCGAAAGTCGCGGTCCAGGCGATCGCGGCGCTGCGGAAGAACGATTGGGGTGTGAAGTCGCTGCAGGAATACTTCCCCGCGACCTCCCGCGATTAGCAGGAAAGCCGATTAGAGACTCTCGGCGGCCTGAGACTTATTTCGCCAGGCCTGCGGGGTGATGTTCTGTCGTTTGGCGAAGTCGCGGGAGAACACGCTCTGGGCGGAGAATCCGCAGGCGGCGGAGACGTCGCTGAGCGCGAGGTTTGTGCGGAGCATGAGCTGTTTGGCCCGGTCGTGTTGGACCTTCTTCATCGCTTCGAGCGGGCTGACACCCATCGCCTGGAGGAACAGCCGGCGGAGGTGGCTGGGCGAGACGGCGACGGCCCGGGCGACGTCTTCGACGCCGGGCCGCTGGGCGAGGTTTTCGGCGTACCACGCCAAGCCCGCGGCGACCTTGTGCTCAGCCGTGTTGCCGGTGTTGACGTGGCTATTGGCGAGAGCGGTGATGCACAGCTCAATCTTCAGCCGCTCCGCTTGGAGCTTAGTTAGCTCCGTTGGCTGGATATAGATGGCTTCGAGTTCGGTGAACATCTCTCTGAGTTTGTCGATCTGATCGGCTTCCAATTCAACCGAGACCGGCTGTTGGTTTAGGCCGAGCGGCTCGGGCAAGCTCTGGAAGTGGACGACGAGGATTTGGCAGGGTTCGTCTTGTTGGCCGGTCCAGCCGTGCACGCTGTCGGGGGGCATCAGCCAGAGCCGGTGTTCATAGAGGTCTGGGCGATCGCCGGGATGTTCGATCGGGCCGCAGGCTCCCTCAACAACCGCAAAACACTCCCAGACCCCGCGGTGGACGGGCAGGGTCGGACGCTCGAAGAAGTGGCGCTCGCCTTGGTTGAGGTAGGTCAGCATCGCCCCAGCGTCGGCGAGCCCGGCGGCGGTGTCAAGGAACCGAAAATAAAAAGCCCCTGCTTGGGCTAGCAGAGGCTTCGATAGAACAAAATATGGGTGCAGATCAGGGGACGACTGTGGGGTTGAGCCGAGAAGTTTTGTCTACTAGAAAGAAACGAGCAAAATCGTCCCAGAGCGTCCGGGTGTTGTTGTCGATGACTCGGGCATAGGTGTTGGCGTCTTGCTCTGCCGTTCGGCCGTGTGAAGTAAGGGCGGGGGTGACATCGGAACTTATGCTGCCTCTGCTGCTACAGCCGACGGACATTAAGGCTAAAGCACTCACAAACACAGAAGCGGTCACAAAGCGTCGGCAAGCAGAAATCATGAGAGTATCCTTCAGGTAACACAGAAAGGCTGCAGGCAAAATCTGCCTGAATTTCTAAATTGTCGGCTTTGACCTGCTTTCTGTCAACACGAATGCGTGGGTTGGCCAGAAAGGGTTAAAATAGACACATGGCTGTACTTGTAACTTTATCGATCCAGGCGTTAGGTTCGATGGGGCTTTTTGCTTCCCGGGCGTTTGTGCCGGCGTTCGCGGCGGCGTTGATCCTGCGCTTCGGGCCGCAGATGGGGCTGGCGGATTTCGGCATGCTCAAGGCGTTGGGCGTGGCGGCCAACGGGGTGCCGTCATGGTTCACCAGCGACGCCTGCCTTCTGGTCCTGGGGATCCTGGCGGGGCTGGAGATCGCGGCGACCAAGAACCCCGACGCCCGGGCGATCCTCAACGAGGTCGACAAGTACGCCAAGCCGGTGATGGCGGCGTTGACGGTGATGGGCGTGGCCTCGGCGGGGGACACGGCCTTTGCGGGCAGTATTATCGGATCCGTCGGCACCACCGGTACGATGGCTTTCGTGGCCGTCCTGGCCATGGGCCTAACGTGGTCCAGTATCCCCGCGGCCTTGGCGGCGGCGGGCACGTTCGTGGTCGCGACGACGCGGTCGTTCGTTATGGGGCTGTTCATCGACGCCGACGAAGACGACGACGTCGGCATCCAGAAATTGTTCAGCTGGGCGGAAGACTTGTGGTCGATGTTCGGCCTGTTCTTCTTCATCCTGTTCCCGATCATCATGCTGATCCTGATCGGGATCGCCACGGGGATGATCTTCCTGCTGAGGTGGTGGGTCCACCGCAAGGAAGAGAAGTCCCGCGTGCCGTGCAAGAGCTGTGGCGAGTTGATGTACCGCTGCGCGATGATGTGCGGCTCTTGCCGAGCGCCCAACGACAACGTCTGCGACGTCGGCTGGCTCGGCCAGTCCGACACCGACGACCCTGCGGACCTGGTGACGCACCCTTACCAACTCGCGGCGGCGAAGCGTTGCCCGACGTGTGCGGTCAAGCTCGAAGAACGCCACCCTCGACAGAACTGCCCAGCCTGCGGCGACGACGCGTTCGCTGATCCCGCGTTTACCAAGGCCTACGTCAACCGCGTCTCCGCCCGGGTGCCGCTGATCCTATTGCTGTGTGCGGGGTTGGGGCTGATCTATATCGTCGGCGTGATTCCCGCGGTGATTCTTTACCGGATGACGCTGGTTGCCCCGTTCCGCCGGTACATCCCGCGGGGCCGAAACTTCGCGATGAAGTGGGGCCTGCGGATATTGTTCTTCGTCCTGCTGGCGCTGCAGATCATCCCCGGGGTCAGCGCGGTGGCGGTGCCGGTGATGGCGTTGCTGAGCTTCTTGGCCTACCGCCAGATGTTCGTGTGCATGGCCGACGATGACGAAGACTGCGTCAACGAATCGTCGCTGATCACCCAAGCCCCGGCAGCAACCTGACCGATACGATTCATTTCGCTTCCGCGGTCCGGAACCGTAGCTTGAGTCGGGTTCCGACGGGGGGGATGGCTTCGGTGTTCGCGGTCCAGAGGTCCGTCCCGCCCGCCTCGGATTTCTCGGTGGGTCGGCTGACCAACTCGTCGCCGAAGTTCAGCAGCGAGACGACCGTGCCGTTCTTCTCGGCCATGAAGAAAGCGTTGCCTTGAAACTCGATCACCGTCGAGCCGGTGAAGAGCCAGGTGTTGCCGGCCATGGTCGCGCCGGTTTCTTGGTCCACGACCCATTCGTTCGCGGGGATAGGGGCGTCGGGTTGGTCGTCGAGGACGAAGAACAATTCCAGCAGTGGACCGTGCGGCGCGAAGAAGAGCCGCTGGCCCTCGGCGTTCTTTTCGGTCCGGGCGGGTTGGCCGGCCTCCAGTCCGAGCAGCGACAAGGCGACGCCGATCGAGGCCGCTTCGCCGTCGACCGAGACGATGGCCTCGTATTCCCGGGTGTTCGGCCGACAGGCGAGAAGCTCAAGCCACTCGACTTCGCGGCCGACCACGGTGGCGTCTACGTCGATGTGCCGGTTTTCGAGGTCGAGCGTGATGCCGGGGAAGACTTCACGCGGGGCGACGGGGGCTTGAGCCGTTTTCGGCGACGGTTCGGGCTTTGCTGCCGCGGCGGTCGTTATGTCTGCCTTACGCGGCAGGTCTGTTTTTTCGGTAGCTGTAAGTCCGGCGGTTCTGCACCCGGAAGCCGCCAAAATGGGGGCGACGAAGAATACGGCGATTAACCTTGGCGGTAGGACAAGTTTCATCACGGCATAATAGCCTCAGCCATAGCGAACTTTTTTCGATGAACACGCCTTCCGATCCCGCAGCTAATCCGTCTCCCGAACCGTTGCATCCCGAAAAGATGACGTGGGCGGTGTTGCTGGGGCGTTGGGTGGCGTTCGCCAAGTCGGCGTTGGCGTTGCCCAAAGATGCGGAGGGGCAGCGGCTGCGTGATGCGGTACCCGACATCATCAACCTGCAGGCGGTGTGGTTTTCGTTGTCGCACTTAGATGAACTCGACGCGGATCAGCGGGCGCTCGGCCTCGACCGGGCCGAGGTACTCATCGAAAAACACCGTAACGCTCTGAGTGAAGCTTGGGGGGAAGAAGCTTTGCCGGAGCAGTTGGTCGAATTGATCGAGGACGCGGAAACCGCGTTGCGGCAGCACCGCAGCGGCGGAGAAAGCCCCGACTAACGCACCAGATCGAGATACGCACGAACGGTTGCGGCGACGCCTTCGAGCAGCGACTCGGCGACCAGCGCGTGGCCGATGCTGACTTCTTGAACTCCCGCGACGCGGTCGAGGAACAGGCCGAGATTGGCTTGGTCGAGGTCGTGCCCAGCGTTTAAGCCGAGGCCGATGTCCAACGCGCGCTGTCCGGTGTCGGCGAAGCGTTGCAGGGTCGCGTCATGGTCCGTACCCGCGAAGGCCGAGGCATACGACTCGGTGTAGAGCTCGACCCGATCGGCTCCGGCATCTTTCGCGGCGGCGGCGGTTTCAGGATCGGGGTCGACGAATAGGCTGACTCTGATGCCGAGGTCTCGCAGCTCATCCACGATCGGTCGCAACTCGGCCACGACAGCGGGATCGGTCAACGCGAACCCGTGATCCGAGGTGTTTTGGTCCGAGCTGTCGGGGACCAGCGTTGCCTGTGTCGGCCGGACCCGGCGGAGGATCGGCATCAGGTGGTCGCCGTGCGACAGGTCCAGCGGGTTGCCCTCAATATTGAACTCGCGGTCGGCGTACTCGGGGGAGGCGAGCAGCTCGGCCAGCGCATCGACGTCGGTGATGCGGATGTGGCGCTGGTCGGGCCGGGGGTGGACGGTGATCCCGTGAGCCCCGGCGTCGAGCGCCGCTTTGGCGAAGCCGACGACCGACGGCACCTCGCCGTGGCGGGCGTTACGGAGCAGCGCGACTTTGTTCACGTTGACGGATAAAGCGGTGGGCATGTGCGAACCATAGCACACCGGCCGCCGAGATTTATCTAGGCGCGAGGCTCGGTGAATCGGTATTTAAGCGGGCTCGACGTTTACCGGGCAATTCACGGTGTTGGCGATAAAGCAGTGCTCGTGGGCCTTGTGGTGGATCGCCTCGACGGCCGCGTCGTCCGGCTGTTTTTCCGGGGGGCCGCCGAAGACGACCTGCGGCCGGAGGATCACGGCGGTGATCGCCATCCGCTTGTTCTCCAGCGTGCCGAGCACGCCCGACGCCTCGTCGCGGTACGACTCGACGATCAGCCGTTTCTTCGCGGCGATGGCGAGGAACGTGAGCATGTGGCAGTTCGACAACGCCGCGACCAGCATCTCCTCGGGGTCGACCCGGGTCGCGTCGCCCATGAAGTCGGGCGCAGCCGAGGCCTCGACGACCACGCCGTTATCGAAGGTGACGGTGTGGTTGCGGGAGTAGGTCTCGTAGGTGAACCCGGCGTCGCCGCGTTTCCAGTCGATCGTTGCTCGGTGTTCGGCCATGTTTTTATCCGGGGTTATTTCCGGGGGACTAGAGGTCCTCGCATTGCATGAGTTCGATGATCTCTCCGTCGGGGCCGGTGAAGAACGCCAGGCGCAGCGTGATGTTCGGCTTGCCGCCCTCTGCGTTGTTCTCGATCGGCACGTCTCTTGGCTCGATCGTGACGGTCATCCCGGCTTTGCGGACATGTTCGACCACTTCGTCGAGGTTGTCGC
Organism: Planctomycetota bacterium; assembly: GCA_038747275.1. Taxonomy (GTDB): domain Bacteria; phylum Planctomycetota; class Phycisphaerae; order Phycisphaerales; family Phycisphaeraceae; genus Algisphaera. The sequence continues at coordinate 9,555 of JBCDJW010000009.1, read as the reverse complement.
ACCGCAGGCAGAAGTGCAGCAGCCGCGCCTCGGCCGGCTGCTCCGCCGCGTTGTCGCGTTCAAACACCTCGACGTAGTTCCCGTCGCCGACGTCGAGCATCACGCCCCGCTCACCATTTGGTCCCCAGAGCATCGTCGGCTTGCAGCCGAGCACATCGGTGTAGAACGAAACCGAGCGGTCGAAGTCGGTCGTGGAGAGGGCTACGTGGTGGATACCACCGTTTTTTAGGATGGGGTTGGTGTGGGACATGCGTTGATGATAAGTCATCGGGTTGATGCGGAACGGACATACCATTGCCGCGGGTCATGGCGTTTCGCTATCCGCCGGCGCCTCGGGCGTATCTTCGATGTTTATCCAGTTATCGATCTGGTCTTTCAACCATTCCGGGGCGAGGCTACGCCATGTCTCGGGTTGGGACCACGTGTCGCGGAACCCGCGGAGTACGTCAACCGCTGCGGCCCAGTCGCCCGATTTCAATGCGTCGAACAGTGCCTGGATCTCCGGGCTCCACGCTGTGGTAGGCCCGGCCATAAGCAGCGCGATCCCGACGGCCGCCGCAACCCCGGAGATCAGGAAAACGGAAGAGAAAAACAGACCCACAATGACCCGGACCCCGCCGACCGGCCGGGGCTTCCGCGGACCGTCTTCCGCACCCGGTTCGACCGGCAGCAGCCAGCGGTGGGTCGCCGCCATCCGCGCCGCCATCTGGGCGTAAAGGTGGCCCGTCGCGGCGTAGTAGATCGGGATCGTGGCCAGCAGCGCGACGAATAGCCCGATCACGGTTGCGGTCAATACACCAAGTAAAAAGAAATGCACCACTGTTACCAGCAGGACCGAAAGCCCTAATAACACCAGCCGGGGGTAGTGCCGTAACACCAGCCATAGGTTCTGCGGCACCAGCAGGAAAGCGCTCAATGACCCGGTCGCCGCGTAACGCAGTACCGCGACCAGGTACAACGGCCACGTCGCGGCGGTAAACACGATCGTGATCAAGGTTACGAGTACAAATTCTTTCACCAAAGCCTCGCCGCCTTTACCGGCCGCGTGGGTCAGCTGGACGAAGTGCAGCAGCCCGAACGCGAGGTGGGGCAGGTGGTAAACAAAAGTCATCAGCCACAGCAACAGCCCCTTGCCCAGGAAATGGAAAAAGCGGGCAGGGTCCGGGAGGCTCGGCGAACGCTGCCAGACCAGGCTCCGCATCAATTCGAAACGCCAGCCGCGCAGGAGGATCAGGTTGACGACCGGAAGCAGGATGAGCACCGGCACGATCCAGTACCGGTTGATCCACGATGGGTCGGCGAATACGCACCCTAGCGCGCCCGAAAAACCGCCCCGGGGCCGACCGGGTTGTTTCTTCACGGGGGACACTGTTGCCGTAGGAAGCTTTTGTGTTTTGGTCGTGTTCATCGAGGCAGAGTCTACGCGTGGCTTAGCCGCTGGCCTGCAGCTTCTCGACGATGCCGCGGTCTTCTAGGGTGGTGGTGTCTTGCGTGATCGGGTTGCCGGCGGCGATGTCGCGGAGGAGGCGGCGCATGATCTTGCCGCTGCGGGTCTTGGGCAGGGCTTCGGTGAGGCGGATTTGGTCGGGCTTCGAGATCGGGCCGAGCTCTTTGGCCACGTGGGTGGACATGGATTTTTTCATCTCGGCCGCGGCGTCGCTGCCCGCGGGCGGGACCTGGCTGTGGGTGATGACGAAGGCGGCGATGCCGGTGCCCTTGACGTCGTGGGGGAAGCCGACAACCGCAGCCTCGGCGACGTCGGGGTGGCTGACCAACGCCGACTCAACCTCCATCGTCCCGAGGTTGTGGCCGGCCACGACGATGACGTCGTCGATCCGGCCGGTGATCCAGAAGTTGCCGTCGGGGTCGACGCGGGCGCCGTCGGCGGGGCAGTACATGCCCGGCACTTTTTCCCAATACGTTTCGATAAACCGCTGCCGATCTCCGTAGATCCCGCGGAGCATCGACGGCCAGGGCTTGCGGATGACGAGGATGCCGCCGGTGTTGTTGGGCACTTCTTCGCCGTCGGAGTTCACGACCGCGGCGTCGATGCCGAGCATCGGCCGGCAGCAGCTACCGGGCGTCGTCGTCGTTGCGCCGGGCAGGGGGGTGAGCATGTGGCCGCCGGTTTCGGTCTGCCACCAGGTGTCGACGATCGGGCAGCGTCCGCCGCCGATGACCTCGTGGTACCAGACCCACGCCTCGGGGTTGATCGGCTCGCCGACGGTGCCGAGCACTTTGAGTGAAGAGAGGTCGTGCTTCTCGACGTGTTCATCGCCCCATTTCATGAACGCTCGGATCGCGGTCGGGGCGGTGTAGAACTTGGTGACCTTGTGGCGTTCGACCATGTCCCAGAAGCGGTCGGGGCCGGGCTCGTTGGGGGCACCTTCGTACATGAGCGTCGGCACGCGGTTGGGCAGTAGGCCGTAGATGATGTAGCTGTGGCCGGTGATCCAGCCGATGTCGGCGGTACACCAGTACATCTCATCCGGGTCGTCGGCCTTGAGGTCGAAGGTCAGCTTCGAGGTCATGTAGGCGTGCACCATGTAGCCGCCGGTGGTGTGCATGATGCCCTTGGGCTTGCCGGTGCTGCCGGAGGTGTAGAGGATGAACAGCAGGTCCTCGGCGTCCATCGGCTCGGCGGGGCAGTCGTCGCTGACGCCGTCGACGAGGTCGTGCCACCAGTGGTCCCGTCCTAGGACCATGTGCACGTCGCACTCGGTCCTTTTGAACACGATGACGTCTTCGACGAGGTCGGTCATGGTCAACGCCTCGTCGACGTTGGCCTTGAGTGGTACGTTTTTTGCGCGTCGCCAAGAGCCGTCGCAGGTGATGAGCAGCTTGGATTGGCCGTCTTCTACGCGGTCGCGGATCGCGGTGGCGGAGAAGCCGCCGAAGATGATCGAATGGACCGCGCCGATGCGAGCGCAGGCGAGCATCGCGACCGCGAGCTGCGGGACCATCCCCATATAGATCGTGACCACGTCGCCCTTCTTGACGCCCTTGGCTTTGAGCACGTTGGCAAAGATCGAGACCTCGCGGAGCAGGTCGTTGTAGGTCAGCCGTTCGACATGGGGCTTGCCGTCATCGCCAAAAGGCTCGGCCTCCCACACGATCGCGACCTTGTCGCCCAGCCCCGCGTCGATCTGCCGGTCGATGCAGTTGTAGCAGAGGTTGGTTTGCGCCCCGACGAACCATTTCGCGTCCGGTGCTTCCCACTCCAGAACTGAGTCCCACCCCCGGAACCAGTGTAACTCTTCCGCGATCTCACCCCAAAACGCCTCGGGCTCCGCGATCGACCGGGCGTGCAGTTTTTCGTATTCCTCGATCGACCCGATGTGGGCCTGGGCGGCGAAGTCTGTGGGTGGAGCAAACCGCCGTGTTTCCTGCAGATTCGATTCGGTGGACTCGATTCCGGACATGCACAGGCCTTTCGTGAAAAGAGATGATCCCTCGATTCAAGATACTTTAAATCCGTGTGCGGGCCGTCACAACGCAAAGACTACTGATGATCATTCAGATGTTGCGTCCCGCGAAGCGGACATTGAACGTGATGGTTTTTCCGCGTTTCTTCGCTGCTGTGGAAGAAGTCGTTACAGGCTGTTGGCTTAGCCGGATCGGTGCGGTTAGTTTCCATTCTTCTATGGAGGGGCCGACTGTCGAAGTGGTCAAAGCCACGACGAATACCCCGACTTCGATCGTGGCCCGCAAGTGCCATAGTTCGAGCCAAATCAGCAGCCCGAATACGCTGCCGACCGCGAGAACCGCCAAAGGTACAAGGAACACGCGGTCGTAACCCGGCAAACGCCAGCGCCGATGTTGTAGCCGAGCCCAAAGACTCATAGCCGGTCTACCCACGGCGGCATATTTAACCCACGACGATAGTGCGATCAAAGTAACCCCGAACATCCATATTACAAGTAGTAATTTGGTCAAGGTGTCCCATTCAGTTGCTCCGACCACCGGATCGATTTTGCTTAGTTGGATAGTAAAAGACCAAATGCTGTGCAGGTACCAAACGAGGAGCCCCGCGGTCAGGCTGTGGGCCCCAAAGCCGGTTTGTGGTCGGGGCTGATCCGGGGCTAGGACGGCGAACGGCCAGCCTAAATCTTTTGCTTCAGCCGCCTTAATTTCGTCGGCACTCAGTTTCCAAGTGCCGTCCTCAAAGGGGAAGCCTTCAAGCCTTTGGCGGTAGTTCCACGCCACCACACTCACGAGCGCAAAAATCACAACCGGCACCTGCCAAACCCCGATCCACGGATACCACATCAGCGGCATACCAAACGCCACCCACGTGACCGCCGAACCTCTCGACGCGCAAGCCCAAAAGACGGTCAGCGTCCAGCAGCTAACGAATATCGTCGGCAACACCCACCACGGTAAGCCGTCGATCGTCCACCCCAGCATCGTCAAGCCGACCACCCACGCCCCGTCGATCCACCCCGGCCAGATCGCGCCCAGCGGCGCGGGTAAGCCGTGCCGCCAAGGCGTTTGACTTAGCCACGCCCCATAGTCTTTCCTCAGCAGCGGGCTCGGCCAATACGCCCGAAATACCCCGTGGCCTACGGCGATAATGATGAATATCGCCCAGCGTACTCGTCGCCATGCTTCGGGGGTGAGGTTGTCTTCGGCTTCCGTCCAGTTGCCGACGAATTCGAGGCCCCAGACGGTGCCGTATGCGAGTCCAAACGCGAAGAACGCTAATAGATTTTCTGCGATTCGCTTAGGCATCTTCGGTTCCCTCGGCGAGATATCGGGCCACCGCGTCGTCGCCTTCGGGGTGAACCATCGCGTCGAGCGTCTCGGCGAGCGTGGCTCTGCCGGATGTCGCACACAATTCCGCCGGGGTGCCGATCGCTTGAAGCGTTCCGTCGATAATCACCGCGACGCGGTCGGCGATCCGGTCCACCAACTCGGGCACCGGCACCGCCATCAAGACGGTTACGTCGTGGCGTTCCGCCAAGCTGCGTAGGATTTTTTCCACGGCTAATAAAGCCGAGGCGTCTAGGCCGCCCGACAGCGGTTCGTCGAGAATGAGCACCGGGGCCTCGGTGATAAATGCGCCGCAAAGTCCGATCTTCTTCTGCTGTCCCGTGGAGTAGCTGGAAATCGAACGGTCGCCCTGTTCCGACAGATCAAATACTTCGAGGAGTTGATCGATCCGCTGAAACAGTCGCTTGGTCGAAACACCGTAGAGCCGGCCGACGCCCATGAGCCACTCCCGGCCGGTCTGGCTCTTGGGGAGCCAGGGTGTATCGGGTAAGTAGACGACTTGTTCCCGTAAAGCTCGTTCTTCTTGGATACTCCGTCGCCGACGCTTGCCATTGATTTCAACATATCCGTCGAGGCATGGCTGAACCCCACCGGCCACGGCTAGGAGGGTACTTTTGCCCATGCCGTTGGGCCCCATTACGCACATCAATTCCCCGGTCTTCACTTCCAGATCGATTCCCCGGAGTGTCGGCCGAACGCCGTAGTAGTGCCACACGTTTTTGAGTTCAATCATGACAGTGCGAATTTTAGTGCACGTCGGGTTTTCGATTTTGGGGTGTAGTTAGGCATACTTCCCGATATTGCAGGTTGACAGTGCATTGGCTGGGCTTACAATTCGCGATTCCCAGTGCATCAGGGCTGTATTTAGCCCACTACGCCTCCTTAGCTCAGTCGGTTAGAGCATCGGATTCTTAATCCGCAGGTCCTAGGTTCGAGTCCTAGAGGGGGCACTGATCTAACGCCCCGCCCAAAAGCGGGGTTTTTCTCTGGCTGAGCGGTACTCGGGATCGGCGGGTCGGATTGGTGGTTATTGTTGAGTTTGGTGACGCTAGATATTGAAGTGCCGTTTACGCCGTTACCCGAGGTCGCGGAGGTGCTGGTGGCCGACAGCGAGCAGCGGATCAGCGACTACCTCGGGGCCAAACGCAGCGGCGAGGGGGGCGGTTTCGGTGGCGGCGGGGGGGCGTTCGTGCCGGCGGACTACCGGCGGGTCTACACCGGCTTGGCGAAAGTGTACGACGCAGGCCTCGCGCCGACCGAGCAATTCTGCGAGTGGGGCAGTGGGTTCGGCGTGGTTGCGGCTTTGGCGGCGCAGCTCGGATTCGAGGCCTGCGGCATTGAGCTCGAACACGACTTGGTCCCGCAGGCCGAGGCGTTTGTGGCTGAGCACGACCTCGACGTGGCGTTCGCCTGCGGCAGTTTCATCCCCGAGTCTGCCGAGCACCTGGCGGACGTGCAGGACGACCTGGCGACCCTGGGCCGCGGCGTGGCCGATGGCTACGACGAACTCGGCATGGATCCCGACGACTTCGGCCTGATCTACGCCTACCCCTGGCCGGGTGAAGAGGAGGTCATTACAACTATCTTCGACGCGGTGGCCGCGAGCGGAGCGTTGCTACTCACGTATCGCAGCACCGAAGACTTGGTGTTGCAGCGTAAAGTCTGAAGCGAAAATCGGCGGGCCAGCGTTCAAGTCGGCCCGCCGGTTAGGGACGGTGCAAGCGAAGGTCAGTCGAGCAGGTGGGTGCCGTGAGTCAGAGCGGCTCCGGCGCGGAGTGCGGCAGCGACGTGGATCGTTTCTGCGATCTCTTCCTGTGTGGCCCCGGCTTTGACCGCAGCTTCTTTGTGTAGTTCTAGGCAGTAAACGCACTGCGTGGTCAGGGCGACGCCCAAGGCGATCAATTCTTTGTACTTCGCCGGAATCGCGCCGTCCGCGAGGGCGGCTTGGTCGTATGCAAAGAACTTGTTGAACTTGCCACCATCGATCTTGCTGAGCGTGGGGAGTTTCTTGAGGTTATCCATTGAATGCATCGTGAGTTCCTTGTGTGATTTGGAGATTTTCGGATAATTAGTTACGGCCGGCCATGACGCCGCCGTCCACGTCCCAGACCGCTCCGGTGACCCAGCCGGCTTCGTCAGACAGCAGGTAGGAGACAACGGAAGCGACATCGGAAGGGCGGCCAACCCGGCCGATCGGGTGGAAGTCATTAAATCCCTGCAGGCTCTCTTCGATTTTGTCGGCGGGCATGAAGTTTCCGTAGATCGGTGTGACGACCACTGCGGGGGATACGGCATTAACGCGGATATCGAAGTCGCTCAATTCCATGGCGAGGTGTTGCGTCATCGCGTGCAGGCCGGCTTTGGCCATTGAGTACGCGGACGAAGGTGTGGCTTTGATCGCCTGTTTCGCCCACATCGATCCGATATTGACGATCGATCCGCCGCCGTTCTGTTTCATGTTGGCCGCGACAGCCTGAGTGATAAAGAAGGTCGCTCGGTTCATCTCGAGATAGCTGTCGTAGTCTTTTTCGCTGTGATCGAGAAACGGGGTGGGGTTGAACGTGCCTGCGGAATTAACGAGGTGGCTGATGGGCGTTGCCTGATCTTTAAGATCGCTAGCAAACGCTTGTACAGCTTCGCGGTTATAGAGATCGAGCTGGCTGGTCATTACCGTGCCTATCTCGGCGATCTCTGCCCGGGCGGCTTCGAGTCGCTCGGGGTTGCGGCCGAGGATATGGACGGGGACATCATGGCCGGCAAGCTGCTTAGCGATTTCCAAGCCCATGCCGGTGGTGCCGCCGACGATCAATGCGGTGGGGGTGCTGCTCATATCTATTTGAATCCTTTAGCAACTATCTATCAGTAGATAGTTTTTGGGGTAAAAAAAAACGACCAGCTATGGTCGAAACAGTTGAAGTAGGGTTCGGGTGTCTGCCTGCATCCGCTTCATACCGCCTTGGGTCCGGGCGATTAATAGGGCGCCCTCGAGGGAAGCGAAGATAAACTGGGCGGCGGCCTTGCTTGAGCCGCCCAGTTTGAGCGAGCCGTCTTCGATTCCTGTATCGAGGATCGTTCTGATCCAGGCTTGGTTTTCTTCGAAAAACGACCGCACCGATTCGGCCGCAGATTCGCTGAGGGTTATCATCTCGGCCGCGAGCATCCCGCAGAGGCAGCCGCGGTCGTACGGCGGTTGCTGCAGCGGCCCGCAGAACAAGCCCGCGTACTTTTTGAGTTTTTCGGCCCCGCTGTAGTTGCCGCGTAGGATGGCCTGTACGTTCTGTCCAAACTGCTCGCGGTATCGCTCTAACAGCTTGACGACCATATCGTCCTTGCTGGGGAAGTGGTAGTGCACACTAGCCTTGCGGATGCCCACCGCTTCGCTGAGGTCCTGAAAGCTCATCGCGTTGATCCCCCGTCGTTGGACCAGATCTTGGGCCACGTCCATGAGGCGGGTTAGGGTGTCGGCAGAGGTGGGGCTCATATCCAAATTCTACCTATCTAATGGTAGTTGTCAAGCCGTATTTAAAGTTAACTCCAGCAAACAGACTTTTAAGCCCACCGACTGATGTCTATGTCGCGTGGGGATTATTGCCGGCTCGTGTAGTTTTTCGGCAGAATTACGGCGTCTGCTGAGACAATATTTTTTATGCCGGAATGGTTTGATTGCGTTGTCGACTTTGCCATGAAACATAAGTTACGAGGTGGAATCGCCAGTTGGTTTTCAAAAATTTCTTTCACCGGCGGCAGGGATATTATCATTCACCTGCGGCCTCGCCGATGGCTGCTACGAATTGGGGCCCGATCCGGACGTCTTCGGTCTAATCTACACCTACCTTTGGCCGTGTGAGGAAGAAGTCATCGAACAGATTTTTAATTCTGTCGCTGCGTGTGGGCCTTGTTCTTAACTTACCGCAGCACCGAAGACATGGTTTTACGGCGAAAACTATGAGTTAAAGCACTTCTTATGCCTAACGACTTACCTGCATAACTTAATCATTAGACCCATCTTGCTTTATCCATCGGCAAAGACTTTGGCAGTGAGGTATTTACTGTTTTAAGCCAAGAGTCTATGGTCATACTTGCGTCGTCGGTGGGCCAGAACGATTAGGGAGATGAGTGAGACCGCGGTAAGTGGTTCCGGAACGGTTTCATTGGTTATGACTTCGATGGTGCCGGTGTCCGGATCAAACTCAACCTGAGTATCTATCGCGATGCCGTTTGAATCGGCGAAGACGACACTTTCGATTTCTCCGGTGATTCCCTCCGCATCGATCGAGATGAGATTTTCTCCGGCCTCGATAATTTCGCCGTCAGCAACCTGTATCTCCAGGATGAGGTTAGTTAAATCAACCACTCCCTCAACGGTCAGGATGTCGCCTCCGCTGCCGTCGGTTTCGAGTAAGAGTGTCCCCCCGTTTTCGAAGGACAGGTCGCCGGTGATCGTGAGGTTGCCGAAAGAAAATCCGGGGGTGATCACGCCTTCGACCACGACGTTACCGTTGATAGTTCCATTACCGCTAAGCGTTGCGGAGGCACCTAACTCAAAAATACCGTTGCCGTTGTCGACGACGATTTCGCCGTCTTGCAGCACGATTTCCGAAGCTCCGGAGGTGACGAAAGAATTGGTATCGAGAATCCCCGCGACGTTGAGTGATCCGTCGTCTTGGTTGAAGGTGTTGGTCTGTAGTTGTGCGAGGCTTCCGAGGGTGAAGTCGCCGGTGTTGGTGACGTTGGTGATGAAGAGGTCGGCGTCGACGCCGTTCTGGATGGCGAAGGTGCCTT
>JBCDJW010000008.1:0-105104 GCA_038747275.1 Planctomycetota bacterium | reverse complement strand
TTGATGTACACCCGGGACGAATCCGAATACTTCACCGCCAAACGCAAAGCCGCCAAACGGCTCGGCGTGAACTTCAAGCACTGCCCGCAGGACCTGCCGTCCAACGCCGAAATCCGTGAACGGCTGCGCACCCTCGCCGAGACGATGGAAGGGCCCGCTCGCAACTACACGCTCGCGGCCATGCGGGTCGAGGCGTTGCGGTGGATGCAGACGCTCGAACGCTACCAGCCGCGGCTGATCGGCAGCGTGTGGACCGGGCACGTCCGCCGGGGCTCGGACATCGACCTGCACCTCTACACCGACAGCCTCGAAGCGGTGACGATGCGGCTCGACGACGAGCGGGCCGAGTACCGCGTCGAGCACAGGCGGGTGATCAAGCACCACCAGACGCGGGTGTACCGCCACGTCCACGTCGCCGCGGCGTTCCCCGTCGAGCTGACGGTGTACTCGGCGGGCGAGGTGAACTACCCGTTCCTCAGCTCGATCACGAACAAGCCCATCGAGAAGGCGACCCCGGATGCGGTGCGGCGGTTGATCGAAGCCAAGCATCCTGAGGTTGATCTAGAGGCCGAGCTCGACCCGGACCACGACGTCGCGGTGCAGGACGCGGCGTTGCTATTCAAGCTGCTGCTGGAGCCCTTGGCCGAGGTGAAGCAGTCGCCGACATACCACCCGGAAGGTGATGCGCTGTACCACAGCCTGCAGGTATTTCAGCTGGCCTACGACGCCCGGCCGTGGGACGAAGAGTTTCTGCTTGCCGCCCTGCTACACGACGTAGGCAAAGCGATCGACCCGCACGACCACGTCGCCGCTGGCCTCGAAGCCCTCAAAGATTTGGTTACCGACCGCACGCTCTGGCTCATCGAACACCATATGCACGCCCACGCGATCCAAGACCGCACGATCGGCTACCGCATACAACGGCGGTTGGCGGAGCATCCCGACTATGAGGACTTGCTCTTGCTGGGCGAGTGCGATCGCGGCGGGCGGAAACGGGGGGCGGCCGTACCGACCTTGGATCAAGCGTTGGGGGTATTGAGGCCAGATTGATGGAGGGTGTATCAAAAAATTTGTGATCATAAGTTAGCAATCACTGTTAAGCATTAGATATAAAAAGCTTAAAGTGAATGCAGAATGTTACATATTTGATCTTTCGTATTACAATAAACGCATGAAACATATCGCCGGCTTGCTGTTGATCGCGCTTAGCTTCTCGGCGGCCGCCGAGCCGGCTAAGCCAAACGTGGTGGTTATTTTCACCGACGATCTGGGCTACCGGGATTTGGGCTGCTTCGGGGCGCCGGACATCCGGACCCCGCGTATCGACGAGATGGCCCGCGAGGGGATGAAGTTCACCGAGTTCTATGTGGCCTCGTCGATCTGTAGCCCGTCGCGGGCGGCGTTGTTGACCGGCTGCTACCCGGAGCGGGTGGGCGTGGACCGGGTGTTTTTTCCCAACCGGGGGCAGGGTGGCTTGCCGCCCGAGCAGGTCACGGTCGCCGAGGTGCTACGCGACGCGGGCTACGCGACCGCCGCGGTGGGTAAGTGGCATCTGGGGGATGAGCCTGAGTTTCTGCCGACCAACCAGGGCTTCGATTTGTATTACGGCATCCCCTACAGCAACGACATGTTCCCGGCCCGCTCGATGGCGTACGCCGAGGACTGCTTGTTCCGGGAGGGCGTGACGCCTATCGATATTCAACGCGCATTCGAGAGTGAGCCGACCCGGAAAAACCCGCGTTCGATGCGTAATAAAGTTCCGTTGATGCGAGGCGAAGCGTGCATCGAGTTTCCCGCCGACCAAGCCACTTTGACCCGGCGGTACACGGACGAAACGATCCGTTTTATCGATGAGAGCTTGGCGGCGGATCGGCCGTTCTTCGTTTACCTGGCGCACACGATGCCTCACGTCCCGCTCTTTACCACCCCCGAATTTAAGGGGAAAAGCCGAGGCGGTTTGTACGGCGACGTGATTGAAGAGCTCGACCACGAGACCGGCCGGATTCTGGACCATCTGCGGGAATTGGGCATCGACGAGAAAACGCTGGTGGTGTTCACTTCGGATAACGGGCCGTGGCTCACCCGGGGGGACCGTGCGGGCTCGGCTCTTCCTTTTTTTGAGGGCAAGTTCACCCGCTTTGAGGGCGGCGTGCGGGTTCCGGCGGTGATGTGGTGGCCCGGGACGATCCCGGCGGGCGGAACCTGCACCGAACCGGTGATGACGATCGACCTGATGCCAACGATTACTTATCTGGCGGGTGGTACGCTGCCGGATCGGCCGGTCGATGGACAAGACATCTTGGGCCTGGTGACCGCCCAGCCGGACGAGAAAAGCCCGCACGAGTATCTGTTTTTCGGGCCTCATGCCGTGCGTTGGGGTGATTGGAAATACCACGCCAAAGAACGGTTCATGGTGAAAGAAACCCGCCGTGAGGATTCCGGCCCGACGCTGTATCACCTCGGCGATGACCTGGGCGAGACTCTCAACGTGATCGAACGCCACCCCGAAGTGGCTGAGCATCTGGCAAGCGCCCTCGCGGCGCACGTCGAGCGGATTAAATCCTCAAGCGACTGACCGCAGGGGCGAAGACGGCCGGAGCGTGACGTTACACGGCCCGGCTTTTCTGCCGCGACCCGTCGGGATATGCTGCAGTTACCCCCTTAGGAGGTTTCCGATATGAAAAACGATTGCTTGCCATACCACGCCACCAAGACCCTTGCCCTCTCCGCGTCGCTGCCGTTGCTGGCCTTGGCCGCGGCATCGCCCGCTGCCGAAACTCCTCCCACGGGTGGCGGCGCCGCGGTGCTGCAGATCACCCACGCCGTCGACAACGTCCAGCGCTCCAACTACGGCAAGAACTCGTTCCGCTTAAGCAACCTGGGCAGCAAGTCGATCACTGGCTTTACGCTCGACGTCAGCGGAGCCCTGTACCCCGATAGCGTGTTCGACCCCGAGGGGCTGGCCGGGGACAGCGTCGCCCGGGCGCTGCAGATCGATACGCCCGGGGACACGGGGGTTGTGTCGCCCAGCGACATGGATGGCTCGCCGTACCGTGGTGAAGGCGGAGCCCAGGGCTACCGCGAGCTCCGCCTCGTTTTCGACCCCGCGGTCGACGGCGGCTTTGAGCCCGGCGAGTCCGTCGGCTTCTGCATCGACATGGACCCCAACTCCATCGCCGGCACGAACAAAAAACCCCTCGACCAGGGAACGACGCCGAAGTGGGACGTCGGCGGTGTCTCGGGCGCCGAGCTCATCGGCTCCACGTTTACCGTCACCTTCGCCGACGGCAGCCAGGCCCAAGGCCAGCTCCACGGCACGACCAAGCAGGCCGGCTCGCACGGCGTGGCCTCACAAGACCTGCCCGGCCACGGCGTCATGCTGACCGTCAACGGCCTCGCCCCCGGCGGCGTGGGGACCTATACGCAAGACAACCTGAAAGTCGTCGTCCGCGGACCCGCCGGGTTCACCGCCCGCGTCGTCCTGACCCACGGCTTGATCCAGCCCGTATCCCCCTACGCCGACTTCCTCACCGCCCAGCTACAGACCCTCGCCGCCGCCCCCTTCCCCGCCAACAACGCCGCGGCGTTCCAGACCCTCGACGTCGTGCTCACCGGCGAAGACCAAGACATCACCGCCGCCCTGACCGCCGCCCCCCGGCCGACCTACGACTTCACCGCCCACCCCGACCAACCGTTCAGCATCGACGCCGACCGCCTCCCCGTCGGCGTCGTCGCCGCCGTCGTCGACCCGGACGACAACCACCTACCCCTGGGCCCCGTCACCGAGCCGATCTACCTCCAGCACGAGTGAGGCACAAGCGTTGCCGACCCGGTGATTGCCTCATCGCCACCTGCCTATGGCGCGAAGCGCTCGACGCTGGCGTCCAGGCCGCCCCGTAATCCCCCAAAATTTAGCCCCGGGTCAACGACCCGGGGCCGCCGCGGCTTAATTCCCCGCGCTCCCACTTCCCCGCCGACAAGACCACCCCGCCCCCGTTTCGCTTCCCCGTGACGCCCGCTTTCCCCATAATGGCACCATGCCGGGCCGAAGCTTTAAACTCACCCTAGCCGTCGCCGGCCTGGGCGACGCCATCGGCTTCTCGGGTTCGACCTTTGAAAACGACCACGCCGTTGCCGAAACAGGTTTCCGAACTGTCGGGTAACGCGGACCTCGGCTTGAGGTCAACCCAAATTAACTCGATCTCGGTAAAACAAAATAACAGTTGTATTTAAATCAATAGTATAGATAATCAAGTTTTATCTTTAAGCTACCCGATTCATTCTGGCTCGCCGGGACCTAGCGAAGACCAATCCGAGGAGAAATATTGTTGTGCCGCATTTAATCCGTTGTTGCTGCGATCGTGTCCGTAAACATCAGCTTTATGCAAACCTAACCGCCAAAGTAAAAATTACCGCTGCGATTGCATTAATCTTAAGCGTAACTTGCGCGGAAGCGCAAGTTACTTTTGAGACGCGTACCCTCAGCGGACAACAAGCCCCGGGCGTTGAGACCAATGCTACCTTTACTAATTTTCTAAGCCCCACCATCAACAGTTCTGGACAGACGGTGTTTACCGCCGGCATAGCAGGTGTAGGTAGCGGCATTTTTTCTGATGCTGCTGGAACGATTGGCCGTCCGGGCCTGGTTGCTCGTACCGGCGCTCCGGCACCCGGCGTCGGACCTGGCATCGATTTCCGCGGATTCGGCGGTTTCACCGGTAGCCGTTTTCTTGCTTATCCGGTCAGCGATAACGGAGAGGTCGCCTTTGCCGGTCTCTTCGACTTTGCCCCCGGCAACGGGATCACGCCTTTCAACGACACCGCTATTTATTCCGGCGCTGTCGGTTCCAATGGCGCTCCGGGAATCTTGGCCCGCGAAGGCGCTCAAGTTCCGGGACTACCCGCCGGGATCCGTTTTGGCAGCTTCGATTTTACCGAGCCCCGCATCAACGCCGCGGGCCAGACAGCGTTCGTCAGCAGACTGTCCGGCAGCGGAGTTACGAGTGATAACAACTCTGCTATTTTTTCTGATACCCGTAACATCGGTACCCCAAGCCTTATTGTCCGAGCTGGCGATCTCGTCCCCGATATCGATCCCGACTCTCCCTCTGCTGGCTCTATCTTTACTTCACTTAACCCGCCGGCTTTTAACGATGCCGGGCAGGTGGCTTTCGTCGGTAACTTTTCCCCTCCCGAATTCCTTTTTCTCGGCGATTCCGAGGGCATTTTTTCTGAAGCGCTCGGAACCCCTGGTAATCCCCGACTTCTCGTTCGTGTGGGCGATCAAGCATCGGTATCTGAGCCCGACATCAGTTTCCGCAGTTTCGAGTCACTTACCCTGAACGCTTCGGGGCAATCCGCCTTCGCCGCCTTCCTAGGTGGCGACAATGTAGACTCAGGTAACGATGTCGGAATCTTTTCTGAGGCCGCCGGCACTTCGGGTAGTCCCGGGCTTGTAGCGAGAGAGGGCAACCAAGCCCCGGGTACCGAAGCCGGCACAACATTTTCGGATTTATCTTTCGACTTTACTTTCAATGACGCCGGGCAAACCGCCTTCGCTAGCCGTCTCTCGGGAAATGGTGTCGATACCTCGAATGACGTGGCGATCTTCTCCGAGGCCGCCGGATCGATCGGTAGTCCGGGCCTGGTCGTCAGAGAAGGCGATCAAGCCGCCGGGACAGCACCCGGTGTAGTCTTTGCCGCTTTCAATCTCCCCGATAACTTTAATCTCGATAGTCCCGCCGCTGCCATTAACGCCGCCGGGCAGGTTGCTTTTCTTGCGTCTCTGACCGGCAACGGCGTCGACGCCACCAATGACAGCGGTATCTGGGTTGCCGATTCCGACGGGAGCATCACTCTAGTTGTCCGCGAAGGCGATCTCTTCGACGTCGATGATGATCCTACGGTTCAAGACCTGCGTACGATTTCCGACCTAACTACTATCCTGACGACAAGTAATGGAGATGGCCTGCCCTCGTCTTTCAACGACTTCGGACAGATTACATTTACGCTCGAGTTTACCGACGGCAGCTCTGGCGTTTTCGTCGCTAATGTCCCCGAACCCACTGCCGTAGCGATCGCCATGCTCTTAATCGCTGGTCTCATGGCATATCGCCGTGGCGGACCCGGGGCTTTGACGCGGGTCTAAAGTTCAATACTTTGGCGAGCCACGCACCGTTACTTGTTTATCTGTCTTGGAGTGTCTTGGCGGAATCTTTTCCGGGGGTTGCGTCCGCCGCGAAGGTGATTACTTTTCCCTTTCTGTTGCCAATTCTGGCGAACCCTTCTCGCCCGGCAACCGCCTACACTCTTCGTATGACTACCGCCTCTACCCAAAATAAAACCCTACGCATCGGCCACTCGCCCGACCCCGACGACGCGTTTATGTGGTACCCGCTGGCGAACTTCACCGCGCCCAACGGCGATCAGCTTACCCCCAAGATCGACACCGCCGGCTACGACTTCGTCCACGTCCTCGAAGACATCCAGTCGCTCAACGTCCGCTCCGAAAAGGGCGAGCTCGAGATCACCGCCTTCAGCATCCACCAGTACCCCTTCGTCGCCGACAAATATGCGATGACGAGTTGTGGCAGCTCCATGGGCGATAACTACGGCCCGATGATTGTGTGCCCGCCCGGACGATTTAAAACCATCGAAGACCTCAAGGGCGCGAAGCTCGCCATCCCCGGCGAACGCACGACCGCCTGGCTGAGCTGTCAGCTCCTGCTCGCCGAGCACGGCATGAGCAAGGACGATGTGCAGTACGAAAACGTCATGTTCGACGAGATCCTGCAGGGCGTCGAAGCCGGCACCTACGACGCGGGCCTGATCATCCACGAGGGGCAGATCACCTTCCAGAACAACGGCCTGGAAAAGCTCGTCGACCTCGGCACCTGGTGGACCCAGTCCCGCGGCTTGCCGCTGCCGCTGGGAGCCAACGCCATCCGCCGCGATCTCGTCGAGAGCGGCGAAGCCGGGGCCATCTGCCGCGTCCTACTCAACAGCATCGAGTACGCCCTCGAACACCGCCAAGCCTCGGTCGACTTCGCGCTCAACTATGCGAGAGACATGGGCGCCGACTTGGCCGACCGTTTCGTCGGCATGTATGTCAACGACTGGACGCTCGACTATGGCGACCGCGGCCGGCAGGCCGTCCGCCAACTCATCCAAGAAGGCATCGCCGCCGGCCTGCTGCCCGACTGCGGCGAGATCGATTTCATCGAGCCGGCCGCCGTTTGAGTCAAGTCGTAGCCACGACCGCTAAGCCAGTCGGATTTTCAGGGAATAAGCGAGATCGCTTACGTCGGCGTCGGGGGCTTTGATCTTCACGCCGCTGTCGTCTTGCGACCATTCAAGTGGGCCAGCATGGCCGAGGAGTTCTACGTTTGCGACGCGTTCGTCCTTGAGTGTGGTGAGATGGAAGGTGCCGGACGCCGGCCAGCCCATGGCGATGGCGTAGAGGGTGTTGCCGCCCTTGGTGACGAAGCGGTAATCGCCCTCACCCAGCGGTGATTGATCGGGCTCGGCGAAGTCGCCGGTGGGGAAGTCTTGGCCCTGGCCGTAGGTATGCCAGGGGCGGGTGCCGTAGATCGCTTCACCGTTGACGGCGAACCACGCGGCGAGGCTATCGAGGATGGCGTGGCACTCGTCGTCGATTGTGCCGTCCGTTTGCCCGGGGAAGTTCAGCAGGAGGTTGCCGTTCTTGCTGACGATGTCGGCGAGCATGTGGACGATCAACTGCGGGGATTTGTAGGTTAGGCCTTGCTTGTAATACCAGCCCCCCACGCAGGTATCGGTCTGCCAGGGCTCGGGCCAGATGGTGTCGACGCCGCCGCGTTCGAGGTCGAGGACGCCGATGCCCTCGATGTAGTCGCCGTGGCCGCCGAGTCGGTTGCCGTCTTTGTCGACGGAGGGCTTGCCTTTGGCGCCTTCTTGGACTGATTTTCGGTAGCTCTTGAGGTTGTAGACCGCTTCGAGTTTCCCGCCGCGGCGCTCGAGGTTGCGGTTATAGAAGTGGGCGAGCATCGACCGGCCGACCTCGCCGAAGGGGATCGCCCCGTCGGTATAGAGCAGGTCGGGGTCGTATTGCTCGACGAGGTCGTTGATGCGGTCGAGCCACAGCTGCGTCCACCATTCGGGCGGATCGAGGGGGTATTGGTAGTTGGTGTCGTCGTGGGGCGGGAAGTAGAAGTCTTCGAATTCGGCAATGTTGCCGTCGTAGGGCACGCCGGCTTTGGGGCCTTTTTTGTCAGAGCCCTTGTTGGTGTTGAACCAGTTGTAGGCGCGCTCGAGGTGTTCGGTGACGCCGAAGTGCAGGCCCGCGCTGCGGGTGGCGTCGCGGAACTCGCCGACGATGTCGCGCTTGGGGCCGATGTTGACGGCGTTGTACTTGTGGTGCTTCGAGTTCCAGAGGTCGTAGTTGTCGTGGTGGACGCCCATGGAGACGAAGTACTTCGCCCCCGCGGCTTTGTATTTATTCACCAACGCCTGGGCGTCGAAGTTTTCGCAGGTCCAGAGCGGGAGGATGTCTTTGTAGCCGAACTCCGAGAGGTGGCCGAAATGCTTGAGGTGGTGTTCGTAGGCGGGGTCGCCCTCGATATACATGTTGCGGGCGTACCAATCGCCGGCCATCGGCACACCTTGCGGGCCCCAATGGGCCCAGATGCCGAACTTTGCGTCCCGGAACCAGTCGGGGCAGGCGTATTGTTGGAGCGAGTCCCAAGTCGGTTTGAATGTCATGGCGGGTCATCCTGGTGTGTTTGTGGTTTTGATTAAAATAAGCGACTTGTCCGTTTAAATGACTTGAGAAAAAAATGAACCAAGACAATAACTCTGAAAATCTACAAAACCAGACACGTCTACTCGGAGCGATCGCGGCCGAGGCGGCCCTCTCGGCGGGTACCCGAGAGGTGTCGGCCGTCTGGGTCGACGGCGATCTGGATTACCGCAAGATCGAACCCGTCCGGCGGGCGGCGAAGGCGCGGCGGCTGGAGCTGGAAAAACGTAGCCGGGACGAGCTGGACACGCTCGTCGGCCACGGCAAGCACGGCGGGGTCGTGGCCGAGGTCGGACCGCGGACGTTTTGTTCACTTCAGGACATCCTCGGATTCTCCGGCAGCGAGCGGTCGTTCGTCGTCATGCTCGACGGCGTCGAAGACCCGTTCAACTTCGGCCAGGCGATCCGTTCGCTCTACGCCGCGGGGTGCCACGGCGTCGTCGTCCGCCCCCGGAATTGGGCCATGGCCGACGGCGAAGCGCCCGCGATCATCGCCCGGGCTTCGGCGGGGACCAGCGAGTTCATGCCGATGGCCGTCGCCGACACGCCCGACGAAGCCGCGGCGTTTTTCAAAGACAAGGGGTTGGCCGTCGCGGCGACCGCTGACACGCACGAGGCTGAGGACCTGTACGACGTCGATCTCAACCGCCCGCTATTCCTGCTCGTCGGTGGGGAAAAGCGCGGCGTGAAGCGGTCGTTCCTCAACGAGGCGGACTTGGTGATCAAAGTTCCTTACGGCCGGGCGTTCGAGCACTCGCTCGGCACGGTCGCGGCGGTATCGGTACTGGGTTTCGAGTTGGCGCGGCAGCGTCGATAATCGGTCACGCTTCGCTGGAACCGCACCGTTTCATTTCTGCATGGCTGATTACACACACATCCAACCCGAAACCTGCGACGACGTGGCGGTGATCACGTTCCCGCTCGGCCGTTTCGACGGCAACGCGGTACGCGAGCTGTTCGAATTCTCCAACCAACTCCCGTCGACCCAACCCAAGCTGCTGATCGACACGACCGGCGTCGCGATGGTCCCGTCGGGCGGGATGGGGATGCTGCTGACGATCCGCAAGCGGTTCCTTTCCGTCGGCGGTCAGCTGCACGTCGCGCTGCCGGGCGCGAACGTGAGGCAGTCGTTCAAGGTCGCGAACATGCACCGCATGCTTGCGTTGTTTGACTCAGTGAAGGACGCTCGCGCCGCGTTCAAGCCGTAGACGATCGGGAAACTACTCAACCAAAACTCACACATCGCTTCGACTCCGGGGGTGGGGGCGGGGCTATGATGGCCGCATCATGGACAAACAATGGACCACGCACACGCTCGCCGTCGACGGCGAAGGCGTTACGCCGGAAACACTAATCGAACGCGAGTGGCTGCTGACCAACGGCACCGGGGCCTACAGCATGGGCACCGCGCTGGGCGGCAACACCCGCCGCTACCACGGCCTGCTCGTCGCCGCCGCCGCGCCGCCCGTCGGCCGGGTGCTTGCGTTGAATCAAGTCTTCGATCAACTGATCCTGGAAGATGGCGACACGCAGCAGCGCGTCGAGCTCGGCACCTGCCTTTTCCGCGGTGATGATGGACAAACCGTATACGCACCGCAGGGCCACCGCGTGATCGCCGAGTTTCGGCGGGGCCTGAGTGTGCAGTGGACCTACCGCTGGGGCGAGCTGACCATCGAACGTGAGCTCGTCCTGCACGACAAGGCCCAGGCGATCTCGCTGCATTACCGCGTCACCGGCCTCAAAAAACTTGGCGGCAAAGCCACGCTCCGCGTCGCGCCCATGCTCACCCTCCGCGATTTTCACGGACTGCTCTTACGCGACCAAGCCGACAACTTCGATCTCCAATCCCCCAAGCACGGCAAGAAGCTGACCGCGTCGCACGGCGAGACCGCCGTCACCTTCAACTCACCCGACGGTAAGTTCACCGCCGAGCCTGATTGGTGGCACGGCGTCCTCTACCCCCGCGACACCCACCGCGGCCAGGACGACCAAGAAGACTACTTCGTCCCCGGCTACTTCAGCCTGCCTCTCTCTGCAGACAGCAAGTCGGCCAAAGCGTCGCTCACGGTTGCCCTGGGTACCAAGGCCGTCGAACCCAAAGCCAAGCCCGGCCGAGCGCCCCGCCTCAAGAAATCCCTCGACACCCTGCCCGAGCCGGGCGGCGAACCGCTCGCGGCTAAAGCGCTGGCGATCGCGACCGACGACTTCGTCGTCCAGCGCACGATGGGCGGCAAGAAGCTCACCACCATCATGGCCGGCTACCCGTGGTTCGCCGACTGGGGCCGCGATACCTTCATCGCCCTGCCTGGCCTGCTGCTGGCGACCGGCCGGCTCAACGCGGCCCGCGACACGCTCCGCGCTTTTGCCGGCTCGCTCCGCGACGGCCTCGTGCCGAATCGCTTCGACGACTACACCAACGAGCCGCACTACAACACCGTCGATGCCTCGCTGTGGTTCGTCGCGGCCGGGCTTCAGTACATCGAAGCGTCCGAGACGTCGCCCAAGTGGCTGATCAAAGCGATGACCGAAGTTATCGACGCCTACGCCGCGGGGACCAACGCCCAAGGCCACGACGGCCGGGCGATCCCGATCGCCATGGACGCCGACGGCCTTATCGCCGCCGGCGACGACCACTCCCAGCTCACCTGGATGGACGCGGCCTGCGGCGACGCCGTCTTCACCCCCCGCCCCGGCAAGTGCGTCGAGATCAACGCGCTGTGGTGCCACGCCCTCGTCGGCCTGTCCGAGCTGTTGGAAGAAGGCACCGCGAAGGAATCCGAGAAGGCCGCGGGCTACGACAAACTCGCCAAACAGGCCAAGCGTTCGTTCGTCAGTACGTTCTGGTCGGATAACCTCGGCCGATTGATCGACCACGTCCGCCCGGACAGCACGCCCGACCTGTCGCTGCGGCCCAACATGGTTTTCGCTTGCAGCCTGCCGAACGCGCCGCTGCCCGTGGCGAAGCGCAAAGCCGTGCTCGCCGCGATCAAGGAATCGCTGCTGACCCCCGTCGGGCTGCGCACCCTGCCGGCCGACGACCCGAATTACCACGCCCGCTACGCCGGCCCGCAATTCGAACGCGACAAGGCGTATCACCAAGGCACGGTCTGGCCGTGGCCGATGGGTGCCTACGCCGAGGGAATCCTGCGTGCGGGCAAGTTCTCGAAGAAGGCCAAGGTTGAGGCCGCCTCGGTCTTGCAGCCGTCGCTCGACCGCCTCCAAAACGAAGGCCTCGGCCAACTCGCCGAGATCCACGACGCCACCCCCGGAAGTGGTAACAAACACGCGGCCCGTGGCTGCCCCGCCCAGGCGTGGTCGGTCGCGGAGTTGGTGCGTGTCCTCGCTTTGATCGAAGAAAACTGAAGCGGCGTTAAAACACCCGGGTTGTCAAAGAGCGGGTCCCGCGGCTCGCCCCGGTTCGCGTGCCGCGGCAGACACTGTGTTCCTGGGGGCGATGCCTGTCTCGCGTCGCGTGAGCCGTGTACCCTCGACCGGCGGCGTGGGGGAACCGAATCGGGAGTGTCGCACGGCAAGGCTGCTCACCCGCAATCGCCGACGCCCCAGGCACGCGTGCACCGACCCGGCCGTCCGGTCTGTAGGCGACGCCGGCCTTGCCGAAGACCGCGACGCCGCCGCAACCGGGGGCCGATATCAGGGGGCCGAACGACAAGACTGTGCGCGAATTTATGCCCGAAATCGCCTGTATCAGAACGGTAAATAAAGCCGATCCTTGGAGCTAAAAATTTTTTACGAAATCTTAAAATTTACGCATCCCCGAGATTTTCTGTGCGCACATAACATCCAGCCCTACTCATTCCCCTTTTACTTAGAGAGCAGGCGGTAGCGCTACCGACGTGTAATCTCTCCGAACACTTGGCCGGGCACGCGGGAATACTGGCGGCGTTTTCGGCCAAACAGTGGGATGAACTCGGCGTTGTAGGCCGAGAGGTAGTCGCGTAGCGCCCGAGCTTCGCCCGCCGAGTAGTCGTCGAAGAGTACGTGGTAGCGATCCCATACGTGGTGGAGCGTGGACAGCAGATAGATCGCCGAGGAGTGCAAGTCGGAGTCGATGTGAACGACCGGCGTGAGCCCCGCGGGTAGCTGCGGGAATTCTTCATCAAGCCAAGGCTTGAGGGTTTGGTTAAACCATCCTTGGACGAACGAGACGCGGGGGTCGTCGAGGTCGGGGGCTTGTCCGCCGGTGCTGAAGTAGCCCGCCGGCCGAACACGCCACGCCTCGGGAAGGCCTTGAAAAGAATCGAAACCGACGAACCGTGACTCAGCGTGCGTGTTGATGTCGGCCCAGCGACGCAGGCTTTTGCCTTTCCACACGCCGAACTCGAGAAACAGGATCGGCCGATCTCCGCCGAGGGTTTCGTGCGCTCGTTGGTATAGTTCTCCCTTAGAGATCACCGCCAGGTCGTCGGGGAGAAGACGGTTGGTTGAGGACCGCAACACCGAGTAGTTGGTGATGATTTCAAGTAGCCCCGTAGGAGCATGAGTAAGCCCGTTTTTTAGTATTTCCCTGAGGATCAGCACAAAAACCTTCTCTGCATCATGCAGCAGCGTGCCCAATAAAATTTAGATGAAGCCGGTCGCGGACAGTAATCGATGGGCTTGCGTTTGGCTCTGTATAGTTGGGACAAAATTGCGATGTATCGCTGTGGTTGGGCGGGGGTGAGGTTGATTGAAATTTCAATATCTCTGCCGACTCGCGGCTTTCATACTTGGTCATTACGTCCAAAGAATAAATAAGAATCATCGCGGTTCTGGTTCGTGGAGCAGTTAACCCCCTCGCGCGAGGGGTAGGTTGTCTAGGTGCCAGACGTCACGGCAGGTTCAGTTGCCAAGACACGCCGTAGCGGTCTTTGAGAAAGGCGAACTTCTGGGAGAAGCCGTAGCTGCCTGGCGGCATGAGGAATTCGCCGCCGTCGGCGAGCTGTTCTGCGAAGCCGTCAAGCTGCGTCTCGTCGCTGCATTCGACGTACAGCGACATCGACGGCGTGAAGTCGAAGTCGTGTACCGGTGGGCTGTTGCTACATTTAATCTGCTGTCCCATGAGTTTGAAGACTGCATGTTGGATACTGCCCGCAGGCTCCGCTGCACCAACGGGATAATGCTCAACGCTGAGTATTTCACTATCCGGAAAAACCGAGATATAGAAGTTCATCGCCGCTTCGGCGTTTCCGTCTTGGAACATCAGAAAAGGGGAGATGCGGCTTTGTATGGGAGGTTCTGATTCGGTTGGCGATAAATCTGTGCAGGCAAAAACGATGCAAACCGTACATCCCATCAACAACCATCTGAGCGTTTTCATGAGAACTTCTTCAAATAATTTGTAGAGACCAATCAGGCAGACGTAAGCATTGCCCGCTGCGTGCCGTCGATAAAGCAAAAAGGTAGGCCCGACCACTCTACAAAATACGGCGGCTCTGCGAGAGGTTAGAGCTTTGAGTAGCGGCCGACGGCGCGGTAGAGGCCGGCGACTTGTTCGCGTTTGACGATGCGGGGGGGGAAGTCGGGGTTAAGGGGTTGGAGGCGGATCGTGCCCTCGGCCTCGTCGAAGTAGACGCGTTTGAAGGTCGATTCGTGGTCGGGTTCGAGGCGGACGAAGCAGTCGCTGCCGTCTTCGGGCTTGGCGGAGGCGGAGCAGACGACGATGTCGCCGGGCTGGTAATTGGGGAGCATGGACTCGCCGGCGATGACGGTCGAGAAGCTGTCGGGGGCGACGGCGTCGGGGACGTCGACGTATTGGTCGGCGCTGCCGTCGGGGAAGCCGAGGTCGGTGTGCTCGGTGGCGTGGCCGGCGGCGACACGGTTGATGAGCGGGACGCGGAAGAAGGTCGGGGCGGGTTGCGCGGCCGCGGCCGGTTGGTCCGAGGGTTTTTTTCCGGGTTCGAGCACGGCGTTGACGCGCTTGGAGAGCTGCCCGCTGCGGTACAACGCGTCGAGATCCTTCCCGCCCCCGCCCCCGGAAGCGTTCTCGGAAGTGCCCCCGGAACCTTTCCGTTGTCGCGGAGCGGTGCTGTGCTTGAGCCACTCGGCGAGCTCGCGGCCGCGGTCGGCGTCGTGGCTGAGGCGCTGGACCTCCCGGCGGATCGGCTCGGGCGTGGTCTGCCAGTCGGCGGCCCGGCGGAGCTCGCCCGACGTGATGCCCAATACGCGTTCGAGCCCGTCGAGCAGCCCGGCCGAGGGCGGGTTGTCGACGCGGTGGTTCTCGATCATCGAGAGGTAGCTCTTGGCCACGCCCACGTTCTGCGCGACCGCGCTGAGCGTCAGGCCCAGCGCCTCCCGGCGTTTGCGCACGATCTGTCCCACGGTGTCCATTGTCGGCCTCGTTTCCGAAAGATAATTTGTTCAAAATTATAAGAACAAGTGCTTGACAAAGCTAAGCAGAGCGGGTTTAATGATGTAATACCTAACTTATACCAAACTAATTTTCGGGAATCAAGCGAGATGGCTCAGGCGGTAGAGTTTGTAAAAGCGTTGGACGTCGGGCGACGTATGGACCGGCGGGAGGATGCGGCTTTCATCCTCGCCATGGCTCCGCATCTGGATCGGGAAGAGCAGATGCTGATCGAGCACGTCTTCCGGGACGGGTTGTCGGCGGCGGACTACGCGCGGGTCTCGGGCCAAGCCCCGCGGAAGGCTCAGAGAAGGATCCGTCTGGTGATTCAGCGGATCTATTCGCCCGAGTTTGGATTCGTGCTGAACTACCGCGAGTTGTTGCCGTACCGCCTCCGGCGGGCGGCCCGGCTGTTGTTTTTGGAGGGCTGCGGCCTGCGGGGTACGGCGGAGCGGATGGGCGTTTCGCTGCACACGGTTCGGGGCTTGCGGCTGGAGATCGTCACCCGCTGCCGGATGCATGCCGAGGGCCAGGCGCGGGCCGAGGCGGAGAAAAATAAGCGTGCCCAAGGAGTTCAATAAAAAATGAACAAACAGATCAAATTGTCTTTATCTCACGAGGTCCACGCGGCTACGGCTGTTCCTCCCGGGGCTACCGAAAGCGGGTCTGATGCTGTCGGGGGCCGGGTGGTTGAGGTGGCGTCGATGTTTGGGTTGGGCGTGGACCGGACGCAGCGGTTGGCGGTGATCCCCCTGGTGGAGCTGACGCTTCGGGCGGGGCAGTTAGTGTTCGTAACCGGCGCGAGCGGCAGCGGGAAGTCGACCCTGCTGCGGCTGATCCGCGAGGCGTTGGCGGAGCGGGCGGGGGCGGTTTCGGGGGAGATTCCGGGGGCGGGGGTGCGGTGTTTGGATTTTTCGGCGTTGCCCGAGCCGGCGGATGTGGCGGTGGTTGAGGCGGTGGATGGGGGTGTGTTGCCGCTGGACCGGGTGCTGCGGTTACTCAGTTTGGCGGGGCTAAACGACGCGTTTGTGATGTTGCGTCGGCCTAGCGAGTTGTCGGACGGGCAGCGGTACCGGTTTCGGCTGGCGCAGATGATGGCTCAGGTCGAGGCGGCTGCTGCTGACGGGGAAGGCGATACGATGGTGGTGGTCTTAGCTGACGAGTTCGGGGCGACGCTGGACCGGACGACGGCGGCGGCGTTGTCGTGCAACCTCCGGCGGTGGTTGAACTCGGAGCCGAGGGTCTGTTTCATTACGGCGACGACGCACGACGACCTACTCGAGCCGTTGGCCCCGGACGTGCTGATCGAGAAGCGCCTGGGGGCGGGCATCGAGATCGTGGAGGCGAAGCGTGGCTGAAGCAACGGTTTGTTTACGTGATCGCTTCCGGGGGCTGCCCGCGCCGCACCCGGCCGAGGCTTTGCGGTTGCGTTCCGGTACTTTGGCGGACTACGCAACTTTAGCGGAGCACCACTACAAGGCCCGCAAGCCGGCGACGGCTCCGCGGGTATTGGTGTTCGAAGACCGCCGCCCCACTGTCGTCGGCCGATTCTTGTCTCGGGAAGGCGAAACGAAGGTCGTGGCGGTCTTGGTTGAATCGCTGCCGAGCTTGAGCTGCCGGATGCGGGACTGGGCGTTGGCTGAGCGGTACGGTGGGCACCTCGCGCCCCGGCCGAGGGCGATGTTGTTGAACGCGGAGCTGCGGTGCATCAGCCGGGTGGTGGTCGATCCGACTTGGCGGGGGTTGGGTTTGGCGGTGCGGCTGGTGCGGGCGGCGTTGGCCGAGCCGGCGACGCGGTATACCGAGGCGTTGGCGGCGATGGGTAAGGTCAACCCGTTTTTTGTGCGGGCGGGGATGACGGCCTACCCCCGGCCGACGCACGCGCACGACGCGCGATTCATTGCGGCATTAGCGCGGGTCGACGTGTCGCCGCGTGACTTGGCGTTGTTCGATAAGACATGGTCTCGCATCGAATTGTTACACCTGCGCGATCGGGCTTGGTTGTTCAAAGAACTGCACCGCTGGTACCGGTTGAACGCCGGGCGGTCGGCCGACTGCGAGACAGACCCACAGCAGCAGCTGCTGGTGGCCCGTGAGCGGTTGTTGTTGGAGCCGGTGTATTACCTTAAGGACAACGGCCCTGGGGCGGGCAACTAGTCGCACGCCGCGGGACGCTTCGCGTCGCCCGCTAAACGGTTTGCTTGACACCGTAAATTTTTCCGGAGGTATTGCTTGATGGAAGTTGAGTTGATCTCGTTAGAGCGGCTGCGGCCGCACCCGCGTAACAGCAACGTCATGCCCGAGGCGTATCTGCGTAAGCTTGCCGGTCATCTTGAAGATACCGACCGATACCCGCCGGTGATCGTTCGGCCGTTCGATGGTGAATACCAGATTATCGACGGGCACCACCGCGTCGAGGCGTTGCGGCGGATCGGCCGGGACCAAGCGCGGTGTGTGGTGTGGGACGTGGACGACGCCGAGGCGTTGCTGTTACTCGCGACGCTCAACCGCTTGCAGGGTCAGGACGATCCCCGGAAGCGGGCGGCGTTGGTCGGCGAGCTCAACGTACGCACCGATCTGAAAGAACTCGCGGAACGGTTGCCCGAAAACGGCGACCGCTTACGCAAGCTGCTCCGGATCAATGACGCGATGCCCACGCCCCGGCCGCCCCGGCCGCTCGGCGACATGCCGGTGGCGATCCATTTCTTCATGCTGCCCGAGCAGCGGCAAGCGATCGAGCGTCGTCTGCGTGAAGTGATACGGGATGGCGGTAGCGCGAGCCGTGAAGAAGCGTTGCTTTCGCTGTTGGGGATCGCCTGATTTTTACCTGTCAGTTCTTTTCGTTGGCTTTTTAAATTCCGGAGTTTTATATGAATCGCAGAAAATCGAAGATCGAAAAGATGTCCCGCGCCCGTCGTTCGGCGTTGCTCGCCGACGTGTTCGAGGCGCGGCGTGATCTGTCGGGCCTGGCTGAGACGCATCGGCTCAGCCCCGACGATTTGGCCGAGTGGATCGGCCGGGAGGAGAACCAGCGCTGCCTGACCGGGCTGTGCTTGTTGGCGGATCTGCAGACGCAGCTGATGCTCAGCCGGTACCGGCAGGTCGCGGTGACGGAGCTGATTAAGCAGGCGTCGGGTGAGGGGAGTGATGGTGTTTCCGGGGGGGCGGGGGTTAGCGTTGAGCAGTCGCGTAAAGCGTGCGTTGATTTGCTCAAGGCGGATCTGAAGCGGGCCGAGGCGGGGCTTGGTGGATCAACGATGGATAAGGACGGTGAGTTATCCGCTATGCAGGAGGTCTCGTCGATCCGTGCGGCGTTGTTTAACAACGCGGACGCTTGATGATGCATGCGGTATTTTCATTTCTTTCGGTTTGATTCAACAGCTCAAAATCAATATGAATACAACGATAAAAACACCCAGCCGACGGCTGCGGATGGTGATGGCGATGCGGCCGACGACGCCGGACGCGTTGCACGCGTGGGTGAAGCGTGGCTTGGGTTTGGACGTCGGGCGGACGGCCGTGGGTAGATATTCGACGCCGCCGTTTGATTACCTTTGCCACTCGTTTTTTGACGGCGGGGACTGTGTCGTCTGGGCGAACCGCGGCGGGGGTAAGACGATGCTCGGGGCGGTGGCGACGCTGCTGGATCTGGTGTTCAAGCCGGGCATCCAGGTGCGGATCCTCGGCGGATCGCTGGAGCAGTCGAGCAAGATGTACGAGCACTTGCGTGGGCTGCTGGACCGACCGCTCTTGCGTGACCCGTCGGGGCGGAGCGGCGTGTTGGCCGAGCCAGCGACGTCGCGACGGGTGACCCTATCGAACGGCAGCCGGGTCGAGATCCTGGCCGGCTCGCAACGCTCGGTCCGAGGAACACGGGTACACAAGCTGCGGTGCGACGAGGTCGAGGAGTTCGATCCCGCGGTGTGGGAAGCGGCCCAACTCGTGACGCGGTCGGGGGTGTGCGGCGGGCGTGACGTGGTTGGAAGCGTCGAGGGGCTGAGCACGATGCACCGGCCGTTCGGATTGATGTCCCGCCTTGTTAGCTCTGGGAACTCCGAAACAACTGAAAGCGGTTGCGCGGTTGCGGGTCATACTTCCGGGGGGCGGGTCTTCAAGTGGAACGCGATGGACGTCGTCGCCCGCTGCCCGGCCGAGTTGCCTTGCGGTGGCTGCGTGTTGTGGGACGACTGCGAAGGCCGGGCAAAGTCGGCGGGCGGGTTCGTGCCGGTTGAGGACCTGATCGCCCAACGCCGACGCACGTCCGACCGCACCTGGTCGGCCGAGATGATGTGTGAACGCCCCGGCGTCGACTCGTGCGTATACCCCAACTTCGACCCCCGGAAGCATGTCGCTGCGAACACAATCAGTCATCACGAGCACGCAACTAACCACGCTATGAACCAGAGTTGGTTAGGTGGCATGGACTTCGGCCTGCGTTCACCGCTGGTCATGATCTGGGCCCGCGTCGTTAACACAGAAGATAGACGGAGCGCCGCAGTGCATGTCGTCGATGAATACGTCGTCGAGGGCCTCACGCTCGACCGCCACCTTGAGGCGATTGCGATCCAGGCCGAACAACAAGGCCACCCCCCCGCCACCGACCTCGACTGGATCGGCGTCGACCCCGCCGGCCACCAACGCAACGCCCACTCCGGCCGGACCGACATCGCCTGGCTCCGCGACGCCGGCTACCGCGTCCGCGCCGCCCGCTCCCGTATCGCCGAGGGCATCGAGATCGTCCGCCGTCGGCTCGACCGCCACACCCTGACCATCCACCCCCGCTGCACGAATCTCATCCAATCCATGCAGAGCTACCGCTTCGATCCCAACCGTCCCGGCCAAGACCAGCCGCTAAAAGACGGCCCTGACCACGCCTGCGACGCCCTACGCTACCTATTGCTAAACCTCGAACGCCGCGGATCCGCAGCCAGCCGCAACTACCTCAGATAACCAAAACACCAAGCCATGCAGGTTGACAAAATCGAAACCAACTCATACTTTGTTGGGCCAGATTGCGGGGTAGAGCAGCCTGGTAGCTCGTCGGGCTCATAACCCGGAGGTCAGTGGTTCGAATCCACTCCCCGCTATTGCAAGCTTTTTAACACCAGTCCTTTGCGGCTGGTGTTATTTTTTGCCTATGCCCGCTGCTACCGGATTTGCCGGCTTTTATCCGGTAGTGATATTTTGCCACCGCCCATTTATTCTGCGTTGATAGAGAGCCGCGCCGTAACTCATCGGGCTTCGCGCCCCGCAAGCTATCGGTGCATATCGATCCACCCGCACCAATTGCCCGAAATACGGATGGTCAAGAGTTTTGGCTGGCGAAACAGCCAGCCGAGGTGCTGTTTATCCATTTTGAGTATCTAGGCATTTGCCCCCTAGAGCCCAGCCTACTTAGTAGAAGGCAGATTGCTTTGAAAATCGCTTCCGAGCGGCGACACATTTCGCAGAGGTATAGCAAACACCGGCCATGAAATTAGTTTCGGGGGTGCATCACCCCTTACGGTCAGGCATCTGGCTATGGTCAAACAAGCTTTAGGAAGTCCTAACAAGATTGTTTTAGTCAATAATCAAGCGCACCTTATGCGATGTATGCTTGAAGGCTGCTTGCATCGGCATCGAAGAATCCGTTCGGCGTCGTTTATTTGATCGGCCTATCTGATCTGTAAATCAGTCGTCGTGGGGGCAGATGGCGATGTCGGCTTGGTTGTTGGCGAATCCGAGGTGGACCCACTGGCCGGGGGTCCAGGCGATGGTTTGGGTGTAGGTGTGGGTCGTGCCGCCCGGGCCGTTGTCGACGGTGAGGCGGAGGGTGAGCTCGTCGGCGGCGGTGTCGGTCTCGACGGTGACGGTGATCTCGTAGGCCTGGCCGGCGATGTAGATCAGGCTGCTCTCGACCAGGTCGGCTTCGGGTTGGAACCAGAGGCCCAGGGAAAGCTGGCCCACCTGAGACGCGGTGCCGAGGTCGATGCCTTGGCCGGGCTCGGAGCCGTCGAGACGGAGGGCGTAGTCGCCGACGATGCCGCCGGAGACCACGGACGGGTTGCCGGTGACGGTGGCGTCGGTCTCGCCCGAGTCGTTCAGGTCGGGTTGGCCCGGGGTTTCGAAGCTGAGCCAGGTATCGGGGCTGAAGGACAGGTTGAGGGGGTCGAGGCCGGGGCCGGTGGCTGGGCGGTTGGCCTGGGCGATGACGTCGTGGCCGAGGACGTAGGTCTTTTCGATCTCGTCGGGGTCGAGTTGGCCGTCGTTGTCGGCGTCGACGCCCTCTTCGAGGGTCTGGGCGTAGCCGGTGGGGTTGTTTTTGTCGACGACGTAGAGGGTGGGGCTGCCGGGGGTGTTGATAGCGACGTAGGTCGGGGTGGCGTTGCCGCTTAGGATTTCGCCCAAAAGGAGGCCGTCGTCAAAATCAATTAAGCCGTCTTCGTTTAAGTCGGCGGCAATAAGGGTGAGTGGATCGATAAGGCTGGGGTCGTTTTCAACGGCTTGAACAAACGAGGGTACATCGTCGTTGTTTACCGTGCCGTCGAGATTCGTGTCGCCGAGGAGGACGAAGACGCCTTCTTGCTCGGTCTTGCGGACGCGGATGCCGTCGTTGTCGTAGACGAATTTGCTTTGGGAGACGGCTTCGCCGGCGGCGTTGACGATGGTAACGCCGGACATGCGGCCGCGGACGTCGTAGGCGTATTGGGTGGTTTGGACGGGGATATAGCCGGGCTGGCCCTGGTTGTCGGCGTATTGAGTGACCTGTTTGGAGGTTTGGTCGGTGCCGGCGGGGCCACTAGGTAGTTAAGCGTCCCCGTAGCACTATCGGTCACATTCACGCGTTCGTTTTCGCCGTCGTGCGTGTATATTTACGCAATAATTAGTGTGAAAACCCAATTACTTATAGTTTCGGTCTACGGCACATTTGATCCCCAAAATATTGATCCTGCATTATCTATTGACCAATAAGTTCGCGTAATTCAGCTGCGCCCGCCCCTGATTGTTCTTTGAGTAAATCTAACGCTGAACGGCCGTTTTTGGTGACGACGTCTACAGCCGCACCTTTTTCGACAAGAAATTTAGCCACGTCAATATGACCGCGTTGGATTGCGATGCCCAACGGGGTAGATTCTTTTGAGAAATCAAAAACATCGAGTTTGGCACCGAAATCACATAGATCTGCTGTGATATCCAATAGGCCGCGAAACGAAGAAGTCACCAAAGGATAAATAAACGTTTCTGGTCCCACATTAGGATTAGCGCCGAGTTCCAAAAGCTTTCGAGTGGTAGACGGTAGGCCAAATCCAACCGAATCACCCAGCGGGAAAAAGCAGTTATCCCAGTCGATATTTACGTCGATCAAACCGTCTTCCACAATAGCCAAGGCAGTTTTATCGTCTCGATTCTGAGCCGCTTCTTTATATCGATTTCGGTCCCGGGCCAGATACCTTCGTTTCTTTTTTTTGCCTTTTGCCTTATTCGGGGTGACCGCGCCATGGTCGAGTAAAAATTCGCGGAAGCCCGATTTACTGGAAGCGTAATCCAAAGCGTTTTTGCCCGACGAATCGACGCGTTTAATATCTGCGCCGTGTTCTAGAAGCAGCGATACCATTTGCTTGTTTCCTAAAGACGAAGCCAACATCAACATCGTTACATCTGGGTCTTCAAGCTTAGAGGTGACATCAACGTATTCGGGATCTGCACCGGCTTTCAATAAACGGCGGGCAACCGCGACCTGATTATTCTCAATCGCGTGGCGGAGGTTATACACAATGCCACGCTGGACCGACGCCCCGTATTTCAGCAATAGTTCGACCGCTTTTACATCGTTAAACTCCACCGCGATATTGAGCGGTGTGTACATGTCCGTCCGCCGCACCATATCGATATCGCCTGGGTACCGCTTGACCGCTTTGGCGTCTAAAACGCCTTTTTCTGCTAAGTCGTGCAGCGTCTCGCCGTCGTTGATTGAACTCATCGTGATCTGTCTCTTAGCCCCGTCAGGGGGATAACCAAGCCGACTATACCCCGTTTACCCAGGTGCTTTTGGAATTCCGCCACGTTCAGTTTAAACGCGTTGCCACCACGCCCACCTTTAAACAACGTCACGAAAGTCGCCGCACGTCCCAGCACCGCTAATGGCTACAAAATCAGATTTATTTGATTCTACCCCTCGGCAACTCATCCACGCCGTTCGTTTCTTAGCTTTAGATTCTGCTCTTCGACCTCCCATTGCTTCTTCGCTGATCGACGGCGGCTAGGCGTAAGCATTGGCAAGAGATAATCAAACATTTCGCGATTCAACCGGCCGATAGCGCCGTCGATCGGAAGAAAGCCATCGGGACTTCTTTTATTGGGGTCTGCGCCTAAACCGATCAACCACTTAACTAAGTCAATATGATCTCCGTCGACCGCGGAAGATAGAGGCGAATAAAACGGAAACCCTTCTAATTCCGTCATGCTGTATCCGTGATCGATATAGACCTTAAGTACAGCTTGGCTGCCATATAATGCAGCATATGCAATTGGAGTCATTCTTTCTCTATCTGTAATCCTAGCTCCCCTCTCAAGTAGTAGGCGCGTCTTCGCTGCATCGCACCTAGCTGCTGCTATACCCAACGGAGTAATGTAACCATAATCCATTCTGGCATTCGGATTACCTCCAGAATCAATTGCGCTTTCAACATCTTCAAAACTCCCGTAGGCCAGAGCTTTAGCCATTACTACATCCTGATGTCGATTTTCCTTGACAAGGAAATCAAACTGTTCTCGATCTGCAAGAATATCTTGCTCCATACAAAAGCCTCATGGTCAAAATATGGTGGCTAACAAAAACACAGAGCCTCTTTGAGCAGACTCTCTAGTCAAAAACGCTTCGACCAAACGTTCATTTTGCCCACCACCGAACAACGTGATGAAACCAGCGATACGGAAGCCGAAACGGTTAGCATAATTTGTAATCGCTGCATACTGATTGCTTTGTGTAGCCCCCGCTTTTACATACGAGTTGTAAAGCGTGGTCACGGAACGCTTAACTTCCAGCGGACCATAAGCCCGCCCCGTCTCGTTTCGCGTTGTCGGCAGACCACTCTTGAAGATGAAATCTGGACGAGGGATATTGCCTCCTGGACGCGGCACGCTCGGGTCGTTTCTCGACGAACAACTAATCCCATTTCTTCGTGGGGTACCGTCTCGTTCTATGCTCGGTTCGATATGGATCGACTCTTCAAAACCCGTCCCCCTAACCAATCCGCACAGCGCGTTTTCGATCTGGCGGCCGAAAGAGATACCTTCGTTCACCGCCTCTAAAACCAAGCCACCGGTCAGTCCGACCGGGCCTCGGCCGACGTTGCCGAACGGCAAGAAGCCGATCAATGCGTTCTGCAACTGCTGGAAGACAAACTGCTGCAACGCTTCACGGGCTTGGTTACGAGCAAACTGTACACCCGCAGTCTTGAGTATTTGTTGCGCACCTTGAATGCCTTGAGTTACGTTGATCTCGGTCAAGCTAAATCCACCCGTCGGATCGCTGTAGAGGTGCGGGTTGTTGTTCGAGAACATGTACGGGTTGTAGCTCTCTACCTCCGTCGGCAGCGGCGCTACCGGGTCCACACTCGTAAACCGGCCCGTCACCGGGTCGTACGTCCGTAGCCGGAAGTCGATCAAACCCGTCGCCTCGTCGTGCAACGCCGCGTGGTAGCCGAAGTCTTCCACCGCATCGCTACCCGTTAACAGGTTGCCGAAGCCGTCGTAGGCGTATTGGCTCGTGATCGTCCCGCTGTCGTCGGTCAACGCCGCGATGCTGTCGCTCGCGTCCTCGAGGTAATAACTCAGGTTGCCCGCGGCGTCGTAACGAAGGATCGGGTTCTCGCCTGCATACACCCAGCCGTTGACTAGCCCACCGGAAGCGTCCGACTCCAGGTAGCGATGGCCGATCGACACGCCCAGGTTCTGCGCCGGCGGGGCGACCAGGTAGTTCAGCGTCCCCGTCGCGCTATCCGTCACGCCCACGCGCTCGTTCTCGCCGTCGTACGTGTACGTCAACGTACGGCCCGACGCGTTCGTCGCCGCCGTGATCTGACCCGCAGAGTTGTAGGTGAACGTCCACGTCTCGCCGTTGCGGGTGATCGATTCCAGTACCCCGCCCGGGCTGTAGGTGAAGGACTGGTCGTCGTCGCTTCCGGGGGCGTCGATCGTCGACAGCAGGAAGTCGCTCTCGACGCTGGCGCTGTAGACGGCCGCCTGGCCATTGGTCACGACCCGCGTGCGGTTGCCCGCCGCATCGTATTCGTAAGTAATCGTCTCATTCAGCGTACTGACCGCGTCGTGGTAACGCTCTTCGGTTAGGCGGTTGGCGGCGTCGTAGTCCAGCTCGACGTAGCTGCCGTCTTCACGCGTGATCCGACTTGGCTCGCCCGTCGCATTGGTCTCATGGGTGTAGGTGAACGAAGCGATCACCCCGCCACTACCGTCAACATGCACGAGGCTCAGCAGACGATCACGGTCATCGAAGGTCCAGGTACTGATCACACCGTTCGGTAGTGTCCGGGTCTGTAGGCGGTCACGCTCGTCGTACGTGTACGTCGTCTCGCCGCCGAACGGGTCGGTGACCGTTTCGATGTTGCCGTTCGCGTCGTAGGTGTACGTCGTCGTGCGGGGGGTGTCGGCGGCGGAGGCTTGGGTGGTTACGGTGGCGACGCGGCCGGCGATGTCGTAGGTGTAGGTGATGGAGGTGCCGTTGGGCTGGGTGATCGACTTGAGCCGGCCGGCGTGGCTGGCGCCGCCCGGCGTGGTTTCCTGGGGGTCGGTCGGGCTGTAGTAGGCGTAGACGGTTTCGCCGGTGTTGTCGGTGAGGCTGCGCAGCTCGTCGTTGAGGCCGTAGACGTAGCTGGCGGTTTCGCCGGTGTCGGTGGTGCGGGAGGTGAGCCGGCCGGTATCGGCGTCGTAGGCGAGAGTGACGGTTTCGCCGGTGGCGAGGGTGATGGATTCGGGGTCGCCGGCGGCGTTGAAGGCGTTGACGGTCTGGGTGCCGAGGCCGCGGCGGGTGATAGAGTTCACGCGGCCGTCGGCGTCGTAGCCGTAGGTCACGGTCTCGCCGGTGGGGCCGGTGATGGTGTCGAGTCGGCCGTCGCCGATTTCCGATTCGTCGTAGGTCAGGGTGATCTGGTTGCCGGCGAGGTCGGAGGCGGTCTGGAGCCGGCCGTCGTCGAGGTAGGTGAATACGCGGGACCGGCCGGCCTCGTCGGTGATGCGGGTGGGGCTCTGCTCGGCGTCGTCGAGGACGTCGCGGTTGCGGTATTGGACGGAGACGGATGTGCCGTCGGCGTTGACGAAGCGGATCGGCAGGCCGGCGGGGTCGCGTTCGACCGTTGTGGTGCGGGTGGCGGCGGTGTTGACCACCGAGCCGTCGGCGGGGTCGAGGGTGACGCCTTCGGTGATCGTGGTGATGAGGCCGTCGACGTCGCTGACGACGCTGAAGCCGCGGGCGTTGGTGGTGACCTGGCGGCCGGTGTCGGTGAGGTCGATGTCGGTGGTGACCTCGTTGCCCAGGGCGTCGACGGTACGGATGACCTGGCCGGCGATGTCGTAGGTGTATTCGACGAAGTTGCCGGTGCTGAGGTCTTCGACGCGGCTGACCCGGCCGAGTTCGTCGTAGCGGTATTGGGTGACCCGGCCGACGGCGTCGATCTCCTGGTCGAGGCGGCCGCGGTCGTAGACGTAGCGGACCTCGCCGCCGTTGGCTAGGTTCCAGCCCTCGAGCTGGCCGGCGGGGCTGAGCAGGCGTTCGACGGTGCCGATGGAGGGGGACTCGATGCGGGACCACTCGGGGCTGTCGCCGTCATAGGTGTAGTCGATGGAGGTGTCGCCGTAGTCGGCGCGGACCTCACGGCCCAGTCCGTCGTAGAACAGCTGGTTGAGCCCGTCTTCGTCGACGAAGCCGGTCAGTTGGCCGATCGCGTCGAACTGGCTGGTGATCACGTTGCCGTCGGGGTCTTCGGTCTCGGCGAGTTGTCCGGTCACGGGGTCGTAGCGGTAGAGGAAATAGCCTTCGTCGGGGCTGCCTTCGCGGGTGAGTCGGCCGGCCTCATCGTAGTCCCATTCCTGGAAGATGTAGCCGGTTTCGTCGGACAGGCGGGTGAGGTCGCCGAAGGCGTTGTATTCACGCCGCTCGACCCGGCCGTCGGGGCTGGTGATCGTCGCGATCTGGTCGGTGCGGTCGTCGTAGGTGTAGGTGGTGGTGAAGTCGGCGGGGTCTTCGCCGGGCGCGAAGGGCGACGTCACCTTAGCCAGGCGGTTGCGGTCGTCGTAGGTGTAGGTGGTGACGCGTCCGAGCGGATCGGTCTGCGATAAGAGATTGTTGTTTTCATCGTGGGTAAAGAGGTAGACCACCGGCTCGCCGCCGTAGAGGCTGGTGGGCTGTTCGATACGTTCGACGTTGCCGCGTTCGTCGTAGGTCGTGATCGTCGTTACGCCAAACGCGTCGACCGTGGTCTGGGTGCGGTTGACGTCGTCGTAGGTGACGGTGACATCGGTGCCGACGTCGTTCGACACGCGCTTGAGCCGGCCGTTCTCGTCGTACTCATTGGAGGCAAGGGATACGCCGTCATGGTCTCGGATCTCGTCGAGGAAGTGATCGCGGAGCGTTGGGTCGCTGGGGTCGGCCGCGGCTTCCGGTGTTTGATAGCCGTAGCTTGTGGTAACGACTTCGTACTCATCAACGTCGGTGGTGGCCGGGTTATCGAGGAACACCTCACGGTCGACGCCGACGAGATCGCCGAAGCTGTCGTAGCGGTAGTTGACCCCGAAGCCCAGGGCGTTTTCGATCCGGGTGATGCGGTTGCCGTTGGCGGCGTCGCGCGTAATCGTGAGGCCACCGGTGGGATCGCTGCTGCCGCGCTGGAACGAAGTGATCTCGGTGTCGCTGAGGACCACCCGGTTGCCGTAGGCGTCTTGGAAACGTTCGAGGTCACCGGTCCGCGAATCGAAGACAAACTCTCGGCCGTCGCGGGTAGTCAGGCGGTAATCCCAACCGACCGTGACGGGATTGAACGGCAGGCGGTCGGCGGTGGTAAGGGCACCGTCCGCGTTCTGGAACACCGGCACGGTCGTAATCGACTGGCCGCGGGTCAGTCCGGCCCGGTCGGCCAAGTCGTCTTCGAGACGGACCCGCTGCCCGCCAAGTAGTTCGAGCTTATTACCCAGAGAATCGAAGTCGGGAAGGAAGCCAATCGCAAAGAGGCCGGCGCTGTTACCCAGGAGCGATCCGGCAATACGTCCGCCGACACCGCCACCGGTCTGATAGGTCATCGGCACAGCGGTAAAACCGAGCTTCTCGCCTCCCGGCAAATCCAATTCGATCCGCGTGCCGTACTGCCACGGCGTATTGAAAGTCGCCCCAAGGAAATTATCCCCGGTAATCAAGTCATCTGCGGCAAGGTTGGAAACCTGGGCCCGCCCTGAGAGGATATCGAGCGACCAGCCGAAGCCGAAGTCACCCGCCACGTCGGCGTCTACCGAGTCGTAAGTCCTTTCGACCGTTAGCGGGACCCCGGCCACCGGGACATTCATGTCGATGAACGTCTGGCGGAAGTTACCGAGTTTTACTTCGTTAGACGATTCGATGGTCACCGGTACGCGCGTGCTGACGGTTCGGCCGTCGGCATCCTGGGCTAGGAACTCGACGGTGTATACACCGTCGGCCAGTCGCAGAGGGCTGAGCACACCAAGATCGGTATCGATGGAATCGTCGCCCAGACCGGTGATCACGTCGTCGGCGGTTCCGTTGAAGACACCATCTTCGGCCAACACCGTGCGTTGCCCATCTTCGGAAACCGCTGAAACTAGGTAATACACAAGGTTACCGCCGTCGTTAGGCAATACGTCGGGGTCGAAGATGGCTCCGCGGAGGGTTGTGGCGGAATCAATAACCGCACCAGCGGCAAGGTTAGTGATGCGGATCACCGGGCCCGCGGTGTCTGGTGCAACCACGTCGATCTGCAGCCCGCTGGTGACCGAGACGTTGCCCGAGGTGTCGATCGCGGTCGCCGTAACGGTGAAGGCTTGGCCTTCGGTTCCCGCGGGCGGCGTGTAGCGGGCCAACCCACGCCCGTCGATGTCGAGACGGATAGGACCACCGCTGAGGAACGGCGCATCGAGTGTCACGAACACCTCGGCCAAGCTCACGTCGTCGCGTGCGTCCACCGCAAAAATCACGGCCTGGCCCACGTCGATGCGTGTGGTGCTGGCGCGGAGCCCAACGGTGGGTGCTTCATCAGTGCCGCTTGGCTTCACGTCGATGGTAAAGTTTTCTACCGCCGATACCGCGCCTTGGCTGTCCCGGGCCAGGACACTAAAGGTGACGAGGCCCGGCACAAAGCCAACGGGCACGTCCCACGACACCCGCCCGTTGTTGTCGATACGGATACCGTCGAGCGCCGTGTACTCGTTGCCCTCGTTATCAACCAACGCAAAGCTCAGGGCATCGCCCTCGGCGTCTCGTGCCACCACGTTGAACAAGAACTCCGAACCGGCAAAGGCGACGAGTCCGTCGGCCGGCTCAATCACCGGAGCGTTATTCACCGGGTTGTTGTCGGCGTCCACGGCGTTGCTGGTGATCTGCAGCGTGTAGCCCTGTAGTGCCGTGAATCCCGCTTGGGTCGCGGTCACAGTGATACGCGGAGTCTGGCCGTCTGCATCACCGGGGGCCGTGCCCGAGAGCATGCCGGTGTTCGGGTCGATGTTCAACCAGGCAGGGGTTCCGTCTTCCAGGCCATAGGTCACGGCACCGTCGGGGTCCTCGGCGATCACGCGGTAGCGATAGTCTTGCCCCGCTACCACGGCGAAGACCGGGGTGCTTGTGATGACCGGCGGGAGGTCGACAGTTCCTCCAGTAGGCGCACCGGTCCCGGGACCCCCCGGATCGCCGGGGTCACCAGGCTCACCGCTTCCGGGAGTGCCGATCGTCAAGCTAACGGCTTGGCGACCGGTCAAGCCGCGGGCGTCGGTGGCCACGATTTCGAAGGCCCGTGTATCGGCCGCGGCGGGATCGGCCCACACCACCCGCGCCGTGGTCGCGCTGAGTTGGGTGATAGATAGACCCGAGGTCTCGCCGGTCAGGCTGAAGGTGATGGCGTCGCCGTCGGCATCGTTGGCTTCTACGAGATAGATGTAGTCTTCCCCGCCAAAGCCGGGCTGCGGCGGGGTGCTTGTAATCCGCGGCGCGGCGTTGCCGGCGGTGAACCGCAGTTCGATGACCTGAGTTGCGCTCGCCCCGTACGGATCGGTCGCCGTGATCTGAGCCTGGAAGGTCTGGTCCGCACTAATTCCGGGGGCGGGACGCCAGACGAAGCGGCCGGTCTCGCGGTCGATGCTGGCCCCGGCGGGGCCGGAATCGAGAGTGTAGACCAGCGGATCGCCGTCGGGATCTTCGGCCTCGGCTTCATAAACCAGGGCGTCACTTCCCGACGCACGGATACCCGTCGGGTCGGTAACAAACACGGGGCCTGCATTGGTGAAGCGGCTGACTACGATCAGCTCGACCGGGCCGATCTCGACGGTTTCGGTGCCGTCGCTGATCGTGACGGTATAGAGATAAGGTTGACCATCGGTCGGCGTCACGTCGTCGCTTCCGGGGGTCCAGCTGAGGCGGCCGGTATCGGTATCGATCGTCAGGCCCAGCGGGGCGCGGGCGGGGTCCGGGAACGACAGGCTGTAGGTGAGGTCATCGCCGTTGGGGTCTGACGCCTCGACCTGGGCCACAAACAACTCGTTCACCGCCGTCGCCGTACGGGCCGTGAGCGAGGCCACCGGCGGACGGTTCACCGCACCGGGATCAACCACATCGATCACCACGTCGCGGCTCGACATTAACCCGTCGTTGTCCGTCAGTGTCACTCGGATCACGGTCTGCCCGGCCCCGGTCGGCGTGAAGGACAGGATCGCCCGGCTGGGATTGGCTGGGTCGGTGGAAGCCGAGCTCGGAATGTTGAAACCGTCGAAGCTACCGGTGCCGCCGCCTTCCAGGACAGCGAACCCGATCTCTACGGCGTTACCCGTATCAAAATCGATGAAGTCGAACTCTAGGTCGAGTGTTGGCGACGCCCCGGTACCCGCTTCAAGCGACGAGGTAGCGCTGGCCACCGCCCGCACAAACTGCGGCGGGTTCGATATCGCCACGGGCGGCTCGATCACCTGGACCTGAGCCGGGCCCAGGTCCACCGCAAAGCGGCTGTCGCTCACGCGGACGGTAAAGGCATAAGGGTCGCTGCCCGCGGCGAGTTGTTGACCCTCAACCGGGGTCCACGACAACACGCCGGTCGTCGGATCGATAGACAGCCCCACCGGCGCATTGGTGCCGTTACCACTTCCAGGGGTCGCGGCGGGGGTGAACTGGGTGAAGGTGTTACCGCGTTCGTCGACGAAGGCGTAGGTCAATACGTCATCGTTGGGATCGCTGGCCTCCACCTGGGCGTTGAACGTATCGCCTAGGAGAACAAAGCCGGGCACACTCAGCGACGCCACCGGCGGCAGCTGAGCGGGGTCGATGACCTCGAGCGTGATGATGTGATCGATACTGTCGGTACCGTCAGACACCCGGACGACCAGTTCCTGCGTGCCGTCGGTGCCGGGAGCAGGCGTAAAGGTCAGCGTCGATTGGCGAGTACCAGGCTCGTCGCCATCGGTGACTGCGCCGAAGCTGCCGGTCCCGTTGCCCGAAACGAGTTCGAACGTGAGCGGGTCGCCGTTAGGATCGAAGGCGATGACGGTGTAGTCGGCGGGGTCGCCGGCCTCGGCCCCCCGCTGCAGCGGGGCCTCGACGATGACGGGCGGGGCGTTGGCGATCACCGGGAGGTCGAAGACCTGATCGATGCTGTTGCCCTGACCGTCGTCGGCCCGGACCACAAACCGATAGGTTCCGCCCGCGTCGGGGCTGCCGCTGAGTGTCAACGCTCCGGGCGTACCGATGGTGCCAACCGCCTGATCGAGCCACGCCGGGGCCTCGATCAACGTAAGCGTCACGTCGTCGAGGTCGGGGTCGCTCGCGGTCACGTTGTAGGTCCACGACCGACCGTTCACCGCCGGGCCCGTAGGCGTGCTGGTAAACACAGGCGGTTCGTTGACGACGGGACGTACGTTCACCGGGAAGGTCAATACCTGACGCGCAGAAGCGCCTTGCGAATCGGTCACGGTCACGGTGGTCGTAAAGGTTCCGACCGACCGGGGTGTCCAGCGCAGCAACCCGTGGTTTACCGACGTGGGGTCGTCCACGATCGAAACCCCGCGGACAAGCGAAGCCTCGTCGAGCGAGAAGCCGAGGCCCGTACCGATGGCGGTGGATACCCCATCCTCGATATCCTCGGCGGTCACCTTAACGCTGAACGCTTCGTTGAGGAACACGAATCCCTCGACCGTCGAGGTGAATGTCGGCGGTGTGTTGACGACCGGCTCCACCACATCTAAGTCGAAGACCTGGGTATCTTCACCGCCCCGCCCGTCGCTCACCCGGACGCCGATCGTAGCCACACCCGCGGCACCGGGGGTCCAAGTCAGGCGACCGTTCGCGTCGATGGCCACTCCGCGCTCGGCCGAAAGCCGATCGACTTCGTAGGTCAACGCGTCTCCGTTCGGGTCGTTCGCTTCGAGTTGATAGACGTATTCAACACCGGACTTCGCCGCCGTCGGGGCAACCGAAGTAATCTCCGGGTTTTCGTTACGCATCACCACGTTAACGGTAAACGCTTCGGTGTCCTGCCCACCGCGTCCATCGTTGACGGCGAAGATGAAGTCGTGGCTACCCAACTGGTCGGCTTTGGGCTCCCAGATCAGGATTCCCGATTCTGCGTCAAAGAACGCGCCGTCCGGGCCGGCCTGCAACGCGTAGGTCAACGGGTCGTTGTTGGGGTCCAGAGCCTCGGGGCGGAAACGCAAGTCGTTGCCGAGGATGACCTGCGTCGGGAAGCGTTCGGTAAAGAACGGAGCCGCGTTGGGCGCTTGGATTTCGCTTACCGTGATGGTCACCGCCCGCGTGTCGCTACCGCCACGGCCATCGATGACCCGAACCGTAAAGGTCTGCTCACCCTGCTGACCGGCCGCAGGTGTCCAAGTAAATTCGCCCGTTACCCGATCGATGGACGCCCCCGCGGGGGCGTCGAGCAGCTGATACTGCAGCGCGTCCCCGTCGGGATCATTCGCTTCCACCGTAAAGGCCAGAGCACGCCCGATCTCCGCGCTATCCGGGGCGTCCGAAGTGATCTGCGGCCCCTGGTTCCCAGTGTTGACGTCGGTGACCGCGATCGTCCAGGTCTGTTCGTCACGACCACCACGCCCGTCGCGGGCCTCGACGGTGAAGGTGTACTGGCCGTTCGCCGGGGCCTGGAAGTTCAAGAATCCCGAACCGGCATCGATGGTTGCCCCGTAGGTCTCACCGATCAAGGCGTAGGTCACGGTATCCCCGTCGGGGTCAACCGCATCGACGTCGTAGAAGTAGCCGTCGTTGATCCGAACCGGCAAGACCCCAAGGACCACGCCGGGGTCGTCCGCACGCACCAGCAGGAGCTCAAAACTCTGGGGGATCGCGTCGCCGGTGAACTCGATATCAAACGAGATATCGCTGCCGTCGAAGACGCCGTTCTGGATCCCGGTGATGTTGTTAACGAGGACCGACGGGTCCGAGGCGATGACGTTCAGATCGACCTGTTGCTGCACCGTGTCCGCGAAAGTTGTGACGAACGCCGAAGTAAACGACTGAATCACGGGAGAGTTGAGGCTGACACCGCGCAGATCGTTTACGTTCCACGCCGAGCCTCCCGTCAACAACGCAGGCTCCACGTAGTCGAAGACCTGACCGCCCGAGCCCAACACCGCACCGCCCGTGTCGACCGTCACCCCGCCCGTACCATCCGGGAGGAAGGCCCGTCCGGTGCTATCGATACCCAAAACCTGGCTCGCGATGCCATTGTCGCTGACGTATTGGGCTCCGACGACACTAGTGAACACCGCACCGGTGGCTTCAAACAACGACAGAACATCATCCCGCGTAATCCCCGAAGGCCCGTTGTTAGGCTCGTCCGTTAGCAGTACAAAATTAACGATGGCGTCTTCGCGGAAGTCCCTGTCGCTAAAAGTTGAGACGATCGCGTTAAACCCGTCTTCGGTCGCACCACTTGTACGTAAAAGTTGAGCACGGGTCGCTGCTTCATTCGCGTCGGTCCATAGGAGATCATCGGCAGAAACTCGCCAATCGATTTGTTCACCCACCGACCCATTGAAAGTGAATGTCGTCGCACCGTTGCTCACCAGGCTGAAAGGATCACGGTCGGCCGGCCGGCCTTGCAGCACCTGTGCGTCGTCGTTGATATCCCATACACGGAAGGCAAATTCACCGATGAGACCGCTGAGATTAATGGCTTCAACCGTATAAGTTCCACTGACCC
Organism: Planctomycetota bacterium; assembly: GCA_038747275.1. Taxonomy (GTDB): domain Bacteria; phylum Planctomycetota; class Phycisphaerae; order Phycisphaerales; family Phycisphaeraceae; genus Algisphaera. The sequence goes on along the minus strand of JBCDJW010000008.1, from coordinate 70,567 downwards.
TGGCAACAAGCGGAGCAGCGGTGTCTTCGCTAAGTAGGAGGTCTGAGTCGTGTACGACCCGCCCGTTCGGGTCGAGCAAACGGAATCGGTCGGTCGTGCCGGGGGAACGCAGCCCGTCGAGGTACACCAGGTCGCCTTGGGTCAGATCGACCGAGTAGGTAACGCGTTCAAAGGCGGTGGTAAACGAATCGACGGTCTCTATGCCTTGGACCAGAGTACCGGCCCGCTCGTCCGGAGTGGACAGCGATACGACGAGAGGTTCGGTCGCGTTTGAGAAATTTAAACCCTGGAGAATGAGGTAGTGTGTACCGCTGCGGTTAATTTGTAATTGAGTAGATACTTCACTTGAACCGAAGTTTAATTGGTCAATCCTGGCACCCGCCGCGTCTTGGAGTAGAAGCCCGCCTTGGTTATCGCTTCCACCAACATCAATCTTAAGGAAGTCTCCGTTGTCTGCGGTGACTCGATAAGCCGCCGATCCGTTCCGCAGAACTAGCGATGTTGACTCGCCGGGGTTCAAAACGGGCGCATCCGTGAGGTTGAGCAAACGGACTTCGTAGTCGCCCGTATTGTTTGTTCCCGTTCCTGCGCGGACGGTTAGGGTATAAGTACCCGCCCCCAATTCGTACTGAAGGTTATCGTCGGACAACGCACGGAAAGACCCGGAAACCCGCTGGCCACCGTCTGTAAGTTGCCACTGAAGGCCGCTGGTATTCGTCAGCGTATCGAACAGCACGTCGGTGGTCTTGTTCAGCGTAAACGTATAGCGGTCGTATTGGCCCGCGGTCGCGATCGTTCCGGTGATGGATGTATCGAGGGCCAGAGCGGCCGTATTCTCGGCCACGCGACTTAAGCTAAACGTGTAGTCGTTGGCTGCTATGTCGGCCTGCTGCCCCTCAAGCACCAGCACGTACTGCCCGGTGCGGGTAAGACTGATCGGGCTGCGGTCGGTCGCCAGGCTGGCCGCGGTAATTTGCGATCCGTCGGGGCTATAAATCCGCCAGCTGCCGCTCACATCCGTTGCATCAAGGCTATCGAAGAAGAGTTCATCGCCTTGATTTGCCAAGAAGCGGTAGGCCGCCGTCTGGTTGGCCAGGCTCACCACCTCTGTTGAACCGAGCGTGAGTTCGGTGGCTGCGTCTTGGTCAATCAGTTGGAAGGTATAACTGCCTGTACCGTTTGCTGACGCGGTACCACGGATCACCAACGTGTAGGTGCCCGCCCCCAACTCGTAACGGAAGTTGTCTGAGCTCAGCCCTCGGAACGAACTTGAAATTACTGTATCGCCATCCTGAAGCTGCCACTGCAAGCCGGACGAATTAGTCAACGAGTCGAACTGTACCGTCGTCGTCCGGTCGAGCGTGAACTCGTATTGGTCTTGTTGCGATGAAGAAGCGATCGTACCTTGCACCAGCGTGTTCAAGTCGGCAGCGGTGGTCGTTACACCCGCGCGGTCCAAGCGGAACGTTAGATCGTCTGCTGCGGTGTCGCTGATTTGACCTTCCAGCACCAGGACGTATTCGCCTGATTGCGGGGCCGTGATTCCGCTGCGGTTTGACCCCAAGCTCCCACTACCGTTACTAAACGCCGTACCGTCCGGTGCGTAGAGACGCCACGAGCCCCCAACACCCGTGGCGTCTACGCGGGTAAACGCCAGTTCTTCCCCGGTGGTTGCCAAGAAGCGATAGGCCGTGGTGTCGTTACTCAAGCTGACGGTGGTGTCAGTCCCGAGCGTGAGCGTCGGTACCGAGCCCAGATCCAACAATCGGAAGGCGTAGTCACCGGTTCCGTTGGTTGATGTGGTCCCGCGTACCGTCACGGTATAGGTGCCGACACCCAGTTCGTAACGGAAATTGTCCGAATCGAACCGCGTAAAGCCACGCACATCGGTTGTTCCGTCTTGCAGACGCCACTGCAAGCCCGAACTACTCGTCAGAGAATCGAAGATGACGGCGCGGGGTTGAGTCAGCGTGAATTCGTAGGTGTCTTCCTGGTCAACCGCTGTAATCGTACCGCTCACCAGGGCATCCAGGTTAGCCGGTGTCACACTGCGCGTAACGCGGTTCAAGCTGAACGTGTAATCATCACTAACGGTGTCGTTGGCACTGCCTTCAAGGGTCAGAACGTATTCCCCCGTCCGCGTTAAAGAGATAGCGCTGCGATCTGCGCTCAAGCTCGCCGAAGCCACTTGAGTCCCTTCGGGGCCGTAGATCCGCCAGTTACCCGAAACCGCCGTCGCGTCCAGGCTATCGAAAACCAACTCATCGCCACTGGTCGCCGAGAAACGGTAAGCAATCGTGTCGTCGGCAAGGCTGACCGTGGTCGGGCTATCGAGGGTGATCTCGGCCGATGCGTTCAGGTCGATCAAGCGGAACGCGTAGCCTTGGCCCGGCGTCGTCGAAGCCGTACCACTAATCGTCAGTTCGTACGTGCCTGCGTCTAGCTCGTAGCGCTGGTTATCGGAGTTCAGGCCTGCATAGGTACGGATATTCGTATCACCGTCCCGTAAACGCCACTGCAGACTAGATGTACTTATCTGCGAGTCAAAAAGTACCGCGGTCGGTTCGGTGAGCACAAACTCGTAGCTGTCTTGCTGAGAAGCAAGATTGATCGTGCCGTTGTTAAGGGCGTCCAAAACAAGCGCTTGAGTGCTGCCGCCCGCCCGATCAAGCCGGAAGGTCAGATCATCGACTTGCGTATCGTTTGACTGCCCTTCTAACACTAAAGCGTACACGCCCGAGCGGGTCAAATTGATGGCGGCACGGTCGGCCGTCAGGCTCCCTGAGCTTATCGGGGAGCCGTCGGTATCGGCGTTGTATAGCAGCCAATTACCGGCCACTCCGGTCGCATCGAGGCTGTCGAAGACCAATTCATCTCCGCTGGTCCCGGTAAACCGATATACCACCGAATCGTTGGCGAGGCTCGCAGTGGTTTCGGTGTTCAGGGAGAGAACGGGCGCGGCTGACAGATCCACGATACGGAAGGCGTAGTCGACATCCTCGGTAACCGATCCCGGGGAGGAGGGGTCTACGCGGAGTGTGTAGGTCCCCGGACCCAAGCGCGATTGGATATTAAATTGCTGCGAACTAAAAACTGGAGTCGGCCCGTCAAAAATCGTGAAGTTCAGATTATTTGCACCGCCCCGAATATCAAAATGAAACCCTGTTGCTGATGTCACTTCGAATCGATAGAGCGCTTGCGTTGTCGTCGGGGCAAACACATCCGAAACCACTTGGTCTAGCGTAATCAGCTGCCCCGCGGTCACTTGGGGAGCCGCGAAGACCTGGTCGATGCGGAACGTGAAGTCGTCGACCTGCGTATCGTCTTGCCGGCCTTCCAGAACGAGCACGTATTCACCCGAACGGCTGAGCGTTAAGTTTTCCCGGCTCGTCGTCAGGTTACCGGAACCGCCGCTGACCACCGTGCCCTGGGGGCTGTAGAGACGCCAACTACCCAGCACGTCAGTCGCTTCAACGCTGTTGAACGAGATGATATCGCCGCTGCGACCGACAAAACGATACGCCTGGGTGTCGTTGCTGATCGAGGTAACCGTATCGGAATCGAGCGTCAGCAATGCGGATTGGCCTGCGTCGATTAGACGGAAGGCGTAACTACCCGTCCCCGTCGCGGCGGCACTGCCACGCACCGTAAGCGTGTAGCTACCCGGGCCCAAATCGAACCGGAAATTATCGGAGCCGAATCCGGTAAACCCACGCACATCCGTCTCGCCGTCGGCTAGACGCCACTGGAGCAGTGAGTTGTTGGTCAACGAATCAAAAATCACCGCGGTAGGCTGAGTAACGGTAAAGGTGTAAGTGTCTTGCTGAGTAACGGCCGCGATCGTTCCGCTTACGAGATCGTCAAGGTTGAGCGTCGCTGCATTTTCAGCAATTCGATTGACCTTGAAGGTGTAGTCGTCCGCCACTGAGTCGCTATTCGAGCCCTCCAGCGTCAGCACGTACTCACCCGATCGCGTCAACGCCACCACCCGGTCCGTCGCCAGATTCGACGAGCTCACTTGATTACCGTCCGGCCCATAGATCCGCCAGGTTCCGGACACGCCCGTCGCCTCGATACTGTCGAACACTAACTCGTCACCGCTCTCGGCCGTAAAACGATATGACGCCACGTCGTTCGACAGACTCAGCGTGGTCTCGGTATCTAATACTAATTCTGGCGCGACGCCCAAATCCAGCAGGCGGAAAGCGTAGGAACCCGTGCCTGTTGATGAGGCGGTACCCCTTACCGTTAACGTGTATGTCCCCGCCCCCAATTCATAACGCGCGTTATCGCTATTTAGCCCTGTATAGGCGCGCAGGTCCACGTTTCCGTCACGCAACCGCCATTGCAGGCCCGAGTTGTTCGTCAGCGAATCGAACAAAACCGTGGTCGGTTCGGTTAGCGTGAATTCGTAACTATCCTGTTGAGAGATCAGTCCGATCGCCCCGCTTACCAAAGCATTTAGTGCCGTAACTGTAGTTGTGCCCCTCGCCACGTCCAGACGGAAAGTTAGATCATCGACCTGCGTATCGCTCGTCGTACCCTCTATAGTTAATAAGTATTCGCCCGATCTCGTCAAAACGATTCCCGAGCGGGTCGCGGACAAACTTGATGTACTCACCTGACGGCCGTCGGGGCCGTAGATCCGCCAGCTGCCCGATACATCTGTCGCCTCAACGCTGTCGAAAATCAACTCGTCGCCGCTGTCCGCCGTGAAACGGTAAACCGCGGTATCGTTCGACAGGCTTACGGCCGTCTCGGTGTTCAACACCAACTCCGGCGCAACACTGGTGTCAAGCAAGCGGAAGGCATAGCTGCCTGTCCCCGTCGCACTCGCGGAACCCTGCACCGTGAGGGTGTACGCCCCGGCCCCGAGTTCATAGCGGAAGTTTTCTGAACTTAAACCGCGTAGAGTCTGCAAGACCCGGCCGCCCTGGTCGGCCAATGACCACTGCAACCCCGAACTGTTAGTCAGCGAGTCGAAGACGACCGCCGTGCTTTCGGTCAGCGTAAATTCGTAGCGGTCACGCTGAGATGCAGCGGCGATCACGCCCGTAACGGTATCACCCAGCAAGGCCGACGCCGTATTCTCTACCGCCCGGTTGACCCTGAAGGTGTAGTCGTCAACCACCGAGTCGCTGTTCGAGCCCTCTAGTGTCAGCACGTACTCACCCGATCGCGTTAGCGCCACGACACGGTCCGCCGCCAGATTCGATGAACTCACTTGAATACCGTCTGGCCCGTAGATTCGCCAGCTGCCCGATACGCCTGTCGCATCGATGCTATCGAAAAGCAACTCGTCGCCGCTCTCTCCCGTAAACCGATACACCGCCGTGTCGTTCGACAGGCCCACTGTCGTCTCGGTGTTCAACACCAATTCAGGCGCTGCAGCAAGATCTAGTAAGCGGAATGCATAGCCCCCCGTGCCCGTAGAGGACGAAGTCCCCCGCACCGTCAGGGTGTACGTTCCCGCCCCCAACTCGTAACGCGCATTGTCGCCGCTTAGCCCCGTATAGGTCCGCAGGTCCACGTTTCCGTCACGTAGCCGCCACTGCAGGCCCGACGTATTCGTCAACGAATCGAACAAAACCGTGGTCGGCTCGGTCAGTGTGAACTCGTAAGTGTCCTGCTGAGAGATCAGCCCGATCGTTCCGCTTATCAAGGTATCCAGCGACGCTAGCGTCGTGGTACCCCCTGCTACGTCCAGACGGAACGTCAGATCGTCGGCCTGCGTGTCGCTCGCTGCCCCTTCAAGCAACAACACGTATTCGCCCGAATCTGTCAGTTCAATCCCCGAGCGGCTCGCGGCCAGACTCGACGTACTCACCTGACGGCCGTCGGGGCCGTAGATCCGCCAGCTACCCGATACATCTGTCGCCTCAACGCTATCGAACACCAATTCGTCGCCGCTCTCCGCAGTAAACCGATACGCCGCCGTGTCGTTCGACAGACTCAACGTCGTCTCGGTGTTCAGCAGTAGCGTTGAAGATACGCCGACATCAAGCAGACGGAATGCGTAGCTCCCCGTGCCGTTGGTTGTTTCTGCCCCCTTGACCGACAACGTATAGGTGCCCGATTCCAGCGTAAGTAGAGCCAAATCAGACGATAGCGCCCGGTCGCTGTAGATCACCCGCTCGCCGTCGCGGAGTTCCCAGTTGATCCGAACATTCGATAAAGCGTCGATCAACACCGGGGTGGCCTGGGTCACCGTAAAGTCGTAGAGATCGACCTCCAGCGTATCGTCGATCGTAGCTACGACGGTATCGCCAAGACTCAGCACGGAAAGATCCGAAACCAGCGGCGTGCCGGCCGGTAGGTCGGGAATATCAGCCGAGCGTCCGTCCTCGATCTGGAAGATAAACTCGCTCTCGATCGTTGAGCCATCAACTGAGGTAACCACGACCGAATACTGGCCCGTCATTTCGAGCTCGACGTCGGGAAGGGGATCGCCTAATGCTAAGGTTTGGGAAAACTCCAACTCTCCGGTGGGGTCGTATAGCTTGAACTCGTACCGCTGGTCTACCCCCACGTCCCGCGGCTCCGCCAGGAAACCCACCAAGCCAAACCGGTTATCGGTGATCCCCCGATCGGCCAACTGCGTATCCAGCTGGACGATCATCTCGCGTAGCCACGCCTGGGCCCCGGCCATCGACCCCGATTCGTCAACGATAAAAACAATATCGGCGGTCGCATTGATACCCTGCTCCGGCACCGCGAATGTCACCTCTTCGATCACCTGCTGACCCGCGCCTAGACGCAGGTCGATCACCTGCGGGTTGGCGTTATCCGTCGCTGTACCCGGCTCGTAGGCTGTTGCGAAATTAATCACGGGCGTGCTGACGATCACCGGGTCTCGATTCGTCGCGTCTTCCGCAACCTGAACGTCGTAGCTCTGTGTGTCAGTTAACGCCGGGGCCTGTTGGTCGGATACGGTCAGATCGATTCGCACCGTCTGCCCCAATGCCCCTTCGTCCGGGGTCCAGATCACCTCGCCGGTGACGGGATTCACGGTAAAACCATCAGTATCCACCGACCCGCCATCGAGGTTCACCGTGTTGCCGTAGCGGTCGGTGTAGCTAGCCACGCCGGTAAACAGCAGGTCGTTACCGTCCGGGTCAAAGGCGGCGGCGTCATAGACGTAGGGCCGCCCCACCTCGGCCGAAGTAACCGGATCGGTGGTAAAACGTGGCGGTCGGTTCGCCACGTTGTCGAGTACCCGTACGACCAGAACCTGATCGCTAGCCGGATCGAAAGCCCCGAACTCGTCGGTCGCCCGCAGCGTGACGGTGTGGCTGCCGAGGTCCGTCTGGCCGGGGGTCCAGTTCAACTCACCGTTGACCAAGGTCAAGCCTTCGGGGCCCGTCAGCACCGATACCGTTACGGCATCGGCCTCGGGGTCCGAAGTCCTCGGCGCATAACGCAGCGTGTTGCTGTTACTGTTAGCAACCAGCTCCAAAACCTGGGTGACCCCGCCGTTGTCATTGATCAGATTGACCGGATAAGCCCCGCCGCGTTCAATCGCGTAAGGATCACTCGTAAAAGCGGGGGCCGCGTTGGCTTGCCCGAGAATCACCAAGTCGTAGTCGAACCGCTCACCGGGGGTAACCCCTTCGAATGTCAACAGCAGGTTTTCGACCGCCCCGCCCTGGATAAAGAACCCGTTCACGTCTTTCTCGAGCAAGCTCGACAAACGCACGTACGGCGTACCGGCTCGGACGCCCGCGACCGTCCGAGAGAGCAGGCCATCGAAACCCGTAAGCTGGGCCGCGGTGTTGTCGGCTACGTCTTGCGCACGCAGGCCACGAACCGCGAGTAATAGGTCCTCGCGGACCCCGCCGCGGCCGGCCTTCAGTAAGTCCACCGCGACCTGTAACTGGCCGGCCTGCTCGTTGTAACCCGTGCTGGCGTAATCGACATCAAAAACCGAAGTCACGTCAGCTAGCAGCGAGTAGTCAATACCGACCTGGCTGTCGTCGGACGCCGCAGCTTGCAGAGAGGTACCCAGTTTTCCCACGGTCGAGGCGTAAAGCCCTTGCTGCGCATCAATTTTGAAATCCACGGTAACCGTGGAAGTATCGTCGGCGTCGTTGTTCAACAGACGGGCCAACAGTTCGAGCTCGGTCCCTACCGCCAACGTGCTGATGTCGATCAGAACCGATCCGGAATCAGACCCTAGCGGATTGAAGACCACGCCATCGGCAAGCAAAGCCGAACGCCCCTGCGTCAGATTGAACTGCGCTTCGAATCCGGCCCCGGCGATCGCGGGGACCACGGCCGAGCCGTCGGCCGAACGCACGATCAACTCGAAGGCGTCGTTGATATCCCCGGGATTATCTCCCTGTGAATCAAAGGCCAATCCGCTGAAGTCGATCTGGATGGCGCCCGGGTTATCGGGAACCGTAAAGCTGACAGAGACTCCGCCGTTGTCCGAGGCGTTCGTGGTCACCAGGTCTTGGTCTTCCACGAGCGTAACGCCGACCGGGACCACGGCCGTCACTTCGACAACAAGACTGTTGGAGCTGTAGGTGCCGTCTTCATCGGTCGCCGTTGCCGTCACGGTGTAGGTACCGTCGCTGGCAAAGACGTGTTCTGCGTCCAACGGGTTACGGTTCACTACCTGAGGTGTGGTGCCGTCACCGAAATCGATGACCCACTGCGCGATCGTGTCTTCCCCGGGATCGACGCTGCTCAAGCCCAAGCTGTACACCGCACCGGCCTCTACCGTGCCCGCGCCGCTCAAGGTAAGCGTGGGCGCAACGTTGTCGACCTGGATGCTGAGCGGCGCTGCTATCGACGCCCCACGCGGTGTTTGGGCGATCGCCGTCACCGTGTAGTCGTTCGGACCATCGGCGTAGACGTGGGCGATGGTCCCCGACGATCCGGTAAAGGTTTCGAGGGGGCTGCCGTCCCCCCAGTCTATCTGCCACTCGGTAGCAGCGGCTTCATTACCGTCCAGGTCCAACTGGTAGAAACTACCTTCGGGCGTGACGGGCGCGCCCGTGATGGCAACCGGGATAACCCCCTCAACCAGCACCGACAACGTGTTCGAGCTGAACGTACCGTCCTCGTCCGTCGCCGTTGCGCTGACGTCGAGCGTGCCCTCGGTTGTAAAGGTGTGCGTGACCGATTCGGGGTTGCCCACGACGACTTCCGGTGACGAGCCGTCGCCCCAGTCGATCACCCATTGTGTGATCGTGTCTTCACCCGGGTCAACGGAGGCCAGCGACAGCACATAGGTTTCGTTGATCCCGACGCTTTCCGCCCCACCGATCGTGAGAACCGGCGCAACGTTACCAACCGCTATCGCCTGGGTCGCGGTCAGGTCGCCGCTCGCGGTAGTCGCGACCGCCGTCACGACGTAGTTATTGTCGCCGTCGGCGTACACATGGCTGACCGAAGTCGCCGACCCGTCGATAACCACCGATGAGCCATCGCCAAAGTCGACGGTCCAACCGCTCGTGATCGCGTTGGTCGGTGACAGGTCGAACGAAACCGCCTCGCCCTCGGTAACCGACGCCGGACCGGTGATCGCCGCGGCCGGCGCGTCGGCCACCACTACCGTCAGGCTATTGGAGCTAAACGTGCCGTCTTCATCCGTAGCCGTGGCGGTAATGGTGTAGGTGCCGCCCTCGCTATAGACGTAAGGCGGCGCTTGGGCGGGGTCACCGCTCACGGCGATCGCCGGGCCATCGCCGTAGTCGATCACCCAGCCGGTGATCGTGTCCTGCCCGGGATCGGAACTACTCAGGTTCAGCACGTATTCACTGCCGGCCTGGGCCGTACTATCGCCGCTGATCACCAGCGTCGGGGCAACGTTGAGAACGGATACTTCCAAAGGTACCGCCAACAGCGAGCCACCTGCGGTCGTTGCGATGGCGCTGATGCTGTAGGCTTCCGCCCCGTCGTCGTAGGTATGGCTTGCGGTAGTCGCATCTCCGCCGAGGTTCGTGGTCGTGCCGTCCCCCCAGTCGATGGTCCAACCCGTCGCGACCGCGTTGAACACACTCAAGTCAACGGTATAGGTTGCCCCTTCATTGGTGGTGTCTGGCCCCGACACAACCGCATTCGCCGCGGGCGTCACCTGGCCCAGAGGCAGGTCGCTTCCGGGCAGGCGCACCTTTCCGCGAAGCGTCATGTCCTGCACCACCACGGTGCCCAGGATCTCGTTGCGGTTTTCGAGGGTGGCGTTGGTCGCCAGAACACTACCGAACCATTGGGTTTCCAAACGTACACTCGTGGCGTCCACGAAGTTGAAAAGCGTCCGGCTGGCGATGCTGCCCGGCTGGTCCGCCCCGGTCTGGAACGCGGATCCCAAGTGAACACCTGCGTTTTGGGTGACCGATTGACCCGTGATGTTGATAATGAACCCGGCGGCATCCCCTTCAATCAGATCGATCCGCTGGACCAGGCCGTTCTCCAGCAAATCGGTGCCTGACACCGTGAAGACCGCCAATTCCCCAGCGGCAACCCCCGAGGCGTCCAGCGTCAATGGGCCGGGCTGGCCCGAGGGCACCGTCACCGTACCGTTCATGATGCGTGCGGCTAAGTCTGCCGACAATGCACGCAATGCCGCATCGACCCGCCCGACTTCGGGAACCGCGGGCATGACCCCGGTGTTCTCGGTAAGCGTCCCGTTGTTGATATTGATCCCGCCGCTGACCTGGCCGCCGATATTGATCAAGTTGCCCTGACCATTGTTATTGAGTTGACCCGTGAAGCCTCCGCCGACGGTGACATCACCACGGCCGTTGAGGTTACTCGTCGCAAACTCACCGCCGACGGTCACCGCGCCGTCGCTGTTGACCCCCAACGCATTGGCCACCTGGAAGTTGCCGCCTACCCAGATACCGCCGCGGTTGAAGTTGAGCCCACTCGCCGTGATATCGCCCGCTACAACCAGGGCCGTGCCGTCCGCCGCCGTGACCCGATTCGTGGCGAAATTCGGCGTACTCACTGCAGCGTCCCCGCCGACGAGCGTGCTGCCCTCGACATCCTGACTCTGCGTGCCGTCCAGGTCGTTGAGCACGATCAGGTTGTATTCCCCCAGCAGAGCGGCCGCGTCGGCCACCGCGTTGTCGAATACGGGGATATCCAAGACGAGTGAACCACCCTCGGTAAGGGTGTAGGCCGTTACCGTCGGGTCACCTAGGCCCGACTGCGGGAACACGCCGATCTGCCCGCTACCGGCCGGGATATTCCGCAAGCGGAACGCACCGCTCGCATCGGTCCGCGCCGCCTCCCCGGGCCCGAATTCATCGGCGTCCGGCAACCCGTTGCCGTTGCGGTCGAGGAAGACCATCCAACCCGCCAGCCCGCCCTCGGCTTCCGATCTTTCACCGTCATTGTCACCGTCCACGTAGATGTAGCCCGCGATCTCACCGGCCGCCAACGAATCGACCGGGTCAGCAGGGGCGTTCTGTTCCTCAAGGACATACACCGACTCAGCTACCGCCAGGTTCCCCGCCAGGTCCGTCACGGCCAAGCCGAGCGTGTAGGTGCCGGCCGGAATCGCAATACCCAATTCGACTTCAAGTTGCGCCTGGGTCAGGCCGAGCGACCCACCCGCGCTCAACTGCGGGTTCAAGTTCGCACTGCTGGCCAAGACGTTGTCCGCCGAGTCGCGAAGGGTCAAAACCACTTCGGAAACCTCGGCGTTATCGCTTGCCGATAGAGATACGTCGCCCCCACTCGTGACCGAGAGGGCGGCCTCGGGCGCGGTGGTGTCCGCAACCGGCGGTGCCGAATCGCTGGTTCCCGCCAGGTAATCCGACGCGACATAGTCAAGAGTGGATCCCCCCTGCATCACGAGAGCCCCACCGCTGTAAAGCGCCCCATCGATATCGTTGTTGCCGTCGGCCGTGATATCCGCGTCGGGGGTATAAACCGTGCCCACCCAATCGCTGCCGTAACCCAGCCGGAAACCGCCCTGCGACTCGAAGTAGACATCCCCGGCGTCTCCACCGGTGACCACCGCGCTTGAGTCTCCCCCGATCTGCGTTTGCTGCGCGACAAAAACCTGGATGTCGCCATCGGTCACATCGAAAACAACGTTGCTGGCGTAATCCCCGTCGAAACGTTCGAAGTGGTAGGTCCCTGCGGTCAGCGTCAGCGTACCCTGCCCCCCAACCCTTACATCCCCGTACGAACCCGCCGCCAGCGTAAACGACTCCCCGTAGTTACCGTAAACGTCATTCAAGCCATCAAAATCCACCGAAGCCGCACCCGGAAGTACCGGATCTACCGGCGCTGGGGTCTGGCCCGCGCTCGATACCGAACCGCTTACGGTGCTGTTGTTATCCGTGAACGCCCCTTGGGCCACCACATCTCCCTCGACCACAGCTTGGTAGCCCAGCGACACCGCACCTCCCGCAACAATCCCGTCGCTCCCCGCTTGCGTATTCAGGGTCACCGACCCGTCGCTCACCGCGGTCCCGCCGTCGATCACCGACTGATAGCCCAACTCGATGCGGTCTTCGCCAAAAGCCGCCACTCCATCGAGGGTCGTGGAGGACATAAGCAGCCGCGGCTCCATCGTCTCGAGCGGCGTTTGCTGCGTTTTATGACGAGCAACGGGCCGTAGTCCCCTAAGTGGTTTGTATGCCCTTAGCAAGTAATCCCGAACGGCCTCTTTACGCAGATGAATACGAGCGCACTTACACAACCACTGCTGCCAATGAGACATGACACCCTCTCGATCAAGAGACGAAAATAAATTTACCCGGAAGGGGTGCTACCACTAGAAGAAATGGGCCACCCTTCCCCACGGACTTTCGTGGAGATCGTCTAAGAAGATAGCCTTGCTGTCAAGACGCTATGAAGAAATTTTCTCAGGGTGGCGAATGAGCGATACAGAACCACGCCATCAAATGCCCTCATGACCAGTAAGACAACAACCAAACCAATCGCTAAAAGACTCCAACTTTATTGAGGATGAGAACATGGATTAATAACCGGAAGGTTCGATCTTACGAATACGACTGGCTTCGAAGAAACCATTCGAACCCATATATCGCAGCTAAGACGGAATATATGCTTGGGACTGTCCAAGGAAATTTTACCGCTTGGTGAGTTTCTTCGATGACTCTATCTGATCTTGAATACTCCCGGTATCGAACCGCCACTCACACTCTTTCCTGAACAATTGGAAGCTCTCCTTAGGCACGCCGTTGAACTTAAGCAGGTAACGCTTGGCCTGGTTCCAGAAGTTCTTAATCCTGCACGGGCTCAAAACTCAGCCGAACAGTAATTTGAGGAGGAAGCGGGAGCTGACAAAGAACACATATTCCCACTCGACCGAAATGTCGCTCCCAACCGTCGGCTCCCCGACACTATCTGGTAAGCAATCGAATCGGCACAAAACCAATATTTCACCGCGATACTATACGCAACATGCTTCGAGACCCTGATGAGGCAAGCGTTGAAGAGAGTTGGTGGGGGTATGAAGTCTCAAGGTCATACTTTGTTTATGAGCGATACAGCTTTATCCATAGGTTTTATGAATAATACCAGTTCCATAGGAACTAAAGAAAATATGATAGTTTGCTGAAAACAGATTTATCTAACATATATTGATTCGATCTACACACACTCACTTCCGTGGGCGGTGCTAGGCAAGGACACGGTAAGGCGTAACCTATTTGCTAGTTTAAAAAGTATATTCGCCGGTCGCTTCAACGTAGCCATGCAACGCAGGAACTACAACGAAAGCAACGGTACTTTGATAGGCCTAGAGTTTTCTTACATGTTTGCCGAGATGATTCTCCATAAGGTAGATCTCGTCGTTAGCCGATCCCTTAAGTATAATCTCAGAAACCGGTTGGACTGTGGTATCTGTCGTCAGATTGATGACCATTTTATTTGGGTATTGACTGGCTGAGCAGGCGTGAAATATCCGAAACGCTTGTCAGGCACGAAGAATCATTACGTCCACCGTTCACGAAATACCGAAGCGATCTTTCGTAAGTTTGTTTGCCATGTTGCCGCCGATCTGACGGCCACGCAGGTTGATCAACTCGCCGGACTGAACTGCAACATCGTGAACCGATTGCTAAGAGCCTTGCGGTCTGCTGTCCGTCCGTTTCGCCCTCGGACCCGCTCGTATCCGATTCGCCGTCTCGTTGCGAGAGACTATGGAAAACGGGTTGTAGCCAAAACTTTTAGGTCAACGCCGTTTTCGCGAAGTCGCGAGCAGGGCAAGGCTACCTAATAACAAAACGCTTGCGGGCTCGGGCACCACAGTTAGCGAAACATCGTCGATGGCCAGATAGGTTATGCCGTCTACAGTTGGGTAGCTTTGATTATCGAAACGCACGCCGACCTGTGTTCCGATTGCTGCGGCAGGCAGGGTTATGCCGGTGGTCGTGATGCTGAGTGTTTCCCAGGAAGTTGAGGTGATCGCTAGCGTTTCAGAAACCAGAATATTTGAGGGGTCGGCATAAAAGATCGAGACGTCGATCGAATTCGCAAGGAAGGTGGCGAGCACGTCAAACTCAAGCGAAAAACTATCGCTGAGTGAGATCACATGCGAAGTAGTTTGGAAGAAACCGTCGTCGTCATTTTTGAGGAAGGCCAGGCGGGTGCCATCTGGCGCTGAGGCCAAATCATCCTCAACACCCGAATCCAAGTAGACGCCGCCGGCATCTTCAACCCAGCCGGGGATATCGGGTGATGAATCAAAACCAAAAATTTTAGAACTGGTTACCGGGGACTCGAAGCTGCCATTCGACAGCAGATTCGCGTGGCTCGATACGCTGAAAAACATAGACATAACCGAGGCGGCTACGCATGAATAGATTGGCTTGGGTCCCAAAAAAGTAGATTGCATTTCTCTCTCCCAGATATCAACCGCTAAACAGCCTCGCTGTATAGCGACGGTTTGCTCTTCCGTAAAAGATAAGTATCAGTCTATGAAAATACAAGAATTTTAAAACCAAACAAACATATAAAGACAAACCAAAAAATAGTTTTACCGGAATCAGCACGGGCAATTGGGCAGTTTTCGCAGGCCAACAGAATAGAAGTTAGATGTTTTCTTACTGGGTAGGCGGCAAAATACTCTAGATTTCCTACTTTACGCATAGCCGCCAATTTATTTGTCTCAACCTTAAGTTTGTCTGTTTTCCCAGACGAAATACTTCTTATGCTTTTCCTTGATGTATATGCACGTCTTATTGTGCTGCCCGGTGCTTCCGCCCTAGTCTTGTTTTTAAATGGCTTTCTAAAACATAAATCATGCCCAGTCATCGGTGTGATGTGTCTGTCAAAACAGGCTTAAGTGAAGAGGGTGCCGGACGGTCAATAAGCAGGGGGTGTTTCAGAGTTCGTTTTTATCTGAAGGATCAACCGTGGCACAGAAAAAAGTCGAAACCAAGCCTGTTAACAGTACGCTCGCCCGTGATTTAGTTTTTCACCCCGCGAACCATTTGCCCGTGTTTGAGGCGTTGGAGCAGCGTCAACTTTTTAGCGCTTCCCCGGTCAATGGCCTGTACGCCGAGTATTTCGCTAACACGGATCTGGCGGGCGAAGCGCTGACCCAGATCGATCAGCAGGTCGATTTCAGATGGACATCGTCGCCGCGCGAAGGCATCGACCGCGACCTTTTTTCGGTTCAATGGACCGGCGAGATCGTGGTTCCCGAAACCAATGAATACACCTTCTATACCTCCAGCGACGACGGGGTACGCCTGTGGGTCGGCGGAGAACTACTGATCGACAACTGGACCGATCACCCGGTCACCGTAGACGTCGCCACGATCAATCTGGAAGCCGGCCAAGGCCACGACATCCACCTGGCCTACTACGAGAAGCGCGGGGTGGCGGAGATCAGCCTGGAATGGGAGAGCGACTCGATCCTGCGTGAGGTGATCCCCGAAGCTCACCTGTGGGCCTACAACGCGCCGGCGTCCCCCCTTCCCTTGCCGCCGATTGACCCCGATCCGACGCCGGTCCCCCAACCCGACCCCATTGATCCAGCCCCGTCCCCCGCACCAGCACCGTCCCCCGCACCAGCACCGGCACCGGACCCGATTGTCCCCACGCCTCCCGCGAGTCTGTCCCCCGGTCTGAACGCTACCTATTTTTCGACCCGCGACCTGACGGGCGAATCATTTGATAGGATTGATCGCCAAATTAATTTTGACTGGGGTAGCGGAACGCCAGTAGACGGGATTGGACGAGATCGGTTTTCCGCTCGGTGGGAGGGTCAGTTGCTCCCAATATTCACCGCAACTCATACGCTGCATGTCACCGCCGATGATGGTTTCCGTCTCTGGGTAGACGGCCAAGTTATGGTCGATGCCTGGCAGCTCAACGACGCCGTCGAATACTCGGCCGAAGTTGATCTGGTCGGCGGGCAGCTGGTTGATCTGCGGCTGGAGTACTTCGAGAACTACGGAAACGCCAATATTAAGTTGGAGTGGCAAGCTCCGGGCCTCGAACGTCAGGTGATTTCTGAGGATCATTTTTTCTCGCCGACCAGCGATTCCACGCCGATCCCGGAACCCGAACCCACCCCTAAGCCCGAACCTGAGCCGGCACCCCAACCGGTGCCGGACCCCGAGCCAGCCCCGGCCCCATCGCCCACTCCGGAACCTGAGCCCCAGCCTGTTCCCATAGTGCCTCAACCCCAAGGCATCGACCCGCAAGAGCTGACTAACTTGCGTCCGGGCTTATTCGCCCGCTACTTCCCAAACGCCACCCTGGAAGGTACGGCCTACGAACGTATTGATCCTCAGATCAACTTCGATTGGCTGACCGATCAGCCACCCGCCGGCCTCGAATCGCAGCGGCTGTCGGTGAGCTGGGAAGGCTATGTGATTCCTTCGCAGACCGGCGTGTACACCTTCACTACTTGGTCGGACGACGGCGTGCGGCTAACCCTGGGTGGCGAAGACTTGATCGATCAGTGGAACAACCACGCCCGGCAACGCGACGATGCTCAGGTCTATCTCGAAGCCGGCCAAGCCTACCAGTTGAGCCTTGACTACTACGACGTGGGTGGCGAAGCACAGATCGAGCTCTTCTGGACCGCACCCGGCGGAAGTGAAACGCTTGTCTCGGCTACCAATTTATTCACCGACCAAGCGCTGGCGTCTCAACCGACGCCGGATCCGCAACCCGCCCCCGAGCCCACGCCTACGCCCGAGCCTACCACAACCCCCACTCCGGATCCGGAACCCGCGCCGACGCCTGATCCGGAGCCGATTCCGACACCAGAGCCGGAGCCGGTGGTACCCGTCATCACGGACAACCACCCCGACCGTGTCTTCGTGGAAACCAACCACCCCGATCCGACCCGCACGCAGGGCTGGCAGTGGGCGACGCCGCCTCAGTGGGTTGAACCCCAATCGTTTAAGCGCAACCATATCTTCTATGAAGGTGAATCCATCGACTTCACCCTCGGTGGCCCCGCGATTGATTACGAAGTGCGCAACTACTACGGCGAGCTAGTCGATGCCGGCCTCGCTGAAGACGTAGTGACGCTGAATGTGGATACCCCGGGCTGGTATAAGCTCTACGTCTACGGGGACAACCAAGACCCGACCTTCGGCGACGTTGTGGGCGCGACCACCTTCGTCATCTTCACAGAAGACGACCGCTTCCCCGATCGGCCCGAGCTCTTCAACGAACACGCCGACTTCTTCGAACCGGTGCTGGACATCCAGTCCGCCGACCTGAGCTTTGACTGGGGCATGGGCGGCCCGGACCCCGGCGTGTCTTCGGACCACTTTGCCCTGGCCATCACCGGGCAGATCGAAGCACCTTCCAGCGGAGAATACGAGTTCCAGACCCTGTCGGATGATGGCATTCGGCTGTGGGTCGATGGAGAACTCCTCATCGACAACTGGACAGATCACGGCGTCACGGAAAACACCGGCCGTATCCGATTGGAAGTCGGCAGCCGCTACAACATCCGCCTGGAGTATTACGAGGCGGTGGGCTCGGCCTCGCTTGAATTGACTTGGACCCCGCCGGGCGGCCAACGCTCGGCGATCCCTGCGGGCAACCTGTACCGTGGTGCCGGTGATATCGTCGGCGGCGCACTCCACGTCGAAGTCTTCGAAGGGTTGCTCCACGGCAACCTCGCGGTCGATCAGGTCGTGCGTGGCCTAACGGGTAACGGGCCGCAACGGCATGCCATCCTGGATACCAGTAATCCGGCCGCCGCGATCGCCACCATTGAAGCAGACATCGTGGCTTCGGAAGCCCTATACAAAAACTACGATCCCGCGCGGAACCGTGAGTTGCTGATCGCGTTCCCCTACGGCGCCAACGACCTGGAAGGCCTCAAGCAGATCGTCGAGCACTTCGCCGGCCGAGTCGCGTATTACGAGCCGCGTAACGAGCCCAACTTCACCTTCGCCGGCGGCCAGTTCGCGACCGGGGAGATGAAGACGTTCTACGAAACGGTTAAGGCAGCCGACCCCAACGCGAAGGTCATCGGCCCCGGCACGGTCACCATCGGCCCCAACAACGCGGGCCTGCAATGGATCGACCAGTTCCTCGCCGCGGGCGGCGGAAACTACATCGACGGCTTCTCGTTCCACGCCTACAACAATTCGCTGGGCGACGTCGAACTGACCCGCCGCTCGATGCAGGGCCTGGTCGATCTCTTGGAACGCTACGGCCTGGAAGACATCGAACTCTGGCAGACCGAGCAGGGCTACTTCGCCGCCAACTACGGCGTGTATCAGCCCCGTCTTCAGGGGCGATGGACCCTCGTCGAGCAGATGGTGTTTGAACAGTTTGGTCTGCCGAAAGAGCAAAACCACCTGTGGTACGACAAGAGCCACGGCTTCTGGGATGTCCCCACCTGGACCGTCAACGACGACGGCAGCCTGAACCCTGCGGCTCCACTCATGCGGGTCTACTCCCAAGAGGTCTTCGGCAAGAACTTTACTGAAGCACTCGACTTCGGGCCAAACGGCAACGACTTATACATCGGCAACCTTTACGAAGGCGGCGGTGAGTCCGTCGCGGCCATTATGTCGGTAGGTAACACCGAGGGCTTCGTGACCGTAGAAGTTAATCCGAGTGTGAGTTCACTGACCGTGGTCGATGCGTTTGGGAACGAGCGACAGGTCGCCGTGGAAAACGGCCAAGCGGTCATTGCCGTGGATGAACTGACCACCTATATCCGTGTCCCCGCTTCGGGGCTATCCGTCAAGCCGATCGACTACGGCGAAAACCTCGCCCGGCGTGACGGGGTTCGGGTCACCACGAATCTAGACAACCCGCAGACCGACAAAATCGTCAACGGGGTCCTCGAAAACTGGTACTACACACAGGCTCGCGGCGACGAGGCGTTCCACGCAGTGAAGCCGGCCAACGGTCCCGCTGTCATTGAATTTAATCTGGGGCAAACCCAGGACATCAGCCGGATGGTCGTCATGGCTTCGCCGCCGTGGCAGTACCGCTCGACACTCCTGAATTACGAAGTCCAGGCGCTGATCGATGGGGTATGGCAGACCATCGACAACGTCACTGAAGAAGCCCGGACCTTCGGCAGCTACTCCCAAGCTACGAAGACCACGGTCGATACGTACCACAGCGAACGCTGGGTCTTCGAACACGAGTTCGAAAACGTGCAAACCGATCAATTGCGGCTGGTGATCCATCAAGCCACCTACGGCGGCGGAGCCACGAAAATTGTTAATGAGGCTGGTGGCCAAAACGACGGTTCCGAGCGTGTCATGCTTCGGGAAGTCGGTATCTATTAATAGAAGATGTGGATAGCACCAAAGAAATAATTAATCGGGCCTACCGTCAAGAACACTCCTAAACCGATCGAGCGGTAATGTTCCAGGCCAGTGTCTTCAACACTAATTGGCCATATTCGCCCACCTACGTGGCCGTAGTATGACTAAATACGAAGCAATTTCTTACTCGTATTGGTAAGGCTTCTTAAAAACTGCGCATCTATTTCCCGGGCCCCATATATAAATCAGAACAATAAATATGATTTCGCTTCCCGTTCGCGGGGAGTTTGTTGTAAGCCCGCAGCGGTCTGAATTTCCTTTAAAATATTGGGTTTTTAAGCGAGGTGCGTAGCTGATGGTTATATTTTTTGTCCGTGACTTAGAATTATGCTTACAAGGCCGAAGAAATACGCTTGCGTACCGAAAATAAACATTTGAAGATTTTGGATGAAAAAATAGGGGATATAGAAGAACAGGGATAGGAATAAGTTCTAAAATTCTCCTTTTTTAACGGCCTTTTCATATTGAAAATTCAGTCCAATGGTTTACAGTTTTTCTAACGCGAATGAATCGCGTTCAAAGACTGGCACGTGCTTTGCACTTTGCGTGACTGTGATGCCCCAATCTATTTGGGGCTTGGAAAACAGGGGGCAGTGGGGGTGGGTGGGTTAGAAAACACTCATCAATAGATTCCGGCTGCCGCAAATTGGTTTGATAGCTCCGGCTGTCAATTGATCATCGATTTTTGCGCACGAAGGTGAGTGAAAATCACATGGGCGGAGCCCGCGCGTACTGGGTCAGCCGCTCTGGGCGGGCTAACAAAAATATCTGTATCCGAGTTGAGGCGATCGCGACGCGACGCCCCTGTGGCGATGAACAAAGAATCAATTCGAATCCTGATCGTTGATGACCACAGCCTTTTCAGGAGTGGCATCGCCTGTCTCTTGCAGCAGCAAGCCGACTTCAGCGTCGTTGCTGAAGCCAAGGACATCGACTCGGCGTTGGCCTCGGTCGATCGATACCACCCCGAAGTTGTTGTCCTCAGCATCAATTCGCATGAGATCAACGGGGCCGAGATTACCCGACAGATTAAAGTCCACCATCCCGCGATGAGCATCGTGGTGCTGTCTTACCAGACCGGGCACTTGGCGGTCGGACAGATACTCAAATCGGGTGTTTCAGGGTACCTCACCAAGAATACGACCTGCGAAGAACTGGTCCGCGCGATCAAGACCGTTGCTGGCGGTAAGACCTACCTCAGTACCGCTGTGGCGGGGGTGGTGGTGGCACGGTTCGTGAGGGGCGAGTCCGATGACTCGCCTACTCATCCCTACCACACACTGACCAACCGGGAGCGGGAGGTGCTCAAGCTCCTGGCCAAGGGCGAATCGAAAAAGAGTATTGCCGAGCAGTTGGCGGTCAGCGTGAAAACCATCCATACCCATCAGGGCCGGATGATGCGGAAACTGGGTTTAAAAAACCTAGCGGAAATCACCCGCTTCGCAATCTGCGAAGGAATTATTTCCTTGGAGCCAGCTGACCGTGCATCAACCTTCAGCTGATACATCGTCCAACCCCATCGGCTACGCCAAGTCGCATAACGGCGACGTACCGGATAAAGCGGCGAAGCGTTGGTTTGTCTTACATACCCGGTACCAACAGGAAGCCGCAGTCACCGCGCAGCTCGATGCCGAAGGGGCTGAATGTTTCCTGCCGATGGTTCCTCGTCCCGGCACGCCCAAAGCAGGGGTAAAAAAACCGTCGGCCGTATTATTCCCCGGTTATGTATTCCTGTTTGGGCTACGGGAGCAGGCCTTCAACGCGGACCGTAACGACCGGCTGGTCAATATCATCGAGGTGGCGGACCAGGTATTGATTGATCGTGAGTTGAATCAGATCCATTATGCGTTGGAGTGCGGCGCAGAATTCCTGTCGCAGCCCGAGTTCGCCGTCGGAACACGCGTTCAAGTTACATCGGGTCCGATGATCGGCTTGATCGGCTTCATTGAGCAATGCCGGGCTCCGCGAAAGATTGTTCTTCAGGTCCAAACTCTCGGCCAGGCGGTTGGGGTGGAGATCGACGAGGCGGAGGTCGAACCGATCGAGTAATCGGTTTTGATC
Organism: Planctomycetota bacterium; assembly: GCA_038747275.1. GTDB lineage: Bacteria > Planctomycetota > Phycisphaerae > Phycisphaerales > Phycisphaeraceae > Algisphaera. Next base: position 48,749 of record JBCDJW010000008.1, on the reverse strand, counting down.
CAGCGAATCCGATACGTCCGCCGGCACTAGGTGGGAACAAAACCGGCAATCCCTATCAGAATTTGCCTCCATCAATCATTAATCCATATTCCGGGTTTCTTCGACTTTCGTAATGGCACCGCTTGGGTGAAGGGGTACGTCATGAGTGTACACGCCATGTTGATGTTGGCCGCGGCGATCAGCGGCCTAGTGGTTTTGGTGGCCACGCCGCTGGCTTTGTTGGTAGCGCGACACCTGGGGCTTGTCGACGAGCCCGACGCGCGCAAGGTGCACACCACCGCGATCCCTAGGATCGGCGGGGTGGCCATCATGCTCAGCGTAATTTTGGGGTCGACCACGGTTATCGCGGTCATGCATATGACCGACCACAACGTCTCGGGTTCGCTGCTGCACGGCCTGACGATGCTGCTGATTACCTCGTCGATCGTGTTTGCGGTCGGCCTGGCCGATGACCTGAGGCCGATTTCCTCGAAGGTGAAAGCCCTCGCTTTGGGGGGCGCGGCTTTGATTCTGTCGACCTCGGGCGTCAACCTCGAGGTGGTATTGCTCAACGACCGGGCGTGGTGGGAATTCAATTGGCTGACGTCGCATGTGGTCACGGTGATCTGGATCGTATCCATCGTCGTCGCCATAAATTTCATCGACGGGCTAGACGGACTCGCGTCGAGCTTGGTTTTATCGGCATCGCTAGTGCTGGGTGCCTTGCTGGCCGTCTCGGGTAATGTGGCTGCGGCCGTGGTGCCCTTCTCGCTGAGCGCGGCGTTGGCTGGGTTTTTGGTCTACAACTGGCACCCGGCCAAGATCTTTATGGGCGACAGCGGGAGCATGCTCATCGGCTTCCTGATCGCAGGTTCAACCGTTTTGGCAAACCCCCTGATCGGATCGATGAAGGCCTTGTTTGTTCCCGCGGTATTCCTCGGGGTGCCGCTGATCGATACGGTACTGACGATGTACCGCCGGCGTTATCTGGAACGCCGATCGATTTTTGCGCCGGAGCGCGGACACGTCCACCACAAACTGCTCGAAGCGGGCCTGCGTCACGACCACGCCGTGATCGCCATTCTGTCGATCACCTTGGTCACGGGCCTTATTGCCCTCGGCGCGATGGCGGCAAAGTCATGGGGCGCAGTTGCCGTGGGCATGTTGCTCGTGCCGGTGTACTGGGCGTTCTTCCGGATGACCGGCTCGATCCACGCCAACGAAATGATCGAGGCGTACCGCAATAAGAGACGCATGGACCGATGGAACAAGTTGTATCGTGACCGCTTCCACACGCTCCAGCTCGAGTTCCGTGGCGTCAACGATTTCAGCAGTTGGTGGCGGACTGTCTGTCATGTCGCTCAGGAGCTAGATTTCGCGAGCATCAGCCTCCCGCTGGTCGGACGCGACGGGAAAGCCAAGACGCTGTCCTGGTCGGCACTCGAAGACGTGGAAGATGTATCCAAGATCTCCGCCACGCTTCCGATTCTCGAGCGGCGGGAGAGCGGCCAACTGATGGCCGAGGTCGAGGTGCTAACCAACGACTCCCTGGAATCGGCAGGTAACCGGCTATCCCTATTTTCGCGACTGATCTCGGATCACAGCATTGCCTCCCTGTCGGAAGACCATCGCACCGACGCTTCCGCCGAGCCGACCGCGGGGATCACGCCGCTGCTCAGCCGACGCTCAGGCACCGTGACGTCTGGCCCGCTCAAGGGTAAACGCATCGCCGTAGTCCACGATTTCCTCTACACCTACGCGGGGGCAGAACGCGTCCTCGAACAGATCGTCAATCTTTATCCCGAGTGCGACCTGTTTGCGTTGTTCGACTTCCTGCCGGAGGGCCAGCGCGGGTTCATCCGCAACAAGAGCGTCAAAACCAGCTTTATCCATCGCCTGCCGTTAGCCAATAAGAAACACCGCGCTTATCTGCCGCTGATGCCGCTAGCGATCGAGCAACTCGACGTATCGCAGTATGACTTAATAATCTCCAGCTCTTACATCGCCGCCAAGGGCGTGATCACCGGGCCCGAGCAGGTGCACCTGTGCTATTGCCACAGCCCGGCCCGCTACGCCTGGGACCTGCAGCACCAGTACTTGGACCAAAAGAACCTGGGCTTCGGCCCGCGGGGCCTGATAGCCCGGGCCATGCTCCACTACATCCGTAACTGGGACGTAAGGTCGGCGTCGGGAGTAGACGTGTTCGTCGCGAACTCCAACTTCGTCAGCATGCGGATCCGCAAGGTCTACCGCCGGGCGGCGCAGGTGGTTTTCCCCCCGGTGGACACCGATTACTTCCAACTCGGTGAATCCGCTTGTGACGGGGGCTATTACCTGACCGCTTCGCGGATGGTGCCTTACAAGAAGATCGACCTGATTGTTAAAGCGTTTGCGCAGATGCCCGATCGTAAGCTCATCGTTGTTGGCGAGGGGCCCGAGTACGAGAAGATCGCCGCGATGGCGACCCCCAACGTCCAGCTGGTTGGCTTCGCGTCCGCCACCCGCCTGCGTAAATATATGCAGGAAGCAAAGGCCTTCGTCTTTGCCGCCGAGGAAGATTTCGGGATCGTGCCGGTCGAGGCATTGGCCTGCGGGACGCCCGTCATCGCCTACGGCCACGGCGGAGGGTTGGAAACTGTCGAGCCCGGAAAAACCGGTGTCTTTTTCGACCAACAAACTGCAGCATCGATCTGCCGTGCGATCGATTCCTTCGAATCCAGTGAACTGCTTGACCGAGAGCAAATCCGCCAACGCGTCGAAGAACGTTTCAGCGTCAGGGCGTTTCGGCAAAGCTTCCAGGAAGCCGTACTTCACGCGATGGATGGATCACTCGCCGCCGCAGATACCAAGCAACAAGAGGCCCCGGAAACCTGGAAACAAAATCCCGGTGCGTTACCCACGTAAGCGATTGTCTCGTACGAACCGGATCTCCAAAGTTACGAACGATCAGACACAACAAATCATTCTGAAATAGACCGATACCGGGTTCCGACTGGACCATTCAGGACCGTCACGGAGAAAACTATGTCGTCCAACAACACCGAACTCACCCTGCCGGATGTGTCGCGCATCCTTTGGCGAAACAAATGGCTGACCATCGGCATCGTAATCGTCTGTATCGCAGCGACGATGGTCTACATCGCCTACCAGCCGGTGGTCTACTCCAGCCGGGTTCAGCTCTATATCGAATCACCCTCGGACGGGGGTTTCGGTTCCAGCCAACTGGTGATGAGCGGTAGCCACAACTTCCTCCGTTCTCAGGGCGCACTTATCCAGTCAGCGGAAGTCATGATGTTGGCGGCAAAACGCTTGGGAGATTCGGAGTTGTTTTCGGGTCTGGAGTCCGCTGAGGTCGCTGAACGATTGCGGGGTATGACCGAAGCGGTGGTGCTTGACGACCGCGACGTGATCGAGGTGGTGGCCAAAGCTTCAGTGCCCGAAGACGCCGCCGAGATCGCTAACGCGGTGGTCGATGCGTTCACGGACTTTCACCAGAAGCACCGGATCGAGTGGACCCATACTTACACCAATCGTTTGGTCGAAGACCGCGCTTTGTGTGAAAAAGAAATCGACGAGATGGTGGCCGAGATTGTCGTGCTGCGTGAAGGTGTTGAGGTGTCGGCTTTGGAGTCGGCGGGTGCCGGCACCCCGGCGCTCGATCGCTTCCGAGAGCTCACCAACGCCCACACCAAAGCAGACTTGCATGAGATCGAGATGAAAGCGCGGTTCGATCAGGCCAAGCAACTCCTTGAAGAGCCGATGCTGCTGCTCCAGGAGGCTGATTATCAGAATGAATCGGGTCCCCTGGCTGCGGTCGCCCTGAGCGCAGGCGGCCTCAGTGTCGAGATTGCCCGGATGCGGGCGAACAACGCCACGCTGCGTTCGGACTTCGATGCTAACCACAATGTGCTTAAAGCCATGGAGACCAAGATCGCCGAGATGGAGAATCAACTCGATCAGCAACTGCTCATCGCGATCGAGGCCCACGTGTCGGCGGCCCACGAAGCCCTCCGCATCGCCCAGCGACGCAAAGGGCTTATCCAAGAACAGGTCGACAAGCAACGGTTAATTGTTCAGGACATGGGGGACCGGGTTTCCCAACTCCAACTCAAAGAAGAGCAACTGCAACAGCTCTACCGTCGGCTCCAATCGATCGACGAGCAATCGGCGACGATCAACCTGACCGCGTTTGAACTCGAAGAACGCCAGGCCCCTATTCTCGTACTCAACCCCGCCAAGCCCAACCATACCCCCGCTTCGCCTCAGAAAGCCAAGCTCATGGCGATCGGCTCTTTCGCCGGCGTCTTCCTCGGCGTGGGTACCGCGCTGCTGGTCGGTTTGTTCGACCGCCGGCTGCGTGGGACACAGGACCTGGTCGCCCTGGGTATCGCGCCGATTGCCGCCACCCTGCCTCGCAAAAAAACCGCGAAGCGGGGACGGGTCAGCGAACTCGAGCCTTCGGGCAGCTACGCCGAGGCGGTCCGGTCGCTGCGGTCGTCGCTACTGGTTCAGCGCGACCTCTCCTCGACCCACGTCACGATGGTCACCTCGGCTACACGTGGCGAAGGTAAATCTACGGTTTCCAGCAACCTGGCGATCACTCTGGCTAAATCAGGGCATTCGACCCTTTTGATCGACGCCGACCTCCGGCACGGGGTGCAGGCCAACTTCTTCAACCTTCCGAAGGACAAGGGTCTGGCCAACATTAGCGACGAAGGCATCGATCCCGACGACCTGATCTCGGCGACGCCGGTGCCCGGGCTTTCGATTGTCCAAAGTGGTACGGTCACGCGTGACCTAGACCAAGTACTCTGCGGCACGGATATCCAACGCGCCCTCTCCCGTTGGGCCCGGCAGTACGACCATATCGTCATCGACACCTCGCCGTTGCTGCTGGTCTCCGATGCACGGTACCTCTTCAATTATGTCGATCAGATTGTCCTGGTTGCTCGCTGCAACGTGACGTCCGCCGACCAACTCCTGCGGGCATCCGAAAACATCAAGCTGGGTGGGTCCGAACCGAACTTCATCGTCCTCAACGATTCAAGCACCGAGGCAAGCTATCCCATGTATGGCTACGCCTACAGCCATCCTTCGGCGGCGGCGACGATCGATCGTGCCGTAAGCCGTGATCCGGACCCGGAACATAAGAACGGTTCGACCTCCCCCGCCCGAAGCAACAACGGTAACGGCAGTGCGACCCGAAACGGCAAACACTGATCCCGACTCACCTCCGTGAAACCGATCATGACCACCACCAGTCTTCCATTACCCGCTCCGACCGTCATCGTTCCGACCAAGGGTTGGTTCAAGCTCAATATCCGAGAGCTCTGGCAGTACCGCGACCTCTGCTGGACCCTTGCGGGACGCGACGTCCGGCTTCGCTACCGGCAAACCGCGTTGGGCGTTGCCTGGGTCGTGCTGCAGCCGTTGATGGCGGCCGGTATTTTCACTCTGGTCTTCGGGGTGATCGCTGGCCTCGAGAGTCCCGGCGTGCCGTACTTCGTGTTTGCCTACGCGGGCATGATGGGATGGACCGCGTTCTCGACCACGCTCAACAAGACCAGTACGTGCATCGTTCAGAATGCGCCGCTCATCGCCAAGGTGTTCTTCCCGCGGGCCATCCTCCCGTTCTCGGTGCTGGGATCGACCCTGCTGGACTTCGTGATCGCCTTGGTGATGATGGTGGTTCTGATGGCGGTCTATGGCGTCGAGCCGAGTTGGGCCCTGCTCACGCTACCCATCTGGATCGCCCTGATCATGGCGTTAGCCGTTGGGCTCGGGCTGTCAGCATCGGCTTTGATGGTGAGCTACCGCGATGTCCAGTACATCGTACCGGTCCTAATGCAGTTCCTCATGTACGCCAGCCCGGTGGCCTACAGCGTGTCCGAAGTCCCCGAAAAATGGAAGATCGTTTTTCTGGGCAACCCGCTCTCAGGGCTCCTTGAAGGGATGCGGTGGGCCCTATTCAGCGGCCAGGGCGAAGCAGTCTTTTCGCTGAGCCCGGGGCTGGTGACCTACACCGTATTGTTCAGCCTCGGGATGGCGCTGACGGGCCTAGTCAGCTTCCAGCGGATGGAAAGAAAATTCGCGGACGTGATCTAGCTCAAGTTTTCCGGGATCCGATTTCGATCTCTGTTTCGAGACTCTTGTATGTCAAAACACACCACCATCCGTGTCGAAGACCTCAGTAAGTCTTACACCATCCAACATCAGGCCGCGGTCCAGCCCACGACACTGGGCGAGGCGGTGATGTCCCGCCTGCGCAAGCCGATTCAACGTGCCGAGAAAGAGACCTTCTTTGCCATCAAAGACGTGTCCTTCGAGGTCGAACGGGGCGACGTGGTCGGGATCGTTGGGCGGAACGGCGCGGGCAAGAGCACGCTCCTCAAACTACTCTCCCGTATCGCCGCCCCCACCGAGGGACGCATCACGTTACGCGGACGGGTGGGCTCGCTGCTGGAGGTGGGCACCGGCTTCCATCCGGAACTCACTGGCCGCGAGAATATCTATCTCAACGGGGGCATCCTCGGTATGCGACGCCGGGAGATCACCCAGCGTTTTGATCAGATTGTCGACTTCGCTGGCGTTGAGAAATTTCTCGATACGCCGGTTAAGCGGTATAGCAGCGGGATGTATGTCCGCTTGGCGTTTGCCGTCGCGGCCCACCTCAGCAGCGAGATCCTGGTGGTCGACGAGGTGCTGGCGGTGGGCGATGCAGAATTCCAGAAGCAGTGCCTGGGCAAGATGAAAGATGTCGCCAACAGCGGACGCACCGTCTTATTTGTTAGCCACAATGTGCAGTCGGTGGCGGTGCTGTGCAACAAAGGCCTCTACCTCGAAAAAGGTCATCTCTTGGAGGCAGGGGGGGTCGACCAGATCATCCAACGCTACGTCCACAGCTTCGCGGGCAAAGAAAAAGACGCCCGCGATTTCTCCCGACGCCCCGGCAGCGGAGAATACCGCGTAACCCGTTTCGCCCCCACCAAACCCGTATTCGACGCCGACGAAACCAAGTCTTTCGACTTCCGTATCGAACACCAGCACGGCCAGGCGGGGCGATGGTTTGTCACCGCCCTGATCTCCGATTCGATGGGCGTTACGCTGGCGCAGTGCGATTCTCGGGTCTACGGGGGCTGGTTTGAAGACTGCAAGTCGCTAGAGGGTAGTTTTTCTTTCCGTGGGCCGTGGCTTAAGCCGGGCGAGTACCGGGTGGATGTCTGGGTCCAGAAACTCGGCCCACGCATCGACGAGTACCAAGGGGCGGCCAATCTCCAGATCTCGCCGGTCTACCCCTACCCCGATTCGGTTCCTCACGACGGGACCCAGTTCTGCCAAGTCCTTTCCGATTTCGCCTGGGAAGCCAAAGTTGTCGATCCCTTACGTCAACAGGTCGCCGCAGTGAGCTAAGGAGAATGAAGACACTGACCCCCCTAGCGCAACGCACCCGCGATACAGAACGAGTCGTTGGAAGTACTAAGGCCCAAGCTGTGCCCTCCGTGACCCAGGGTCGTGTAACGCTGCTAACGCCGACCTACGGCCGGGACCTCGAGCGGTTTAAGCTGCTGCGGGAATCGATGGAGCGTACCGGCATTGACCTTCCTCACGTGGCCGTGGTCCAGACCGAAGATGTCCATCTATTTCGCGACCTGCCCCATCGACACAATCTGACGGTGCTGACGACAGCGGATGTTCTGCCGGCCGAAATCGAACGTCGGCGTTGTTGGAAGTTCCATTCTTGGAGACACCCGATGTACTGGCTGCGTGGCCAACCCCACGCCGGCTGGATGACCCAGCAAGTGGTCAAACTGGCCTCGCCGACGGTGATCGATACCGAGGCGATCGTATGCCTGGACAGCGACGTGCTCTTCATTCGGCGTCTCGATGCCGATGATTTCTTCGACGCCCAAGGATGTTTACGTTTCTTTGAATCGTCCGACACGGCGACCATCGAAGAGGTTCGCTGGCAGGCCGAATCGATGGAGTTTTTTGGCATCCCGGTCCGGGGGGTTCCGGCCCGTCAATACGTCGATATGCTCGTGCCGCTACGCCGTGACCTGCTCTTGGAGTTGCAGGCGGCCATCGCAGAACGCGGGGGCGGACGGTCCTGGGCCCAGACGATGATCCGCCACGGGCTGACCGAATATACGACCTACGGGGTCTTCGCTCGTCAGGTCAAAAAAGCCAACGACCTGTGGTCGACCGCAGAATCGATGTGCATGAACTATTGGAATCAGACCCAGGCGGGCCGCTTTCAGGAATACTTCCTTGAAGAATTTGGGCGCAGCGATTTCAAAGCCGTAATGTGGAATGCCGCCATGCAAGCCACCCCGGGGCCGTGGTTCCGTCCTCTGATCGAAGAGGCCTGGGGTCGTTGGGCCTAAGCATTAAGCCTGTCACGCGAGCGTAAACAGCCGATATGAATCCGCAGCTACAACACGATACTCCCCGATCCTGTGGGAAACAGGCGTGTGCCGACGGTCCGCTTCACCTGGGCGTTTATGTGCTGGGCAATGACGGGGTATACGACTGGATGGTCGGCTTCCTCCGCAGCTTCCGGTCTCACAACCCGACGCTCCCGTTGATCCTGATTCCTTACGACGACAACTGCCGTAAAATTTCACGATTGGCCTCACGCTACGACTTCACCATCGCCGAAGATCCGCACCTCACCCATATCGACGAACTGGGGAGGCGCGTCGGCAAGCCCGGCTCGGGCGGCAATATGTTCCGCAAATACCACGCGTTCTGGGGCGAATTTGATGCGGCGTGGTATCTCGATTCCGACGTCGTGGTCACCGGCGATCTGGCCGAAGGACTCGAAGCTTTCGCAAAGAGCGGCTTCGACCTGGCCTACACCGATCGTAGCCCCGGACTGGTTTATAACGAGCCGTTGCTAAGCATCATGAAAGAGAACCACGACACTCGTGAAATCAACGCGGGTTCGTGGTTGGTCCGCAAGTGCCTAGATATCGAAACGGTCCGCCAGACCGCAGAACAGGCCTTGGCGCAGAACGACCACCGCTGCTTCACGATCGGAGAAGATCAGCCTTTTACCAATTACCTGTTCGATCTCGCGGGCTTATCTAAGACCCACCTCACCGAGTTGTTGCCCGACCAAGCCCAGGGCACCTGGTGCCGTGAAGGGCTGGCGCCGCGGATCGACACCCGCGGGGTATGCCGCGTCGGCAACACCGATCGTAACGACCACGGCAAGCTGGTTCGCCTGATCCATTACGCAGGGGAGCTGATGTCGCCCAACATGGCGATGCGTCGAACCTTCATCGACGCACGGCTCCAAGACGCATCGCTGGGGGAACGCTTGGCGTTCTATGCCCGTGACTACGGCCTGCTGCTGCGTCGATCCGCCCGTGCCGTGAAAGCGGGGTGTATCCGTCGGATCAAAAACTGCGCCCGCCGTAGCGAGACCGCGAAATTGGTCTCTTCGGGGATTAACGCCTAGCTTCAATCCTGATTCTTCTTCTGTTCCACGCTTCGCTCATGACCACGCTGTCTTCTTATCCCGAGTCTTACACCGCTCCGCCGGTCGCACCTGACGGGCCGGAATATCTGCTGGCTAAACATGCGGACTTGGTCGGCAGCCCCGATGGCAATCAGCGCGGTGTGATTTATTACCACCGGTGCGATTGGGAAGGGCTGCGAGCGCGTCAGCGTTACCTGATGACAGCGTTGTCAGCTTGGGTGCCGGTGATATTCCTCGACGGAGGCGCCGACGGTCGTGGCAAGATCACCCGCTATCAGCCCTGCCCCAACGTGACGGTGGTACGTGGGATGGTGTCGTTGATCGACAAGTTGCAGAACCGCGGCGCGGGTTTCTTGGGATCGGTCGTCGCCCGCTACGCCCTGTCTGGGCTCACGCGTGAATGGGACCGCGTTATTTTTTGGAACGCCGAGAACTGGAACCGTGTCTACCGCTACGTGCGGCACGACGTCATGATCCACGACTGCCTGGACCCCTCGTTTGACCGGGACCCCGACGCCGAGGCCGCGTGGTGGGAACGGGAGCGGGAAGTCTTGTCGAAGGCCGAGCTCGTGTTTGGTAGTGCCGAGTCCTTGTTGGACGAGATGCGAAAATACCACGCAAAGGTGTTTCGGCTCAACAACGCATGTGCCCCCGAAGAGTACAGCGTTGAGTACATGCAGTCGGCCGAGCGTCCCGCCTGGTGGCCGGACGACCAACGCCCGGTGGTGGGATACCTGGGATCGCTCGATTGGCGGGTGGACCTCGATCTCTTGCAGGCGACCGCGGCGCGGTGCCCAGAGGTCCGTTTCGTCTTGGCCGGACGCGTGATCCCCGAAGTGTCCGAGGCTTGTTCGGAGATCGATCGGCTGGAGAACGTCAGTGTGGTCGGGCCCGTTTCGGTCGAAGACGGCCGGTACCTCCTACAAAACTGCGGCGTCGGAATCATCCCGTTTCGTGTCTGTGCGATGAACGACGCGATCAACCCCGTCAAACTCTACGCCTATTCGCTCCTGGGCAAACCGATCGTCGGAACGACGGTGAGAGAGCTGCGTGAACGAGCAGATGTCGTGTACACCGCCAACGAGCCCGAAGCGTTCGCCCAAGCGATCCGACGAGCTCTGGATGAAAGCGAAGACCCGCAGGTCGTTGCTCGGCAGCAGCGTTTCGCGATGGAAAATACTTGGGACCACCGGGCGGTGGATGCTTGGGCTCAGCTCAGGAGCCTCTGACCCGCCTCTTCAAACCACTCCCGATCGGTCAAATCTGAACGTGATGCCTGTGCGTCAGAGATTCTGTATGAAAGTCCTGCTGATTAGCCCGATGCCCGAGGTTGATGTCGCATGCGGGGATATCACCTACACCCAGAGCCTGCTCAACCACCCGCCCCCGGGTGTGGTCTACGAAGATTATGTCTCGGCGCTGCGTCGCGGCACGTTGGTCGAGCACGGCCGGCGGCAATCCGTATCCAATGAAAAACGGCCGATCCACAAAGCGGTCGAGGCAGGTCGATTTGTCCTTTCGGCGGGGCTCAACCGGCTGCGGCGATCCGGCTTCATGTTTGGTGAGCCCTGGAAGTGGTATTCGGTCCAGCCCGGCGAGTACGACGTCGTTCACCTCCACACTTTCAGCGCCCGTTTGTCACCGATCGATTGCCCCTTAGTCGTTAGCAACGCGATCCCGCAGGAAAACCTCTACCGCGATGCCTGGAGCCAGGCCCCTTCAATAGTGAAACGTAAAGTCGTGTTTGAACGAATCGCGGCCCGGAGTATGGGCGTCTGTCAGAACAGTTACGCGGTACGTCGAGCCGACCGATTGGTGGCTTTCACCGATCACTTGGCAGAATGGTACGCCAAACATGGACAGGTCGACCCGAAACAGATCGACGTGGTGCCGATCTGCATCGGTGCGGGGAAGCCCCGCCAAGCCAAAGACGACCCTTACCGGATCGGATTTATTGCCAAGGACTTCGAAGCCAAAGGGGGCCCGGTCGTACTCGAAGCCTTCGCCAAATTGCGTCGTACCCGGCCCGACGCCGAGTTGGTGGTCGTGGGCTCCCCCCCACCGCCTGATAGCGACGAGTTGGCCCAACAAAGCGTGAAATGGTTCCCTTATGTGCCGCGCGAACAGCTGCTTAACGAGTTGATCCCCACGTTCGATATCTTGGCGTATCCCACCGAGTTCGATGGTTTGCCCCTGGTCGTGCTGGAATCCTTGGCCTGCGGCGTACCGGTCGCGACAAGCGACTACGCCGCGATGCCTGAGATCGTGGGCTTCGGCCAAGCCGGCACCGTTAGCCCCATTCAAGACGCCAACGAGCTCGCCAAAAACCTCGACTACTTGCTGGACCCCGTCCGCAACGCCGCGTACCGCCAAGCCGCGTTGATGCATTTCCAATCTACCTACGCTCGGCAGGCCGTCTTACCACAACTCGCGGCGTGCTACCGCCGCGCGATCAACGAACGCACCCCAGAAACGCCGCTTCATATGACCCAGGGGGCCGTCGCATGAAAATCGCCATCACCTCGCTCTATCTCCCTACCGGCAGCAAGATCGGCGTCGGCTACCAGGTCCATTACCTGGCCAACGCCCTGACTCGCCGCGGCCACCGGGTTACGGTGTTCAGCCAGACCGGCGCGCCCGATGATGCCCTGTATCAGGTCGAAGTCGTCCCCAGCGGTAAGCGGTTCCGCACGTTCGGCTTCGCCTGGGGATTACGGCGGTACGACTTCACCGAGTTCGATGTCCTCAATGCTCACGGCGACGACTGGTTCCTCTGGGGTAAGCCCCGCCCGCGCCACGTACACACCTACCACGGCTCCTGCCTGGCCGAAGCCTTCCACGCCAAGACTTGGAAAGACCGGTTGCGGATGGGGATGTTGGCGGCGCTCGAGACCTCGGCGGGTTGGCTGTGCGATGTCCGCGTCGCGGTGTCGTCTAATACCCGGAAGTACATCCCCCGGATCCAAGAGGTAGTCCCCTGCGGTTTGGACCTGACGCGGTTCAAACCGGGGGCAGCCAAGACCGAAAAACCCACGATCCTGTTCGTCGGGACGATGCACGGCCGCAAACGTGGCCAATTACTGCTTGAGGCGTTTCGGCAACACATCAGGCCGGCGATACCCGAGGCCGAGCTGATCCTCGTGGCGGAGAACAAAGTGCCGCCGGAAGACGGCGTCCGTTGTCTTGGCCGAATACCCCTGGACGAACTCACCCGTTGGTTCAGCGAGTCCTGGGTGTTCTGCTTGCCCAGCAGTTACGAAGGCTTCGGTGTCCCCTACATCGAAGCGATGGCCTCGGGCACACCCGTGGTGGCGACACCCAACCGTGGGGCCCGCGAGGTTTTAGAAGATGGTGAGTCGGGGTGCCTGGTTAAGGATGATCAACTCGGACCACAGTTGTTGGAGCTGCTACGTGATGAGGAGAAACGTGATGAGTTACGTCAAAAAGGCCTGGAAAGAGCCGCCTGTTTCGGATGGGATCGCATCTGTGAAGCCTATGAAGCCCTCTACCGACCTCCCCGAAGCTCAGCCCCAACCAATGGATCATCGCTCAGCGTCAATCATTGAGGATAGCAACGAAGCCGCAGCCGACCGCCCGTCGAACTTAGACGATGGGCTCGCCGATGTTCCGCAATGCCGACCGGTGATTTTTGCCAGCGCGTTTTACCCCAGCATCGGCGGGATCGAAGAGGTCGTTCGCCAGGTCAGCATCCAAAACAAGACCATGGGTCGTGAAACCGCGGTCTTCACCAATCGCTGGCCACGCTCGCTCCCGGAACGTGAGACTTACGAAGGCATCGACCTCCATCGGTACGCCTTCCGCGTGCCGGACGTGAACTTCAAATCGAGGGTGACGTATCGACTCACCCACAATCGCGTCCTGTCCGATGTCATCGATGCATTGTCGGAGCACCGCTGCGATGTGATCCACGTCCACGGCGTTAGCAGCAACGCGAAGTACGCGCTCGAGGCGCACCGACAGCTCGGAACCAAACTCGTGGTTTCCACCCACGGCGAGGTCTCGATCGACGCCACCGGGTTGTACCAACGCTCCGAACGGGCCGTCCGATTGATGCACGAGCTGCTGCAGGTTGCAGACCTGGTTACCGCCCCGTCCGCGTACACCCTTGGCGAGCTGGCCGATCAATTCAAGTCCTCCATCAACTGCCCCCAACAGGTTATTTCGAACGGGATCGACCTCCGGGAATTCGCGGAAACCCACCCCTACCAGTACGGGAGTCCGTACATCCTCGCGATCGGCCGCCTGACCCGCCAAAAAGGCTTCGACGTGTTGATCGAAGCCGTGGCCCAAGCGGATCTCAACGGGCACGAAGTCTTGATCGCGGGCGAAGGCTACGAAGCCGCGATGCTTCAGCGACAGATCAATGACCTGAAGCTGAATGATCGGGTGCGCCTGATCGGCCCGGTCAACCGGGAGAAAGCGGTCTCGTTGTTCTACGGCGCGACCTGCGTGGCCGTGCCGTCGCGCGACGAGCCACTGGGCATCGTTAACCTCGAAGCGATGGCCGCGAGCAAGGCCGTGATCGCCTCCCGGGTCGGTGGGATTCCCGAGATCGTGAAAGACCAGGAGAGAGGCATGCTGGTGCCCGCCTGCGACGTCCAAGCCTTAGCGGTGGGCCTCGAACAGTTGGTCCACGACCCCGAACTGGCTCAGCGTCTGGGAGAACGCGGACAGCAGTACGTCAGACAGAACCACAACTGGAACGATCTCGCCAAGCAATACCTGCGTGGCTACGCCCAGATCGGCGTGGGGTAATCCGGCCGACCTCGGCCAGCGACCGACCCGCAATATTTAACCGGTGCGCCACAACGCTAACCCGTTTCGATTTCACCTTCACCGACGAAGTAAGAACGCACACCATGCGTGACCTTATCTACATATCGATGGAAAACTGGCAAGGCGTTTGGCGGCGCAACCAGAACCTAGTGATGGGTTTTGCCCAGCGTTTCCCAGAGCAGAAGTTTCTCTACGTCAATCTCCCGCTCGACCTTTCCTACGCGGTGCGACGCGGCAGACTTAAGGCGCTTGTGCAGCGGCCGGCGTCGAAGAAGCCCCTCGCCGTCCCGCAGGCCGAAAACGTCTTCGAGTTCACTCCGACCAAATGGCTGCCTCACACGCTGCCCCCGACCCGGCTGCTAGACCAGGCGTGGTATCGGCACCAGGTTCGGCGAGCCGCCGATGAATTGGGGCTGGTCGATCCGATGCTCTACATCAACCCGCACTGGGGCAGCCACACCCTCGGCCGTATGGGCGAACGCTTGGCGGTCTACGACGTCGGCGATGATTGGACCTGCTTCTACCCGCCGGGCCGGATGCGGGACCGATCAACCGCGGAAGACCGCAAGCTGACGCAGGACGCCGACCTGAATGTCGTCGTCTCCGAACGTCTGGTGCAGATCAAAGACGCCGACGCCAAGCGGATGATCCTCAACCCCAACGGTGTCGATGTCGAGCGTTACCGGGGTATCTCCGATGGCTCCATCGAAGTCGATCCCCGGATGCGCGGCCTGGGCCGGCCCGTCATCGCGCACACCGGCACCCTCCACCCCAGCCGCACCGATCTCGACCTCCTGCTCGGCCTGGCTCGGCGGATGCCCGACGTTACCGTGGCGCTGATCGGGCCGAACTTCTTCGACGACGACGCGACGTCCCGCCTCGCGGCGTTGCCCAACGTGAAACTCATGGGCGCGGTGGACTACTTCGACGTGCCCGGCATGATGGCCGGCTGCGACCTCATGTTTGTTCCCCACCAAGTCAACGACTTTTCCGAAAGCCAGAGCCCGCTCAAGCTCTTTGAGTACCTCGCTTCAGGCCTGCCGGTGGTGACCACCCCGGTTGCCGGGTTCCGCGACCAGCCCGACCTGGTCTATCTGGCCGAGGGGCTAGATGCTTTTGTGGACGCGGTGCGGGCCGGGCTCTCCGAAGACCCGGCCAAGCGTGCCCCGCGGCTGGAGTTGTCGGACCAGCACTCATGGACCCGCCGGATCGACGAGATCCTCGCAGCGATCGACCTCGCCGAAGCCGAGCGGAACCCCACCGTCTCGACTCCGGACCCATCGACCGCCAAAGCTACCGTAAACCCAAAATACCCCGCGGCCGAGCAACTACGGGCGTAACTAAGAATTGACCACTTGCGAAGCACAATCTGTTTCCCTCCCGCCCCGGGAACCCGCCCCGAACCCGAAAGCCGTCTTGGTCTCGGCGATCGTGGTTAGTTACAACACCTTGGCGTTGACGCGGCAAAGCCTGGAGGCGTTAAACCGCTCGCGTGGTAATTTTCAGCTGGAAGTGATCGTCGTCGATAACGATTCCCAAGACAACAGCGCTGAAGGCCTCCGCGAAGCTTTCCCGAATCTCAAGCTGATCGCCAGCGAAGAGAACCTTGGCTTCGGCCGGGCGAACAACCTTGGACTTAATGAAGCCGGCGGCGAGTATGTGCTGTTGGTCAACAGCGACGCCTTTGTTGGCGAAAAGACGATCCAAGTCTTGATCGACTACTTGGAGCATCATCCCGACGTCGGTGTCGCGGGACCGATGCTGAAGAACAACGACGGCTCACTCCAACGATCCTGCTACCGCTTCCCGTCGCCGAGCCAGGCGTGGCTGGAAAACACGGGGCTGGCCCGCTGGTTGGAAGCGCGGGGTTGGCGTCGGGACTACGACCTATGGGCCCACGATAATGAGCAGGAAGTCGATTTCGTGAGCGGCGCGTGTTTCATGATCCGCCGAGACGTGTATGAGCAGGTCGGCGGGTTCGATCCGGGGTTCTTCCTTTACTCCGAAGAAACCGATTGGCAACGCCGTATCCGCGATGCCGGCTGGAAGATCGCGTTTACCCCCGACACCGAGGTCACCCACCTGGGCGGATCGAGCGGCGCGAACGATCGGCCGAAAATTAATCAGCACTTTTTTAATAGCCTGGACCGCTACGAGCGTAAACACCACGGGCTCATCGGCTTTCTCATGCTCCGGTCGGCCATGGTGCTGGGATCGGCGGGGCGAGCCGTTGCCTGGGCGATCGCGGCTTTGATCCGTCCAAACAACCGGTCACGCGCCCTCGCCAAATCCCGGTTCCACCGTTGGCTAGCCCTGCGACAACTCACCCAGCCATGCCCGCGCCTGACTCCCGAAGGAAGTACCCGGCGATGAGCCGACTACCCCTGCATCAAGACCTGACCGCCAACCCGGGGTGGTTCACCTTGTCCGCGTCCGGCCCGGGATCGGTCGGCCGTGGCGTGATCATCGGCGTTAGCGCTATGGCCGCTTGCCTGATCACGTGGGCCGCGTTGGAACAGCCCAAGGCGGTCTCGGCGATGGCCGTCATGGGGGTGATCGGCGTGGCGGCGTGGCTCCGGCCGGCCTTGATGCTCTGTTCGGTCTTCGCGCTCGCCCCGTTCCAGAACGACCTGTCGCTCGGCGGGCCGCTGCGGTTTTCGATCGCGGAGCTGAACCTGGCCTTGATCACTTCGATCTTGCTGATGCGCAGCCTCACCAACCGCCAGCCGATCGGGCTCGGGCCCCTGGCTTGGCCCGTGGCGGCCTACTGCGTGGCTGCGGTCATATCGCTATTGCTGAGCGGTATGAGTCGCAGCGGTATTGTTTCGATCATGCAGGTCGTGCTGTACCTGTGTGTGGCAGTCAGCGTTTTCGGAGCGGTGGCGACCTCGCCCCGTATCGTCTTATTTGTTTTGAAAGCGTTGATCGGGGTCACGCTCATCTTGGCGATCGCGGTGTTGGTCACCCGGTCGAACTACGTGATGGGGCTGCATAAGAACGGCATCGGCGCCTCGCTGGCGAGCGGGTTTGTCGTAGCGTTGGCCCTTCACATCACGCACCAGACCCGCCGCCGATGGCTTTGGGTCGCGATCATGGCCACGCTGGGGTTGGGCCTGCTCATCACGCTCTCCCGCGGCGCGTGGATGGCGACGATCCTGAGCAGCCTGGTCTTGTTGGCCTGGCTGGGTCGGTGGGGGTACATGCTGCGGCTCGGGCTGGGGCTGCTGGTCATCGGCTTCATCGCCTCGCTGATCCTCCCGGAACAGGCTTTGGATTACGCCACCGACTTTAATTCCAAGCTCACCAACATCCGCGCCCGGATCGATTCCGCCAGCTTCGCGTGGGGCGAGTTCCAGAAAGCGCCCATCTTCGGGGTGGGGCTGGGGCTACGTAAAGATTACGACGCCACCAACCTGTTGCTGCTGACCCTCGGGGAGACGGGCCTGGTCGGCCTGATCGGCCTGGTGTGGCTGGTCGCGGGTTCGCTGTGGCTAGCGTATCGCCTCAAAGACCGGGTCGCGCCCGGGACCGTCAAGCACCGCGATCTCCCGAAGATGATCGGGGCCCTGGCGGCGGCGCTGCTGATCGGCCGGCTGTGCCACGGCATGGTGGACCACTTCTGGACCCGCGGCCCGACCCTGTTGGTCTGGGCCACCATCGGCATGGCCTTGGGGATGTGGCGCGCCTCCGTTCCTCGCAAAGACCCCGCGGCGGCCTCCACTCATCCCCCAACGGGTCGGCCCGTGGTTACCCTCCCGGCCCATCCGCGAATATCCGGAGACCGGGGGCTGTCCCAATGAAAATCGTACTGTCATTTCCGCAGTGCCACCGACGCGGCGGCGTGGAACGGGTGATGTACGAGTGCGCCCGCTTCCTGGTGGGACGTGGGCACGACGTCGTAGTGGCGGCCGAACAATGGGAGCCGCTTCCCGAGGCAGCCGGGCCCGGACAGATCGAGTACCTCAAGGTTCCCGTGGCGAGTAAGACTAGTTCACCCTGGGCGGCAGCCAAGACCTTTGCCCAGCGTAGCCGTAAGACGATCCAAGACGCCGGCTTAAGCGATGCGTTGCACAACGGGCACGGCTGTGTGTGTTCACCTGAAGGGGTCGCTTGGGTTCACAGTGTCCACCAGGCGTGGCTGGAACGCCGGCAGCAACTTGGCCTGGACCGCACCCTAGCGCAACGCATTAAGCGGCGG
Organism: Planctomycetota bacterium; assembly: GCA_038747275.1. Lineage (GTDB taxonomy): Bacteria > Planctomycetota > Phycisphaerae > Phycisphaerales > Phycisphaeraceae > Algisphaera. Next base: position 30,291 of record JBCDJW010000008.1, on the reverse strand, counting down.
ATCAACCCGCTGCACCGCACCTTGCTCCGACTCGAAAAGAATTACTTCGATGATCCCCGGATAAAGAGGGTTATCGCGTTAACTCCCCAGGTCGCTTCTGATCTTCACAGGCTGTACAGCGTGGCGCCCGAACGTGTGGTGCTAATTCCTAACGGATACGACCCCGAAGAGTTCTGCCCGGAGCGACGCCGCCAACGGCGGGACGAGAGCCGAGCGTCGCTGGGCCTTGCCCCCGAGACTCCAGCCCTGCTGTTTGTTGGGCACGAGATCGCCCGTAAGGGGTTAGCGACCGCGATGCAGGCTCTCCAACAGCTCGATCGGCAGGACGCCCAATTGTTAGTTGTAGGGCGTCTCCAGGAGGACCGCGTCTTCCGACTTTCCCATCAGCACGGCGTGGACGGACGCGTGAAATTCTGCGGCCCCACTGCGGATCTCGGTCTCTACCATGCCGCGGCAGACGCCATGGTGCTGCCCACGCAATACGAGGCCTTCTGTCTAGCCATCCTGGAAGCCCTGGGCAGCGGACTGCCGGTGGTGACTTCCGCGTTACCCGGAGCGCAAGACGCGATACGCGTAGACGTCAACGGCAGCCTGATTGACGACCCGCTGGACGCGGCGGGTTTCGCCAATCAACTTAATCATTGGCTGCAAGTCTCGTCCGAACGAGGTGACGACTTGAGCGATCAAGTCGCCAACTCGGTACGCAAATACCGGTGGTCCAGTGTTCTAACCCGTTACGAGTCGGTGCTTCTTCAGTGTGATTCGGCTTCGCTGCCGCTGCCACATGCTAACCCGGCTCCAATCTCCTCAAACCCCGTGCCTGCGGGCCGAGTCTCGGCTACACCGATCTAGAAAGCGTAGTAACCGATCGAAAGGCAACCCCGATGAACACCCCAACCAAAACTTCGGCGCAACCTAAACATCCTCCCAAGCTTGATAAACCCGTGGAGGTAAACGCTGAATCTGAACTGCCGTTTTCCGCGTGCCCCTCTTGCCGCTCGGTGAGGAGTCGGCGTCTGTTTGAAGTCGTCACCATACGACGGTACGCGATCGATCTTTGCACCACGTGCGGTATGGCGTATAGCACACCGCGGCCGACGGCGAAAGACCTTGATGAGTTCTACACCTCGTCGTACTTCAGCCACACGCAGCAGGACAACTTCGGATACGCGGACTACCGCGGCATGGCCGAGTTCAACGCAAAACAGATGTGGGGAACCCTGAAGAAATATATGGACCTCAGCCATTTACCCTCCAAAACACTGCTCGACGTGGGTTGTGCGACCGGGGGGTTTCTGGCCAGCGCGTCCAAGGAACCGGGCTGGCAGTGCACGGGCGTTGAGCTTTCTGAAGAAGCGGTCAAAGTCGCAAAAGAGGAATACGACCTCGAAGCCTACTGCGGTGATCTCGAAACCCCGGAACTTCGCGGCCGATCGTTCGGATTGATCACCATGTGGCACGTGTTAGAGCACCTGATTGACCCTCTCGCCGAGTTGGAGCGGGTCAGCAAGATGCTCCAGCCCGGGGGCTTGCTGTTCGTGGAACTGCCCAGTTGGAGCGGCATGGGTCGGCGGCTGAAGGGCTCGGCGTGGAAGCAGATCAAGCCGCCCGAGCACATCAATTACTTCACCCCTTCCTCGCTAGAGCGTTGCGTCCAACGCGCGGGGCTCAAGCCTATCCAAACGACCACCCACTACCCCTCGCTCACCGATCAGGCGTGGGTCGGCGGAATCCGTATGCCCATCCACATGACGAAGGCCCTATTGGGTTACGCCGCGAGCTCGGTGGGCTGTGGAGGATATTTACGTATCGTGGCGCGCCGCGATCCCTGATGTTGGACCGTGTTTTATGAGTACGCTCAGCCCAACGATCTCTACTCAGGAACGCGCGGCGGATAAACCACTACGGGTTCTGTTGATCGTGGATGCCGACACGTTTGCAGGGACCGAGCGGCACGTCCTAGACCTCGCCCTAGGCCTCAAAGGCTTAGGGGTCGATGCCCACATCGGCTGTCCGGTTCCTTCTCCTCTTGCCGAACTGGCCAAACAATCCCGCGTTGAGGTGTTGGAACTGCCCAAACACGCCGCGCCGCTCATCCCGTTGACGGTCTTCGGATTATTCCGGCGGCTCCGCAACCGAACCTACGATTTGATCCATGCCCACAACGGCCGCACTACGTTTCTGGCTTTATTGGCGGTGGCGATTGCTGGACGCGGCAAGTGTGTCACCACCCAGCACTTCATCAGCCCCAGCCGCGCGACACGAATCGGGTTTCGGGGGATGTGTTCGAACACTCTCCACCGTTGGATGGCCGGCCGGATCGGAGCCCTAATCGCGATCTCGACATCGGTTGCTGACGCCGCCCGTCGACGGGGCGATGCGGACCCGGCGGCGATCCACACGGTCCTTAACGGTATGCGTTTGGCCGCAAACGAGGAAAACGGTACTGCTGTCTACGACGAGTTCGACCTCGATACATCGGCCCCGTTGATCTTGTCTTTAGCCCGTCTGGAGCCGGAGAAAGACGTGGCGACCTTGGTCGAGGCGATGGCAAAGGTGGTTAAAACCTGCCCGGATGCCGTGTGCCTCGTTGCGGGAGCGGGCAGTCAACGTGAGGCGTTGCAGGAACAGATCGAAACGCTCGGGCTTGAGAAAAACGTTCGGCTCATCGGGTTCCGGAACGACACCGAGTCGTTGCTGGCAGCGGCGAAACTCTTCGTTTTGCCCAGCCCCGATGAGCCGTTCGGGCTGGCGGTCCTTGAAGCAATGATGGCGCGTTTACCCGTCGTGGCGACCCGAAGCGGCGGCCCCGCCGAGATCGTCTCGGCCCCGGACACCGGCGATCTCATCCCGCCCAGAGACCCGCACGCAATGGCCGATTCGATCACCCGTTACCTCCAAAACCCCGAGTCTGCGGTCGAGGCCGGTGAAGCCGGTTACCGCCGGCTGCAACAAAATTTTTCCGCTGAGCGTATGGCTCGCGAAATCTCGGATGTCTATCGGCAGGTCTGCTATTGAAATTCCCAGGGACACCACAAGAGAAAGAGTGCAGATTCATGAAACGTTACACCACCGCCGCCCACAACCTATGGTTGAACCTGGTTGGGGCCTGGACCATTACCGGTGATATGCGGTCTTTTTTCCGCCTGGCCACCGACTTTATATTGGCCCGCGTTCTGTTGTTCCGCCCGCTGCGTTCGGCTGAATCGCGGCGGAGCATCCAACTCAAAAGCGACGTTACCATTTACTACCGCCTCAACCGCGGTGATATCTGGGCCATCTACGAGATCTGGATCGAGCAGTCTTACCGCCTGCCCGAAGGCCAAAGTCCGCTCTCGCCCGGCGTTTTTGTTGATCTGGGTGCCAACATCGGCCTGACCGCCTTGTGGTATGCCAAGACATACAACTGCAACAAAATCATTGCGGTGGAAGCGGTCCCCAGCAACAGCGAACTGGTCAAGTTGAATCTGGAGAGCAACGGTATCGAGGCTCATGTCATCGATGCCGCAGTAGGCCGTGTTGACGGCGAGGCTCGGCTTCTGGTCTCCGACTGCTCGACCAACAGCCGCATCGAGTTCGACTTGTCCGTGGATCACACCGAGGACGACAACCTTGTCGAAGTCCGCTCTATCGACGTCCGCTCGATGGAATCGATCCTCGGGGTCTTGTCGGACGACGAGAAGATCGCCATGGTGAAAGTCGACATCGAGGGCGGCGAGCAGGAACTGCTCTCGGGAGATGTGAATTGGCTGAGCCGCTGCCGTACGGTATTCGCCGAGTTCCACCACTCGCTGGTGGACTACCCCGCGCTGACCAATATCCTCGAGAACGCGGGGCTGACCCCACGCAGCTGTGTCGTCACCAATGAGACGCTACGTCACACCCTCGAGTTTTTCTCTCGAAACAAGCCCTCTGTCGCGTGATCCCGCCGAGCTTGTCGCCGACGATTCATCCCTATGGCACTTAAAGTCCTGCTGATCTCGCACACGTGTGTCTCGCCGACCGCCGGCCAACCCAAGGCGTGGCGGATCGCCCAAGACCCGCGTATCGATCTGTCGCTAGTCGTCCCTCATCGGTGGCGTGACTATGGCCGATGGACCGACGCGCAGCTGATCGAAGAGGCCCCGGCGTCGTGGCAGGTCCACCGTGTGCGTTGGCCCTGGAGCGGTTCCGGGCAGTGGTACCTGCACCACTACCCTGATCTTGCGGACACGCTCCGACGAGTAAAGCCCGATGTCATCGATGTCTGGGAAGAGCCCTGGGGGTTAGTCAGTGCGCAGGCAGCTTTCCTCCGCAACCGCCTCCTGCCTGACGCCAAACTCATCAGCGAGACCGAGCAGAACATCGATAAACGCTTGCCGCCCCCGTTCCGCTGGTTCCGCAGCTACACGCTCAAAAATGCGGACTTCGTCATCGGGCGAAGTGAAGAAGCCGTCGAGGTCTTGAGAAACCATGGCTACCGCGGCGAGGCGGCATCGGTGCCTAACGCGGTGGACGCAGAATTGTTCAAGCCGATGGACCGGCAGCGCTGCCGATCGGCCTTCGGGTTCAGCGATCAGCAGTTTGTCGTGGGCTACGCCGGACGCTTGGTTGAAGAGAAGGGCCTCCTGAACCTGCTCGAAGCCATAAAGCAATCCCCGGCGCACACCCGCTTGGTCCTCGCGGGCAGCGGCCCGCTCGAACCTCAACTCCGCCAACGGGTCGACGATCTTGGCCTGGATTCACGAGTAGAATTTCTTGGGGCGATGCCGTTCGATCGCCTGCCGGAGTTGTTCAACGCGATCGACGTTTTGGCTTTACCTTCCCTGACGACTGCGCGCTGGAAAGAACAGTTCGGCCGGGTGCTTATCGAAGCCCATGCCTGCGGCACGCCGGTGATTGGCAGTGATTCGGGCGCGATCCCGGAAGTAGTGGGTAAGGGCGGGCTTGTGGTACCTGAAGCCAACTCCGACGCCTTGGCTAACGCGGTCTCCTGCCTGGCGAGCGATCCGGAAGCGGCACGGCAGATGGGCCACGTGGGACGGCAGTGTGTCGACCAGAACTACTCGTGGGAACGCGTCGCGCAGCGGATGGTTGATATCTATCACCAGGTCGCGGCGCTACCCAACCCCTCGGCCAAACAAGACAACTTTCTGAAGTCATCCCCGCCCATCGGAGTCGAAAGGTAAGACCACAATGAACTCCGGCCACAGTAAATCACAACCAAAAAAAATCCTTATCCTCAGCCACACCGCCAAGCTCGGCGGCGGCGAGGTTGCGATACTCAACCTCCTCCATCACTTCGATCACGAACGTTACGAGATCACACTGATCTGTGGAGAAGAAGGCCCGTTCCTCGATCAAGTGCGCCAACTTGGCCTGCGGTGTGAGGTTCTGCCGCTTTCCAAGAGAGTGAAAAATCAGTCGAAAGATTCACTGGGCTACTCCATACTGCTCAAGCCGCATCTTCTGATGTCTGCTTTTGGTTACGTAAGGCGGCTCCGCAGACGAATCAAAGCTTTGCAGCCCGACCTCGTTCATACCAACACGCTGAAAGCCGACCTGCTTGGCGGACTCGCCGCCCGGCTGGCGGGGGCCACGCTGGTCTGGCACGTCCGCGATCGGATCTCTGAAGACTACCTGCCCAAGATCGTCGTCCGCTACTTCCGCCAGCTCAGCCGGATGATTCCGCATGCGATCGTCACCAACTCTTTGGCGAGTTCGAATGCGATTCAGGGCCAACCCGAGCCGGTCTTCGGCGAACCCCCGGATACGCGCAGGCGAAAAAAAGCCTGGACCGGTCCGCCGATCCACGTGGTACACGAGGGCGTGACGATGCTTGGTGGCGAACCGCTGACCGGCGGTCCATTGCCCGAAGCTAATGGTCCGATCTTTGGCCTTGTCGGACGCATCAGCCCCTGGAAGGGGCAACACGTATTTGTCGAAGCGGCCTCTCGCCTGAACCGCAAATACCCCGACGCCCGTTTCTGGATCATCGGCGCGAGCCTATTCCAAACCGCCGACCGCTACCAGCAGCAGATCGCCAAGCTAATCGATGAACGCAACCTCGAAGACGTCGTGCACTTCACCGGTTTCCGAGACGACATCTACGCGGTCATCGAAAAGCTCGACTGCTTAGTCCATGCCTCGGTGACCGGCGAGCCCTTCGGGCAAGTCATCATCCAGGGTATGGCCACTGCGCGTCCCGTAATCGCCACCGCTGGGGGTGGCGTTCTGGAGATCATCGACCACGGCCGCACCGGCCTTTTGGTCGAAATGGGTAGCGTCGACGCGATGGCTCAGGCCATCGAACAGATCATCCTTGCCCCCGCTGACGCGAAACAGATGGGACAGGAAGCCCAGAAAGAAGTCAAAGAACGGTTCATGATTCAGACGGTGGTTGAAAAAATCCAGAATATCTGGGACGTCAATATCAAGACGCAAGGCGATGCCTTGCCCCGCATCCCGGAACCGGGCACTAACCATTCCCCCTCCCTGACTTGATAATTTTCATATCTCAAAACCACACCACTGGATAAGGTGCGCATAACCTATCCAGTTTATTTCTTTGCGGCTGCTTGTGGTCTCCGCCAACTCATCTACAACTTATTCGCTTCTTCCTGCACCCGTTTTTCCCTCGGAGAGGTACGTCGTCGCCCGAGAAGCGTCAGTGCCGTATGCTCCGAGAACACGGCATATCTTGGTGTCGCTGAAGGGTCACCTCGACGTGGCGTCAAATGGTTTCTGTTGAACAGAATCTTCGTAAACGTCTGCGCGCTTTAAAAGTAGAGACTTCGGGGGTTCAGGAGTAGGTTAGTCCGATTGGGTGAGACCAGGGTGAGGCGCGGAGCTTCGAACGGCGGGTTCACCGAATCGGCGATTCTTCTCGTGACAGGCCCGGTAGACCGCCGGCGTTCGTCGGCCTAATGCCCGGCGCGGCCGATCGTATTTTATAACCATAAAATCAATGTATCGATTCGTCACTTATTTCGTCCAGTTCGCTGAACGCATATCGTCCGTCGGCCCCTGAAGCATGGCTCTTAGAAGAGCCTGGTTTAGAAGAGCCTGGTTAAGCTTCGCTCAACCCGTCTCCTCTGCCTTAAAAACCACATTTGAATTCGTCGAAAATTTGGTATTGACCATAGGGGCAGGGCAATGACGAGAACGTTGATATGACTTGCGATACAGGCTCGGTACGTTTTCTATACATGCAAATATGATTGACCAAGTATCGCGGCCGTGACTGCCACCTAGACAATACTATGAAATTGATACATACCTACCAGTGCGGAATTATTTTTGAGCTGAAGCCGCACGAGTAAATATATCTTCATAGTAAGCAGGCTTGCCGCCGTGGCTTTCTTGGCCACCCCCAAACACTACAGCAACCTGGCCATTTGGAGGGATTACCAGGTTGACCCGAAACCGGCCCTGGTTCGACTCAATAGAACGTGTCCCTTCTCGAATCCAATCGGCCTGATATGAGGCGTCCCGGTAAATGGATTCTACGGTTGCTTTGTACCGTTGAGGGCGATCGGTGAGGTTGTGGATAATACGAATCGTCCGACTCTTTTCCTCAACATCAAGCACCGCCCAGGTTGAATCATCAGGCATCACGTTTATCGCTGACTCTGACCATGGTGCATCTTTACGCATGGCTTCGATCAGCGCCCACCGCGTTGTGCCGGCTGGATAATTGATTTCTGTATCCGTTGCCTTATCTCGCTGATCGGCCAGCACGATCTGAACCGCAAAGTCGTCGTCGGGGTTATTGGTGATGCCGAAGCGTTTAATCCTACGATCACCTCTGAAAGAGTCGTCGACAATTCTGAGCCTCATATCTCCAAACTCGTAATCGCCGCTCTGGGTTTCGATTAGCTCGCGCCGCTCGCCGCTTACTTTATGGCGGCCCGAAGTCATCACCGCTCTCGCGTCGAGGCCATAGACCGTTTGGTCTGTGTCGGTGTATATCTGAATAAGCCCAACAACGCGTTCCGGCGTCAATAGCCAGAGTTGCCTGCCAAGCCAGTCCGTTCCCGGCCCCCAAGTTTTGGTGGGCCCGGACGAGGTCCGGTCCGAAATCCGATACGCCGTGGCCAGCGTTCCGAAAGTCGGGCGCGAAAGCGTTGTAGTTTGTTCATCTTGACTCAAAAAACGATACCGTCGCCCCCGAGCCCAGTCGGTATCTTCTCCCTTAGTCTTCTTAAATCGTACCTGCACCGTATCCAAAGCGGCGTTCAGCGACCCGTTTCTGAGCATTGGTCCCAACGTGAACGCACCGATGAAGGTGTTCTTTCCACACATCCCTCCGGCGAAGCCCTGTGACCGATGCTCCGGCTCGGGTGTCTGTGGGTCTCTGCCATTGGCCACGAAGCCCCAGTCTTCAAATCTTCCGCGAGGCCCCAATATCGCTCGGTCATGCAAAATAAAATTATTCGGCAAGGGCCAAGATTGGATCCCATCTCGATAGTGGATGGCGTGGAGCAATAAGTACTCTGGGTGTGATTTTGATTCGACTTCCTTGCCGATAGCGTAGTTATAACCATCACCGCTTAAATAAGCCTTCAAAAGAGCCGCATGTCGTCCACGAATTCCGTTGTAGTTGTGCTTGTAAGGGATATTTGAAGATTGCTCTTGAAACCCGCTGGGTTCGACAGACAGAGGGACGTAGTTGATTGTTCCGTCAATCGCCTCTTTCATCTGCGGCGACCCGGTCAGCGTCCACCACCAGGCCATGCACGCGATCGTGACGTTGTGGTAGGTAGGCGACTCATTATTGAAGCCAACATAATGGGTCGCCCCGTCGCCGATCACAGCTTGGGTCATCACCTCATCGATGGTACTTGCGGCAATATGCTGAATTTTCGCGTCTCCAATAGCAATGCCAGCAAAATAAGCCGCTAAACCAAGCCGGATATCTCCATTCAACCACAGGCCACCAAGTATCTTATCTATGAATACGTGTGATCGGCCTTCGTAGAGTATGTGCTCCGCTGAGGATCGAGCCCCCTGGTCCCAAACTTCGACGAACTCCTCAATATCTTCTGGCCGGTGATGCTTGAGGAGCATGTAGGCATACATCGTTTGAAAGACCGAAGCGATATCGTTGCGTAACTTTCCCGCGTTGTACGCTTCGAACCTGATCTGCATGAGCTTAATTAGTCGATTGAGGTACACCGGGTCGTAACGATGCGGGCTCTGCTCATGGAGGTAAGCGTAGACGCCGTTGAGGATCTCATCACCTTCTTTGAAACCCCGCCCCGTAACCTCATCACTATCCACTTTGACCGAGGTGAACAGCTTATCGAATAGCGGTGAATCGGGGTTAATCGGAGGAAGTTCCCAAACCGGACGATTGGGCTCCGGGGCGTATTGGGCAGATGCGTTGTGCGCAATCAGCCCAGTCACCATGACCACAGTAAAAGCCAATAAGCGAGTCTTAAGATTTACAGCCCGGCTAGATGAATAGTTCATTTTCAAAACTCCATTTTTTCTTAAATGCTTTAGTCGATCGATGTTCAAGATACTTTCGCCATCATGCTCGATTAACCCCGATTCCTGATACGGGATCAACGAAAAATTTCACTACGCTGGCTCATTGAATCCTTATCTTGGATAGTGCTTGGGGTGCAATCAGCCAGACCGCCAGGTTATAGAACCGGTTGTGGTCATCTCTAACCAAGCCCAGGTAGCGAGCGGTAGTGTCGGGCGAGTCGTATCCCGGCGAGGACTGAACGCGCCGGAGATCGGCCCCGCCCTGGAGCAGGTGGGCCGCGAAGGTGTGATGTAGCGGGTACGGGCGGAGGGTGCTTAGGGAGGCCGAATGGCTTTCGCGGGATAAGCTCGGCTCCATTAGGTCTTCCTGACAGCTTTCGATCAGCCGAAGTTGCATCGATCGGAAGCCGCTGACTTTGTGCAGCCAGGCGAACCGCCGGAAATCGTCTAGCCGTTGCCGATCGGACCGCGCTGTGCGCGGTGAGCGACCGGAGGCTTTGTGACGATCTAAAAAATTATGAATCTCCGATCGCATTACGCCACCCCCCGATTCAACGGGTCGTGCGGTACGGTCGCCCCGGGTTGGCCCTTGTCAATAGTGACCGTTTGCAGTCCGCCCACGATGTCGTAAGTCTGGATGATGATCAGGCGTAAACTGTGGGTCGGTCTGCTCATGGTTTTTGTTGCTTAGTCTTCGTTGAGTCGTTGGGTTGAGAGAACGCAGCGGATATCTTTTTGTGCGTGGCGTTCGACGATCGGCTTTGTCGAGCCGCCGTCTTCTTCGCCCCACACCACGGTGAGCTCGGCTCCGTCGACCGCCTCGGCTTCGTCGACCATCGCCAGCGAGAACCAGCTGCCGACGTTGACGGTGTAGACCGTGTACGTCGAAAGGCCGACCATCTTGTCGCCCTTCATGATGCGGTCGAAAGGCAGGATGGCGTAGTAGGCATTGGGCGTCTCCATGTACTTGTACCTCTCGCCGTGGCCCAACTGGCTGGCGAAGACCGACGTCACGTCTTCGTCGTTCCACCGCAGCCATACCTTTTTGCGGTGCGGTTGGTCGGCAAGCTTTTCGAGCGCTTCGCGACCGATGAAATCGTGATCAAACTTGACGTGTCGGCCGTAGCCCAAGTCCCAGGGCGTCTGGTAGTACGCCTCGATGTCGTCGGCGTAATAGCTACCGCCCAGCGACGCGCTGCCCTCAAACCCGTCGGCCGGCAGCCACTCACGATAAGCCTTCATGTTTTCCCCGGCATAGATCGCGGGCATCGGCGAAGGGATCCATCCGCTCTCTGGCGAGACCGTCGAGTAAGCCCTACTACCGCCCCGTAGCAGCCCGTGTTCGGGACCCGCCGCCAAGAGTGCTTCGAGCACCGCAGGCCCGTCTTCGACCGGGCCATGCAGTTCGAGGCCGCCCATACGCGACATGTTGTGGTTGAGGGCGCGGACGTGGTTGCCCGCGATCTTCAGGTCGCCGAGGTTGAAGAACTTGATATCGGGGAATGGGCCCTCGTGAACACTCTTGATCAGGTCCAGCGCGTTGGGCCCTTGGATCTGATAGCGGTAGATCAGCCGGCTGCCGTCGTTGCTGACCGTGCGTTCGTCGCGGGTGACCTTGACGTCGTAATCGCCGGTCTCGGCCTGGAAGTTGACCCAGTTGGGCACACTTGGACGACCTACGATGCTGACTTTTTCGTCGGCATGGCCGAAGAGGATCGCGTCGCCGATGACGTGACCGTCATCGTTACAGGTCACGATTTGCTTGGCTTTGTTGGCGCCAAAGTTCGACATCGTGTTGACCGCAACGTCTGAGAGCAGACGCTTAACGTCCGGGCCTTCGAAATACACGTCGGTCATGTGGAACGACTGGTCGAACAGGACGACGCTGTCCTGCCAAGCGACCTGCTCGTCACGCCAGTTGGTGTACTGAGGGGCGAAAGGAAAGTCGTAGCCGCCGGTCTGGGCGTGGCGAAGCATCTGGACCGGGCTGTCGTAGCCCTGCAGCTTGGCTTCGAGGTTGGCGGGCGAGGGGGTGATCATAAGTAAACTCCTGAAACGAGAACTCTCTTGAATACCGATGTAAGGCAGCAGGACGACATGCGACCGACTGCATCAGAGGCTCGGCTGGTATTGCTCGATACGATCGAGGTGCTCTAAAGCCGATTGAAAAGGTTTGGTGGTCAGGGTCCGCGTCGCGGGCTGAAAGATGAAGCCGTAGGCTGACAGGTTTAGACGCTGAGCGAGGGTGTGGCCGTGCTCGACCGCGGCTTCGATCCAACGGGCCCGCAGTCTCAGGAATTCGGTCTTGTTTTGCGGGTTGTAAGCGTGGTGGTAAATGTCAAATAAATCTTGAGCCCGGCCGTCGCTGCGGCCGACCAAATAGGACCAGAAATCGACTTGGTAGTCCGATCCGAAAGCCGGCATGCCGATGATCAACTCAACCGAGGTTGGGATAATCTCGCGGTACACCTTGTCGTAAAAATCCTGGTACGCCGCATCGGCCGAGGTGTTTACGCGCCAGTACGGATCGCCGTCTGAATCCGCGGGGGTGTCAAGGTCGAAGGCGTAAAGTGTCGGCTGAGCATAAAGGCGGACCCCGGTGAATTCGGGATTAAAAGCGCGAACGGCCTCGGCCTTGGCCCGCAGTTTTTTGAGTTCGATCTCTGGTTCAGGGTGGTTGGGGTTCACTACGAAGGAAACCCCACAATCCGACGGCAGCTCCCCTTTCTGCTGCATCCGTCCGAGTTCTTCAAGCACGCCCGCCGAATCGATCCGCCCGGCCACACGCCGCAGTGTCTTCCACGCCCAACCATAGCTCCACCCGGTTAAATAGTGATGCCGCCACCCGCGATCGATCTGCTGAAAGAGCCCGCCGCCGCTCATGACCATAAATTCGTTGACACCTTGCGCGATCGCTTCGCGCACACGCCGGCGGATCTCGCGTCGGCTTCGCATCTGGGCCGACAAGTGCAGCACCCGCTGGGTATCGGTCGGCACCATCGCGAGTCGTCTCAGGTTATTACGTAAACGGAGCTCGGCTAAGAGCCGCACGCACGAATGCAAGCCTTCTTTTATGGCCATCCAAGCCAGCTCAAAAAAACCGACTTTCTCACCCCGCTTCCGCATACGAAAACGCCACCACACTTTGTGCATCGGCGCGAAGGCGGCACCCATCGGCAGATCCACCAACGAAACCCCATCAAACCCTGACCAGACCTCGGAATCTAACTTTTCGATCTGACCGGCTTCGAGCGACGTAGGCAGTTCCCAGAATCGCTTAGCGCGTATAGGCTTCGACGATATATATGTTGGCTCCGATCGGTCGGCCGACACCTCGGTGTCTACAGAAGCTTGCCTATTCATTAACGTCGTCACGGCCATTATGCCTTCGGTTTGGTAACAGTTGATTGATTCAGGCCGGAACTGTTCGCCCTGACCCAACTACTACTGCTAGGTTTGAAACCAAGAAATCAAATTCGACCTGATCCGCTGCACGATTCGTCACACAAAAGTGACAAGATCAACGGCGGTTAGAGCCTTGCGGTTTAAAGGAAACACCGATACGCAGATGAATCTGCATGAGATATGTATATGTTTTGGTTGCCCGTAAGGCTGCGCCGATTCAGTTTAATTTATTTGCGCATTCGGCATTTTGGGGCGACGGTCGGTTGGTATCGCCCTCGCTCAGCTTTTTTGTGACTGCTCGGCGAGGAACTGGCGTGGCGTGATGCCGGTTGACCGCTTAAATACCCTGTAAAAGTGCGCGAGGTCGCCGAAACCTGCTTGCACCGCGGCATGAAGCACGTTGCCGGACTTCACCAGGCGGTGCTTGGCGTAGTCGATGCGCATCTGCGTGATGTATTGCGTCACGGTTTGGCCGTTGACCAGCTTGAAACGGTCGGTGTAGGCGCGGTATGAAAGGCCCGCGACGTCGGCGAGCTCTTCGATACGGATCGGCCGTTGGAATTCGTTTCTGATCAGGTCCATGCTTGCGGCGAAGCGTCGTTCCTTGGGGTCTTGGTCCGCAAAGGCCAGTCGCTGCGCATTGATGCGCGACAGGAAAACCATTACCTCCAGTAGTTGGGTGCAGACCATTTCTTCCCAGCCCGTGGTGCGGCGGGTCTGTTCCAGAAGCATCGCCTGGAAAGCGTTCATCACCACTGTGGTGCGGTAGGAATCCTGTAGAGGAAACGCCTCGGCACAAGGAAACCGGCGGGCGAACGTCCGGGCCGTCTCCGCCCACGGAACGTCGTCTATCATCTTGGTGTCGTAGTAGCAAGCCATCATCAGGCTAAGCGGTTCGGACGGATCGTCTTCGAATTTGTGTTTTGAAAACGCGGGGAGAAAAACCACATCGTTGGATACCACCGATGCAACTCCGCTTTCATAAATAATCTGTCCGCGGCCCTGCTGGATCACACAGAGCTTATGAAAATCCCACCGGTCTGCCTCCATCCGGAAGTCAGCTGCGTGATGGCTTTCAAAAACATAGACACCGCACTTGGCAAAACGGGTTTCAATCGGCTGAGTTGTAGGCATGATTTAGCCGTTTGATGGTTACACAGCAGTAACTATCATAATAGTTGATCGCCAGCATTTATACTTGAACCCTAATAGTAAAACGTGCTTTTGCCCGACCATGTGTCCATACAACTTGTGATTTATTGGTGACAAGCCGGCCTCCTCAATGACGTAAATCGGTTGGATATAAGACGTATCTGTCAACGACTAGATAGCGTTTGCGTCGCGTTAGGCCGAGGCGTAGCCCGCGCCGGTCGAAGTTCGGATGCTTGAAGTTATCTGCACTTCGTAGTCGGACGAGTTGAACTACGATATTACTTTACTCCTATCTGTTTTACGGCCGTGTCACTTAATAAACTGATACTTAATACTCGCTATCTAATGAATGACACAGCTTCTCTTTTCAAAATCGGCAGCTCTTATTCCTAAGACCCTTGTATTAAGCTTAGGTCACCTATGAATCGCATCTTCGCAACACTCATCCTCGGTACAAGTTTGGCCTGCACCCTCACCGCATCAGCGGAACAAGGTTTTGACGAGGTCGGGCAGAAGCTGCCCGCCGATGCGGTGGTCACCTATCCCGACTCGAACCCGCTCCGCGAGGCGCTGCGGCCCGTACCCGCGACCGCGGTGTTCGGGATGGAGGGCTGGTCGTTGTGGGACCCGTCGCTGATTAAGGTTGGCGACACGTACCACCTGTTCTGCTCACGCTGGCCCAAGACGGACGACCACTCGTTCGACTCTGGCTGGAAGCGCAGCCACGTGATCCGCGCGACGTCTAAGAACCTTTTTGGGCCGTATGAGTTCCAGGAGGTGGTGTTGCATCCGAAGGACCACCCGTGGGCGACCAACGGTGTACACAACCCCAAGATCACCCGCGTCGGTGACCGCTTCCTGCTCTATCACCTGGGTATCCCCCGCTGGTCCACAGGCTTCGCTTACGCCGACTCGATCGAGGGGCCGTGGACCTTGCGGCCCGAGCCGGTGGTGAAAGCGAATAACCCCGCACTGATCGCCCACGACGACGGCAGCGTGTACATGGTCTCTAAGCACAAGCCCAAGCCCACGAAAGATGGCAAGTGGGATGCCTGCCTCAAGGCCCATGTCGCCGACCATATCGACGGCCCCTACCGCACACTCGGGAAGGGCCGCAACCGCCTGCCCTACAACCTCGAACTCGAAGACCCCACGCTCTGGTGGGCCAACGAGCAGTACAACCTCGTCTGCACCGACTGGGAGGGCAAGGTCACCGGCACCCAGAAGTCCGTCGTCTACTACACCTCTAAAGACGGCATCGACTACGAGCTTTTCTCCAAACTCCCCGTATGGACTCAGGACGAACCCATCGTCCTCGAAGACGGCACCCACCTGAACGCCAGCCGGATCGAACGCCCACAGGTGTACATCAACGACGACGGCGAGTTCGCCGCCCTGCTCGTCGCGGTGGGTATCGAAGAACGTAGCCACGACTACATCGTGATCCGACCCGTAGACCACTTCGTGCCCGAGAACTGAGATGCCTGAGGCACCCGCCCCTGCTACCTCACGTCCGCCCACCGCCGCGTGGCTCCGGGCATTCACCGCCGCCCCGATCCGGGCCGGCCGCATGAGACGGCTGCTGCCGATCGCGCTCCAGGTGTTCTCGCTTCTGCTTGTGCTGCCGTCGCTCTCGGCCCAGCCCAACATCGTGCTCATCTATGCCGACGATATGGGCTACGGCGACCTGGCCGCGAACCACCCCGTATCCAAGATCCCCACCCCGCACCTCGATCGGCTCGCATCGCAGGGTCTGCGGTTCACCGACGGGCACAGCTCGTCGGGCATCTGTACACCCAGCCGATTCGCCCTGCTCACGGGCCAGCA
The DNA here is from genome assembly GCA_038747275.1 of Planctomycetota bacterium. GTDB lineage: Bacteria > Planctomycetota > Phycisphaerae > Phycisphaerales > Phycisphaeraceae > Algisphaera. Next base: position 14,433 of record JBCDJW010000008.1, on the reverse strand, counting down.
CCACTGGCGGCGGTTCCACGGGATCGTGAGTTCGTTCGGGCCCAGCGTGTTCGAACCCGACGACTTCACGCTGCCGAAGATGCTGCAGAGCCGTGGCTACCGTACCGCCGCGATCGGAAAATGGCACCTCGGCTGGGACTGGGCGGCGCTGCGGCGGCCCGGAGCGCCGATTCCGACGAAGAAAGTTCCGGCCGAGCCCGACCACTACGACTGGGACAAGCCGATCCCCGGCGGCCCGCTTGCTCAGGGCTTCGACGAATACTTCGGCGACGGCACGATCAACTTCCCGCCCTACGGCTGGATCGAGAACGACCGCTTCGTCGAGGCCCCTACGGTGATGATGGACACAGCGACCTTCCGACCCATCCCCGAGGGAGAATGGGAGTTTCGGCCCGGGCCGATGGTCGAGGGCTGGGACCCCTACGCCGTGCTCCCCACGGTCACTGACCGGGCGGTGGACTGGCTCAGCCGACAAAATCGCGATCGGCCGTTCTTCCTGTACTTCTCGCTGCCCTCGCCGCACGCGCCAATCATCCCGAACGAGCCGTACCGCGGGAAATCGGACGCCGGGGCCTACGGCGACTTCATCGTTGAGACCGACGCGATGGTCGGCCGGGTCTTGCAGGCCCTCGAAGACCACGCCCTGACGCAGAACACGATCGTCATCTTCACTTCCGACAACGGCCCCGAGCTGTACGCCTTCGAACGCCGGCGGGAGCACGACCACTGGAGCTCGGGCCCGTGGCGTGGCCTCAAGCGTGACCTCTGGGAAGGCGGGCACCGCGTACCGCTGCTCATCGCTTGGCCCGGCGTGATCGAGCGGGGCCGTGTCTCGCACGAGACGGTCAGCCAGGTAGACCTGACCGCGACGTTCGCCGCCCTCGTGGGCTATCGTTTGGAGCATGACGAGGCCATCGACAGTTATAACCTGATGCCGCTTCTTAAGGGCGAGGCACACGGGTCTCCGCTGCGGGTAGCCACGGTGCATAACACCCGGCCCAACGCGTTCGCCCTTCGCCAGGGGGATTGGCTCTACATCGACGGCCCGATCGGCGAGCACTCGCGACGCCCCGACTGGTTCCGGGAGGCATGGGATGACCCGCGGAAGGCGTCCACCCCCGCGATGCTGTTCAACCTCGCCGAAGACCCCGGGCAGCGGGACAACCGCTACGCGGCCCATCGGGATAGGGCCGCAGCAATGAAGTCGTTGCTCGAGGCTTACCGCGGGGGACGGGGATGTGCACCCCACGCGTCCCCAGAAGACCCGTTTGCATCGCCGACGACGCGCTAACTCTGAATCACCTGCCGGCTCATCGGCGTTTCTTCTTTCGTCGTCTTTATCCTCTTGCTATCACTGAAACATAGCTGCTGAACAATTGATTCGATTTTAACTTTGCTTGCAAAGAATTAAATACATAAGCGTCCGCGATATGGATTCTTTACACGAGCTAGAAAATTTTTGAAGGAATTGTCAATAATTTACATTGAAACCGTTCATTCGATCCGGTAATTTTTCGTCCGAAGCCAAGTCTGATTTGGCGGTCTCCTCTTCGCGATTCAATCTATCTGTTTCTCTTTTGTAGTTCGTTTTCGTTTCACCGATCTGGTTCTTATTTCTGTACTCCCTTCTTATAAGAGTGGTTTTAATCATGAGGGTTTTCAAGTCAGGGCTATCTTTTGGTCGTTTGCGTCGACGCAATGTGGCTGGTTTAAAGTGTAATTCGCTGTGTCGGCAAAAAGAGAACGTCGTCTACCCGACGGCGGCTTTACTCGAAAATTTAGAGCCTAGATATCTAATGAGTGGCTCGCCTTACGCCGGACAAACGCACATCATTAACGACGGCGCGGTGATCGAAGCGGAAGAGTTCGACTTGGGGGGGCAGGGCGTCGCCTATAACGATGCCAATACGGCGAACAACGGCGGCGCTTTCCGCCCGACGGAAGCCGTCGATATCCAGACGACGACGGACGTGGGCGGCGGGTTCAACGTGGGCTGGACGGCGAATGGTGAATGGCTGGAGTACACGTTTGAAACCACTGGCGGGGTTTACGACATCACGGCCCGGGTGGCGTCGAATAGCGGCAACGTTGGCGATTTGCAGCTCCAGGTCGGCGACGGCGTAACGTTTACGAATTTGGGCACGATTACGGTGAATAACACCGGCGGCTGGCAGGCTTGGGCAGATTCGACGCTTGCGGGGGTGAGGCTGGATGCCGGCACCCAGGTTCTGCGGGTGAACATGCAGGGCGGCAACATCAACATCAACAGGTTCACTTTCGACGCCAGCATCACGCCTGCCCCGACGACGGGGACCGCGGCTGTAACGGGCAGCCACGCCGTCGGCCAGACGTTAACCGCGAGTCAGGGCACTCTGTTTGACGACAACGGGATTCAGACGATCGCGTACCTGTGGCAGCGGCAGGCGAACGGCGCGATCACTTCGATCAATACCGGTTACAGCCCGGATAACGCGGACTACACCCTCACCGCGGCCGACGGCGGAAACGAGGTACGCGTCGTCGCCCGCGTCACGGATCAACTCGGGAACAATACCTGGCTAGCCTCTCCGTTTACGGCGGTGACGGCGTCTAATCCGCAGTCGCCGACGACCGGGCTTCCCGCGGTAACGGGGACCAGCACGGTCGGTCAGACGCTGACCGCCACAACGGGCACGCTTGCTGATCCCAACGGCATCCAGGAAGTCGCCTACCTCTGGCAGCGTTTGGTTAACGGCGCGTTTACCGATCTAAACGCCGGCTACAGCGTCAACAACAGCACCTACGCCCTCGTCGCGGCGGACGCCGGGACAGAGGTTCGGGTTGTAGCGCGGATCACGGACGGCCTCGGCACGATCGAATACAAGGCTTCCGCTTCCACCGCGGTGCAACAAGCCACGACCACTACACCGTCGCCGACGACCGGGGCGGCTGAGGTGACGGGCACCCACACGGTTGGGCAGACGCTCACCGTTGGTCAGGGCACGCTCGCCGACCCCAACGGTATCCAGACGATCGCTTACCAGTGGCAGCGACTCAATGCCGGCGGCGGCATCGACAATCTCACGAACTACAGCGCGACCAATACCAGCTACACCTTGGTCGCGGCAGACAGCGGCGATCAAATCCGTGTCGTTGCCCGGGTGACGGACAACCTCAACACCAACGTGTGGTTACCGACGGCATTCGTCACCGTAGCCGCAGCCGCGAATACGACCCCCGCGCCGACGACCGGGCTTCCCGGGGTAACGGGGACCGGCACGGTCGGCCAGACGCTGACCGCCACAACGGGCACGCTTGCTGATCCCAACGGCATCCAAGAAGTCGCTTACCTGTGGCAACGCTTGGTTAACGGTGTGTACGTAAACATTAACGGCGGTTACAGCGTTAACAACGGCACCTATACCCTCGTCGCGGCGGACGCCGGGACGGATGTTCGAGTAGTTGCACGGGTAACAGACGACCTCGGCACGATCGATTACAAGGCTTCCGCCGCTACCGCGGTGCAACAAGCCACGACCACCACGCCTTCGCCGACGACCGGGGCTCCGGCCGTGACGGGAACCCACAACGTCGGTCAGACGCTGACCGCCGGCCAAGGTACGCTCGCCGACCCCAACGGCATCCAAGAGATCGCTTACCTCTGGCAGCGCTCGGTCAACGGCACGTTTACCAACATCAACGCCGGCTACAGCGTCAACAACGCCACCTACACCCTCACCGCGGCGGACGCCGGGGGACAGGTCCGGGTCGCGGCGCGGATCACCGACAACCTCGGCACGATCGAGTACAAGGCCTCGCCGTTGGTCGCCGTGACGAACAACAGCCAGCAGACCGGGACAACCACCGCGGTCGCCAGCGGCAACTGGACGAATGCTGCCACTTGGAGCAACGGCGTCCCAACCAGTTCGACGCAGGTGATTATCCCGCAGAACCGAGTCGTCACGCTCAACACCGTTAACGCCCAGGCGCAGACCGTGGTGGTTCATGGCACCTTGACGGTTAACGAAACCGCTGGCCAGAACCGCGGTCTGACGACGCGCTGGATGCACGTCAACAGCGGCGGGTTGTTCCAGGTCGGCACGGCCGCAAACCGTTTCGACACCGCTAACTTCACGCTGACCCTCACGGGCCGGGACCGCAACGCGGACTGGACGATCCCCACGGCCACCGGCTCGATCAACATCACAAACAACGACGGGTTCCTTATGCCCGCCGGCGGCGGACGCCTGCAGCTGTTCGGCGACGACAAGATCAGCTTCACCCGGCTCTCAGCGACGGCTGTGGCCGGGACCAGCACGATCTTTGTGGCCAACGTGATCGAACGCAACTACGACGGCACCACCTCCGCGGCCTCGGACGGCCGACTGAACTGGCAGGTCGGCGACCAGATCGTGATCGCCAGCTCGGGTCAAGACTACTCAGACGAAGAAGTCCGGACGATCACCGGCGTCACGGATCTGGGCAACGGCAACACGCGGCTGTCGCTGAACGCCGCGCTCAGCAACCGCCACTACGGCGAGATCGAACGCTACGACAACAATTCCCGGGCGATCGATCTGCGTGCGGAAGTGGCCCTGCTCAGCCGTAACGTCAAGATCCAAGGCGTGGCCGCGGCGGACACCGACAACGCGTTCGGCGACCGGGCCCGCTTCCAGGCCTTCAACGCCAACAACCCCAACGCGACGGGCAACGGCGTCAGCGGCCACATCATGATCATGCCCACCGCCGGCCGGGTGAACTTCGACGGCGTCCAGTTCGACCGCCTGGGCCAGACCGCCACCCGCGGTCGCTACCCCATCCACTGGCACCTCGGCGGCGACCGCACGGGCGACTCCCTGGTCCGCGCGTCCGTCACCAACTCCAACAACCGCGGCGTGACCGTGCACGGCACGAACAACCTGCTGATCCAGGACGTCGTCCTCCACGACATCCACGGCCACGGCTTCTTCTTGGAAGACGCGGTCGAACGCGGCAATACCTTCCTGTCGAATATTACCTTCGGTATCCACCAGATCGGGGTAAAGGTCAACCCGAACCGGGGCGGTACCGGGTATAACCAATTCCTCGAGACCGACCGCAACGACCCGTTCATCGTTGATACCCACGACGTGGTGCAGCAGAACGAGACCCGCTTCGTCAGCGCGGCTGGCTACTGGGTAACGAACCCGGACAACGACTTTATTGGCAACATCTCGGCGGGGGCCTTCGGGACGGGCTTCTGGTTCCTGTTCCCCGATAGCGCTATCGGCGCCTACGCCAACGATCCGAACTTCAACGGCTTCCGCCCCGACAAGCTCAACCTCGGCGAGTTCCGCAACAACAGCTCGCACTCGTCGATCATCGGGCTGAACTTCGACCGCGGGTCCGACATCGAAGGCGATATCAACGCCACGCTGCAGCCGCGCTCTTTCGGCGACGAATACAACCCGCCGGTTGAGCCGCTGATCGATGGCTTCACCGCGTACAAGCACAACGTCGGGATCTACCACCGCGGCCGCACCGCACACTTCCGCAACACCGCCCTCGCGGACAACTTCAACGGCACGTTTATCACCTTTACCCAGCGGCTGACCAACACCCTCTACGTCGGCCACAGCCGGGGCAACGCGGATACCAGCGAGATCGTTACGGGCCACACCTTCTACGACGGCCCCAATACGCTGACCGGCACCCACTTCGCAGGCTTCCAACGCGACAACGCCCATACTTACCGCTCAGCCTTCATCGCGGTCCGTAACACCCACTTCGTGATGAGCGATACCTCGTTCGAGAATGACGGCTCGGGGGGCAACGTGAGCACCACGGTCAACACGGGTGGCACCACCAATATCCAGCCCTTCGGCAAAGGCCAGCCCTCGGTCATCTACGACGCCGACGGCTCGTTCACCGGCAGCCGAGGAGGCGGGGCCGGCTACACGGTCATCCCGGACCACCCGTTCTACTACGACGCCAACGACATCAAGCCGCAAGGCTGGAAGGCCCGGATCTCGGACGACCCCTACGGCACGTTCCGCATCTCCGGTGCCAACAACCCGATGACCGAGATCGTCGCCCCCGACGGTGGACCGGGCGAACGGGCGCGGACGGGCAGCAGCGGCGGGTTTGGGATTAACGCGGTGTTCAAGATGAACCCGCTGAATACCAACCAGACGGATGCCGGCACTTACCGCATCTCGTTCCCCTTCGGCTACACCGGCAACTTCAATGTCAACTACACCGCCGTGGCCGGCCCCCTGGGTTGGACGATGATGGAGTTCACCAACCAATCGACCAACCAAGTGGCCAACCGCCCGCAGGTCGGCAGCCTCGGTGCCCTCAACAACGCCACGCAGACGTCCTGGGCTCGCAGCGGCAGCTCCATCTTTGTGAAGTTCTTCGCGACCCGCGGCAACAACAGCCAGATCCAATTCAGGCCGAACGCGTTGCAGGCGGCCGAGGCCGCGGGTGATTCGGGGGAGACCCCCGTCACCCTGACGCGGGCGGAGCTCGACAGCCTGGTCGACGACGCCAAGGCCTACTGGATCGACCTCGGTGCCGATGCCGCACTGCTTGAAGAAGTAGAGTTCGTGGTCGGGGACCTGGGATCGAACCTGCTCGGTCTGCAGGGCGGCAACACCGTCTATATCGACGATGACGCCGCTGGCCACGGCTGGTACGTCGACCTGGACCCGACGACCGACGAGTGGTTCGACGGGATGGACCTGTTCACCACGGTGACCCACGAGATCGGCCATGTGCTTGGCTTCGAGGACCTCTACAGCGTGGACGACCAGGAAGAGCTGATGTACGGCTACCTCAGCGAAGGCGAGCGGCGGGCCAGCTTGAACTGAACCCGCGACACAATCTGGTGACTCCCACCGGCCGAGCTTCTTTGGGTAACCCTAAAGAACTCGGCCGGTTTTTTTAATAGTCCGGCTCGAAGTTTTCCCGCCGGAATTCTTTTGCGGCTGCGGTGATTTCTTTGGTGTACTTTTCTGGTTCGCCGACGACGGGGATGTAGGTCAGGGTGTAGGTTTTACCCACGGCGAGTTTACCCAGGGCGATGAACTCTGCGGTGCCAGCCTGCATCTCGTTGATGTCTTTACTTTTGAATCCGCCCTTGCGGAGGTCGACGGTGTTGCCGGCGTCGTCTTTGAGAACGAAGTGCACACTGAGCCAATGGTTCCAGTCTGGTTTGCCGCTGCTGGTCAGCTGCGTCGGGCCGTCGAACGCGGTGGCCATCAGCGAGACGACGATCTGCAGTTCGTACTCGTTGTTGGCGTCGGGTTGGCCGATCGCGTAGCCGACGAGCTGTCCCGAGTCGGCGTTAATGACCTTAAGGCCGAAGAAGATTCCGCTGAACATCACGATGAGCATCCCGCCCCATACGACTGCCTTAGCCATAGCTAACCCTCAAATTTCTGGATGAAGTGACCCGGTTTAGCCGACCCGGCGTCGGCGGTATGGCTATCGTAGTCCGGAGCTTGGTTGCCGCAAAGCAATAATCAGATGATCGATACCGCCATGCCCGACGAATTCTGCGACCTCCACCTCCACTCGACCGCTTCGGACGGCACCGATGCGCCCGGGGACTTGCCCCGCCTGTGCCGCGCGGCGGGCTTGTCGGCGTTTGCGTTGACCGACCACGACACGACCGCGGGGGTGGCGGCGTGCGCCGCGGCGGCGGCCCGGCTGAAGATCGGCTTCGTCCCGGGAATCGAGCTGTCGACCGACCCCGACCTCTTCGGTGCGGGCCAATCCGTCGGCTCGCTGCACCTGCTGGGCCACTTTATCGACCCCGATCATCCGCACTTGGCGGAGATCACCCGCCGGCTGGGCCGGGCGCGGGCCGAGCGTAATCCGCTGATCGTCGAGAAGCTCAACAGGCTGGGCGTGGACATTACTTACGACGAGGTCCTGGCCTTGGCCGGGGCGTCGAATGGGGGCGGGGGCGAGTACGCGACCGAGGCGGTTGTGGGGCGGCCCCACATCGGCCAGGTCCTGGTCGACAAGGGTTACGTCAAGTCGATCCACGAAGCGTTCGCCCGGTACATCGGCAGCGGCGGCGCGGCCTACGCCCGGCGGGACCTGCTCACCGCCGCGGAAGCGATCGAGGCGATCCACGAAGCGGGCGGGCTGGCGACGCTGGCCCACCCGGTACAGCTCGACCTGCCGAGCGATACCGACTTAGAGCACACGGTTGCGCGTTTGGTCGACCTCGGCCTCGACGGGATCGAGACCCGCCATAGCGACCACACGCCCCGCGACGTCAAGCGGTTTGTCGCCATCGCCGAACGCTTCCGCCTCGTCACCACCGGCGGCAGCGACTACCACGGCTCGCGAAAAACCATCGCCCTTGGTAGCCAGAGGGTGCCGGCGTCGGTCTACGCCGACTTGCTGCAGTCGGCGGGCCGTTAGCATCTGGTTACCCACACGGTTCTGCCGGTCACTTTTGTAGTCCGTTTTCATGATTCAACGCGCGATCGAAAGTTTTCATCCCCGCCAACAACCCTGGGGCACGCGGCGGGCCTACCGGCAGGAGCTCGTAACCGCGGCTACGGTCCCGGTGGCGTTGGCGATGCTCGAAGGCGGGGTCGTTGGGGTGTTGGGTAAGACAGTGTTCGACATCTCGAACTCGGGGTTTGCGATGATCTCGGCGGCGCCGATGTTCGCGAACCTGACCAGCCTGTTCTGGACGAGGTGGTCGAGGGGGCGGCGGAAGTCGCCTTTCGTCGGCGTGTTGATGGGGGCGCTGCTGGTGTTGGTGGCGATGGTCGCGGTGCTGCCGGTGAACGAAGCGGGGGCTTGGGCGTTGGTGGCGGCGGTGGTGGTCGGCCGGTGCCTGATGGCGGGCATGATGACCGTACGCAGCGCGATCTGGCGGATGAATTTCCCGCGGGCGGTGAGGGCGCGGGTGACGGGGAAGTTTGTGTTGATCGCGACGCTGATCCTGGGCCTGGTGCCGCTGCAGGTTGGGCGGTGGCTCGACGCGGACCCCGAGTCGTTCCGTTGGATCTACCCGCTGGCGGCGGTCATCGGCATCGTCGGCGTCATCTCGTTTGTCCGCATCCGCGTCCGTCACGAGCCGGCGTTGCTGCGGAGCGAGCGCGATATCCACCGCGACGAAGAAACGCCTCGCCGGGCCGACGGCCGGCCGCACACGTTTGTTTCCGTGTTGCGTGAGGACGACAACTTCCGTCGATACATGACGTGGCAGTTCTGCGCGGGCGTCGCCAACATGATGGGGAACACCGCTTTCATGCTGTACGTGATCGAGGCGATCAAGCAGCGCGACGACGCCAACACGCTGGGCATGACGCTCGGTACGACCCTGCCGCTGGCCGTGGCGACCCTGACGGTACCGCTGTGGTCGAAGTTGCTGGACCGCACGCATATCGCCCGCTACCGCATCAGCCACGGGCTGACCTGGGTGTTCGGGCAAGCGTCGTGTTACGCCGCCTGTCTGGCGTTCGCCGCGAACGGCTGGGTCGGCTGGTTCTTTATCCCGATGCTGCTGCGGGGCGTGATGCAGGGCGGCGGGATGATCGCCTGGCAGCTCGGCCATAACGACTTCGCCGACAAACGGCTGGCGGCGCTCTATATGGGGATCCACCAGACGCTGACCGGCGTCCGCGGTGCGTTCGCCCCGTTCGTCGGCGTCTGGCTGCTCGCTGGGTGGGAAGGTTTTAGCTGGTGGGGTGGCGAGGTGCCGCCGTGGGAAGGTATCGGCCCGCAGGTGTTCATCATCACGACGGGGTTTGCGGTCGTCGCCTGGTTGGGCTTCTGGAGCTTGTCCCAGAAGCTGGAAGCCCAGGGGGCCGGCGGAGCGAGCGACGGCTGACTTTGTCGGTCGGCGGCGCGATCGTTTTAGATTGGAGTAACCGATACGCGCACCAGCAGTGTGTGGGATTCGCCCGGGGCGAGGCGGACGGCGTCGTCGCCGATGTTCGCCGACTCGATACAGCACATGCCGGTCCACTCGTCGTCGCCGAAGTCGGCGGTGCGGGCGGACTTGTCGACCCAGGGGTTCCACACCACGGTCGACAAGCTGCCGAGTTTTTCGATGGTGATTTGGCGGTTGAGTGTGGGGTCGGTAAGCGTACAGGTCGCTTGGTTGTCGACGTAGATGCGGTCGGTCTCGGCGGTGAAGGTCAGGGGCTGATCGTCTTGGGTGCAGAGCTTGTTGTCTTGCAGCTGATCGATGTAGTCGGCGTTTTCGAGGCCGGCGATGAAGACTTGCTTAACGTCGCCGACGGCGAGGTAGGTGTGCAGCGCGGCTTCGAAGGTCTGATCGGTGTCGGACGTGTTGGTGACGGTGAGGTTGAGCGTGAGTTGTTTTCCGAAGGTCGCGCGGTAGTTGGCGTGCAGGGTCGGGAGGTTGGTGACCATTTGGGTTTCGACGCCGGCGGGGCCTTGGGCGGTTTGGGTGAGTTGCCAAGTGGAGGCGCGGACCAGGCCGTGGGCCGGGGCGTCGGGGTCGGTGGGGTGGGCGTTGAACCAGGGGAAGCAGATGGGCACGCCGCCGCGGATGGCCTTGCCGTCGCGGTAGACCGCTTCGGCCGAAGTGAACAGGACGGGTTCGTGGTCGGCGGGCTGCCAATGGGTGACGTGTGCGCCGTGGAGGTATTGCGTGGCGATGCACGGATCGGTTTTGACGGTAACGCTCGGCAAGTTACCTTCGCTGGGCCGGATGTCGAGCGAGCCGGGCAGATTGAATTCTTGTAGTTGCTGGTAGTCGGTGTCGGGCATACCGGTATCGTCAAAGGTTCGACGCCGTAAGTCAACGCGGCCGGCTATCCGCCGAGTTGGGACATCGCCCGGTTGCCGCGGGCGCTGTGGGTCTCGGGCTTCTCGGCGACGCAGCGGGCCATGAGGGCGATCAGTTCGCGGCGCGGCTCGGGCGACGCGCGGAGTGTCGGCAGAAGGTCGACCTCGCCGCCGTCGAAGAGGCAGGCCCGCAGCTCCCCGCGAGCGGTCAGCCGGAGGCGGTTGCACGTCTCGCAGAACGGTTGGCTCATCGCGGAGATGAACCCGACTTTGCCGCGGGCGCCGGGGCGGGTGAGGCGGTAGACCTGGGCCGGGCCGACGCCGGGCTCGCCGTCGCGGTCGATCGGCACGAGCGGGCCGTGGACGTCTTCGATGCCGGCGATGATCTGTTCGTTGTCGACGGTGTGGGTGTCGGCGCCGACGAGGCTGCGGGTGAGTGCGCTGTCGCCCAGCGGCATGTACTCGATGAAGCGAACGGTCCAGGGCCGGTCGACAGTGAGCGCGGCGAAGTCGGGGGCTTCGTGGTCGTTGACCCCGCCGATGACCACAAAGTTGAGCTTCAATCGACCGAGCCCGGCGGCGGCCGCGGCGTCGAGCCCGGCCCAGAGTTGATCGAGCGTAAAGCCCCGGCGGCCGCTGATGCGGGAAAAGGTCTCGGCGTCGAGCGAGTCGAGCGATACGGTTAGTCGGTCGAGCCCGGCGTCGTGCAGCTCGTGGGCCAGCCGGCCGCGTTGCTGGCCTAGACGGAGGCCGTTGGTCGTCATGGACAGGTCGAGCGGGTCGAGCGCCTTCAATCGTCGGACGATATCGACGAGGTCTTTGCGGAGCGTGGGCTCGCCGCCGGTGAGTTTGAAGTGGGTGACCCCGGCGTCGCGGGCGGCGGCGGCGACGGCGACAATGTCGTCGGCCGATAGCACGTCCTCGCGGTCGTAAAACGTCACCCCGTCGTCGGGCATGCAGTAGACGCAGCGCAGGTTGCAGCGGTCGGTCAGCGAAATCCGCAGCAGCTTGACCGACGACAGCGAGCGTGGGCCGCGGGCAAACGTGGGCCGCTGGGGCGACTCGTTGAGGATGGGCAAAGCGAGCGACATCTGGGCTGATTATACGGACGCCGATGCCGTGAAGGCGTTTTGATATCGAGGTCGCGGCCGTTTGGTTGTCGGGCCGGGCGGCTGCTAAAGTGTTTGGTTCATGTATGAACTGCACTGCCCATCCTGCCGCACACCCAGCCGGTCTTCGTTTATACGGGTCGGTGCCGCGACACGATGCGAGAGCTGCGGCCACACGTGGCGGATCAGCGACTCCCACTTCCACCGGATCGGCGAACAAGGCGACGCGGCGGCGGGCGGTGAGCCGAAGCTGGATACGCCGCCGCCCCAGCCGGAGGACGCCCGTTCGGGCAGCAGTGTGACCGGGATGTCGGGCTTGAGTGATCTGATGCAGTCCGAGCCGAACCGCCCCGCCGATGTTTCAACGCCGCCGATCCGTGAGGCGAAGTTTGCCTCGGCCGAGGCCGCCCGAAACCTCGCCGCTTCCGCCGCCAACCTCAAGCAAGCCGCCCCGGCGGTTTCGTTGTCCCGACAGAGCCGGCGTTTGGCGATCCTGATCATCGCCCTCTTGGCCTTTGGCGTAGCGTTGGCGGGTATCGGCCTGGTGACACTGGGCGGAGATAGCGACGCCGCTACACCGACCGCCGACGACACTGAATCGTCTCAAAATCAATCGGCGGGGACCAGCGGCAACGCAGTAGAGACGGCCCAAGACGATCCTTTGCTGGACCACGCCGGCCCGCCGAGCCCCGGACAAGGCGGGTCTGAATAAGCGATGTTCTTCCCGATCAGCACCGATCGTCAATTCAAGAGCACCCCGTGGGTAAACTACGGCCTGATCGCAGCCAACGTCGTTGTCTACGCCTTCACCTGGCAGTCCAGCCAGCAGTATGCGGCCTACACCAGCGCGGGCTACCTGAGCATCGACGAGATATTCCAGAACGCCCCCGGCGTGGGGCTCTGGCTCTGGCCGGACGCACCCTACACCCGGCTGTACCAATTCATCACGTATCAGTTCCTTCATTCGGGGCCCGAGCCGATCCCTCTGCCACTGATGGGGATCCAGCTGCCGCTGCACCTGATCTTCAACATGTTGTTTCTCTACGTCTTCGGCAACGCGGTGGAAGACCGGATGGGCAAGGTTGGGTACCTGACGTTTTACCTCGCTGGCGGCGTGCTGGCCGGCCTGGCCCATATCGCCGACCCCAACGCCGGGCCGGTGCTCGGCGCTTCCGGGTCGGTCGCGGCGGTGACGGGCCTGTACCTCGCGTTGTTCCCGCTATCCAACGTGACGATCGCCTACTGGCTGATTGTGTTCATCGGCAGCTTCGTGGTGTCGTCGGTCGTGCTGATCGTCTTCCGCGTGGTGCTCGACCTGATCTTCCACTTCGGCGGCTACGGCAACACCGCTTACGTCGCCCACCTCGCCGGCTATCTGTATGGCTTCATCGTGGGATTGGGGTTGCTGATGGTCCGGCTTCTGCCACGCGAACCCTACGACATGCTCGCGCTCATCGAGCAGAAGCGTCGGCGGTCCCAGTTCAAACGGCTGGCGGCGCAGGGCTTTGCGCCTTGGGACCACGCCGCGCCGGGCAGCGCGGCTGCCGGTACCCGCGGCAAAGGTTCGGGAAGTAAAGAAGCTGCCGAGCCTACGCCCGAAGACCGGGCCCTGATGGAGCGCCGGGCAGAGGTCTCTCAAGCGGTATCCGATCAAGACCTGGCGTCGGCCGCCGAGCGATACGTCCGGCTACTCAAAGACTACCCCGGCCAGGTCATGCCGCAGGGCGTCCAGCTCGATCTCGCCAACCAGCTCATGGCCGGCGGCCGCTATGACAGCGCCGCCCAAGCCTACGAGCTGTTCCTCGAGACGTACCGCGACTACGGCCAGCAGTCGCAGATCCAGCTCATCCTCGGGCTGATCTACGCCCGCTACCTCAAGCAGGCCGAGCGGGCCCGCGAACTACTCAACGCCGCCCGGCCCCGGCTCGACGCCGGCGAGCAGGCCCTTGCGGACCAAGCCCTCGCCGAGATCGCCGGTTGACCGTATCGCTTTGTCGCTAAGCGGCGGTTCTTTTAGAATGCCGCGCCGCGGCGGGCTAGTTCTGCCGCCACCTCGAATGTCCGAACACCTAACCCGAAACCGGAACCCGTTGCTATGAGCTCAGGAAACGCCGTCATCGGCCAGTCCGGCGGCCCCACCGCCGTCATCAACCAGTCCCTCGTCGGCGTCGTCGAGGCGCTGCAGGCCTCCATCACCGCCGGCGAAGGCAAGATCAACAAGATCCTCGGGGCCCACCACGCTGTCGCCGGCATGGTCAAGGACGACTACATCGACCTGACCACCCGGACCCAGGACTTCCTCGACCGCATCGCCGACACGCCGTCGTCCGCCCTCGGTTCGTCTCGCGACAAGCCCGACGCCGCCTACTGCAAACGCATCTTCGAAAGCTTCGCCAAGCAGGACGTGCGCTACTTCTTCTACGCCGGCGGCAACGACAGCTCCGACACCTGCCGCATCATCGCCGAGATGGCTGCCGCCGAGGGCTACGACCTCACCGCTTACCACGTCCCCAAGACCATCGACAACGACCTGATGGTCAACGACCACACCCCCGGCTTTGGCAGCGCCGCCAAGTTC
>JBCDJW010000007.1:0-108630 GCA_038747275.1 Planctomycetota bacterium | reverse complement strand
CTTCGGCGAAGATGGCTTCGGCGTAGACGGTGGCGGTGGTGGTGCCGTCGCCGGCGTCCTTGGAGGACTTGGACGAGACTTCCTTGACCATCTGGGCGCCGATGTTTTCGATCGGGTCTTCGACCTCGATCTCCTTGGCGACGGTCACGCCGTCTTTGGTGACGGTGGGGCTGCCGAAGGATTTTTCGAGGATGACGACGCGGCCGGAGGGGCCGAGGGTGGTCTTGACGGCGCGGGAGAGCTGCTGGACGCCGCGGAGGATGGCGGCGCGGGCTTCGTTGTCGAATTTGATGTCTTTAGCGGGCATGGTGGATGGATTCCGGGTTTAGGTGAAGTAGTTTTTATAAAGCCGCGAGTGGTATCCGCGGTCTTGGGTTTTCGGTTGCGTACAAGCAAGACCGCCGATGGCATCGGCGGCTTTGTACGGTGATTTGGATCACTCAACGATGGCGAGGACTTCGTCTTCGCCCATGACGATATAGTCTTGGCCGTCGACTTTGATTTCGGTTCCGCCCCATTTGCCGAGGATGATGGTGTCGCCTTCTTTGACTTGGAAGGTGGTCTTCTCGCCGTTGTCGAGTGTCTTACCGGTGCCGACGCGGACGACCTTGGCTTGCTGGGGCTTTTCTTTGGCGCCTTCGGGGAGGAAGATGCCCGAAGCGGTCTTTTCTTCGGCTTCGAGGCGTTGGACGATGATCTTGTCGCCGAGGGGTTTGATTTTCATAACACTGAGGCTCCGTAAAAAGGGTTGAAAGTAAAAGAGGTCGGGGGGCATGCAGGCTGAAGTTCGCACGCCGGGGAATTAGTCAGGGTTTGTTGTTGTCAGTTCCGGGGGCGGGCCATTGGCCTTGGTGGTGGCGGTTAAGCAGGCGTTGGATGACGCTGAGCAGGGGGGTGAGGTCGGCGGGGCGGTTGACGACGGAGAATGCGCCGAGGCGGAGGGCGTCGTTGAGCAATCGGACGGCCTGTTTCTGGGTCGCCCGGCTATTGACCACGACGACGGCGGGGCGGTCGGTTCGACGTTGGAGCACTTCGAGTAGCCAGAGTCCGCCTTGGGCGGCCCCGGAAGCTGATGCTGAGGATGCGGCGTCGTCTTTAGGGGTGGCGAGGTCGACGAAGGCGGCGTGGAAGGTGATACGGTCGGTGAGTTCGAGGGCCTGCTTAGCGGTGGCGGCGAGGTGGGCCTCGACGCCGAGGGGCTTCATCAGGCGGGGGAACTGACGAGTCCAGTGCTCGACAGGGCGGGCGCGGTCCTCGGTGAGCAACACATTGAACCGCCCGCCAGGCTGCGGTTTGAAGCCGACATCGGGGTCGGAGGGTGGAATGGGCGGGCGCACGTTGACCATGGATGCAGAATGATATGGCAAGTCCCGTGCCGTTTGCGGCGTCGGCGATAGCCCATAAATCCATTATTAATTGTGGTTTGCAGTAATATTTTCGGCGAGCCGTGTCGGCCGTCTGCCGAGGTTTTACGGGGCGTTCGCTCGCGGTGCCGAAATGGCATATCTGTTTGGCCTGATTCGCGGCTCAGGGGAAGGCTTGAGGTGGGGACTAAGAAATTGCGGATACGACAATGAGTCGGCTTACGGCCAGACGAATGCGGTGCCTTTGGGCCGGGGGGTGGCGGGGAGTTCTTCGACGGTCATGTGGATCTTGTAGTCGAGGGTGGATTCGACGCGGGGGCCGGTGAAGGTGCCGGTGGTGGGGGCGGCGTAGCCGGGGGTGGGCGAGGCGGCGACGGCGATATGGCGGTTGGCGCAGGCAAGGCCGGTGGTGGGGTCGTAGCCACGCCAGCCGGCCCCGGGGAGGTAGACCTCGGCCCAGGCGTGGAGCTCGCGTTGGTCCTGCTCGAGGGCGTCCCAGGCGTAGCCCGAGACGAAGCGGGCGGCGAGCCCGACGGCCCGGCAGGCGTCCATGAACAGCACGGCCGAGTCGCGGCAGGCGCCCTCACCACGTTCAAGCGTTTCGGTCGGCGTGTACGGATCGCCTTCGTAGCGGAGGACCTGGCGGATGGTTTGTTGGAGGTGGGCGGCGAGCTTGCCGAGGAAGATCACGGTCTGGCGGTCCGAATCGTGCATGATCTGCCGGGCCAGCGCGTCGACGGCTGGGTGGAGGCCGTCGCGCTTTCGGTAGTGAGCCGCGGCGCTTTTGACCGGCTCGGCGTAGCGGGCGGGGAGGGTGGTGACGCCCTCGTCGACAACGATGTAGTCGAACGGGTCGTGGAGCAGGCAGTCGACGGTCGAGGTGGTGGTGAGGTGGAGCTCGGCGTGTTGCTGGTTGAACCAGAGCCAGTGGCGGATGTTGCCGTGCAGGTCGATGCCGTGGGTGTGACGCGCGGGCTCGGGGTCGACGTGCATCGTGAAGCCGCACAGCTGCTGGAGGACGCTGGTGCGCGGCTGAAGGCGGAGGACGGTCTGGTCGAGGCTAACGGGGGCGGAGTAGGTGTAGTGCGTGTCGTGAACGACGCGGTAGCGGCGGATTGCGGGGGTGGCGTTTTTGTCGTCGGCGGGCGGCGTCGTTGGAGCATCGCCGGTTTCTGCGGACGCGGCGGCGGGCGGGGATGAAGCGGTGTCGGTCATCGGGTGGGGAGCTTACTGCTGAGAGATCTGGGCCGCTTGATCGGCGAAGATGTCCTCGGCCGGGGGCGTGAATCGAAAAAACGTCTGGTCGATTGATCGGTCGATCTGGTTGAGCTGGTCTTGCACGTCGTCGATGGTTTCGTGCAGGCCCTGCTCGATGATCTCGTCGATCTGGCCGAACTGTAGGCGGCTTTGCAGCCGGCCGACACGGCGTTGGACGTCGAGCGTGTGGCGGCTGCCCGGGCCGGTGATCGCCGAGAGTGCCCCTTGAGCTTGTTCTACGCAGTGGTTCAGCGAACGGGGGAATTGTTCGTTAAGGATGAGGAACGACGCGACGTGGCCCGGCGTGATGACGCCGTGGACCTGTCGGTACATTTCGAGGGCCCCGACGCTCCGCAGCAACGCCGCCCACTGCACCACGTCGAGCGCCCCGCCCACGTCGGTGGCGTCGGGCAGCAGCAAGAAATACTTGACGTCCATCACCCGCGAGGTCTTGTCGGCCCGCTCGAGCATGCGTCCCAGCTTGCAGAACTCGAAGCCTTCGTTGTGGCTCATCGTGGCGTCGGTGTGCGCGGCGAACAGCAGGCAGGCTTCTTTAACTGATTGATAGAACTCGACCGGTCGATCGTCGCGGATCGCGTCGTAGGCAGCGCGTTGGACGTTGATGTGCAGGGCGTTGATCTGCTGCCACATTTCCGAGGTGATGATGTCGCGGATGGTGCGGGCGTTGTCGCGGGCAGCGGTGACGCAGCTGGCGATCGAGTTGGGGTAGGTGCGGTCGAGCGTGAGGAACCGCATCACGTTGACCCGGCTGGTCTCGTGGTAGTGGCGCTTGAAGATATCGGCGTCGCCGGTGACCTCGATGAGCGGGCCCCAGGGGTCGCTGGTGCTGCTGAATTGGTCTAGCGACAGTTGAAGATTCACGTCGATGAAGCGCGCGATGTTCTCGGCCCGCTCGATGTAGCGGCTCATCCAGTAGATCGAATTGGCGACACGGCTCAGCAGCAAAGCTTTTGGGTTCCGGTTGAGTAGTACGGTTCTGCGGACCGCGGCTGGACAAATAGAGCAGATCGCATCTTAACGTCAGGGTTAATCAACCTCGTCCCCGTTACCCGACAGGACCCAGGTGTCTTTGGTGCCTCCGCCTTGCGAAGAGTTTACGACCAGAGAACCCTCCCGCAATGCTACGCGGGTCAGCCCGCCGGGAAGGACATAGATGTCTTTGCCGTAAAGAATGTAGGGTCGTAGGTCGACATGTCGGCCCGCGAGTTCTTCGCCGACGACCGTCGGCACCCGCGACAGCGACAGCGTCGGCTGGGCGATGTAGCCACGCGGATCTTTCGCGATGACCTCGGCGTAGGCGTCGCGCTCGGCCTGGCTGGCGTGCGGGCCGACCATGATGCCCTTACCCCCGGCCTCGTTGGCGGGTTTGACCACAAGCTGGTCGAGGTTGTCCAAGACGTGCTTGCAGTCTGCTTCCCGGCCGCAGAGAAACGTCTCGACGTTCGGCAAGATCGGTTCTTGATCAAGGTAGTACTCGATCATCGTCGGCACATACGCATAAATCACCTTGTTGTCCGCGATGCCCGCGCCCGGCGCATTCGCCAGCGCTACCCGGCCGCTGCGGTAGACGTCCATGATCCCGCGGACGCCGAGCGCCGAGTCGGGACGGAAGCTGCCGGGGTCGAGAAAGTCGTCATCAATCCGGCGGTAGATCACGTCCACTCGCTGTAGGCCGTGGGTCGTCTTCATCTTCACGAAGCCGTCGTGAACCACCAGGTCCGAGCCTTCTACCAGCGGCACGCCCATCTGCTGGGCGAGGAACGAATGTTCGAAATACGCCGAGTTGTAGATGCCCGGCGTAAGCACCACGACGCTGGGCCGATCGACGCCCCGCGGCGCGAGGTGCTCCAGCGTCGCTAGCAGCTTCTCGGCGTAGTCGTCCACCGAGCGGATCGGCAGGCTGCCGAACACCCGCGGGAACGTCTGCTTCAACACCCGCCGATTCTCCAAGACGTAAGACACGCCCGACGGGCAGCGCAGGTTGTCCTCGAGCACGTGGAATTCGTCGTCTCCCGTCCGAACCAGGTCGATCCCGCTGACGTGGCACCACACGCCCCGCGGCGGATGCAGGGTCATGCACTTCTGGAACGTGGGGTTGTCGAGTTCGACGCAATCGCGCGGGATCGTGCCGTCCTGCAGGATGTGCTGCGGGCCGTAGATGTCGGTCAGGAAGTGGTTGAGCGCCTCGATCCGCTGCCGGAGGCCGAGCTCGACCCGTTCCCAGACGTGGGCTTCGAGGATGCGGGGAACCACATCGAAGGGGATGATGCGTTCGGTGGCTTGTTCTTCGTGATAGACGTTGAATGTCGTGCCCGACTGGAACATCGCCCGCTCGGCGGCGCTCTGGCGGTGCTGTATCTCGCCGTCTTCGAGCTCGAGCAGCCGCTTCAACAGAGGCACGGCGGCGTCGCGCGGCTCGCCGTCGTCCTGGATCAGTTCGTCGTAGAAGCCTTGGGTGCGGTAGCCGCTCAGATCCATATCGAAACCAAATACGCTCAAGAACTAGGAGGAGTTTGCCTCGTTAAGCTACGGCTGCGCAAAAAATAGTCACGCCAATACGCGACGCAGTCCGGCTCATACTGTGGGATTTATTGAGCAATCGCTGTGCCGCCGACTTTGGTCCCAAAACCCTGGACTACCGCCACGACCTTGTCGACCAGCTCCGCGACTGCCTCGGCTGGCGTAGCGGGGATCGGCATCAGCACCAGGATGTTGCCGAGGGGGCGGATGATCACGCCGTGTTCCCGCAGGGCGTGGCAGACCTCGTGGCCGAGGGTTTGCGAGAAGTCGAAGGCCTCGATGTCTTGCCCGTTGGCCGAAGACTCTGCGTAGGGGCGGAGCTTCAGATTCTCGCCGAGTTCGATGCCGACCATGATGCCGCGTTGGCGGATGTCGCGGACGTGGGGGCAATCGCGGAGCGGTTCGAGGCGTTCGCGGATGAGTTGGGCCGAGGCGTTGATGTGGTCGATCAGGTCGGCGTGATCCGATCCCGGGGGCGGCTGATCGAACAGGTCGAGGCTGGCGAGCGCGACGGCGCAGGCGAGCGGGTTACCGGTGTAGGTGTGGCCGTGGTAGAGGGTTTTTTTTTCGTTGGGCTCGCCGGTGAACGCGTCGTAGATCGCGTCGGTGGTCATCGTGACCGCCAGCGGCAGATAACCGGCGGTCAGCCCTTTGGCCAGACACAAAATGTCTGGGCAAACGTCGTCATGCTCGCAGGCAAACATCTTACCTGTCCGGCCAAAGCCCACGGCCACCTCGTCGGCGATCAGCAGCACGCCGTAACGCTTCGCCAACGCCGCGACCCGGCCGACAAACCCGGGCGGCTGGCACACCATGCCCGCGGCCCCCTGCATCACCGGCTCGATCACGATCGCCGCGGTTTGATCGGCCTGCGCTTCGAGCAGGTTCTCAAGTTCACTCAAGCAATAATCGCCCAACGCCGCGGCTAACGCGGGGTCTTCTGAGGGCCAGGCGTTCTCGACCGTATCGCACGCTCGGGCCGTGGCGTGAGAAAATTCCGGGGGGGGGCGGAGAGCGTCGGGGGTGGGGAACCAGTCGACGGGGAAGACCATGCTCTGGAAGGCCCGGTGGAAGAGGTCGGAGTAGCCGACGGACATCGTGCCGACGGTGTCGCCGTGATAAGCCCCCTGGAGGCCGATGAAGCGGGTCTTGCGGGGCTGACCGCGGTGGTGCCAATGGCCGACCGCCATCTTGAAGGCGACCTCGAGAGCCGTCGCCCCGGCGTCGGTGTAGAAGACTTTGTTGAGCGGCGCGTCTTGCGGGTTGAGTTTCTCGGCGGTGAGCCGTACCAGACGAGCGGCTAACTCAATGCTCGGTGGCGAGGCGAGGCCCAGCAGTGTTGTGTGGGCAACTTGGTCGAGTTGGTCGCGGATCGCTTGGTCGAGAGCGGGGACACGGTGGCCGTGGACGTTGCACCACAGGCTGGAGACGCCGTCGAGGTACCGTTTGCCTTCCGTGTCGATCAGGTAAGGGCCGTCGCCAGACTCGATCACCAGCGGCGTCTTCTCGCACCACTGCCGCATCGGCGTAAAGGGGTGCCAGACGTGGGCGTGATCGAGTTCGGCGAGCGTGGGGTCGGGCATGCGGTTTCCGGGGCGATCCAACTTTACAGCCGATAAAGCCGGAATTTATCTCTGGTCCTTGGCGATTTTAGTGGCATACTCTAAAAGAAGCCGGGTAAGTATCGCTAAAAGGGCGGGTCTCTACCCCCGAAACGTACTTATTCGTTTCGGTTCAGGCGCTAACGGTGTGTCGCTAAACCTATTTTTGCAAACTCTGCTTCCCTCGTGACTGGGAAACCCGATGAAGGTCAGTGTTGTCATCCCGATCTATAACGAGCAGGAGACGCTGGACGAGATCATCCGCCAAGTCCGCGCGGTCCCCGTGGAGAAGCAGCTGATCCTGGTTGACGACTTCTCGACCGATCGTACCCGCGAGATTCTTAAGGGCTACGAAGATTCAGAAGATTGCACCGTGCTCTATCACGACAAAAACCGCGGCAAGGGAGCGGCGCTACGCACCGGGTTTGCTGCGGCGACACACGAACTGGTCATCATCCAGGACGCCGACCTCGAGTACGACCCGCAGGAGTACCCCCGTCTGATGAAGCCGATCGAAGACGGCAAAGCCGACGTGGTCTTCGGCTCCCGCTTCGCCGGTGGGGACGCCAACCGCGTGCTCTACTACTGGCACCGCATGGGTAATGCCTTCTTAACCGTGCTGTCGAACATGTTCACCAACCTGAACCTGACCGATATGGAGACCTGCTACAAGCTCTTCAAACGGCCGATCATCCAGAGCATCGACCTCAAAGAAGACCGCTTTGGCTTCGAGCCCGAGATCACCGCCAAGGTCGCCCGCATCCGCGGCATCCGGGTCTACGAAGTGGGTATCAGTTATTCAGGGCGGACCTACGACGAAGGGAAGAAGATCGGCCTCCGCGACGGCTTCCGGGCCCTGTGGTGCATCGTGAAATACAACACCTGGTCTTGCGGTCCACGCCGAGCGATCGATGCGGTTCTGGGCGACTGACACAGGTCTAAACCGATATCATGCGCCGATGAACTGGACCACTTCTTTCTTATCTGACCAGTATTTCTACTCGCTGCTGGTCATCGGCACGCTGGCGATGATCCCCCGGGCTCGCTACGTGGCCGACCGTATTCTTTCGCTTAAGCCCGAAGAAATAAAACCTAATTTCGCGCAGCGCGTCTGTATTTTTATCCCGGGCATTTGCGTGTTCGCGTGTATCGGCATGTTCCGTTACGCGCTCGGCGCGATTGTTTTATTAGTCGCTTACATCGTTGGCTTCGCGCTGTTGACGCTGCTGTTTAAGAAGCTGTCGTCACGCTGATAAGAACAAACATTAAAGTGAATGATGAACACGCGCCGATATTTCTCGCGCGTCGTGACGTTTTTGAGTTGAATTTTTTTTGTCACGACGTGTAAACTTAGGTAACAGCTCCACACGGCGTCTTGAAAGGATCAACCGCCATGGCAAAGAAGAAGGCCACTAAGAAAAAGGCCACCAAGAAAAAAGCTACGAAGAAAAAAGTAGCGAAGAAGAAGGCAACGAAGAAAAAAGTTGCAAAGAAAAAGGTTACTAAGAAGAAGGTAGCCAAGAAGAAGGCCACTAAAAAGAAGGCCACCAAGAAAAAAGCTACGAAGAAAAAAGTAGCCAAGAAGAAAGCGACCAAGAAGAAAGTCGCTAAGAAAAAAGCAACGAAGAAGAAGAAGTAAGAACCCTTGAGTCTTGACGCCCGTGGCACGTGACGCGGGCACCCCCGGCAGGCCGCTCCGAATTTTCGGCCCGCCAACCACTCAAGAACCACATCCATAACGCCCGGAGCTAAAACAGAGGGCGGCCCATTAGGGTCGCCCTCTTGTTTTCCTTATTCTCTTCTCATAAATGATTTATGAGAAAGGGTTGAGTGGTTAGGTTTCGTATTTTCGACAGGGCTTACGCCGCTTACGACCCGTTGATTTCACCCAACAGCACGTCGGCCGCCGCTTCGCGGAAACGCAGATCGGTGTAGATGTCAGCGATCGCTTCGAATCCTTCGAATTGCTTCTCCCGAGCCGCCTCATCCCGCAGCAACGGCTCCAATGCCGCGGCCAACGGCTCCGGACTGCCGTCGTGAGGGATGAACTCGGGCACCATCCGGCCGAGCTCCATCGCCTCGCCGATTACGTTTGGCAGCGCGAACGTCCGGGCGTGGATCAATAGCTTGCCGACGGTGTGCCAGAGCTTCATGTTGCCGTTGTAGAGCGCGACCATCGGCACCCGCTGCGCCGCGGCCTGCAGCGTCGCTGTTCCCGACACCACCAGCGTTGCGTCGGCCCAGTCGAGCACGCTCGGCGTCTCCCCGACCACCACCTGCATCCCGCGCGGCGGTCGGCCGCCGGGGCACAACCGCCCGATCTGCTTGGCCCGCGTGCCATCGACCGCTGCCACCGTTACCGCCAGATCGGGCAAACGGTGACGCACTTGGTCGTAGACCTTCAGCATCGTCGGCCAGTTACGCTCAATTTCTTTTTCCCGCGAGCCCGGCAGCAACGCGAGCTTGGTCTGCCCGCTACGCATCGGCTGGCCCTCGGTATCCACCACTTCAGACGTATCGTCCTCTTGATCGTCTTTTTGAAACAACGGGTGCCCGACGAACGTCGACTTCACGCCCCGGCTACCGAACCAATCCGGCTCGAACGGCAGCAGGCACATCACATGGTCCGTCAGCTTGCGCAGCCGGCCGATCCGCCAAGTCGCCCACGCCCAGATCTGCGGCCCAACGAGGTGGACGATCTTAGCGTTGGAGCGGACCTTCCGTACCGCCCGGCACATCGACCAGTTCGCCGCCGGGCTATCCGTCGGCACCAACGCCGCGACGTCGTTGTCCTTCAGCCAGTCTGCGAGCAACGCTTTACGCCGTAGCAGTTCTTTTGCCTCGCTGGCGGCGCCGAAGCCCATCTTGGCGTGGGCGGTGGTGGTTTCGAGGAGTTCAGCCCCCGCGGCTTCCATCGCCGGCCCGCCGAACGCAACGATCGGCCGATCCGGCTCCCGCCGTTTAAGTTCCTCGATCAGCCGCGCCGCTAGCATGTCGCCGCTGGGCTCGAACACGGTGAACACGATGGGCTTGAGCTTCTCCACAGGGCGACAGTGTACGCCAAGGACACCATGACAGCCTTGCCTGCGGGATCGAAGGCCGCCGCGTTATGCTAGACCGTTGATCGAGAACGATGATTGCTGGAGAGTCTGCCGTGCCCGACGATGAAGACGTGCTGCCGCCCGCCGAAACCCCGCCGCCATCGTTGTTGGACGTCGGCGACGAAAGCGAATCAGGGCCGGCGGTTCTAATGCGTCGCCTCGACGCGGCCCGGCAAGACCTGCTCGAACTCTCGACGCGCAACCGCCTGCTCAACACGCCCCGCCGCCGCAAGCGGTCGCGGGCCTTGGAGATCGTTGACGAAAAATCGGACGCGATTTTTCATCTACTGGTCGATAAGGGTAACGCACTGAGCTTTGTGCCTATAGAAGATAAACCCGAATCAGCTGACCTAAAGCTCTCATCCGCAGATGAGCCGACGCCCAGCGATGCGTTGCCCGAGGTCGAAGAAGGCTCGGCTGGGGCGATCTTCCGCGATCCCGATAGCACGCCCCCGGAATCGTCTGAGCCTGCTGAAGAACAAGAAGCCGACGCCGAGGAGCCGGAGATCGATGCGGCTAGGCTCACCGACCGCAAGCTCCAGACCCTGCTCAACCGCGAAGACCTGCAGAAGCGCCTGCTCCGCACGTTCTACGACGCCCGCACCTCGCAACAGGAGCAGGGGGTCAACACGCTCTACCTCGCATTGGGCTTCCTCAAGTGGTACGAAGACGACCGCCCCGACAAGGCCCGCCATGCGCCGCTACTGCTAATCCCGGTCAACCTCGAACGCCGTAACGCCCGCACCCGCTTCTCGTTGACCTACGACGACACCGAGATCACCACGAACTTGTCGCTGCAGGCCAAGCTCCGGGCCGAGTTCGGCCTCGACCTGCCCGAAGTCCCCGACCTCGATGACGAATTCACCCCCGGAACTTACTTCGATCTTGTCCGGGAAACCGTCAAAGACGTGGACCGCTGGGAGGTGCTCGACGACGACATCGTGCTGTCGTTCTTCTCGTTCTCCAAGTTCCTGATGTACCGCGATCTCGACGCCGAGAACTGGCGGGACGATAAAGCGTTGGCCGAGCACCCGCTGCTTTCGCAATTACTAAGCGATAAAGGCTTTCCCGTCCGCGAACCAGTGGTGGCTGAGGAGGCGTCGCTCGACGACGCCATCGGACCCGAGGCGATGGTCCACGTCGTCCCGGCCGACACGTCGCAGGCCATCTCCGTCGAGGGCGTCCGTCAAGGCCGCAACCTCGTCGTCCAGGGCCCGCCTGGAACGGGCAAGTCGCAGACCATCGCCAACCTGATCGCCGCCGCAGTGAAAGAAGGCAAGAAGGTCCTGTTCGTCGCCGAGAAGATGGCGGCGCTCGAGGTCGTTAAACGCCGGCTGACCAACGTCGGCCTCGGCGACATGTGCCTCGAACTCCACTCCCACAAGGCCCGAAAACGCGCCGTCCTCGACGACCTTGAACACACGCTTTCCCTCGGCGGCCCCAAGGACCGCGAGACCGAAACCTACTTCGACCAGCTCACCGCCGCCCGCGACACGCTTAACGTCCACGCTCAGGTCTTGCATACTCCCGTTGGCGATTCTGACGTCACGCCCTACGAAGCCGTCGGCGAACTCGTCCGCCTGCGGGCAGAAGGAGTCTCGCCCGCCGACTTCACGCTGGATAACCCCGCCGGCTGGGACGCTGCGCACACCGAGGCCGCTCGCCGCGTCCTCGGCGAACTGCTCGAACAACTCGCCGCCGTCGGCACGCCCGACGAACACCCCTGGCGGGGCGCAGCGATCGCCAGCATCCTGCCGATGGACCTGCAACGCCTAGCCGACAAGCTGCCCGACGCCGCGGCGTCGCTCCGCCACGCCGACGAGCAGGCCCACGCGTTGGCCGACGCGCTTGAAGACGACGCCCAGTTGACCCCCGCCCACACGCAGGCGCTAGCTAACCTCGCCCGCCGGCTTGCGTCCGCGCCGCCGCTGGATCGCGCCGCGATCACCCACGACGTCTGGACGCAGCAGGCCACCGCGCTGTCCGAGGCGGTCGAGGCCGGGCTGAACCTCGCCGCGGTCCGCAAGCAGCTCGACGGCAAGGTGAACGACGCCGGTTGGTCCGCCGACCTGATCCAGGCCCGCCTCGACCTCGCGAGTTTCGGCCGGTCGTGGCTGCGTTGGCTCAACCCCGCGTACAAACGCGCCAAGCGGCAACTCGCCGCGACTCTCACCGGCCCGCCGCCCAAGCCGCTGGACGAACGCCTCCGCCTCGTCGATCAACTTCTTGAAGCGCAGAAGTGCCTCAAAGCCATCGAACGCGACGACGCCATCGGCTGCTACGCCTTCGGCAACGCCTGGCGCGGCGAAGCGTCCGACTGGGACGCACTAGGTAAAGTCCACGGCTGGAATCGCCGCAACGTCGAGCAGGGCGACGCAGAGCGCTGCAGGGAGCTGGTCGCTAAGGTCGAAGACCTCACGCCGCTCCCCGGCTTGGCCGACACCGCCGAGGCCGCGATCGCCTCGGCGGGCCGGGCGTTCGAAGCCGCTGCCAGGCCGGTGGAACTCGACCTGCCCGAAGCCTTCGGCGTCGAGCAGGTCAGCGACGTCCCCCTCGGCTCTGCGGCGAAACGGATCGACGCCTGGATCGAAAACCCCGACGGCCTGACGCGTTGGATGAATTTTCGTGACCGCCGCGTCGCGGCCAACGCCGCCGGCCTGACGCAACTCGTGGAACAACTCAACGCCGGCGAATGCTCCCCGGAAGAAGCGATCGATGCCTTCGACATGGCGTACTACGAAGCGATGCTCCGCCACACGTTCGAGCAGCACCCCGACCTCGCCCGCTTCACCGGCGAAGCCCACGAAAACACCCTCGAACGCTTCCGCCAACTCGACGCCGACCGCTTAGCCCTCGCCCGCCACGAGGTTGCGACCGCCCACTTCCGGGGGATGCCCCGCGGTGGCGGCGAGGTCGGGCAGGTCGGCCTGCTTCGGCGCGAGTTCCAGAAAAAGCGCCGCCACCTGCCGCTGCGCCGCCTGCTCAAAGAGGCCGGCCTCGCGGTGCAGGCGATCAAACCCGTCTTCATGATGAGCCCGATGTCGGTGGCTCAGTACCTCGAGCCGGGCGACCTTGAGTTCGACCTGATGCTGATGGACGAGGCGTCGCAGGTCCGCCCGGTCGATGCGTTGGGCGCGGTCGCCCGCTGCTGTCAGATCGTGGTCGTCGGAGACGACAAACAGCTCCCCCCGACGCGGTTCTTCGACGCGATGACCTCCGGCGGCGACGAAGACGAAACCGATAGCGCTGAGCTTGACACATCCGACCTCGAGTCGATCCTGGGCCTGTGCACCGCCCAGAACATGCCCACGTCGATGCTCCGCTGGCACTACCGCAGCCAGCACCCCTCGCTGATCGCCGTGAGCAATCGCGAGTTCTACGACAGCAACCTCTACGTCATCCCCAGCCCCCGCCGCGAACCGGAAGACCTGGGCCTGCGCTTCCACAAGATCGACGACGGCCACTTCGACCGCGGCGGCACCGCGACCCACCGCGTCGAGGCGCAGACTATCGCCCGGGCCGTCATGCAGCACGCCGCCGACACCCCGGAACTTTCCCTCGGGGTGGGTGCCTTTAGCGTCCGTCAACGCGACGCGATCCTCGACGAGATCGAACTACTACGTCGCGAAAACAAAGACGCCGAGGGCTTCTTCGCCGAAGACGTTGAAGAGCCGTTCTTCGTCAAAAACCTCGAAAACATCCAGGGCGACGAGCGCGACGTGATCTTCATCTCCGTCGGCTACGGCCCCGACGAAGACGGCAACCTCACCATGAACTTCGGCCCGCTGTCCAACGACGGCGGCGAACGCCGGCTAAACGTCCTCATCACCCGGGCCAAGCGACGCCTCGAGGTCTTCAGCTCGATGACCGCCGCCGACATCGACCTGAGCCGGGTGAGCAAACGCGGCCCCGCGGCGTTCAAGACCTTCCTCCGCTACGCCCAGGACGGAACTTTCGACGGACGACATTTAGCAACCAGCCGTGAAACCACCGTGTTTGAGCAGAGTGTGACAAAAGCCCTCGAAGACGTGGGCTACACCGTGGCGTCCCGCGTGGGCGAAGCTGGTTTCTACGTCGACCTCGCCGTGGTCGACCCCGATCGGCCCGGGGCGTACCTCCTAGGTATCACCTGCGACGGCCCGGCCTACGGCGAATGCCGATCGGCCCGCGAACGCGACGCCAGCCGCGAGTTCATCCTCAAGATGCGCGGGTGGAACATCCACCGCCTCTGGCAACTCGATTGGTTCAACCGCCCCCAGGAACAGCTCCAAAACATCATCGACGCGATTAACGCTGTGCGTTCCGGTGAAGAAGAGCGCGAAGTAAAAATATCGCGGCCGTCACCCGTGATCGAACGCGAAGCCGTCGCCGACTCCGACGGCGGGGACCGCTTCGCCGGCATCCCTACGGCTCCTTACGCCGAGGCGAAGTTCAAGAAGCTCCCCCGCAAAGACCTCGACGACCTCGACTACTCCCAACGGATCGAAGTGGTCACGAAGATTGTGGAAACCGAAGCCCCGGTCCACGGCGAAGAAGTCGTCCGCCGGGCCGCCGACATCTACCGCACCGAACGCCTCACCAGCAAACTATCCGAACTATTGGAGTCGTCGCTCGCCGACGCGGTCCACGCGGGCAAGCTGGAAGAGGGCGGCGGGTTCTACACGCTTCCCGGTGTCTCGCCTTACGCCAGCGACGCGGGCGTGGTCCGCAACCGAGCCGACGTCGAGTCGTCGGGCCTGCGCAAGCCCGAGTTCTTGCCCCCGGCCGAGGTGCGTTTCGCCCTCGAACGTGTCGCCGCCGTCGCGATCGGGGTCAGCAAAGAAGACGCGGTCATCGAGGTCTCCCGCCTGCTCGGCTTCGCCTCGACCCGCAGCAACCTCCGCGAGGTGATCGAACGCGAGCTCGCCTCATTGCTGGGCTTAGGAATCCTCGAAGAACGCGACGGCGGCGTCTTCACGGTGCAGGCGTGAATACCAGATCGGCCACGATAGGGCGGTGGTCCGACAGCAACGAATCGATCACCCGGTAGTCCGCGAACGCCAGGTCTTTGGTGATCATGATCCAATCGATCACGTTGATCGGCTTCTCGGCGTGGAAGGTGAACTCGGCCGGGTCGACCGGGGGATCGGTGGGGCGTCGGGTAAACAACCCCGAGGCGTCGATCTTATCGATCGCGTTGCCGTGATCGGCCGAAGTCTTGCTGCGGGGGAATCCGGTGGGGGTGGAGTTCAGGTCGCCGGCGAGGATCGTGGGCAGATTGGTCGGGGCGATGAGCAAGTCGGCCGACTTCGAACGTAACGCCTCGCTGCGGTGCGAGAGGTGGACGGCGAGGATGCGGACGGCCCGGCCGTCCACATCGACCGTACAGGCCAGGCCACGCTTCTTCCCGGCCAGCAGGGTTTCTGCATTTGAGTATCCGGGGAAATCGATCACTTCGCTGTGTGTGATGGGGTAACGCGAGAGGATCGCGTTACCGAACCTCCACGTCCGCCAAAGCATGCGGAAATCGAGGTTCCTCTGCTCGGCCACGTACCGGTAGCCCGCCGCCTCGGCGAGGAACTCGGCCTGATTTATTCGATTGCTCCAGCTCGCATCGAAATCTACTTCGTTGAGGATCAAAACATCTGCGTCAAGACTCTTCAATAATTCTGCGATATCCGTGAGTCTTTGGATGCGCTCGTCGGGCGTACCGCCGGACCAGTCGTCCTGAGCAAGTCCTCGGCCGTGGGCGATGTTGTAGCAGGCTACGCGCAGCGAGGCGATCCTTTCGGAGGGATTGTCGTTCAGTGAGCTCGAAACTTCATAGCTGCTAACCATCCGAAATGGCGCAAGAGCTCGCGAAACCAAAAACGGTCCGAAGACCACCAGCAGCGAAATAAAGACGCCCCCCAATACTCGCCGGAAGATTTTTCGTTTACGCGGCATAACCCATCACCATAGTTCAGCCTGCCCGATGAGTTCACCGGGTCCGGGTGGGCTTCGGAGTGCAGGGGCAGAGCCCCTGCCGCTCGCCGCGCAGGCGATCGGCTAAGCAAAATCAAACGAACCGATAAGTAACCGCAAAAATAATCAAATGCAGGAGATTTTCTGGAAATACCGGAGGTGGGACTCGAACCCACAAGGTGTTGCCACCAGTGGATTTTGAATCCACCGCGTCTGCCAATTCCGCCACTCCGGCGTGTCTCGGATCGCACAGTTTACGCCCCGACGCGCACAACGCAACGCGGGGAACAGGTTCTAAAATCTAATGCAGATATATCTATTTTAAGGAGTAGAGCATGATTCGCCCCGGCCTCGTTTCGATCACGTTTCGCCAGTTCGCGGTGGAGGAAGTATGCCGGCTTGCCGCCGATTGTGGGCTGGAGGGCATCGAATGGGGGGCTGACATCCACGTCCCCGCCGGTCAGCTCGACATCGCGGCTCACGTCGCCGCGTTGACCCGCGACCACGGCCTGACCGTTGCGGCCTACGGCACTTACCACAAACTCGGCGTCGCCGACCTCGACGACTGGAAGCGGAACGTCGAGACCGCGGTCGAGCTCGGAGCCCGGATCGCCCGGGTGTGGTGCGGCAATCTCGGGTCGGCGGAGGCGGACGAGGCGACCCGCAACGCGGTGGTCGAGGCCGGCCGACGGGCTGCGGAGGTCGCCGCCGACGCCGGGATCACGATCGCCTGCGAATGGCACGGAAAGACGCTGACCGATTCCGCCGCCTCGGCTCAGGCGTTGTTCGACGCCGTCGATCACCCGGCGTTCAAGACCTACTGGCAGCCGCATCAGAAGATGCGTTTCGAAGACTGCTTAGTGGATATGGATACGGCGTTACCGCGTCTGGTCGGCCTTCACGTCTTCCAGTGGGACGTCGAAACGGTTGAACGCCACCCGCTCAAAGAAGGCGGAGATGTCTGGCCGTCGTATTTTCAGAAGGCGTTGACGTGTCCTCGGCTGGTGGAGGAGGGCAGCGAGATGTTCGCACTGATCGAATTTGTTCGTGATGATGATCCGAACAATCTTGCGGCTGATGCACAAGCGTTAAAAAATTGGCTAGAGACGTTCAATACTCCTGGCTGATTTTGTTTCGAGGAGGCTATGATTGTTTACAAGATTGTTTTCGATCGATAAATGAATTTCCCCGAAAGCTAAATTATGAAAAACGTACAATTTTATTGCATTTTTGCTTTGTCGATCGGCTTGGTCCTGGGCTGCGAAGAAGCACAGACGCCCGCGACACAAGGCCCCGCTTCGGCAGACGAACCAGACACCGCCTTGAGCGATAGCGTGGGTGACGCTCTGAATTCCCTGCAGGAAAAAGCGACGGAGGCTGGTGATGCGGTCAAGGCGGCGGGGGCTGAGGCGCTCGAATCCGGAAAGCAGCAGATCGAAGAAGCGGTCGAGAGCGGCAAAGCCAAGATCCACGAGATGACCGCTCCGTCAGAAGACGCTACCGAGGGGCTGACCCTTGATAGCCTTAAGGAAGGCATGTCACTCGACGCCACCCAGGTGGATAGCCTCATCGCGAAAGTGAAAAGCCTTATCGGCGAGAAGAACTTCGACGACGCGCAGCAGTGGATCAGCAAGCTGGAAAGCGTCCAGCTGCCCGAAGGATACGCCGACCAGATCGCGGGTCTGAAAGACCTACTGGAAAAAACAAAGGGGGCCAGCAGCCTCCTTAACGGTCTCGGCGGTTAAGGTTTGATCGGGGTCAAGCTATCGATCAAGTCTTGAAGTTGGTAACGCACGACGCCGACGTTGGTGTCGGCCGCGCCGTAGTAGAGCAGGATGTTATCGCCCCGTATGGCGTAGCCCGTCGGGAAGACTACCGCCTTGACGAAGCCGATTTTTTCGAAGTCTTGCTCGGGCTTCATGAAAGCGTCGGGCGAGGCGGCGAGGATTTTCGACGGATCTTCTAGGTCGAGTAGCAAGGCGCCCGCGGCGTAGACGCCGATGGGCTCGCCGGGACCGGGTTTGCAGGAGGCGTGATAGATCTTCAGCCAGCCTTTGTCGGTGCGAATCGGCGGTACGCCTCCACCGACCCGGCCGTCGTCCCAACCCCCGCCCCCGGAAGGATGAATCTCTGCCGTGCTGTCGTCCGAGCCCCAGAGCGGCTGGTGATCGCCCCAGTATTTGAGATCGGGCGAGTAGGCGAGCCACATCTCGGGCTGCATTACTTCGAACTTGCCGGTGGGGCGGTGGACCGCGGCGTATCGGCCGTTGATTTTTTCGGGGAACAGCACGATGTCTTTGTTCTCACGACAGAAAGTGATGCCGAGGTCGTCGTAGTTTTCAAAATCGGTAGTCGACAGCAGCACGGTGCAGACGCCGTGGTGCGAGGCACCGACGGCGGTGATATAGAACGTGTCGCTGATCTTCGTGATCCGCGGGTCTTCGAGGCCGAACGCCGCGTGGTCCGCGTGGTAGTCGACGATCGGCCCGACCTCACGGATCGTTACGCCGTCGTCGGCCAGACGCACGACGCGGAGGTGGTTGATAAAGGTCAGACGTTTAAACCCGGTGGCTGTGAACGCGGCCATCCGGGGGTCGTCGGTAGTAACGAGGGTTTCGTCGATCCAGTCGATCACGATCTCGCCCCGCTCGTCGTATCGCGGTGAGGCGACGAAGCCGGCACGCGTTTCGGTGGGGCGCTCAGCGACCCGTACCAGCATCACCACCGAGCCGTCGTCGAGCTGGACCGCGGCGGGGTTGAATGTGCCGACAACCTCGAAGCCCTCACGCGACGGCGGCAGGTCGGCGGGGCGGAGGAGGCAACGCGTTTCGAGGCGGGGCAGCGTGTTGGGCATAGACACCAACTTACCGCATCGCGGTTACGGCGCGAGGTCGGCCCGCATATCGACGGGAGCAGAATCCTTCGGCACCCAGCCGAACGGATTGCTGGTGTCGTGCACGCGGTGTTCGTTGTCGGACACGGCGTAGAGCTTGGCGTAGATTGGCGGGTCGTCGTGGTCGAGGATCGACCGCACCATCGCACAGAGGTCGGCGTAGCTGAGCCAGACCCGGCGTTCCCAGGTGTCGGCCGCGTGCGGCTTGCCGTCGTCGGTCACACCGCCGTAACGGATGTCGGCGATTCGGTAGTTTTCGTCGGCGGCTTCTTTGTCCATCGTTTCGATCAACAGCTTCAGCCCGCCGTAGAGCCCGTTGGCCCGCTGTTGACGGTCGAGGCCGAGCAGGCCCGGCCCCAGCCAATCGTAGAAGAAGTCGGCGTGTACGGAGCTGGCCATGACGGCTTGTTTGACGCCCGCGGCTTTCGTGGCGTCGATCACGTTGCGGTGCATGAGGATGTTGTTCAGCGACGACCGGCCCGGCACCTCGCTCTCCCGGGCGTAGCCCCAGGCGAGGTGGATCACCGCGTCGCAGCCCCGGAATTTTTCTTCCAGGCCGTCGGGGTTCATCAGGTCGGTGCCGTTGATCGACCGCGACATCGGGCGGAGGTCGTAGACGTCTTTCAGGCCAGCCATCAACGCCTTGCCGATCGCCCCGCTCGCGCCCGTCACCGCTACCGTCTTCATCGCAACGCTCCGAGTAAATCGTCGATCGAGAAAGCGGTGACGCCGACGTGCGTATCCGCTGCGCCGTAGTACACCAGCCACCGCTCGCCGTCCTCGACCACGCCGGTGGGGAACACGACGTTGGGCACGAAGCCGTCCATCTCCCAGTCTTCCTGGGCCGCCATGATCGGCTCGGGCGTGTGCTTGATTACTTTGCTCGGGTCGTCGGGATCAAGCAGCAGCAACCCTGCCATGTACGCCCCGACTTCGCCTTTCTTCGTCGCCCGTCGGCTGCCGTGGTAGACCTCCAGCCACCCCCGGAACCCGCCGCGCTCAATCCGCACCGGCGGCACACCCGCGCCGATCCGGTCGTTGTCCCATTCGAATTGCCCGGCCCAGACGAAGCGGTGCCCGCCCCAAGCAACCCCGTCGTCCGATGTCGCAAGCCACATCTCGGGCTTGCAGAATCTCTGGAACGTGTTGGGCCGGTGTAGCGCGACGAACTTCCCGTCGATTTTTCCAGGAAAGAGCATCACGTCTTTGTTTTCGGGACAAAAGACAACGCCGTGACGTTCGTAGGTCTGGAAGTCGGTGGTCGTGGCGAGGCTGGTGGCGGCGCCGTGTTCGCTGACGCTGACGTAGGTGATGTAGTACGTGCCTTCGATGAGCGTGATGCGCGGGTCTTCGACGCCGAAGGTTTCGTAAGGCCCCTCACAGAGCAGCGGGGCGAGCTCGCCGGTGACCGTGGTGCCAGCTTCGTCCATAACGAACGTGCGGATATGGCTGACGAATTTCAGCCGCATCAATTCGTCGGCCGCGCGGACGACCTTACGTGGGTCGACAAGGACGTCTTGGTCCTCGGGCAGGTACTCAATCTCCAGTTCGCCGTCGGCGTTCCAAGCCGGCAGGGCGTGGAATCCATCGCGTTGCTCGGTCGGCGATTCGGCCACCCGGGCCATCAGCACCACCCGGCCGTCAGGCAAGCGGGCGGCCCCGGGGTTGAACACGCCGATGACCTGGAGATCGTCCCGCGAAGGGGGGAAGTCGCCGGGGCTGAGCAGTTTTTGGGTGAATTGCCTTTCGGGCATCGGTCGAGTTTATCAGCCTGGATCGATCATTGGCTTCTGATTCCTGCGACACGACCCGGCGCTAGCAGCAATGTGGGCTAAACTTCTATCATGCAATGCAACATTGATGCGAAAGGAAAAGCGTTTCGCTTGGTCGGCGGCTTTTTTCACCTGTTAGCGGCGATGGTCCTCGCAACACTCTTGCTCACCGGGGTGCTGACCCCGGTTTGGTGCTGGGCGATCGTAGCGGGCGTTGCGGTCGGCGGGGCGTTCATGGTTTTCGAGGGCTGGTCGGGCTGGTGCGTCGTGCGGGCGATGGGTTTCAAGACGCCGTTTTAGTAAATATGGGCTTTGATAGGATCGCCACTTGCTGGCCATAATCCAGCAGTTTCAGGCCCGATATCTTTGAGCGGTAAACCGCTATATGTCGTAAATACAACTTTGTTGTGGAATTGGCCGACCATAGACTAAGAAAGTTGATATTCGGCAAAGAAGCCGGTTTCAAAAGGGCTCCTGTGCCCGGCAGCTGATTGATTAGCGGAACTCCTGTATGCCACCTCTGAACGCGATATCACCGGCCGGGTTTTTGGACGCGTTGCCGACCGCGGCGTTGACCCTCGACGAAGACGCGGTGGTCGTCGCCGTGAACGGGCTCTGGCGGCAGATCCCGGCAGCCCTCTTCGGAAACGTCGAGACGATCGAGCCCGGCCTAAACCTCTTGACTGATCTGCAGAGCCGCCCGGCTGCGGACGGCGACGGAGCCCAGGCGTTGGTTCGGGGGCTGATCTCGGTCACCAGCGGGGCGGCCGAGGAGTTCCAGCACCGCTTCACGCAGCCCTTTCCGGAGCACGGCCACGCCCATTGGCTGCAGGTCGAGATGCGGCCGTACATCGAGGCCAGCGGTCGGCGGCACATCCTCCTGACGCTGCGGGACGTGACCTCCGAACACGAAGCCAGCCAGGCCCTGATCGAAAGCGAGGCCCGCTACCGCGCCGCATCTGAAGCAGGGATGGACGGGTTCTTTATCTTCGACTCGGTACGAGATACCTCCAGCGAGATCGTCGATTTCGAGTTCACCGACCTCAACGAGCGTGGGGCCGAGATGGTCTCACGCCGCCGCGACGAGGTGATCGGCCGCAAGCTCTGCGAGCTGCTGCCGGTCAACCGTTGTGACATGTTTTTTGGGGCGTACAAAAAAGTCGTCGAGACCGGAGAAAGCCTCAGCCGAGAGTTTCCGATCGACGCCGCGGAAGAGGGTATCGCGGCGCAATGGATGGAGCAGCAGGTCGTCCGCGTCGGCGACGGCATCGCCATCAGCGCCCGCGACATCAGCAAGCGTAAAAATAACGAGCTCGAAGTCCAACGCCAGCGTGAAGAAAACCAGACCATCCTGGACGCGATCCCCGCGTTGGTGTTCTACAAAGACACCCAGAACAACATCCTGCGGGTCAACCGTGCCGCCTGCGAGGCCGCGGGGCTCCCCGCCGAGAAGATCGAGGGCCGCCACTCTGCTGAGCTGTTCCCCGAAACCGCCGAGGCGTTCTACCGCGACGACCTGGAGGTCCTCGGGTCGGGTAAACCAAAACTCGGCTACCTCGAGAAGCTGCCCGGCGTCGAGGGCACCAAAGACCGCTGGGTCCGTACCGACAAGGTCCCGCTTTACGACAACGACCGCCAACCGGCGGGGGTCATCGTGATCGCGATGGACGTGACCGAGCTCAAGCAAACCTCCGAAAAACTCTTGGACAGTGAACGACGCTACCGCGGGCTCTTCGACCGCGTGCCCGTCGGCGTGATCGAGCACGACCTCAGCTCGCTGGGGGAGATTTTAGATCGGCTACGAGCAGAGGGGGTCGAAGACCTGAATGCCTACCTCGACGCGCATCCCGAGCTGCTCCCGAAAGCGATGTCGAAAACCAAAATCACCAGTGTTAACCAGGCGGCCTGCCAACTCTTCGAGGCGCCCGATCACCACCACATCATCGGTGCGATCCGGACCGGCAAGATCCGCCCCGAAGCCGCGGCGCTGACGTTCAAGCTGAGCATGATCTGGAACCAACAGATTTCCGGCGAGATCGAGACCAGCTACCGAACCCTTACCGGACGCACCATCGACGTGCTGCTGCGGATCGTGATCCCCGAGGTCGACGGCCATCCCGACCTGCGGCGGGTCCTCCTAGCGCTCACCGACATCAGCGCGAACCGACAACGGATGTTTGCCCAGGCCCAGGTGACCCACGCCGAACGCGAACGCCGCATGCTCGGCCACGAGTTGCACGATACGCTCGCCCAGCAGCTGACCGGGATCAACATGCTGACCGAAAGCCTCCGCCGAAAGCTGGCGTCGCGTAACGTGCCCGAGGCCGAGCGCGTTGCCGAGCTGGCGGGCATGGTCGGCCAGGCCAACTCCGAGGTCCGCCGGCTGATCAGCGGCCTGAGCGCCGAGCCGATCGCCGCCGACCAGATCGAGGCCGCCCTCGAAAGCCTCGCCGAGAGCACCACCCTCGTCCACCGGGTCCCCACGACGTTCGTCTGCCCCCGCGCCCCCGATGAGCTCAGCGACGAGGCCGCCAACCACCTGCTGTTCATCGCCCAGGAAGCCGCCCACAACGCCGCCAAACACGCCCAGCCGTCCAAGGTCCAGATCACGCTCGACCAGAGCGAAACCACCCTTAACCTCATCGTCCGCGACGACGGCCTGGGCCTGCCCCCCGAGGGTCAACGCGCCACCGACCCCGACTCGGGCCTGGGTATTAACATCATGCGGTACCGCGCCCAAGCCATCGGAGCTAATATCAACATCGGCCCCGCGGGCGGGCAAGGCACCGCGATGATCTGCAGCCTCCCGACCGCCCCCGAAACCGATCCCCCCATCCCGTCCGAAATATCAGAAACGGAAACCGAATGATGATGGCCGAAGCCCAGCCCGCCAACCAGACCGCCCGCATCGTCGTCATCGACGATCACCCGATCGTCCGCCGCGGGCTGATCGAACTTATCAACGACGTCGACGAGTTCGACGTCGTCGGCGAAGCCCCCGACGTCTCCTCCGCCCTCGATGTCCTCAAAGAAGCCAAGCCCGACCTCGCCCTCATCGACCTGTCGCTAGGCGACGGTCACGGCCTCGAACTGATTAAGTCGATCCGGGCCGCCGGGATCGACGTCAAGATGTTGGTTGTTTCGATGATGGACGAGGCCCTCTACGCCGACCGCGTCCTGCGGGCCGGGGCGTCGGGCTACCTCCGCAAGGAGCAGGCCACCGAAAACATCATCACCGCGATCCGTCAGGTCCTCGACAACAAGGTCTACCTCAGCCCTAGCGCCACCGCCCGCGTCCTCAACCAGGTCGCCACCAACGAGACGCCCGCCCAATCGCCCGTGTCGACGCTGTCCGACCGCGAGCTCGAGGTCTTCGAACTCTTGGGCGACGGCCTGTCGTCCCGCGATATCGCCACCCGCCTGCACCTGTCGGTCAAGACCGTCGAGACCTACCGTGAAAAGATTAAGGCCAAGCTCAGCCTAAAGAACGGTAGCGAACTCACCCGCCATGCGATCCACTGGGCGATGCGTAAAGGGGAGTAGGTAGCTATTCCGTGAGAACTTCCGCAAGGTAATCCAATTTTTTTTCACCGTAATAGCGCTGGCCGTTTGGGTCTATAGCGATGAAATACCAGATTGTGGTTCCCGATTGAAGTTGGTCGCTACCGGTCCAATTCTGGGGATCATTGAATGAATCACCAAGTTTGATTAATGCATTGGGGCAAGAGTACCAATCTTCAAATTCCGTTTTATTAAAAGGTATTCCGGTATGATTGTCGAAGGACCAGCCGTTTTTGCTTTTGCTGAATGCGCCGAACTCAACAATGGTTAAATCGTCGATTAGGGCTTCAACCTTCGTATCATAAAACCAGGTGTACTCGTAGCTTCTGGGAACATTTTTTTGGGCTTTTACAGGGTTGGGGGAGTGAGTTATTTTTAAACCAACCGGCAGTTTTCTGATTTCTAAAATGTTGGGTTGGGTTCCGTTTTCGCTATGGTCACAGGCAGTAAACCATGAAGCGACGATAGAAACGCAGATCGCTAAGTTTTTTCTAAACATCTAGAGCCCTCGATGTTGGCCAAGTTTGGTTTAAATGTCGAATGGTACTTTTAGAGTCAAGCTAGGCTGAAGGCTCGCCTGTAAGCACAGGACTCACATTTTCTTTGGCCTGCCCATGCCACAGGAAATACGCCCCGCGGCGGATGTCGTCGAAGATCAAGATCCAGCAGGGCAGGACGACGAGGATGAGGACGGTCGCCGAGAGCAGGCCCGCGGCGATACTGATGCCCATGGGGATCAGGAACTTGGCTTGGAAGGACTGCTCGAGGATCAGCGGGGTCAGGCCCAGCACGGTGGTGATGGTGGTGAGCAGGATCGGACGCAGCCGGGCCCGGCCCGCGGCGAGCAGGGCTTCGAAAATCTCGTCGCCACGCTCCCGCGCGTGGTTGTAGAACTCGACGAGGATCAGCGAGTCGTTGACGACGATCCCCGACAACGCGACGACGCCGATGAGGCTGAGGAAGGTGAGGTTGTAGCCCAGCAAGAGGTGCCCCCAGATCACGCCGATCATCGAGAAGGGGATGATGAGCATCACGGTCAGCGGCTGGAAGTAGCTGGAAAATAGCCAGGCGAGGATGACGTAGATCATCAGGCAGGCCGCGGCCATGCCCAACGGCAGCGAGCCGAAGGCGTCGGCCATCTGCTCCTGTCGGCCCGCGTACTTGATGGTCAGGTCGGGGTAGCGTGCTTTGATCTCGTCCATCCCGCCCTGGTTGAGCTGGCTGGTGATCTGCTCGGTGCTGATGCCCGGTACGGTCTCGGCGGTGACGGTGACGCTGCGTTGGCGGTTGACCCGGCGGATCGCGGAGTAGCTGGTCGCGGGGACGATGTCGGCGACCTCGGTCAGTGGCACGAGCGAGCCGGTGGGCGTGACCAGCCAGGCGTCTTCGATGGCCTGCAGGTTCCGTCGGGTGTCTTCGTCGAGGCGGACGCGGACGAAGATGTCTTCTTCGTTCTCGGCGTAGTTGTGGGCCTCGATCCCCAAGAGGAAGCCGTTGACCTGGCGGGCGACGTCGAGCGGGGTCAGGCCCACGGCCCGGATGTCGGCGGGGCGGGGGACGATGCGCTGCTCGGCCTGGCCGAGGTCGCCGTTGTCTTCGATCTCGACCACCCCGGGGTAGCTGCCCAGCAGCGTCTTGATCTCTTGGACCGCGGTGTCGACCCGGCCGCCGTCGTCGCCGTAGACCCGGATGGTGATCGCCGGACCGGTTGGCCCGCCGGTGATCTCGGTGAAGCTCAGTTGGTCGATATTGTCGAGCTTGCCGTCGAGTGACGAGCGGATCGATTCGATCACGGCCGACGACTCGCGGTCGCGGTTTTCGACGAACGCGAGCTCGAAGAACATCTGCCCGATGTGCGGGGCGGCGCCCTCGACGGCGCCGGTGTCGATATTCGAGCGTTGACCGACGACGGTGCTGACCGCATCGACCTCGGGCTGGGCGAAGGCGGCGGCCTCGATGATCCGGACCGCGGCGTCGGTCTCGGCCACCGGCGTGCCGATGGGCATGCTCAGGTTGACGACGACCGTCTCGGCGTCGCTATCAGGAAGGAACTCGAAGATGACCTTGCCCCCGGCCATCATCCCCATCGTCCCGATAAACACGGCGAGGCTCGCCACGATCGCCAGGTACCGATTACGCAACGAAAACGCCAAGAGCTTGGCGTAGGCGGGAACCAATCGGTCGAAGATGAAGCGGTCGCGCCCGTCTTCGAACCGTTTGACGGCCCGCGAGATCCGCCCGGGCTGACGGGCGCGAGCCTTGTCCCGTTTGGCGAGGCTGTGACCCATGTGGCTGGGCAGCATCATCAGCGACTCGATCAGCGACATCAGCAGCGCGCACGCCACCACGATCGGCAGCGCCCCCAGCAGGTCGCCGATGTTGCCCTTGATGAACGTCAGCGGCAGGAACGCGACGATGCTGGTCATCACCGTCGCGACCACCGGCCAACTCACCTGGCCCGCGCCCTTCACGGCCGCCTCGAGTGCTTCCTCGCCCTGGTCGTGCTGGGACTGGATGTTTTCCGAGACGACGATCGCGTCGTCGACCAAGAGGCCCAGCACGACGATCAGCCCGAACATGGTCAGCAGGTTGAGCGTGACGTCGATGATCGACATGAGTACGAGCGTGCCGAGGATGGCGGTGAGCAGGCCGACGCCGACCCACAACGCGACCCGCCAGTTGAGGAACAGCAGCAGCGTGGCGAACACGAGAAGCGCCCCGAACCCGGCGTTGCGGGTCAAGAGGTCGAGCCGGCCCTCGACGAAGCGGGCGAGGTCGCTGGTGGTCGCGATCGAAGCCCCGCTGGGCAGCGGGTGCGGCGAGTCTCGGCCGAGCTCCCATGCCTGGTAGCGGTTCGAGCCGAATTTCGATTCGATCAGGCCGCCGTCGAACGGCCGGCCCTGTCGGCCGAGCGTGTACGAGCGGACCAGCTTGGCCATGCGGACGATGTCTTGCTTGCCGACCTTGTAGATCGTCATCACCGCGGCGGGCTTGCCCTCGATCGTCTGGCCCGCCTCGTTGTCGCCCGCCGTCTGCCGGGAGTTGAAGCGGTTGTAGACGGTGTTGTCGACGAAGCCTTCGGTAACCGTGGCGATCTCGCCGAGGTTGAGCGTCCGCCCGTCGGGGAAGCTGCGGACGACGATCTCGCGGATCGCCTCGGCCCGCTCGGCGACGCCCATCGTCCGGACCTTGACGTTGCCCGCCGTGCCCTTCACCGTCCCGCCGGGGATCTCGGTCATCCACGCCCGCACCGCGTCGGCCACCTCAGTCAGGGCGATGCCCTGCTGCAGCAGCGCGTCTTGGCGGACGTCGACGCGCAGCTCGTACTGGCGGACGCCGTCGATCAGCACCTCGCCCATGCCCGGCAGGCTGAGCAGGTCTCGGCGGACGTTGCGGGCGGTTTCTTTGAGGGTGAGCTCGTCGAGCTCGCCGTAGACCGCGACGAGGATCACGGGCAGCCGGGGCTCGAGCAGTTCCGAAGTGATCTCGTCGGCCCGGTCGGGCAGGTCCTGCAGGCTGTCGATCGTGCGGTTGACTTCGTCGAGGGCTTTGTCGGGGTCGACGCCCTCGCGGAACTCGATCGACATCCCGCCGACGTTCTCGTAGAGCGAGACCGAGATCTCGTCGACCTCGTCGAGATCGATCAACGCGTTCTCGACCTTGATCGCGATCGTCTGCTCGATCTCTTCGGGCGTCGCACCGTCGTAGGGCATCGACAACGTCGCGAATTCGGGGTCCTGCTCGGGGAAGAACTCGCGCCGCAGCGACAGGCTGGCTACGACCCCGGCGATCAGGAACGCGGCCATCAGCAGGTTGACCGGCACCGGCTTGCGGACACCGAAACGGGCCAAGCTCACGGCGTCACCCCCCCCGGAACTTCCGCTGCCCCCGGAATTTTCACTGCGTTCGGGATCGTTTGCTTCGAGGCGTGGGGCGTTGAGACCGACGCCACCCGCGGCTCGACGAGCGTGCCGTCGGCGATCTGCGACGCGGCGTTCACGACGACCAGGTCGCCGTCGTTAAGTGAATCGCCCACCACGGCCCACTGCTCGTCGTTCAGCCCGAACTTCGGCTGCGGGCCCGAGAGGTTGAACAGCACGTCGACCGGCCGGCTGATGACCTCGC
Source organism: Planctomycetota bacterium (assembly GCA_038747275.1). Taxonomy (GTDB): domain Bacteria; phylum Planctomycetota; class Phycisphaerae; order Phycisphaerales; family Phycisphaeraceae; genus Algisphaera. The sequence goes on along the minus strand of JBCDJW010000007.1, from coordinate 80,472 downwards.
CGTTGCGCACGACCTGCACCCGTCCCTGGCGGATCGAACGCCGGGGTACGACGAAGCGTTCGTCGCTGCGCGCGACCGACACGATGGCTTCGAGAAACATCCCGGGCACCGGCAGCAGTTTGCTGCCGTCGTCGGCCGAGAGGTCGGCGTAGACGGTCAGCGTGCGGGTCATGGGGTCTTGGGCGGGGTTGATCCGGCTGAGCGAGGTGGACCATCCCGCGCGGTCGATCAGGCTCACCGCGCCCGACGTGGGCCGGAGGTTCACGCCGTCGCCCACCCCCACGCTGCCGAGGGCCGAGGCGGGCAGCTGGATCGGCACTTCGACGGGGCTGGGCGCGACGACCCGGGCGATCGTCTGCCCGGCGGTGAGGTTCTCGCCGACCTCGACGTTGATCGCTTGGATCACGCCGTCGATCGGGCTGAGTACGGTGGTACGTTGCTGGCTGAGCTCGGCGAGGTTGACCTGCGACTGCTGCGAGGCTTTTTGGGCTTCGAGCGATCGTCGGCGGGGACCGATAAGGTCGGCCTCTTGCTGGGTGAGCAGCTGCGAACGCTGGGCGTTGATGAGGTTGCGTTGGGCATTGTCGAGGTCTTGCTGGTTGCCGACGTTGCGTTCGCGGAAGCGGGTCTGCCGATCGAAGTCGGACCGGGCTACGGCAACGTCGGAGGCTTCGAGGGCGAGGCGGTCGGCGATGCGTTTCTCTTCGACGTCGAGCTGGGAAAGGGCGGCGTCGAGCTCGGCGATGCGCTGCTTGGCGATCTCGAGTTGGCGGTCGAAGTCGGACTTGTCGAGCTGGACCAGCAATTGGCCGCGGGTGACGCGGGCCCCGGGGAGCACGTCGGCGGGGATCGACTCGACGGTCGCGGTGACGCGGGCGGGGACGTCGGCGGTGTCGAGCGCCTCGGCCGTGCCGTAGCCTCGCCACTGCCGCTGCACCGGGACGCGGGCGGCCTCGAAGACGATCACCGGCTGACGGCTCGACGTCGGGTCGACCGCTTCGATCACCGGCTTGGACGCCTGCAGGGCGCCGAAGATCCCCACCGCAACGACCAGCATCAGCACGCCGATCGCCGTCCGCGTGATCAGGGGGATCAGGCGATTGGCCCGTCGGCTGTAGGGCCGAACTGGGGGGGGCGGGGTAACCGGGGCTTCTTCGGGGTCGGCGTGTTCGTGTTCTTCAGGCATAGAGGCACACAAAAAGGCGGCGGGTCATCAACCGCCAGACAGCCCGATGTCTATACGCGGTTCGCCCCGGCAAAGTTTCAGAACCAACTAGTTTATCTCGCGGCCGGAACGGGTGCGGCGGGGCGTGCCGATTTTTGTGTCGTTTCGGTGGTTTCGAAAACTCCGCGTAGGCGGTCCCAAGTGACCGGGGCGTTGCCCACCCGGGCGATCGCGGCGGCGGCGGCGATTTGGCCGAATTGCACGGCGTTTTCGATATTCAGACCGCTAGAAAGGGACAACGTCGCGGCGGCCAACAACGCGTCTCCCGCGCCTACGTCGTCGACCACGGCCGCGGCCCGGCTAGGAATAACCCTTGGTCGGCCGATCGGTCCATAGTGCACACAACCTGCGGCGTTTCGGGTGATCAAGAGGTGCTTTAACGCCAACGCCTGCTTGAGTTGCTGTGCCAATCCGTCGAGCGGCGTCTTTGGCGAGACGCTGGGTGAGAGGCGGCGCAGCTCCGCCTCGGTCGGAGTGAGCAGGTCGAACCGACGCATCGCCAGCAGGCTCGGCCGGGCCCCGCTGACGTCCCCGGCCAAGACGCCGATATGCGGCCGGATCACCGGCAATAGCGCGTCGAGCAGCTCGGCGGTGACCGTGCCGTAGCCGAAGTCGGCGAATACCACGGCATCCAGTTGCAGCCGACGTTCGGCGACCGCCCCGGCGAGGCGGCTGAGCGTTTCGGGCCCCGGCGGCGTGACCAGCTCTTGCCGCGGACGGGCGGTGATCCGGTCGGCGTAGACCTCGCGCAGCCGGGTGGGCTGGGCCGCGGCGGTGGGGATCGCTTCGACCTCGACGCCCAGGTGATCAACGATCCGCAGCAGCCGACCGGCGTGAGCGTCGGCGCTGAGCTGGGTGATCAGCACCGGCTCGGCCCCGAGTTGTTTGAGGTGACCGGCGATCACCGCGGCGCCGCCGGCGAAGCTCTGGGTGTGGCCGTCGGGCGTGCGGTAGCGGTCGAGGATCGCGTCGCCGACCACCGCGATCCGTCGGTCCCGGCCGGCCTCGGCGGCGCGGCGGAGCAGCGTGTTGTCGTCGGGCAAACCGGCGTCGCCTACCGGGCTTGGTGAATCCGCTTCCATCGCTGTTTTTATCGGCCTACCCCTCGATCGGCCGTGAGCCGGTGCGGGCCCGGGAATTTTGACGCCCCTACGATTTACCGGCCGATAACAACCTAGCTTGCGCACTGAGCTCACCACGAGACGCCGTCTTCCGTTAGCCACCAGCCCCGAGGGAGTAATGGGCACGATCCCGCGATCGCCGAACACCGATACCCTGCCGACCGCCGATGCGCTGCGCGGGGCGATCCACCGCGCCTGGACTCTGATCCAGCGCGGCGAATACGGCGAAGCGGCGCTGTGGCTGGAGCCCCACGACGAGAACAACCTCAACGTCGGCGTTCCCGCCCGGCTGGCCCGCAACCTCGCGGCCTTGCAAAAACACCGGCCCGAGTTACTCAGCGCCCTCGTCGAGGCCGGCATCTTCCAGACCCTCAAGCGCTACCCGTTGGTGCCGACGCCATCGGGTCAACTCGTCCCCGCTCGTGCCGATCTCGAATCACCGCAACCCAACACGCCGCCCGTCCCGCTGAGCACGAACCCCGACCCCCGCGTCGCCGCCGGGCTCGCGATCAAACGCTTGGCCCAGCACATCGCCAAGGGCAAAGCGATCGTCTTCGCCGACGTGATCGACGGCTACCTGTTGACCCAGCTCGCTGCCGCCAAGCCGACGCTGCCGGTCGGGATGCAGCAGGCGGTGTACGTCGCCGAGCCCGACCCGCACCTGCTCGTCGCCTGCCTGATGCTGCACGATTGGTCGGGCGACGACAGTCCGATCACCGACCCGCGGTTTACCTGGTTCCTCGGGACCAAAGCCTGGGCCGAGTTCGAGTCGCACATGCGGCGGAACCACATGCTGCCGCTGCCGGTGATCAAGCTCGGCCGAGAAGCCCCGCGGGCCGCGATCACCGAGGTGCTCAGCCGATGCCACGCCTACTACGAGGCCCGCGAGGCCGAGTGGACCAAGCAGATCGACAAGCACTACGCCGGCTTCGACTGCGAAGCCCTCACCCTCGGCACAGCGGCCAAGCCCAGGGTGCTGCTGCTCACCTCGCGGTTCTCAACCGTGCTCAAGTACTCGACCGCCGACTGCGAGCAGGCCTTCGCCAAGCTCGGCTGGCGCACCCGGACCCTCATCGAACCCGGCGACACCCACCGCCTCACCCGCTCGGCCATCCGTCACGCGCTGGCCACCTTCAAGCCCGACCTCGTCTTCACGATCGACTACCTCCGATCCCACGGCAAGACCGCGATCCCCGAACGCCTGCCCTACGTCTGCTGGGTCCAGGACCAGCTGCCCAAGTTCACCACGCCCAAGGCGGGCGCGTCCATCGGCCTCCGCGACTTCGTGCTCTCGATGGTCGGGCCGATGTACACCAAGCAGTGGGGCTACCCCGCCCGACAGATCATCGAGATGCCCAAGCTCACCCGCCCGCCGGCCCGGCCTGAAAAATGGGTCAGCTCGGGCGAAGACCTCGTCTACGTCTCGTCCGCGTCGCAACGCCCCGAGGCCATCGTCGAAGCAATAGATCAGCCGTTCCTCAAGGCCTGCGGGCAAGAGATGTTGGCGGTTTATGGCCGCGGCGAGTCGCTGCCGACCATGGGCGACGTCGGAGCGTTGGTTGATCGTGTCGCCCAAAAGCGTGGCGATACCTTCGACGCCGGCAACCGGGCCCTCGCGGTCAACGCGTTGGTGCATCCGCTCAACAACGCCCTCTACCGCCAGCAGGCGCTCGGCTGGGTTGCTCAAGCGGCCGACGACCTCAACCTGTCCTTCGGCCTCTACGGCCCCGGCTGGTCGCAGCACCCCGACTTCAATCGCTTCGCCCGCGGTCCCGTCGCCTACGGCCCCGAGCTCGAGCGACTCACCCGCCAAAGCAAGATCAACCTGCAAATCATCCCCTCGTTCTGCCTCCACCAACGCCTGCTCGACGGCCTCGTCGCGGGCGGCTTCTTCCTCGTCCGCCACCACCCCAGCGACACGCTCATGCCGCAGCTGCTCAAGCGGATCCACCCCAAAGCACAGAGCGTCAAGCAGGCCCTCGTCGCCGCCGCCCCCGGCCCCCAGCACGATGAACTCAAAGCGTTGTTCAAAAACGCCGAAGGCCTCGCCGACCTCGGCATGCCGATCGATCTCGTGCAACACCTCCGCGGCTGCCAGCGGGCCGAGCTCATGAACACCACCGGCGAAGCGCTGCCCAAGCTCGACGAAGTCAGCTTCCACGACGCCGACTCGCTTCGGCAACGCCTGGAGACCTACATCGACTACGCCGCGCTCCGCCGCCGCGTCGCGGCCGAGCAGCGCGAGAGCGTCGAAACCCGGCTGTCGTACACCGCGGGCCTCCGCCGAACGCTGGCCCGTATCGGCCGGCTGCTCTCCGAAGAGTCCGCCGACGCTTTCCCCGAAGACCCCTCGGCCGCGTCGACCATCGTCTCGTCGTTCACCTTCGCGGCTTAACCACGCCCCGCGCTTTTCGAGCCCCGCATGGACCTGTCTTACGTCATCGTGAGCCACAACCGCCGGGACACGCTGTTGCGGACTTTGGGCATCCTCCAACGTATCACGCCGCTGCCCGCTGACCGCTGGGAAATATGGGTCGTCGACAACGCCTCGACCGACGGCACCGCCGAGGCGGTGACGGAACAATTCCCCGATGTCCGTATCCTCAACAGACCGACCAACGAAGGCGTCGCTGCTCGCAGCGCCGCGTTTCCGCTTTGCCGCGGCGGGGCGGTGACCCTGCTCGATGACGACAGCTACCCCGCCGACGCCGACACCGTCCGCAAGTCGCTCGCCCACCTCGAAACCCATCCGCAAACTGCCGCGGTGGTGGGGCGGTGCGTGCTGCCCGACGGCAAGCTGGAGGCTTGTGCACTTCCGGGGGTCATGCTCAGTGGGGCGGTGTGCCTGCGTAAGACGGCGCTCGATCAGATCGGCGGCTTCCGCCCCGAGTTCTTCCGCAAGGCGGGCGAGTACGACTTCAGCTTCCGCATGCTCGACGCGGGCTGGCGGATCGAGCGTTTCGAAGACCTCGTCTACCGCCACGACAAGCACGCCGGGGGCCGCGACGCGGGGTTCGCGTTCAAGATGGACCTGCGTAACAACCTGATCCTCGTCGAGCGGTTCTTCCCCCCGGCTTACCGCCGGGCCTACCGCAAAGACTTCCTTAACCGCTATGCCGCGTTCGCCCAACACTTCGGCCACGAAAACGTGCTGCCCGAAGCGATCGCCGAGGCCCGCGAATGGGCCGCTCGCGAAAGCGCTGCGGGGCGGCAGACGCTCTCGCCCAACACGCTTGAGGCCGTACTGGAATGGGGCCTCCAGAAGCGATTGATCGCCGAGTGGGCCGAGCGTCTGGAAGTCCGGCGGGTCGTGATCGCCGACCACTCGAAGAACCTCTACGCCACCTTCCGGGCCGCCCGACGCAGCGGGCTGGAAGTCCGCGCGATCGCCGAGAATCACCCGGCGTTAGCCGGGCGAACCTACCGCGGCGTACCGGTGCGCAACGACCGCGAAGCGCTGTGCGGGTCGGCCGACGGCGTGATCTTCTCCAACGTTAACCCCGCGCAAGTCGAAACCCGCGCCGACCAACTCCGCCAACGCTGGGCCGGCCCGCTGCTCACCCTCTGGCAGCCGCAAACCCTCGGCGATACGGCTAAAAATAAAACCCCTGCCCAACGAAAAAAGCGTAAGCTCGTAGCCTGACCGATGACCGCTAACCCTTCTCCACCGCCGAGCCCGCCGCTGCAACTGACCGAGCCGGTTGAAGTCTTGGCCATGCCGTTGCGTGACGAGTTGCTCGTCTTCGGCAAGCCCGTGATCGGCGAAGCCGAGATGGCCGAAGTACAGGCCGTCCTCGAAAGCGGATGGTTAGGCACCGGGCCACGGGTCGCCGCGTTCGAGCGTGGGTTTGCGGCGTATAAAGGTTTGTCTGCGAACCACGCTGTTGGCGTCAACTCTTGCACCGCGGCGCTGCACTTGGCGTTGAAGATCGCGGGCATCGGCGAAGGCGACGAGGTCATCACCACGCCGCTAACTTTCTGCGCCACCGTCAACGCGATCTTCCACGCCGGGGCCACGCCGGTGTTGGCCGATATCGATCCCAAAACGCAGAACCTCGACCCCGCCGCCGTCGCCGCCGCGATCACGCCGCGTACCGCCGCGATCCTGCCCGTCCACTTCGCGGGCCGGCCCTGCGACATGACCGCGTTGTGTGAACTTGCCGAACGCCACGGCCTCGAACTTATCGAAGACTGCGCCCACGCCATCGAAGCCACGCACCACGATCAGCCCGTCGGCACCTTCGGCCGGTTCGCCGCCTTCAGCTTCTACGCCACCAAAAACCTCACCACCGGCGAGGGCGGCATGCTGCTCTGCCGCGACCCGCAAGACGCCGACCGCGCCCGTACCCTCAGCCTCCACGGCCTGTCCCGCGACGCCTACGCCCGCCACCACGCCGCCGCTTCCGATCAGCCCCGCTTCCGCCACTACCAACTCGTCGAGCCGGGCTTCAAGTACAACCTCACCGACCTCGCCGCGGCGCTGGGCCTGCACCAACTCGCTCGGCTCGAAGCCAACCTCGAACGTCGACGCGAAGGGTGGGAAACCTATGACGACCGTCTGCGTGACCTACCGTTGTCGCTGCCCGCGCCAGTCACCACCCGTCATCGCCACGCCCGGCACCTCTATACCGTCCGTACCGAAACCGCCGATCAGCGCGACCCGCTGCTTGATCACTTGCTAAGTCGAAACATCGGCGTCGGCGTGCATTATCCGTCGTTGCCCGAGCACCCTTGGTACCAGAACGAATTCGGTTGGTCGCCCGACGCCTTCCCCCACGCCCGCGACGCCGGACGCACTACACTGAGCCTTCCGCTCACCGCGGGGCTGAGCGACCGCGACTTCGACGACGTCGTCAACGCGGTCACCGAGTTCTTCGCCTAACCCGCCCGCCATCTCTTTGACTACCTGCGACACGGAGGTCGCTTTGCCCGATTCGCTGCAAGACTACTGGGACGACCGCGCCGCCCGCCTCGGGCCCCGGGCCGTGCTGCACATCAAGCACCCGCCCGACGCGATGGACGAAGTCACCCACCGCCACTTCTACGAGGTCTTCGACCGCGTCGACCCGCTCCTCACCGGCCAGGAAAACACCGCCCTCGACTTCGGCTGCGGCGCCGGCCGACTCACTCCGCTGCTCACCCAACGCGTCCACGGCCCCGTCCTTGGCGTCGACCCCACCAAAGCCCTCGTCGAGTCCGCCCCCGTCTCCAACCGCGTCGACTATGTCTGGATGGACAGCCACGAAATCCCCCTCCAAGAAGGCGTCATCGACCTCGTCTTCGTCTTCGGCGTCCTCGGCGCGATCCCCGACGACCAACTGACCAAGACCATCAACGAACTCGAACGTGTCCGCGACCCCGACGGCCAACTGATCCTCGTCGAAAACACCACCACCGCTCCCAACGCCCCGCACTGGTTCTTCCGCAGCGTCGACGACTACCTCGGCCTCTTCTCCCACCTCAACCTCCAACACCTCGGCGACTACGAAGAGTTCGGCGAAACCATGTCCATCTTCTCCGGCCCACGCCGCCCCCGGAATTCGGCCATGCCGCGCTCGGGAGCAAACGAAAATTCCGGGGATGAGGGTGACGGTTTATGACCGCGCCGGGCGTCGGCGATCGCGAATATTTCGAACATTGGTACGCCGACCGCGACCCGTCGTTCTACGCCCCGGTCTTGTCGCACGTCATCCGCCACGGCCGACCCGGCCCGATCCTCGACCTCGGCGCGGGCACAGGTTTGCTCGTCGAACTCGCCCAGCAGTGGGGCCTCGACTGCCGCGGCTACGAAGGCTCACCCGACGCGGTAGCCATAGGCCGACAACGCACCGCCGACCTGCTACTTAATCAACACACCCTCGGCGACCCGCTGCCCGAGGCCGACGCGTCGGTTCAATCGGTCGTCATGAATCAGGTCATCGAACACCTCGAAATCGATCGCGGCCGAGCGGCTTTGGCCGAGGTCCTGCGTGTGCTACGTCCCGGCGGCCTGCTCTACGTCGCTTCACCCTGCCGGCACAACCCGGCCGAGCAAGGCCGCGACGCGACGGACCAGCATCTCTACACGCCCAGCGAACTACGTCGAGCAATAGTGCAATCCGGATTTTGTAACGTTAAAAGTATGGATGCTCCGCTACCGTGGCCGGGCTGCAAGTGGTTATGGGAGCGGCTAGGGCGACCCGATCGGTTATCAGCCACAGCCACCTGTCGAGCGTACAAACCCGAGTTACATCGATGAGCTCGATCGAAGATAAAACGAATCAAATTAACTCCGGTTCGACGCAACATTCGAAAACCGTTTGGGGTTCGGTACTGCGGATTTCATTACTTGCAATGCTGAGTTTCGCTGCTGGCATTTTTACGACGGTTTTTTGTGCATACGAGCAGAGCGGTGGCGTACCTTACCGCGACCAAAAGCCGATCTTCCTCACGCAAAATGCTCTCGGCTCTCTTGATCGCGATCTAAATACCTACGTGCAAAATCAGGGCTCCAGCCCCAACGACCTGAACGAACTAGCGCAGCATCTAAGCCTCGCCACGGCTAACCCCGCGAGGGGCGGCGTTTGGGTAGATGGCTGGGGTTGGGATATCCAGTATCAGAAGACCGGGCCGGTTTCGTTTGATCTGTATTCCTGGGGACGAGACGGTGGCTCTGGCGGTTCAGGGGCTGACGCGGAGTACCGGCTGCAAACGCCTAACTATGGGCAAGTCGACCCGGTCCGTTATATCTCCGAGTCCCTGGGCTCAAATCTGTTAACCGGAGCGGTTGTCACCGGGCTCGCGTTGTTGGTTATTACGCTTAGTTCAGACTACGGTATGAGTTGGGGTAAGACACTCCGCCTGAGCCCGCTACGCTACGGCGTTAACCTCTTTTTGATCGCTGTGGGTTCTGTGGTGATGGGGTTTTTGATGTCGATCCATTACGCAGTCGATATGTCGATCGGGGGGCATTGATCCTTGCGTTTCCTTTATTTGCGTGATCGCGTATTTATTTTTTGTCTGTCGGCCTACGCCGTGACATTCGGTTTGCGTTGGTTTGGCTTACAGAATGTTTTGGCCTCTAGCTACCTCAACGACGTGCTGTGCGTAGGGGTGGTCGTCCCGATAATGCTGTTCGCTGCACGGTGGGTCAAGTTCCGTCGGCACGATATGCCGCCGACCGCCGAAGAGATAATCGTGGCTGTCTTGGTCTGGTCGTTGATGTACGAGGTCGCTCTGCCGAGGTTTGATTTTTGGGCCACGCCGATGACCCCCGACCCCTTCGATGTCACGGCTTATGCGGTCGGTGGGGCGTTGGTGTCTTTGGCTTGGCGGTGGGCGTACGCGAAGGGGGTATAACTTGGCGATGACCTTGGCCCGTCGATTCCTGCGTTATTTGTTCCGCGAGGGGCGGGTACGGAACGCTTTGGTGATGGCGATTCATGACGAACGGCTAGCGGTTGCTGCAGCAGAACTTGATGGCCGTAAGCGTCTGCTTGATATTGGCTGTGGCATCATGCCGCACCGGTCGCTGTTCGAAAAATATGTCGAGCAGTATGTCGGGCTCGACCTGCCCGATACTGAATACGACGCGTCGGGCGTTGATCTCTTCGGCAGTGCGACGGAGATCCCCGTTGATGACGCGAGTTTCGATGTGGTGCTCTCGACGTCGAACCTCGAACACGTCGAAGAGCCCGCCGCGGCGTTGCGGGAGTGGGCCCGCGTGTTGGAGCCCGGCGGGGCGGCGGTGGTGAGCGTGCCGATGTTCTGGCACCTTCACGACGAGCCGCGGGATTTTTACCGCTACACGAAGTTCGGCCTCGAACACCTGTTCACCCAGGCGGGTTTCGACGTCGACCGCATCGAGCCGATCGGCACGTTCTGGACCGCCGCGGCGATAATGGCGTCTTACCACGCCTTCAAGTTCAACCGCGGCCCGCTGCGTTGGCTGCGGCTGATTCATCTGTTGGCCGGCAGTTTCCAGTTGGCCGGCTTCACGCTGGAAAAACTCGACCGCTCGAAAAAATGGGCCTGCCTGTACCTCGTGGTCGCTCACAAAGCCGCGGGGGACGGCTGACGATGGCTAAGGTCTTGCACTTCTACAACGTGTTCGGTGCGGCGACGGAACGGACGATGCTCGAGGTGCCGATGGCCTTGGCGGGCCGTGGCCACGAGTTGACGTTTGCGGCGGAGACTCGGGCGGGAGATTCCGTGTCGGTCGAGCAACGCCTGCTGGAGATCGAACGCATCCACGTTGAATCGACCGACGACATCGACGGGCAGATGCAAGCCATCGCTGAAGCTCCGCCCGCGATCGATGAGTCTTTCGAACTGGTGCACGGCCACTTCGGCCCGCGTTGCCTCCACGCAGCGCGTTACCTTCACCGCGGCGTGCCGGTGGTGATTTCGACCTACGGCTACGACGTCTCACGGCTGCTGCGCGACCCCTGCTGGGGTGAGCGTTACCGGTGGATGGGTCAGCACGGGGCAGTGTTAGTTGCGTTGTCGGACGCGATGGCGGACACGCTTCGGCGTGTGGGAGTGCCGAGCGGACAGGTCGAGATGATCCCGTTGGGGATCGAGTTGCTGCGTTGGGTTTATCGTCCGCCCGAGGAGATCGGGCCGTTTCTTTTTGTGGGGAGGTTTGTCGACAAGAAAGCACCCGAGGTTGTGATCGCGGCGGTCGCTCGGCTTCGGCAACGTGGGGTTGAAGCCAAGCTGCGGCTGATAGGTGGTGGAGACGAGGCTTACGAGAACCGCTTGCGACAACTCACGGATGAACTCGGTATTGAAGATGCCGTGGAATTCGTCGGCTACGTCGATTACGAAGCATTACCCGAAACGATGCGGCAGGCCAGAGCGGTGGTCGTACCCAGCCGGGTCGCGGCCGACGGCGATAGCGAGGGCTGCCCGATGGTGCTGATGCAGGCCCAGGCGGTGGGCACGCCGGTGATCACGACCCGCCACGCCGGCAACCCCGAAGCGTTGCCACCCGCCCCCGGAGCGCAGCGTTTCGTCGTTCCCGAGAACGAAGTCGAGGCGTTGGCCTCGGCGATGCAGAAGATGTTGGAAATCACGTACGAAGAAAGACGGCAACTCCAAGCCGCGGGGCGGGCCTGGGTGGAAGAACATTTCGATATCGAGCGGACCGTTGATCGATACGACGCGCTCTACCGCCGACTGGCATTGTGAAGATCAGTCCGGCGACAGCGGGTGGCGGGGCGTGAGGCGGGTGCGGGCTTCGACGGCGTCGCGGATGGCTTCGTGGGGGGTGCGGGCGAGGGCGGTAAGGTGGCCCATCTTTCGGCCGGGCCGGGCGGTGGCTTTGCCGTAGAGGTGCAGGTTGAGGTTATCGCTGTCGATCACCGACCAATCCGGATCGCCGCCCTCGGCGGGCCAAAGGTCGCCCAAGAGGTTGGCCATCGCGGCCGGGCTCCGGCGTTCGAGTTCGAAGAGCGGCAGGCCGCACACGGCCCGGACCTGTTGTTCGAACTGGCTGGCGTTGAACGCTTCGATCGTGAGGTGGCCGGAGTTGTGCGGCCGGGGGGCGAGCTCGTTGACGAGCATTTGGCCATCACGCGATTGAAAAAATTCGACGCATAAGACGCCGACAACGTCGAGGTCGTTCATCACTTTGGTCGCGATGGCGATTGCCTCGTCTTCGACGGTTTTGGGGGCACCGGACGGAACGACCGAGACGTCGAGGATGTGGTTGCGGTGCGTGTTGGCGATCGGGCCGAAGCACTCCACCTGTCCCTCGGCCGAACGCGCCGCGACGACGCTGACTTCCTGCTCGAAGTCGATCATCGCTTCGTACACGCACGGCACCCGGCCGAGGTCTTCCCAAGCATACGTAAGGTCGCTGGTCGAACGCAGGATGCGTTGCCCTTTGCCGTCGTAGCCACCCCCGGAAGTTTTGAGGACGCCGGGCAGGCCGATGGTTTGGATGGCTTGGTGCAGGTCGTCTTCGGTCTTGACCGGGGCGAACGGGCCGATGGGGATGCCGTGTTGGCGGAGGGTGGTCTTTTCGCGGATGCGGTCCTGGGCGACGCGGAGGACGTGCTCGCCGGGGCGGACCGGGGCGTGGTCGGCACAGGCCTTGGCCGTCGCCGCGGGGACGTTCTCGAACTCGTACGTCACCACCGTCACCGAAGCGGCAAACTTGCCGATGGCGTCGAGGTCGTCGTACCCCGCGTCTGTGTGTTCGTCGGCGACTTGGCTGGCGGGGCAGCCGGCCTCGGGGCAGTACACGTGGACGCGGTAGCCCAGGGCGTGGGCCGCGTCGACAAACATCCGGCCGAGCTGGCCGCCGCCGAGCATGCCGAGGGTTGAACCCGGGGGGATTGGGGCAGTGGGATTCGCCATCGCCGACAAGTTAACGGATCGACAGATTCCGGGGGTTAGGCGGGGGTCGGGTCGGGCAGGTGGCTGGGGTATTTGAGGACGTGGTCGACGCGGTTCTGCTCGTCGACGATCACGGCGGTGGCGACGTGGTCGTCGAGTTCCTCGGGTTGGAAGAGGCCGTAGGCGAGGATAATGACCTTGTGGCCAACGGCGGTGAGGTGGGCGGCAGCGCCGTTGATGCCGATCTCGCCGCTGCCCGGCTCGCCGAGGATGATATAGGTCTCGAACCGGTTGCCGTTGTCCAGGTCGAGCACCGCCACCGCCTCGTTGGGCCGCAGCCCCGAAGCCTGGAGCAGGTCGGCGTCGATCGTGATCGAGCCGACGTAGTCCAAGTCGCAGCGGGTCACGGTGGCCCGGTGGATCTTGCTGTGCATCATCTTCTGAATCATGGCCAGGTCCTAGCGAAGCCATTATACCGGCGGTCGATGCCGACGCGGAAGCCCACGCAAGCCCTCCCTGAAGCCCCTGGATTAAATCTGTGAGCTTCTGTCTCGACCGTTCAACTTGTCAAAGAGCGAACCCGCGGTCTCCGCTCACCCTTCGCCGTGGCCGGCTGTGGGGTGGCGGTTGGGTTGTCGTGTTGGGTTGAACCGCGAAGGCGCGAAGGACGCGAAGCAAGGCAGAAGACTGTTTTTTCTTAACTCAATCTAATGCCGTGTTTCTTCTTCGCGCTCTCCGCGTCTTCGCGGTTCAAAAAAACACAACCCGTGAACCAAGAGCCCTCGACCAACGATGACGGGCTTCGATCTCGGTCCTGCCTGGCAAGGTAGGGATTGCCGAGGATCGCCACGTCCCGTCAAAGACGTCAGTCCGGAGTCCCCCTTCCCGTTTCCGGGGGCGGGGGCCCGGGTATGAGCGAGCTTGGTGCCTTGCCTGCGACCTTCTCGCTTGCCACCGGGGTCCGACTACCAGGGGGCCAAACGACAGTTTTGTACGCGAAAAACGTGGGTTTTTCGGCTGCTAGTTGCCACAAGGCTTTTGTTGTCAGCAGATAAATTTTCTTTGCGGAGACCGATTTTTTTGCAAATCAATTTTGTTCTGTGCGCGCAAAGATGACGCCGCTCGCTAATGCTTAGTGGGCTGGCGTCTGGGGATGAGTTTGGCGGCGAGGATGAGGAGGAGGCCGACGATGAGGAGGGCGGCGGCGGCGGTGAGGATGAGGCTGCGGGCGGAGCCTTCGACGACGCCGAGGCGGGCTTCGAGGGCGGCGGGAGAGGCGGCGGTGTCGGTGTTGACGACGAGGGTGTTGAGGTCGACCAGGACCTCGTTGAGCTCGGCGAGGGCGGCGGTGTATTCGGTGATATCGAAGGGGCGGCCGGGCGGTTTATTGGGGTCGGGCGGCTCGGCGTTGGCGTAGGCGGTGGCCTGGATCGTCACGACGTGCTGGGCGATGGCGTCGGCAGCTTCGACGAGGGCGGTGGCGTTCTGGGTGAATTGGTCGGTGGTGGTGATGAGGGATTCGAGGGTTTCGCGGTTTTCTTCGAGGTCGTTGAACAGGCCTTCGCGCTGCTGGGTGAGGGTGGCGGGCAGGTCTTCGGCGACGGTGGCGAAGCGGTCGCCGAGGGTGATGGCTTCGCTGATGCGGGTGTTGGCGATCGAGTCGTAGACCACGGCCTCAGCCCGCCACTGAGCGAGGATCATGAGGCGGGGGGTCAGCCAGGCGGTGCGCTCGGCGAGCAGTTGGAAGTCGTTGACGGATTCCTGGCCCTTGGCGAAGGGATTAAAAACGTTGAGCAGGTTGCCGGGCAGAAAACGCTTCATAAAGTCGGTGACGAGGGTGCCGCCGCCGACGCCGGGCAGGTCGGTGAGGCGGACGTACCAGAAGTCGGTCACGTCGGGGTTCTGCTCGGACCACTGGTTGATGAGGCCCAGGAGTTCGACCCGTTTTTCGTCCGGCATGACGCGGGCGCAGATGCGGAAGATCTCTTCCTGGAGGAAGTCGGATTTTTGTTGGAGCAAGGGGGCGAATTGGCCGAAGTACTGCTCGCCGTTGGCGCGGATGAAGTTGGCCTGGAGGGTGACGGTCACGGCGGCGTTGAGCATCGCGGTGGCGGGGACCGGGTCGACGGCGATGTCGTACATCGCGGTGGCGCCGTTGATCTTGGTGTCCTGGGCGCGGCGGCGGAGGTCGGGGTCGTTGTCGGCCTGGACGATGACCTGGTCGCAGGCGGTGGCGATGGTCTGTCGGTAGAGGTCGGCGAAGTTGCGGACGGCGGCCTGCATCTGGGCGGGGGAGAAGGACTGTTTGGTTTGCTCGCCGCCGGGCGGGGGGGAGCCGGGAGGTCCGGGGGCGACGGCGGGCGAGGTGGGGGTAGCGAATTCGGTTTTCGGTGCGGGGGCGGTTTTTTTCGTTGCTTCGGCGGTCTGCGTGGAAGCGGGCGGCGGGTTGTCCACGCCTGGAAGCGCAGCCGGGGCGGTGTCGCAGCCCGCCGCGGCAAAGAAGTACAGGCCCAGAGCGAGCAGAGTGGGGGCGGGTGGGCAGGTCGGGCGTCTCATGAACTATATGGTACGCGAGCCGGCCGGGCGGACGGTCCCTATCGTCCGCCATGAGCGACTACGGCAAGGAGACATTGGTGGTGGTGCTGGGCAACCAGTTGTTCCCGTTCGCGGAGTTCAGGCGGCTGCGGGACGCCAGGTTTTTCATGGCCGAGGACCTGGGGCTCTGCACCTACGTCAAGCACCACCAGCAGAAGATCATCCTGTTCTTGGCGGCGATGCGGGCGCAGGCGGACGAACTGCGGTCGAACGGCTGCGACGTGCATTACGAGTCGTTCGACGACCAGTCTGGGCCGGAGCTGCAGACGAAGTACGAGACGAAACTCGAGCGGTTTGCCAAGGGCAAGAAGATCGAGCGGCTGGTCATGTTCGAGGTCGAAGACAAGTTTTTCGAGGAGCGGATCGAGGCGTTCGCGCAGGAACAGGGCTGGGAGCTGGAGTTTTTAGACAGCCCGATGTTCGTGACGCCGCGGGAGGAGTTCGCGGATTACCTGGGGGGGATCGGCAAGCGGCCGTTCATGGCGAAGTTTTACGAACGGCAACGTAAGCGGCTGGACATCATGGTCGACGGCGAAGGCAACCCGGACGGCGGGCAGTGGAGCTTTGACGGGGACAACCGCAAGAAGCTGCCGAAGTCGGTCGAGGTGCCGAAGACCGAGTGGGCGAAGCCGACGGAGCACGTCGAGGCGGTGCGGCAGATCGTGGCGGAGCGTTTCGCGGACCACCCGGGGGAGTTGCCGGGGGAGGGCGAGTTCTGGCTGCCGACGACGCGGCGGCAGGCGTTGGCGTGGCTGCGGGATTTTTTGGAGGACCGGTTTGCGGAGTTTGGGCCGTATGAGGACGCGTTGTCGAACCGGGACGATGTGTTGTTCCACAGCGCGTTGTCGCCGGTGATGAACCTGGGGTTGGTGACGCCGAGCGAGGTGGTGGAGCGGGCGTTAGACCACGCGGAAAATTCCGGGGGCGAGATTCCTATGAACTCGCTGGAGGGTTTTGTCCGGCAGATCATCGGCTGGCGTGAGTTCATCCGTGGGGTGTACCAGAACTACGATGCGAAGCAGTCGAAGGAGAACTTCTGGAAGCACAAGCGGAAGATGAAGCCGTGCTGGTACGACGCGACGACGGGGCTGGCCCCGCTGGATGACGCGATCGACAAAGCGAACCGATTGGGGTGGACGCACCACATCGAACGGCTGATGGTGTTGAGCAACCTGATGAACCTCTGCGAGGTCGAGCCGGGCGAGGCGCACCGCTGGTTCATGGAGATGTTCGTCGACTCGAGCGACTGGGTGATGGGGCCGAACGTGTACGGCATGGGCCTGATGTCCGACGGTGGGATCTTCGCGACCAAACCTTACGTCTGCGGCAGCAACTATCTCGTCAAGATGTCGGACAGCTACAAGAAGTCGGACGACTGGTGCGAGACGGTCGACGGGCTTTATTGGCGATTCGTCGATCGCCACCGGGAATTCTTCTCGGGTAATCCGCGGCTGTCGATGATGCTGGGGACGTTGGACCGGATGAAGGACGACCGGAAGAAGAAGATCTTCGCGGCGGCGGAAGCGTTTATTAAAAAAGTGACGAAGTGATTTTTAATCTTGTCGGCGTTTGAACCAGACGCGGGCGAGGTCGCGGAAGCTGATGTCGACGCCTTCGAGTTTGAATACTTTTTCGAACGCGCCGGGGTCGGCCGACTTGCCGAGGGTTGCGACCGGTTGGCCTTTGAGTTGAATCACTAGGTCGAGGTCGTTTTGCTGGAGCTGGCCGGTCAACAGGTTAAGTAAGTTTTTGTCGCCGGGGTTTTGCAAAAGGGACCGCATCGCCGCGACGCTGGGCAGGTCGATGGCGATGCGTTCGCCCTGGGCTTCGACGGTGAACGCGTGGCCGTCGGCCTCGACGTTGACGGTACCGCTGACGTGGAGGGGCCGCACGGGATCGGCGGGGGGATCGCTCATGATTTAGCGGTCGGTCGCCCTCAGCCGGCGTTGTCGCGGGTGCGGATCTTGAGCGCGCCGCTCATTTTCCAGACGGCGTGCTTGGCGTCGCCTCCCGTGGACGAGGGGACGGAGAGGGTGAAGTCTTCGAACTCGTAGGTGATCTCGGCGTTGCGGCCGGTGAGTTTGTCGTAGAGGCCGATGGCGAGTTCGGGCCAGGTGTGGGTGTCGGACATGGTTTTGGGGCTCCGGGTTTGAGATTAACTCCGGACGGTAGCGCCGAGAATGCGTGAAGCCAACGCCACGCCGCGAAAACGACCCTAGGATTTTCCATGAACGTCTTGGTCACCGGAGCGACGGGTTACATCGGGGGTCGGCTGGTGCCGAGGCTGCTGGAGGCCGGCCACCGGGTCAGGGTATTGGTGCGGGAGGCGGACCCGGTGAAGGGTCGGCCGTGGGAGCACGACGTCGATGTGGTACAGGGCGACCTGCTGAATCGCGGCTCGCTAGACGCGGCGGTGCGGGGGATCGATACGGCTTATTACCTGGTGCATTCGATGTACGGCGGGGCAGACTTCGCGGCGCGGGACCGGCAGGCGGTGGCCAACTTTGTGGATGCTTGTCGTTCGGCGTCTGAGAACGGAGCGGGTGGTCCCCGGCACGTGGTCTATCTCGGCGGGCTTGAGCCGAAGGGGGTGCCGACGCGGAGCGCACACTTGCAGAGCCGGGCCGAGGTGGGGCGGTTGTTGGCCGAGGGGTTGGAGGCGGCGTGCCGCGAGGGGGTCGAGCCTTGCGGCGTGACGGAGTTCCGGGCGGGGCCGATCATCGGCTCGGGGTCGGCGAGTTTTGAGATGGTGCGCTACCTGACCGAGCGGATCCCGGTGATGGTGACGCCCAAGTGGGTGAACACGAAGGTGCAGCCGATCGCGGTGCGGGACGTGTTGGCGTATCTGGAGCAGGCGCTCGACGTCGGGCCGGCGGGCGTGGTCGAGATCGGCACGGACGTGCTGAGCTTCAAAGACATGATGTTGGGCGTGGCCCACGAACGGGGGCACCGCCGGTTGATCGTGCCGCTGCCGGTATTGGCACCGAAGTTGGCGGCGCGGTGGGTAGGTTTGGTGACGCCGATCCCCAATGCGTTGGCGGTGCCGCTGGTCGCGGGGGTGACGCAGGATTTAATCGCCGACACGACGAAAGCGCAAAAGCTGTTTCCGGGGGTGGAGCCGATCGCGTTCCGCGAAGCGGTGGCGTTTGCGTTGTCGAAGATCGAGCGGGGCGAGGTCGAGACGAGCTGGAGCAGCGCGGTGGTCGCCGCGGCCCCGGACCACGGCGAGAGCGGAGTCGATACCGTGATTGAGGACCGCGAAGGTTTGGCGCGTGACCAGCGGACGCTGGCGACGGACGTGCCGGCCGAGCGGGTCTTTGCCGAGGTGTGTTCGATCGGCGGGAGCAACGGCTGGCATGTGTACCGCTGGGCTTGGTGGCTGCGGGGCGTAGTCGATGCGTTGATGGGCGGCCCCGGGCTGCGTCGTGGCCGACGACACCCGACGGAACTGCTCGAAGGTGAGGCGCTCGACTGGTGGCGGGTCGATGCGATCGAGCCCCCGCCTAGTGAAGACGGCGACGGTGAACACAAACAGGTCGGCCTTCTGCGGCTGCGGGCCGAGATGCGGGTGCCGGGGCGGGCGTGGCTGCAGTGGGAGGTCGAGCGGCGGGACGGCAAGACGATCCTGCGGCAGACCGCGTTGTTCGAGCCCGACGGGTTGCCCGGCACGTTGTATTGGTATGCGCTGGTTCCCGCACACGGGTTTATTTTCCCCGCACTGCTGCGGGCGATCGAGAAGCGGGCGCGGAATACTTGGGAATCGGCCGGGGATGTTGAAAAGATAGATGAACCTGAACAAAGCCCCGTGGTCGCGGCGGTTCCGGGGGCGGGTCATTGACCCGGGCCTAAAGTCAGAACGAAATGATGCGACGCGGTAATACCCAACAACAAAAACTACCCACTAAGACCTGCCCGGTGTGCAACCAGGACTTCGTCTGGCGGAAGAAGTGGGAACGCGACTGGGACCGTGTGAAATACTGCTCGAAGGCTTGTGCGAAGCAAGCCAAGTCGGCGAGTCGAGCCGGGAGATAGTGATTAACCCTGAGAAGTCGGCCCCTAGATTTAGGCGTACGATAGCTAACGCAACAATCGAAAGATCAATAACTTCATGAGCAAGCAAATCATCATTGTGGGCGCGGGGCCCGGCGGACTCGCTGCGGCGATGCTGCTGGCCAAGGCCGGGCTCGACGTCACCGTTTTGGAGAAGCGTGACCGCGTCGGCGGGCGGACCTCGACGATTACGACCGACGAGGGCTTCCGTTTTGACATGGGCCCGACGTTTTTCCTTTACCCACGGATTCTCGAAGAGGTCTTCGCGATGTGCGGCCGGGACCTGCACCAAGAGTGCGAGATGGTCCGGCTGGACCCGCAGTACCACCTTCTATTTGAAGACGAAGGCGGCGGCATGGCTGGCGACATCCGGGCGACGCCGGACATCCCGCGGATGCAGGCGGAGATCGCCCGGCTGTCGCCCGAGGATGCCGAGCGTTTCCCGAAGTTCATCGAAGAGAACCGGGAGAAGTTCGACGCGTTCACGCCGATCCTGCAACAACCTTGGGAGGGGTTGACGGACTATGTGAAGCCGTCGCTGATGCGGATGCTGCCATTGGTTCGGCCGTGGGCGAGCGTAGACGGCGACCTCGGCCGATACTTCAAGGACGAACGCATCCGTTTGGCGTTCAGCTTCCAGAGCAAGTACCTGGGCATGAGCCCGTTCAAATGCCCGAGCCTGTTCACGATCTTGTCGTACCTCGAATACGACTACGGCGTGTTCCATCCCACGGGCGGCTGCGCCGCGGTGAGCGAGGCGATGGCCCGCGTCGCGGAAGAGATGGGCGTGACCATCCGGCTGAACGCCGGGGTCGATTCGTTGGAGTTCGACGGCAAGCGGTGCAGTGGTGTGGTTGTGGACGGCGAACGCCTGACCGCCGACGCGATCGTGGTCAACGCCGACTTTGCGAACGCGATGAGCAAGCTGGTACCGAACGGCGTCCGCAGCCGGTGGACCGACCGCAAGCTGGAAACGAAGAAGTACTCCTGCTCGACGTTCATGATGTACCTCGGCGTCGACCTGCCGCCGGAGTCGTTCGGCGGCTTCGATGGCAACGGCCTGGAACACCACAGCATCTTCCTCGCCCACGACTACCCAAAGAACCTCGACCAGATCGAGAACCAGCACGTCTTGTCAGAGAACCCGTCGGTCTACGTGCAGCACGCCGGCCGGACCGACCCGACGATGGCCCCGGACGGGATGACCTCGCTGTACGTCTTGGCCCCGGTCACGCACGAACATGGCAACGTCGACTGGTCGACGCAGCTCCAGCCCTTCCGGGCCCGCGTCATGAAGCAGCTCACGAAGATGGGGCTGCCCGAAGACCTCGATTCGCACATCAAGTATGAAAAAGTCATGACGCCGGTGACGTGGCGGGACGAGATGGAGATCTACAAGGGCGCGACGTTCAACCTCGCCCACAACCTCGGCCAGATGCTGCACCTCCGCCCGCGGAACCGGTTCGAAGACGTCGACGGCGTGTACCTCGTCGGCGGCGGGACGCACCCGGGCAGCGGTCTGCCGGTGATCTACGAGGGGGCGCGGATCACGGCCCGTTTACTGCTGGAAGACATGGGGCTGGACCTGCCCTGGGAAGAACCCAACCCCGCCACGGCGACGCCGGGCTTCGCGGCGGAGGCCGCGTCGCCGGTCGAGTCCGAGTTGGCGTCGGTTTGAGGGGTTTCATGCCGACCGAACTCGCCGAGCCCGAAAGCGTGACGCCGGCCGCTGCCGAGCAAGCAGAGGCCATTAAGATTCCCGTAGATGACGGCGGCTGGTCGTCGATGTCGGTGAAGCAGCGGGTGCGAGTGTTGGGTCGGCTTCGGCATGTTTTAGCCGAGCAGGCCGAGCGATTTGTGAAGCCGCTGCGGGAACTTCCGACGCGGACGCACGACGCCGAGACGTTGAGCGCTGAGGTGTTGCCGTTGGCCGAGGCGTGTCGTTGGCTGGAGAAGGACGCGCCGAGGCTGCTGCGGCCGGAGAAGCTTGGCGGAAGCGGTCGGCCGATGTGGTTGTGGGGTGTCGATTCCGAAGTCCGGCGTGAGCCGGTGGGCAACGTGTTAGTGATCGGGCCGGGCAATTACCCGCTTTTCCTGCCGGGGGTGCAGGTGGTGCAGGCGTTGGCGGCGGGCAACCGGGTGTGGGTCAAGCCGTCGCCGGCCCCCGGGAGCCGGGAGGTGATACTCGAGCTCGCCGCGGCGTTGCGCGAGGTCGGCCTGCCTGAGGGTGTATTCAATATCTTGGGTACCGACCCGGCGGAAGCCGAGGCGATCTTCGATACGTTCGACAAGGTGTTTCTGACCGGTTCGGAAGCGACGGGTAAAGCCGTGCAGGCAAAGTGTGCCGAACACGGCATCCCCTGCGTGATGGAGCTTTCGGGTTGTGATGCGGTGTTTGTGTTGGGCGGGGCGGACGTCGAGTTGGCGGCGAAGTGTGTCGCGTTCGGGTTGAAACTGAACGGCTCGGCGACGTGCATCGCCCCACGGCGGGTGCTGGTTCACCACGCTTTACACGATCGCTTCGTGACGAAACTTTTGACGTTGCTCGCCGATGCGGAACCGGTCGCTTGTCCTCCGGCCACGCTCGAGCGGGTGCGGGGGCTGGTCGAGCAAGCGGTTGCAGACGGCGGACAATCCCGAACCGACGAATCCCTGGCGGGGCCGGCGGTCCGACCCGTGCTGTTGACGGATCTATCAAGTAACAGTCCCATTCTCGATGCGGACATATTCGCCCCGGTGGTCAGCGTCTTGTCGGTGAAAGACACGGCGGACGCGTTGGAGGCAAACGCATGTTGCGGCTACCGCTTGGGAGCCTCGGTGTTTGGCCCCGAGAGTGAAGCGCGGGCGTTGGCTGAAGAGTTAGATGTGGGCTGCGTAGTAGTAAACGACGTGGTCGTACCGACGGCCGACCCCCGATTACCGTTCGCGGGGCGGGGCCGGAGCGGCTTTGGGGCGACGCGTGGCGCAGCGGGCTTGTTAGAGATGACCCAAGTCAAAGCGATCGCGGTGCGGCGGCGGAAGCTGTATCCGCATCTACGGCCGACCGACGAAACCACCGCGCCGCTGTTGGCGGGCTTGCTGAAGCTGGGGCACGCTGAGGGTATATCCGCACGCGTCCGGGCCGGGATGAGCCTGTTAAGATTATCGAAGCGTCCAAAGAACGCGGTTGCAGAAGTAGATCAGGAGTCAACGTCATGATTATGCAGGACCCGGACCGGGCAACGAACACGAACCACATTGCGGTGGTGGGCGCGGGCCTAGGTGGCTTGGCGGCGGCCTGCACGCTCGCGGCCCGGGGCCACTGGGTCACGCTGTTCGATAAGAACAGCTGGCTGGGCGGCAAGGCGGCGCAGCTGGTGAGCGACGGCGAGCCCGGTGAACGGTTTAAGTTTGATATGGGGCCGACGATCCTGACCGTGCCGAAGGTGCTGGAGCGCATCTTCAAAGAGGCGGGGCGGGACATGCACGACTACCTCGACCTCGTCCGGCTGGACCCGCAGTGGCGGTGCTTCTTCGACGAATCGCAGGCCGGCGGAGGCGTGCTGGACTTGATGCAGAGCGTCGAAGACATGAAGGGTGAGCTGGCGCGGTTCGCCGAGCGCAGCCCCGCGTCGGGCAAGGCCGGGTCGCCCGTGTCGGGCGAGCAGTACGAAGAGTTGATCAAGTACACCGAACGTCTGCACCGCATCAGCGACGACTTCTATTTCTGGAAATCGATCGGTGGCCTGAAAGACATGATGTTCGAGGGCGGCGTCGGCGGGACGTTCAATCTCAGCACGCTCAAAGACGTCCTCGCGATGCGGATGGGCAAGTCGGTCGCGAGCACGTTCCGCAAGTACATCCCCGACCACCGCGTCTCGCAGATGCTCGACCACTTCACGCAGTACGTCGGCAGCTCGCCCTACGGCAGCCCGTCGATCCTCTGCGGCATCGCGTCCATGCAGGTCAACGAAGGCGTGTGGTACCCGATGGGCGGCACGCGAGCGGTGCCCGAAGCGCTGACCAAGCTGGCCCGCGAGCTCGGCGTCGATCTCAGGCCCGGCGAGGGCGTGTCCCGTATCGTGACCGAGCGCGGCAAGGTTGTCGGCGTCGAGACCGAAGCGGGCGAACACGTCGCCTGCGGCGCGGTGGTGTCGAACATGGACGCGGTCCGCACCCACCGCGAACTCATCGGCGGCGACGTCGGCCAAGTCTTCGACAAGCGGCGCGAATACGAGCCCGCCTGCTCCGGCGTCGTGCTCTACCTCGGTCTGGACAAGGCCTACGACCACGTCGCCCACCATAACTTCGTCTTCAGCCGCGACCCTGAAGAAGAGTTCGACTACATCTACAAACGCGGCGAACCCGCTCCGGACCCCACGGCTTACCTCGCCGCCACCGCCCGCACCGAGCCCCCCGGAGCCGTCGCCCCCGCGGGCGGCGAAGCTTTGTACGTCTTGGTCCACACGCCTTACCTCCGCGACCACCACGACTGGTCCAAAGACGGCGAGTTGTTCAAGAACTACCGCCAAAAAATTCTCGACAAGCTCAAACGCACCGCGGGCATGGAAGACCTTGAAGACCGCATCGTCTTCGAGCGCTCGCTCACGCCGCAGGACATCCACGACCGCTACCACGTACTCAACGGCGCGATCTACGGCCTGGCGTCACACGGCAAATGGCTCGGCGCGTTCAAGCCCGGCAACCGCAGCATGGACGTCGAAGGCTTGTACCTCGCGGGCGGCGCGGCCCACCCCGGCCCGGGCATGCCGATGGTGATGATGTCGGGCTGGATCGCCGCGGATACGCTCGATCAAGACGGGCTCGTTGATCCGCGGGACAAGCCCACCGCTACGCCCACACCCGAAACCGCTGACGTTTGAAATTTGTAACCAAACTTAAAGGAAGTCCTATGGATCTTTTTGACGCGATTAACCAACGCCGGTCGGTCAAGGCTTACGACCCCGAACACCGGCTGACCGACGAAGAGATCGACAAGCTCTTCACCGCGGCGATCCAGTCGCCGACGAGCTTCAACATCCAGCACTGGCGGTTCGTGCTGGTGCGTGACGCCGAGCTACGGAAGCAGATCCGGGCGGTCGGCAACGACCAGGCGCAGATGACCGATGCGTCGATCCTCGTCGTGATGACCGCGGACATGAAGGCCTGGGAGAAGTCGCCCGAGCGGTATTGGCAGAACGCTCCCAAAGAGGTCGCCGACCTGCTGGTGAACTGGATGGGCCCGTTCCACGAAGGGCGGGAGTTCCTGCAGCGAGACGAGGCGAACCGGTCGATGGGCATGGCGATGATGACGCTGATGCTCGCGGCCAAGGGGATGGGTTATGACTCCTGCCCGATGATCGGCTTCGACTTCGACCCGGTCGCCAAGCTCATCAACCTGCCGGAAGACCACGTGCTTGGCCCGATGGTCGCGATCGGCAAGGGGATCAAAGAACCCTGGCCGAAACCGGGCCAGCTGCCGCTGTCCGAGGTGTTGGTCCACGACAAGTTCTGAGGCCTTACCTGGCAGACGATTCTGTGCCATGAGCGAGCAGCCCGCGACGCATCCCGATCTCCCCGCGGTTTCGGCGCGTTGGGTGCGGTGGGCGTTGTGGTACATCCCGCGTTTGGTGCGGAAGAACTTCAGCGCGGCCCGTTTGCTCGGCGACCTGCCGGACGTAGTAAAAAATACTTCCGGGGGCCAACCGCTGCTGATTTACTTGAACCACCCGTCGTGGTGGGACCCGATCGCGGTGGGGGTGTTGAAGGACCGTTTTTTCCGGGACCGCCGCAGTTACGGGCCGATCGACGGGAAGGGTTTGGAGAAGTACCGGTTGATGGAGAAGCTGGGGTTCTTCGGGATCGACCCGGACAGCCGGGCGGGGGCGGCGGCGTTCTTGCGGGTGGGGCGGGCGGCGATGTCGACGCCGGGGTCGGTGCTGTGGGTGACGGCCGAGGGGCATTTCACGGACCCGCGGAAGCGGCCGGTGCGGCTGCGGCCGGGCGTGGCGCATCTGGTGCGGAAGGCGGCGGGGGGCGTGGCGTTGCCGTTGGCGGTCGAGTATCCGTTCGGCGAGGAGAAGCAGCCGGAGATGCGGCTGGCGTTCGGCGAGCCGATCGTGTTGGGCGGTGCGGAACATGAAGGGAAACCGCGGACGGCGGCCGAGTGGAACACGCTGCTGGAAGATCGGCTGACCGAAGCGATGGACCGGCTCGCCGCGGCGACGATCGCGCGAGACCACGACGCGTTCACGCTGCTCTGCGACGGCAAGCGTGGTGTCGGCGGGGTATACGATGTCTGGCGACGCCTGAAAGCGGTGTTCGCCGGCAAGAAGTTTGATCCGAGCCACGGCACGTCTGCAGACTAAGGCTAACCCGCCTCATGCCGACGCGCCGCCTGCTATTAGGGAAGCTACTCATATCCCTCCCCCCGTCCCGCGGGCGTAACCCGGCTAAAGTCATGCGTAAACGCGTGCATCGGCGGGTTTTGTCTCGTAAGGTTGGTGCGGATGGCTTTCTGGATATGGATCATGCTGAGCTTGGCGGCGTTGCCCGCGGTGATGATCACCGTGAACCTGCTGCTGTACCGCCCGGCCCGGCCATTGCGTAACCGAGATGAACAAACCGAAACCGCATGCCCGGTCAGCGTGCTGATCCCCGCCCGCGACGAGGCGGCGGGGATCGAGGCGGCGGTCCGATCGGCGTTGGCCGCGGCTGAGGGTGTCGAAGCCGAGGTGGTGGTGCTCGACGATCATTCGACCGACGGGACGGATGAGATCGTTCGACGATTGGCCGACGAAGACCCGCGGGTCCGGCTGGAGTCGGCCCCCGAACTCCCGCCCGGGTGGAACGGCAAGCAGCACGCCTGCTGGGTTTTGGCCCACCGGGCGAAACACTCGACGCTTCTGTGGGTCGACGCCGACGTCCGGCTGACGCCGGGGAGTGTGGGACGCATGGAGCGGTACCTCCGCGAAAGCAGTCTGCCCGAAGGCGGTGCTAAATTGATCAGCGGCGTGCCGCGGCAGACGACGGGGAGTTGGCTGGAGCTGCTGATCGTGCCGCAGATCCTGTGGGTGTTGCTGGGCTACCTGCCGATGATGCGGATGCGCAAGTCGGCCATGCCCGGGCTGGGCGCGGGCTGCGGGCAGTTGTTTATGGCTGAGCGCGAAGCGTACCTGGCCTGTGGCGGGCACGCGGAGATCAAGTCCTCGATGCACGACGGCGTCGACTTGCCCCGGCTGTTCCGCCGCCACGGCCACATGACCGACCTCTTCGACGCGACCGACGCGGCGACGTGCCGGATGTATACCAACGCGGCCGAGACCTGGCGGGGCTTCACGAAGAACGCCACGGCCGGCATGGGTTCACGCAAAGCCATCGGGGTGTGGACCGTGCTGCTGCTGGGCGGGCAGGTGGTGCCTTGGGTTTGGTTGATCGGCGCGGCAACGGCCGGCGGGCAGATCGGCTGGCCGGCGTGGGCGGCAGCGGGCTGCGCGGCGTGGTCGAGCTTGTTGGTAGCGATCGCCTTCCGCCAGGGCGCGGCCGCGGCGGTGTTCCGCCCGGTCGGGGTGCTGGCGTTGATCGCGGTGCAGTGGGCGGCCCAGGTACAAGAACTCCGAGGCGTCCGCCCGACGTGGCGCGGGCGGGTGGCGACTTGATGCGACGAGTAACCGAGGTTTAAGAAGCTTCCCCTTGGCTGAGGTGTTCGTGGACGATCAGCCACGAATCGTTGTGCCGGTGGAGGATCGAGGTCCCGCGTCCCGAGCCCGACATCGCTTGGCCGTTGATCTGCCCCGCCCATTCGTAGCGGTAGGTGCAGACGGCACAGCGATCGTTTTCGATTAGCCAACGCGGGTTTTCGATCCGGTAGTCTTCGCCTTTGATCGCGGCGAAGTTGTTTCCGATTGCCTCGGCGATGGCGGGCTTGCCGACGTAGCAGCCGCCGTTGCTGAACCAGTAGACCGCGTCGTCGTGGATAAGGCTCATGACCAGTTCGAGGTCGTGGTCTCGGCTGGCTGACTCGTATTGGCGTAAGAATTCTTCGGGGCTCATCGGGAGTTGTTTTTTATTTTGAGTTTAATTGAGCAACACGGCCGCCCCTTTGCTTTGCTTTGCCTTGCTCAGGGCGAGAGCCGTTCGATCTTCCATCCCTCGCTGCGCGGCGTATAGCGCAGCCGATCGTGCAGTCGCGACGGCTGGCCCTGCCAAAACTCGAAGGCGTCGGGGACGATGCGGTAACCGCCCCAGGTCGGGGGGACGGGGATGGCGGTGCCTTCGGGGTACTCGGCGTTTAGTTGATCGTATTTTTCCGAGAGCACTCGGCGGTCGGCGATGACGGTCGACTGGTGCGAGGTCCAGGCGCCGAGTTGCGAGCCGCGTGGGCGAGAGTGGAAGTAGGCCTCGGTTTCTTTGGGGCTGACCTTTGTGACCCGGCCGGGGACACGGACGCAACGGGAGAGGGTGTCCCAGTAGAAGTTCAAGCAGGCCCGCGGATTGTCGGACAACTCGTGGCCCTTGGTCGAGTCGTAGTTGGTGTAGAAGACGAACCCGCGTCCCCCGGAAGCAGGTGACGGGTTTTCGCTGTTGCTATTTCCGGGGGCGTTGTCGACGCCCTTGAGCAGGACGGTGCGGGCGTTAGGTATGCCGTCGGCGGAGGCGGTGGCGAGGGTGAAGGCGTTGGGCTCGAGGATGCCGGCGTCCTGGGCGTCTTTGAACCAGGCGAGGAACTGGTCGAACGGGTCGGCGAGCAGGTCGGCGGGGTCGAGCGGCTCGGGCGTGTAGTTTTGGCGGAGGTCTTGGATGGCCATAGTGGGTGATATTAGTCGGCCGACGCGGGGTTGCGAACACCGTGGCGGGTTTGCCCGGCTTTGCGGGGCGGGGCGTGTTATCTTTTGACTGGCGTGTTAGCGGATCGATCCGTTGAGGGAATGGCCATGAAATTCAGCTTCGGCAAAGGCGGCGGCGACCTGCGGGAACGGATGCAGGAGAAGCGCGACGCCAAACGGCGGAAGGGCGGCGTGACCAAACGCGCTAAGGGCGGCTCGGCCGGCCGGGTCGGGGCGGTGCTGTTCCTGTCGGTTTTTCTTTTTGCCGGGCTGGGCTTCGGCTGGTTCATGTTCGCCAAGCCGGCGCTGGTGCTGCTGGATGCGCAGGACTGGCCGAGCGTTCCCGCGACGGTGACGTCCAGCGACCTGGAGAGCCACAGCGATAGCGACGGGACGACGTACAAGATCAAGATCTCGTTTGCCTACGAAGTCCAGGGCCGACGCTACACCGGCGACACCTACGACGCCTTCTCCGGCATGAGTTCGTCGGGCTACGACGGCAAGAAAAAAATCGTCGACGACCACCCCGTCGGCAAACAGGTTTCCGCGTACGTGAACCCTAAAGACCCCGGGCAGGCGTTCCTGTACCGCGGCTGGAGCCACAACATCTGGTTCGCCGGGATCCCGCTGCTGTTTGTGTTGATCGGCGGCGGCGGGATGTTGGGCGTGTTTTGGAGCGGCCGGAAGGCGGCGTGGAAGACGAAAAACGCCAAACGCAGCGAACGCGTCGGCCCGCGGTCGCAGGACGAGTGGCTGCCCAAGTTCGCCCGCTCTGACGAACGCGACGGCGCGATCGACGGCCAGGCCCGCAGCGACACCAACACGGTCAGCCCAACGGGTTCGCGGTGGGGCAAGCTGGGGTTTGTGGTTGCGTTTGCGTTGATCTGGGACGCCGTCGTGGCGGTCGTGGTGGTAAGCATGCTGAAGGACGGGGTCAGCGGCAACGTCGTGCCGCTGCTGTTCATGATCCCGTTCGTATTGGTGGGGATTGGATGCGTGATCGCGGTGATCTACATGCTGTTGGCAATGAGCAACCCGGTGGTGCGGATGCATTTCGATCCGCGGGTGATGACGTGGGGCGAGCCGCTGCGGGTGGCGTGGAGCATCGATGGCCGGGCGGATCGGTTCGATCGGTTGACGGTGATGGTCGAAGGGGCCGAGCGGGCGACGTACACCCGCGGGACCGACACGATCACCGACGAACACGTTTTCTTCGAGCACACGCTCTACGACGCCGAGGCGCTGGACCGCCGCGACCCGCTGTCGCGCGAGGGCGAGGCGGAGCTGAAGCTGCCCGAGACCGCGATGCACTCGCTCGATTTACCGCACAACGACATCGTCTGGCGGATCAAGGTCAAGGGCGAGATCCCGCGCTGGCCGGACGTTAAAGACTACTACGATTTTGCGATTGTTCCCCCGGCCCCCGGAACGAACCTACGCGGGATGTTTTAGACCATGCCCAAGCTCACCGCCGAGATCAACAACAACCAGACCAAATTCGTTCCCGGCGAAGCGATCGACGGCATCGCGGGCTGGGACTTCGGGGCGGACGCTCCCAAGTGGGTCGAGGTCCGGCTGTACTGGCACACGCTGGGCAAGGGCGATGAAGACATCGTCATCGCTAACTCGGTGAAGTTCGAGACGCCGCGGTCGGTGGATGCGCAGGTGTTCGGCTTCACCGCGCCGTCGGGCCCGTTCAGCTACGAGGGTACGCTGATCGAGATCGCCTGGGGGATCGAGGTCGTCGCCCACCGCACCAAGACCACCGCCCAGCTCCCGCTGACCCTCTCGGCCACGGGCGAGCCGATCCGTAGCGACGGGTGATGGCCACGCCGTTTGCCACCAACCGCCGACCGGTCCCGCCCCGCGACAATCCGTTCCGCAGCGCGTGCGTTGATGCATTGGGCTACGTCCCGCCGAACGGGCAGACGTGGGAAGAGATCGAATTTCGAATCCGGGCAGCAGACTTCCGGGGAGCGCTCGTCGGCCCGCACGGCCACGGCAAGTCGACGCTGATGCACCGCTTGGCGAAGCTCGACGTGCCTTGCGCCCGCGAGAGCCATGATGTGATCCAGGTGCAGGCAGACGGCAGTAATCTTTCGGACGTCAAACGAGCCCTGACCATCGGCCCGCCGCGGTTGTTTCTCGACGGCTACGACCTCTTACCGTGGCGTCTTCGCCGAAAGGTTTCCCGGCGACCTCAGGTCATCGTGACCAGCCACCGCGAGACAAAGCTACCAACGCTATTTCGTTGCGAGACTACGCCACGGCTGTTGGGTGAGGTGATCGGCCATCTGTCTCCCGTGGTCAAACAGGCGTTGGCCGACGACGCCATGGCCGCGTTGTATTCCGCCCATCACGGTAACATCCGTAACGCGTTGCGTGAATTGTACGATCGCGTCGCGTCGGGAGAGTTTCAAATCTAGCGACTCCGGCGAGTCGCCGGGGGTGACGCGGGGCTAAATTTTGTCTTTCGTTTTCTTTGGCGCTTTGATCCCGACCGCCCGACGCAGCGCCCAGACCTCTTGCTGGTTCAGCATCCGCCACTCGTTGGGGGCCAAGCCCTTGAGGCGGACGGGGCCGATGGCGGTGCGTTTGAGTTTCTTGACCTTGATGCCGACGCGGGCGAGCAGCCGACGGATCTCGCGGTTCTGGCCCTCGGTCAGGGTGACGCCGAGGGTGGTGCGGTCGCCGCGGGTGCGGTCCGTCTCGTGGCGGAGGATCGAGACCGATTCCATCGATGCCTTCTTGCTCGCGTTGCCGGCATCTTTACTGCCGGCGCGTTTCTGGTCCGCGAGCACGAGGCCCTTGCGGAGTTTCTTGAGGTCGTCGTCGACCAGCCGGCCCTTGGCCGAGACGAGGTAGCGTTTGGTCACGCCAAAAGACGGGTGGGTGAGGCGGTGGGTGAGTTCGCCGTCGTTGGTCATGAGGATGAGCCCGGTCGAATCCGCGTCGAGCCGGCCGACGGGGAACAGCCGGACGCCCGGCGGCACGGCCGAGGGGTCGATCAGATCGATCAACCGCCGCCGGCCCTCGGGGTCGTCGTTGGTCGACAACACGCCGCGGGGCTTGTGGACCATGATGTAGACCTTACCAGCGGAGGCGAAAGTCTTGGTCGATTTCTTGGGCTTGATCAACGGCTCGCCGTCGACCTCGACGCGGTCTTGGAACGGGTCGACCCAGGCGGGCAGGCGGGTGATGCGTTCGCCGTTGACAGTGACCCGGCCGTCTTCGATCATCACTTCGCAATCGCGACGCGACGCGATGCCGGCGTTGGCCATAGCTTTCTGGAGGCGGATGCCACGGGCGTTGTCGGTGTAGCCGTGGTCGGCGGGAGGCTTACTGGGCATTACTAAACTCCTGGCGTCTCACGACGCGGGGCGTAGATACTTATTACGATTGGATAGAATCTTATAATAAACTCTGCAGTGTATTTTATGTCATGTCATGCCCGCTCTGGCTCGCCTCTTTTGTCTCTAACCGGGCTATGTCTTTTTATTTCCGTGCAACGGGTCACGCAACACGATTCCGAAGGGATGACAGGTATGAATATGCGAAATGGTCTACGTTATATTTTTTGTTGTTGCGTATTCTTAGTTACGGGCTTGGGTGTTCTGACGTCGGTTGACGTCACGGCGGAAGCCGCGGTTTATAATCCTGATCGAAGCATGCTCGACCCGCTCGACTTGCTTCCGATCCAACTGAACGGGCGCTGGGGATACATTGATCGCTCGGGCGAGGTGGTCCTGCCGCCGGTACACATGTGGACCGATTATTTCTATTTAGACATCAACACAAGGGCGTCCGCCCGCGAAGGCCGAAGGGGTCGGATCACCAAATCCTATAAAGCCCGATGCATCGTGAACGGAAGAAATACAAGGTGGCTGGGGATTAATTTCACGGGACGGGACGCCAGCTTTAAGGGCAGCGAGATCTGGATCTCCAATCCGGGCTTAAAGGCGGTGGGGCGTTGGTCGGGTGAACGTGTTTGGGGTTTGAGCCGGAGCCAGGATGGTCGGGAGGCGTATGTTTTGAAATCGCCGTCTGACGTCGAGATCGCCAGGGGGACATACGACGGCCTGCTGCGCATGCGTGAGAACAGGATCGCTTTTGAGAAAGAAGGCTTTTGCGGCTTCCTCGATCAGACCGGCAAGGTCGCCATCCCGGCGCGCTTCCTGGCTGTTCGATCGTTTTCGGATGGATTCGCGGCGGCCAAATCCCAAGTTGGCCGCGATCGTACCGGTTGGGGGTACATCGACAAGCGGGGCGAATACGTTTTTTTTGATAAACGGGGCGAGATCGAAGAGGTACGGAGTTTCTCTGACGGCCTGGCGGCTATTAAGGTGGGCGGCCGTTGGGGATTTATCGGTAAGAACTTCAGGCCGCGCATCAAGCCGCGTTACGACGAAGTGCGCTCGTTCTGCGACGGCTTGGCCGCCATTAAGCGTGACGGCGCCTGGGGCTTTATCACCAAGTCGGGCAAGGAAGTCGCCTGGGGCTTTGAGGAAGCGTATGACTTTGATCCGTCCGAGGAACTTGAGCCGGAGGCGAGGTATGAACGAACCCAAGTCTCCCTGGCTTTGGTCAAGCAAAACGGGCGTTACGGATTCATCGGTAAAAACGGGGACTGGGCGATCGAGCCCCAATACACCGCCGCCCAGCCGTTCTACCGCGGGCTGGCCCGGGTGAGCTTGGGTGAGAAATCGTTCGGGTACATCAATTCGGTGGGCAAACTGATTTGGGACCCCAGGGCGGCTTTAGCGAATGGCATCCGCGGTTGGGGTGGTGGAGGCGTCCACGAAACTGGCGAAGCGAATCCGTTTTTCTGGCGGGGTTTGTCGTTGAGCGAGGATGAGCGTAGCGAGCCATATCCAATCGAATACGAGGTTGACGACATTCTCCCGCGCCGGCAGGAAATCTATGTGGGTTGGCCTAAGACGCGTTATCTCGATGACGCGGAGTCGAAGATTTAGCGTGGGGTATCCGACGGGCCGCGGCAAGTGATTTTTTTGAAAAACCTATCGCTTGGCGGTGCTTCGGTCAGAATTTACGGCTCGATCGTAAACTTTGGGTTTGTTCTCAAATCGGTTGCCGTTAACGAGTCGGCGTTTGATCAATCGAACTCGTCGCCGCGGAAGGTGCTGCCGAGGTAGGTCTTTTTGACGTTCTCGTCGTTGATGATTTCTTTGGGCGTGCCCTCGGCGAAGACCTGGCCTTCGCTGATGACGTAGACGCGGTCGCAGACGGCCAAGACGTTGTGAACGTTGTGGTCGGTGATGAGCATCGAGATCTCGTGCTCGTCGCGGAGCTTGCGGATCTCGTCCTGGAACTCTTCGACGGCCTTGGGGTCGACGCCGGCGAAGGGCTCGTCGAGGAGTATCAGCGAGGGTTCGGAGATCAGGGCGCGGGCGATCTCGAGCTTGCGGCGTTCGCCGCCCGACAGGGTGCTGGCGGTTTGCTGGCGGTTCTTGGTCAGATCGAACTGGGCCATGAGCTGCTCGGCCCGCTCTTTGCGCTCGGCCTTCTTGAGCGGCCGGGTCTCGAGGATGGCCTTGAGGTTGTCCTCGACGCTCAGCCGGCGGAAGACAGAGGATTCCTGAGCGAGGTAGCCCATGCCGCGCTGGGCGCGTTGGTACATGGGGAGTTTGGTGACGTCCTGTCCGTTGAAGACGACCTGGCCGCCGTCGGGCGAGATCATGCCGACGGTCATGCGGAAGCTGGTGGTCTTGCCGGCGCCGTTGCGGCCCAGTAGGCCGACGATCTCGCCCTCGGCGACGTCGAACGAGACGCGGTCGACGACGGTCCGGCCGCTGTAGGTCTTGACGAGGTTGGTGGACTTGAGGATGAACATGGCAGGCCGAACAGGATAGCCGATGGGGTCAGCCGGCGGCGAGTTCTTCGAGCTCGGCCCAGCGGGCGTAGAGCGATTCGACCTTGGTCTGGGCGTCGCCCATCGCCTGGCAGACTTGGGCGAATCGTTCGTGGTCGGCGATGACGGCGGGGTCGGCGGACTGGGTCTGGAGGTCTTCCAATTCGGCTTCGGCTTCGAGGATGGCGGATTCCATGCCGTCGAGTTCGCGTTGTAGTTTGTAGGTGAGTTTTTTGGGGGGCCTGGGGGCTGGGGGCTTAGGGGCTTGGGGTTTGGCGGCGTCGTTTTTTTCGGGTTGGTTGGTCGTCGCGTTGAGTTTGGTTTGGGCCTTGACCCACTGGGCGTAGGAAGCGAAGGGCTTCGCGCTGCCCTGGCCGTCGAGGGCGAGGAGGGCCGTGCTGAGGCGGTCGAGCATGAAGCGGTCGTGGGTGACCAGTACGATCGCCCCCGGGAATTCGGTCAACGCTTGTTCGAGAACTTCAAGTGAGGGGATGTCGAGATCGTTGGTCGGCTCGTCGAGGATGAGCAGGTCGGCGGGCTTGAGCATCAGGTTGGCGATCAGCACGCGGGCCTGCTCGCCCCCGGAAAGGTCGCCGACCGACGTATTGAACTTGGCGGGATCGAAGAGGAATTTCTTGGCCCACGACGCGACGTGCAGCGGCTTACCGCGGTAGTCGACGGTGTCGCCGACCGGACACAAAGCTTCGCGGAGCTTCTGGGTGGGATTGAGCGCTTCGCGGTGCTGGGTGAAGTTGACGATGCGCAGCTCGGCGGCGGGCTTGACCGTGCCGGCGTCGGGGGCGAGGTCGCCCGTAAGTAAGCGAAGGAGCGTGGTCTTACCCGAGCCGTTGGGGCCGAGCAAACCCAGCCGATCGCCGGGGCCGAGCTCTAAGTCGAGGTTTTTAAAAAGCGGCTTGTCGCCCATCGTCTTGGCGACGTTGTGGGCGGCGAGTAGGCGTTTAGTTTTTCGCTCGGTCGCTTGGAAGTCGATCGACGCTGTCTGCTTCGGGGCGTTGTTGCGGTTGGCGAGGTTCTTCAGCTCGCTGCGTCGCGACGCGGCGTCGTCGACCTGTGATTTGTTGCGGGTCTGTCGGCCCTGGATGCCCTGCTTCAGCCAAGCATTATCACGGCGGACCTTGCCGGCGAGGGCGGACTGCTGCGCCGCCTGGGCGCCGAGGAAGTCTTCCTTGCGGCGGACGAACTCGGAGTAATTACCTTTGGCCTCGAACGTCCCGCCGGGGTAGGCCCGGGACAGCTCGACGATCCGCGTCGCGGTCGATTCGAGGAACGTGCGGTCGTGGGTAATGAAAACCATCGCCACCTGGGTGTTCTGCTTCACGAACGATTCGAGCCAGAGCACGCCCTCGAGGTCGAGGTGGTTCGTCGGCTCGTCGAGCATCAACACGTCCGGCTCGGTTGCCAACGCGCAGGCGATCGACAGCCGCTTCTTCCAGCCCCCGGAAAGGGTCTTGACGAGGCGATCGTGTTCGGTGAAGCCGAGCTGCGAAAGCACGGCCGCAGCGCGGTAATCTTCGGGGTCGCTCTCGCCCTCGGCCCGCAGGCGGTCGAGGACGGCGGACAGCGGTGTGGCGTTGTCGGCGAAGCCATCCGACTGGGCGACGTAGGCCAGCTTGAGGTTCTTCTTGCGGGTGAACTCGCCGGAGTCGCCCGCCTCGATCTCGGCGAGGATTTTGAGGAGGGTGGACTTACCCGAGCCATTTGGCCCGATAAGCGCGAGGCGTTCGCCGTCGTGGATCGACAGGGCGACGCCGGAGAACAGCGTGTGGGTGCCGTAGGTCTTGCTGAGGTTGCGGGCGGAGAGCAGGGCGGCCATGGGCGGGGATTGTAGCGATCCCGGTGGGTAGGCTCGGCGGGCGGACTTACAATCGGGGCGATGGAGACCCTCGGCGAATCTTGTCGGCTCTGGCGTCTGGGCAGCGGCGTGAGCCCGGCGAATTCGGCGCGGGTGCATCGGCTATACCGGCAGGTCGAACGGGCGCGGCTGGCGGGGGAAATCGAGGTCCGCGACGTGGTGCCGGGGTATGACAGCTTGGCGATCCACTTCGATCCGCTGTCGACAGACACGGCGGAACTGGATCGAAGGGTCGGGGCTTGGCTGGCTGAGGTTGATGATAACGCGGCGGAGAAAGATGAATCCGAAGTTGGCGAGCCGGTGGCTTTGCCGTTGCGTTACGACGGGCCGGATCTGGCGCGGGTGGCTGAGCGTGCGGGTTTGGAAATAGCGGAAGTCGTCGAGCGTCACGCCCGGCCGACGTATACCGTCGCGGCGATCGGGTTCATGCCGCATTTTCCGTATCTGCTGGGGCTGGATCCGGCGTTGGCGACGCCCCGGCTCGACGCGCCGCGGGTGCGGGTGCCGGCGGGGAGCGTGGCGATCGGTAACGACCAGACGGGTGTCTACCCGCAGGAATCGCCCGGCGGGTGGAACCTGATCGGCACCACCGACCCGGCGTTGCTTACCGCGCTGCGTCCCGGCGACCGCGTACGGTTCGTGGCGGAAGGAGGCGTATCGTGAACCCGTTGCCGTCGCGGCTGCTCCTGAACGTGGACACCGGCGAGCGGGGGGCGGATCACGCGGTCGACCACGAGCTTGTGAAACACGCCGACGTGGTCAACCTCGCCTGCGGCGGGCACGCGGGGGACGACGAATCGATCCGGGTGTTTTCCGGGTTGGCGAAGCGGTTGGGCAAGACCGTTGCCGCGCACCTGTCGTACCCCGACCGTGAACACTTCGGGCGGCGGCGGTTGGACATATCGGAAGCGGAGTTGCAGCGGGCGTTGGACGCGCAGCGGGCGCGGCTACCCGAGCCGGAGTGCGTGAAGTTTCACGGGGCGTTGTATCACGAGGCCGACCGTGACCCGGCGTTGGCCCGGACGCTTGCGGCGTGGCTTACTCAAGCGGGCTTTACCATAGCGATCGCGCCGGTGCCGGGGGCGCTGGCTCGGGAATCGCGGGAACGCGGGATGCGGGTCTTGGCCGAAGGGTTCGTCGAACGGCGGTATCACCGCCCCCCGGAAAATCCCCCGGATATCGATGTCACACAAGCCGTCCTCATGCCGCGATCGCATCCCGATGCGTGTTTAGAAACGCTGCCCGAAGCGTTGGCCCAAGCGGAAGATTTGATCACGCAGGGTGAGGTCCGGCTGTATCCCGACGGGGCGGCGTGCCGTGTCGAAGCCGAGACGTTATGTATCCATAGCGATTCACCGATCGCGTTGGAGCTAGCGGCGGCGTTGGCTGAGCGTTTACGTTGTGGGTCAGGGGTGGGGGAGGGCCGGCCGTGAGCTTAGGGATGGCGTTTGGGAGCAGTGGGTTGTGCCGGGTGGTATCGGGCCCGGCTTACGGCCGTCAGGAGTTGGGGTATGCGCCGGGTGGGCCGGCGGACCGGTTCGCGGCGTGGGTGGGCAATACCATGCTGGAGCAAGACCGCGACGCCGAGGCGTTGGAGGTGGTGCACCTGCCCGAAGCCCGTTTCGTGGAGCCGACGTGGTTCGTGATGTCGGGGGCGCCGCGTCTTCGGCCCCGGCTTTTATGCAACGGGTCGTCGGCCGAGGTGCCGTTGGAACACGCGGTGGTCTACTACGCCGAGGCAGGGGACCGGCTGATGCTAGGTCGGCCAATCCGGGGGCTGCGGACATATGTGTGTACTCGGCCGAACACTGGGGAGCGTTTGGAGAAGTTGGCGGGTCGCCGACGCCCCGCGTTCGAAGACATCTGCCAGACGTTCGACGCCGACGGCGCGATCCGCATCACCCCCGGCCCCGAGCACGACTCTCTCGTGTCTCCCCGCAACTTGTGGGATACCACCTGGCGGGTGACACGAGAGATGAGCGATGTCGGCTTGCGGCTGGAGCCAGCGGTTGAGAAAGATGAGAAGGCGGAGGCGTTGCCCGAGGCGGACCCGCCGGAGATCACTTCGGGGCCGGTCGCCGACGGCACGGTCCAGCTGACGCCGGCGGGGCCGTTGGTGTTGATGCGGCAGCGCCCGACGCTCGGGGGCTATCCACGCATCGGCACCGTGATCGACGTCGACATCGACCGTTTAGCGCAGTACGCCCCGGGGCATGTGGTGCGGTGGCGGTGTGTTTCGGTTGAGGAAGCGGTGCGTTGGTACCGCCAGCGGGAGGAAGATCTGGCTTTGTTGATTGAGGCGGTGAGGGGTTAGGGGACGACATAAAACGATCCGAAGTGCTAATTTCGATAAAAATTTACTGTTTATCAATAAATAAATATTGACTTGCTTGATATTTCGACGATCATTTCGAAGCCCGGTGTGGTGTGTTGAACCTGACGCCGTCATTTGGAGGTCTTTGTCATGCTTGCTGTACCCAACTCATCCGACGCGAATCTGGCAGATACGATTCGCCGCCGTAGCGAAATACTTCGCAGGGTCGTATGGTTTTTTATGGGGGTACTAGTGCTGGTGGTGCTGGCTTCCGCGGCGACGATTATTGGTTGGATCGACGTATTCTTCGTCACCACTTCCTTCACCCACGATCTGCATCCAGAAACCCCGGGCGCTCGTGCCCTGATGCTGATTAGCTTGTTGTTGAACAGCGCGGTGCTCTTCAAGGCGCTGTATCACCTGCACCGCCTGTTTTCGTGCTATCGGCAGGGGGAATATTTCAATCGGGCGGCACTCACGCAGATCCGGAAGCTCGGCAGCACCGTCGTCCTGAGTGCGGTGATGGCGCTCTTCACCTTTGGTCTCTTGTACGCAGTGGCACGCGGGTTGGGGGTGGAGGGGATTCCCAATCCAAATTTTACACTCCATGTTGATTCGGTGTTCATCGGGGCAGTGATCTACCTAGTGGCTCAGATCATGGCTCGCGCAAGTGATCTCGAAGAACAGCAACGTCTAACGATCTGACGCCGTTATGCCGATTACCGTCCAACTCGATGTCGTGCTGGCGCGTCGGAAGATGCGCCTCAACACCTTGGCCGAGCGCGTGGGCATCACGCCGCAGAACCTTTCGGTCCTCAAAACGGGTAAGGCCAAGGCTATCCGTTTCAGCACCCTCGAACGCATCTGCGAGGTCTTGGAGTGTCAGCCTGGTGAAATCTTGGTGTATGAAGAAGGCCCAAGCGGCTGAGCCAAGGCGATACCTCATATTGAAGGGCCGTCATTTACGGCTCTGTGTCTAAAGACTTCACCCGCAGGTTCCGCCAGCGGATCGTGCCGCGGCCGCCGCTGTGGACTTGTAGGCCGAAGAAGCCGCTGGGGTAGCTGCCCTCGTCTTCCCAGTACGCCGCCGGCACGCCGTTGATCCAGGTCTGCACGACGTTGCCCTTGGCGCGGACGGTCATACGGTTCCAGACGCCGGGCTTGAGGGCGGCGCGGGCGGCGGCGTGTTCTTTCAGCCACAGCGGATACCAGTAGCCGCCGCAGCTCTGGCCGTAGACCGCGCCCGACCAGTTGCGTCCTTTGGTCCAGCCGTCGAAGCCTTCCATCTCGACTTGGGGGCCGTAGACCTCTTGGTCTTCTGGGGCGGTGGATACTTCGTCCGGAGTTTCCGCGTTTTTCCGGGGGCGGGATCGGGCGCGGAACATCACGCCGGTGTTGCCGTCGACTTCCCAGAAGGTGT
The DNA here is from genome assembly GCA_038747275.1 of Planctomycetota bacterium. Lineage (GTDB taxonomy): Bacteria > Planctomycetota > Phycisphaerae > Phycisphaerales > Phycisphaeraceae > Algisphaera. The sequence continues at coordinate 40,878 of JBCDJW010000007.1, read as the reverse complement.
CGCAGGTAAAGATGAAGTCGCTCCACGACGCGTCGTCGGTGCAGAGGTAGGTGCTGGGCGAGCCGGGCACGGTGGTGCCGACGATCTCGCCGTCGATCGCCTCGAAGGTGCAGGTGCCGCCCAGGGCCGTCCAGCCCGTCAGGTCTTGGCCGTTGAACAGATCGATGAATCCCTCGCCGTCCCAGGCCGGCTCCGGGTCGGTATTGAGCTTCATGTCCGCGGGCTGCGGGGCGTTGGCCTGTTTGCGGTATCGCTCGTGCCAGGATTTTTGCGACGGATCGATCTCCCCAGCCCCGGCCAGAGTCGTGATGAACAACACGCTGGCCCCTGCGAGTCCCCAAACAAACCTGTCACGCATGAACCGGAGGGGATTTTCCAACATGTCTCTGCGCTCCAAGTACGTAAGAAGTGAAATTCACCGCCACCCTACGAGCCAACTGCCACTCTATCCGCTGCGCTAACCGTTTCCATCGGCGGATGGAAGATAAGATAGGGCGATGCAAGCAATCGGCCGATACTTTTGGAGGCTTGGGCCGGGGAACCCGATGGTGGTGCGGATCGTCGAGGGCGGGTCGCGGCGGACGCAGCACCTGTTTGTGCGGATGAGCTACCTCGGGCTGCTGGTGATTCTGGTGGTGATTGGCTTGCTTTCCGGAGGCGGACTTGGAGAGAACGTCAGTCTGGGGAATCTGGCGATCGCGGGGTCGCAGGTGTTTAGGCTGATCGCCTATGGGCAGGTGCTGGGGGTGTGTTTGCTTGCGCCGCTGTTCATGGCCGGTGCGATCGCGTCGGAGCAGTCGGGCAAGACGTACAACATTTTGCTGACCACGCCGTTGTCGAATCTGCAGATCGTGCTGGGGTCGTTGGTGGGTCGGCTGTTTTTCGTGTTGGCGTTGCTGCTGAGCGGGCTGCCGTTGTTTGCGGTGGTGCTGGTGTTCGGGGGGGTGCGGACGGGGTCGGTGTTCACGGCGTTTGCCGTCGCGGCTTGCACGGCGGTCTTCGTTGGCAGCGTGGCGGTGACGCTGAGCGTCTTGCGGGCGGGAGGACGCAAGGCGGTGTTTGTTTTTGTGATCGCGATCGCGGCTTACCTCGTCGGGCTGTATGCGTTGGACCGGGGGCTGCTGCGGGTGCTGGACCCCGAGCCTTACACGACCTGGCTGACGGCGCTGCATCCGATCCTGGTGTTGGAGTCGTCGCTACTGACCGATTACAGCCCGCCGCCTCCGGAAGTGCTGTCAAACTACCCCGGGTTCTTGGCTTTCTTCCGGGGGTCGCCGTTCGGGGCGTTTGTGGCGTGGACGATGGGCGGGAGTTTGCTCATGGTGCTCGGCTGCGCGATCTGGCTGCGGCGGGTCGGGCAGGGCGAGGCGAAGTGGCTGATCGCATTGAAGAAAAAGCTGCGGCTGGACCGCGGCGAGCGGACGCACGCGGCCCGCGAGGTGACGGGCAACCCGATCGCCTGGCGGGAGGCGAACACGCGGGGCAAGATGTTTGGCGGGATCCTGGGTCGGTACGGCTTCGCGGCGGTGGGGTGGATCACGGCCGGGGTCTTGGTCTGGCTGTACCACACGGGCCGGATGCCGCAGCTGCCATCGAGCAACGGCGGTACGCTGGCGGCGCACGCGGTGTTCCACCGGCTGCTGACGATTCTGTTGGTGCTGGAGGTCGCGGTGGTGACGCTAGTGGCGATCTATATGAGCGCGGGGTGCGTGAGCCGGGAGCGGGAGGACGGGACGCTGGACATCATGCTGACGACGCCGGTGACGCCGCGGCAGTACATCTGGGGCAAGCTGCGGGGGCTGGTGCGGTTTCTGGGTTTGATGATCGCGGTACCGGTGTTCACGCTGCTGGTCGTGAGCGTTTACGCGTTGGTGGGCCGGCTGGTGGGTTGGTCAACGGCGGAGTTCACGGTGCACGACACGGTGAATGGCACGACGTACCCGGGCAACGCCTTGGTGCTGCCGGAGGCGGGGGTGTGGTTGGCGTTAATGCTGGTGCCGTTTTTGGCGGTGTGCGTGGCGTCGGGGATGGCGTGGAGCTTGAAGGCGAAGGGAGTGTTGGGCGCGGTGGTGCCGACGGTGGGGATCATCGGCGTGGTGGTGCTGGTGATGGGGTTGTGCGGGTGGTCGGGGCTGGGGGAGACGCCGCTGGTCGGGCCGGTGGTGAACGGGTTCAGCCCGGCGACGAACGCGGCGATGCTGGTTAACCCGTGGGAGCGGGTGGATGGGTTCTTGGGCGAGGGCGAGTTGTTCGGCCGGGTGTCGCTTGGCTTCGCGGCGGTGATTGCGGCGGGGGGCTACGGCGTGATCGTCTACGCCCTGATCGCCGGGATGGTCAAGGGGTTCGACCAGACGGTGCGTAAGCTTTCGGGCACGGGCTGAGCGATCGCATTGGTTTAGGCGGCTTCGGCTTGCGGATCGCGGTCGGCTTTACCTTCGTCGAGCAACTCGGGGACGAGGATGTCGAGCGGCTCGGCCAAGAGGCCGCGGTCGACGTGGGCTTGGAGCTGGGCGATCAGAGGGGGGCCGAGCTCGCGGCCTCGCCCCAAGAGCGGCCGGCCATCGGTCAGCAGCACCGGCGCGGCGGTGAACATGCCGGGGCGGAGCTGGTCGGCGTTGAGGATCCGCAGGGGGGCGGCGCTGTTCTCGCATTCGGTGGTGGGCATCTCGGCCAGGGCTTTCGTTACAAGCGGGCACACCCCGCTGAGGCTTTCGACCACTAGATTGCGAGCGCTGATTTCGTCCTCGGCCTGGCCGTAGACGCAATCGAAGGCCAAGGCCACCCGTAGCACGCAGGCGCCCCACGTCAGCAAGTCGTCGCCCTCGGCTTCGCCGGGAGCGACCGACGGCTCGGTCGCGTCGAGTTGGTGTTCGATGATCCGGCCGGGGGCTTCGAGCCGGGGGATGTGGCGGAGCATCTGGGCGGCGCGGGCGGGGTGGTCGCGGAGCAGTTCGAGGTCGGCCGGGTCGGTAATCGTTTGCGGGCAGGCGTTGGCGAGTTCACTGGGCAGGGTGAATCGCCCGATCTGGCTGAGCAGCGCCGCGACTTCGTGGGCCCAGGGGTCGGCGAGGCCGAGTTGTTGGACGAGTTGACGGACCGTGCGGCGGACCCGGCCGTTGTGTTCGGCGAGGCCGGGCTTGGCCAAACCCAGCATCTCGGTGAGCAGACGGACCGACCCGGCGAGGGTCTTACGCAAAAGGTCCTGCTCGGCCATGACGAGCTCGTGCTGACGCAGCGCCGCGTCGAGCGCGGGCAGCAGCACCTCGGGCGGGCAGGGCTTGTTGAGGAAGCGGAAGACCTGACCCTGGTTGACGGCCTCGGCGGCGGTCTCGAGGTCGGCGTTGCCCGTGAGCATCATGTAGACGGAATCCGGAGCGACCTGGCGGGCCTGCTGTATGAACGTGATGCCGTCCAGGCCGGGCATCCGCATGTCGGTCATGATGACCGCGATGTCGGGGTTCTGGCAGAGTTCGGAGAACGCCTCGGCGGCGCCTTGCGCGAAGACGCAGTCGTAGGCCGAGCCCAGCGTGCGGCGGAAGCCGTTGAGGACGTTCACTTCATCGTCGACAAGCATGATTCGGGACATGGGATTGGCTCAGGAAAGGTTTGGGGTAAGTGGTTTGGGTGACGTAACGGTTAGGCGGCGTCGCGGGCCGCGGACGGATTGTTTTTACGGGGGAGGCGTAGGGTAAACTTCGCGCCGCCATTCGGTTGATTGGTGAGGTCGACTTCGCCGCCGTGGTTGGTGACAACGACGTTGTGGGTGATGGATAGGCCCTGACCGGTGCCTTGGCCGACGTCTTTGGTGGTGAAGAACGGGTCGAAGACGCGGGGGATGATTTCTTCGGGGACGCCGGTGCCGTTGTCGGCGACGACGATCTCGATCCAGTCTTCGGTTGCGCGTGTGGTGAGGTAGATGCGTCCGGTGGCGTCGAAGCCCGCCTCGCGGGGGTGGGCGAGTTCGAGGGCGTCGGCGGCGTTGACGATGAGGTTGACGATCACCTGGCCGAGCTCGCCGGCGTGGCCGTGGGCCGTGGGCAGGTCGGGGTCGAGGTCGAACTCGATCTCGGCGATGTACTTCCAGCGGTTGCGGCAGACGGTGGCTGAGGTTTCGATCACGCGGTTGAGATCGAAGTCTTGGGCCGAGCCCTCGCCGGGGTGGGAGAACTCACGCATGGCGGTGACGATGTGGCGGATACGGTCGAGCCCTTCGACCGACTCCTGAACCGCGCGGGGGGCTTCTTCGTTGATGAAGTCGTAATCGATCTCGTCTTTGAGGTCGTGGAGCTTTTCGTGACGCTCGGCCCAACCGATCTGCGGGCCGTCGGGGTCGGCAAAGGCTTCCTGCTGAGCAATGAAGCGTTGGAACTTCTCGATGGCTTCGCCGAGGAAACGCATATTTTCCGAGACGAACTGGGTGGGGGTGTTGATCTCGTGGGCGACGCCCGCGGCGAGTTCGCCGATAGACTCCATTTTGTGGGCGTGGGAGAGTTGTTGCTCGAGCTGTTTTCGCTGGGTGATGTCGATGACCGAATACAGCAGCCCGATCGCGGCGCCGTCGGCGTCGCGGAGCGGGACTTTGCTGATGAGCACGGCCAGGGTGACGCCGTCGGGGCGGACGATGGTCTCTTCCTGCTCCAACCGCGGCTGGCCGGTGTCGATGATGCGCTGGTCGTCTCTTCTAAACCGGTACCGCTGGCTTTCGGTCCAGGGCAGGTTGTCTTCGTGTAATTCGGATTCGCCGCGTCGGCTGTTGGGGGCGTTGAGCCCCAACATCTCGTCCATGGCGTGGTTGCGGCCGAGGATGTTTCCGTAGAGGTCTTTCCAGAAGACGCCTTGAGGGATCGTATCCATGATGAGTTGAAGCCTGGCCCGCTCGCGGTCGAGGACTTTCCGCAGGTGCATTTCGTTGAGGTGGATACTCTCGAGTTCGAGGTTCTGGCGGTGGATTTCTTTTTGGCGTTGGTTGAAATCGCGGTTGACCCGGCCGAGCGCGACGCAGAGGCCGATGCCGCCGAACAACGCCAGGCTGATCAGCACGCCCCAGATCTCGATCCGCCAGAGGCGGTACCACCAGCTCTCCGCTTCGATCTTTTCGATCAAGGCTTCGGCGGTCTCCGCGGAGACCGTCTCGGGATCGAGGACGATCTGGATCAGCTGCCGCTGGTTTTCGAGGAGGCCGCGGTCCATCCTTACCTCGAGAGCCAGGCCGCCCAGCAGAGTAATGCAGGTCACCACAATCACTAAGGCCAGCCCCCGCCGAATCGACACGAGGCCGCGGTCTCTCGCTTGCCGCCGAAACGGTCGGCCGAGTAACCCGAGAAGCCGGAGTTTTTGGATGTTTCTTCTGCCGGACATGCGTCAAAATCCCTCGGACCCCGTACATATATCGGGGCAATAACGGTTCCGGTTTAAGTATGTTTACAATTGCTTGATATGGTCTTGTTGGGCCTCAGCTATGCGATTGGGACCGATAAATTTCGCAGACTAGCCCGGCTTTGCCGGATATCGTTTCGTAGGCGGATAACATATAATTCGCTGACGAAAGGACGTTTACATGCAGCTATGGCAGCCCGCGATCCCCGAACGCTACACCCGCATGAGCGACGACGCTCTGGGCGAGGCGATCCGCGCCCGCCGGGCGGAGCTGGGCTCGGACTTGGTGATCCTGGGCCACCACTACCAGCAGGATGACGTGATCGCCTTCGCCGACTTCACCGGCGACAGCTTCAAGCTCAGCCAACTCGCCGCCGAGCAGGTCAGCAAGGTTAACGCCAAGTACGTCGTGTTCTGCGGCGTTCACTTCATGGCCGAGACGGCCGACATCCTGACCGACGACGGCGTGGCGGTGATCCTGCCGGACCTCGGGGCGGGCTGCAGCATGGCCGACATGGCCGACTACGACCAGACCGTTGAAGCCTGGGAAGTGATCCACGAAACGCTCGGCCAACCCGTGCCCAAGCTCGACGAGAACACCGGTCCGATCCGCGTGATCCCGATCTGCTATATGAACAGCAGCGCCGCGATCAAAGCCTTTTGCGGGGCCCACGGCGGGGCGGTCTGCACCAGCTCCAACTGCGACAAGATCTTCGACTGGGCCCTGGCCGGCGGCGAGACGCCGCTGGAAGAAGGCCAGTCCGTCAAGATCCTCTTCCTCCCCGACCAGCACCTGGGCCGGAACACCGGCGCCGCGGCCGGCTTCGACCCCGCGACCGAGATGTGCCTCTGGGACCCGCGCGACCCCGACGGCCTGGGCGGGTGCACCGAAGAAGAACTCCAACGCAGCACTTTTATCCTCTGGAAGGGCCACTGCTCGGTCCACAAGCTCTTCCGCCCGGAACACATCGACCAGCTCCGCGAGGAATGGCCGGACGTGACCGTGATCGCCCACCCCGAATGCGCCTACGAGGTCTGCCAGAAGGCCGACGCCACCGGCAGCACCGAGGGCATCATCAACGCGATCGAGTCCGCCGCCCCCGGCAGCCGGTGGGCGATCGCGACCGAGGTCCACCTCGTTAATCGGCTCCGTGACGCGGCGGCCAAGCGGGGCGTCACCGTCCGCATGCTCAGCGAATGCCAGTGCCTCTGCACCACGATGTACCGCATCGACAAGCCGCACCTGCTCTGGGTCCTCGACCACCTCGCGGAAGGCAAGATCGTCAACCAGATCACCGTCCACCCCGAAGCGCAGCGGCAGGCGATGCTCTCGCTCAACCGGATGCTGGCGATCACCGCCAAAGCCAGCCGCCCCGACCCCGCGGTCGAGGCGTCGAGCAGCGTCGGGGTATAAAACGACACAAACAGACTTTTGCTAATAAGTTTGTCCTGCTTAGGCGCTTGCGTGAACTTCGCGTTGAGTACTATTATGTCTACGCCGGATGTCCGGCAATTCGCCGGGAATTGCATCTCGAAGAATGTTTGAATTCAAGGGCCGAAATCAAAAGTTACAGGAGCTTGTGATGTTTAAGTCAGGGTTTGGTCGCACTTCGCTTGTGGGGCTATCGCTATTTCTTGTGTTGGGTATGGGATCTTTTGCGGGTTGCCGATCGGTCGGTAAGGTGCTGGGCAACAAAGACGCCGAGGTCCGCTCGGGCACCGTCTGGAACGTACCGGCTCCGGACATCGAGCCGCCCGCTCCGAGCGATCGGACGGTGTACATCCAGGTCCGCAACATGTCCGACGCCAGCCAGATCGACCTGACTCCCGACATCAAGTCGGCGGTGCAGGACGCGGGCTACGTCATCGTCAACGACCCGACGACGGCGAACTTCCGGCTGCGGGCCTCGCTGCGGTTCTTCGGTGAAAACGAAGCCGGCGACCTGGGCCGTTCGCAGGCGTTGGCCCTCGGCGGCATCTCGGGTGCCGGCATCGGCCTGGGCACAGCGGGCGTCGCCAGCGCGGCGGGCGCAAACTTCGGTATCGCGGCCGGGGCCGGAGCCGCTGCGGGCGGGCTGGCGGGCATCGCCATCGCCAACCGCATGCAGGCCCGCGAGTGGAACCTGATCATCGACATGATCCTCGAAGAGAAGCTCGACGAGCCGATCACCTTCGAGGTTGCTTCGTCGCGTAACCGCAACAGCACCACCTCCACGGGCAATACCGTGGTCGGCCCGGGCGGCGGCGGCAACACCGTCGGCGGCGCTGCCGGAGACGGGACGACCCGCACCGGTTCCACCACCAAGACCTCGGACTACTTCCCCCACGGCATCCGGCTCACCGCTTGGGCTCGTCAAATCGGCATGACCGAAGACGAAGCCCTGCCCGAGCTCGAAACCAAGGTCCGGGCCGTGATGCCCCAGATCCTGCCGTAAGCACGGCAAGTCGAAAGTCGGCTAAATTTCCTATTACAAACACCCGCGAGCAATCGCGGGTGTTTTTTATTGATCTGCTTTCTTGCTGCGGTTGAACGGTATCAGTTGGTGATCTGTTTTACTCGTCGTCCAGCCGAGCTTTCGAACCGACGAGCCGGAGCGAGTTGTCTTTGAACGTGCCGCTGAAGCGGTACTGGGGCAGGACGCCGCCGGTGACGCCGATGCGCTCCAGCGGCCCGGCGCGGAACAGCAGGTTCAGCCGGCCGTCGAAGAACACCCGGCCCTGGCCGATCGCTTTGACCGGGCCGCTGGTCGCGGTGAAGTTGCGCAGGAACGCGTGGGTCCGGCGGAAGATCATGTCGACCTCGACCACGTCGCGGCCGCGCCGGTTGGGTCCCGCCATCTCGTCGATCATGTCCCCGATCTCGGTGAGGAAAGGCACGTCGGCCAGCCGGCCCTCGTAGAGCTTGAGGTTGCCCCGGCCGTTGGAATCGACCGCGGCGTAGCGCAGCGCTCCGCTCCAGATGATGTCGGCGTCGATCTTCCCGCGGTACTTCTGGCGGACCGCCCCGAGCGAGTCTTCGCGGAGTTGCCCGGCCTCGACGCCGACGGTCTGCAGGTTGAGGATCGCGTTGAGGTTTTCATCCAGAGTGATCTGCCCGCCCGCGGTGATCAAACCGTTGAGCGCCCGCAGGCTCAACCCGTCGATCTGAAAGATCTTGTTACGCAGGTTGCCGGAGAAGCGGAACGTGTTGACGGGATAGTTCCAGCCGGAGTGGCGGAGGTAGCCGTCGTCGATCGTCGCCGACATCTGGAGCGTGGCGTCCCGTGGCTGGTCGATCGGCAGTTTGCCCGAGACCCGCAGGCCGTAGGTGCCGCGTACCCGCTTCTGTCGCAGCAGCTGCTTGAGCGATTCGGGGAAGGTCGGATCGCCCGCGCCGTCGAGCTTGAGGTCGGCCGTGAATTTTTTGATATCGAGCACCAGATTCGGCACGTCGATCCGCCCGGCGTGTTCGACGACCAGCTCGGGCTCGCGGCGGATCTCAAGGGTGTAGCCGTAGACGTCCTGGCCCTCTTCTTCCAGGTCGCTGGCGGCGGTGATACCGCTGACGAGGATCGGCTCGGCGTCGGGCTGATCGGTCAGGTAACTGACGAAGCCTTCGGTGATCTCCAGCCGGCGGAGCTGCACGGGCAGGCTCTTGGCCGAGGCGGTGGCGGCGGCGACTTCTTCTTCGGTCGGACCGCTCCCTTCCTCGTTGTCATCGTCGGCCGCGACGTCGGCGGTGGCCTCGGCTGCGCCCAGCTGGTTGAACCCGATGAAACCGAAGCCGTCGGGGTCTTCGATCAGGCGGACCTCGGGCCGCTCGATCCGAAGCTTCTCGATGAGCAGCGGCTTGCCCGCCTCGGGGATCTCGGCCAGGGTCAGCTCGGCCCGCTCGGTCGCGACGATGTCGATCGTCGCGCCTTCGGCCCGGCTGTCGGGTGCTTCGAGCCGCAGGTTCTGTAGCCTCAGCGTGAACGGGTGTTCGTAATCCAGCTGCTCAAAGTGCAGCTTCAGATCGATATTCGCTTCGATCCGCTGCTTTAGCCAAAGCCCCGCCCACTGCTCGACGCTGGTGCTTCCCGCTTGGCCGACCCACCACCACAAACCCGCCGCCGCGCCGGCCAGTCCGACCACAAGCACGACCGCCCCGATCAGTGTCCGTAAACCCCACTTAACCGCCCGGTTAGCCATCCGAGCAGCTTACGGCTGAGGCCCGAGAGGGTCAACCGTTACCAAACCGGTCAGCAATTCGTCTATATTGTCCGCCCTTTGATACCGCTGCGTTATTTACAACGTCAGTCGCCAGACGGTATCCACACGGTTTACCCCTTCGCATCCTGCCATCGATGGTGTTTTTGAAATGGTTTATATGAACTCTCGTTTTATCTCTGCCGTTTGTTTTGCTCTGATCCCGGCGATGACGGTGATGCTGCTTGCCGGGTGTCAGGGCTCGGAGGTCGTGGCGTCCGCGCAAGAGGAGGGCGGCGACGGCTTCGTCACCTTCATCAACGGCCAGGAGGCCGCGGCGTTGATCGAGACGCACGCGGACGAACTGTTCATCATCGACGCCCGCAAGCCCGACCAATTCGCCGACGGACATTTGCCCGGTGCGGTCAACCTGCCGCCCGACGTCTGGCGGACGCCCAAGGCCAAGCCCGGGAGCGGCCAGCCCGGCCGGCACTTCTACCGCGTCGGCAGCGACGACGCCGGGCCGCTGGACAGCGAGCACTACAACAGCGTGCTCGGCGCGGCGGGGCTGACCGAAGACGCCCCGGTGCTGGTCTACGGCAACCACGCCGGCAAGGCCGACGGCTCGGTCCCCGTGATGGTCCTGCACCTGCTCGGCCACCGGGGCGATATTTTCTTTGCCGACGGCGTCGGCACCCACCGCTTCACCGACGCGGGCCTGACGTTGTCGACCAAAGCCGCGGCTCCGACCGCCACCACCTATAACGCTCAGCCCATCGAAGGAGCGGTCTGGGACCTCGCTGACGTCCGGGCGTACGTTGCGAACCCCGAAGCCAGCGTGGTGCTATGGGATACCCGCAGCCCCGCGGAGTGGGACGGCTCATCGGACCGCGGCAACGCCCGCGCCGGCCGTATCCCCGGTGCCGTGTTCGTCGGCTTCAGCGACCTCTTCACCCCGGGCAGCGAGAAGACGGTCCTCCAAAAACAAGCGATGCAGCAGAAGCTCACCGCCGCCGGCATCACCCCCGAGAAGACCGTCGTGATGTACTGCCAGACCGCCACCCGCGTCGCCCTGCCGTACCAAGCCCTGCGGGAAATGGGCTACACCAAGCTCGCGGTCTACGACGGGTCGATGGCGGAGTATGCCAACCTCGACGACACCGAGATCGAGTTGCCGTGACTCGAAGGGCGCGCCGCTTTCCGCCGGCCCCTATCGGCCGAGCGGGTCCGCGCGGTTGCCGCGAAACCCTACGGTGCGGATCAACTGCCGGTGTTGGTTTGAATGTGCCTCGGTGAGGGCGGACGGGGACGCCGCAGAAGACGTGCGTAAGTCCACGCCTCGTGTAGTCTCTGCGTTTTTAGTGGTACAGCCAACCGAAATGAAAATCAGTGTTAAAACTGTGACGGCTATCGCTTTCTGCATCATGCAAAAGCATAGCGCCCGAGATTCAGCGTTGCTCAGCGATCTGTTGGTTGACCGAGGCTTTGTACTGTTTCGAAGAGATCTTCTTGATCTGGTGGGAGGCGAGGGTGACCTTGCTCTCGGATGCCGCGTCCTTGAAGACGATCACGCCGGACTCGGCGTTTTTAGAGTCCCAGTTGGTGGTATAGAAAACTTTGTCCGACTGGATATCGGTAATCTCGTAGTAGGTGCAGCCAGTGGCGAGCAGGCCGAGGGCGACGAGTACGGCGGCGGTAAAAGTCTGTTTCATTTGAAGACGGCCTCGGCGCGGCGATCTTCGATCGCCGGCTAAACATGGTGGGGTGATTCAGCGGATATGAGCGAGCTTATTGAGCCCGTTGTACGCCGCGACCTTGTACGCCTCGGCGAGGGTCGGGAAGTTGAAAACGTTGTTGATGAAGAACTCGGCGGTGCCGTCGAGGGCCATGACCGCCTGGCCGATGTGGATCAGCTCGGTGGCTTGGGTGCCCATGACGTGGACGCCGAGGATCTTGTGCGTGTCTTGGTGGATGAGCATCTTGAGCATGCCGTCCTCGTCGCCGAGGATCTTGCCGCGGGCGAGTTCCTTGTAGCTGGCGATGCCCGCTTCGTAAGGGATGCCTTCTTCGGTGAGCTGCTCTTCGGTCTTGCCGACCATCGAGATCTCGGGCACGGCGTAAATGCCGTAGGGGAACAGCTGGGTGTTGTAGTTGCCCACGTCCTGGCCGAAAGCGTGGCAGATCGCGCGGCGGCCCTGCTCCATGCTGGTCGAGGCGAGGGCGGGGAAGCCGATGACGTCGCCGGCGGCGTAGACGTGGTCGATATTGGTTTTGTAGTTGTCGTCGACCTTGAGCCGTTCGCGGTCGTCGAAAGAAATACCGACGTTGTCCAGGCCCAGCGCGCCGCAGACGCCCTGCCGGCCGACGGCATAAAGCAGGGTCTCGGCGTGGAGCTTCTTGCCGGACTCGAGCTCGGCCTGAACGAGTTCGTTTTTGCCATTGCCGTTGCGGTCGTGGACGCCGCGGTCGTGCTCGACCTCGCGGATCGCGCTGACCTTTTCGCCGAGGCGGAGCGTGATGCTCTCCTGGCGTAGAAAGTACTGGAACGCCCCGGCGATCTCCTGGTCTAGGAAGCCGAGCACTTGGTGCCGACCTTCGACGAGGGTGACGCGGACGCCGAGCGTTGCCATGATCGAGGCGTACTCGGTGCCGATGACGCCGCCGCCGACGACGATCATGGTCTTGGGCAGCCGGTCGAGCTTGAGCAGCTCGTCGCTGGTCATGATGGTCGTGCCGTTGAACGGGATGGTGTCGGGCCGGGCGGGCTTGGTGCCGACGCAGACGAGGAACTTGTCGGCGGTGAGCATCTCCGATTCGTCCTCGCGTTGGATCTGGACGAGGTTCGGCCCCTCGAAGTGGGCGGCGCCCCAGACGAGGTCGATGCCGTTGCGCTCGAACTGGCCGCGGATCACGTCCCACTCGTGGCGGATGACGTTTTGTGAGGCCGACATGAGGTCGGCCACGGTGATCTCTTTCTTGACCCGGTAGGCTTCGCCGAACAGTCCCCGGCGGTTGGTGCCGGTGAGCTGGATGACGGCCTCGCGGAGGGTCTTCGACGGGATCGTGCCGGTGTTGATCTGGGCCCCGCCGAGGACGTTGCTGCGTTCGATGATGGCGACCCGCTTGCCGAGCTTGGCGGCCTGGATCGCGCCCTTCTGCCCGGCCGGCCCGGTGCCGATGACGATAACGTCGTAGTGTTTCATGGTCCCTGATCTTCCTGTTTTTCCCCGTCAACATCGGCGCAGGCCTTGCCCGAGGTAAACCGCAGGTGATTGATCCCGATAATACCCTTTTTGCCGGGTAAATTTTGTGTTTAGCCGGTTATCGCGACCGGTCGCGTATCTCCTGCCGCCGCATCGGCATCGCGTCGATCAACGCAAGCAGTTCTTCCACCGCCACCGGCCGGTCTCGCCGCAGCTTGACGCCGGTGTCCTTGCCGACCAGCCGCACCGCGAAGCCCGCGTCCGCGGCGACGCCGTAGCGTTTTTTCAAGTCCTCCACGTCTGCCAAGTACGGCTTACCGTCGACCGTGATCGACTCGCCGAGAATCTCGACGACCACCATGTCACGTTTCGCCAGCGCGTCTCGGTACCCGGCGAGTTCGTCGCGTTGCTCGACTAAAGCTTGACGATCCGGGCCGTCCGCAAAGACCAGCAGCGGCCGATTGCTCCAGGCAAAGTCATACATATTAAGCTCGACCAGCGTGGTGTTGGCTTGAACGACCGGGACAACGTTAGGAGCGATCGGGGTGCGGTCGAGCGTCGGCCGAGGCTGCTCACACCCCAGGCCGATGACCACTGCGGTCAGCGATGCGGTTGCGGTCAGATGATTACTAATTTCCGACGGCATGCCGAAGGATAGGCAATTAACTAAAAGAAGCCCACGGCTTAAATCCGTGGGCTTCAGGTAATTTATGTTGAGAAGTAATTAATTCACTTCGCCGCGGCGTAGTTGGCGGCGACCTTGTCCCAGTCGATGACGCTGAAGAAGGCGTCGATATAGTCGGGGCGGCGGTTCTGGTAGTTGAGGTAGTAGGCGTGCTCCCAGACGTCGAGGCCGAGGATCGGGGTGCAGCCTTTTTCGACGGTGTCGACGTTCATCAGGGGGTTGTCCTGGTTGGGGCTGGAGCAGACCATAAGCTTGCCGCCGTTGACGCACAGCCAGGCCCAGCCCGAGCCGAAGCGGGTGGCGGCGGCGTTGCTGAAGGCTTCCTTGAACGCGTCGAAGCCACCGAGGTCGGAATCGATCGCCGCGGCGAGGTCGCCGGTGGGGCTGTTGCCTTCGGACGGGGCTTTGAGGGTGTCGAAGAACAGGCGGTGGTTCCAGTAGCCGCCGCCGTTGTTGCGGACGGCGGGCGAGAGGTCGCCGGCGAGGATTTCTTCGATCGACTTGCCCTCGTCGGGCGTGCCGGCGACGGCGTCGTTGAGCTTGCTGGTGTAGGCGGCCCAGTGCTTCTGGGAGTGGATTTCCATGGTCTTCGCGTCGATCGCGGGCTCCAGGGCGTCCAGGGCGTAGGGAAGGGCGGGCATCTCGAAAGCCATCGGGCAGCTCCTTATGGGGGCATCGGGGTAATAGAGAACACGTAAGCCGCTCGGAGCGTAGAGGAATACGCCGAACGGATCGGCGGAGTCTAGGCCTCGGCATCTGAGCGGTCAAGGCTCCGGTAACCCTAATGGCCGACGTAACTGCTTTGTCCAACGTGTTTAAACAGAAAATAGATGTGAAAACAATAAATTTTAAATCCCCGGGATGAAACCGGGCCGTCACGAGGTTCGTAGATAGGGGATAGGGGATAGGTGTATCGATGGTGGGAGAAAATAAGACCCTAGAACCCGTTTGTCAGTACTAACTAACGAGGAAGGCGTAAGAACAATGCTCAGTCTCGCGGAGAGTTCAACGGAAGATACCCCGGACACCAACACCCCGATCGCCGCCGAGGAATATCGCCGGAAGGCGGCCGCCACCACGCTCACCCCGACCCACGACCCTGAGTCCATGGTCGACTCTGCCCCGTCGTCCAAGCGGGCCAAGCGGGCCCTGCGTCCCGACGAACGCGAGATTCTGGACCGCCTGCTCAACGAAAAATACGAATACGTCGACCACGAGCTCTTCGAGCTCAGCGACATCAAGGCCTACCGGGCGGTCTTCCTCGAGGCCGAGCCGGTACCCGTGCCGGACGTGTCGTGGTACCACGGCCTACTCGACCCCTCGTCGAGCGTCGACACCTCTTCGCTCGACAAAGCGGCGAAGAAGGGCGGCAGCGTCGTGCTCACCGCCGCGCAGGAGCGGGTGCTCTTCGCCCAGTACAACTACTGCCGGATGCGGGTCTGCCGCTTGCGTGACCGCCTGCTGGGCGTCCGCGCCGACGGCACGAAGAGCCGGGCCAAGCCCCTGACCGACTACGGCCGCCGCAAAGCCCAACGTGAGATGCTCGACTGGTACGTCCGGGCCGATGCGCTCCGCACCCAGATCGCCGACACCAATCTCGCGCTCGTTTTGGCCATGGCCAAGCGGACCCGGATGCACCCCGGCGACTTCCCCGACCTCATCAGCGAGGGGAACATGGCCCTGCTCCGCGCCGCGGACAAGTTCGACGTCAGCCGAGGCTTCAAGTTCTCGACCTACGCCTGTCGGGCGATCCTCAAGGCGTTTTCACGCCAGGGCATCAAGCTGACCAAATACCGCGGGATGTTCCCCGTCGAGTTCGACCCGACCTACGAAAGGTCGAACTACCAGTCGGAGAAAAACGCGGCGCACGAAGACGACTGCGCCGACGAGGTCCGCCGGATCGTCGTCGACAACCGCGCCCGTCTATCCGACGTCGAACGCACGGTCGTCGCCGCCCGGTTCAACGTCCAGCCCGAAACCCCCGCCCGTAAGCCGACCCCGAAGCAGAAACCCGCTGCGGCCAAAGCCTCGGCCGCTCGTTTCTCGCTGAGTATGTCCGCCGGCGACCAGTATGAACTGCCCGCCGCGTTACGCCGACGAAGCCCGGACGACAAGCCGATGACGCTGGAGCAGGTCGGCAAGCTGATCGGCGTCACCAAGGAACGCGTCCGCCAGATCCAGAACAAGGCCTTGGACAAGATCCGAGACACGCTAGAAGTCGAATACCTCCGCTGACCGGCTTGTCGCGAATCCTGGTTTCGCGACCCTACGCATAGCTCTATCTCGCCACCCCTTACCCCACCCTACGTCCGAGTCTTTTCTCGGCGTGGGTGTTTTTCTTCGAACTTGGCCGATAGAGCGTTATGCCCGCAGCCCCCGGCGACCTCATGCTCATGCCCAGCGACCTCGCCGCCGGCGGGGCGGTTCGGGGCGAGGTGGAACTGATCGCCGACGCCGAGCACCTGCCGCGGGTGGTCCAGCGGGGGATGCTCTCGGCCAGGGTCAGCCTGGACATCGCGACCGCCGACTTCAAGGCGATGCTCGTGCCCGACCCGCACAACCCGCGCGGCCGAAACGCGCCGTCGATCGTCCAGCATCTTGTACGCTTAGCGAGACGCGGCGTCGAGGTCCGCGTGCTCCACGCCGGCGTCCCCAGCGGCCCGGCGCTGACCCAGCTCAAGCGGGCGTTCGCAAAAAGCGGCGTGGCTGGCGGCCTCACCGTCCGGCGCTGCCCCCGCCTGCACGCGAAGGCGGTCGTCGTCGACGCGGGCTGGCTCTACCTCGGCTCGGCCAACCTCACCGGCGCGGGGCTTGGTGCCAAAGGCGAATCGCGGCGCAACTTCGAATGGGGCGTGGTCAGCGAATCGCCTTCGCTCGTCGAAGGGGTGATGGACCGCTTCAACGTCCTCTGGTCCGGCGACGCCTGCGCCGGCTGCGGCCGACGCGACGTCTGCCCCGTGCCGCTAGAAGAACCGAAGCTCTAGCGACGCTCTGAATATCCCAGCTGGAGGCGGTCGAATTGTGAAAAAACCGCGCACTCATGTTTGAGACCTTACGACTTACCGACGCCTGTATGTTTCGTGATCAGCTTCGACGCCCGCCCTTAACAATATCTTGGTAGCTCTTCCCGGCTTTCTCGAGCTGCTCGGTTTCGTCTCCGGCATCGAATTCGGCCATCGCGTCTTCATCCCCGAAAAGATAGAGCTTGTTGTTAATCACACGGAAGCACGTCGGGTTCGGGATGTGGGATCGGCCTCCTACCAAGGACCGGGTGCAGTAACCGCCGTACTGCGGCAGGTACTTCTCCGGCTCTTTTTCAAACGCCTTCACTTCGTCCTCATCCGTAAAAAAATAGGTGACATCTTTGTAGGTTTTTGTGTAGTCCCACGACCCGCGTACACCACGCCCCGCTCGATGGTAAGAAACGGGGCTGTAGCCGCTGAGCCCAACCTTGACCGATTCAAAGTGTCGCTCCGGTATGGCGTTGTCGGCCCTTTGCGAATAAACGTTCGGAACGCTTAAAGTAAAAGCCAGTAAAAACAACGCGATAAAGAAAACGAAGTGTTTAGTGTTGTTGGTCACTCTGAAAATCCTGTAAAAACGTCCTAGTCATGCAGGCAGGTTAGCGAAGCACAATCGAAGTTCATCGATTACCTCGAACCGATGGTTGATCGCAGGGAAGTTGCTAACCTTTCTTCCTAGATGACAGTAAACGTTTACAAGCCGATTGATAGTTGATTATTGCGGTTATCTACTCATTGCCTCGTCCGGGTATAAGGGATCATCCGACTGTTTAGCCAAGTAAGGCGGCTCTACCGCGTTGCGATTCAACCATTGGGCAAGCGGTTGTGTTTTTGTTTTACCCCTACAGCGAAGCCGAAAAATCTGGAGTTAACGTGAGACAACCCGGGGCAATCGTTAATAAAAAACCGCCCGTTTGATCACGAGCGGTTGATGCGTTTTTTAGTTGCGAGGCTTATGTCTTGCAGAAGCCTAGAAGTCCAGGGCCAGGGCCGCGTAATACGTCAGGTCGTTTTCTTCGAAGCCCTCATCGACTTCAGAATCGAAAAAGTTACGCACGCCGATCTCGAGCGAGAGGCCCTTCTGGGTATCGATCTGGATTTTGTAAGCGGCTTCCGTGATGTTGCGGAACTCTTCGAAGAACGGGTCGAGCGTGGGCAGGAAGGTCGTGGAGTAGACGATCGAAGAGCGGTCGTCGATGATCCATTCGCCTTCGAGCTCGATGAAGAGTTCGGGGGTGAACTCGTTGAGGGTGCCGCCGTTGTACGAACCGCCGCCGCCGATCCGGCCGTTGAGGGTGTGGTTGTCTTCTTCGATGATCGGGTAGCCGATGCCGCCGAAGAGCGAGGTGCGGTCCTGGAAGTCGGCGAAGTCGTTGTACTCGAACCGCGCGTTGGCCCAGTAGAACTCCTTGCGGTCGGGCAGCAGCCAGTCCTTGTTGAGGTCGACGGTGAAGTTGTTGGCGGTGGTTTCGCCTTCGCTGAGGGCGTAGACGACGTCGGCCTTGAAGTCCCAGCGGTCGGAGTCGTCTTCGTAGCCGGTCTTGAACGATCCGTAGGAACTGACGGTGTCGGTGTTGCCGGTGGTGCCGGTGACGCCGGCGGTCAGGGTCTTTTCCCAGCCGAAGAAGAATTCGGGGACGGGGGGCGCGACGTAGATCGGGTCGTTCTCGTCGAGTGTAACGCCGGCTACCTGAGCGGCTTCGAGATTGAGCGTGCCCAGCTCGGGGTGTTCGACGGTGACGCCTTCGTCGGTCTGACTGGTGACGGTGCCGGTGATGGTGTCGTCGTTGGTCAGCGTGACCTTGCCGGCCTGGGTTGGGGTGGCCATCAGACAAGCGAGGAGGGCGGCGGGCGTGGCGTACAGCGAGAATCGATTCGGCATAAAAGCAGTCCTTTGTCCACCCCGGAAAACGTGATCCAGAAACGTAGCGTGAATACAGGAGCGTCCAAGCCGGCAACGAGCCGACTACCGGCGGATACACCGTTCACACACAGAGTGATCGGCGCAAAATGAGCCGTTACGGCTCGATCGGCCGATCTCTTGATATTGGCGAAATCCCCGCCGCCGCATCACAAAATGGTGGTTCCGGCCCGCCGCTAGCGGCTCACGCCGGGCTGGACGAGGTCTTTGGCTTGGCCGGGCGCAGCCAGCGGGTCGAGATCGCTTCGCGGGCGGCTTCGGGGTAGGCGTTCTGGATCGCCGCGGCGACGAGGCCCATGAACATCGGCTGCGGCTGGAGGGGCCGGCTGGTGAGCTCGGGGTGGAACTGGCCGCCGATGAAGTAGGGGTGGTCGGGGAGTTCGAGGACCTGCATGATGGGCTGCTCGGGGTGCCGGCCGGAGAAGATCAGGCCGTGCTTCTCGAGGGTCTCGATGTACTTCGGGTCGACCTCGAAGCGGTGGCGGAAGCGGGTACGGACCATCGAAGTTTTTGGATCTATCTCGTCGGCGAAAAGCATCGCGGCGAGGCTGTCGGGCTTAACCAGCATGTCTTTGCCGCCCAGCCGCATGTTGCCGCCCAGGCCCTCGATCTTCTTCTGCTCGGGCAGGATGTCGATGACCGGGTCGGGCGAGTTGGGGTCGAACTCGGTCGAGCCGGCGTCCTTGAGCCCGACGACGTTACGGGCGTATTCGACCACCGCCATCTGGAAGCCCAGGCAGATGCCTAGGTACGGCAGGTGGTTTTCCCGGCAGTACTGCACGCAGGCGATCTTCGACTCGGTCCCGCGGTGGCCGAAGCCTCCCGGAACGATCACGCCGTTGAACTTCTTAAGCGTCGCCGCGGCTTCTTCCGCGGCCATCTGGGTGGTGTCGATCCAGTCGATGTCGACCTTGGCGTTAAGGTGGGCGCCGCAGTGCTCAAAGGCCTTTTCGATCGAGGCGTAGGCGTCGCGTAGCTGGGCGTATTTGCCGGTCAGCCCGATCTTGACTTCGTACTTCCGGGACGCGGTGATCTTGCGGACGAAGCTGCGCCACTGTTCACGGGCTTTGTCTTCGTGGTTGGCGTTGACCCGGCCGTGCAGGTCGAGCATGGTCAGCACCTCGCGGTCCATGCCCTCGCTACGCAGCGACTCGGTGATGGTGTAGATCGATTCGCGGTCGTGCATCGAGAAGACCCGGTTCATCGGCACGTTCGAGAACATCGCGATCTTCTCTTTCGCGCCCTGCTCGACGGGGTTCTTGGCCCGGGCCGCGACGACGTGCGGCTGCACGCCCGCTTCGAGCAGCTTCTTCAGGCCGAGCTGCGCCGCCTTTGTTTTCTGTTCGCCGAGTGCGGGCGGCTCGATGACGTAGGTCAGCGCAACGTAGCAGACGCTGCCTTCGCCTTCTTCGAAGGCGAGCTGCCGCAGCGACTCGATATAGAACGCGTTTTCCTGGTCGCCCACCGTGCCGCCGACTTCGATGAACACGACGTCGGCGCCCTGCTTCATCGCCAGCTCGCGGAGCATGTACTTCACCTCGCCGGTGACGTGCGGGATCATCTGCACGTCTCGGCCGAGGTACCCGCCGTGGCGTTCCTTTTCGAGAACGCGTTTAAAGATTTGGCCGGAGGTCGTGTAGTTGTCGCGGGTCAGGTTCTGGTCGAGCAACCGCTCGTAGGTGCCCAGGTCCATGTCGGTCTCGAGCCCGTCGTCGAGGACGAACACCTCGCCGTGGCGGTAGGGGCTGAGCGTGCCCGAGTCGATGTTGAGATAGCCCTCCATCTTGATCGGGGCGATCTTGAGACCTTTGTCTTTCAACAGCTTCGCCAGCGACGACGAAAAAATGCCTTTACCCAGCCCCGAGAGGACCGTGCCGAAGACGACGACGTATTTGTGTTTGCCGGGCTGATAGCCCTTGGGCACCGGATTAAAAAACTCGGATTCGTGAGACGCGTGGCCAGCTTCGTTGAGGAGGTCTTGTGTGGGGGGCATGTCCTAACGTACCAAACCCACCGGGGCGGGGCAATCGATCGTATTTTTAGCGGATTTAATTGGTGACCAGCCCGTCGACGAACGGCAAATCACGCAAAAGTTTGACACTTGAGATTTATTTGCAATAGACTCAAATGTTCAGCGGATTTCACCCAAAAAAGGAGTTGGATATGTCTCGAACCCCCATCGCCCTGCTTAGCGTCTTCGCCCTGCTCTTCTCGGTCTCGCTCGCCGCCCCCCCGGCCCACGCTGACGACCACGCCGAAGACCAATACGCCCCGACGCCCGAACTCGTCGACGCCCTCCGTGGCGGCGGCTACGTCATCTATATCCGCCACGCCCAGACCGAGAAAGACTACGCCGACCAGGTCACCGCCGACCCCAACGATGGCTCGACCCAGCGCGTCCTCAGCGAGGCCGGCTGGCACCAGGCCAAGGCAATCGGCCAGGGCTTCCGCAAGCTCGCCATCCCCGTCGGCCACGTCTACACCAGCGAATACTTCCGGGCCTGGCAGACCGCCGACCTCGCCTTCGGCCGCTACGAGAAGCTGCCCCAGCTCAACTTCCTACCCTTCGAAGACTACACCGAAGACCAAGTCAAGCTGATGCAGGAGCGCGTTAAGCCGCTCGTCGTCGAGGTGCCGGACGACGCGATGAACACCGTCATCGTCGCCCACGACGACCCCTTCGAAGCCGTCACCGGCATCTACCCCGAGCCCCAAGGCACCGCCTACGTCCTCAAGCCCGACGGCGAAGGCGACTTCAAAGTCGTCGCCCGCGTCGAAGCCCGCGGCTGGCTAGCGCTCGCCGAAGCGGAGTAATCCCTGGCGACGTTGGTTGTATCAATGAACCGAATTGCATAAGCGCCCGACTCCGGTCGGGCTTTTTTTATTGCCATGTTTAGCGGGAGACGCGCAGCGTCCCGCGGCCGGTCGGAGGGAGGCGGCTTCACCGCACCCGCTAAACGTAGGTGTTGATCGCGTTAACTATCGTGATTCGCCCGCCAGCGTTCGACAAACGCGGCGTACTGCTCGGGGGTGTCGATGCCGGGGTGGGGGGCGTCGGCGTGGACGATCTTGATGGCGTAGCCGTGCTCGAGGACGCGGAGCTGTTCGAGCTTCTCGGCTTCTTCGAGCGGGGTCGGCTCAAGCGTCGGATACTTGGCCAGGAACGATCGGCGGTAGGCGTATAACCCCGGGTGCTTGTATACCGTGGTGTGGGGCTTGGTGCCTAGCAGCTCCGCGTCCCGGTCGTGGGGGATCGGGCTGCGCGAAAAGTACATCGCCCGGCCCCGGCGATCGAGCACCAGCTTCACGACGTTCGGGTTGTTCGGGTCTTCTTCCGCCTCGAACGGCGAAGCCAGGGTCGCCATGTCCGCGGAAGCGTCTCCGGCTAATCCACGAACCAACTGGTCGATCGTCTCGGCGGGCACCTCGGGCTCGTCACCCTGCACATTCACGACCAACTCGTGATCGGTGCCGAGGGCTTCCGCCGCCTCGGCCAGCCGCGACGTGCCATTGGGATGCTCGGCCGAGGTCATCACCGCTTCCCCTCCGAACGCCCGCACCGCGTCGAAGATCCGCGGGTCGTCGGTTGCCACCACGATCCGGTCGATGGTCTGACACTGCCGCACCCGCTCGACCACGTGCTGGATCAACGGCCGCCCCGTTTCGGCCACCAACGGCTTGCCGGGGAACCGCGTCGAGCCGTAGCGGGCGGGGATAAGAGCGAGGGCTTTCATCAGGGCAAAAGAGCCAAAGAGCAGGAAAACAAGAAAATCAGGCGAGAGCGTTTTCCTGCTTTCCTGCTCTCTGGATTTCCTGCTCTGCGGTTTTAGCCGTTATTCCGTAGCGTATTCAACAACTCCGTCGCGGCCTTCTTCTTGTCCATGATGTCTTTGTACTTGATGTCGGCCTGCAGCAACTCGGAGGCGAGTTGGTTGGCTTCCTCGGCCTGCTCGAGGTTCTTCGCATTCTCGGCCGAGGACATGAGGGCGGAGAGTTTGTCGTAGCGCAGTTCTTTGCCCAATGCGTCGTCGGGGACGGGGTGTGCTTCGATGGCTTCGCCGAGGGTCGAGATCGCTTCGTCGACCCATTCTTTCTGCATGAAGCATCGGCCGAGCAGGAGGTAGGCCTGGCCCTTGGACTTGGGTTCGCGTTTGGCGTCCTGGAGCAGGCCGATGGCCTCGTCGGTGAGGCCGACCTGGAACATGCGTCGGCCGAGCTCGTACTTGAGCTTGAGGTCGGTGGGGTAGTTCTTGACGCGTTCCTGGTATTCGCCGAGCTCGAAGTCGAGTTTTTCCTTGGCGGTTTCTTTGAGTCGGCCGGTGAAGTAGTCGTCGCCGGGCGCGGCCTCGAGGTTCTTCTTGAGGTCGCGGATCTCGCGGTTGAACTGCTTCATCTTGATGTCGCCGACGCGGACCTTGTAGCGGTACTGGTTGGTCTGCTCGTGGGCTTTGCCCAGCAGCTTCATCGCCTCTTCTTCCTCGGTGTACTCTTCCTTCTTGAGCAGTGCATCGACGAGCTTCGACAGCAGGTCGACGTCTTCGGGGTCTTCTTCGTACTCGCCGCGACGTTTGGCGATGTTCTGGTCGACGACGGAGACGGCGCGGGTGTTGCCCTGCTGGGCTTCCTGGGCGGCCTCGTCGTCCTTGAGGTTTTCGCGGAAGCCGCCTTCGTCGGTGCTGGTGTTGTCCGCGGCGTACTTGAGGGCTTCGAGGTCTTTGAGCTCGGCGAGCAGGGCGTCGTTCTTGGGGTCGAGCTGGTAGGCCTTCTTGTTGGCAAACACGGCCTTGCCGTAGCTCTCGATACGGGCGAAGAGGTCGCGGAGCTGGACGTAGTCTTTGCTCTTGGGCTTGAGGCCGGGGATGTCGAGGGCCATGCTGCCGATCCAGAACGCGACCTCGGCGAGGTTGAGGTCTTCTTCGGCGTCGTTGGCGTCGACGGCACGCTTCATGAATTCGCGCATGAGCGACGAGTCGCCGAAGTCCATCGCCCAGACGCGCTCGGCGTCGAGCATCTTGGCCACCGGGTCGGGGCCGAGCGATTTGAGCTTGTCTTTGATGCCGGCCTTCTTGCCGCCGCCGACTTTGCGCCGCTTGGCCACTTCAAGTAGCTCTTCGTGGCGGATCATGTTGTCGGGGTCGTGGCGGAGCCCGTTGATGTACATCTCGATGGCGTAGTCGTAGTTCTTCGCTTCGCTGACGGTCTCGGCGTGGTCGAAGAACTTGCGGGCCTTGCGCGGGTCGCGGGGGAAGCTCGGCTTTCCCGCCCCGGCCCCAGAAGCGCCTCCGGCGTTCGAGTCGTCGTTGCCGTTGCCGTCCCCGGCATCGCCGCCATCATCGTTGTTCTTTTTCTTTCCGAACAAAGCCAATCGAACACCTGCAGGGTTAGAGATCGCGGAGGCGGACGGGTCGGAGCGGGGGATGGCCTCACGAGAGATGCGGGAACGGCCCCCGCCGTTTGAGCACGGCAACTCTCGCCGTGCACCCTCTGGTTGCGAGAGCTGCGCCTGAAGCCGCGTCTTGCTCTCGCTTAGTTATTGTAACCTATGGGTTTTGCCCCGGCAGCCGACACCATCGGCTGCGCCTTACCGGAACCTCACGCCATGACCACCCTCGCCATCCACGGCTCGGCCGGCCGCATGGGCCAACGCCTGATCGCCCTCGCTGAAGCCGATCCTGACCTTTCGGTATTACTCGATATTGACGCCGCCGACGCCGACGGCTCGCAGCTGACCGATCTGGCCCACGATCCCGACAAGAGCGGGGCGGGCTGCGACGTACTGATCGATTTCACGTTACCTGAGGGCTTCCGTGCCGCATTGACCCGTTGTGTTGCGACCCGGACGCCTATCGTGGTCGGTACGACGGGACTGACGGATCAGGATCAGGCCGACCTCGACCGCGCTGCCCAGACGATCCCCGTGCTCCAGGCGACCAACTTCAGTCAGGTCGTCAACGTGCTCAACCACCTCGCCGCCCAGGCGGTTCAGCTGCTCGGCGACGACTACGACCTCGAGATCCTCGAAGCCCACCACCGCTACAAGCAGGACGCCCCGTCCGGCACCGCGCTGACGCTGGCTAAGGTCGTCGCCGACGCCGCGGGCCGTGACTTCGACGAGCACGTCAAGCTCACCCGCCACGGCGACGACCCCCGCCAGCCAAAAGACATCACCGTCCAGACCCTCCGCATCGGCGACGACGCGGGCCAGCACACCCTCTTCCTCGCCGCCCCCGGCGAACGCCTCGAACTCAAGCACGTCAGCACCAGCCGCGACAGCTACGCCGCCGGGGCGCTGCGGGCGGCGAAGTGGCTTGCCGGGCAGCAGCCCGGGCGTTACGACATGAAAAACGTGATGGGCCTGGCCTGAACCTGAACCGCAACACCATGACCTACACCGAATCCACCGGCCAACTCCGGGCGTTCATGGAACGCCACTACACCAACTTCAACAGCCGCGAGACCCTGGCCGCCGCCAAGGGTTACGAAGATCACCTCGCCGCGGGCGGGAAGATGATGGTGACGCTGTCGGGCGCGATGAGCACCGCGGGCATCGGCCGGATCTTGGCCCGGATGATCCGCGAAGACAAGGTCCACGCGATCACCTGCACCGGGGCCAACCTCGAGGAAGACATTTTTTTGCTCCTGGCGGGTAACGAGTACGAGTGGTGCCCCAACTGGCGGGCCCTCTCGGCTGAGGATGAGCAGGCGCTCTTGGATCGTGGCATGAACCGCGTGACCGACACCTGCATCCCCGAGACGGTGATGCGGCACTTCGAGAACCGGCTGCTCGACCTCTGGGCCTCAGCCGAGACAAAGCAAGAGCGAAGATTCCCGCACGAGTGGTTCCGCGAAGTCTTCAAACAGCCCGACTTCGCCGACCACTTCCAGAAGCCTGCGGAAGATTCCTGGATGTTGGCCGCCGCGGAGAAAGACCTTCCGATCTTCTGCCCGGGCTGGGAAGACTCGACCATGGGCAACGTGTTCACCGCCGGGGCGATCCGCGGCGAGTACGGCCACGACGTGGTCAAGCTCGGCACCGAGGCGATGGCGGCACTAATCGAGTGGTACACCGAAAACAACAATGCCCAAACGGCCGCCCCGAGTGTCGGCTTCTTCCAAGTCGGCGGTGGGATCGCGGGCGATTTCCCGATCTGCGCGGTGCCCTTAATGATCCAGGACCTCAAACGCGAAGACACCCCGCTATGGGGCTACTTCGCCCAGGTTTGCGACGCGGTCACCAGCTACGGCGGCTACAGCGGGGCGGTACCCAACGAGAAAATCACTTGGGCCAAGCTCGCCCCCGACACCCCGAAATTCATGATCCAGTCCGACGCCACGATCGTCGCCCCGCTGATCTTCGGCTACGTGTTAGGAGAGTGACACGCCGCTGATAGCACCTTGGCATGTTGATGCACAGCAGCTGGAAAAAACTCAAAAGGAAGACGGGATCTTGATAGATTTATCGCCGACGTCTCAGCAAGGCAAGCCCACCTACGCCGAGCAACGTCAGGCCCGCCGGTTCGGGGATGACGACATCGATGGCCACGACTTCGATCGGGAAGCCTAAGCTGTTGCTGACGGTGATCACGAAGGTGTACTCACCTTCGACATCGGGATCGAAGATGGCGGCAGGGGGGGTGATCAGGCCGGGAGCGGGAATGGATAAGAAAGCGAACGTCGAGTTTTGCGACCCTTGCAGGATTGTCGTGTCAACGGGGACGGTCGGGTCGATGCCGAGGGCGACCGAGTTGGTGATGTCGATTTGGCCGAAGGTACTCAGTGCATTGTCTTCGGCGGGATCGAAGTCGTAGAACAGATCGAATTGGAAGTCCGTCAGGATGGGCGAACTGGTCGGGCTCGACACCGAAATAAACGAGTTAAAGTTCCACAGAGAGGCGCCGTCGCTGCTAGTGCCGGCCGTCGCGAAAAAAGTGCCGGCCCCGTCGTTCGTGACGGTCGGAGCGGAGAAACGCTGAGCGGCACTCAGTGCGATAGTGATCGTCGTATCGCCGTCGACAATCTGTGCCGAAGCCGCGACGAATTCATTTGGGATACCGGAGCCCCCGAAGTCGGCCAGGGGGAAATCACCAAACGTGTCAAAAATTGGGGTTGCGTTTCCGTGTAAGGGTGACAACACGGAAATGGCGGTAGCCGTTAGACCCAGAAGTAGATTTCGGTACAACTCAATTCCTCCGTTAAAAAATACTTGCTGCTAAAGATAGCTGTTTATCAAGCAAAAGTCCCGATAATTACAAAGTTTTTACGAAATTAATACCTTTTGGCCCAAAAATGATCGCGGCCAACGCGGGTTTTCATCAGCATTCAGGATGGTCTGATACCCTCTTTATTTGAAGGTCGGGCTACGGGAGCAGCCTCATGTTGGTGGCGGGTTGTCTTAAATACGTGAATTGAGATATCTGGATTCCAACGCCACAAACGATTTAGGCTTATATTACTTTGCTGACCGTAAAGAATTTGAGTTTTTAACGCTAAATTGATACTAAGGCTGCAGATATGAGTTCAACTGGATCGGCGTTGGGGAATATCCGTGAAGTCGTCGCCAAGGGGCCGTTTTCCGACGACAACTGGGACAATTTCGATCAGTACCGGGTGCCGAGCTGGTACCGGGCCAAGAAACTGGGGATTTTCATCCACTGGGGCGTGTACGCCGTGCCCGCCTACGGCAGCGAGTGGTACGCCCGCAACATGTACCTGCCCGAGTCGGACATCCACAAGCACCACGTGGAGACCTACGGCCCGGTCGATAAGTTCGGCTACAAAGACTTCATCCCGATGTTCAAAGCTGAGCAATACGACCCCGCCGCCTGGGCGGCCGTGTTCAAGGAATCGGGCGCCGAATTCGTCATGCCCGTGGCCGAGCACCACGACGGCTTCGCGATGTACGACACGCCGCTGAACCGCTGGAACTCGAAGAACATGGGGCCGAAGCGAGACCTGACGGGCGAGCTGGCCGAAGAGGTCCGCAAGCAGGGGATGCGTTTTGCCGTCTCGACCCACCGCGAGGAGAACTGCTGGTTCTTCAACGGCGGCACGCTGTTACCCTCGGACGTTCAAGACCCCGAATACGCCGACCTCTACGGCCGGACCGAGGTCATGCCCTTCTGCAAGAAGATGCACGTCGAGCACGGCAGCACGCCCGGTGACGACTGGCTAGACGACTGGCTGGTCCGCACCTGCGAGCTGGTCGACAAGTTCCGCCCCGAGGTGGTGTTCTTCGATTGGTGGATCGAGGAAGCGCTCTACGCCGAGCGGCTACGCACATTCGCGGCGTACTACTACAACCGCTGCGCCGAGTGGGGCATCGAGGGAGCGATCAACTTCAAGAACGAGGCCATGCCCAGCTCGGCCGGAGTTTGGGACATCGAACGCGGCCAGCTCAAGGGTATCCGCTACCCGTTCTGGCAGACCGACACCTCGCTGGCCTACAACTCCTGGGGCTACATCGAGGGGCTTAAGTACCGCACGCCCGAAGCGATCATCCACGACTTCATCGACATCGTCAGCAAGAACGGGGCGCTGCTCATGAACGTCGGCCCGCGGGCCGACGGCACGATCCCCCAGGAGCAGATCGACCTGCTCCGCCAGCTCGGGGGGTGGATGAATATCAACGGCGAAGGTATCTACGACACCTACCCCTGGAAGATCTTCGGCGAGGGCCCGACCGCCGTGCCCGAGGGCCACTTCGCCGAGAAGAATCGCCAAGACTTCGGCCCCGAAGACCTGCGGTTTACCACCAAAAACGGCGTCGTCTACGTCCACATCCTCGGCTGGCCGGAAGACGGTGTGGTGCAGATCAAGAACTTCTACAAAAACCGCCGGTTCTGTCCGCGTGATCTGGCGAAGGTCGAGTTGCTTGGCCACGAAGGCGAGCTGGGGTACACCCGGGACGAAGAAGCGATGAAGGTCACGCTCCCGGCCGACCGGCCCGGCGACTACGCGTGGTGCCTCCGCCTTACGCCGCAAGCGTAATCGTTCGGTTTACGCTAAAGCTAGTTGCGGTATAGATCGACACCACGCCCTGGATCGACGAGACTGAAGCGATGATCGGTCTGGTCTTATTGTTGTTGTTCACGGCACTGCTTACCAGCGTGACGCTGTGCGGTTTGGTGAGGAGGCTCAGCCTTAGGCTGGGTCTTGTTGACGCCGCGGGGACCGAGGCGCACAAGTTGGCGCTTTTGCCGGG
Organism: Planctomycetota bacterium; assembly: GCA_038747275.1. Classification (GTDB taxonomy): domain Bacteria; phylum Planctomycetota; class Phycisphaerae; order Phycisphaerales; family Phycisphaeraceae; genus Algisphaera. The sequence goes on along the minus strand of JBCDJW010000007.1, from coordinate 12,302 downwards.
ACGGACGCCAGTGCCGAACACGGGGGGCGTGGCGGTGTTTGCGGCGGTCGCGTGGCCGACGCTGGCGGTGCTGCTGGGAGTTTGGCTGGTGCCGAGCGATGTCTGGGGACGGCTCCCGGGGATCGGGGAGGATGCTTTGGTTACGCACCTGCCGGGGCTGAGAGAGACGACGCAGCTGGGCGGCGGGCTACTGGTGGCGTTGGCGGCGATGCACGTGATGGGGCTGGTCGACGATCGGCGGGCGCTCGGGGCCTGGCCGAAGCTGGGGGTGCAGTTCGCGGCGGCGATCGGATTGGTCGTGTTTGCTGATGTCCGCGTCCTTTCTTTCTTGGGCAACCCCGAGACCACGCCCGGCGTCCTGAGTGTCAGTGCGGGTACTGCGATATCGATCGTCCTGAGCGTACTCTGGCTGGTCGTGATCACCAACGCGATGAACTTTCTGGACAACATGGACGGGCTGGCGGGCGGCGTCGGGCTGGTGGCGGGGGGGCTGTACCTGGCGGCGACGCTCATCGGCGGGCAGTGGTTCGTCGCGGGTCTGGCCGCGTTGTTGGTGGGGGCGTTGCTAGGGTTTTTGTTCTTCAACCTGCCCCCGGCCCGCCTGTACCTCGGCGACAGCGGATCGCTGGTGGTCGGTTTGATGCTGGGCGTGATCTCGGTGCGGACGACCTACGTCGCCCCGGGCGTTGCTCCGGGTGAAGCGGCGGGCGGCGGGGCGGCGTGGTACGGGGCGCTGATGCCGCTCTTGGTCTTGGCCGTGCCGCTGTACGACTTCACGTCGGTCACCGTAATGCGGATCTTGGCAGGCAAGAGCCCGTTTCAAGGCGACCACAACCACTTCTCTCACCGCCTGCTCCGTAAGGGACTCAGCAAACGCAAAGCTCTCGCTGTTATCCTGCTGGCGACCCTGGCGACCGGCTTAGGCGGCGTCATCCTCGGCCGACTCACCGGCTGGCAAGCCGCGGTAGTCGCAGCTCAAGCGGCCGCGATCTTGTTGATTTTGGCTTTGCTGGAATCAACGGTTAAGCGGGGTTGAGCGGGTGTTTTTCTTGACCGATGTGGGCACCGAAACCCACAGATACGCCCCGTTTCGATGCGGCGGTTTGGCTTGTCGTCGATACCGCAAGAAAAAACCCGCCTCGCGGCGGGTCGGATGGTTAAGGATTTAGAAGCCGTGATCAGTTAATCGATTGACCGAGTTCTTGGAGGTTGTCGGTGATGCCGGGGTAGGCGTCTTCCTCACGCTCGCTCTGGATGATGATCTCGGGACGGATAAGGATCAAAAGGGTTCTTTCGTCTTCTGTCTTGGAGGTATTGGTGAACAGCCGGTTGAGGATGGGTAGCTTGGACAGCACGGGAACCCCGGCTTCGATCTCCTGATCGCCGACCAGGCGTTGACCGCCCAGTAGCAGGGTTCCCCGGTCGGGAACGCTGACCGTAGCCCGTACGGTCGTGATGTCGAGGATAGGAAGCTGAAGTGCGACCTCGAAAGTTACAAAGTCATCATCATCACCGACAACTGCTCCGCCGCTAAGCGGGAAGTCTTCGATATCAACAATATTCGCCAAGCTTGGGCGGAGCGTCATCGTTACGTAACGACGATCTGCCGAGATCGTGCCTTCCACGTCTAAGACAACCCCTCCGTTTACAACATCCACCGTGACATTGAACCCTGCCGAGTCGGGAACCGCTTCAAGATCGGAAACGAAGGAGACCTGCTGGGTTACGACCACATAGGCCCGTTGGCCGTTGAAGAAAGTCACCCGCGGAGCGGTCAGCGAGATCGCGTTACGGTTGGCAACCGTCGCGTCGAGCAGCAGGCTGACGGAGAGGTCGTCGATAAAGCTGACTCCGAGGTTAAGCCCCGAAACCCCGCTGAAGAATGGAGCAAAACTCAACGCGCTTTCGACCGGAGCAGAAAGTATGTTAGACCCTTGGCCGGCGTTGATGTCGTTGAAGCCTTGCTGGGCGGCACCGGTGACAAATGTCCCACCGGTGAGGGGGTTAATGATAGGGTTGCCGTCTTCGTCGACAACAGTGGTCGGGACTTCAGCCGTGAACGGGTCGTCTCGGCTCACGATGCCCCCGTCTTCTCCTTGCCACGCGACGTCGAAGTCGACCTGCACGTTTTCGAGGAAGTTGCGGTCGACCAGCAGGAAGCGGGCTTCGACGGAGATCTGGATCGCCCGGGTTTCACGCAGCTGGGCGAGCAGCGTATTGATCTGTCGGTGGTTTTCGGGGGTGGTCTTAATGATGAGGTTGCTGTTGAGCTCCCGAACGGTGGATTCTTCGTCGACCCATTCGTCGATCGTACCGACCGTTTCTTCGATCAGCTCGGTGATCTGAAGGATCAACTCTTCGCGGGTGATCTCTTCATCTTCTGTATCGTCGTCGTTGTCCTCCCCGAAGATACTCCCACCGCCACCGCCGCCATCACCGCCACCGCCGCCTTCCAGGGCGTCTTCGAGGCTGAACTCGGGTGCGTCGGTAAAGTTGGGGACCTGTACCAGGAGGTCGCGGATGTCGTAGACGCGGAGGTCGGTCGATCGCTTGAGGTCTTCGGCCGTGGAGATCGTGACCACGCCGTCGATGATCGAGAAGTTGATCGGTTCGCCGAAGCCGCTGCTGGCCGAGGCCTGCTGGAGGACGAGTTCGAGGGCCTTGTCCGCCGGCACGTTGTTGAGCGTCAGCGAGATCGGCTGGTCTTGCTCGACCCCGGCCTCGTCGGTCAACGCGGGCCAGTTGACGAAGATGTTGGCACCGGTGGTTTCCCGGATGAATCCGATGACGGACTCGAGCGGGTTGGCGTCGAAGCTAATAGGCACGATCTTCTTGAGCCGAAGCGCGGTCTCGCGGTTGGCCTCCGATTCGCCGCCGGTGTCGTCGAGGCCGCGGATACGGCGGTCGGACAACTCGGGCCAGTCTTCGGGGAACGTGATCAGGTCGGTATAAGGGATCACCGCTTCGCGGTTAAGAAGTGCATCCTTCGCACCTTCGAGGCGTATCTCGCGCTCGACCGCTACGCTTTCCACCGCGATAAGAGCGTCCTCGATCACTTCTTTGAGGAGCTGGGCGGTGAAGTTGGTGGGCTCTTTAAACAACGCTTGGTCAAGTACGAGGAGGGCGTCTTCGTACTTGAGTTCCTTCTGTAGTTGACGCGCCTGGATAATGAGCTCTCGGACGTCCTGGGCATTTTCCCGCTCGGCTTGCTCACGGGCTAGTCTTTCGTCTTCTTCTGCTTCTCTACGGGCCTTTTCGTCAGCCAAGATTGCGGCGGCGATCTGCTGCTCGTTGATTTGCACCGACAGGGCGGTCGCCGCGTCACGTCGAGCTTCAAATTCGCTGACGCTGAAGAACTCCTGATTGTTTTCGATCGTTGTCTTCGCCCGGGCGACCTCGTCGCTGGCCCCGGCGAAGTCACGCTTGCCGAGCTTGTCGGTGGCGTTGTTCATCGCTTCGTCGTAAGCGGCCTGAGCGGCGTCGCGACGCAAAACAAACGTATCAACCGCGTTGTCGAGTTGGACGCCCTGGCCGTTGCCGGGTGCGGCGTTGGCTTGAGCGAGGCTGGCCTGGATGGCGGGGTTGTCCGGGTCGAGTTCTTCGGCTTGGCTGAGTAGGTTGATCGCCAACGCGTCGTAGCCTTGGGCCATCGCCGCTTTGGCGTCGGCGTAGTACTCGCTGGCGACCGCCTTGCGGGCTTCGATAATCAGGTCGCTTTCGGCCGTGACCGGTGCCGCGGGGGCGGCCGGCGCGGGAGCGGGTTCTACTGCGACTTGTTGGGGTTCGGCGGCCGGAACGGCTTCTTCTTCGACCACAGTTTCTACAACGACCGGGGCCACGGGCGGCGTGGCTTCCGCGATGCGGTTGAGGCCGCGGGCGATCCGCTGTTCGCCGAACCAGCCCAGCTCGACGCCGGATGCGACGACCGAGTCGAACTTCTGCTTGGCCAATTCAAAGCGGCCGGCGGCGAGGTCGGCGTCGGCCGAGTCGAGGGCCCGGTTGGCCCGGGTCGCGTCGCCGTTGAGTCCACGTAGCAAGTCGGCCATGCGGGCCTCTGCCGTCACGCCCGCATCTCCGCCTTGCTCGATGAGTGCGTTGTAGAGCGCGATCGCGGTGCCGGGATCGTTGGTGGCCGCGGCGTCGGCCTGGGCGAGCACTTCCGCGGGCGTCGGCTCTTCGACCACAACCGCTTCAACTTCAACCGCCGCGGCTTCTTCGACCACGACTTCCACCGGGGTGGGCTCGGCCGACGGGGCGGCGGGTTGGTTGGCCAGCTTCTCTTCGAGATCGGTCAATGCGGTGTAGAGGGTTTGGCGTTGTTCTTTGCTCAGTGCGATCGCGTCGATCTGCTCGAGCAATTCCTTAGCGGCCTGCGCATCGCCGGCCTCCATGAGCGAAAGCCCTTGCTGCAGCAGCGAGGACGGGTCGGCGTCTTGTGCCGAGACTCGGGGCGTGGCCCCGGCAAACAGCGTGACGCACGTCACGAGAACAACGGCAGCGTGTTGACGTTTGTACAAAGCAAGGCCTCCGATGCGGGAACAAATTTCGGTCGGGTCAGATTAGGGCTACAGGAAGTAACCTAAAGGGCAAACGGTACATCAACGATTGAAGCCCTAGCCGAAATTGAATGCGGATCAATCGAAACAGTTTGGCCAGTCTAAATCCACCAACCAACCGACGCAAGTGATTTTAAACCCCACGGATGACGTCCGAGAAACCGCGGCTCCCCGGCCACCAGTACCAGGCTGAACGCTCTTGTCGGACCTTACTACCCCGACCGCTCGCGACCAGTCGGCTGCGTATCGCTGCCCCCGGCCGCCTCAACCCCGCGGGCTGGACGAGCCGTGGGCTTCTAGTTATATTATGCGGTCCCACTAAGAACACCCGGTGCCCCGCACCCCAACCCGCAGAGTTCCGACCATGGCACACAAAAAAGGACAAGGCTCGACCAAGAACGGTCGCGATTCCAACCCCCAGTTCCGCGGCATCAAGCTCTACGGCGGCCAAACCGCTAAAGCCGGCTCGATCATCATCCGCCAGTGCGGAACCAAGTTCAAGCCCGGCTTCAACGTAGGCCTCGGCAAAGACGACACCCTCTTCGCCCTCACCCCCGGCACCGTCGAGTTCCAGGGCCGCAAAGTCCACGTCCGCGAAGAAGCCGTCGCCTGAGCCCGCGAAAACTTCTCAAATAAAATTTGCATAAAGCCCTGCAAAAAATTGCGGGGCTTTTTGTTTAATGGATTAGAGCGGGGTCAGGCAAAGCCCGTCGGCGGATTTTTAAAGCGTGTACTCCCAGCCCTTCCGCACCGGCTCCTCGATCCACTGCTGGGCCGTCTTGCTGGAGCAGCGCATCGCGACCGGGTCCCAGTCGAAGGACTCTTTGGCCCGGATCGCCATCGCCCCCAGCAGCACCACCTCCGTCAACGGCCCGGCGTAATCGAAGTTCGAGCCGCAGGCCTCGATGTCGCCGCGGATCGCAACCCACAAGTCTTTCTGCGGGTGGCCGGCGGGCGAGCGCGGGATGGTTTTTTCTTTCAACACGCTTCCGTATTCACGCATCCGCGTCGAAGGCCACAGCCGAGGCGATTGTGCCCGCATGTCCTCGTGGAAGACCGTTTCCTTGCTGCCCTTTATGATCATGCCGTTGCTGGGCAGCTCTTTCATGCCTTCCAGTTTTTCGGGGCGGTATTTGCCTTCGTACCAGTGCAGCTTCACCGCTTTGCGGTCGCCCTTGGCGGGGAAGTGGTAGATCAGCCGAGCGCTGCGCGGGGTGTAGTCGGTGTTGAACCACTGATCGACTTCCACGACCTCGATGCGCTCCGGGCTGCCGAGGTCCAACGCCCAGAACGGGGCATCGATCACGTGGCAGCCGATGTCGCCCAGCCCGCCGCAGCCGTAGTCCCACCAGCCGCGCCACTTGAGCGGCATGTATTCGTCGCTGTACGCGCGGTCGGCCACCGGCCCCTGCCACAGGTCCCAGTTCAACCCGTCCGGCACCGGGCCGGTGGGCGGGGGGGTGGGCTTGAAGTAGCCGAACCACGGCAGGCGGGGCCGGTCGGTCCAGCAGTGGACCTCTTCGACGTCGCCGAGGATGCCTTTGCGGACCCACTCCACGATGCGGTGCGTGCCCTCGAAGCAGTGGCCCTGGTTGCCCATGACGGTCTGGACCTTGTATTTCTTCGCCGCCGCCTGCAGCGTCCGGACCTGCTGGATGTTGCGGGCCATCGGCTTCTGCACACAGACATGGATCCCGCGCTGCATGGCGTCCATCGTGATGGGGTAGTGCGTGTGGTCGGGGGTGGTGATGACCACCGCGTCGATCTCCCGCTCCATCTGGTCGAGCATCTTCCGGAAGTCCGTGAAGCGCTTGGCGTCCGGCGCGCGGTGGACGTGCTTCGCCGCGGCCCGCTTCGCGAAGCCGCCCGGGCTGTCCCGCCAATCGACATCACACAACGCGACGATGTTTTCGCCCTCGCCGCAATGATTGAACGCGAATTGTCCCACGCCGCCCACGCCGATCAGCGCGACGTTGATCTTCGAGTTGGCCGAAGGCCCGGGCTGTCCGATCGCAAACGTCGAGGGTGCCGACAGGCTGGCCGCGGCGGCGGCCTTGCAGAAAGTTCTGCGTTTCATGGTTCATGATCCTTCGGAGGGATCCAGGTCGCGGACCCAGATGTTGCGGAACTCGACCGGGTTCTTGCCGCCCTGCAAAAAGAACGGCAGGCGGTCCGCATGAGCCTCGTAGGGTTTGGGTTTGTTGTGGCTCGTCGGGCCGATCAGCTCGGTGTCGACCTGAACGAAGACGCCGTTGTGCAGCACGGTGATGCGCGCGGGTTCGACGACCTCACCGCCGTCGAAGACCGGGGCAGTGAAGTAGAGGTCAAACGTCTGCCACTCGCCCGGCGGCCGCGAAGCGTTGACCAGCGGCGGCCACTGGCCGTAGATCGCCCCCGCTGATCCGTCGGCGTACATCCGGCAGCTGTACGAATCATGAATCTGCAGCTCGTATCGCCCCATGATGTAGATGCCGCTGTTGCCCATCGCGCCTTTCTTCTCGGTGAGCGGCGGGTTGGGCGTGCGCCACTCGATATGCATCTGCATGTCGCCGTAGCGTTTCTTGCTCTGAAGCGGCCCCGAGTGCGCCCGGACAAAGCCATCTTTCAGGATCCATTCGTTCTTGTTGAACTGTTCGAGCCCGTTGCCGTCGAACAACACCTCCGCGTCCGACGGCGGTTCAGCGATAGCCTGCTCGTCGTACGGTCCCGGGATCACCCGCGGCGGGATCGGGCGGTCGTTGTCGTGGATCTTCCACTCCAGCCCGGGCACCAAAGGGTTGCCCGCGTATCCGTAGTGCCTGAACTCGTGGAAGCCTTCTTCTGCTCCCGCCGATGCAATGCTAGAGACGAGTCCGATGACAAGAATGAATGATTTCATGATGCTGCTTCCCAGTCGCGGGCCGGGGGGAGGTACCGCTTGGCGTTGGCCTGCTCGTCGCCGATGAAGGATTCGTTCTTCGGGTTCCATTTTATGGCCCGGCCGAGCTCGAGCGAGATTACGCCCATGTGCAGCGTCGTCGACATGTGGTGCAGGTCGACCGCGGGGTACGTCGCCCGCTTGCCGGTCTGGATGCAGTCGAGGAAGTCGCGCTGCTCGCGGGGCGGCAGCGGCCAGTGCTTCGATTCCTCGGCGGTGTAGCGGGTGCGGAGGATGTTGCGGTCGCTCGCTTCGAGCTTGCCCGTCCAGCCGATGCGCTTGATCCAGCCTTTCGTGCCGTAGAACTCGATCGCGCAGCTCTCCGGGGACCACACCTCGCCCGGCCCGTTGTAGACCCGCATCTCGGCCCCGTTGCCGTATTTGTAAGTCAGGTCATACGTCACCGGCACGTCGGTCAGCATGTTTTGCGGTATCTCGCCGGTGCCCGACACCTCGACGGGGCAGACGTCGGGGTCGTTGATGCCGAGCTGCGCGGTGTCGACCAGGTGGGTGCCGATGTCAATGATCGTGCCCTTGGAGTACACGCCGATCTGCCGCCAGCCGCCCGGCCGGATCCGGGTGGGGGAGAATTCGCGGAACTCCGCCGGACCCTGCCAGAGGTTCCAGTCGAGCGCTTGGGGCACGGGTTGGCTCGCCTCGAGGGCGTGGGTCTTGCCCTTGCACATCATGACCTCGACGCGTTCGACCTCGCCGATCGCCCCGTTCTTGGCCCACTCCACCAGCTTGTGGAAGTGCGCCCGGGAGCGGTCTTCGATCCCGCCCTGGAACACGCGGTCACTCTTCGCAAACGCGTCGGTGAGGATGCGCCCCTCGTGGATGCTGTGGGTCGGCTTCTCGCAGAACACATGCTTGCCCGCCCGCATCGCCATCAGCGACATCGGCACGTGCCAGTGGTCCGGCGTCGAGATCACCACCGCGTCGATCGCCGGGTCGGCCAAGACCTCGCGGAAGTCCTGCGTCGCCCGGCAGTCTTCGTTGCCGTAACGCTCGTTGACGGTCTGCTGGGCCCGCTTGGCTTTGCCCAAATGGGCGTCGCACACCGACACGACCCGGCAGTCGTTCTCGACGAGGAAGTTCGGGAGGTTGACCTGCGTACCCTGCCCGCCCACCCCGATAAAACCCAAAGTGATCTGCTTCGACGGGGCGGTCTCGCCCAGTACCCGCGCGGGGATCAGCGTCGGGAACACCACCGCCGAGGCGCCGGCCGCTTTGACGAAAGACCGCCGGGTTAGTTTGGGGGTCGCGGTTATTTTCATGGGTGGTTTGTCCTCGGCCAGAAAAGGTCGGGTGAAGAGATCGAACCAAAGCAGCTCTCATATAATGATGCGTGGCGGATGAGCCAAGACCGCCAAATTCATCGATTTAACATTATTAGCGAGCTTTGACTCCCCTCGCCATGCCGCCAGAAAGCCAAAACATTGCAAATGGTGATATCCCCCGGGTTCAGCCGCTCCGCCCGGGCGAATCGGGCCATGCCCGCCTGTTCCTGAACCCCGGCGGGCCGGGCCGCGGCCCCAACCCCGGGCACCGCCACGACGAATGGGAGTTCAACCTCATCGACCGCGGCTGGGTCGAATACCTCATCCGCGGCCAGCGCTACCGCCTCCCCACCGACTCGCTCACCTGGCTCCTGCCTCAGCAGCCGCACGTCCTGATCGACCACTCCCGCGACATGCGGATGTGGGTCGGGATCTTCAGCGAAGCACTCGTCCGGCAGATGACCCGAGACGCCGGCCTGTCCCGCTGGCAACGCCTGCTCGACCGCGACCGGAGCGTCGAACTGCAGGGCCGCATCCTCGCCGAGCCGGAGGCCGAGATGCTCGGGGGGTTGTGTCGCCGGGTCGCCGACCTCGACGGCACGACGCACCAGCGCGGAAAAGCGGGCGTCGCCTGGCTTCTGAGCGAAGCGTTCCAGGTCTACGAACACGCCGCCGACATCCCCGCCGGGACCCACCTGCACCCGGCCGTGGAACACGCCGCCCGCCTACTACACGAGCGTGCCCACCTCCGCGACGCCGACGACCTCGACGCCATCGCCGAGCGGTGCCACGTCAGCCGTGCCCACCTCTCCCGCTTGTTCGCCCGGCAGATCGGCATGTCGCTCACCGACTTCCGCGCCCGCCAACGCGTCCGCCTCTTCCGCGAGCTCGTCGGCCGCGGCTCCCGCCTCACCCTCGAAGAAGCCGCCACCGCCGCCGGCTTCGGCAGCTACGCCCAGTGCTACCGCAGCGTCCGCCGCGAACTCGGTTGCCGGCCGAACCAAATCGGGGGGCTGATGTAAGTTTTCTCAAGTTACTTATATTTACCGAATTCGATCTTGATGGCAGGAATTTTGTTTGGTATAATTTAGGTATTAGTTCTGCCCGGGGTACTCATAGGTATGCTTGGAAAAGTCAAAGGTTGGTTTGGTTGAACGTCGATTATTACCTATGATTTAAGTAGGTTTTCCCTGCGCAAGTGAAAAAACGCTCAAAGAAAGGCGCAGAGTACCCACTATGAGACCTAGTACAACGAATACAGCTATTCGCTTTGACTTTTCCCCAAGCAAGTCGCTTCAAGCGATGGCCTATTTTATTGGAAAGCTTGGTGGTGTTGACAAAGTGGCACTGACCAAGCTGCTTTACGTTGCCGATCGCGATCACTTTATTTCATTCGGCTACCCGATTACCGGCGACCGCCAATGCGCTATGCCGCACGGTCCTGTTCCTTCGAATTCGCTTTCTGTTCTTGACGGCGAGTTTGGTTTTACGGGTGATCTTGATCCTTATAATTTTTTTAATCAGAATGGCTATCATTTAACCATTAAACACAGCCCGGGTGTATCTGATTTATCTGATTCCGAGATCGCTACGTTGGATTTAGTTCTGGATCGTTATGGGCAGATAGCGAAAAATACTTGGCGTCTTGTCGAATCTACTCACGAATTCCCAGAGTACAAGGAAGTATTCAGAGAGAAGACCTCGACGCTCATCCCGTATGAGTTAATTATTAAGCATTACGCCGATGATCGAATGCTGCGCGATCGTCCAGTTATTTCACAAGCCACCGCGTCTCATATGGAAAGTCCATTCTGGGGTTCGGATTCAGACCTATGAGGCATGGAGCATTTCGGGATTTTTAATGCGATAAAGCAGTTCAAGAACTGCGAAGACATACGCCCTTGGTTGGTGATTGAGCCGAGGGGAGAGTTGTGGGCGTGTTTCCCAATCTCCAGTCATCTATACAGCGATTCTGGTTTCCACCTGTCGCTGAACCACCCGGATTTTTCTATGACGGGGTTGACGAAAGACTGTTACATCTTGGATACGCATTTCTTTGAATTAGCACCATCGCAGTTTCGGCGTAAGCGGGGTTGTCTTACGGGCGAGTTACTCCGCGAATTCAAAGAATATTCTGGGGTTTAGCTACGAACTGAGAGGTGTCTTGTATCACCTCGTATCCTATTTTTGACTACTTCATCTTTCTGTTTGTTTTGCCCACTGGTCTACTCCCAGACCAGACCACCAAAACCAGACCAGTTCCAGACCAATACCGGACGGACGGGGCGGTTTTGGGGCAGATTCCGGGGGTGGCGGGGATTCCGGTAGGATTAGACGTTGTCATGATTATCGATTCGGCCAATATCTACGTGAAGTCCGGCAAGGGCGGGGACGGCTGTGCCTCGTTCCTGCGGATGAAGTACATCCCCAAGGGCGGGCCCAACGGCGGCGACGGCGGCGACGGCGGGTCGGTAATCTTGGTGGCGGACCCCGAGGTCGAGACGCTCTTGGACTTCGCCGGCCGGCACCACTGGCGGGCCGAGGCCGGCGAGATGGGGCGGGGCAAACAACAGCACGGCAAGAAGGGCGACGACCTGATCGTCCGCCTGCCGCCCGGCACGCTGGTGTACCACGCCGAGACCGGCGAACTGATCGTCGACCTCGACCACGAAGGCAAGACCTTCGTCATCGCCAAGGGCGGCAAGGGCGGGCGGGGCAACGAGTCGTTCAAGACCGCGACCAACCAGTCCCCCACCGAGGCCGAGCCGGGCGAGCCGGCCGAAGAATTCGACCTACGGCTCGAGCTCAAGCTCATCGCCGACATCGGCCTGTTGGGCAAACCCAACGCTGGAAAGAGCACGCTGCTGAGCGTAGTCAGCGCCGCCGAGCCGAAGGTTGCCGATTACCCGTTTACGACGCTGGTGCCGCAGCTTGGGATCGCCGAGTTGAGCAGCGGCTTCGGCAAGCTGGGTTCCGGAGGCGGGGGCACGCCGGAGGGCTACAACCGCCGATTGGTCATCGCCGACATCCCCGGCCTGATCGAAAAAGCCAGCGAAGGTGCCGGCCTGGGCACGCGTTTCCTCCGCCACGTCGAACGTACCCGGCTGCTGATCCACGTCCTCGAACCCGAGCCCGAAGACGGCAGCGACCCGATCGAAAACTACCACACCATCCGCCGCGAACTCGCGGCGCACTCGCCGGCCCTGGCCGCGAAGCAGGAGATCATCGCCCTCAGTAAGATGGATCTGATGGGTGGCCCCGAAGACCACGAGGTCGCCCGGCGGATGATCGCCGACGAGCTCGGCCTGCCGGTGCTCGTTTTCAGTTCCGCGACTCGCGTCGGCCTGACCGAATTGCTCGAAGAAGCTTGGGCCCGGTTGCACGCCGCCCCCGAAGTCGCCCCTGGCTGGAAGAAGACCGCCGCCGACTGACCAGACCCCCGCCCGCGTTGTTTGTGCCCCCGCGGCCCCCCCCCCCCGCCGCCCCCGGGGGGGCGGGGCGCCCCCCCCCCCCCCGGGAGAGCGGCACGCGCCACCGCCGGGGCGGCGG